>NZ_JBFAHQ010000017.1:0-1116 GCF_040654235.1 Nocardia sp. NPDC050718 | reverse complement strand
GCTTCCAGTTCCGGCCTATCAACCCCATGGTCTGTAGGGGGCCTTAACCCATCAAGTGGGAGAGAAACCTCATCTTGGAACAGGCTTCCCGCTTAGATGCTTTCAGCGGTTATCCCTTCCGAACGTAGCCAACCAGCAGTGCTCCTGGCGGAACAACTGGCACACCAGAGGTTCGTCCGTCCCGGTCCTCTCGTACTAGGGACAGCCTTCCTCAAGTTTCTAACGCGCGCGGCGGATAGAGACCGAACTGTCTCACGACGTTCTAAACCCAGCTCGCGTGCCGCTTTAATGGGCGAACAGCCCAACCCTTGGGACCTACTCCAGCCCCAGGATGCGACGAGCCGACATCGAGGTGCCAAACCATCCCGTCGATATGGACTCTTGGGGAAGATCAGCCTGTTATCCCCGGGGTACCTTTTATCCGTTGAGCGACACCGCTTCCACTTGCCGGTGCCGGATCACTAGTCCCGACTTTCGTCCCTGCTCGAGCTGTCACTCTCACAGTCAAGCTCCCTTGTGCACTTGCACTCGACACCTGATTGCCAACCAGGCTGAGGGAACCTTTGGGCGCCTCCGTTACATTTTGGGAGGCAACCGCCCCAGTTAAACTACCCACCAGGCACTGTCCCTGAACCAGATCATGGTCCGAGGTTAGAAGTCCAATACGATCAGAGTGGTATTTCAACGACGACTCCACGAATACTGGCGTACCCGCTTCAAAGTCTCCCACCTATCCTACACAAACCGTACCGAACACCAATACCAAGCTATAGTGAAGGTCCCGGGGTCTTTTCGTCCTGCCGCGCGTAACGAGCATCTTTACTCGTAATGCAATTTCGCCGAGTCTGTGGTTGAGACAGCAGAGAAGTCGTTACGCCATTCGTGCAGGTCGGAACTTACCCGACAAGGAATTTCGCTACCTTAGGATGGTTATAGTTACCACCGCCGTTTACCGGGGCTTAAATTCTCAGCTTCGCGCCGAAGCGCTAACCGGTCCTCTTAACCTTCCGGCACCGGGCAGGCGTCAGTCCGTATACATCGTCTTACGACTTCGCACGGACCTGTGTTTTTAGTAAACAGTCGCTTCTCTCTGGTCTCTGCGACCCCACCCAGCTC
>NZ_JBFAHQ010000016.1:0-1533 GCF_040654235.1 Nocardia sp. NPDC050718 | reverse complement strand
ACGCTGGCCGAGGAGATGCTCACCGGCACTCCGCTCTCGATCGACGACATCGCGATCCGGCTGGGCTACGCCGAGGCGACGCCGTTCCCCCACGCCTACTCCGCCGCGTCGTGCTGCATCTCTTCCCGCAGCACCCGCTGTTCGATCTCGCGCCAGCGTCCCGGCGTCGGATGCGGGTAGTCCGCGCGATCGTCGTGTTCGGCGCCGGCCAGTATCGTGGCCGCGTTGTCGATGTCGTCGATCAGCTGCTGGGCCAGTTCCCGCTCGGCCGCGTAGTGGCGCTGCGCCCACTGCAGCACGATCTGCGAATACGCCCAGCCCGGTTCGGATTTCGCGGCCTCGGCGTCGATCGCGGCCCGCTGCTCGAGCTGGTCGACGTCGTCGATGTGGTCGCGCAGGATCTGCTTGAGCCGATCCGGCGAGCCGAGATGACCGAACATGACCCGCACCAGGACATGGTGTTTGAGCACCGACGGATCGACCGGCGCCTTGTTCCACCACAGCGTGACCGCGGCGCGGCCCGCGTCGGTGATCTGATAGAGCCGCTTGCCGCGCATGGCGTTGTCGTGGTCGAGGCGCGAACTCGCGAAGCCGTGCTGCTCGAGCTTCTTCAGCTCGGCGTAGATCTGGCTGTAGGACGGCGTCCAGTAGAAGTAGCGCAGGCTCCAGTCGGCCCACTTCTTGAGGTCGTAGCCGGAGACCTCTTCCTCGTAGGAGAGCATGGCGAGAACCGCCCAGCTGGTCGGCGGCAGGTTGGGCACGCCGGGATCGGGGTCGGGAGTCGCCATCGCTGCATGTTAGCAACCGCGAGTACCACCTTTCGCCCGCCGACAACCGCTGACCGGGAGAACGTCTTGAGCCGGTCACCGCTCACCCCGGATCGTGGGGGCAACGAATTCCGCTCGGGAGGACCCCTATGAATGCAGACAACGTCGTCGTCGACGCAGGTATCCCTGCCCCCGCCGACCTGCGCAGAGTGCTCGGTCATTTCGCGACCGGCGTCGCGGTGATCGCCGCTCACGACGGGACGCGGCCGCTCGGCTTCACCTGTCAGTCGGTGGTGTCGGTGTCGCTGGACCCGCCGTACGTGTCGTTCTGCCCGGCCAAGAGTTCCACCAGCTGGCCGCTGCTGCGCGCCACGGGCGCCCTGTGCATCAACATCCTGGCCGAGGAGCAGAGCGCGCTGTGCCGCCAGTTCGCGGTCAGCGGTGCCGACAAGTTCGCCGGGGTCGACTGGGACCGCGCGGGCAACGGCGCGCCCGCGCTGGCCGGGGCGCTGGCCCACATCGAGGTCAGCGTCGAGCTCGAGCACGACGCGGGCGACCACACGGTGGTGCTGGCCCGGATCGCCGATCTGCGGGCCACCGAGGGCGCCAAGCCGCTGCTGTACTACCGCGGCGGCTTCGGCGGCTTCGCGGCCTGACACGACGACGGCGGGGTGGGGGCCCACGGGCCCCCCCCCCCCGCGGGGGTAACGCCCCCCGGGACGGGCAAACCAGGGATACCCCCGCCCCCGCCCCCGCCCATTTAAAG
>NZ_JBFAHQ010000014.1:0-65297 GCF_040654235.1 Nocardia sp. NPDC050718 | reverse complement strand
CCTCGTTTCCCTGTGCGATCCGCTAGCCTCGAGAGGCTCGGCGGTTCGGCACCGGGTCGGTGTCCGTGTCGCTCTGACTCGAATTAAGTTACGCAGCCACGAACGCGAAGTCAAATCGCCTGGTAGACGCGGTGTTTCCCGAGGTTTTCGCACTCGGTCGCGACCGAGTACGCACGAGACCCGACGGCCGGGCCGACGTCGGCGGCAACCCGCCGGTCGCGGCGATCCATTGGCAACTGATCGTTCGTCCAGCTCTGGACGATCTTCGAAACTTCCCCTCACCTGCCGACATGACATGACACACGTAGACACCCCACCCCCTCCGATATACAGTTTGCCGACGTTCAGCAATTTTCCAGTTAACGTCAGGGTGGAAGGAGGCCGAGGTGACGGAGGAACTCGACTCGGTCGAACGTCGCGCCTGGAGCGCGGTGGTCACCCTCGCGATGCGAGTGCCGAGCGCGCTCGACTCGCGGCTGCAACGCGAGTTCGGCGTGACCCATTTCGAGTACCGGGTCATGGCCCTGCTGCGAGAGGCGCCGGACCACCGGATGCAGCTGAGCCTGCTCGCGGCCCGGGGGCACGGGTCCATGTCCCGGCTCTCCCACGTGGTGTCCAAGCTGGAGCGGGTGGGCTGGGCCAAGCGGGCGGCGGCGGAATCGGGACGCGGCGTGGACGCGGTGCTCACCGAGACCGGGCTGGCCAAGGTGGCCGAGGCGACACCGGAGTACCTGGTCGCGGTGCGCAGGCTGGTCCTCGACGGACTGGACGAACCGCAGAAGGCCGAGCTGGCCTCGCTGGGGGAACGGATCTCCGACCATCTGCTCGACACCCTCGGCGAGCCCGACGCCGGCGAACCGACCCTCACCCGCTGACCTCGAACAACACGACGCCGCCCCGGTCGATGACCGGGGCGGCGTTGTCGGTGGCGGGGATCAGGCGTTGTCGGGGCGCCAGGTGGCCACCGCCCAGATCACCACGACGCTGATGATGATGACCAGGATCGACCACCACGGGTAGTACGGCAGCCACAGGAAGTTCGCGATGATCGCGAGTGCGGCGATCACCATGGCCGCCACCCGTCCCCAGGTCTGACCGGCCAGCAGGCCGATCGCGACGATCACGGCGATCGCGCCCAGGACGATGTGCCACCAACCCCAGGCTGTCAGGTCGAACTGGTAGAGGTACTCGGGCCCGACGACGATCAGATCGTCGTTGGCGACAGCCGAGATACCTTCGAGGATCTGCAGGACACCGACCACGGCCAACAGAATGCCTGCGCCGATGGATGTTCCTGCCGCGATTCCCTCACGTACCGGGTGCTGATTCTGATCTGTCATCGCTCGGCCTTCCCGTCGGGTCAACGGATGTGCCACCACGGCACACGCCAACGGTAGAAACCCGACGGGGCCGCGCGCCTCACCCGTTGTGGGTGAACTCGCCTACCCGGCGGACCGGGCGCAATGTCTTGCCGAGATCGGCGCGGAGGGTGAACAGCGTGTCCAGCAGGTAGTTCTGCCGGACCCGCCACGGACGGCGGTCGCCCTGCCGGGGGAACAGGGCGATCGAGCGCTGGATGTAGCCGGAGTTCAGGTCGAGCAGCGGGCGTTCGCTGAGCTTGCCCGTCGGCTCAGGGACGACGGCGGGCACCCCGGTCCGGTCCAGGTGGGCGAGGACCTTGCAGACCAGGCGCGAGGTGAGATCGGCGCGCAGCGTCCACGAGGCGTTGGTGTAGCCGACGCAGATCGCGAAATTGGGCAGGCCGGTCAGCATCGCGCCCTGCCAGACGAACTGGTCCGACAGCGGGACCGGGGTGCCGTCCACCGAGGGCGCGATCCCGCCGAAGGCGAGCAGCCGCAGGCCGGTGGCAGTGACGATGATGTCGGCGGGCAGGACCTTGCCCGACGCGAGCCGGATGCCCTCGGGGACGAAGCGGTCGATCCGATCGGTGACGACGGTCGCCTTGCCCTTCTTCATCGCCTTGAAGAAGTCGGCGTCGGGGGCGGCGCAGAGGCGCTGGTCCCAGGGGTCGTAGTCGGGGGTGAAGTGCTCGGCGACCAGCTTGTCGTCTTTGAGGATGCGGGTGGTGAGGCCGGTGAGCAGCTTGCGCGCGGCGGCGGGCCGGCGGCGGCAGTACTGGTAGAAACCGATGTTGAACAGGATGTTCTTGGTCCGGATCAGCCGATGCGCGAGGTCGGCGGGCAGCGCGTCGCGGATCTTGTCGGCCTGCTTGTCGCGGCCGGGCACCGCGCTGATCCAGGTGGGGGTGCGCTGGAGCATGGTGACGTGCTCGGCCTCGTCGGCCAGCGAGGGCACCAGGGTGACCGCGGTCGCGCCGCTGCCGATGACGACGATCCGCTTGTCCCGTACGTCCAGATCGGTGGGCCAGAACTGCGGGTGCACGATGGTGCCGTCGAAGTCGGCGCGACCGGCGAACTCGGGGGCGTGCGGCTGCAGATAGTCGTAGTAGCCGGCGCAGGCGTAGAGGAAACCGCAGGTCAGGGTGCTCAGCTCGGGGCCGTCGGGGCCCTCGTGGGCGATGGTGAGCTGCCAGCGCGCCTGCGCCGACGACCAGTCGGCGCCGATCACCCGGGAACCGAAGCGGATGCGCCCGTCGATGCCGTTCTCCCGCGCCGTCTCGCGGATGTAGTCCAGGATCGCGGCGCCGTCGGCGATGGAGCGGGCCGCGCGCCAGGGCTTGAACGGATAGCCCAGGGTGAACATGTCCGAGTCCGAGCGGATGCCCGGGTACCGGAAAAGATCCCAGGTACCGCCGAGATCGGCGCGGGCCTCGAGGATGGCGTAGCTGCGGTGCGGGTGTTCGGTCTGCAGCCGGTACGCGGCCCCGATGCCGGACAATCCGGCGCCGACGATGACGACGTCGAGGTGTTCGGGGGCAACGGCGGAGTCGGTCATGGGGTCCAGTGTGCACCCTTCGCTATCCTCGATGCAGTGTCGATCTTTCGACGTGCGGGATGGTTGCTCGTCGGCGCACTGGTCATCGTGCTGGGTACGGCAATCGCCGGATGGCCCGTCTTCGTCAACCCGCAGCTGGACCCGCTGCGTCGCGCCGATGTGATCGTGGTGCTCGGCGGCACCCCCTACGAACGCTTCGACCTCGGCATCGAGCTCGCCGAACGGGGCTACGCGCCCGAGGTGCTGATCTCGCAGTCCACCGGGGCCGACGACCCGATGATGGACAAGTACTGCGGCGGCCGATTCGCCTTCCGGGTCTCGTGTTTCCTGCCCGATCCGTGGACCACCGACGGCGAGGCACGCGAAATCGTGCGGCGGGCAAAGATTTACGGCTGGCGCCACATCATCGTGGTGACGTTCACGCCGCACATCTCCCGCGCCCGCTACATCGTCGGCCGGTGTTTCGACGGCGAGATCACCATGGTCGCCAGTCCCACCGACACCGGGCTGGAATTCTGGGCCTGGATGTATGTGCGCCAATCCGCCGGGTACGTGCGGGCTTTCGTGAACCAGCATTGTGAGACCTCCGGAAATTCCGCGTCCCGGCTTCTAGAGTGACACCAAAGCGCGGCCGGGTGCCGGGCCGCGCGGGTGGCACGGGCGAGAGGACCGCCGATGCTGGTGGAGGATCTGCGCACCGTCGGCGACGACGCGCTGCGCACCCAGATCTGCGTCATCGGCTCTGGCCCGGCCGGGCTGACGGTCGCCACCGAATTGGCCGCGGCGGGATTACAGGTGCTGGTCCTGGAGAGCGGTGACCACGAAACCGGTCCCACCGAAACAGAATTCGCCGCCATCGACAGCATCGGCGCGCCGCGCCTGCCACCCGACCGGATCGCGGGGAGCCGGGTTCTCGGCGGCAGTTCGCGGGTCTGGGCCGGGCGCTGCGGCCTGCTCGACGACCTCGACTTCGCCACCCGGCCATGGGTCCGCCGCTCGGGCTGGCCGATCGAGGCGACCGCGCTGCGCCCCTACGCCGACCGCGCCGCCGCACACGCCGGACTCGGGCACGGCGGCGGGTTCACCGACGCCGAGTTCTGGCCGCTCGCCGGCCGTCCGGCGCCCGCCGCCGGGCTCGACACCGCGTCCCTGCGCCCGTACTTCTGGCAGTTCAGCCGGGACCCGGCGAACCGGTTCGACAGCAAACGCTGGGGTCCCGCGGTGCGCGAGGTCCTCGCGCCGACCGCGCGGGTGCTGGTGAACGCGACCGTCACCCATCTCGACACCGATGCCACCGGGGCGCACGTGAATTCGGTCGAGGTGACCGGCGCGGGCGGACGCGTGCGCACCGTCGAGGCGCGGCTGTTCGTGCTCGCGGCGGGCGGAATCGATACGCCGCGACTGCTGCTGGCCTCGCGGCGCACTGTCGCGGGCGGCATCGGGAACCGGTACGACCAGGTGGGGCGCTATCTGATCGATCATCGCAGCGGCGTGGTCGGCACGCTGTCCCCCGCCGTCGCGGGCGCGGCGCTGGCCCGGTTCGGCAAGTACGTGGTGCGGGGACCGCGCGGCAAGCACACCTATCTGCACGGGCTCGCCCTGTCGCCCGAGGTCCAGCGCGGGGAGGCGCTGCTCAACTGCGCGCTGTGGTTGCAGGAGGTCACCGCGCCCGATGATCCGTGGGACGCGGTGAAGCGGGTGCTCGGCGGGCGGGGCCGCTGGCAGGACGGGCGGATCATGGTGTCGGACACCAGGCTGCTGCTGGCCGGCGCGCGGCGCAGGCTGATCGATGGGGTCGGGCTGCCGCGCCGGCTGACCGGGGTCGAGGTGTGGGCGATGGTGGAGCAGGCACCCGATCCGGAGAGCCGGGTGCGGTTGTCGCAGCGCACCGACCCCGCGGGAATGCCGCTGCCCCAGGTGGATTGGCGCATCGACGCGCGCGAGGACGCGACCGTGCGACGGGCGACGGCACTGCTGGTGGCCGAGTTCGCGCGGCTCGGGCTGCCCGCGCCGGAGATCGTGCCCGCGGCCAGGGCGGGCGGTACCGAGCCGCTGGCGCTGGCCGACCGGGCGCATCCGAGCGGCACCACCAGGATGTCGGCCGATCCCCGGCACGGGGTGGTCGACCGGCACTGCCGGGTACACGGCGTGGACAACCTCTACATCGCGGGCAGTTCGGTCTTCCCGACGAACGGGCACGTCAACCCGACGCTGACGGTGCTCGCGCTGGCCGTGCGCCTGGCCGACACCCTCCGCGAGGTCCTGCGCGCCCAGCGCTGATCCGGCCGCGCCCCGGATTAGGCTGACCGGGTGCAGGACTCTTCTTCGACCATCCATCCGCACGAACCGCACGCGGAGGGACTCGCGTCGCGGTTGAACTGGCTGCGCGCCGGGGTGCTCGGCGCGAACGACGGCATCGTGTCCACCGCGGGTCTCGTCGTCGGCGTCGCCGCGACGACGAACAACACCCACACGATCCTCACCGCGGGCGTGGCCGGCCTGGTCGCGGGCGCGATCTCGATGGCCGCGGGCGAGTACGTGTCGGTCAGCACCCAGCGGGACTCGGAGAAGGCGCTGCTGGCCAAGGAGCGCCGGGAACTGGCCGAGGATCCCGCGGCGGAACTGGCCGAGCTGACCGGGATCTACGAGGCCAAGGGGCTCAGCCCGGCGACCGCCCGCACGGTGGCCGAGGAACTCACCGCCCACGACGCGTTCACCGCGCACGCCGAAGCCGAACTCCGGCTCGATCCCACCGAGCTCACCAATCCGTGGGCCGCGGCGGGTTCGTCGGCGGTCGCGTTCACCTGCGGCGCGCTGCTGCCGCTGATCGCGATCGCGATCCCGCCCGCGCAGTGGCGGGTCCCGGTGACCTTCGCGGCGGTGCTGCTCGCCCTTGCCCTCACCGGATCGGTGAGCGCGCGGCTGGGCGGCAGCCGCCGGGGCAGGGCGGTGCTGCGGGTGGTGCTCGGCGGCGCGCTGGCCATGGCGATCACTTACGCGATCGGCATGCTCACCGACACCCTCGGCGGTTGACGCCGGTCAGCGGGTCGGCCCGAGATCGAGCCTGCGGGTGACCCGGTCGACGACGTCGGGCGGCATGCCGGGTTCGCGGCGGGCGGCCTGGGCCTCGCGCCTGCCGGCCTCGAGGACGGCCGAGCGGACGGCCCGCAGCTGCGAGGCGAGTTTGCGTTCCTGGTCGAGGGCGGCCTTGGCGTCGGCGTCGGCCGCCTCCGGGTCGGCCTTGGCCGAGAGATGGCGCAGGGTGTCCTTGATGTCCTCGTAGACATCGTCGGGCAGGCCGTCGCGGGCGGCGATCATCTTCAGCTCGGCGAGTTCGGCCCGCACCACCCTGGTCCACAGCTGCTGTTCGACCGCGCGTTCCTGGCGGGTGTCGGCGTGCACGCCGGTGATTCGCACGACCAGCGGCAAGGTGATGCCCTGCACGAGCAGGGTGAACAGGACGACGGCGAAGGCGACGAACAGGATCTCCGAGCGGGCCGGGAAATCCGCGCCGGAATCGATGGTGAACGGCACGGCCAGCGCCAGCGCGACCGTGGCCACCCCGCGCATCCCCGCCCACCAGGTGACGATCACCTCGCGCCAGGTGAACGGCTCGTCGGTGTAGCGCCAGAGCCGGGTGCTCACCGCCCAGGTGACCAGCAACCAGGCCAGCCGCAGCAGCACGACGACCGCGATCACCGCGACGGTGACCCCGGCCAGCGACGGCCAGCCGTGCCCGGTGGTGTCGATGACCACGCGCAGTTCCAGGCCGATCAGCGCGAACGCGAATCCGGTGATCAGCATTTCGGCGATGTCCCAGAACGCGTCGGCGACCAGGCGGTAGTCGCGGTCGCCGATCTCGGTCACCGCGTCGGTGAGGTACAGCGCGCACACCAGCACCGCGAGGACCGCGGAGCCCTCCCAGTGCTCGGCGACGCCGTAGGCGACGAACGGCAGCAGCAGGCTCAGCGCCACCTGGGCGGTCGCGTTGTCGAGGTACTTGGTGAGCTTGCTGCCCACCCAGCCGAGCACCAGGCCGACGACGAGACCGACCACCGCGGCCAGCACGAAGTCGCCGAGGGCGTGCCACGGCGAGAACAGGCCGGTCACCACGGCCTGGATGCCGACGGTGTAGATGACGATCGCGGTGACGTCGTTGAACAGGCCCTCCCCGCCCAGGGTGACGATCAGCCGGCGGGGCAGGCCGAGTCTGCCCGCCATCGAGGTGGCGGCGACCGGGTCGGGCGGGGCGACCAGCGCGCCGAGCACCACGCCCGCCGCGACGGCGGTCGCCGGGTTCCAGGCGTGGAAGACCGCGGCCACCGCGACGGCGGTGACGATCACCAGCCCGACCGCGCGCAACGCGATGATCTGCCAGTTCTCCGCGAACTGCCGCCATGAGGTGCGCCGGGCGGCGGCGTAGAGCAGCGGCGGGAGGACCAGCGGCAGGATCAGTTCGGGTGGGATGTTCAGACTCGGGACGGCGGGGATCAGCGCGAGCAGACAGCCGAACACGGTCATCAGGATGGACGGCGCGATCCCCAGCCTGCCGCCGAGCGATTCGGCGAGCACCGTCACGAGCAGGATCACCAGAGTGAGTACCAACTGGTCCATAGCGGATCAGTCTCACCGACGGTGGCGACGGGCGGCGGCCGACCCGCCGCCCGTCACGGCAGCACGGCCGCGGCGGGCGGAACGAAGATCGGCGGCAGCGGGAACGGCAACTGGATGACCGGCGGCGGTGGGGGCGGCGGCGGTGGCGCCGGTTCGGGCACCGGGATCGGCTCGGGTTCGGGCGGGGGCGGCGGCGCGTAGACGGGCGGTTCGTACACCGGCGGCGGCTCGAACGCGGGCGGCGGCGCCTGGACCGGCGCCGGTTCGGGCGGCGGCGGCTCCGCGGGCGGCGGGGGCGGCGGCGCGGGGGCGGCGGGGACCGCGGCGTCGGGGGTGGTCACCGTGCACTGCCACTGACCGTCGGTCTCGACCCGCCAGTGGGCGACGATGCCGCCCGCCGAGCAGTTGCCGCCGACCCGGCGGGCGGGCCACGGTGGCGCGAAGGCGACTTCCTGGCCCGCTACCTCGGCGTCGACCGGCAGGCCGTTGGCATCCGAGCCCATCGGATTGACGGTCGACGGATCGTTCTCGTCGCCCTGATTCGCCCGCAGCACCAGCCCGAGCGCCACCACCAGCGCCAGCAACGCGGCCAGCACCGCCGCGATCGCGATCACCCGGGTACTGCCTCCGGTCCCCTGGTCGGGATCCTCGCCGCCGTCTGCCATGGATCGCACCGCCTTCGCCCAGTGGACTCGGACTGCCTCGTCCAGCAGGCTACCGCACGGTTGCTCGAACCGGGCTCGGCTCGAGCCGACAACCACTGGCCAGGGACGATACCTATATTCAGTGGTTGCCGGATGTTTACCTGATCGCGACCCTGACCTTCACCGCATCGGCGTCGGTGTTGTGCAACGCCTGGGCGATGAGCGTGCTGAGGTCGATCTGCGGGCCCGTCGCGGTGATCGACTCGGTGAGCGGACGCAGACCGGGCAGCAGCGCCGAGAGCTCGGGGCCGAGCTCGTTCAGCTTGGCGGTGAGCTGCTCGAGGAACGGCACCAGGCCGCCGTCGCGCAGATACATCTCCGGGTCGCCGCCCGCCGCGCTGACCCGCCCGACCGACTCGACGAACTCGTCGATGACCTGGCTCAGCCGTACGAAGGCGGGCGCCGCGGCCGAGGTGGCCGGTCCGGCCCAGCCGATGTCGCCGGAGACGTACTCGAAGTTGTTCTGCAGTTCGGCGATCGCGGGCGCCCGGCTCATGATGGCCGCGGCGAGCAGGTCGCCCGCCCTGGCCAGCTCCGGGATGACGTTCTCCGTGCCGGTCATCGCCTGCCCGAGCGTGTCGACGAGCGATCCGACGACCGCCGGGTCGAGCTGCTCGACGGTCTTGGTGACCAGCCGCGCGACCTCGGGGATCGACATCGGCGTGCGCACGTTCTCCCCGGACAGCCGCTGGCCGTCGGTCAGATACGGCCCGTCGGCGCTGCGCGGCACGAACTGCACGTACGGCTCGCCCAGCGAGGACAGGTGCTCGATGGTGACGATGCTGCTCATCGGCACCTTGTTCGCGGCGCCGAACTCGAAGCCGACCCGCACGCCACCGGTGGCCGAGGTATCGACCGCGGTGACCTTGCCGATCTCGATGCCGGTCAGCAGGATCGGCGAGCCGACGCTGAGACCACCGGAGTTCGCCAGCTCGATCGAGGCCTCGGTGTAGTCGGCGAACGGGTCGACCCGCACCACCCCGAAGGTCAGGTAGCTCGCACCGAGCACGGTGATGGCGGCGATGCCGCCCAGCGAGGCGAGGGCACCGATCTTCATCGCACCATTCCGATCATCCGCAGCGCGGTCACGATCTGGTCCACCTGCTCCTGTTCGGCGACCCGCACGCCGGTGACGTTCACCTTCGGGCCGCGCTCGGCGAAGGGAATCACTTTGTCCCGCAACAGCGCGGTCAGCAGGGCCATGTTCGTCGACGAGCGCAGATCGGCGGAGCCGCCGGTGGCCAGCGGCAGGAACGCCGTCGCCGCCGCGTCGCCCGCGTTCGCGATCGGTTCCAGCCAGGTCAGCGAGGAGCCGACCGGGCCGAGTGCCAGGAAGATCGCCATGGTCTTGGCGATCGAGTCCTGGGTGCCCGAGAGTGCCCGCACGGCTTCGGGACTCAGGATGTGGGTGAGCTCGGCATCGATGCCGACCATGACCTCGGCATTGGCGGCCAGGCCGTTGACCAGCAGGTCGACCTGGTCCAGATGGGCGGCCAGATCGGCGGCGTCGGCGCCCATCACCGCCGAGATCCGCGCGGTCTCCTTCGGATCGGCGGGCATCACCGAGTTCACCCGGCCGATCATCTCCTGGAGCTGACCGATCGCGCCGCCCTGCACGAACAGCGCCATGGTGGCCATCGTGTCTTCCAGCTGCACCGGCGGTTTCGTGCGTTCGATCGGAATGGTGCCGCCGTCGCGCAGCAGCGTGCCGAAGCCGTCCTTCGGGGTGGTCAGCGCGACGTGGATGTCGCCGAGGATGGTGTCCTGGCGCAGTTCGGCGATGGTGGTGGTCGGCAGCCGCACGGAGTCGAGGATGTCGGCCTCGACGACGACGTACCCGCCGCGACCGGCGGGCGCGTCGGCGGGCTGGATCACCCGGACGGTGTCGACGGTGCCGATCTCGGCGCCGTTGGCGATCACCTTCGACTTGGCGGGCAGGTTCAGCGCGCTGCTGAACTCGATCTGCACGCGATAGGTCGGACCCGCGACGGTGGAGCCGGGCACCGGCACCTCGGCCGGGTCGAAACCACAGCCACCGGCCGCGAGACCGGCCGCGACCACCAGCGCGATCATGGCGCGCCGCAATGTCTTACGCGAGTTCATCGGGCACCTGCCATTCCCAGCACGACCTGCACGAGGTTCACATCGGTCAGGCCCTGCGCCGGATCGGCGCACTGCCCGGGGAGCAGCGCGTTCACCGCGGCGCACACCTGGTCGGCCTCGCCACCGGGCAGCGCCACCTTCGGCGCGGCGTAGGTGATCGCGGTACCGCTCGCGGCGCTCTGGAAGGCCGAGGTCAGCGCGGGCATCTTCAGCACCACCTCGCGCAGCGATCCGACGTTGGCGCGCAACAACTTCACCAGCGGGACGGCGCCGTCGAGGGCGCCGATCAGCGGGTCACCGAGGATGGTGGTGACGTCGTTGAGCATCGGCAGCAGCTCGCGCAGGCCGTCGAACAGCGTGGTCGCGGGGCCGAGCAGGTCGTCGGAGGCCTGGTTGAGCAGCGGCGCCAGCCGGACCAGCATCGATTGCAGGTCACCCCAGTTGGCGGCGACCCGGTTCGAGACGGAGGCGAACGCGTCGAACAGACCGGCCAGGTGGCCGATGTCGGCGTCGGGCTTGTTCATCGCCGAGCCGAGCTTGTGCACCAGTTCGTTGACCGTCGGGCCGACGCCCTCGGTCGCGCGGTCCAGTGAGGACAGCCCGTCCACGAGCGCGCTCGGCTGCCCGGCCTCGACGCCGGAGAGCTCCTCGGACAGGCTCGCCAGCGCGGTCAGCGTCTCGGTGATGGACTTGGGCGTCAGCGTCTTGGTGATGCAGCCACCGGTGAACTTCGTGGTGTCCTTGCCGCTGGACAGCACGGCCAGATTGCGGTCGGCGGCAACGGAATACGCGACGGTGGTCGCGGAAGCGTCGGCGTAGACCGGATGGTCGGCGTCGACCTCGAACTCGACGCGCACCTTGGCGCCCTCGTTGCGCACCGCGGTCACCTCGCCGACGTCGATGCCGCGCATCGTGACGTGGTTGCCCGGGTAGAGCCCGATCGCGTCGGGCATGAGCGCGCAATAGGATTCGGTCTTCTTCAGCGGATCGAAGGTGACGAAGTAACCGGCGATCACCAGCACCGCCAGCACGCCGACCCCGGCGATCGACATGAACGCCTGGGATCCGAGCAGTCGTTTCAGCATCAGCACGCCTTCCCCGGCAGCGGCACGCAGACGCGCGCGCCGGACTGGTCGACCACGACGCCCGCGTCCGGGGTCACCAGCTGCGCCAGCTTGGTCTGCAGGTCGTGCACGGTCCCCAGGACCGGCTCGAACCCGCCTTCGAGCTGCTGCAGGCGCGGCAGCGCGTCGGCCAGCGCCTTGGCCTGCGGTTTCAGCGTGGAATCCCAGCTGGGCGCGAGCCCGGCGAGCCGATTCACCACCGAGACCAACAGCCGGACCGCCTCGGCCAGTTCGGCCTTCTTGCTCAGCAGCACATCCTCGAGCAGGTTCACGTTGTCCATCAGCCTGCCCAGGTCGGACTTGGCGCCGTCGTACATGGAGATGTACTCGTCGAGGATCGCGATCGACTTCGACACCTGCGAGCGCTGCCGGTCGAGCATGTCGACGTACTTGCCGACGGTGTCGAGGGTCGAGCGCAGCGCCTCCGGGGAGGCCGCGATCGCGGTGTTCGCGGCGGCCAGGTTCTTGCGCACGGTGTCACCGTCGACGGCGGCCAGCGGCGTGGTGGCGTCCTGGAACGTCTCGATCAGGCTGTAGGGCAGGCGGATTCGATCGGCGGGAATCGGCTGCTCACCCAGCGGTCGCGAACCGGCCGGGTAGAGCGCGACGTAGTGACCGCCGACGACGGTCAGCATGCGTACGTCGAGGGAGGTCTGATCGCCGACGAAGACGTCGGAGTCGACGGTGAACTCCATCAGTACCTTGTCCGGCCGCAGCTCGAGCGAGACCACGCTGCCGACCGAGATGCCGGCCAGGCGCACGTCGTCGCCCTCGCGCACGGACTGCGCCTCGCTCAGCTCGGCGGTGTAGGTGTGCTTGCCCAGCGGCACCACGTAGATCACCGCGGCGCCGATCATGAACAGCACCACCAGGCTCAGGCCGATGATGCCCATCCGCAGTTCGCGGGCGCGCTTGCCCGCCTCGTCCAGGATCGGCCGATCACCGGAGAAGAACTTCAGGCGTTGCATACCGTCACCTTCTGTCCGGCGATCAGCACCTGCAGCGGCGCGGGCACCTGGGCGGCGCCCTTGCTGCAGTGCGGCGTGAAGTCGGCGAAATCGCGGGACAGCGACGCGTCGACCGTGGCGAGCAGCCCGGGCAGCCGCCCGAAGACCGCGACCGCCTCCTGCGGGTCGGGGAACAGGCCGCGGATCATCGCGTCGACCTCGGCGCTGCCGCCCTCGACCAGGCCGAGCGAGGCCAGCAGCCGGTCGACCGGGGCGAGCACCGACGGCGCGGTGGCCGCGAACTGCGCGACACCGCCGATATTGCGCTGCATCGCCTCGAAGATGTCGGTGAGCCGGGCCAGCAGCGGCAGCAGGTAGCCGACGCGGCCGCCGTGCCGGTCGCCCAGCGTCGACAGGTTGCGGATCAGGGTGTCGATGACCTGCTGGCGATCCTCGGCGTAGCTCGCGAGCTGGTCGATCGCGGTCAGCGCGGGCCCGAGGCCGCTGCCGTCACCCTCGATGACGGCGAGCATGCTGGCGGTGAACTGGTTGATCGCCTCCGGCGACAGCGTCGCCAGCACCGGCTTCAGGCCGCTGAACAGGCTGGTCACGTCGAACGACGGGACGGTCATGTGCGCGCCGATCCGGGCGTCGGCGGCGATCCGCTTGCCCGGGTTGGGGGCCTGCTGCAGGTCGATGTAGCGCTGGCCGGTCAGGTTCTGGTAGCGGATGGCCAGCTTGCTGTTGTCGTAGATCGGGGTGTCGGTCTTGACCGTCAGTCCGACCTTGGCCTTGTCGCCCTCGAGGCTGATCTTCTCGATCTTGCCGACCTGCACGCCGAACATCCGCACGTCGTTGCCGACCTTGAGGCCGTTGGCGTCGGTGAACAGCGCGTCGTGAGCCTCGGTGTCACCGGAGACCGGGCGCTTGATGAGGGTGAAGACGAGTCCGAGCACGGCCAGCATGACCAGCGAGAACACGCCGAGTCGCAGTGCGACACCGCGAATCTTCATCACGCACCGGCCTTTCCGAACAGCGGCACCGCGATGGCGGGCACGCCGCTGAGCTCGACGTCGAGGTTGAGCACCGGGCCGTTCGGGCCGTCGGGCATGGCGCCGCGCAGGTTGGTCAGCAGGGCCTGCAGGTCGGCGCCGGTCTGCCGCGCGTTCGGCGACATCTGGGCCAGCGCGAACAGCATCGGCGCGAGCATGTCGGTGGTCTCGGCGAAGTGGCCGCCCGCGGTGGTCAGCGTGGTGGTCAGGGCGGGCAGGATGCTGCCGCCGATCACGCCGACGCCGATGTCGTAGCGGTCCTTGTCGACCTGGGTCACCTTGATGTCGCTGAGCCTGTCGATCACCTGCATGGTGGCGCCGGCGAACTGGCCACCGCCGTCGAAGGCGGGGCCGAGCTTGCCGAACAGCTCCGAAGGCGACACGTCCTGGTTGTCGGCGATGGTCTTCGCCATCGTGATCAGCGCCTGGACCAGCGGGGTGAAGGCCTTGAAGTCGGCGGCCAGCTGGGAGATGACCGTGGCCATCTGCGGGCTGGTCACCGTCATGCCGACCTGCGAGAGGCTGCGCAGGATCGCGCTCATCGTCGCGTCGTAGACCCGGCCGGAGTTGGCCCCGGTCAGGTCGAGCACCGTGCCCGCGCGCAGCGGCGCGCCGCCGGTGCCGCGGCGCAGTTCCAGCTCGGCGATGCCGAACAGGTTGGTCGGGGCGTAGTCGACGGCGAGACTGTCGTCGATGCCGTGCAGGCGGTCGGCGTCGAGCAGCAGCGAGATCTGCTGGGTGCCGCGCTCGCCGGGGGTCACCTCGGCGACCTCGCCGATGGTGACGCCGTCGATGCGGACCTGGCTGCCCGCGCCGATGCCGTCACCGAGGTGTTCGGTGTGCAGCGCGATCCGCAGGCCGTCTTCGGTCTTCAGCGTGCGGTAGCAGACCGTGGCGAGCACGACCGCGGCGATGAGGCCGAGGATGATCGCGCCGGTCAGCCGCGCGGTGCGCCGATCGGCGGCGACGCCGGGCATTCCGTAGTTAGGCACTAGCTCACCCCGTAAAACTGATCGCCGAGTTGAAGCCCCAGAGCACGATCGACAGCACCATGTCGATGGCGACGATGGCCACCGAGCTGGCGCGCACCGCGCGACCGGAGGCGATGCCGACGCCCTCGGGGCCGCCGGTGGCGAAGAACCCGAAGTAGCTGTGCACCAGGATCACCACCGTGCCGAACACGGCCACCTTGATGACGGCGGCGATCATGTCGAACCCGGAGATGAACTGGAAGAAGTAGTGGTCGTAGACGCCGGCCGACTGGCCGTAGACCATCGTGAGCAGGCCGCGGCAGGCGCCGTAGGACAGGATCAGCGCGATCAGGAAGGTCGGCACGATGGCGATCGCGCCCGCGATGACGCGGGTGGTCACCACGAACGGCACCGAGCGCAGGCCCAGCGCCTCGATCGCGTCGATCTCCTCGGAGATGCGCATCGAGCCGATCTCGGCGGTGATCCGGCAGCCCGCCTGGGCGGCGAAGCCGATGGCCGCCGCGATCGGGGCCAGCTCGCGGGTGGTGGCGTAGGCCGAGATCACGCCGGTCACCGGGCCCATGCCGAGCATGTCGAGCGAGGCGAAGGATTCGACGCCGACCGAGGCACCCATCACCAGGCCGAGCACGATCATCATCGGGACGGTGCCGCCGCCGACGATGATCGACCCGCGACCCCAGGTCATGTCGGTGACCGCGCGCAGCGTCTCGTCCCGGTAGCGGCGCAGCGTCAGCGGCACCGAGGACAGCACCTGCCAGACGAACACCGCGACGAAGCCGAGCGATTCGCCCGCCGAGCCGATCCGCTTGCCGAGCCGGGCCGGCTTGCGCAGCCAGTGCAGGGAGGTGGGGATATAGGAGGAGGCAGCCATCACGCCAACTTCGTCGGCAGGAACATGGCGCTGATCTGGGTGGCCAGCAGGTTCACGATCGCGATCGAGACCACCGAGAGCACCACGGCCGCGTTCACCGCGTCGGCGACACCGCGCGGACCGCCCTTGGCCTCGAGCCCGCGCTGGCAGGAGATGACGACGACCAGGAAGCCGAAGATCAGCGCCTTGAGCAGCGACACCCACACGTCACCGGCGGTGGCGAAGGAACCGAAGGTCGACCAGTAGCTGCCCGGGGTCACGCCCTGGCCGCCGACGGCGACCGCGTACCCGGCGAGCACGCCGACGAAGATGATCAGCACGTTGAGCATCGGCGCGACGATGAGCATCGCCATCATGCGCGGGATGACGAGCCGGTGCACCGGGCTGATGCCCATGGTGTTGAGCGCGTCGATCTCCTCGCGGATGGTGCGCGCGCCGAGATCGGCGGCGATCGCGGCCGCGCCCGCGCCGCCGAGCAGGAAGCCGGTGGCGATGGGCGCGCCCTGCTTGATGACGCCGAGACCGCCGGTCGCGCCGAGCATGGAGTCGGCGCCCAGGCTGTGGATCAGGTTGCCGACCTGGATCGAGACGATCACGCCGAACGGAATGGCCATCAGGATCGCGGGGATCGCGGTGACCGTGATCAGCCGCCAGGCCTGGACGAGGGTCTCGCGCCACTGGAAATGTCCGCGGGCGATATCGGCGACGGTGCCGGTGACCGACTCCTGCGCGAGGTCGACCGCGCGCCCGAAGGTCCGCAACGACGACACGACCGTGTCGGTGAAGTTCTTGCGGACGATCTGGGTGGCGGAATCCGGCTTCGCGGAATGCAGATCGGTGGACATCAGCGATGCCCCCGGCCCGCTCGCGAAGCGCGGAGCATGGTGATTTTCATACCGCACTCTCTGGCTTCGGCGTCGGTGCCAACTCCAGCAAGCTAGCCGGTACTCTGCGTCACAACAAAATTTCGGGGTGGTGACCCTCGTCGCTTTTTCGCGGTTTCAATGACAGATCACCACCCCCTGTGATCCGCAACACCTCAGCTACGGACTTGCGGCCAGGAACACAAAAGCGGCGAACAACGCCAGGTGAACGCCACTGTGCAGGAGGGTCGCGCGGCCGGGAACGATGGTCAGCGTGCTCACCACGACGGTCAGCGCGAGCAGCACCATCTGGGTGGCGCCGAGGCCGAGCACCAGCGGCCCGCTCAGCCAGATCGTCGCCAGGGCGATCACCGGAATGGTGAGGCCGATGCTGGCCATGGCCGAGCCCAGCGCCAGGTTCAGGCCGATCTGCACCTGGTTGCGGCGCGCGGAGTTGACCGCGGCCAGCGTCTCCGGCAGCAGCACCAGCATCGCGATCACCACGCCGACCGCCGACTGCGGCAGCCCGGCCGAGGCCACGCCCGCCTCCAGCGCGGGCGAGACCACCTTGGCCAGGCCGACCACGCAGACCAGCGCGAGCACCAGCATGCCCAGACTGATCAGCGCCGCCCGATTGGACGGCGAGTGGTCGTGGATATCGGCGTCGTCGACCGCGCCGCCGTCCTCCACCGGGAGGAAGTCGTCGGGGTGGCGCACCGTCTGCACCATCACGAACAGCAGATACAGCGCCAGCGAGGCGACGGCGGCGAAGGCCAGCTGCGCGGGCGAGAACTCCGGGCCCGGCTTGCTGGTGGTGAAGGTCGGCAGCACCAGGCTCAGCGTCGCCAGGGTGGCGACGGTGGCCAGCGCGGCACCGGTGCCCTCGGAGTTGAACACCGCGACCCGCCTGCGCAGCGCGCCGACGAGCAGGACCAGGCCGAAGATGCCGTTACAGGTGATCATCACCGCGGCGAAGACGGTATCGCGGGCCAGCGAGGCCGCCTTGTCGCCACCGGAGATCATCATCGTCACGATCAGCGCCACCTCGATCACGGTGACGGCCACGGCCAGCACGAGCGAGCCGAACGGTTCGCCGACCCGATGCGCGACCACCTCCGCGTGATAGACCGCGGCCAGTACCGCGCCGACCAGCGCGGCGCTGACCACCGCCACCACGAGTCCAGGCACGTCGCGCCCCCAGGTGACGGCGAGTACGAGCGCGGCGAGTATCGGGACTAAGAGGGTCCATCTGGTCGTCAACGCGGCAATCATGGCCTCCATCGTTCCAGCCGCGCCGGAGTGCGCCGGGATACGCGGCCGCGAAAGATCCGCCGATGGATTCCCCGGGACCGCCTCGATGGGGAACAATTCAGCCCGTGCGGACCCAGTTCACCCTCGAGCTCGTTGCCCTGTCCAACGATCTCACCCTGATGTCGCGCTTGGCCCATGATGCGACCGAGCGAGTCACCGAGGCGCTGGCAGGCGCCGACCTGACCGCCGCCTACGAGGTTTTCGCGCTCGACGAGCAGCTCCAGCAGATGTTCGCCGCCTGCGAGAGCCGCACCATGGCCCTGCTCGCGTTGCAGGCGCCGGTCGCCCGCGACCTACGACACGTGGTGACCGCGATCCAGATCGCCGGGGAACTCTCGCGGATCGGCAGGCGCACCGAGACCGCGGGGCAGTACGTGTACCGCGCGCATCCGCGCGCCGTCGCGCCGGAGCCGGTCGTCGCCGAGCTGGTGGCGATGGGCATGCTCGCCGCGGAAAGCGTTGCGCGAGTGAGCGCGTCGGTCGCGACCGGCCGTTTCACCGAGGACGACGGCACCGCGGCCGCCACCATGGAGACACGCTGCGGGCAGCTGCGCACGGTGCTGACCACGGCGGAGATCGGCGTCGGCACCGGCCCGGCGATCGATCTGGCGTTGCTGGGCAGCCAGTTCCAGCGCTGCGTCGACCACGCCGCCCGCATCGCCCGCCTGATCCGCTTCCTGGACACCGGGATTCCGCCGGAGACCGGCACCCTGCCCGACTGATCCGCTCAGTCGAGCAGCGGAAACCGTCCCGAGCCGAGCAATCCGGTGATGGCCGCGATCTTCTCCCGCGGCGCCGCGTAATCCGGGTGCGCGGTCAGCACCGCTGCCGCGTCCCGCAGGTCACGCAGCTGCGCCGCCGCCTCCGCGACCGTCCGACCACCCGGCCGCACCGCGTGTTTCGTGTAGACCGGGCGCGCGGGATCGATCCGCCCGAGCTCTCCCGCGCGGGTCACCCGCCGCGCGCACCGGCACGGCGCCGCCGGATTCGCCAGCCCGCACGCGCCGCGCAGGAAGGCGCCGAGCCGCTGTTTGGCCCGCTCCCAGCGCTTCTGGTACGCGGCCGGGGTGATGTCGAGCACCCAGGCCGCCTCGGCCACCGAGAGGCCGAACACCTCACCGAGGACGAAGGCGATCCGCTCGTCCCGGCTCAGGCATTGCAGGACCGCCTGGGTACAGCTGAGCCGGACCTCCTCGGCGAGCAGGGTGGCTTCGGGACCGCGATAGTCCTCGGTGGCCAGTCCGTCGAGCAGACTCGCGCCGAACTCGTCGAGGCCCACTTGCTCGCGCTCGACCGCCGAACGCCGGTGCTGGGAGATCAGATAGTTCGCCCCGACCCGATAGGCCCAGGTGCGCAGGGCGGCCTCGCCGCGCCAGGTCGACAACCGCGTGACCACCCGGATCAGGATCTCCTGCACCGCGTCCTCGGCGTCGGCGGGCCGGCCGGTCATCCGCAGCGCCAGGCGGTACAGGGGATCCTGCAGGTGCGCGATCACCTCGCCCAGCGCCGCCCGGTCGCCCGCGACGGCGCGGGCGACCAGTGCGGCCTCGTCGGTCTCCATGCCGACATTGTCGCCGGTCACGCCAGTAGCCCGTGCCGGTCCAGCCAGCCCGCAACGGATTTCGCGATGGCCACCGGCTGATCCTCCGGCGCGTGGTGCGAGCCCTGCCCCACCGATTCCACCTCGAGGTCGGCGAAGGTGGCCGTCGCCCAGGCGATCACCTCGGCACCGCCGAGGCCGACGGCGGGTTCGACCGTCATCAGCAGCTTGGGCACGCCCGCGCTCGCCGCCATCCACGCGCCGTAGGCGTCGACCCTGGCCGCGACGTCGGCCGGCTCGCCGTCGAGCGGGAACTCCCTGGCCCAGGCCAGCATCGGCGCCCGCGAGGCCGGAGTGGGATAGGGGGCGCGGTAGGCGTCGAGGTCGGCCTCGGTGAGCGCGGGGACCAGGGTCGGCAGGTTGTATTCGATGAACTTGTTCTCCGCGAGCACCGCCTGTTCGCCCGCGGGCGACCGGAACAGCCGGAACATCTCGGCCGAGCGGGCGGGCAGGTCCGACCAGCGCAGCGGGCGCAGGAAGGTCTCGATCACCGCGATCCCGGCGACCCGGCCGGGATGCCGGGCGGCGAAGTCCATGGCCAGGGTGCCGCCCCAGTCGTGGCCGACCAGGATCGGATCGGTCAGGTCGAGCGCGTCGAACCAGGCGTCGAGGTAGCGGGCGTGATCGTCGAGGCGGTAGGCGATCTCGGGTTTGCCGGAGGCGCCCATCCCGATCAGGTCGGGGGCCAGGCAGCGGGCCTGCTCGCGGACCACCGGCAGCACGTCGCGCCACAGGTAGGAGCTGGTGGGGTTGCCGTGCAGGAAGACGACGGGTCGGGTGTCGGCACCCGCGTCGCTGTAGGAGATGAACGAGTCGATGACGTCGACGGTCGGCATGGCCGGTTCCTTTCGCTGAATGATCCTTCCCCCGGTTGGACGCGCGGAACCGGCCGCCGCCGACACGGATTCATCGTGACGTGCGTCACTCCGGGTTTACGGCACTCCACCGCAGGTCACCACCCTCGATAGGCGAACGCTATTGAGCCGCAATTCCTTTGCGGTGCCGTGTGCCGAACGTCATAGCCGACAATCGGATACGACACCCGGCGCGGCCGTTAGGTTGTGCCGGTTCATTTTCGACGAAGGCATGTGGGTGGTACGGGCATGAAATGGTCATCGATCAGCAGCTCTCCGCTGGGCAAGGCGCTGCTGGCGCTGGCCGCGGCGGTGATCGTCGGCGTCGTGCTCACCGTGGCCAACTCGATGCTGGACAAGGTGAGTCCCACCGCGCCGGGGCCGGGTCCGGCGAGCGCGGCGACGGTGTCGGGCAAGGAGATCGGCGATCTGGTCGGCAAACTCGTTGTCGCCAAGGAAGGCCCGATGACGGGCTACACCAGGGAGAAGTTCCCGCACTGGGACACCAACAAGCCCGAACACGGCTTCGGCGGCGACCTGGCGCAGTACACCAAGTGCACCAGCCGCGACGTGATGATGCTGCGCGACGCGACCGGCAAGGTCACCCTCGACCCGAAGACCTGCGAGCTGACGATCCCCGCGGGCGCCGGCTGGCAGGACCACTACGGTTTCGTGGACAAGAAGACCGGCGAGCTCGGGCCGTACAAGTTCATCACCGACCCGGCCAAGGTCGACGCCGAGCACATCGTGGCGCTGGCCGAGGCGTGGCGGTCCGGCGCCGCCGACCGCGACGAGGACACCCGCCGTCGCATCGCCAACGACTCGATGAACCTGGTCGCCGCCGATCCCTCGGCCAACCGGTCCAAGGGTGATCAGGACCCGGCGAACTACCTGCCGCCCGGCAATTTCCGGTGCGCCTATATCGAGCATTACGTCAAGGTCAAGATAAAGTACGCCCTGACCGTTGATACCGCCGAGCACACCGCGTTGCGCACCGCAGTCGACGACTGCCTCCGCCGAGGAGAGTTCAAATAAGCGAGACGATCGAGATCACCGCCGAGAGCGCCGTCATGACCGAAGAGGAAGGGACGGTGTCCGGCGAGCTCGACGTCATGCTCGACGACGCGGGCAAGGGCCTCGTCCGCTACCGCGGTACCGATACCTGGTACACCATCGGCAACATCGACTGCGAACCCCCACGCGTGTGGGACACCGTCGCCGACCTGGTGAAGGCGATCAAGAAGGTCGCGGGCACCCGCGACGTGACGGGGAACACGGTCGTCTTCGAAGCATGAGGCCGGAGCTGGCAATCTGGTAGCTATGCCGATCGCCTCCCGCCGACCCCCGCCCGACGACCTCGCCTGGTCGGTCCTCGGCCGACGGCCACCGCTGGCCGCGGCCCTGCTCGCGACCGCCGCCGTGCTGCTGGCCGTGCTCACCTGGCAGGTCAACAACGACGCGGGGATCATCCGGATCGATCCACGCGTGCTGGAGTGGATGATCGCGCACCGCGGCGAACCGCTGACCTCGATCGCCCGGGTGATCACCGATCTGGGCGACACCCAGTCGATGACCATCCTGGCGGCCGTCACGGTCACCTGGTTCGCCTGGCGGCGCGAGTGGGCGAACGCCGCGCTGGTCGCCGTGACCTCGGTGGGCGCCGGGGTGCTGGTGGTGGTGATCAAACAGCTGGTCGGCAGGCACCGGCCGCCGGAGGTCACCCGCCTGGTCGCCGAACCGAGCCTGTCCTATCCGTCCGGGCACACGCTCGGCACGACGGTCGTGGTCGGCATCGTCGCGATCACCGTGATACCGACGGTGCGCAGGCGCTGGGTCCGCTGGGTGGCGACGGTGGTCGCGGTGCTGTTCCCGATCGCGGTCGGGCTGTCGCGGATCTATCTGGGCGTGCACTGGTGCACCGATGTGCTGGCCGGTTGGCTGTTCGGCCTGGCCTGGCTGGTCGTGTGCGTCACCGTGTTCTGCCTGCTGCACCGCTCCCCCACCGATCAGCCCACCGTCACCACCGCCGTGCCCGAACGCAGGTAGCAAGGGGCTCTCATCGCGACCCCTCGATGAACTGGTGGTCGGTGACCACGCGGCCGTCGCTGTCGAGGGCGAGCAGGTCGAAGCCGCCGCCCTGCGGTGTGCCGTCGTCGCGGCGGTTCATCGTCCAGGCGACGCCGACCGTGCCCGCCGGGAGTTCGACGGCGGGGCCCGCCGCCGCGAAGACGAATTCGCCGTCGGCCAGGAACATCTCGTAGGCGCGGGTGACCCGGCGGTCGAGCGCGTCGTGACCGTGCACCGCGAGCGGCGGCACCGCGATCGCGAGGTCGGCCGCGGCCGCACGGGCCTCGGCGGGCGGATCGACCAGGTACTGCGCGCCGTCGACGGCGAAGAGGTCCTCGATCAGGGTGCGGCGGGCAGTGGGGTCGGCTTCGTTCCAGAGGGCCACGTAGCGGGTGGCGATGTCGTTGTAGCTCATGGCGACAACTCTGGCGAGACCTGCGGCGCCGCGCGATTCCCCGCGGGGAATGACGGCGGCGCACGGTCGCGCACCGCGTCTCATTCCCTGCCGGGAATGGCGCAGGGCGCGCCTACGCGGTTGACTCGCACCCATGACGACCGCGCTGACCACCACCGCCTTCGGCCCGCAGTTGCGGCACTGGCGCACTCTGCGCCGGATCAGTCAGCTCGACCTGGCGATTCGCGCCGAGACGAGTCAGCGCTACCTGAGCTTCCTCGAACAGGGCCGGTCCCAGCCGGGCCGCACAATGGTGGTGCGGCTGGCCGAATCGCTGGACCTGACCCTGCGCGATCGCAACAATCTCCTGCTGGCGGCGGGTTTCGCGCCGGTGTTCCCCGAAAGCGACCTGGCCGCACCGGAATTGGCGCCGGTGCGGGAAGCGCTCACCGCCGTCCTCGACGGGCATCTGCCGTATCCGGCGCTGGTCGCCCGGCCGCGCGGGGAGCTGGTCACCGCCAATGCCGCGTTCGACCTGTTCACCGATGGCGTGGCCGATCACCTGCTGCGCGCGCCGATGAATGTGCTGCGCCTGGCCCTGCACCCGGACGGCGTCGCGCCGCGCGTGCGCAACCTGCCCGAATGGGGCAGGCACATCATCGACGCACTGCGCAGCCGGGCCGCCCACACGCCCGATCCCGCCGTCGACGCGCTGATCGCGGAACTGTCGGGCTATCTGCCCCCGGTGGCCCCTGGTCCCGACCATGTCGGCTTCGCCGTGCCCCTGCACCTGCGCACCGACGACGGCGACCTGCGCCTGATCACCACCCTCACCTCGTTCGCCACCGCGACCGACGTCACCCTCGCCGAACTCCACCTCGAGGCGTTCCTGCCCGCCGACGCGGAGTCCGCGCGCATCCTGACCCTGCGCGCGGCGCGGCGCCGACCCGCCGGTCGATAGGAATCGGCTATTTCCGGGTGCCGCGTCAGCCCGTCGCCGACACCAGCGGCCCCCAGGTGGCCCGGGCGCCCGAGTCACCGACCCGGACGACCTGCACGGTCGCGGCCACGCCGGCCGCCACCGCGAGCACGGCCACCACCGCGACCACGCCGCGCGTGAGCCGCCTGCCCGCGCGCTCGGCCAGGTGCACCCCGACGAGCAGGGCCGCGACCACCAGCATCGGGATCACGAAATACAGCAGCGTGCCGCCGAGATCGATGTGGGTCTGGATGGCGGGCGTGCGGCCGACCCGCTGCGCCAGCCAGCGCCCCGCGCTCACCGTCACCGGGGTGAGGGCCACGGTGAGCGCCGCCAGCGCCGCGGTCGGCCAGACCAGGACGCGGCGGGCCGCGGGCCAGAGCGCCGCCAGGATCAGCAGCAGCGCGGTCAGCGGGACGAGCACCACGAGCAGGTGCACCAGCAGGATGTGGGCGGGCAGTCCGTTGATCGTCGACACGAGCGTCTCCTGGCAACCAGAGTCTGTCGTCCCAGTATGCGCGCGCGAACGCCCCCGGTCGGCGAATACCGGCCGGGGGCGAGCGCGGATCAGGACCCGATCGTGGCGAGTTCCCGCTGGACCGGGGCGTCCCAGTCGATGCGGTAGCGGCGTTCGGCGCCCATCGTCTTCTCCGGGTTCATCACCGTCTTGACCATCAGCGGCATCATCGCGTTCATGATCCTGCGGGCGAACGGGCCCGGCGTCTTGCTGTGGTTGACCTTCGCCGCGCGCGCCGCGATGCCCTCCACCCTGGACCGGCGCAACCGCTCGTAGGCCGCGAAGGCCGCGGTGGGCGCGTCGATGTCGCGCAGGCAGCGGGCCAGCTGCACGGCGCTCTCGATGGCCAGCGACGCGCCCTGCCCCGAGCTGTTGGACGGCGCGTGCACGGAGTCACCGACCAGCACCAGCCGGTCGCGATACCAGTGCGGCACCGGCGGCATGATGTGCAGCGCCCCGGTGATCTCCAGGTTCTCGGCGGTCGTGCGGCGCGCGAACTCCCCACCCGGGGTGTCGGGCGCGTAGGTCTCGCGCAGCACGCGCAGCCAGTGCTCGGCCGGGACCGCGCGGGCCTCGGTCAGCGAGTAGTACTGCTCGCTGGGCAGATTCGCGCCCCACACGACGCGGCCGTCGGCGTGCTGCCAGTACAGGTAGTAGGCCTTGGCGCCGAAGGCGAACACCATGGTGTCGGCGGGCAGGTCCTGATCGCAGTCGACGAGCGCGCCGAAGCCGAGCATGCCCGTGTAGTCGGGTCCGGGCGCGGCCGGATCGATCAGGGTGCGGACGGTGGACCGGATACCGTCGGCGCCGACCAGGATGTCGGCCGACGCGGTGGAGCCGTCGGTGAAGTGCGCGGTCACGCCGTCGGCGTGCTCGTCGACGCGCACCAGCCGCTTGTCGTAGCTGAACGGCACGCCGGCGGCGACCGCGTGATCGTGCAGCGCGCGGTGCAGTTCACCGCGGTCCACGACCTGTAGCGGCGGCTGATCGGCCAGCACCGGCAGGACGTGTTCGCGGCCGCCGACGGCCAGCCGCATGCCGCGCACGGGCAGCGCGATCGCGCGGACGGCATCGCCGGCGCCGATGAGGTCGAGGGCCGCGACTCCGTTGGGAGCGAGGGCGAGCCCGGAGCCGATGCCCTCGGACGGCCCGGAATAGGCCTCGTAGACGTGGGCGTCGATGCCTGCCCGGAGCAGGGCGGTGGCGGCGACGGGTCCGGCGATGCCACCGCCGATGACCAAGGCGGAACGGGTGTTGGACATGAGTGATCTCCAGATCTGAGTCCGCGTCACCCGGGCTATCCTGTGGTAGCCAGCCTCGTAGCCGGGTGCGCGTATGTGTGAACACGGTGTCGGGACGGTTTCTCGGACTCGGTGGGGTGTTGCCGCACACCACCGGGTCCGGGGTCTTTTCTGGGCGAGAGCTAGCCGGTCCCCCCTTCGCCGAATTCCGGAATCCGGTCGGCGGGCATGCCGTCGGCATGCCACTGCCGCCACATCTCGAGGCCGTCGAAGGTGCCGTCGCGCAGTTCGTCGCGTAGCGAGCGCGCCCAGCGCGCCTCGGCTTCCAGCATCGCCACCCCGAATTCGGTCTCGACGAGGAACAACCGGGGCAGGGTGCCCGCCAGGCCGGCGAGTTCGGCCTTCGCGCGGTCGACGGACCGCTCGAGCGCGTCGATCCGCAGCCCGAGCAGCTCGACCACCTCGTCGGGCGGGAGCACGGCCAGGATCGACAGCCCGGCGGTGAACCGGTGGTGTTCGGGCTCGGGCGAGGCGAGCAGTTCCCTGGTCCAGTCGGCCATCTCGGCGCGACCGGCGTCGGTGATCCGGTAGATCACCCGTTCGGGGCGGGCGCCGTCGCGTTCGCTGCCGACGACTTCGAGGAAACCGGCCTTGGCCATGTTCTGGACGACCGTGTAGAGCGAACCCCACTTGATGTCCATGTCCTTGTCTTTGCCATGGGCCCGCAGGGTGGCGGCGATCTCGTAGCGGTGCATCGGCCGTTGCACGATCACCGACAGCACGGCGAGCGCCAGCAGGTTGTTCACCTTGCGCTTCGTGGCCATGCGCACCTCCTTACTCGTCTACGAATATACGTCTACGAGTATTCGGCGGCAAGGACTGTCCAGCCGACTGGACGAATCGGCTCAGACCTTGGCGACCTCGGCGCTGTCGGCGCCCTGGTCGAGCAGCTTGCCCGCGATGTTCGACAGCGCCTCGTCGAGCAGCGCGCGATCGGCCGGGTCCTGGTAGTTCCAGTCGTCGAGCCGGTCGCCGAGCCAGCGCCGCCACCCCGCCCGCAATCGGTCGACCTCATGGGTGCCCTGCTCGGTCAGGGCCAGCGTGCCGCCGTCGTCGAGCAGCAGACCGTCGTCGACGGCCTGCCGGAACACCGGCGAGAGCACCTCCACCGGCAGCCGGTGCCGGAACGCGATGCCGTGCACCCTGGGCGACAGCCCCTGCTTGTCGTACAGGTACACCTGCCCGAGCGCCCAGGCGGTGTCCGGTTCCAGCGAGCTGCCCGCCGCCGCGATGAGCTCGGGGATGATCGGTTTCTGCGCCCTGGCCTTGCGCACGGTCGCCGCGACCGCGCGTTCCAGCTGCACCACCCGGTCGTCGGAGTCCGGCACCGAGAAGCCCTCGCCGATATCGCCCGCGCCGTGCCTGGCACTGTCGCGCAGCCGGACCTGCGGCAGGAACCAGGCGACGACGAATCCGAGCAGCGCGACCGGGACCACCCAGCGGAAGACGTAGTCGATCGAGTCGGCGTAGGCGTCGATGATCGGCGCGGTCTGCTCGAGCGGCAGCTCCCGCAGCAGTTTCGGATTCGCGATCACCTCCGGGGTGAGGCCGGGGGTCTGCTGGATCGCCCCGGCCAGCGCGGTCTTGCTGTGGTTGTTGTAGAGCGTGCCGAAGACCGCGGTACCGAACGCGCTGCCCAGCGTGCGGAAGAAGGTCACGCCCGAGGTGGCGGTACCGAGGTCGGCGTAGGGCACGGTGTTCTGCACGACGATGGTGAGCACCTGCATGGACAGGCCGAGCCCGGCGCCGAGGATCAGCATGTACAGCGATTCCAGCCAGACGCTGGTCTGGCGGCCCATCGTCGACATCAACCACAGGCCGAGGACCATCACCGCCATGCCGACGATCGGGAAGTACCGGTACTGCCCGGTGCGGCCGACCACCTGGCCGGAGAAGACCGAGGTGACGAACAGGCCGACGACCAGCGGCAGCGTCCGCACCCCCGAGATCGTCGCCGTCGCGCCGTCGACGTATTGCAGGTAGGCGGGCAGATACGTCATCGAGCCGAGCATCGCGAACCCGACGATGAAGCTGAGCACCGACGACACCGTGAACACCCGGCTGTTGAACAACCGCATCGGCAGCATCGGCGCCACCGCCCGCTTCTCCACCATCACGAACGCGGTCAGCAGCACGGCCGCCAGCACGAACAACCCGATGATCTGCCACGAGGCCCACGGATATTCGTTGCCGCCGAACTCCAGACCGAGGATCAGCGCCGAGACGCCGAGCGCGACCAGCCCGATCCCGAGGTAGTCGATCACCGGCCGCGCGACCGCGCGCAGATGCGGCAGTGTGCGCGCCGCCATCGCCACCATGATGATCGCCAGCGGCACATTGACGTAGAAGCACCAGCGCCAGCTCGCGTGATCGGTGAACAGCCCACCCAGCGTCGGGCCGATCACCGTGGTGATGCCGAAGACCGCGCCGAGCGCGCCCTGATACTTGCCGCGTTCGCGCAGCGGGATGGTGTCGGCGATCAGCGCCATCGAGGTCACCATCAGCCCGCCGGCGCCGACGCCCTGGATGCCACGGGCCAGGATGAGCACGCCCATGCCGGGCGCCATGCCCGCCAGCGCCGAACCCGCAATGAAGATGACGCCGCTGATCTGGAACAGCAGTTTGCGGCCGAACAGGTCGCCGAGCTTGCCCGCGAGCACGGTCGCGACGGCCTCGGCGAGCAGATACGCCGTCACCACCCAGGCCATGTGCCCCGCGCTGCCGAGATCGGCCACGATCGAGGGCAGCGCCGCCGACACGATGGTCTGATCGAGCGCGGCCATGAGCATGCCGAGCACGACCGTCGTGAAAATGAGATTGATCTTGGTCTTGCTCATCGGCTCGACGGGCTCGTCTACAGCAACACCATCCGACATGGCCTCAGTATGGGCTTTCCGACCGCGCGCGGTGTCTCAGTGACACGGCAGCAATCGGACCGATACGTCAGCGGACGGCGTACCCGCCCAGTCCCGGCTCGAGCGCGTCGAACGCGATCCGCGCGTATTCGGCCATGGCGGAAGCGATCTCGTCACCGGATTCGCCGTCGAGCGTACGGCGCAGGATCTCCTCGAACAGCACCCGCTGGACGCCGACGAGCTGGGCCGCGGCGATGCGCGGGGTGATGTCGTCGGCCGCCGCGCCGGTGACCTCGCCCAGGACCCGCGCCAGCGCGAGCTGCCGCTCGTCGTGGAACTCGCGCAGGCGTGCCACCAGCGCCGGGCTGTCGGCGATCATCCGCGCGAACGGTTCGCCACTGAACCCGATCAGCTGGGACTGCGCGGCCACCGCGGCCAGGTAGTCACCGCGCAACGCGGCCAGCGCCGATTGCCCCGGCGCGCGGTCACGGACGACGGCGGCCAGCTGCTCGACGAACACCTCGCCCAGGTCGAGCGCGAGGTCCTCCTTGCGCGGGAAGTAGTTGGTGACCGTCATCTTGGCGACATCCGCGGCCGCGGCGACGTCGGCGATCGTCACCTTGTCGAAGCCGCGCTCGAGGAACAGCTCGGTCGCCCGGTGCGAGATCTGCTCCCTGGTCTGCTGCTTCTTCCTGGCCCGGAGCCCCTGCTGCGTCGTCATGGTCGAAGCATAACTGAAGTCGACCCAAAATTGTTCTTGACATATTTTTAGGTCCATTCTAAGTTTGTGTTCGTCGCCCCACCGGGCACCCGGCCAGTCACGCTTTCGCCGTATCGAACGGAGCATTCCTTGACCGTCACCACCGATTCCGTCCGCGACTACCTGACCGCCATCGCCCGCACTCCCCTGCTCACCGCCGAGGAGGAGTACGCGCTCGGCGCCCGCATCGCCGCGGGCGTGGCGGCGCGCACCGAGCTCGACGAGAACGCCGCGGCGGGCATCGAGCTCACCGCCGCGCGGCGCGAACAGCTGCGCCGGACCGAACTCGACGGCCTGCGCGCGAAGGACCGGATGGTGCGGGCGAACCTGCGCCTGGTCGTCTCCATCGCGCGCCGGTTCCCGACCAACACCGGGATGGCGCTGCTCGACCTGATCCAGGAGGGCACCCTCGGCCTGATCCGCGCGGTGGAGAAGTTCGACCACACGCGCGGCCTCAAGCTCTCGACCTACGCGACGTACTGGATCCGCCAGTCGATCGGGCGCGCGCTCACCGATCAGGGCCGCACGATCCGGCTGCCGTCCAATGTCGCCGACGTCCTGCACCGGGTGATCCGGGTGCGCCGCGAGCTGACCCAGCAACTCGGCCGCGCGGTCACCGTCGAGGAGCTGGCCGCGGCCGCCGAGCTCACCGTCGCCCAGGTCGAGGCGGTGCTGCGGCACGAGCCGGAGCCGGTGTCGCTGCACGCGCCGGTCGGCGAGGGCACCGAACTGGGCACCCTGCTGCCCGACACCGCGCCCGCACCCGCGGATGTGGTGGCCGAGCGGATGCTGCCCGGGTACGTCGAGGCGGTCCTCGCGGTCCTCACCGAGCGCGAGTCGGCCGTCATCCGGCTGCGCTTCGGCCTCGATCGCGGCGAGGCGCGCTCGCTGGAGGAGGTGGGTTCGGCGCTCGGCGTCTCCCGGGAACGGGCCAGGCAGATCGAGGCGAAGGCGCTGACCAAGCTCCGCAGGCCCGCCTGCGCCGGTACGCTGGCCGGGCTGCTCGGCTGACCACTTCCCTCCGATCTTACTCCGGAGTAAGGTCGGCCCATGGCATGGAAACCCACTGACATCGCGGACCAGACCGGCCGCACCTTCGTGATCACCGGGGCCAACGGCGGCCTCGGTGCCGAAACCACCAAAGTACTGGCCGGCAAGGGCGCCACGGTGATCATGGCCTGCCGCAACGCCGCCAAGGCCCAGCCGATCGCCGACGCCATCCCCGGTGACGTCCGCGTCGCCGCGCTCGACCTCGCCGACCTGGCCTCCGTGCGCGCCTTCGCCGAACAGCAGGGCGAGTTCGACGTCCTGATCAACAACGCGGGCCTGATGAACATCCCGTTCTCGCGCACCGCCGACGGGTTCGAGACCCAGTTCGGCGTCAACCACCTCGGCCACTTCGCCCTCACCGGCCTGCTGCTGGACCGCATCACCGACCGCGTCGTCACCCTGGCCAGCATCGCCCACAAGCAGACCCCGAAACTCTGGATCGACGACCTCAACTACGACCACCGTCGCTACCAGCGCAACCTCGCCTACGCCCAGGCCAAGCTGGCCAACCTGATGTTCGGCCGCGAACTGCAGCGCAGGCTCACCGAGGCGGGCTCGACCAAGAAGTCCTACGCCGTGCACCCCGGCGTCTCCGCGACCGACCTGTTCGCCCGCACCGAGACCCCGCTCGACCGGGTCAGCAAGCCGTTCATCAAGCTCATCGGCCACCCGCCGGCCAAGGCCGCCCACTCCAGCCTGTTCGCGGCCACCGAACCCGACGCCGACCCCACCGTCTACTGGGGTCCCAACAAGTGGATGCAGTCCCAGGGCCCGGTCGAGGCGTGCCCGTCCAGCGCCATCTCGCGCAATCCGGAACTGCTGCGCAGGCTGTGGGAGGAATCCGAGCGGATGACCGGGATCACCTACAAGTTCTGAGCCGGTGACCTGCTCCTACGCCGCCTGTAGTAGGCGGGTACCGTGGAGCGCGTGTCCGCTTCATCTCCCCGCCCGGCGCACAATCGACCGGCCCTGATCGCGCTGGTCATCGTCGTCGCGCTGGGCTGCCTCGCGCTGGCCTGGTGGCAGTGGGAGCGGTTCGAATCGGCCTCCGGAACCGGCCAGAACCTCGGCTACGCCCTGCAGTGGCCGCTGTTCGCCGCGTTCGCGGTGTTCGCCTACGTCCGGTTCGTCCGCCTCGAGCGCGAGGCCGAGGAACCGGACACGGCACCGCGCGCGGCGAAGGCCGAGGCACCGCGCGAGATCCCCGCCGGGATCCTGCCCGAACGCCCCAGGGCGGCCCCCGCCGACGACCCGGAGACGGTCGCCTACAACCAGTACCTGGCGGGACTGCACGCCAGCGACATCGATGCGCAGGTCCGCTCGGCCGGTCTGCATGCCCCTGAGAGGAACGCCGGGTGACCACCGACGAGAACACGACCGCACCGTCGCTCGACAAGGCCGCCCCGGCGGGTGACACCGCCAAGATCCGCCCGGCGCTGCAGCGCTACCGGGTGCTGGCCTGGGTCACCGGCCTGTGGCTGCTGCTGCTCACCGGCGAGATGATCGCCAAGTACGGCTTCGACGTCGACACCCCGAGCTGGATCGCCGTCGTGCACGGCTGGGTGTACTTCGCCTACCTGCTCGTCACCGCCGACCTCGCGGTGAAGGTGCGCTGGCCGATCGGCCGCACCGTCGGCACCCTGATCGCCGGCACCATCCCGCTGCTGTCGTTCTTCGTCGAGCACCGCAACGCCAAGGACGTCCAGCAGCAGTACGGACTCTGAGTCCCGGAAACGACGACAGCGCCGCCGCACCCGGTATCCGGGGCGGCGGCGCTGTCGTTCGGCTCAGGCCAGGGCGGCCAGGGCGGGCAGGAGCTGGGTGAGGGCCCGGCCACGGTGCGAGACCGCGTCCTTCTCGGCCGGGGTCAGTTCCGCGGCGCTGCCGGTGCCGCCCTCGGGCAGGAACAGCGGGTCGTAGCCGAAACCGCCCTCGCCCATCGGCTTCCGGGCGATGGTGCCCGGCCATTCGCCGCGCACCACGGTCTCGGTGCCGTCGGGCAGCACGAGCGCGCAGGTGGAGACGAACCGCGCGCCGCGGCGCTCGTCGGGCACGTCGCCGAGCTGACCGAGCAGCAGGGTGTTGTTGGCGGTGTCGTCGCCGTGGCGACCCGACCAGCGCGCCGAGAGCACGCCGGGCATGCCGTTGAGCGCGTCCACCTCGATCCCGGAATCATCGGCCACACACGGCAATCCGGTGGCCACGGCCCCGTCGCGCGCCTTGGCGACGGCGTTCTCCTCGAAGGTGGCGCCGATCTCGGGCGCCTCCTCGTAGGGCGGCACCTCGTTCAGGCTCACCAGTTCGATCCCGGCCACGCCCGCCTCGTCGAGGATCCGGCGCAGTTCCTTCAGCTTCTTGGCATTCCGGCTGGCGACCAGCACACGCACGGCCATTGCTACTTCTTACCGGCCGGCTCGGGCAGCGCGCCCGGGTAGGGCTGGGCCAGTACTTCCTTCTGCACCGCGAACAGCTGCTCACAGCCGGCCAGCGCCGAATCGAGCAGCTTGTCCAGGGTCGAGCGCGGGAACGTCGCGCCCTCGCCGGTGCCCTGGATCTCGACCAGGGTGCCGGTGTCGGTGGCGACCACGTTCATGTCGACCTCGGCGCGCGAATCCTCCTCGTAGGGCAGATCCAGGCGCACCCGGCCGTCGACGACGCCGACGCTGACCGCGGCGATCATGCACGAGATCGGTTGCGGGTCGGCCAGTTTGCCCGCGGCGGCCAGGTAGGTCACCGCGTCCGAGAGGGCCACGTACGCGCCGGTGATGGCGGCGGTGCGGGTACCGCCGTCGGCCTGCAGCACGTCGCAGTCCAGCGCGATGGTGTTCTCGCCCAGCGCGGCCAGGTCGATGCAGGCCCGCAGCGAACGCCCGATCAGCCTGCTGATCTCCTGGGTCCGGCCACCGACCTTGCCCTTCACCGATTCCCGGCCGCTGCGGGTGTGGGTGGCGGCGGGCAGCATCGCGTACTCCGCGGTGAGCCAGCCCAGCCCGGAGTCGCGCCGCCAGGGCGGCACGCCCTCGGTGACGCTGGCCGTGCACATCACCCGGGTCTGCCCGAACTCGACCAGCACCGATCCCGCCGGGTGCGTGGTGAAGCCACGGGTGATCCTTACCTCGCGGAGTTCGTCATCCGCCCTGCCATCGGCTCGTCTCGACACGGCACACAGACTAGCCGTTCCGCCGCTCCGGGATTCAGCGAGTCGTCCGGAAGCTCGACCGTTCGCCGGTGCTACAGGTCGAATGTTTCCCCGGGCGAGACCGCGTGGACCGGTCCGGCGAAGGCGGCCTTGGCCTCGGCGATGACGTCCTCGCGCGAGGTCCACGGGGGAATGTGGGTGAGCAGCAGTTCCTTGGCGCCCGCGCGGGTGGCGATCTCGCCCGCCTCGGTGCCCGAAAGGTGAATGCCGGGCGGACGATTGGCCGGATCGTGGGTCCACGAGGCTTCCGCCATCAGCACGTCGGCGCCCTGCGCCAGCTCGACGACGGCATCGCACATGGCGGTGTCGCCGGTGTAGACGAAGACGCGGCCGTCGGCGGCGGTGATCCGCAGGCCGTAGGACTCCGGCGGGTGGTACATCCGGCGGGCCTCGACGGTGTGGCCGGGACCGAACGGCACCGGCACGTTCTCGACCCAGGCCTGCGAGTCGATCACGTCGGACCAGTCGTCGGTCTCGCCGCCGATCTCGGCGGAGGCGTTGCCGATGCGCAGCGCGGCGTCGGAGGGTCCGCGGACCAGCGCCAGGCCCTGCGGCGGATTCGGGTGGTAGCGACGCCACACCAGCAGCGCGGGCAGATCGAGGCAGTGATCCGCGTGCAGGTGGGTCAGGAAGATGTCCACGTCACCCGGGTTCAGGTACTTCTGCAGCGCACCGAAGATGCCGGGACCGAAGTCGATGACGGTCGGCCTCATGTCGGGACCCGTCAGCAGGTAACCCGACGCTGGGGAGTCCGGGCCGGACACGCTGCCCGAGCACCCGAGGACGGTAAGGCGCATGCCCCCATGCTGCCACGACGTGCTGGTGCTCAATGCAGGATCCCCCCATTTTCCAGACCGGATCCCCGGCTACCGCGTAGGTACTGCGCGGCCGACCGATGCTCCACGGCGGCGTCGACGTTCATCACCAGAGAGTACCCAGCCCGCGAGGACTCCACCCACCGCCCCGAAAAGATGTCCCTGCCAAGAAATTAGGGGGTCGCTGGGCAGCACGCCCCACAGCATCGAGCCGTACAGCGCGAAGATCACCACGCCGAGCACGATCTGCCCCACATTGCGGGCGAACCACCCGCGGCAGATCAGGTAGGTCAGCCAGCCGAACACCAGCGACGACGCGCCGACGTGCACGCTGCCCGCCGAGCCGGTCAGCCAGGTGCCGACCCCGGCGACTACCCAGATGATCGCGGTGGCCGCGATGCCGCGCCCGATCCCGGACAGCAGCACCAGGAAGCCGAGGATCAGCAGTGGCAGGGTGTTGGCCATCAGGTGATCCCAGCCACCGTGCAGCAACGGCGCCCACAGGATGCCGTCGAGGCCGTCGAGCTCGCGCGGCTCGATCCCGCCCGCGTCGAGCTGACCGGGCGCGCCGCTCGGCCGGTCGGCCGAGAGCACCGCGTCGACGCCCTCGATCACGTACAGCGACCCGACGAACGCGACGATCACGACCGCCGCGCGCGTCCACGCCCGGACGCCTTCGCGCCGGGCGGGCGGGGTCGCGCCGGGCCGCCCCTGCAACCCGGCGATCCGATCCGGATCGAACGAGGCTCCGATTCCTCCGCCACCGCTCACCGACATCGCCTCCGCTCAGGCCGGGCCGCCAGCGGGCCCACTCCCCACAGGGTACCGAGCCGTCAGGCCCAGAGCTGGCCGTCGAGGCGTTCCTCGGCCTCGTCCAGGGTGCCGTCGTAGGCGCCGGTGGACAGGTACTTCCAGCCGCCGTCGGCGACGACGAACGCGATATCGGCGCGCTTGCCCGCCTTCTGCGCCTTCTTCGCCACGCCGAGCGCGGCGTGCAGGATCGCGCCGGTGGAGATGCCGGCGAAGATGCCCTCCTCGCCGACGAGCTCGCGGGTGCGCTTCACCGCGTCGTACGGGCCGACGGAGAACCGGGTGGTCAGCACCGTCTCGTCGTACAGCTCGGGGATGAACCCCTCGTCGATGTTGCGCAGGCCGTAGACCAGCTCGCCGTAGCGCGGCTCGGCGGCGACGATCTCGATGCCGGGCACCTTCTCGCGCAAAAACCGCCCGGTGCCCATCAGGGTGCCGGTGGTGCCGAGTCCGGCGACGAAGTGCGTGATCTCGGGCAGGTCGGCGAGCAGTTCCGGGCCGGTCGTCTCGTAGTGCGCGAGCGCGTTGGCCGGGTTGCCGTACTGGTAGAGCATCACCCAGTCCGGATTCTGCGCGGCGATCTCCTTGGCCATGGCCACGGCCTGGTTCGACCCACCGGCGGCCGGCGAATCGATGATCTCGGCGCCGAACATGGTGAGCAGCTGACGCCGCTCGACCGAGGTGTTCTCCGGCATCACGCAGACGATCCGGTAGCCCTTGAGCTTGGCCGCCATGGCCAGCGAGATCCCGGTGTTGCCGCTGGTCGGCTCCAGGATCGTGCAGCCGGGAGTGAGCTTGCCGTCGGCCTCGGCCTGCTCGATCATCCGCAGCGCGGGCCGGTCCTTGATCGACCCGGTGGGATTGCGGTCCTCGAGCTTGGCCCAGAGGCGGACGTGATCGTCGCCGTCCCACTGCGGGGACAGCGTCTTCAGTCCGACGAGCGGGGTGTTGCCGAGGGTCGCGATGAGCGATTCGTAGCGGGCCACGTCAGCGCGCGCCGCCGGCGACGGCCGGCAGGATGGTGACCGACGCGTCCGCGGGCACCTCGGCGTCGAGCCCGCCGGCGAACCGCACGTCCTCGTCGTCGACGTAGATGTTGACGTAGCGGTTGAGCTTGCCGTCCTTGAGCAGCCGCTCCGCCAGACCGGGGTGGTTGGCCTCGAGGTTGTCGATCAGGGCCGACAGGGTCGCGCCCTCACCCTGGACGCGCTTCTCGCCTCCGGTGAGACCTCGCATGATGGTCGGAATGGACACGGTTACCGGCATGGGGACTCCTCGGGTGTGACTTCGTTTCGGTGGGTTCAGGCGTCGTAGGAGGCGACGATCCGCACGGGCTCTTCGGTGACCTCGCCGTCGACGATGCGGTAGCTGCGCAGTTCGTGCTGCTCCGGATCGCGGGTGGAGATCAGCACGTAGTGCGCGAACGGCTCGGAGGCGTAGGAGATGTCGGTGCGGCTGGGGTAGGCCTCGGTGGCGGTGTGCGAGTGGTAGATCACCACGGGGGTCTCGTCGGCGTCGTCCATCGCGCGCCAGACCTTCAGCTGCTCGCCGGAGTCGAAACGGTAGAACGTGGGCGAGCGCTCGGCGTTGACCATGGCGACGAAGCGTTCCGGCCGGTCGCTGCCCTCGGGTCCGGCGATGATGCCGCAGGCCTCGTCGGGGTGGTCGGCGCGCGCGTGCGCCACCATCGCGTCCACGAGATCGGCCCTGATCACCAGCACTTCCTCGACCCTTTCCACAAACCTGCCTGCGTGCTGTCGAGCACCACCTCGACAACGACCCACCCTATTCGGCTATTCCGCGCCGCGCGCATCCCGGTCCCCACCTGCGGGGAGTCGGCGCGGAAACAGATCTCGATAGGCCGGGATCCCGGCGATCGAGGTCGCGCTGAGCACGGCGTCGACGACGGCCCGTTCCACGACCACGGCCGCCGCGGTGCACAGCTGGTCCAGCAGCAGCAGATCGCCGGGGAACGCGCCGGGCAGCGGGATCGGTGGCACCTCGATCGTGCCGGTGGACAGCGCGAACAGGGTGTCGCCGTCGAGCGGGGAATGCACCGGGCGGATCGCGCGGGCGAGGCCGTCGTGCGCGGTGGTGGCCAGTCTGCGGCAGGCGATCGGATCGAGCGCGGCGTCGGTGGCGACGACGCCGATGGTCGTGTTGAGCACGGTGCCCTTCACCGGCAGGGCGGCGAGCGCGGCGATCTCGGCCGCGGTGCCGGGCCGCAACCCGAAGAAGTCGGGCCCGTCGGTGCCCGCTCCCCACGGCAGACCGGTGCGCGGATCGACCACCGAGCCGACCGGATTGGCGACGATCACCGCGCCCACCGTGACCCCGGCGCCCGGCCCGTCGGCGAGAACCACACTCGCCGAACCGATTCCGCCCTTGAGCGCCCCGGCCCGCGCTCCGACCCCGGCACCCGCGGTACCGCGCGCGAACTCCTCCGCGGCCGCCTCGGCCGCCAGGAAACCGAAGTCGGCGTCGGGCCGGATGTGCCACGCCCCCACCGGCAGGTCGAAGATCACCGCGCCGGGCACGATCGGCACCACCCGGCTCGGATCGGTGGGGTCCATCGGGATGCCCTCGCCGTGTTCCTCCGACCAGCGCATCACGCCGTCGGCGGCGGCCAGCCCGTACGCGCTGCCGCCCGCGAGCAGGACCGCGTTCAGCTGCCGGACGGTATTGCCCGGATCGAGCAGGTCGGTCTCCCTGGTGCCGGGCCCGCCGCCGCGCACGTCCACCGCGGCGGTCGCGCCGCCGGGCACGCGCACCACGGTGCAGCCGGTCGCCGCGCCGGTGCCGAGGGTGACGTCGTCGTCGAGGACCTGATGATGGCCGACCAGCACGCCGGACACATCGGTGATCGCGTTGCGTGGACCGGGAACGCCGCTCATGCCCCGACCCTAACGCGCGGAAATCAGGGCGCGAGCGCCTGCAACAGCGAGTCCTGCATCCAGGTCAGCCAGTGGTAGACGTCCAGGTGCGGCGCGCGCGGATCACTCGGATCGAAGTGTTCGGGCGTGTCGTCGTCGATGTCGAGCAGGGTGCCCAGCGCCAGGCGGACATCGGTGAGCGCGGCCAGCCAGGCGTCGGCCTGCTCGGGGGTGAGCACGATCTTGCCGCCCACCTCGGGACAGCTGTCCAGCACGACCCGGCCCGCGGCCAGTTTCGCGTCGATGATCTCGGGCTCGTGCAGGCTGCGCAGGGCGGAGTTGAGGTCGGCGCGCTTGGCGTCGGGCGACCCCGGCTCGGCACGGTGGAAATCGGGCAGCAGGCGCAGCAGCTGCGGATCGTCGGGCGGGGTGGAGTTGCCGGTGCGCAGGCCGGTCAGCGCGGCGAGTTCGTCCTCGGGCGCCTCGGCCGCGCGGTCGCTGAGCAAGCCGGACACGGCCCCGACCAGGGAGCGCAGAACGGTGGCCTCGTGCTCGTCCATCTCGGATCGAAGCTTCAGGCCACTCAGTGAGTTCTTCCTGCTCCACTTGCGCACAGGGTTACGGTACTCAGTCGTCTCGCTGCATGGTTGCCCAGAGTCCCGCCGCGTGCAATCGGCGGACGTCCTGCTCCATCTTGTCGCGTGATCCGGAGGACACGACCGCTTTGCCCTCGTTGTGCACCTGCAACATCAACTCGGTCGCCTTGGCTTTGCTGTAGCCGAAGAGCTTCTGGAAGATGTAGGTGACGTAGTGCATGAGGTTCACCGGGTCGTCCCAGACCACGGTGACCCAGGGCCGGTCCTCGGCCTCGAGGATCTCGGTCTGCTCGACCGCTTCCGGCGTCGCCTGTGCCGCTGACAGTGCGGCGTTCACGGCGTCGGTGACGGCGCCGGCTCGAACGGAATTGCACACGGCCATAAATCCCAGGGTACGACGCGGCCACACAGAAACAACACCCGCGGTGACTACAGTTTCCGGTGTGCAGATCCGTGACGAGTTCGCCAGCACCGCGCTGCTGACCGATCAGTACGAGCTGACCATGCTCGCCGCCGCCCTGGCCGACGGCTCGGCGCATCGGCAGTGCACCTTCGAGGTGTTCGCCAGGCGCTTGCCGCACGGTCGCCGCTACGGCGTGGTGGCCGGTACCGGGCGGCTGCTCGACGCGCTGACCCACTTCCGCTTCGGTCCCGCCGAACTCGAGGTGGTCGCCGGGTTCCTCGACCCGGCCACCGTCGACTGGTTGCGGGAATATCGCTTCACCGGCGATATCGACGGCTACGCCGAGGGTGAGCTGTACTTCCCCGGCTCGCCGATCCTGTCCGTGCGCGGCAGTTTCGCCGAATGTGTGCTGCTGGAGACGCTGGCCCTGTCGATCCTCAATCACGACAGCGCGATCGCCTCGGCGGCCGCGCGCATGGTGAGCGCGGCGGCGGGCAGGCGGATGATCGAGATGGGCTCGCGGCGCACCCACGAACTGGCCGCGCCGTCGAGTTCGCGCGCCGCCTACCTGGCCGGTTTCGACGCCACCTCCAACCTGGAAGCCGTGCGCGGCTTCGGCGTGCCGGGCGCCGGCACCAGCGCGCACGCGTTCACTCTGCTGCACAGCGGCGCCGACGGCGAGCACGAAGCGGCCGCGTTCCGCAGCCAGATCGACGCGCTCGGCGTCGGCACCACCCTGCTCGTCGACACCTTCGACATCACCAGGGGCGTGGCGACGGCGATCGAGGTGGCCGGTCCCGAGCTCGGCGGCGTGCGGATCGACTCCGGCGACCTCGGCGTGCTGGCCAGGCAGGTGCGCGACCAGCTCGACGGGCTCGGCGCCACCGGCACCCGCATCGTGGTCTCCGGCGATCTCGACGAGTACGCGATCGCGGCCCTGCGCGCCGAACCGGTCGACGTCTACGGCGTCGGCACCTCGCTGGTCACCGGCTCCGGCGCGCCGACCGCGGGCATGGTCTACAAGCTGGTCGAGGTCGACGGCATCCCGGTGGCCAAGCGCAGCAGTCACAAGCAGTCGCGCGGTGGCACCAAGAAGGCGGTGCGGCTGGCCCGCGCGACGGGCACGATCGTCGAGGAGATCGTCTACCCCGCCGACGGAGAAGCACCGGCCACCAACGGTTTCCAGGCCAGGGAGCTGCTGGTGCCGCTGGTCCGCAAGGGCGCCGTTGTCGAAGGTGTCGCGACGCTGGCGCAGAGCCGGGAGCTGGTCGCGCGCGGGCTGGTCAGCCTGCCGTGGGAGGGGCTCAAGCTGTCGGCGGGCGAGCCTGCGGTGCCGACGACCTTTCTGGGCTGAGCCCACACGCCGGCGCACCCACGACGGCGCGACCGCAGCCGGGGACGGCGGCGGAGGCCGGGGACGGCGGCGGCCAGGAGCGGCGCGGCCGAGTGGCCGCACCGGCATAGGCAGCGGAGAATGATGTCGTCGAGGCCCGGCGTGACGCGACCGGTCGCGCGAGTTCGGACCGGCGGAGAAGTGGAGGACGGCATGGCACGCGGTCTGGTGATCGTGGATGTGCAGAACGACTTCTGCGAGGGCGGCTCGCTCGCCGTCGCGGGTGGTGCCGCCGTGGCGGCGGCGATCAGCGAGTTCGTCGCGGGCGCCGACTACGACGCGGTGGTCGCGACCAGGGACTATCACGTCGATCCCGGTCCACATTTCTCCACCGAACCCGACTACGTCGACACCTGGCCGCCGCACTGCCGGGTCGGCACGCCCGGCGCGGACTTCCATCCCGCCCTGGATACCGGCTCGATCGAGGAGATCTTCTCCAAGGGCGAGTACTCGGCCGCCTACTCCGGCTTCGAAGGCGCGGCCGCCGACGGCACCACCCTGGCCGACTGGCTGCGCGCGCGCTCGATCGACACCGTCGACGTCGTCGGCATCGCCACCGACCACTGCGTGCGCGCCACCGCCCTCGACGCCCGCGCCGCCGGGTTCGGCACCCGCATCCTGCTCGACCTCACCGCGGGCGTCGCCCCGGCGACGGTCGCCACCGCGCTCACCACGCTGCGCGAAGCAGGCGTCGAGTTGTCGGGCGAAATCCCCGCCTGACCCGGTCCTCGGCGCAATCGGCTCCCGGCGCGGGCGGCCGCGTGACCGCTCGCGGCGAGCGGGTGGGACACGGCTAGCCTGCCCCCATGGACTACCGATTCCCGGCGCAGGCGCGCGCCCGACTGACGACGGCGCTGGCCGAGATCGACTCCATCCACGACGCCGCCGACATCGTCTTCTGGTCCAACCTGGTCACCGACGACCTCCAGCGTCGCGGCATCGGCGCCTTCGCCGAACTCCCGCCCGCCTTCGCCCACCTGCTGGCCCTGTCGAGCCTGCACACCAGCGTCCTGGACACCGGCTTCAGCGGCTACCTGCGCACCCGGCGCGGCGAACTCCCCTGGGCCACTCGTGGTTTGCGCGCCGCGGGCATGCCGCGCCTGGCCGCCGCCGCGATCCTGGCCGCCCGCGACGCCTCCCCCAGCTCCCCCGACGACGCCCTCGACCGCTTCTTCGACGACGAACACCAGACCCTGGCCAACCCCGGCCAGATCCGCCGCCCCGACGGCGCCCGCGCCGACGACCCCGACGAGATCTACGACATCAACGAGCCCGCCGACTTCGAACAGCGCGTCCTCGACTACATCCGCGCCAACCTCGACGACTTCGTCCGCGAGTCCTGACCGGGGCTCGCCGTCGGCCGATCGGACTTGTCCGAGGGGGCGGATAAGCTGCCAGCGTGCCCGAACTTCCTCCCGTCGCCGACCTGCTCGCCACCGCCGTGCATGCCCTGGGAGGCAAGGAACGCACCGGCCAGACCACCATGGCGACGGCGGTCGACCACGCGATCGACACCAAGGAGCACCTGGCGGTGCAGGCGGGCACCGGCACCGGTAAATCGCTGGCCTATCTGGTGCCGAGCCTGCGGCACGCGGTGCGGACCGGGCGCACCGTGGTGGTCTCCACCGCGACGATCGCCCTGCAACGTCAGCTCGTCGACCGCGATCTGCCGCGCCTGGCCGACGCGCTGAGCAAGCCGTTGGGCCGGGTACCGCAGTTCGCGATCCTCAAGGGCCGCAACAACTATCTGTGCCTGAACAAGATCAACAGCGTGATCCCCGAGGACACCGGCGGCGAGGCGGAACTGTTCGACGCCTTCGCCATCTCCAAGCTGGGCCGCGAGGTGCAGCGGCTCAACGAGTGGGCCTCGGACACCGAGACCGGCGACCGCGACGAGATCGCCCCCGGCGTGAGCGACCGGGCCTGGCGTCAGGTCAGCGTGTCCTCGCGCGAATGCCTCGGCAAGACCCGCTGCCAGTTCGGCCAGGACTGTTTCGCCGAGAAGGCGCGCGCCGAATCGGCCCAGGCCGACGTCGTGGTGACCAACCACGCGCTGCTGGCCATCGACGCGATCAGCGGCATCCAGGTGCTGCCCGAACACGATGTCGTGGTGATCGACGAGGCGCACGAACTGGTCGACCGGGTCACCGGCGTCGCCACCGCCGAACTCGCCGCGACCGCGATCAGCGCCGCGGCCCGGCGCTGCACCAAGCTCATCGACGAACGCGAGGTCGACCGGCTCGAGGGCGCTGCCGAGGCGTTCCACGAAGCGCTCGAGGACATGCCGCCCGGCCGCTGGGACCAGCTGCCCGACGGCATCGCCCCGGTCCTCGCGCTGGTCCGCGACGCCGCCTGGAACGCGCGCACCGCCCTCGCCCCGACGGGCAGCGTGAAGGCCACCGACGATCCCGACAACGCCGCCGCCCGCACGATGGCCGTGGCCGCCATCGACGACGTGCACGACGCGGCGGTGCGCACCCTGACCGCGTTCGAGGAGGCCGATCCGGCCGCGCGGCGCGATGTCATCTGGCTCTCGGCCGACGAGATCCGCGGCGTCGCCCGCCGCACCCTGCGGATGGCGCCGCTGTCGGTGGGCGGCCTGCTGCGCAGCAGGCTGTTCGGCACCGCGACCGTCGTGCTCACCTCGGCCACCCTGCAGATCGGCGGCTCGTTCGACGGGCTCGCGATCACCTGGGGCCTGCCCTCGCAGTCCGGCGGCAAGGTCGACCCGGCGCTGGCCAACGGCGCCACCGCGCCCGCCGACGTGGAGTCGGTGCGCTGGAGTTCGCTCGATGTCGGTTCGCCGTTCGATCACGCGAAGTCCGGCATCCTCTACGTCGCCAAGCACCTGCCCGCGCCGGGCCGCGACGGCCTGGCCCCCGCCTACCTCGACGAGATCGAGCAGCTCATCACCTCCGCGGGCGGGCGCACGCTCGGCCTGTTCTCCTCGATGCGCGCCGCCAAGGCCGCCACCGAGGCACTGCGCGAGCGGCTCGACACCCCGGTGCTGTGCCAGGGCGACGACTCGATGGGCGCGCTGGTGCGCAAGTTCGCCGACGACCCGGCCACGTCGCTGTTCGGCACGCTCACCCTGTGGCAGGGCGTCGACGTGCCCGGCCCGTCGCTGAGTCTGGTGATCCTGGACCGCATTCCGTTCCCCCGCCCCGACGACCCACTGCTCACCGCCCGCCAGCGCGCGGTGGAATCGCGCGGCGGCAACGGCTTCATGACGGTGGCGGCCAATCACGCGGCGCTGCTGCTGGCCCAGGGCACCGGCAGGCTGTTGCGCAGCGTCGACGATCGCGGCGTCGTCGCGATCCTCGACTCGCGGCTGGCCACCGCCCGCTACGGCGGCTACCTGCGCGCTTCGCTGCCGCCGTACTGGGAGACCACCGACCCCGAGGTGGTCGCGAAGGCGCTGCGCAGGCTCACCGCGTCCGCGTGAGCTGAGGGACTTTTACACCCGGTCTTGCAATCGACATGACCACACCCGTGAATTCACCGCCGGGCGAACGCAACTCGTGAGAACGTTGGGTGATGAAGCACCACGCCGATGGCGAGGTACTCGGCGAATTTCTGGTCAGCGCAAGATCTTTGGCCGAGTACCGCGCGATGTTTCACCTGTCCGACGACGATCTCACCGGCCGCAGGGTGCTCGATTGCCCCGGTGGCGCAGCGAGTTTCGCGGCCGAGGCCACCGCCCTGGGGGCCACGGTCACCGCGATCGATCCGATCTATGCCCGTCCGACCACCGACCTGGCCGTCGACGCCGTCACCGAGAACGACCGCGCCGTGGCCTGGGCCGCCGCCAATGCCCACCGCTACCGCTGGGACTGGTACGGCTCCCCCGACGGCCATGCCGCCATCCGGCGCGGCGCGGCCCGGCGCTTCGCCGCCGATCTGCGCGCCGCGCCCGACCGCTACATCGCCGCGAGCCTGCCCGAACTCCCGTTCCCCGACAAATCCTTCGATCTGTCGCTGAGCTCACACCTGCTGTTCAGCTACGCCGACCGCCTCGACGCCGAATTCCACCTGTCCGCCCTGCTCGAACTGTCCCGCGTCACCGAGGGCGAGGCCCGGCTCTATCCCCTGCTCGACTACACCGGCGCACCACTGGACGACCTCATCGCCGGGCTGCGCACCGAACTCCACGACAAGGGCGTCCCCACCGCGCTGCGCAAGACCCGTTACGAATTCCATCACGGCGCCGACACCATGCTGGTCCTGCAACCGGCCGCGTGAGGCGGGCCTTGCCGAGTTCGGTTCGCCACCGGGCCGACCGGCTTCATAGGAATCGTCTACCAAAGGCGGGCCACACCGCGCCACTCCGACGGGCGGGCGGTAGGTTCTTAGTCGTGCATACGATGCGAGCCGGCCGGTAGTACGGCAGTGGTGGAGAAATCTCGACGCGCGGAGCTCCCGCGCACGGTCTCGACGCTCCTCCTGCTACTCGGTACCGCCGTCCTCGGCGTGACTCTGCTGTTCACCACCATGGATCCGTGGATGGACAGCGGCGGCATCCTCGTCGGCGGCCTCGACGTCCACATCTACCGCGACGGCGGCTGGCGGGTGCTGCACGATCGGGCGCTCTACATCGAGCCCACGCACTACGGACTCCTCTACACCTACACGCCGTTCTCGGCGCTGGCCTTCCTGCCGCTGGTGCTGGTGCCGTGGTCGGCCGTCACCACGACCTGGCTGGTCCTCAACCTCGCCGTGCTGTTCGCCTGCGTGCTGCAGAGCTGGCGGATGCTCGGCTACCGGGTGACGCCGCGCCTGGCCGTGGTCAGCGCGCTGATCATGCTGGCGTTCGTCTTCGCCGAGCCGGTGCGCACCACGCTCTACTACGGGCAGATCAATCTGTGGCTCATGCTGCTGGTGCTGTGGGACTTCTCCCGCGCCGAGCACAGCAGGCTGCGCGGTCTCGGCGTCGGCATCGCGGCGGGCATCAAGCTGACCCCGCTGTTCTTCGTTGCCCAGTATCTGGCGCAACGGCAATGGCGCGCCGCGGCCACCGCCGCGCTCACCTTCGCCGCGACGATCGGCCTGACCGCCCTGGTCCTGCCGAGTGATTCGTACCAGTACTGGACCTCGACGTTCTTCCAGTCCGGTCGCATCGCCCCCGATGTCCACCCCGCCAATCAGTCGCTGCGCGGCGCCGTCGCCCACCTCGTGCACGGGCCTGCCCCGGTCTGGTTGTGGCTGCTGATCGCCGTCCCGATCGCGCTGCTCGCCCTGTGGCTCGCTGCCGAGCTGGTGCGCCGCGACGAACCGCTGCTGTCGGTGACCCTCGGCGGGCTCACCGCCTGCGCGGTCTCGCCGTATTCGTGGGGGCACCACTGGGTCTGGTTCGTCCCGCTGACGGTCTATCTGATCCATCGCGCCCAGACCCGCGGCCGCTGGTGGGTCGCGGCGGGCGCGCTGTACCTCGCCATCGCGGCGTGGACCTACACCTACACCCCCACCTGGGTCAGTGTCGGCACCTTCCTGCTGCCGCCGTGGTGGCCGGGCGCGCAGGTGATGATGAACATCTACGTGGTCGTCTACCTGATCGTGCTGATCGGGGTGTTCCGCCTGGTCCGTTCGACGCCGCCGCGCCGGCGCCCCGAGCCGATCGAGCCGACCGTCATCGATCCCCCTGCCGCGCAAGAACTCTCCCGCGCGATCCGGCCGCCGCGCGTCGCCGGCGGGGCGCACCCCGACGACGACCGCCCGGCCATGGTCGACTGAGCGCTACCCGCAGGCCCAGTCGAAAACGCCCGACTCCAGGTCGAGCTGGGCGTTGCCGCCGCCGAAGTTCATCCCGGAGACCTCCTCGATCTCCAGGTAGAACGGGGTCAGGCCCTCCGGGAGCGCCTGGACGGGGAACGCGGTGCCGCCGAGGTGGGAGCGGCCGAACAGCGGCTCGGCCCAGGGGTTCCAGCCGGAGTCCTCGGTGAGCGGGTCCTGGTAGCGCGAGTTCGGGACGTATTCGACCGGCGGGATACCGACATTGGGGTCGGCGACGCGCTCGGCCAGCCAGACGCCGATGGTGGGGTGCACGTCGTCCCAGGCGTTGCAGCCCTCGTCGCTCGCGACCGGCGAGCCGGGCAGGCGCACGTCGGCGGGCGGCGCGACCGGGCCCGCGGCGAATTCCGCTTCGGTCAGCCAGACCAGCGCGAAGACGCCGCCGATCTCGTCGTGCAGGAGCTGCAGCTGCGAGTGCAGCCGGGTGGAGACCAGCTCGCGGGCGACCGGATCGTCGGCGGCCGCGTCGGCCACGATCGGGTCGGTCGCGTCGGCGAACTGCCCCTCGCCCTGGAAGAAGGCGATGGCCGGGTATTTCGGCCCGCGGCGCTGATAGTCGACGGGCAGTCGCAGGGTGAGCGCGTGCATCATCGGCAGCCCGGTGACCGGCCCGCGCGGCCAGCTCGCCGGATCGATCGCGGGCCCGTCGCTGCCGATCCACCCGGAGCGCACCGGCGTGTCGAGCGTCAGCGGCTCACCGCCGGGCGTCTCCGCCAGTTTGTCCGCCGAATCCCCGAAACCCAGGTCGTAAGCCTTCATCGCAGCTCTCCTCTTCGATGCGCGGACGGTGCGTGGCGCCGCTTCGACAAGCGCCGTCGCCGAGGGTAACCGCTACCGGCGACAGGCGCGGGCACTGCGTGGAACCACGGGCATACGGCCGATGACGAAACGTCGCACACCGGGAACGAAAGCGGCGGCGCGGCAACCGGATACCGGTCACCGCGCCGCCGCGGACGAACGCCGCTCAGCTCAGAGCGCGGCCTTCAGGATCAGCGTCAGCACCGCGGCGACCACGGCGACGGCCACGGCCGCGCCGCCCCAGACGACACCCTGGCGCGCCCACGGGCGGCCCGCGTCGAGCGAGAAGCGGCCCGGGCCGGTGAAGGCCAGGCCCGCGGCGGCGATGGCGTAGACCAGCGGCGTCGAGTAGCCGGTCACCGACGGGTCGGCCGGGAACAGGCCACCGGCCCAGAGCACATTGATCGCGTTGATCATCGTGCCGAGCACGATGGCGGCGGCCAGCGGTGTGAACAGACCAAATACCAGGAGCAGGCCGCCGACCAGCTCGCTGAGTCCGGCGAGCGTGCCGAAGAGTACGCCGGGGTTGTAGCCCATCGCCTCGAAGCTGTCGGTGGTGGTCTGCCACCCCATGCCGTTGAACCAGCCGAACAGTTTCTGCGCGCCGTAGGCGGCCATCAGGCCACCGAAGCCCACGCGCAGCACCAGCAGGCCGATGCCCGCGGCGGTGACCTCGTCGGTGGTGGAGGGGGAAGTAGCGGGAGTGGTGCGGGTAGCGGTGTCGGTCATCGTTTCCTCATCTGCGATTCGATACATGCCCGCAACCGGACCATGGTCCGATTGCCTCGTCCGGTCACAACCCCGGGTCCGGCGCGACTATTTCCCGCCGCCCCCAGCACTTCCGTGACCCTGCTCACACACAACAGAAAGGCCGCCCCGAAGGGCGGCCTCTGCGCGAAGACTCAGTTCACCACGCCATGGTCGCGTAGCTGACCAGGGTGCTCTCCGACTCCTGCGACAGCTTCCAGGTGCCGCCGATGTTCTTCCAGGTCACCGGGATCGGGTAGGCGTAGTCGCCGAGGCGGCTGTTCAGGGTCGCCGAGAGGGTGTCACCGTCGACGGTGACCGGGCCCGAGACGTCCCAGCTGTAGCCCGGGATCCGGTTGACGGTGTCGCGAACGACGATGAGGCTACCGGCGTTGCCCGACTCGAGCTCGGCGGCGGAGCCGTTCATGGCCGCCTGGAGCTTGCCCTGGAGCTCACCGGCCGACGGGGTCGCCGGGGCGGCGATCGCGGCGGGGGCGGTGGCGACGACAGCCGCGGTGACCGGCGCGAAGATGGTGGCAACCGCCATCGACGCGGCAACGAGCGAGCGCTTCATAGGTAACTCTCCTTCAAGCTTGGCTAGGCTAGCCTAAGTATAGGCACACCTATGGTGAGTTCACCTACTCGACGAGGAAGAAGAAGTACCCCAGGAACAACACCATCAAAACCCACATGGCCGGATGGACTTCCTTGACCCGGCCCCGGGCGACCATCACCACCGGGTAGAAGATCATGCCCATCGCCAGTCCGTTGGCGATCGAATAGGTCAGCGGCATCATGATCACGGTCAGGAACGCGGGCACGGAGTATTCGAGGTGCTGCCAGTCGATCTCGCCCAGCGAGCGCGCCATCAAGACGCCGACCACGATCAACGCGGGCGCGGTCACCTCGGCCGACCCGGCGATCACCGAGAAGATCGGGTAGCAGAACATCGCGATCACGAACCAGCCCGCCGTGGTGATCGCGGTGACACCGGTCCGGCCGCCCGCCGACACACCGGCGGTCGATTCCACATAGGCGGTGGTGGTGGAGGTACCGATGATCGCGCCCGCCGTCGTGCCGACCGAGTCGGCGGCCATCGCGCTGCGCGCCCGTGCCAGCGTGCCGTCCTTGTTGAGCAGGCCCGCCTGGTTGGCGACACCGATCAGGGTGCCCGAGGCGTCGAAGAAGTCGACGAACAGCATGGTGAGCACCACCACGATCATCTGCCCGGTGAACGCGTCGGGCAGATGGATGATCGCCTGGCCGAAGGTCTGATCCAGGCCCTTGGGCAGCTCGGCGATCCCGTCCGGGATGCCGACCAGGCCGGTGACCATACCCAGGACCGTGGTCGCGACGATGCCGTAGAGCACCGCGCCGTGCCAGCCGATCACCAGGAAGACCACCGTCACGACCAGACCGAACAGGGCGAGCAGGGTGGTGCCCTTGGTGAAGTCGCCGAGCGTGACCAAGGTCGCGTCGCTGTTGACCACGATGCCCGCGTTCTTCAGCCCGAGGAACGCGACGAACAGACCGATGCCCGCGCCCACCGCGAACTTCATCTGCAGCGGAATGGCATTGAGGATTCGTTCCCGGATCTTGGTGATCGCCAGGATGAAGAAGATGATGCCCGACAGCAGGGTGCCCGACAGGGCGACCTGCCACGGAATGCCCATGCTCAGCACGACCGTGTAGGCGAAGAACGCGTTGAGGCCCATGCCGGGCGCGAGCGCGATCGGATACCGCGCCCAGATGCCCATGACCAGGGTGCCGAAGATCGCGGCCACCGCCGTCGCGGTGAACACGGCCTGCATCGGAATGCCCTTGTCGCCCAGGGCGCCCTCGTCACCGAGGATCGACGGATTCACCGCCAGCACATAGGACATCGCCAGGAACGTGATCGTGCCCGCCATCGCCTCGCGCCGGAAGGTGGACCCGCTCGACGTGACACCGAAGTATCCGTCGATGCGCCCTCGGGCGCGGGTAACGACATCGCTGGCCATGACACTCCAGTCCGAATTTCAAAGAAGAAGGATGCCCAGGAACGGTAGCGGAAAGTTCACTGAATCGAAGAACCCGGCATCCGTGTCACGACGCAGGTCACGCCCCCGCGACGGCCACCAGCCCCAGTTCGGCATCCGACGCGAGCAACGCGTTGTGGGGCAGCACACGCACGGTGTAGCCGACGGCGCCCGACAGCGGCACCGGCGACTGCACGGCATACAGCTCCACACCCTCGTCGGTCCCGGTGTGCGTCATCTCGATGGTGGTGGTGTCGGACAGGTCGTCGGCGGGCGAGACCCGGCCGAGCACCGCCTGCACCACCACATCAGACGGCGCGAGCCCGCCGAGTTCGACGCGCGCCTCCAGCGACAGCTTCGCCCCGATTACCGGGGTGTCGGGCAGGCCGGAGCTGTCGACCTGCGCCACCCAGACCGACGACCAGGCCGCGTCGACCCGCTTGCGGTACTCGGCGACCTGCGCCGCGCCGGCGAATCCGTCGGCGGCGGCCCGGCCGAACGCCGCGGCCGCCGGGCCGTAGTACTGCTCGGCATAATCGCGAACCATCCGCGAGGCCAGCACCTTCGGGCTGGTGGTCTGCAGGGTGTGGCGCACCATCTCGGTCCAGCGCACCGGCACGCCCGCGGCGTCGCGGTCGTAGAAACGCGGAGCGACCGTGCGCTCGACGAGCTCGTAGAGCGCGGCGGCCTCGAGATCGTCGCGGCGGTGCTCGTCGCGCACGCCGTCGGCGGTGGGAATCGCCCAGCCGTTCTCGCCGTCGAACATCTCGTCCCACCAGCCGTCCCGGATGGACAGGTTGAGGCCGCCGTTGAGCGCGGACTTCATGCCGGAGGTGCCGCACGCCTCGAGCGGGCGCAGCGGATTGTTCAGCCACACATCGCAACCCCAGTAGAGGTAGCGGGCCATCGACATGTCGTAGTCGGGCAGGAAGACGATGCGGTGCCGCACCGCCGGATCGTCGGCGAAGCGCACGACCTGCTGGATCAGCGCCTTGCCGCCGTCGTCGGCGGGATGACTCTTGCCCGCGACCACCAACTGCACCGGCCGCTCGGGATCGAGCAGCAGCGCGCGCAGCCGCTCGGGGTCGCGCAGCATCAGCGTCAGCCGCTTGTAGGTGGGCACGCGCCGGGCGAACCCGACGGTGAGCACCGAGGGGTCGAAGACCTCGTCGATCCAGCCCAGTTCCGCGTCGGCCGCGCCGCGCTGATGCCACGAGTCGCGCAGCCTGCGGCGCACCTCCTCGATCAGGACGCCGCGCAGGGTGTTGCGCGTCGACCACAGCTGTCCGAGATCGACATCGCTGAGCTTCTCCCAGCCGCGCGCCTCCTCGACCAGCTCCGGGCCGACGAGTTCGCGCGCCTTGTCGATCCACTCCCTGGCCGCCCAGGTCGGCGCGTGCACGCCGTTGGTGACCGAACCGATCGGCACCTCGGCCGCGTCGAAGCCCGGCCACAGCCCGGCGAACATGTCCCGGCTGACCTCGCCGTGCAGCTTCGAGACACCGTTGGCGCGCTGGGCCATGCGCAGACCCATGTGCGCCATGTTGAACACGGAGGGATCGGATTCCCGGCCGAACGCCAGGATCCGGTCGACGGACAGTCCCGGCAGCAGCGCGGACTCGGACTCACCGTGCGCGCCACCGAAATAGCGGCGCACCAGCGGCATCGGGAACCGGTCGATGCCCGCGGGCACCGGGGTGTGCGTGGTGAACACGGTGCCTGCCCGGACCGCGGCCAGCGCGGTGTCGAAGTCCAGTCCGCCCGCGATGAATTCCCGGATCCGCTCCACCCCGAGGAAGCCGGCGTGGCCCTCGTTCATATGGAACACATCGGGATCGGGCAGCCCGTTGGCGCGGGTGTAGGCCCGCACCGCGCGGACCCCACCGATCCCGGCCAGGATCTCCTGCTTGATCCGGTGATCCTGATCGCCGCCGTAGAGCCGGTCGGTGACCGCGCGCAACTCCGGATCGTTCTCGGCGATATCGGAATCGAGCAGCAGCAGCGGAATCCGGCCCACCTGGGCGATCCACACCCGCGCCCGCAGCACCCGGCCCTCCGGCATGCCGACATGGATCAGCACCGGCGAGCCGTCGCTGGTGAGCAGCCGCAACGGCAGACCCTGCGGGTCCAGCGCCGGGTAGTGCTCCATCTGCCAGCCGTCGGCCGACAGCGACTGCCGGAAATACCCGGAGCGGTACAGCAGCCCGACGCCGATCAGCGGCAGACCCAGATCGGAGGCGGCCTTGAGATGGTCACCGGCCAGGATGCCCAGCCCACCCGAGTAGTTCGGCAGCACCTCGGTGACACCGAACTCCATCGAGAAGTACGCGATCCCGGCGACATTCGTCCCGGTCTGCTGCTGGAACCAGCGCGGCCGCGCCAGATAGTCGCGCAGCCCCTCGGCGGCCGCGTCCACCCGGGCGACATACGCGGCATCGGCGGCGAGCGCGTCGAGCCGCTCGGCGGGCACCTCGCCCAGCATCCGGACCGGATCCTGGCCGACCGCGCGCCACAGCTCCGGGTCGAGGTCGGCGAACAGATCCTGCGTCGGGCCGTGCCACGACCACCGCAGGTTCGTCGACAACTCGCCCAGCGCGGTGAGCCGCTCCGGCAGATGGGCACGGACAGTGAACCGACGAAGTGCCTTCACCCGCCAGAGAGTACCCTGACCGACCCGCTGGGACGCACCCGAACAAGGCTGAACCCACTGATCACGCGAGGACATGGGTAACTCCCCGCCCACCTCCCAGCCCCGATCAGCCGAACGCGAGCCCGACTGCCAACAGCCGAGCTACCGGGAGTCCCGCCGAATACTCGGAGAGGCGGAAAAGGCGGCGAACTCCGGGGTTGGCGGTACCTCGGTGATGACGTCGACGAGGACGCCCGAGGGGTCGCTGACGATGAAGTGGCGCTGGCCGAAGTCCTCGGTGCGGAGGGCGAGTTCGGGGTGCAGGCCACCGGTTTCGACCAGGCGGTGCCATTCGGCGTCGACGTCGTCGACCTCGAAGTTCAGGACCAGGCCCTGGACCGGCTTGCCGTAGCCCTCGGGGATGGTGGGGTGGGTGGGATCGAGCAGGGCCAGTTCGTAGGCGGGCTCGGCGTCGCGGGCGGGGCGGCGGAGGCTGACGTACCAGTCGGCCTCGAAGGTGATCTCGAAGCCGAACCAGCGCGTGTAGAAGTCGCGGGACTCCGCGATCCGGGAGGTGGCCAGAACCGGGTAGAAGCTGCTCAGTGCCATGACTTTTCCTTTCACATACCGATGGTATGTGTCGTAGGCTAGTTCACATACCACCGGTAGGTCAATGGGAGGACGGCGGATGACAGCCACGGCGCGGGCACGACAGCGCGAGGAGACGCGGCGGGTGCTGGTAACACAGAGCAGGCGGCTGTTCGCCGCGAAAGGCTATGCCGCCGTTGGCCTGTCGGAGATCGTGTCGGCGTCGGGTGTCACCAAGGGCGCGCTCTACCACCACTTCGACAGCAAGGCCGAGCTGTTCCGCGCTGTGCTCACCGAGGTGCAGCAGGAGGTCGGCGAGCAGGTCGCCGCGGCCGCCGACGCCGAGCCCGATCCGTGGGCCCAGCTGACCACCGGATGCGCCGCGTTCCTCCGGGCCAGCGCCGATCCCCTGGTCCAGCGGATCATGCTGATCGACGGCCCCGCCGTGCTCGGCTGGCACGAATGGCGCGCCCTGGACGAGGCCAACTCGGCCCGGCACCTGCACGAGGCCCTGGCATCCCTGGTCGACGCGGGCATCCTGGCGCCCCAGCCGATCGCTCCCCTCACCCAGCTGCTCTCCGGCGCGATGAACGAGGCCGCCCTCTGGCTCGCCACCACCGCCGACCCCGGCGCACTCCCCGACACCATCACCGCCCTGGACAAGCTCCTCGCGGGACTGCGCACCACCTGACCGCCACAAAACCGCTGGCAGCCACCGCCGACCCCATGTCACCATGCAGCGATGCCGCACTGGGTCGATGTCCTGCCCGAATTCCTGCTCGCCTCGCTGATCCTGGCCGCCCTGCCGGGCCCGGCGACCGCGCTGTTCCTGCAGCGCTCGGTGCGCGACGGCCGACGCGCGGGGCTGGCCGCGGTCGCGGGCAACGAGATCGGCGTACTGGGCTGGACGCTCGCCGGCGGCACCGGGCTGTCGATCCTGCTGGCCGCGAACCGGTGGCTGAACACGGCGATGCACGTCGTCGGCGCGGCGGTGCTGATCTGGCTCGGTGTCCAGGCGTGGCGCCACGCCCGCGGCGCCGACGACGATTTCGGCGCCGCCCTGACGGCGAAACTCCCCGGCGGCAACACCCCCGCCGCCGCCTTCCGCGCGTCCCTGCTCTCGATCGCCGCCAACCCCAAGGCCGCGGTCTTCGGCATCACGATCCTGCCGCAGTTCCTGCCGACCGAAGGACCGGTGCTGCCCACCCTGCTGATCCTGGCCACCATCCAGGTGATCCTGGACGGCGCCTGGTGCGTCGCGGTCGTCCTGGCCGCCGATCGGGCGGGGGCCTGGCTGCGCCGCGCCGCCATCCGCCAACGCGTGGAACGGACCCTGGCCGCGATCTTGGTCGCCCTCGGCCTAGGCCTGGCCGCGGACGCTCGCTGAGCGCAGGCGGCCCGCGTTCTCGGCTGGTCCGCGGGTTGCGGCGCTCAGCGCCCGGTCGGCGGAAATGCAGTAGGTTTGTGCGGTGACCGGCCGGATTGCCATAGATGACATCGCCCCGTCCATCCCCGGCGGCCGCCCGGCCAAGGCCGCCGTCGGCGAGGTGTTTCCCGTCCGCGCCGTGGTGTGGCGCGAGGGGCACGACGCCGTGGCGGCGACGCTGGCGGTGCGCGCGCCCGGCTCGTCGCGGATCACCCGCCTGCGGATGACCCCCGATTACGAGCCCGACGTGTTCAACGGCCTGTTCACCCCGCACACCCCCGGCGTGTGGACCTTCCGGGTCGAGGGCTGGAGCGATCCGATCGCGACCTGGCGCTCGGCCGTGGAGGCCAAGCTCGCGGTCGGCCAGACCGCCCTCGACCTGGCCAACGATCTCGAGATCGGCGCCACCCTGTTCGAGCGGGCCGCCCAGGCAGTGCCCAAGAAGCAGTTCGAGCGGTTGCGCGCCGCCGCCACCGCCCTGCGCGGCGACGAGCAACTGCCGGCCAGGGTCGCCCCGGCGTTCAGCGAGGAGGTCGCCGAGATCCTGCGCGCGACCCCGCTGCGCGAGATGGTCACCCGCGGCGCCCAGCATTCGGTGCTGGTCGAACGCAGGCGCGCGCTGGTCGGGTCCTGGTACGAGTTCTTCCCGCGCTCGACCGGTGGCCGCGACGCCGACGGCCATCCGGTGCACGGCACCTTCGCGACCGCAGCGCGCGAACTCCCCCGCATCGCGGGCATGGGCTTCGACGTCGTCTACCTGCCGCCGATCCACCCGGTCGGCGAGATCAACCGCAAGGGCCGCAACAACGCGCTCACCACCGAGCCGGGTGACGTCGGATCACCGTGGGCGATCGGCTCGGCCGACGGCGGCCACGACGCCACCAACCCACTGCTCGGCACCGAGGCCGATTTCGTCGACTTCGTCGCCACCGCAACAGGTCTCGGCCTCGAGGTCGCGATCGACCTGGCCCTGCAATGCGCCCCCGACCACCCGTGGGTCCAGGCGCATCCGGAGTGGTTCACCACCCTGCCCGACGGCACCATCGCCTTCGCGGAGAACCCGCCGAAGAAGTACCAGGACATCTATCCGGTCAACTTCGACAACGACCCCGACGGCCTCTACGCCGAGGTGCTGCGGGTGGTCCGGCACTGGATCGCCCTCGGCGTCACCATCTTCCGCGTGGACAACCCGCACACCAAGCCCGCCGACTTCTGGGAGTGGCTGATCGCGCAGGTGCGCCGCACCGACCCCGACGTGATCTTCCTGTCCGAGGCGTTCACCCGCCCGGCCCGGCTCTACGGTCTGGCACGGCGCGGATTCAGCCAGTCCTACACCTATTTCACCTGGCGCGTCTTCAAATGGGAGCTGGCCGAATTCGGCACCGAGCTCGCGGCCAAGGCCGACGAGGCCAGGCCGAACCTGTTCGTGAACACCCCCGACATCCTGCACGAGAGCCTGCAGCACGGCGGTCCCGGCATGTTCGCCCTGCGCGCGGTCCTCGCCGCGACCCTCGCGCCCACCTGGGGCGTGTACTCCGGCTACGAGCTGTTCGAGCACGAGGCCGTGCGCGCGGGCAGCGAGGAATACCTGGACTCGGAGAAGTACGAGCTGCGCCCGCGCGACTTCACCGGCGCGCTGGCCCGCGGCGAGTCCCTGGAACCGTGGCTGACCAGGCTCAACGAGATCCGGCGCGCCCATCCCGCGTTGCAGCAGCTGCGCTGCATCCATTTCCACGAGATCGACAACGACGCGCTGCTGGCCTACTCCAAGATCGATCCGGCCTCCGGCGACGCGGTGCTGGTGATCGTCAACCTCAACCCCTACGGCGCCGAGCAGGGCCACATCTCGCTCGACCTGCCCGCGATCGGCCGCGAATGGCACGACCACCCGGTGGTGTTCGACGAGGTCACCGGCGAGGAATACCACTGGGGCCAGCACAATTTCGTGCGCCTGGACCCGGCGCGGGCCCCCGCCCACATCCTCGCGCTGCCCGCCGTGCCCGCCGCCGCGCGCGCTCCCCTGGCCTACCGCCGGACGTTCCGATGAAACGCCGCGACCTGATGCTGCTGGCGGCGGGCACCCACCCCGACCCGCACACCGTCCTCGGCGCGCACCCGCAGCCGGACGGCACCGCGATCCGGGTGCTGCGCCCGCACGCCGAGTCGGTGACCGTGCTGGTCGGTGCCACCGAGCATCCGCTGAAGTCGCTGGGGCACGGCGTGTTCGCCGCCGTCCTGCCGTATCCGCAGGTCGACGACTACCGCGTGCGCACCGCCTACCCCGGCGGCCAGACGGTGATCACCGCCGACGGCTACCGCTTCCTGCCCACCGTCGGCGAGTTCGACCTGCACCTCATCGGCGAGGGCAGGCACACCCGGCTGTGGGAGGTGCTCGGCGCGCACCCACGGCACTACACCACCCTCGACGGCGATGTCGACGGCACCTCGTTCGCGGTGTGGGCGCCGAATGCGCGCGGCGTCACCGTCTTCGGCGATTTCGACCACTGGAGCGGCAACTCCGCGCCGATGCGCGCGCTCGGGTCGTCCGGGGTGTGGGAGGTGTTCGTGCCCGGTGTCGGGCCGGGCACGCGCTACAAGTACCGGGTGCACGGCGCCGACGGCCGCGTCGTCGATCACGCCGACCCGCTGGCCTTCGCGACCGAGGTCCCGCCCGCGACCGCCTCGGTGGTCAGCCGCGCCGACCACGTGTGGACCGACAGCGCGTGGCTGGACCGCCGGGCCGCGGCCGACGCCGTCCGCTCCCCCATGAGCGTCTACGAGGTGCACCTCGGCTCGTGGCGGCCCGGCCTCGGCTATCGGGCCCTGGCCGAACAGCTGGCCGAGTACGTGCGCGCGACCGGGTTCACCCACGTCGAACTGCTGCCGGTCGCCGAGCACCCGTTCGGCGGGTCCTGGGGCTACCAGGTCACCTCCTACTACGCCCCCACCTCCCGCTTCGGCGGCCCCGACGACTTCCGCTACTTCGTCGACCACCTGCACAACGCGGGCATCGGCGTGCTGCTCGACTGGGTGCCCGCGCACTTCCCGCGCGACGAATGGGCGCTGGCCCGCTTCGACGGCACCCCGCTCTACGAGCACCCCGACCCGCGCCGGGGCGAGCAACTCGACTGGGGCACCTACGTTTTCGACTTCGGCCGCAACGAGGTGCGCAACTTCCTGGTCGCCAACGCCGCGTTCTGGATCGAGGAGTTCCACATCGACGGCCTGCGCGTGGACGCGGTGGCCTCCATGCTCTACCTGGACTACTCGCGGCCCGACGGCGGCTGGGAGCCGAATGTCTACGGCGGCAGGGAGAACCTGGAAGCCGTCGACTTCCTGCAGGAGCTCAACGACACCGTGCATCGCGCGTATCCCGGCGTCGTCACCGTCGCCGAGGAGTCGACCACCTGGCCCGGCGTCACCCGCGGCACCGATGTCGGCGGCCTCGGCTTCACCATGAAGTGGAACATGGGCTGGATGCACGACACCCTCGGCTACCTGGGCCGCGACCCGATCCACCGGTCCTGGCACCACAACGAGATGACGTTCTCCCTGGTCTACGCGTGGAGCGAGAACTACGTGCTGCCGATCAGCCACGACGAGGTCGTGCACGGCAAGGGCACCCTGTGGACCAGGATGCCCGGCGACGACTTCGCCAAGGCGAGCGGTGTGCGCGCCCTGCTGGCCTACATGTGGGCACACCCCGGCAAGCAACTGCTGTTCATGGGCCAGGAGTTCGGCCAGTTCCGCGAGTGGGACAACGATCGCGGCCTGGACTGGCAGGAACTGGACAACCCACTGCACCAGGGCATCTCGACGATGGTCGGCGATCTCAACCGCACCTACACCGCGCACCCGGCGCTGTGGAGTCAGGACACCACACCCGGCGGGCACTCCTGGATCGAGGCCGACGACAGCGCCGCCAACGTCTTCGCGTTCCTGCGCTGGGGCGCCGACGGCAGCGCCGTCGCCTGCGTCTTCAACTTCTCCGGGTCGACCAGGGAGAACTACCGGATCGGCCTGCCGCACACCGGGATCTGGCGCGAAGTCCTCAACACCGACGCCCAGGAGTACGGCGGGTCCGGTGTCGGCAACCTCGGCGGGGTCGACGCCGAGGACACCCCCTGGCACGGCCGGCCCGCCTCGGCCACCGTCACCATGGCCGCCAACAGCGCGGTCTGGCTGGCCGCCGAACGCTAGTCGGTCAGCTCGATCCGAATTGTGAGCAGGTCGGTCCCGACTGTGCGGACGGCGGCGCTGTTGTAGCGCGGCAGCTCGCGCAGCCGGGCGTGCGGGTCGTCGTCGGGCACCAGGTGGGCGACGCCGTTGTGCCAATGCCCACGCAGCCGCACCCGGACCCGGTTGTCGGCCAGGATGTTGCGGACATACTGCGAGCGCTCGCCGAACTCGGAGACCAGCCAGAACTGGTCACCCACCCGGCGCCCGCCGATCGGTGTGGTCCGTGGCTGCCCGCTCACCCGGCCGGTGGTCTCGAGCAGCTGCTGGCCGGGCAGCCGCCGCGCGACCACATTGAGCGGCCGCTGGAACGTGGTCACGATCCGGTGCTGAATGTCGTTCTTGGAGCCCATGTTCCGACCGTAGCAGCGGCGGCGGCTCAGCCCTTGCTCGCGAGGTAGTAGGTATTGAGCGGATCACCGTCGACGTGGCTGGTGCCGACCTCGGTGAAACCGGCGTCGGCGAGCATCGCCAGCGCGCGCTGTTCGCCCCACACCGTGCCGAGCCCGTCGCCGCCCTGCCCCAGCGACACCGACATGCAGTGCATCGTCGACACCGCGTAGAGGAACGGGCCCAGCGGCAGGTCCAGGTTCTCCTCGAGCACGCTCGACGCGTGCACGTCGACCATCAGGAACACACCGTCGGAACGCAACGCCGTCGCGATATTGGCCAGCACCCGGGCCGGGTGCGCCTGATCGTGGATCGCGTCGAACACGGTGATCAGATCGCAGGACCCGGGCGCGTGCAGCGCCGCCACGTCCTGCTCGACGAATTCGACATTGGTCAGGCCCATCGCCGCCGCCTCGGCCCGTCCCGCCGCGATCGCGTCGGCGGAGAAGTCGTAGCCGCGGAACCGGCTGGCCGGGAAGGCCCGCGCCATCAGGTTCACCGCGTGCCCGCTGCCGCAGGCGATGTCGGCGACGTCGATCCCCATCAGCAGCCGATCGGTCAGCCCGGGCGCCATCGGCAGGATGACGTCGAGCAGCGCGGCGTCGAACACCTCGGCGCTCTCCTCGGCCATCAGCGCGTGGAAGCGGGCGTAGTCGTCGTAGGACAGGCCGCCACCGATCCGGAACCGCTCGACGATCTTGGGTTCCACCTCACCGAGCTGCCCGATGAACTGCATGACCCTGGCGAGATTGTCCGGTCCCGCGGCCCTGGTCAGGCTGGCCGCGTGCGCGGGCGGGAGCGTGTAGGTGGCCGTCGGCGGGTCGTAGCGCACGATGCCCGCGGTGGTGACGGCGCCGAGCCATTCGCGCACGTAGCGCTCGTCCAGCCCCGCGGCCGCGGCGAGTTCCGGGCTGGTCGCGGCCGGGTTGGCGGCCATCGTGTCGAACAGGCCGACCTGGTGGCCCATGCTGATCATCAGCGCGGTGCTCGCGTGGTCGAGCACCTCGACCATCTTTCCCGCGAAGGCTTCCACCTCGGCCTGATCTACCGCGCCCGAGTGGTCGAGTGAGGTCATGTCGTATCTCCTCGAGTCAGCTCGCGGCCCGGTGCCGCGGGTCTACCAGGAGATACGACGGGGCCGCACCGGCAGTTCAGCCGGGACGGCCCTGAGGACGAGGTCAGTACAGCGCGGTCGCGAGCTTGCGGCGGGCCGCGACGACGAAGGGCTCGGCCGGGTCGAACAGTTCGAACAGCTCGAGCAGCCGGGTGCGCGCCTTGGTGCGGTCGTCGCCCGCGGTGCGCTTGATGGCCGCGATGATGCGATCGAAGGCGGCCTCGGGGCGCTGCTCGAGCAGTTCCACGTCGGCGGCGTCGAGGGCGGCGTCCAGGTTCGCCGGATCGGCGTCGGCGGTGGCGACCACGGCCGGGTCGAGCTGCTGGGCCCTGGTCAGGAAGCGCAGCTGACGCAGCGCGGCCTTGGCCTCCTCGTTGCCGGGCTCCTCGACCAGGATCGCCTCGTAGGCCGCCTCGGCGCCGGCGATGTCACCCTCGGCGAGCGCGTCCTCGGCGGCGGTGAAGCGCGGGTCCTCGACCTCGGGTGCCGCGCCCGCGGCGTTCGGGTCACCCTCGAGCTTGCCCGCGGTCGCGTCCATCACCGCGTCGAGCCACTGGCGCACCTGCGCCTCGGGCTGGGCGCCCTCGAAATCGGCCAGCGGCTGCCCACCCGCGACCGCGATCACCGTGGGAATGCCCTGCACCCGCAGCGCCTGCACGATGTTCATGTTCGCTTCGGCCTCGATCGCGGCCAGGTCCCAGCCGCCGCGATCGTCGGCGTTGAGCCGCTCCAGCGTGCGGACCAGCTCGACGCTGCCCGGGCTGCGCTGCGAGTACAGCGCGACCACGACGGGCACCTGCATCGAGCGGCGGATGACCTTGGCTTCGAAATCCGCCTCGGTGACCGTATGGTTCCCCGGGGCCGCAGGCGCGCCGCCGGGAGCGGCGGGCGGCTGCTTCAGCGCGGACAGATCCACCGCGCCGGACATGGCGGCGGCGACGGCGGGCGAAGGACGACGGGCAGCGGGTCGAGTCACGCTTTCCAGTTTGTCACGAAGCCGTCGGCGCGGCTGCCGGGGAGCCCTTGGTCGCGCCCGCGCTCAGTTCGCCCAGCTGACCGGTGCGCACGGCCCAGATCTCGAAGGCCACGGTGAACAGCGGCGGAATGCTCGACGCCAGCGCCAGCACGGTGGTCTTCCAGCCCCAGTTCAGTTCGCGCGCGGCCAGCAGTGCGGTGATCACGAACAGGACGAAGATCGCGCCGTGCACCGGCCCGAAGATCTTCACGCCGATCTCGTTGCCCTCGGCGGGCAGGTACTTGAACGCCATGCCGGTCAGCAGACCGATCCACGACAGCGCCTCGAGCACCGCGAAGAACCGGAAACGACTGGCGGTGGACCGCAGATCGAAGAAACCCATACCAGCCATTGTGCAGCATGATCTACGACACTGAGTAGTTGGTCCGCTCACACAAACGGGCCCCCGCGCTCGGTAGCGCGAGGGCCCGTTCGTGTCGGAACGAATCAGGCGGGCACGCGGATGATGAGCGCGTCGCCCTGACCGCCGCCACCGCACAGGGCGGCCGCGCCGACGCCGCCACCGCGACGCTTCAGCTCCAGCGCCAGGTGCAGCAGGATGCGTGCACCCGACATGCCCAGCGGATGGCCGATGGAGATGGCGCCACCGTTGACGTTGACCTTCTCCGGATCGAAGCCCAACTTCTTGGTCGAGGACACGCCGACGGCCGCGAACGCCTCGTTGATCTCGATCAGATCCAGCTCGGCCGGGGTGATGCCCTCCTTCGCGCACGCGGCGAGGATGGCGTTGGCAGGCTGGTCCTGCAGGGTCGAGTCCGGACCGGCGACCTGACCGGCGGCGCCGATCTCGGCGATCCACTCCAGCCCCAGCTCCTGCGCCTTGGCCTTGCTCATCACGATCACCGCGGCGGCGCCGTCGGAGATCTGCGAGGCGGTGCCCGCGGTCACGGTGCCGTCCTTGCGGAAGGCCGGACGCAGCTTGCCCAGCGACTCGACGGTGGTGTCGGCGCGGATGCCCTCGTCCTCGCTGACGTAGACCGGGTCGCCCTTGCGCTGCGGCACGGCGACCGGCACGACCTCATCGGTGAACAGGCCGTTCTTCCACGCGGCGGCGGCGCGCTGGTGCGAGGCCGCGGCAACCGCGTCCTGCTCCTCGCGGCTGACCTTGTCCAGGTCGTTGCGCTCCTCGGTCAGCAGACCCATCGCCTGATCGGTGATCACGTCGTGCAGGCCGTCGTAGGCCATGTGGTCGACCAGGGTGGTGTCGCCGTACTTGTGGCCCTCACGGCTCTTGGGCAGCAGGTGCGGGGTCTGGCTCATCGACTCCATGCCACCGGCCACGACGATCTCGTGCTCCCCGGCGCGGATCAGCTGATCGGCCAGCGCGATCGCGTTGATGCCCGACAGGCACACCTTGTTGATCAGCAGCGACGGCACATCCATCGGGATGCCCGCGGCGATCGCCGCCTGGCGGGCGGGCAGCTGCCCGGCACCGGCCTGCAGCACCTGACCGAGGATGACGTAGTCGACCTGCTCGGGCGCCACACCACCCTTCTCCAGCGCCGCCTTGATCGCCACACCGGCCAGATCCGAGGCCTTGAAGTCCTTCAGACCGCCCAGGAGCCTGCCGACCGGGGTACGCGCACCGGACACGATGACAGAAGTCGTCACGAAAGCCTCGCATTCATTGAGTCGAACCTCGCCGCGACGCACACGGCGGTCAGCCGCGCACGTCAAGGGTTGCACTCAACGGTAACCGGTATCGGAGCACACCCGGCACCCAGGTACGCGCTAGCTTCGAGGGGTGAGCAACGAGAACATCATCCCCGCCGACTACGTCATCGCCGTCGACCACGTGGGCATCGCCGTGCCCGACCTCGACGCGGCCGTCGCCTGGTACACCGACAATCTCGGCATGGTCGAGACCCACCGCGAGGTCAACGAGGCCCAGGGCGTCGTCGAGGCGATGCTGTCGTGCCCCGCCGCGGCCGACCGGGCGACCGCCCTGCAGTTGCTGGCCCCGCTGACCCCGGAGTCCACGATCGCCAAGTTCATCGACCGCAGCGGGCCGGGTCTGCAGCAGCTGGCCTACCGGGTCACCGACATCGAGGCGGTTTCGGCCTTCCTGCGCGACCGTGGCCTGCGTTTGCTGTACGAAGCGCCTCGTCACGGCACCGCCGATTCCCGCATCAATTTCATCCATCCGAAGGATGCTGGCGGTGTGCTGGTGGAGCTCGTCGAGCCGAACCCGAATGTTACGCACTAGTAGGCGGATACGGTCGGTAAATCTCGGCGAGATCACAATCACGGTCGAGTCTCCATAGGCTCGCTCGAGGCTGTATTTTGTGTGCCATGTCGTCACCTGAGTCCGATCGCAATCGCTTCGTTGCACTGCCCTTCACCGTTGTGCGCAAGGGTTATGCGCAAGACGAGGTGCGCAACTACTTCGACCGCTTCGACGCCGAGCTCCGCGTCACCGCCACCGACCGGGATGCTGCCGCCGCGCAGGCCCGGAATCTCGCCAGCCAGCTGGAAGACGCGCGGGACGAGATCGACGAGCTCCGCAAGGAGGTCGACCGGCTGTCCGTGCCGCCGACCACCGCCGAAGGAATGTCCGACCGTATCTCGCGCATGCTGCGCCTGGCCTCGGACGAAGCGTCCGAGGTCCGTGCGCTGGCGCAGGCCGAAGCCGCCGAGATGGTGTCGATCGCCGAGCAGCAGGCCACCGAGATGCGTGGCAAGTACGAGTCGCTGCTCGCGGAGACCAAGGAGAAGCGCGAGGCGCTCGAGATCGAGTTCGAGCAGACCCTCGCGAACGCGCGCACCGAGTCCGCCAAGATCATCGAGGCCGCGCAGGCCGATGTGGAACGTCTCGGCAAGGAGGCCGAGGCCAAGCGCAAGGCCACCCAGCAGGACTTCGAGGCCACCATGAACGATCGGCGCACCAAGCTGACTCGTGCCATGGAGGAGCTCGAGGCCACCAGCCGCGCCGAGGCCGCCCAGCGGATCAAGGACGCGACCGACGAGTCGAACCGTCTCATCAGCTCCGCCACCCAGACCTCCGAGCGCAAGATCGCGCACGCGAAGGAACTGGCCGAGGAGATGCGCGTGCTGCGCGGCCGGGTCCTGGCCCAGCTGCTCGGCATCCGTGGTCAGCTCGACTCGGTGCCCGCCATGCTCGCCGCGGTCAACCGCGAGAGCGAGCTGCTCGACGGCGCCCCCGAGCGCAAGTCGATCGGCAACAACGGCAACAACAAGTCCGTCTCGGGCTCCCGCCAGACCAAGGCCATCCCCGAGGTCGCCGACGCCGACGAGGACATCGTCGACGAGGACCGCGAGAGCGCCGACATCAGCAACTGACGTCGGACCAACGACGACATTGCTCCACCCTCATAACCGAAGAACCGAAGGCCGCCTCGAATGTTCGAGGCGGCCTTCGGTTTTCGTTGCTCTCGGGACTCAGGACCAGCGACGGGTGATGCCGCGGGTGCGCCTGCCGTTCCAGCAGCCCTGATGCCAGTGCCTGCGGTCGTCCTCGCCGCCGTTGGCGGCCCAGGCGACGATATGGGCGACCCCGGGCGCGATCTCGTGGTCGCAGCCCGGACACCGGTACGTCTTGACCGCCCTGGCACCGGGAACGGTGCGGACGATGTAGGTCTCCTCGCCCGGCCCGTCCTCGGTGCGCCCGTAGACGTCACCGATCGGCGCCGGCTCGCTACGTCGCCCTGAGCGTGGTTTACGTCGCGGCATGGCTCTCAGCCTAGAAGAGGCGGAAAACGTTGCTCTCCGTGCCACGCAGCTCGTCGTAATCGAGCGTGAGGCAGCGGATTCCCCGGTCCTCGGCCAACGTCCGCGCCTGCGGCTTGATCTGCTGCGCCGCGAACACGCCGGCGACCGGCGCCAGCAGCGGATCGCGATTGAGCAGTTCCAGGTACCGGGTGAGCTGTTCGACGCCGTCGATCTCGCCGCGCCGCTTGATCTCCACGGCCACCGTCGCGCCGTCGGCGTCGCGGCACAGCAGATCCACCGGGCCGATGGCGGTCATGTACTCGCGCCGGATGAGGGTGTACCCCTCACCGAGCTTCGTCACGTGTTCCGCCAGCAGCTCCTGCAGATGCGCTTCCACGCCGTCCTTGACCAGACCGGGGTCGACGCCGAGTTCGTGCGAGGAATCGTGCTCGATGTCCTCGATGGAGATGCGCAGTTCCTCGCCGGCCTTGTTGGTCACCACCCACAGCGCCTTGATGTTGTCCGGCACCGCCGTCTTGCCCTCCCGCAGCGGCGTCACGCCGTCGGGCAGCTCCGCGGGGACCAGGGTCGCGATATCGCGTTCCTCCAGCCAGCACGGCGGGCTCATCCAGTTCAGCGGCTTGTACGAGCCCCCATCGGAGTGCACGAGCACCGAGCCGTCGGCCTTGATCAGCAGCAACCGGCGAGCCATCGGAAGGTGGGCGGTCAGTCGGCCGACGTAGTCGACCTGGCAACGAGCAATGACGAGGCGCACCACAGCACTGTAGGTGACGGGTCCGGGAACGCAAAAAGGCCCTCCAGCAATGCTGGAGGGCCTTTCGCAATGATGTTCCGGCGGTGTCCTACTCTCCCACACCCTGTCGAGTGCAGTACCA
>NZ_JBFAHQ010000013.1:0-86308 GCF_040654235.1 Nocardia sp. NPDC050718 | reverse complement strand
ATGGTACTGCACTCGACAGGGTGTGGGAGAGTAGGACACCGCCGGAACATCATTGCGAAAGGCCCTCCAGCATTGCTGGAGGGCCTTTTTGCGTTCGCGTCCACAAGCCTTTCGCCGGGTCAGGGGACTACCGTGGAGCTATGGCGACCACGAGGATCGGCACGCACATCAATGCGCCCCGCGGAAGTGTGTATCAGCTGCTGATCGACCCCGAGGCGGTCCGGGCCTGGATGGTGCCCGACGGCATGGTCAGTGAGGTGCATCGGTTCGAGCCGGAGGAGGGCGGGGTCTTCTCGATCACCGTCACCCAGGACGAGTTCACCGCGGCGGGGACGACGGAGCAGCAGCACCATGCCTACTACGGGCGATTCCTGAGCCTGGTCCCGGAGGAGCGGGTGATGGAGGTGCTGGAGTTCGTCACCGAGATCCCGGATATGGCGGGCGCACAGACCATCACCTTCACGCTGGCCGACGCCGACGGCGGCACCGACCTCGAGGTGCTGCACGAGGGAGTGCCGCCGGGTATGACGCTCGCCGACAACGAGGTGGCGTGGGAAGTGGCGCTCGCGAAGATGGTCGCCCTGGTCGAGCGCGGCGCGATCGGCTGATCGGCCGCGCCCGGCCGCGCGTCGGTTCAGCGCACGGCGTCGTCGGCGCGCGGCGTGATGCCGGAGGCTGGGACGAGATTCCAGGCTTCGAGCTGCTTGCGGATCTGCTCGGTGGCGTCGATATTGAGCGGGCCGCTGGTCCACAGCGCGTACGGCAGGTTGAAGAAGCGGCTGTCGCGGACGGCGCGCAGCCCGTTGATGCCCGGCTTGCCGCGCAGCAGCTCCACCTTCTGCGCGTAACTCTGGCCGGGGTAGTCGACGAACATGATCGCGTCCGGGTCGGCGGCGGCCAGGCGCTCCCACGAGACCTTGGTCCAGGTGTCGGCGACGTCGTCGAGGACATTGCGGGCGCCGGCCGCTTCGAGGATCGCCTGGGGCGCACCGAACTTGCCGCTGGAGTAGATGGTGTCGGTCCCGCTGTCGAAGAGGAAGACCGTCGGGGCCTGCGCGGGCTTCGGGGCGGCGGTGAGGGCGGCCAGCCTGCGGTCGAGATCGGCGGTGACGTCGGCGGCGCGGTCGGGGTGGCCGGTGATGGCGCCCAGATCGGTCAGGTCGGTGCGCAGCGCGGTCCAGGGTTCGACGGTGCCGCGGGCGGCCGCGCCGTCCTGCTGGCGGCAGCTCTCGGTGAGGACGTAGGCGGCCACGCCGTCCTTCTGGAGTGCCGCGGGGGTGAGGTTGCTCGCCTCGTCGTAGCCGTAGCTCCAGCCCGCGACCATGACATCCGGGCGCTGGGCGAGGACGGTTTCGCGCGACGGGTACTCGGGGGCGACGGACTTCAGCCCGTCGACGACGGCGGCGCCGTAGTGCCTGCGCAGGGTGTCGGCGTCGCGCTGGATGCTCGACACCGCGGTCACCTGGTCCTGGGCGCCGAGCGCCAGGATCATCGAGACGAGGTTGCCGTCGTTGACGAACAGCCGCTGCGCGGGTGCGGGGAAGCGGGTGTCCTTGCCGCAGTTGCGCACCGTGATGGTGGACGCGGTGTCCGCCGAGGTGCCGGTGCAGGCCGCCAGGACGGCGGCGAGTGCGGTGGTGGCCAGGATCCGGCCGGTGTTCTTCATCAGCGCGCCTTTCGCGGGGTGATCAACAGATGGTCTTCGCCGGTCACCGGATGGGCGACCCGGGTGGCGTCCACGCCGAACACCTCGGCGACGACGGCGGGGGTCAGCGCCTCGGCGGGCGGCGCGGGCGGTCGGGCGATGCCGTTGTGCAGCACGATGATCCGATCGCAGTAGCGGTCGGCCAGCGACAGATCGTGCAGGGCGGCGACGACGGTGCGGCGCAGCCCGCGCACCAGGTCGAGGAGCTCGAGCTGGTGGGTGATGTCGAGGTGGTTGGTCGGCTCGTCCAGCAGCAGGACCGGGGTGTTCTGGAGCAGGGCGCGGGCCAGCAGCACTCGTTGCCGCTCGCCACCCGACAACTGCTGCACCGGGCGGTCGGCGAAACCCGAAAGATCCACTGCCGCCAGCGCTTCCAGCACCTGCTGACGCTCGCCCGATGCGCCGAGCCCCCACGGTGGCAGATAGGGGGTGAGTCCGAGGGCGACGACTTCGCCGACGAGCATGTCGGCGGGAGGGCTCTCGTCCTGGGCCACCAACGCCACCGCGGTGGCCCGGTGTCGCGGTCGTCGATCGTGCAGCGCACGGCCGTCGACGAGCACTCGGCCGCGTGCGGGTTTGCGGAGACCGGCCAGGGTTCGCAGCAGCGTGGTCTTGCCGCTGCCGTTGGGGCCGACGATGCCTACGGTCTCGCCGGGCTCGATCGAGAATTCCACGGCGGTGAGGACGTTTCGGCGGCCGATCGAACACGTCAGCCCGGCGGCCCGAATCGATCCGGGCCGCGCGGAGTTCGGGCGGGTGGTGTCGCCCGTGCCTGCGTCACCACCGTCGCGCTCGTCGTCGTTCGGCCGGGCGTCGACCGGATCGCCCGTCGCGGTCGGAGCGGTGACGGGGGCACTGGCCTCGGTGCCGGGACCGGTCACCGTGACGTGCGCGTCGGACCTAGGGGTGTCGTGATCGGTACCGGCGGAATCGATCCGCTGCGCAGAAGGCGTCGCGCCGCGGAGATCCGCGTGCTCGCTGTCGGCGGACCGTGCCGTGCGGGCCGTGTGTTCGTGGGTCGTCACGAGGCGCCGAAGTGGTAGCGGCGGCGACCCATCAGGAGCAGGAAGGTGGGTGCGCCGATGAGGCCGGTGAGGACACCGACGGGAATCTCGGTGGGGCGGACCAGGACCCGGGTCGCGGCGTCGGCGATGACGAGGAACAGCGCGCCGCACAGGGCGCAGGCGGGCAGCAGCGCACGGTGGCGTGGGCCGACGATCATGCGCGCGGCGTGGGGAACGACGAGCCCGACGAAACCGATCCCGCCCGACACCGCGACCAGCACCCCGACGAGCACCGCCAGCAGGACGAACAATCCGATGCGCAGTTCCTTCACCGGAACACCGATCGACGACGCGGTGGTCGCGCCGAGGGTGAGGGCGTCGAGCCACCCGGCGATGGCCAGCAGGACGGCACCCGCGACCACCACGACGACCAGCGGAAGCGCGAGGGTGGTCCAATCCGCCCCCGCGAGGCTGCCGAGCAGCCAGAACAGGACCGATTGCGCGGCGGCGGGATCGGTGCTGCGGAACACCAGATAGCTGCTGAACGCGGCGAAGGCCGAGCCGAGCACGGTGCCGGTGAGGACCAGCCGCAGCGGGGTGAGACCGCCCTGGGCGAAGGCCACCAGGAAGACGAGGGTGGCCGCGCCGAACGCGCCGGCCAGCGCGCCACCCGAGAGCGCCCAGATGCCCGCGCCCGCGAACAGCCCCGAGGTGATCACCGCGGCCGCGCCGACGCCCGCGCCGGAGGAGACGCCCAGCAGATAGGGGTCGGCGAGGGGGTTGCGCACCAGCGTCTGCATAGCCGCGCCCGCCAGCGCGAGACCCGCGCCGACCACGGCGGCCAGGACCGTGCGGGGCACCCGGAGCTGCCAGACGATCGTGTCGACGCCGAGGTCGGTGGGGGTGGTCCCGGTCAGGCGGGCGCCGAGGGTGTCGAGCACCGCGGACACGGGGACGATCTCGGCGCCGAAGCCGGTGGCGCCGATCATGGCGGCCAGCAACAGCGCCCCGAGCAGCGGGAAGGCGAGCGATGTCCGGGCACGGATCATCGCGGGTTCTCCAGAGGCAAGGCGCGGCCCTTTCAGAGGGTGCCCGGCGAGGGAGGTCTGACTTTCGCCGCGAGGCGATCACAGTGGCGCGACCGTTCCGGAGTTGCACCGGATTCCCGCACCCGCCGGGGAGGACGACCGAACTCTAACCTGGCACTCGGTGCCTGCGGTCTACCGGGGGACCGGCGGGTGTCACCGGTGTTCCGATCACGGTAAGGCTAAAGCTGTTCGGGAAAACCGCGGATTGATTCAATCCCACTATGCACCGACCGAACACCTTCCTGCCCGGCCTGCGAGGCCGCGCCACCGCCGCGCTCCTCGCGGTGGCCACCGTTGCGACGCTCGGCCTGAGCGGATGCTCGAACGGCAGCGACGCACCGGTCGGCACCCCGGACGCGCCCCTGCCCACCGAGGTTCCCGCGGGCACCACGCTCGTCGTGGCCGACCAGCAGGAGCGGTTGCAGTCCGCGCTGCGACTGTCCGGTGAGCTGGACAAGCTGCCGTTCAAGATCGAATTCGCCAACTTCGTCGGTGGCCCGGCCATTCTCGAGGCCTTCCGGGCCGGCGCGGCCGATGTGGGTCAGGTGGGCGACGTGCCGCCGATCCACGCGCTGGCCGCCGGGCAGGACGTGCCGATCGTCGGCTCGTATCAGACCAACCCGCAGGCGCTGAAACTCGCTGTCGCGCCGGGACGGTCGATCAGCAAGCTGACCGACCTGAAGGGCAAGAAGATCGCCTACGCCGAGGGCACCGCGCAGCAGGCGGCAGTGCTCAAGGCGCTCACCAAGGCGGGGCTGAAGCCCACCGACGTGCAGCTGGTCCGGCTGCAGCTCGCGGAGTTCCTCGATGCCGTGCGCACCGGTCAGGTCGACGTCGCGCCGCTGATCGAGCCCAATGTGACCCGGCTGCTGCGCACCCAGGGCGCCTCGGTGATCCCCGATTCGGAGACGACCGGGATCTACAGCGGCCTGGCCTACCTGTACGCGCGTCGCGCGGTGGTCCAGGACCCGGCCAAGGCCGCCGCCACCCGCGCCCTCGTCGGCGCGTTCGTGCGGGCCTGGCAGTGGACCAACACCCACCGCGAGGAATGGGCGACCAAGTACTACGTGGACAGCCAGAAGGTGAGCGTCGACGACGCGAAGCGGATCGTCGAATCGCTGGGTACCTACACGTTCCCGCACCTGGACCAGGCGCTGGTCGCCCGGCAGCAGACCACCATCGACGCGATCGACGCCGTCGGCGAGCTGCCGAAGAAGATCGATGCCGCCGACGGTTTCGATCTGCGCTTCGACGCGGCGGTCACCGAAGCGGTCACGGCCGGCGGGGCGGCGTTCGCGCCGGCGGCGAGCTGATGGCCACCCTCGACGCCGGCGTGCTGCGGCGGATTCGCAGCACGCCGGCGCCGGTCACGGCACTCGCACCGCGCGGGCGGGGCACCCGCAGGCTCGGACCCGGCAAGCCCATCCCGTTCGGTTTCGCGCTCGGTCCCGCGCTGCTCGTCGGCGCCTGGGTGCTCGGCTCGGCCACCGGCGCGATCGACCCGGACACCCTGCCCGCGCCGTGGACCGTCGCGCAGACCGCCGGTGACCTGATCGCCGACGGCCGGCTGCAGTCGAACCTGCTGACCTCGCTGCAGCGCGCCGCGCTCGGGCTCGGGCTCGGTGTGCTGATCGGCGTCGTGCTGGCGCTGGTGGCGGGCCTGAGCCGGATCGGCGAGGCGATCGTCGACGGGCCGGTGCAGATCAAGCGGGCCATCCCGACGCTGGCGCTGATCCCGCTGTTCATCGTGTGGTTCGGCATCGGCGAGGAGATGAAGCTGATCGTCATCACGACCAGCGTGCTGATCCCGGTCTATATCAACACCCACGCCTATCTGCGCAGCGTCGACGCCCGCTACGTGGAGCTCGCCGAGACCGTCGGGCTGTCGCGGTGGGGGTTCCTGCGGCGGATCGCGCTGCCGGGCTCGCTGCCGGGCTTCTTCCTCGGACTGCGGCTGGCGGTGACCATCTCCTGGCTGGCGCTGGTCGTGGTCGAGCAGGTCAACGCGACCAGCGGCATCGGCTACCTGATGACGCAGGCGCGCACCTACGGACAGATCGACGTCATCGTCGTCGGTCTGGTGATCTACGGACTCCTCGGGCTCTTCGGCGACCTCGCCGTGCGGGCGGCGGAACGGAAGGCGCTGGCATGGCGACAGACACTGGGCGACTGACCGACGAGGACCGCAGCGTGGTGCGCACCCGCGCGCTCACCCGCGGCTTCGGCGAGCGGATCGTGCTCGACGGCATCGACATCGAGATCCGGCGTGGCGAGTTCGTTGCGCTGCTCGGCCGCAGCGGGTCGGGCAAGAGCACGCTGCTGCGGGCGCTGGCCGAACTCGACGCCGATGTCCCCGGCTCCGGCGAACTCGCGGTGCCGACCCAGCGCGCCGTGGTGTTCCAGGATTCGCGGCTGCTGCCGTGGGCCCGGGTGCTCGACAACGTGGTACTCGGCCTCACCGGGCGCGACACGGCCGGGCGTGGGCGCGCGGCGCTCGCCGAGGTCGGCCTGGCCGGACGCGAGAAGGCGTGGCCGCGTGAGCTTTCCGGTGGGGAGCAGCAGCGGGTGGCGCTGGCCAGGTCGCTGGTGCGCGAGCCGGAGTTGCTGCTGGCCGACGAACCGTTCGGCGCGCTCGACGCGCTCACCCGGATCCGGATGCACGCGCTGCTGCAGGCGCTGTGCGAGCGGCACCGGCCCGCCGTGCTGCTGGTGACCCACGACGTGGACGAGGCCGTACTGCTCGCCGACCGCGTGCTGGTCCTGGACGAGGGCCGGATCGCGATCGACCAGCGCATCGACACGCCGCGCCCGCGCAGGCACGCGCACCCGGAGTTCATCCGGTTGCGCGAGGTCCTGCTGGCCGGGCTCGGCGTCGACACCACCGACATCGAGGAAGTGAAACAAGCGTCATGAGCGCACCACGGCAGCTGAGTCTCAACGCGTTCATCTACCCGTCGGGGCATCACGAGGCGGCCTGGCGGCATCCCGACAGCAGGCCCGACCGGATCTACGACGTCACCTACTACCAGGAGATCGGGCGCACCGCCGAGGCGGCGAAGCTGGACGCGGTGTTCTTCGCCGACGGGCCCGCGCTGCGCACCGATGTGCGCCACAACGCCGCCCCGGGCCTGGAGCCGATCACGCTGCTGACTGCGATCGCCGCGGCGACCACGCATCTCGGCCTGATCGCCACCGCGTCGACCACCTACTACGAGCCCTACAACCTGGCGCGGCTGTTCTCCTCGCTCGACCACATCTCCGGCGGCCGCGCGGGCTGGAACATCGTCACCACCGGTACCGATCTGGCCGCGGCCAACTTCGGCCTGGACCGGCATCCCGACCACGCCGAACGCTATGCCCGCGCGCGGGAATTCGTCGACGCGGTGGTGGCGCTGTGGGACAGCTGGGAGGACGACGCGATCCTGCTCGACCGGGCCGCTGGCGTCTACGCCGACCCGGACAAGATCCATCCGATCGACTTCGTCGGTGAACACCTCAGCGTGCGTGGGCCGTTCAACGCCGCGCGCACGCCGCAGGGGCATCCGGTGCTGGTGCAGGCGGGCGCGTCGAACGAGGGCAGGGCCTTCGCGGGCAAGTACGCCGAGGCCATCTTCACCGCGCACCAACGGCTGTCGGACGCGCAGGCCTTCTACGCCGACATCAAGGCCAAGGCGGCCGAGTTCGGGCGCGACGCGAGCGAGGTGAAGATCCTGCCGGGGATCAGCCCGTTCATCGCCGACACCGAGGCCGCCGCACTCCGGTTGGAGCGGGAGTTCAACGAGCTCACCGTGCCCGAATACGGGATCAAGCAGCTGGAATCCCTCACCGGTACCTCGCTGCGCGCCCTCGCGCTGGACGAACCGGTGCCGGTCGAGACGTTCGCCGGGGCAGGCGATGTCACCGACAACGCGCGCAGCCGGTTGCAGGTGGTGGCGGGCATCGTCGAGCGGGAGCGACCGACCCTGCGCGGGCTGCTACACCGGCTCGCGGGCGCGCGCGGGCACCGGGTGTTCGCCGGGACGCCGGAGCAGATCGCCGACACCATCGAGGAATGGTTCACCCAGGGCGCGGCCGACGGCTTCAATGTGATGCCGCCGTACTACCCCGGTGGGCTGGAGGTGTTCGCCGAGACGGTGGTGCCGATCCTGCAGGAGCGCGGGCTGTTCCGCACCGAGTACACGGGCACCACGCTGCGCGATCACTTCGGGCTGGCCCGGCCGCGCGGGCGGTTCGCGCCGGAACCCGTCAGCGTCGGATGAACCGGATCGACGACGAGAACTGTTGTACCGCTGGGCCGGAAGCCGTGATGCCGTGAGCGCGCGTCGTGGCTCACTCCGGCGGACGGCTGGGTCTCGGTGAGCGCCGGGGTAGTCGACGAATCGGTGCGGATGCGGTCGCTCGTGTGGCCGGTGTTCGCGCCGATGGCGCTGTACGGCGTCGGCGCTGGGGCGGCCGCGCCGATGTACGCGCTGCGGGCGCTCGACCTCGGGGCGTCGGCGGGCGCGGCGGGGCTGATCGTCGCGTTGAGTGGGCTCGGGATGGTGCTGACGGATCTGCCCGCGGGGCGGATCGTCGCGCGGATCGGGGAGCGGGCGGCGATCGGGGTCGGCAGTGTGCTCGGCACGGTCGGGGTGCTGGCGGCGATCCTCGCGCCGAATCTCGCTGTGCTGGCGGTGGGTCTGCTGTTCAACGGGGCGGCGGGCGCGGTGTGGGGGCTGGCGCGGCAGACCTATCTGGTCTCGGTGGTGGCGCCCGATCAGCGCGGGCGGGCCATGTCGACGCTGGCGGGCGCGCACCGTCTCGGATTCTTCTGCGGGCCGTTCCTCGGTGCCGCGCTGGTGCACGGGTTCGGGCCGGTCGGCGCGCTGTGGCTGCAACTCGTCACCACGCTGCTGGCCAGCGCGGCGATGGTGACCATCCGCGCCGCCGACCTCGACGACGTGGCGGCGCTGCGGCCGCTGCACACGGTGCTCTCCGAGAACCGCAGGGCCCTGGGCACGCTCGGGCTCGCCTCGGTCGCGGTCGGCGCGGCGCGGGCCTCGCGCACCGCGCTGCTGCCGCTGTGGGCGGCGCACCTGGGCATCGATGCCGCGACCACCAGTCTGCTGTTCGGGCTGGCCGGTGCGATCGACGTGCTCATGTCGTACCCGGCCGGGGTCTGGCTGGACCGGGCGGGCAGCCGGGTCACCGGCATCGCCTGCGGCATCTGCTTCGCGGCGGGGTACGCGGCGCTGCCGTTCACCCACTCGGCGCTCACCATGGGCGCCGCGACCATGCTGCTCGGGCTGGCCAACGGCCTGAGCAACGGCTTGATCATGACCGTCGGCGCCTTCGCCGCACCGGAGGACCGCCGCGCGGAATTCCTCGGCGCGTGGCGGCTGACCCACGATGTGGGGATGTTCGCGGGCCCGGTCTCGGTCGGGTTGGTCGGTGCGGCCGCGGGCCTGGCCGCCGCCGGTGCGCTGCTCGCGGTCGGCGTCGGCCTGGGCACCGTGGCGATCTACCGCTGGTTCCCGGGCCGGGTGCGGCCGCGGCTGGTGAGCGACGAGTGATGCTGCGGCCCATGGGTGTTCGGGCTGCCGCGAGGGGCGATCGTAGAAGGCGCGCGGGTGCAGCGGTCTGCATCGGCGAGTGCGCCTGGCGGGCGGGGCGCCGATCGAGCGGTCTACCTCCCGGCGGGATCGCGGCCGGTGAGGCCGAGGATGCGGTCGAGGAGGGGAGCGTCGGCGGCGACGGGGATCTCCGGGCCGTAGATGCCCATCGCGCGGCCCTGGTCGGCGGTGGCGGTGGTCTCGTCGAAGGCGTAGAGGAGCAGGTCGTCGTCCCAGTCGGCGGTCGTGCCGAGGGCGCGGGCCAGGTCCCAGCCGTGGACGATCAGTTCGCCGACGACCATGCCGCCGACCAGTGCCGCGGGCAGTTCCGTCGGCCCGCCCATGTGGGTGGTGCCCTGCCACGCCTCGGGGTCGCGCCAGGCGGTGGCGAGATCGGCGAGCTGGGTGTCGAGGGCGGCGGGCCAGTCGCCCGCGGTGAGGTCGACCTCGGATTCGGCGGTAGCGGGCGGGGCGACCGACTCCTTGCGCGCCGCGCCGATGAGCGACGGACCCCAGAACAGCAGGTGGTTTAGCAGGGCGCGGACATCGAACTCGGCGCAGGGCGTCGGGGCGGTGAGCTGGTCCGGCGTGAGGGTGCGCAGGAGCTTCGAGAGTGGTTCGGCGGCGCGGGCGACGCGTTCGGTTTCGGACATACAGCGAGGTAATCACCCTCGGCCTCGCGCTGTCTTGAACAAACGCGACATACACTCGCCGCGTGGAGCGCGACCCGCGGGAACTCGGCGGTGCCTGGCGCGCGGCGCAACGGCACACGTTCGCCGAACCGTCGGGGGAGCCGGCGCGCTACGTCGCGCGGTACTGGTCGGTGACCTGGGCCTACGAGCGGCCGTATCGGCAGTTGGTGGTGCCGCTGCCGAATGTCCACCTGAGCTTCCGGGACGGGCGGGCCGAGGTGCACGGGCCGTCGTCGTCGCACGTGTATCGCGAGTTGTCGGGGACCGGTTCGGTATTCGGTGTCGCGTTCCGGCCCGGCATGTTCCGTCCGTTCCTCGGCGGCCCGGTAGCGCGGCTGCGGGACCGGACGATCGACGCCACAACGGTATTCGGCGCAGCGCTGCCCGCGGTCGCCGACGTCGACACGGTCGAGCGATTCCTTCGCGCGCACCTGCCCGGTCCGGACCCGCGGGCCGACCTCGCCGCCCGGATCGTCGCCGCGATCGCCGAGGACATCGAGGTGACCAGGGTGGAGACGATCGCGGACCGATTCGGGCTGAGCGTGCGCGGGCTCCAGCGGCTGTTCGCCGAGTACGTCGGACTCGGCCCGAAATGGGTGGTGCGCCGCTATCGCCTGCACGAGATCACCGAGCGGCTCGCCGCCGGGACCGAGATCGACTGGGCCGGGACCGCCGCCGAGCTCGGATACGCCGATCAGGCCCACCTCAGCCGGGATTTCCGCCGGATCTTCGGCGAACCGCCGACCCGCTACGCGCGGCGCTACGACGCGCGCTGACCCCGCCGCCTCAGCGGACGCGGGTGCCCAGGATGGTGCGCACGCCCGCGATGAACAACTGCAGGCCGAAGTCGAAACGCGCGGTCGGGTCGGGGGTGTCGTGCAGCGGGGAGGCGTCGTCGGTGAGCGCGCCCACCGAATCCATCTGCATGCGGGACTGCTCGTCGACGGTCTGGCCGAGCACGTAGTAGAGCAGGGTGTAGGCCGTGAGTTCGGCTTCCTCCCTGGTCATTCCGGCGCGGATGACGATGCCGGCGAGGCGCTCGCGGGCCTTGCTGGTGGTCAGCCGCGAGGCGTAGGTGGCCGAGACCAGTTCGGCGCCGTCGCGGTAGGCCAGCAGGCAGTCGCGCAGCCGGTGGGCGAGTTCGGTGAGCTGCTCGGGCCAGTCGACGGCGGTGATCGGCTCGTCCATCGGCGCCAGGATCCGGTCGGCGACGGCGCCGAGCAGCGACTGCTTGTCCTTCACGTGCCAGTACAGCGCACCGGGCTGGACCTGCAGCGATCCGGCCAGCCGTCGCATCGTCAGGTCGCCGAGACCGTACTGGTCCAGAATCGCGACGGCGGCATCGACCACATCCGTCTTCCGCAGTTGCACGCGTGTCCTTCCCCAGAGATTCACCGACCCGAGTGTCGTGTCTCACTCGCACCCGCTACCCTAGCCTGAACACCGTTCAAGTTGCACGGCCACGCCGGGTGGATCACACCCGTGCTCGTGCGCGAACCCCGTCGAAGGGACATCACGTCGTGACACAGGCACCCGTCCAGACCGACATTCTGGCCATCGCCCGTGAGCAGGTGCTCGAGCGCGGTGAAGGCCTCACCGAGGCGCAGACCGTCGAGGTCCTGCGCCTGGGCGACGACCGCCTGGAAGCGCTGCTCGAACTCGCCCACGAGGTGCGGATGAAGTGGTGCGGCCCGGAGGTCGAGGTCGAGGGCATCATCAGCCTCAAGACCGGCGGCTGCCCCGAGGACTGCCACTTCTGCTCGCAGTCGGGCCTGTTCCAGTCGCCCGTGCGCGCGGCCTGGCTCGACATCCCCAGCCTCGTCGAGGCGGCCAAGCAGACCGCCAAGACCGGCGCCACCGAGTTCTGCATCGTCGCCGCGGTCCGCGGCCCGGACGAGCGCCTGATGGCGCAGGTCGCCGCGGGCGTCGAGGCGATCCGCAACGAGGTCGACATCCAGGTCGCCTGCTCGCTGGGCATGCTGAACCAGGAGCAGGTCGACCAGCTCGCCGCGATGGGCGTGCACCGCTATAACCACAACCTGGAGACCGCCAAGTCGCACTTCCCGAAGGTGGTCACCACGCACACCTACGAGGAGCGCTGGGACACCCTGCGCATGGTCCGCGAAGCAGGCATGGAGGTCTGCTGCGGTGGCATCCTCGGCATGGGCGAGACCATCGAGCAGCGGGCCGAGTTCGCCGCGCAGCTGGCCTCGCTCGAGCCCGACGAGGTGCCGCTGAACTTCCTCAACCCGCGCCCCGGCACCCCCTTCGGCGACCTCGAGGTGCTGCCCGCGGCCGACGCGCTGCGCGCCATCGCCGCGTTCCGCCTGGCGCTGCCGCGCACCATCCTGCGTTTCGCCGGCGGCCGCGAGATCACCCTCGGTGACCTGGGCGCCAAGCAGGGCATGCTCGGTGGCATCAACGCCGTCATCGTCGGCAACTACCTGACCACCCTCGGCCGTCCCGCCGAATCGGATCTCGATCTGCTGGGTGAGCTGAAGATGCCGATCAAGGCGCTCAACGAAACCCTCTGAGACGCGGGCGCAGTAGGGTGACTGATATGGACGAGCGCTACAACCCGTTCACCGGCAAGCGGATCGTGCCGGGGCTCGACGACGCGATGCCCGCGGCCGCCGCGCTCGGGCTCGAGCCGCCGCGGTTCTGCGAGCAGTGCGGCCGCCGGATGATCGTGCAGGTCAGCCCAGACGGCTGGTGGGCCAAGTGCTCCCGGCACGGGGTCATCGAATCGGCGCAGCTGGAACGCCGGTAGTGGTCGCCGAGGTCGGCGCCGCGCCGCGCCCGGAGGTCCTGCGCCGTGAGGTGATCGGCGTCGGCGTCGTCGCGGTCGTCGTGCTCGTGGCGAGCGCGGCGGCCGGGGTGGCGTGGGGTCTGCTCGCGCCGACCGAACGGCTGCGGGTGACCCAGCCCGGGCGTGCCGCCGTCCTCACCGGCGAGAGCCTGCACCTGTTCGACGCGGTCGGGATGTTCCTGTGCCTGGGCGCGGTGGTCGCGGTGCTGACCACGATCGCCGCGTGGCGGGTGCGCAGCGTGCGCGGTCCCGCGCTGGTGGTGGGGATCCTGCTCGCCTCGGGACTCGGTGCGGCGGTGATGATGTGGCTCGGCGAGGCGGTCGCCGAACAGCGGCATCCGCGTCCGCACGATCCCGCGATCGGTCAGATCATCGCGCTCCCCGCGGAAGTCGGCACCGACCTCGCATTGCTCGTGCAACCCTTCCTCGCCGCGCTCGTGCTGCTGTTCCTGGCCGCGCTGCATCCGCGCACCGATCTCGGTTCGGGCTCGGCGGGTCTGCTCGGCGACCTGCGACCGGCCGAATTCGACGACTATCCGGTGGCCGGACCGGCCGAGGAATATCGTCCCAGCGGCGATTTCGATTCGAGTCCGCAACCGCGCGTCTGAGCGCGGCCCGCGCCCCCGACCGGCGCTACCATCGCCGATATCGGCAGGTGGACGGCTCGGGAGGAGTGGGTCGTGGGGTTCATCGGAGGCGGTCCGGTCGTCGAAGAGCTGGACGCGACATTCTGGCGGCTGATCGAGCCGCTCACGTATCAGGGTGCGGTACAGACCTTCACGGTCCCGGCCGGCTTCCGCACCGATTTCGCCTCGGTGCCACGGGCACTGGTCTGGCTGATCCCGCGCTACGGCGCCTACACCAGGGCCGCGATCCTGCACGACTACCTGTGCCGCACCGGCACGGTCAGCCGCGCCGACGCCGACGGCATCTTCCGCCGCTGCCTGCACGAGTTCGCGGTCTCGACGCCGCGCCGCTGGATGATGTGGGCCGCAGTGCGTCTGGGCAGTCACCTGTGCGGCGCGACACCCGGTGACATCGCGCGCTGGATCGTCATCGCGGTGCCGTCGCTGCTGTTCCTGGCGGTGCCGGTGGTCGTGGTGACCGTGGCGCTGTGGCTGTTCTGGGTGGTGGAGCTGGCCTTCTGGGCGATCGGCAGGCTCGGCAGGCGCACGACCGCGCCGCCGCCGGGCCCGCAGATGAAGACGGCCTAGCCACACTTCACCCAGAACGGGCGATGTGCGCGGCCCGTTCGCTCCCTAGCGTCGGTCCCGGAGGACTGTGCGACACTGCGCGAAGTCTTCTCCGGCGGTGTTCACCAGACCGAGGGAGTGTCGATGTCCGAGCCGAGCACGGGTGCCGCGGCGCCGTCCTGGTCGATTCCCCGCGGACTGATCGTGCTGCTGTCGCTGGCCGCCGGCGTCGTCGCGATCGCGGGTCTGAAAGTCTTCTCGGGCATCGTCGGACCGGTCTTCCTCGCCCTCATGCTCACCATCGCGGTGCAGCCGTTGCAGGGGTGGGCGCAGCGGCGCGGGTGGCCGACGTGGGTGGGGATGATCATCGCCCTGCTCGCGGTGGTGGGGATCCTGCTCGGGATCGGCCTGGCGCTGGTGGTGTCGGCGTGGCAGCTGGCCTCGCTGCTCCCGGAATACGGCGACAAGCTGAACTCGCTGCTCGACAACGTCCGTGGGCTGCTGTCGGACCTGGGCATCAGCTCCGAGCAGGTCCACAAGGTGCTCGACGGGATCGACGTCGGCAAGATCGCCGGGGTCGTCGAGGAACTGCTCGGCGGCGTGCTCGGGGTCTTCTCGAATCTGTTCTTCGTCCTCGCCCTGCTGCTGTTCATGGCCGTCGACGGGATGACGATGGACAAGCGGATGGCCGTGGTGCAGAAGCAGCGGCCCGCCATCGCGAGCGCGCTGCTGTCGTTCACCGAGGGCACCCGCAAATACCTCGTCGTGTCCACCGTGTTCGGCGCGATCGTGGCGGTGATCGACGGTGGCGCACTGTGGTTGATGGGCGTGCCGCTGCCGATCCTGTGGGCGCTGCTGTCGTTCATCACCAACTACATCCCGAACATCGGCTTCGTCATCGGGGTCATCCCGCCCGCGCTACTGGCGCTGCTCGACAGCGGCCCGGTGCTGATGATCTGGGTGATCGTGGTCTATTCGGTGATCAACTTCGTGATCCAGTCGATCATCCAGCCCAAATTCGTCGGTGACGCGGTCGGTTTGAGCGTGACCATCACCTTCCTGTCGCTGGTGTTCTGGGCGTGGGTGATCGGCGCGCTCGGGGCCCTGCTCGCCATCCCGCTGACCCTGCTGGTCAAGGCGCTGTTGCTCGATATCGACCCGTCGACCCGGTGGGCCGACGTGCTGATCGGCGCGCCGCTGCCGAAACCGGTGCCGGAAGAAGCGGAAGCGGAGGCGGAGCCGGAAGCGAAGGGGCCGTGACGACGACGATGGTGGCGCCGCCCCCGCGTCCGGTGACCCAGGGCGTCGCGGCCGGAATCACCATGCTCGGTGTCGCCTTGCTGCTGGTCGCGAGCATTCTGGAGATCCTGCGCGGCATCGCGTGCGTGGCCGGTGCCGAGATCTTCGACGGCACACGGCCGTACACGTTCGAGCTGGATATCACCACGTGGGGGTGGCTGCATCTGCTGATCGGGGTGTTCGGGGTCGCGGTCGCGCTCGGCATGATCCTGGGCGCGCGCTGGGCGCTGCTGGTCGCGGCCGGGCTGGCGGGGGTGTCGATCATCGCGAATTTCGCGTCGCTGCCGTACTACCCGTGGTGGTCGGTGGTGGTGATCCTGCTCGATCTGGCCGTCCTGTGGGCGGTGTCCACCTGGGAGCCCGTTCGGTACTGAGCCGACCGGGGTCTCGCTGTCTCGACAGACCGGAGCCACCATGTCCGCGCCAGCCACGTCGATCGCCGGTCCGGCGCTCGGGGAGTCGGGTGCTCGGCGCCGGACGGGCTCGGCCGTGCCGGTCGCTCGGCTCGTGGGGTGGGTGTTCGTCGTCGTGGCGACCGGGTGGGCGTTCCGGCGGACCTGGCGCGAGATCGGTATGCCCGTCGACAGCGGGTACGCGGGGTTCGGTGCCGTGCTGTGCGTACTAATCGCCGCGGCCACGCTCGGCATCGCGATGCGGCGCGGGCCCGCGCTGTCCCGGGATCCGGCCACCGACATGGCCATCGGGCTGACGGGCCTGATCGCCGCCGTCGGCCTGCTCGGTGTGCTGACGGTGCGGCTGGGGGCGGAGTACCTGCCGTTGCGCCTGGACCTGTTGGCGGCCTGGGTCTTCGCGATCAGCGCGACCGTGGTGGTGTCCGGGGTGCGGTCGGTCGTCCGGTTCTGGCCGGTGTGGGCGATGCTGCTCGCGCTGTTGCCGCCGGTGTACGGGGCCGGGCTGGTGCTCCTGGGCAAGGGCGGGGTTCTGGTGCTGCTCGCCGGGTGCGCGGTGGCGGTGGTCGTCGGTCGCTCGGTCTCGCCGGTCGGCGGCGTGTGCGGAGCGAGCATTGATCGGCCGGTCGACGGCCTGGCGGAGGACGTGCTGGGCCGTGGTGAACGGCCGGACGCGCACACCGGCGGTGGACCCCGTCGGCGGGTGGCTCGACTCGGGATACCCGGCGCCGGTGTGGTTCTGGTCGCCGCCGCGGTCTCGGCGTGGATCCCGGTGCCGCGGGACGGGATCCCGGAGGCCACCACGGTGACCGGTGTCGTCGCGGGCGAGGGGGTCGTCGTGCCTGGTTGGAATGTGCTCGAAAGTCACCGATATCCCTGGGCGGCAGACTATTTCGAAGACGCGCGGTTCGGTACCCGGAGCTTGCTGGAGGCCGAGGAGGTCGATCCGGACTGGGACGCCGCCGGGCGCAAGCGCCGGGTGACGGTGGATGTGCTCGGTGCCGGGAACGGCGACGGCCTCGACCGGTATCCGGACTTCGCGCACTACCGGCTGGCCGAACCGCGCTTCGGTCCGCCCTCGTATTTCGAGCTCGGCGCGGGCGTCGTCGGGCGGATGCGCACCGTCGTCGACGACCACGGTGCCCTGCGCTGGACATGGCTGAGCTGGGACTGGCGGGGCGCGGGCGGCGCGGAACGGGTGACCCTGATCGCCTCGACCGACCATCTGCCCACCGCGGTGTTCCCCGAGCCGGACGGCTCGCTCGGCACCACCGCGAGCGCGATCCTGCGGCAGACGTTGCGCGGCCGGTCGATCGACGGCGGTCCGGCCGTCCTCGCCGACAGCGACCTGCTGCTCACCCTGGCCCACCTCCTGGTCGCGGTCCGGACCGGCGCGCGGTGATGCCACGGAAAACCGGTGGCGCGCACGGTGCCGGTCCACCTACCGTCGACCGGTCAGCATTTGCACCGGGGGAGGACCTGGCCGTGCGCGCCACCGAGAACACCAGCACCGAACAACCCGCCGAGCGGCCCGATCTCGCCGCCTGGCGACGTCGGCACGCGCTGCGCAGCTCGTCCGCCGCCACCGCCGTGCCCAGCGGCCGCACCTACCGGCGCTCGGCGAAACACCGAGATCGCCGCTATGACAGCTGAACCGCCGCCGGGCGACGCCGACGACTGGGTCCGGCTCAACCGGGCGCACTGGGACGAACGCGCCCCGATCCACGTCCGCTCGGACCTCTACGACCTCGATGGCTTCGTCGCGGGCCGGGAACACCTGCGCGACTTCGAGATCCGCGAGATCGGTGACGTACGGGGCAAGCGGCTGCTGCACCTGCAATGCCATATCGGCACCGACACCCTGGGCTGGGCCCGGCGCGGCGCCGTCGTGACCGGTCTGGATTTCTCGGCGCCCGCGATCGCGGCCGCGCGTGCGCTGGCCGCGCGGATCGGCGCCGACGACGCCGAATTCGTGGAGGCGGAGGTGTACGACGCGGTCGACGCGCTGGCCCACCGCACCTTCGACATCGTCTACACCGGCCTCGGCGCGCTGTGCTGGCTGCCCGACCTGCGTCGCTGGGCCGAGACGGTCGCGGCCCTGGTGGCGCCCGGCGGATTCCTCTACCTCAGCGAATTCCATCCGGTCGGCGACCTGCTCAGCCCCGACGACGGCCGCACCGTGATCGACGACTACTTCGACCCGGCGCCGGTCGTCGAACTGGTGCCGGGCAGCTACGCCGCCCCCTACGCGGTGACCACCGCCGATGTGACCGTCGGCTGGCGGCACGGCATCGGCGAGGTCGTCTCGGCCGTGGCCGCCGCCGGGCTGCGGGTGGAGTCGTTGCGCGAGCACGATTTCACCGTCTCCCCACGCTTCGCCTTCCTCGAACAGGACGAGCGCGGCTACCGGGCACCGGCGGGCATGCCACGAGTGCCGCTGCTGTACTCGCTGCGGGCAGCGCGGACCTGACCCCGCCACGCGGGGTTGATCAGGTATCCGCCGAGTAGCGGCGGACGGCGATCGGGATCGCGAGGGCGAAGAGTACGGCGATCCAGGCGGCCGCCGCGGCGACCGGATGCTGCATCGGCCAGGCGCCGCCCCGGGTCGCGGACAGGTCGGCGCCGAGCAGCTCGCGCAGCGCGGCGACGATGGCGCTCACCGGATTCCACTCCGCGATCGTGGCGATCACCGACGGCATGGTCGAGGTCGGGACGAACACGTTCGAGAACATGATCGAGCCGAAGATCAGCGGTGCCGTCTGCTGGAGCATCTGCTCGTCGCGGATCGCGGCGCCGAGCGCGATCCCCAGCCACGACAGCGCGCAGCGGAAGGCGAGCAGCAGCGCGATCGCCACCGCGACCTCGCCCACCGTGGCGTCCACCCGCCAGCCGAGCAGCGCGCCGATGCCGGACATCAGCGCCAGCGCCAGCACCCCGACCACCGTTTCGGCCAGCGCGAAGCCGGTCGGCGCGGCCGCGGGCGACAGCGGCAGCGCGCGCAGCCGGTCGGTGAATCCGCTGTGCAGGTCGGCGTTCGCGGTGGACGCGGTGGAGGTCAGGCCCATCGCCGCGACCAGGACCAGCACGCCGGGGACCAGGTAGGCGCGGTAGGCGGCGGCGTCGCTGCCCCCGGAGAGCGCGCCGCCGAAGACGAAGCCGAACAGCAGCATCATGCCCAGCGGCGCGGCCAGCGTGATCGCGAACAGGCCCGGCGAATTGCGGTAGTTGGTCAGGACGCGCTCGAACAGCACCGCCGCGCCGGTGTACACGGAGACCGACCGGGTCTCGGTGGCGCTCATCCCCGCACCTCCTTCCGCGCACCCGCCGCGACCCGGTCGCGGCCGGTGAGTGCGAGGAACGCGTCGTCGAGCGTCGTCGCGCGGGTGCCGATATCGCGCACCGTGATGTCGGCGGCGTCGAGCGCGCGCAGCACCGGTAGCAGGCCGGGGGCATCGCCGGTGAAGGTGAACGACAGCTCCATCGGTGAAAGGCGCTGCGCTGGTGGGGAATCCGATGGCGCGCCACCGAAGGTCGCCAGCACCGCGGCGATCTCGGCGTAGCGGTCGGCATCGTCGACGATCAGGTCGAGCCCGGCGGGCACGGCCGCGAGGATCTGCGCGGGCGTGCCCGCCGCGACGACCCGGCCCGCCTCCAGGATGGTGATCGCGTCGGCCAGGCGCTGCGCCTCGTCGAGGTACTGGGTGGTGAGCAGCACGGTGGTGCCCTCGGCGACGAAATCGCGCACGTACCGGTAGATCTCGTTGCGGCTGTGCGGATCGAGCGCGGTGGTCGGCTCGTCCAGGAACAGCACGGCGGGGCGCACGATCATGCCCGCGACGATGTCGAGCCTGCGCCGCATCCCGCCCGAGTAGGTGCGGACCACCCGGTCGGCCGCCTCGGCCAGCTCGAAGCGGTCGAGCAGCTCGCCCGCGTGCCGCCGGGCCGCCGTCGCGCGGAAGCCGTTGAGCCGGGCCAGCATCACCAGATTCTGCCGCCCGGTCAGGCGCGGGTCGACGGCGTGGAACTGGCCGACCAGACCCAGTTGCCGCTTCGCGTCCTCGGCGTGGGTGACGGTGTCGAATCCACCGATCGCGGCCCGCCCCGAGGTGGGGCGCAGCAGCGTCGCCAGCATGCGCACGGTGGTGGTCTTGCCCGAGCCGTTCGGCCCCAGCAGGGCGTGCACCTGGCCGGCGGGTACCCGCAGGTCCACCCCGTCCACCACGGTGTTGTCGCCATAGGTCCTGGTCAGTGCAGCGGCGTCGATGGCATGCACGGCAATCTCCCTCCATTGGGAACAGTGTTCGCAATTGCAGGATACGCATCTGCTAACACTGTTCGCAACTAGGGATCTGCGGCATGCTGGCAGGTATGACGCACACCGGAACCTCGCTGTGGTCGCGCGGCGCGGCGCCCCGGCCGGGGCCGCGCCCGGCGTACACCCTCGACCAGCTCGCCGACGCCTGCGTGCGGCGCGCCGACGCGGGCGGGCTGCGCGCGGTCTCGATGCGCGGGGTGGCCGACGAGCTCGGTACGGCGGCCGCCTCGCTGTATCGGTACGTCGACGGCAAGGACGACCTGATCGCACTGATGGTCGACCGGGTGGCGGGGGAGTATCGGTACCCGGAGCTGACCGGCGACGTGCGCGCCGACGTGCTCGCGCTGGCGCAGCAGTCGCGCGCCCTGCACGGTCGGCATCCGTGGCTGGTGCAGGCAGTGCCGTCGAGCATGGGCCCGAACTCGGTGCGCTACCTGGACCGGATGGCGGGCACACTGGCGCAGGCCGGGCTGGACGCGGGCGCGGTCATGATGGGCGTCGCGATGCTCTCCGGGTGGGGCGCGAACTTCGCGTCGCGGGAGCGCGCGGGCTTGTCGACCGGGGATCTCGGCGGCGCGCTGGCGGCCTCGACCGGCGATCCGGCGCGCGAGTATCCGAATCTGACCACGCTGTTCGGCACGGCACCCGCCGGCGTGGGCGCGTCGGTCGACAACGACGCGGTGTTCGCCGCCGGTATCGACGCGCTGCTGTTCGGCATCCTGCCGCGCGCGTGAGCCGTTGCGCGACAGGCGAAGTCGAGCCGAGTCCGGGCGACCTGGGCCGCCCGGCTCGGGGTTCGAGCGGCCGGAGTTACTGCGCCCGGCGCAGGATCACCAGCGGCAGCGGCTTGTCGACCTTGGCCTGGTACTCGGCCAGCAGCGGATTCTCCGCCAGCGCCCAGGCCGCGAACTCGTCATAACGCTCGCCGGTGAGCACGTCCGCCGTCGCCGCGAAGCGGTCGCCGCCGAGCTCGATCGTCACCCGCGCATCGGCTTTCGCGTTGTGATACCAGGCCGGGTAGCGGTCCTCGATGAACGAGCTCACGTACAGCACGTCGCCGCGGTACAGCGCCCCGAGGGGAACGACGTGGGGCTTGCCGCTCCTCGCGCCGGTCGTGGTGAGCAGCAGCAGGGTGGCGCCCTTGTAGTCGCCGCCGACCTGCCCGTCGTTCGCCCGGAACTCCGTGATGACGCCGTCGTTCCAGCCGGCCATCTCGTCCGGGCTGAACTCTTTGTTCCACGGCGCTTCCGGATCGTCGTAGGAGGTGATCGATGTCTTCGCGGTGTCGTCGCCCATGCCCGCCAGTCTGACAGCGGCCACCGACAGATTCGGTGGGTGCGCGCTCAGCTCGGCGGGCGCAGGGCCGCGAATTCGTCGGTGACCCGCAGGCCGGAGTCGCTGAACCGGTAGAGCGCGGCGGGGCGCCCGCCCGCGCGGCCGGAGGGGGCGGTGGCGCCGGTGGGGGTGATCACCCTGCGGCGCGAGAGGACTCGCTGGAGGTTGGTCGTGTCGACGTCGTATCCCAGGGCCGCGCAATAGATTTCGCGCAGGGTCGACATGGTGAAGGTGTCGGGGGCCAGCGCGTAGGCGATATTGGTGTAGGAGAGCTTGGCGGCCAGGCGGGTGCGGGCGTGGTCGACGACGGTGCGATGGTCGAAGGACATGTCCGGGAGGGCCGAGACCGGGTGCCAGGTGGTGTCGGCCGGGAGTTCGGGCTCGGTGGTCAGCGGGACCAGGCCGAGATAGGCCGAGGCGATGCGGCGCGGTGCCGGGACGCGATCGGGCGCGCTGAACACCGAGAGCTGCTCCAGATGGGCCAGCTCGCGCACGTCGACCTTCTCGGCCAGCTGGCGCCGGGCCGAGGCGTCGAGGTCCTCGTCGTCGCGCAATCGGCCGCCGGGTAGCGACCAGGTGCCCTTCTGCGGATCGAGCGCCCGCTCCCACAGCAGAACCGCCAATTCCGGGTGCCTCGAGCGGCCCTCGATGCCTCTACCTGCGGAAACGTCGGCGGGGAAGCGGCGAACCTGGAACACCGCGGTGAGCGATTCGTGGATGGTGTTACTATGGGGCACGTTTTCGATTGTAAGTCGAAAACCTGGTTTGGTGCGAATCGAGGCGAGGAAGCCGTTCGCACGAGGAAGGGAGCCACCATGGCGACGACGACCGCGCAGCCGACGCTGATGGGTTCGGTCTTCGACGGACCCACGGGGTACACGGGTGTCGAAGCGACGCCGGAGTGGGCGCAGGAGGTGCGGCGGCTGGCGCGTGAGCGCAACGCCACGATCCTCGCGCACAACTACCAGCTGCCCGAGATCCAGGACGTGGCCGACCACGTCGGCGACTCGCTGGCCCTGTCGCGGATCGCGGCCGAGGCCGAAGAGGACACCATCGTGTTCTGCGGCGTGCACTTCATGGCCGAGACCGCCAAGATCCTGAGCCCCGCCAAGACGGTCCTCATCCCGGACCAGCGCGCCGGCTGCTCGCTGGCCGACTCCATCTCCGCCGAGGAACTGCGTGCCTGGAAGGCCGAGCACCCGGACGCGAAGGTGGTGTCCTACGTCAACACCACCGCCGAGGTGAAGGCGCTCACCGACATCTGCTGCACGTCGTCCAACGCCGTCGACGTGGTCGCCTCGATCGACCCCGACGTCGAGGTGCTGTTCCTGCCGGACCAGTTCCTCGGCGCGCACGTCAAGCGCGAGACCGGCCGCGACAACATGCACATCTGGGCGGGCGAGTGCCACGTGCACGCGGGCATCAACGGTGACGAGCTCACCGAGCAGGCCCGGACCCACCCCGACGCCGAGCTGTTCGTGCACCCGGAGTGCGGCTGCGCCACCTCGGCGCTGTACCTGGCGGGCGAGGGGGCGTTCCCGGCCGAGCGGGTGCACATCCTGTCCACCGGCGGCATGATCGACGCGGCCAAGGCCTCGACGTCGAACCAGGTGCTGGTGGCGACCGAGGTCGGCATGCTGCACCAGCTGCGCAAGGCGGCACCCGGCATCGACTTCCAGGCCGTCAACGATCGCGCCTCCTGCAAGTACATGAAGATGATCACCCCGGCCGCGCTGCTGCGCTGCCTGGTCGAGGGCGCCGACGAGGTGCACGTCGACCTGGCGATGGCCGAGGCGGGCCGCGCCTCGGTGCAGCGGATGATCGCGATCGGCAACCCCGGCGGTGGGGAGTGACCGCGCCGCTCGTCGCGCGGCCGGTCCGGTAACGACCATGACGGCGACGGTTCCGGTCTCCTGGGAGGCCGAGGTCGACCTGGTGGTCATCGGCGGTGGCGTCGCGGGGCTCACGGCGGCCCGCACGGCGTCGCTGCGCGGGCTGCGGGTGCTCATCCTCAGCAAGGGCGGGCCCACCGACACCTCGACGCAGTACGCGCAGGGCGGCATCGCGGTCGTCGCGCCGCGGGGCGATTCGGTCGACTCGCACGTGCGCGACACGGTCGAGGCCGGTGCCGGGCTGTGCGAGGTCGAGGCGGTGCGCTCGATCGTCGAAGGCGGGCAGGCGGCGGTGGCCGCGCTGACCGACCTGGGCGCGGTGTTCGATCTGGGCCGTGACGGCCAGATCTCGCGCACCCGCGAGGGCGGGCACAGCACCCGCCGGATCATCCACGCCGGTGGTGACGCCACCGGCGCCGAGGTGCAGCGCGCGCTCAACGCGGCCGGGCTGCCGGTGCTGTTCGGTGCCGCCGCGTTGCGTGTGCTGACCGGTCCCGCCGGTGTGCGCGGCGTCGTCGCGGTGTCGGACAACGGTTTCGGCGTCGTGCGCACCCCCGCGGTGCTGCTGGCGACCGGTGGGCTCGGCCAGCTCTACGCCTCGAGCACCAACCCGCCCGGCGCGACCGGCGACGGCGTGGCGCTGGCGCTGTGGGCCGGTGCCGCGGTGGCCGATCTCGAATTCGTGCAGTTCCATCCGACCGTGCTCTACACCCCCGGCGGAGTGGGCAGGCGGCCGTTGATCAGCGAGGCCGTGCGCGGGGAAGGCGCGATCCTCGTCGACGCCGAGGGTGATTCGGTGACGGCGGGCGTGCATCCGCGCGGTGACCTGGCGCCCCGGGACGTGGTGTCGCGGGCCATCGCGGAGCGGATGCGGGCGACGGGGACCGATCACGTGTTCCTCGACGCGCGCCACATCGACGGCTTCGCGCGCCGGTTCCCGACGATCACCGCGTCGTGTCTGGCGGCGGGGATCGACCCGTCGGCGCAACTGATTCCGGTCGCGCCCGGCGCGCACTACCAGTGCGGCGGGGTGCTGACCGACACCGACGGGCGGACCGAGGTGCCGGGGCTCTACGCCGCCGGTGAAGTGGCCAGGACGGGGTTGCACGGAGCGAACCGGCTGGCGTCCAACAGCCTGCTCGAAGGGCTGGTCGTGGGGGAGCGAGCCGGTTCGGCCGCCGCCGAGCGGCTCGGCTCACCGACCGGCGGCGACGAGATCGCCGCGTGGACAGTGGAATTCGCGGACCGTGCGGTGGTCCAGCAGGCGATGACCGAACACGCCTCGGTCGTGCGCGACGGTGCCGGCCTCGGTACCGCCCTCGCCCGGATCGACGCGGCGCGGTCGGTGGTGGCGCCCCTCGATGTCGCCGCACCGCAGGCGGTCCAGCCGCTCGACGGAACCGGTCCCGGAGAGGGCGTTTTCGACGCGGCGCGCACGCTGCGCCGGATCGAGGACGCCGCGCTGACGCTGACCGCCCGCGCGCTGCTGGTCGCGGCCGCGGGCCGCGCCGAGAGCCGTGGCTGCCACACCCGCTCGGAGTACCCGGGTCCGGTCGAGGGCCTGCGGCACAGCACGGCGGTTCGCCTCGGCGCGGACGGAGCGCTCGCGCTGTCCGCCGTCGCGGTCGATGCCGCGGTGTCGATCGGCGCGCGGTGACCAACCACCCTGCGGCAGGCCGCGGCACCGGCTGCCGCACAAGCAATTCCGGCGTACCGGTGAGGATCGCCGCTGGATCGAGCGGGCGCGCGACGCGCCCGAGAACAGGAGTGCAGTGATGGCTCTGGATGCCGCCCTCGACCGCGAGGAACTGCTGACGCTGATCCGTTCCGCGCTCGACGAGGACCTGCGCTACGGACCCGACGTCACCACGGTCGCGACCGTGCCCGCCGACGCGGTGAGCAAGGCGTCGGTGGTCTCGCGTCAGCACGGCACCGTCGCGGGTCTCGATGTCGGCCTGCTGGTGCTCGACGAGGTGATCGGCGCGGGGGACTACACCGTCACCGACCGGGTCGCCGACGGCACCCGGGTGGAGCCGGGCACCGCGGTGCTGAGCATCGAGGCGCCGACCCGCGGTCTGCTGACCGCCGAGCGGACCATGCTGAACCTGGTGTGCCACCTGTCCGGTATCGCGACCGCCACCGCGGCCTGGGTCGACGAGGTCGAGGGCACCGGCTGCGCGATCCGCGACAGCCGTAAGACGCTGCCCGGGCTGCGCGCGTTGCAGAAGTACGCGGTGCGGGTCGGCGGCGGTGTCAATCATCGGATGGGCCTCGGCGACGCGGCGCTGATCAAGGACAACCACGTCGTCGCCGCGGGTTCGGTCGTGAACGCGCTGCGTGCTGTGCGCGAGCTGGCCCCCGAGATCGCCTGTGAGGTGGAGGTCGACAGCCTCGAACAGCTCGACGCGGTGCTGGCCGAGAACGTCGAACTGGTGCTGCTCGACAACTTCCCGCTGTGGCAGACCCAGGCCGCCGTGCAGCGTCGCGACGCCGCGGCGCCCGCGACGAAGCTCGAGTCCTCGGGCGGTCTGTCGATCGAGCAGGCCGCCGACTACGCGCGCACCGGGGTCGACTACCTCGCCATCGGCGCGCTCACGCACTCGGTGCGGGTACTGGACCTCGGCCTGGACATGTGAGGCCGTCCCGGGTCCGAGAGCGCCGACTATCGGTGCTCTACCGTGAGGCAGTGGAGTTCTCGCAAGGGTGGGACAGCCTCGCCGTCCTGATCGACGATCGCTGGGTCGAGCGCAGGCCGCGGCGGCCCGACGTCGCCGATCAGCTCCGGCGCGAGACCAGGTTGCTGCCGTGGCTGGCACCACGACTGCCGCTGGCGGTCCCGGTGCCTGCCGTGGTGGGTGAATCGCCGCTGGTCGTGCGGCACGCGCTGGTGCCGGGCGCGGCGATCGAATCACCCACCGCCGAGCACGGTCTCGCGATCGGCGCGTTCCTTCGCGCCCTGCACGGCAGCCCCGCCGACGACGCGATGCGGCACGGGTTGCCCACGGCGGCCGAGACCAGGGACGACCGGGCGGCGACCGTCCGGCGGTTCCGGGCCGAGGTCGTGCCGATGGTTCCGGCCGATCGCCGTGCTCGGGCCCTGGCGATTCTCGACGCCGCACAGGATCTCCCCGCCGACACGGTCGTGCACGGTGACCTGGGACCCGAACACATCCTGGTCACCGGCGACCACGTCACCGGCGACCACGTCACCGGCGACCACGTCACCGGCGACCACGTCACCGGCGTGATCGACTTCGGCGACACCCATCTCGGCGACGCCGCGATCGACCTGGCCTGGCCTCTGTACGGCGCGCCGGCCGCCTTCGCCACCGCCGTCGCCACGGCCTACGGCGTCACCGACGCCCTGCGCCGCCGCGCCCTGATCTGGCACCAGCTCGGACCGTGGCACGAAGTGACCTACGGCGCCGACATCGATGATCCCGAGACCGTGCGCAGCGGACTTGCCGGAGTACTCGACCGACTCGACCTCACCGCTGACTGACTCAGCGCAGCGCACTCAGCGCGGGCTGCCAGTCGTCTCGGCATCATGTGGTCGGCGCGTCGCCGAGGACGTAGCAGCGGATGTCGTTCTCGCCCTGCGTAAGTCACGAACCAGGGTGCCGTCCAGGGGCGGATGCCTTCGCGTTACTCATCGTGGTGTCGGCCCGGATCGGGCAGCTGCGCGCCGCGCCGGTGGCTAGGCCGTGAGTTCGCGTTGGAGCGGCGTGCGGAAGCGGGGGATGGCGCGGATGTCACCGAACCACGTTGTGGTGCGGTCGGTTTCGGCGTCGATGAGCTTCTTCGCGTCGGCGCCGACATCCTCGAGCAGATGGGTGACGACCGCGCCGTCGGGGCGCTGGGCCCAGCCGCCGACGATGCGGCCGTCGGCCCAGATGGTGGGGCCGATATTGCCGTTGCGGTCGAACAGGGCCGGGGCGTGCGGGCCGAGGAACCAGTCGCGGGTCTGCCAGCCCATCGGGGTGGGGTCCAGGGCGGGAAGGAGGGCGGCCCAGGGCTCGGGGGTGGGGTCGGGGGCCAGGTCGTCGGCGAGGACGATGCCGGTGGTGCCGTCGTCGAGGTCGACCTCGACGATATCGAGCTCGGTCAGTGTCTTGCGGACCTCGCCGAGGGTCCAGCCGGTCCACCACTTCAGGTCGGTCACCGGGGCGGGGCCGAACGCGCGGAGCCACTGCCGCACCAGCTCGACCCTGGCCTCGGCCGCGGGGATCGGGGAAAGGTCAGGGGGAAGCCAGGTTTCGGCGGGGGACCAGGTGTACTGGCTGCTGGTCCAGCTGCCGTTGGGGCGGCCGCGCACGATCCGGCCCTCGGCGCCGAGCACCACCAGCACCCAGGTGGTGATGCTGGTCGGCTTCGAATACGACTTGCCCGGCGACGGATCGATCTGGGTGCGCAGGCGGGGGACGTCCTTGCTCAGCTGGGCGCCGGTGGCCGCGCCCCGGGTGAGCAGCGCGGCGTGGGTCTCGGCCTCGACGTCGGACAGCCACGCCTGGACATCGCCCTCGACGACACCGGCCTGCTCGATGTAGCGGCCGTAGGCCTTGCGCTGCTTGATCGCCAGCGCGTCGCAGCACGAGGACTGCAACACCGGGACCAGCTCGGTCGGCGCCACGAACATGGTGCGGCGCATGGCGAGCAGACGCACCAGGGCACGGTCGTCGTAGAGCGCGCGCTCCACGTGGGCCGGGGTGAGGCCGACCCCGCGCGCGCCGACCGACAGATAGACGGTGGCGGGATCGGTGGCGTGCAGCACCACCATCGAGCGCGCGATCTCGGTCGGCTCGGCCGACCGGGTGGACGGCGCGAGCCGATGCCTGGTCGCCAGACGGGCCCGGCGCTGCGCGGTATCGATCGAAGGCATGCGCGGATCGTAGGCGGGCCCACCGACATTCCCGCGTGCGGCGTCGCCCGAACGGCGGGAGTTCTGTCACTTTTGTCCAGAATTCCGGGTCGCCGTTTTCGCCGCCGGGCGCGGGCGGGTGTTGTTATCGTCGCGCTCATGAGCGCAGCGCCACCGGTCGTGACCTCGGCCGAACTCGGCGTCGACGACCAGGAACGCCCGGCCCGCACCCTCACCGGGTTCCCCGCCCGGCTGGTCGGCGTCGTCGCGCTCGCGCTGGCGGTGCTGGCGCTGTGGCAGGTGTTCCGGCCGCTGCCGCAGGGCAGTCAGTACTACCTGGTGGTGTTCCTCGCCATCGCCCTGCCGCTGGTGTTCCTGAGCTACCGCTCCGGCTGGGGCAGGCTCGACCGGGCCGACGCGCCCGCCCCGCTGGACTGGGTGCTGGCCGCGGTGACCCTGTTCGTGTGCCTGTATCCGGTGCTGCCGTTCACGATCGGCGACGGCGGTGGCGGATACGACGCGTTCCTCGATCGGCAGGGCATGCTGGCCCCGGTCGACGTCGTGTTCGGCGCGGTCCTGCTGGTCCTGATCCTGGAAGCCTGCCGCCGCACCACCGGGTGGATCCTGCCGCTGGTCTGCCTGGTGTTCCTGGCCTACGGGTACTACGGCGGCCTGCTGCCGCAGAGCTGGGCCATCGCCCACGCGGGCCTGGACGTCGACCAGATCGTCGACGCGCTGTACAACTCCGGCAGCGGTTTCTACGGCACCCCGCTGGACGTGGCGGCCAGCTACATCGTGCTGTTCACCCTCTACGGCGCCGTGCTCGAATTCTCCGGTGCCGCACGGTTCTTCGTGGATCTGTCGGTCTCGCTGTTCCGGCGCTCGCACAGCGCGGCGGGCCGCACCGCGGTGGTGTCGGGCTTCCTGCTCGGCACCGTCTCCGGGTCGGGCACCGCGACCGCGGTGAGCACCGGCGCGGTCACCTGGCCGATCCTGCGCCGGGCGGGCTACCGGCCCGAACAGGCGGGCGGCATGCTCGCCGCGGCGGGCGTCGGCGCGATCCTGTCGCCGCCGACGCTGGGCGTCGCGGCGTTCATCGTCGCCGAATACCTCGATGTGTCGTATGTGACGGTGCTCGGCTGGGCACTGATCCCGACGCTGCTCTACTACCTCGGCATCCTGCTCTCGGTCGAGATCGACGCCCGCCGCATCCACGCCGAGGGGCGCGCACCGGCCGACCTCGCCGACGGCCCACTGCCGACCCCGTGGTGGAAACTGCTGGGACGCTTCGGCTATCACTTCTCCTCGCTGATCGTCATCGTGGTGTTGCTGCTGGCCGGGATGAGCGCGACGCGCGCGGTGGTCTACGCCATGGTGCTCGCGCTGATCCTGGCCGTGCCCGACCGGATCCTGCGCGCGCGAGCCGAGGCCGCGGCGGAACAGTCGCCGGCGCGAACGTGGTCGGCGCGGGAGGCGGGGCAGTTCGGGCTCGCGGCCCTGCGCACGCTGTCGCTGGGCATGTGCGCGGCGCTGCCCGTGGTCGCGGTGTGCGCGGCGGCGGGCGTGATCACCGCGATGACCACCAAGACCGGCCTCGGCGCGCAGCTGGCGTCGCTGCTGGTGCGGGCCGGTTCGGTGCTCTCCGACGACCCCGCCGTCGTGCTGGCGACCACCGCGGTGCTGGCGGCGATCGCGCTGTCGCTGCTGGGGCTGGCGGTGCCGGTGACGGCGTCGTTCGTGATCGGCTGGGTGATCATCGGACCCGCGCTGCTCGATCTGGACGTCGCCGCGCCCGCGGCCGCGATGTTCGTCTTCTACTTCTCGGTGCTCTCGGAGGTGACGCCGCCGACCGCGCTGGCCGCCGTCGGCGCGGCCGCCGTCACCGGCGCGAAGGCGATGCCGACCATGTGGGCGGCCCTGCGCTACGCGCTGCCCGCGTTCCTGGTGCCGCTGATGTTCGTGCTCACCGACGCCGGTCAGCACCTGCTCGGGCGCGGCGCGCCGACCGACGTGCTGTGGGTGAGCGCGGCCGCCTGTGTCGGTGTCGCGGCGCTCGCGGCGGCCACCGGGGGCTGGTTGTTCGGGATCGGCGCGGTCGGGCCGGTGCCGCGCGGCCTGGCCGCCGCGGCGGGCCTGACATTGCTCTACCCGGACCCGACCGCGACCGTCCTCGGCCTCGCGGTGCTGCTCGTCGCCGTGCTCGCGGGCGTCGTCGACCGGCGGCGACGCCGACCAGCCACGGCCACACCGTGAGTCGTGGATCCACGCAGACGAGAGGGGACCTCATGGTCAGAACAGTTGTCGCCGTGGTCGCGGTGTCCGCCGCGGCCGCGCTGCTCACCGGATGTGGTGGCAGGCAGGACGCCCCGACTACCGACGCGGGCGGCGCCGTCACCTGTGAGGTGACGCAGGACACCAGGATCGGCATCGCGACCGGCAATGCCACCGGCGTCTACTTCGCGCTCGGCAATGCCTACGCGGAGCAGATCTCCGCCGCCACCGACGGCAAGGTCAAGGCCACCGCCGCCGAGACCGGCGCCTCGGTGCAGAACATCCAGCAGGTGGTCGGCGGCACCTACCAGGTCGGCTTCTCGCTGGCCGACTCCGCGGCCGACGCGGTCGCGGGCAAGGGCAGCTTCACCAGCGCTCAGCCGATCCGCGCGCTGGCCCGCCTCTACGACAACTACACCCAGGTCATCGTGCGGTCCGACGCCGGGATCAATTCCCTGGCGGACCTGCGCGGCAAGCGGGTCTCCACCGGTTCGCCGAAGTCGGGCACCGAGGTCATCGCGCAGCGGGTCCTCCAGGCGGCGGGGCTCGATCCGGACAAGGATGTCGCCGCCCAGCGTCTGGATCTCACCAAGACCGTCGACGGGCTGAAGGACGGTTCGATCGACGCGATGTTCTGGTCCGGCGGCCTGCCGACCCCCGGCATCACCGACCTGTTCACCACCGCCAAGGACAAGGTCCGCTTCCTCGACATCACCGGGGTGCTGCCGAAACTGAAGGAGATCAACCCGGTCTACGAGACCGCGCCGATCCCCGCCGCCACCTACGGTCTGACCGCCGATGTGCCGACCATCGTGGTGCCCAACCTGCTCGTCGTCCGCGACGACCTCGACGCGAACCTGGCCTGCGTGCTGACCGAGACCCTGCTCGAGCGCAAACCGCAACTGGTCCAGGCTAATCCGGCTGCCAAGGGCATCGACGCCGCGACCGCGAGCAAGACCGCGCCGGTGCAGCTGCATCGCGGATCGGAGGAGGCGCTGCGCTGAGCGGGCGGCCGCCCGTCGCGTGTCGTGGCACGGTCGGCGGGTCCGGCGCACCGCGACAGCGGACAATCACGGCATGAGGCAGTGGTGCCGGGTGCTCGCGGCAGTGGTGGTGCTGGTCGGTGGGGCGCTCGTGAGTGGGCCGGACGCGCTCGCGCAGCCGGTGTGCGCGCCGGGGGTGAGCGTCGTGCCGGTGGCCATCACTGTCGACGGCGAGCGCGCCACCGGGCGGGTGTACGAGCCGTATCGCTGTGCGCCGGGCGACATCTCGGATGATCAGCTGGTGGTGGCGGTGCACGGACACGGCGGCTCCGCGGCCGACTTCGCGCCGTACATGACCTCGCTGGCGCTGGTCGGCGGCTCGCCGATCCTGCTGATGGACCTGCGCAGCGCCGACGGACCGTGGCGCGCCGGGGAATGGAATCTGTGGGCGGGCTGGCACGACGTGGTCGCCGCGACCCGGTGGTACCGCGACACGCACCCCGCCGTGGCGACCACGGTGCTGTGGGGCTGGAGCCAGGGTGGCATCACCAGCGGCCTCGCCGTCGCGCACGGGCCCGCCGGGATGTTCGACTACTGGGTCGACAACTACGGTCCCGCCGACGATTTCACGATGTGGGCCCAGGGCGCGGCGGTGGATCCCGCGCTGCCACGCCAGATCGAGCGCGACGCGGGCGGCTGCACGCCGATCCGCTGCCCGCTCGCCTACGCCGAGCGATCACCCGCCCTGCTCGCCGACCGCATGAGCATGCGCCGGGCGTTCCTGATCCACGGCACCGCCGACACCGTCATCCCCTTCACCAGCAGCGTGGAACTGCGCGACGCGCTGACCGTGGCGGGCAAGCCGTTCTCGTTCTACACCGTCGTCAGCGGGCGTGACCTGTCCGGTGCCGTCGTGCCCGGCAACCACGACATCGGGCCCGCGTTCTTCGAAGGCGGGTGCGTGGTGCTGCGCCTGCTCGCAGGCACCGAACCGCTCACGCCCGCGGTCGGCGACTACGTCGTCGACGTGGCGGCGGGGGTGGTCACCGCGCCCGCGAGACCCGCGGGCGCGAAATGCGCGGCCTGACCCGCGCCGCGGTCGGCGGTGGAACACCGGCCCCGGCCGGCGCGTTGTCGGGGGAGGTGCCGAACGGATGTCGACCGGAAAGAAGGACATGGTGACCGAACCGACGCAGCGGGCCGACCGCTGGCAGGGCGAAGACCTGGATCTGGACGCCTACCTGGCCCGGATCGGCTACGACGGGCCACGCACACCGACCGTCGACACCCTGCACGCGCTGGTCGCCGCGCACACCACGGCCATGCCGTTCGAGAACCTCGAGATCATCCTCGGGCGCGGCATCCCGCTCGACCTGGCGACCCTCCAGGACAAGATGGTGGCCCGGCGCCGCGGTGGGTACTGCTACGAGAACGTCACCCTCTTCGCCGCCGCCCTGGAACGGCTCGGCTTCGGCGTCACCGGGCTCAGCGGCCGGGTGACGATGGGCTCGCTCGACTCGGGTGCCATCCGGCCGGCCACCCACGCCCTGGTCCGGGTCACCACCGCCGACGACGAGCGGGTGTGGATCTGCGACGTCGGCTTCGGCCACGGGCCGCTCGCCCCGTTCGAGCTGACCGACGCGCACGGTGAATTCGCGCTGGGTGCGTGGCGCTTCCGGCTTGAGCGCCGCACCAGCGTGCTGGGCGCGGACCTGTGGGTGCTGCACCAGTTCGGCCGTGACGGCTGGCAGGACCGCTACGCCTTCACCCTGGAACCGCAGTACCGGATCGATTACGCCGTCGGCAATCATTTCGTGTCGACCTCGCCACGCTCGCCGTTCACCACCCGGCCGTTCGTGCAGCGTTTCCTTCCCGACACCCATCACGTCCTCGACGACCTGACGCTGACCACCGAATACCCCGACGGCACCTCCTCCGCGCGCGAGCTCGACCCCAGCGACCTGCCGAAAGTCCTGACCGAGGTGTTCGACATCGACCTCGACGACACCGACGCCGCGGTCCTGGCGACCGCGCCCTGGCGCATCGACTGACTCCTCACATCGACGACCCCGCGCACGGCTCGGCGGTTTGCTTCCACGGTGTCGCTACGGCAAATTGATGGTTACTTGCCGGGAAACACACCCCTGCGCTGTGGTGTGGGGACGAATCTGTGGGGTCGTTGGTGCCGAAGGTGCAATCCGCGTTGCCGGTTCAGCCGGAGGCGACAGCTCAACCCGGACCGCTCGGCGGTTCGGCGGTCCGGCGTCAAGATCTGGACGGACTGCGCGGGGTCGCGATCGCGCTGGTCGTGGCGTTCCACGTGTGGGCGGGCCGGGTGTCCGGCGGCGTCGACGTGTTCCTGGTGCTGTCGGGATTCTTCTTCACCGGAGCGGTGGTCCGCGGTGTCGAACGGCGCGGCGGGGTGGCCGCGGGCGCGACCGCGCGCCGGACCGCCCGCAGGCTGATGCCCTCGCTGGTCGTCGTCCTGGCGGCGATCGCCGTCGCCACCGTGGCCCTGCGGCCCTACACCCAGCTGGGCGAGACCGCGGCACAGACGCTGGCCTCGATGTTCTACGCGCAGAACTGGTATCTGGCCACCGCCGAACTCGACTACCTCGCGCCCGACCCCTCGGTCAGCCCGCTACAGCATCTGTGGTCGATGTCCGTGCAGGGCCAGTTCTACGTGGTGATCCTGGCGGTCCTGGCCGGGTGGGCGTGGCTGCGCCGCCGGGGCGGGGCGGGCCGCCCGACCCTGCTGATCGCGCTGACCGGACTCGGCCTGCTCTCGTTCTGGTACGCGGCGTTCGGCACCGCGCAGCATCAGGCGTGGACCTACTACGACAGCGTCGCGCGCGGCTGGGAACTGCTGGCGGGCGCCGCGCTCGCCGTCGCCGCGTCGTACCTGCGGGTGCCGCGCGCGCTGCGCGGAGTCGCGGCCGCGGCGGGTCTGCTGATGGTGCTGTCGTGCGGCCCGATGTTCGACGGGGCCAACCAGTTTCCCGGCGTCGCGGCGCTGTGGCCGGTGGCCGCGGCCTGCCTGGTGATCGCCTCCGGCTTCGGTGCCGCGACGGTGACGGCCTGGCCGAACCGCCTGCTGGCCGGGCGGGTCTGCACCGAACTCGGGGCGCTGGCCTATCCGCTGTACCTGTGGCACTGGCCGATCCTGATCTTCTACCTGGCCGAGACCGGCCGCGCGCACGCCGGACTCGTCGACGGGCTGGTGGTGATCGGCGTCTCGCTGGTGCTGGCCTACCTGACGACCCGGCTGATCGAGACACCGCTGCGGCTGCCCCCGAGCGGGCAGGCGATCGCGGCGGGCGGGCACCGGGTGACCGGTCCGCTGGTCACCGCGCTCGCCGTCGCGGTGCTGATCTCGGCGGCCGGCTGGCAGGTGGTGCTGCGGGCCAATCCGGCGGTGCCGCCGCAGGCGCTGGACATCGTGCGGTACCCGGGGGCGGCGGCCCTGCTCTCCGGCGCGGAGTACTCGCCGGAACCGATGCGCCCCACCGTCTTCGAAGGCCAGGCCGACACGCCGCCGCCGACGACCGATGGCTGCATCACCCCCAACCGGGAGGTCCGCACCTGCGTCTACGGCGATCCCGACGCGGCCCGCTCGATCGCGGTCGTCGGCGGATCGCATTCCGAGCACTGGATTCCCGCGCTGGAACTGCTCGGCGCCGAACACGGCATCCGGGTCATCTCCTACCTCAAGGAGGGCTGTCCGGTCACCCTCGCCGACCAGCCCTCCTATGCCGAATGGCCGTTCCCCGAGTGTCACGAGTGGTCGCAGGAGGTGCTCGACCGGCTCGCCGCCGAGCCGCCGGACTGGGTGCTCACGCTCTCGACCCGCTACCGCAAGGACGGACTCGGCGACGAGGTACCCGGCGAATACCTCGAGGTGTGGTCGGCGCTGCAGGAGCGCGGGCTGAATGTGCTTGCGCTGCGCGACACTCCGCGCCTGCGCCGCGACGGGGTGCTCTACCGCGCCACCGACTGCCTGGCCCACCGCGGCGATCCGGACAGCTGCGGCCTCGATCGCGCCGCCGCCCTCGCCGCCCGCGACCCGGCCGAGGAACCGGCGGCCGGTTATCCGAACGTCTACCTGCTCGACCTCTCCGATGCCGTCTGCCGGCCGCAGCGCTGCCGGGTGGTGGAGGGCAATGTGCTGATCTACCGCGACGAACACCACCTCACCGCCAGCTACGCGCGCTCGCTCGCCCCCGAACTCGGCCGGCAGATCGGCGCGATCACCGGCTGGTGGTAGCGCGAGCGACCTACGGCCGCCGCGAGTCCGGCTACCCTCGGTCGCGTGCGCCTCTCCCGCAAGACACCGGTCCTGCTCCTCGCGCTCGCCCTGCTGCCCGTCGCGTGCTCGTCCGGACCGGATCAGCCGCAGACCGTGGCCGAGTCCTTCGCCGCGGCGCTGAGCAGCGGTGACGCGGCTGCCGCCGCGGCGCTCACCGACGCGCCCGACCAGGCCCGCGCGACGCTGACCACCCTGTTCGACAACCTCGGCAAGAACGACACCGTCCGCGTCACGGCCACCGACGACACCACCTTCACGCTCGAATCCACCTGGAAATTCGGCCCCGAGGGCCGCAACGAGTGGACCTACACCAGCAAGGGCGCCGCGGCCGACGCCGACGGCTGGAAGATCACCTGGAACCCCGCCACGGTCGCGCCCGGCCTCGAACTCGGCCCGCTCGGCTACAGCCCGGTCTACCCGAAACCCGCGCGGGTGCTCGACGCCTCCGGCGGTGACCTGATGACCCAGCAGGTGGTGACGCTGGTGAACGTCGCCGCCGACGCCGATCTGCCCGCCGTCGCCGCGCTGCTCGCGCCGCAGGGCGTCACCGAGGCCACGCTGCGGGCGGATCTGGCCGCAGCGCAAGGCAAACCGGTGGTCGCGGTCGCGCTGCGGGACGCCGACATCGCCCCGGTGCAGCAGGCGCTGACGGGCGTGCGCGGAGTGACGCTCGCGCCGCAGACCCGCCTGCTCACCGTCGACAAGAGCCTGGCCGGACCCACCACCGCCGGCCTGGCCGACCTGTGGCAGCAGCAGGCCGACAGCGCGGCGGGCTGGGCGATCCGCGCGCAGACCGCCGAGGGCACCCAGCGCATCGCCGGACCCGACGCGACCCCGACCGCCGACATCGCGACCACCGTCGACATCGACCTGCAGAACGCCGCCGAGGCCGCGCTGACCCCGCTCGCGCAGCCCGCCGCGATCGTCGCGCTGCGCCCGTCGACGGGGGAGGTGCTCGCCGTCGCGCAGAACGCGCCAGCCGACGCGCAGGGCCCGATCGCGCTCACCGGCCTCTACCCGCCGGGCTCGACCTTCAAGACCGTCACCGTCTCGGCCGCGCTGCAGGCCGGCGGGGTCTCCGTCGACACGGTGCTGCCCTGCCCGGGCCGCGCGACCATCGAGGGCCGCACGATTCCCAACGACAACGGCTTCGATCTCGGGCAGGTGCCGCTGCACACCGCCTTCGCGCGGTCCTGCAACACCACGATGGCCGAGCTGGGGGTGCGCTTGCCCGCCGACGGGCTCACCGCGGCGGCCGCGCAACTGGGTCTCGGGGTGGATTATGTGACACCCGGGTTGACGACTGTCACGGGGAAGGTTCCGCCCGCGCAGAATCCCGCCCAGCAGGTCGAGTCGAGCATCGGGCAGGGCAGCGTCACCGCCTCGCCGTTCGGGATGGCGCTCGTCGCCGCCTCGCTGGCACACGGTTCCGCGCCGGCGCCCGCCATCGTGCGCGGGCGTCCCGGTACGGCCGACCGGGCCGCCGCGCCGGTGCCCGCGACGGTGACGTCGCAGATAGAGACCATGATGGGCGAGACGGTGACCGCCGGAACCGCGACCGCGCTGCGCGATATCCCGGGCCTGCTCGGCAAGACCGGCACCGCCGAATACCTCGACGACAAGCACGCGCACGGCTGGTTCGTCGGCATCGACGGCGACCTCGCGTTCGCCGTCTTCGTCGCCGACGCCGGCAGTTCGGGCCCCGCGGTCGAGGCCGCCGGACGGATGTTACGAGCCAAACGATGATCTATGTCACGCTCTGTGGGCGAGCAATACCCACGCTGCCGCACGCGGTCCGCACCGGGCCAGCTACACTCGTCGGCGGGCCATATCCATGGTCAATACGCGGGATGTCACAATTTCGAGAAGGTTCGGAGTAGGCGCCATCGATACCGGTCAGAAGATCGCGGAGCATTACCGCCTGGTCGAGCGTATTGGTAGCGGCGGCACAGGCGTTGTATGGCGCGCTGTCGACGAACGCCTCCAACGCTCCGTGGCTGTGAAGCAGATCCACATCAAGCCCAGCCTGCCCGAGGGCGAGCGGGATGTCCTGCGCCAGCGCGCGATTCGGGAAGCCCGCAACGCGGCACGCTTCCAGCATCCCAACGCCATCGTGGTCTTCGACATCACCGAGCACAACGGTGACCCGTGCCTGGTGATGGAGTACCTCAAGTCGGTCAGCCTGGCCGCCGAACTGGGGCAGAAGGGTCCGCTGCCGCTGACCGAGGTCGCCCGCATCGGCGAACAGGTCGCGTCCTCGCTGATCGCCGCCCACCAGGCCGGCCTGGTGCACCGCGACGTGAAACCGGGCAACATCCTGCTCGGCGAGCACGGTGAGGTGAAGATCACCGACTTCGGCATCTCCCGCGCCGCCGGTGACGTCACCCTCACCGAGACCGGCCTGATCTGCGGTACGGCCGCCTATCTGGCGCCCGAGGTCGCGCGCGGCTCCGATCCCACCCCGGCCGCCGACGTGTTCGCGCTCGGCGCCACGCTGTTCCACGCGCTCGAGGGCGAGCCGCCCTACGGCGCCAACGCCAACCCGCTGGCGGTGCTCTACGCCGCCGCCAACGGCCAGGTGCGCGAGCCGCGCAACGCGGGCCCGGCGACCGACTTCCTGCTCGACCTGCTCAGCCCGGACCCGCTGGACCGGCCGACGATGACCGAGGCCCGCGACGCGCTGGCCGCGTTCGCCGACGCCGACGCGGTGCCCGCCGGCTTCGTGCCCGCCAGCGAGGCCTACGGCCGCCGCAACTCCGCGGCCGCGACCCAGGTCATCCGGCAGTCCGGCAACCGGACCTCGCACGCGGGCGCGTCGACGGCGACCACCCGTCAGATCCGGTCCAACCCGCGTCCGCCGGTGCGCCACGACACGGCCGCGCATCCGCCGACCGCGGCCCAGCCCGCGCCGCTGCCGCGCAAGCAGGCGGGCAAGGGTCGGGCGGTGCTGATCGGTTCCGGTGTCGGCGCCGTCGTCGCCGCGATCGCCGTCGCGGTCAGCGCCATGAGCAGCTCGGACTCGGATTCCCCGCAGGTGCAGGCGAATCCGTCGACCTCGGTGCAGTCCTCGGCCGGTCCGGCGTCGAGCAGCGCGCCCTCGGTCGCGCTCGGGCAGACCGCCAATGTCGGCACCGTCGACATCGGCTCGGCCGGCCTGCTGGTCGAGGACTTCTTCAGCAACCCGGCCGGTTCCTGGTCGCTGCTGACCCCGGCCGCGCAGAAGGTCTACGGCAGCGAGGCCGCGTTCCGGCAGTACTGGAACGACCGCACCGTCGACACCTTCGCCAGCATCACCGCGGTCAAGGGCAACAACGCCGACGGCTCGACCGACATGCGCCTGGCCAGCATCACCATCAACGGCCAGACCAAGGCCATGGTGATGCGCGTGGTCAACGCCGGCGGCAGCCTACGCATCGACGGCGACACCCGCTGAGGACGGTCGTCCGGCGGTCGGGCCCACGTCGGGCGCGGCTGCCGGTCGCCCGCACCGCGGCGCCCTCCTGAGCGACCGGCGTGGTCCGGCTCGGCCGGGTGCACGCTCGCGGACGGGTCGATCCGGTACCGTCTCGGTAGCTGATGGATTGCTCTTCCGATTCGGGCCGGGCCCTGAATTCGTAGTGGCCTCGTGCACCGACTTCCTCGACGGAGGTGTGGGTCATGGCGACGACAGTGATCACCGGGGCGACGGTGTGGGACGGTCTGTCCGAGTCCGCCGTGGCGGGCACGATCGTGGTGAGTGGTGACCGGATCGTCTCCTGCGGTCCCGCGGTCGACCTGCCGGACGGGGCGGAGGTCGTCGACCTGTCCGGTCACACGGTGACACCCGGATTCATGGACTGCCACACGCACGTCACGATCAACCCGGACATCGGTCCGTCGGCGTTGATGCGGGGCAGCGCGCAGAAGGCGCTGGGCGCGCTGTCGGTTCTGAAAGAGTTGCTGGGCAACGGTTTCACCACGATTCGTGATCTGTGCGGGACCGATGTGGATCCGACGACGCTGTACCTGCGCGACGCGGTCGCCGCGGGCCTGATCGAGGGACCGCGGATGCTGGTCGCGCCGCATCTGATCTCCGCGCGCGGCGGACACGGTGATTTCAGCGGGGCGATGGCCGGGGAGTTCCAGTGTGATCACCGGGCGCTCGAGCTCGCCGCCGCGGACGGGCCCGACGAGATCCGCACCCGGGTACGCCAGCAGATCCGCTACGGCGCGGACTGGATCAAGTTCGCCGCGTCGGGCGGGTTCAGCACCCCGTCCGACGATCCGGCCCTGCCGACCTACAGCCAGGAGGAGATGAACACCCTCGTCGCCACCGCGAAGGACCTGGGCGTGCCGGTCACCCCGCACTGTGTCTGTGACGACGGGGTCAAGCGGGCGGTGCGCGCCGGTGTGCGCAGCATCGAGCACGGCAACCTGGCCTCCGCCGAGGCATTGACGATGATGCAGGACCACGGCGTGTTCCTGGTCCCGACGCAGTACACGATGCTCGACGACGCCCGCCGCGTCGACGACGACGCGTACTGGAAGGGCCAGCCGGTGTACAAGCGCCGCAAGTATCAGCGGTACGCGAAGGATTTGCTCGACTCGGCCGAACTGGTCGCCGACAGCGCGATCAAACTGGCGTTCGGCACCGACGCGGGCATGTTCCCGCACCGCGACAACTGGCGGGAATTCCCGATGCTGGTCGCCAACGGCATCAGCGCCCACCGCGCCCTCACGTCCGCGACCAGTGTCGCCGCCGAACTCCTCGGGCTCGACGACCTGGGGACGATCGCGCCCGGCAAGATCGCCGACCTAATCGCGATGCCCGGTGACCCGTTCACCGACATCGCCGTCACCGGGCAGGTCGATTTCGTGATGAAGGAGGGCGTGATCCACCAGCGTCCGCCGTCCCCGGCGGGATCTGCCGGATAACCGGTGGCGGGTGACCGATAGGCTGGTAGCTGACCTGAGCCCAGCACAGACAGGACTGCACCCCGATATGACTCCCCGCATCGAGCTCGCCCGCGTCGATCTGCGCGGTCGTACTCCTTCCGCTGCCGAGCTGCGCACCGCGCTGCCGCGCGGAGGAGTCGACGTGGACTCGGTGCTGCATCATGTGCGGCCGGTCGTCGAGGACATCCGCGACCGGGGTGCCGAGGCCGCGCTGGACTACAGCGAGAAGTTCGACGGTGTGCGCCCGAGCGTGGTGCGCGTGCCCGTCGCGGAGCTGGCGAAGGCGCTCGACGAGCTGGACCCCGCCGTGCGCACCGCGCTCGAGGTCGCGATCGAGCGGACCAGGAAGGTGCACGCCGATCAGCGCCGCACCGACACCGTCACCGAGGTGGTGCCGGGCGGCACCGTCACCGAGAAGTGGGTGCCGGTCGAGCGGGTGGGCCTCTACGTGCCCGGCGGCAATGCCGTCTACCCGTCCTCGGTCGTGATGAACGTCGTCCCGGCCCAGGCCGCGGGCGTGGAGTCGCTGGTGGTGGCCTCGCCGCCGCAGGCCCAGTTCGGCGGTCTGCCGCACCCGACGATCCTGGCCGCCGCCGCGCTGCTCGGGGTCGACGAGGTGTGGGCGGTCGGCGGCGCGCAGGCCGTGGCGCTGCTGTCCTACGGCGGCACCGACACCGACGGCGCCGCGCTGACGCCGGTCGACCTGATCACCGGTCCCGGCAACATCTACGTCACCGCGGCCAAGCGGCTGTGCCGTGGCCTGGTCGGCATCGACGCCGAGGCGGGCCCCACCGAGATCGCGGTCCTGGCCGACGCCACCGCCGACCCGGTGCACGTGGCCGCCGACCTGATCAGCCAGGCCGAGCACGACGTGCTCGCCGCCAGTGTGCTGGTCACCGACTCGGTGGCCCTCGCCGACGCGGTCGACGTCGCGCTCAACGCCCAGCTCGCCGTCGTCAAGCACGACGCCCGGGTGCGGGAAGCGCTGAGCGGCAAGCAGTCCGGGACCGTCCTCGTCGACGACATCGCCCAGGGCCTGCGCGTCGTCGACGCCTACGCGGCCGAGCACCTCGAGATCCAGACCGTCGACGCCGCCGCCGTCGCCGCGCGGGTGCGCAGCGCGGGCGCGATCTTCGTCGGCCCGTGGGCGCCGGTCAGCCTGGGCGACTACTGCGCCGGGTCCAACCACGTGCTGCCCACCGCGGGCTGCGCGCGGCACTCCTCGGGCCTGAGCGTGCAGACCTTCCTGCGCGGCATCCACATCGTGGAGTACACCGAGGCCGCGCTGAAGGATGTCGCGGGACACGTCGTCGCACTGGCGAACGCGGAAGATCTGCCCGCGCACGGGCAGGCCGTGCAGGCGCGTTTCGAGGCGCTCTCGTGAGTACTCCCACCGTGCCCGGCGCCTCGGCGACCCTGGACCAGCTGCCGCTGCGCGACAACCTGCGCGGCAAATCCCCGTACGGCGCACCGCAATTGACCGTCCCGGTGCAGCTCAACACCAACGAGAACCCGCACCCGCCGAGCACGGCGCTGATCGACGACGTCGCCGAATCGGTGCGCGCGGCCGCCGCCGATCTGCACCGGTACCCGGACCGCGACGCCGTCGCCCTGCGCGCCGACCTCGCCGCGTACCTGACCCGGCAGACCGGCGTCCCCGTCGACGCCGCGAACGTGTGGGCGGCCAACGGTTCCAACGAGATCCTGCAGCAGCTGCTGCAGGCCTTCGGCGGACCCGGCCGCAGCGCGCTGGGTTTCGTGCCCTCCTACTCGATGCACCCGATCATCTCCGAGGGCATCGACACCGAGTGGATCGAGGCCAAGCGCAGCGGCGACTTCTCCCTCGACATCGACTACGCCGTCGCGCAGATCACCGAGCGCCGCCCCGACGTGGTGTTCGTGACCAGCCCGAACAACCCGACCGGGCACAGCATCCCGATCGACGAGCTCGAGCGGATCCTCGACGCGGCGCCCGGCATCGTCGTCGTGGACGAGGCGTACGGCGAGTTCTCGGCCGCGCCGAGCGCGATCACGCTGATCGACCGGTTCCCGACCAAGCTCGTGGTCACCCGCACCATGAGCAAGGCCTTCGCCTTCGCGGGCGGTCGCCTCGGCTACCTGGCCGCCTCGCCCGCCGTGATCGACGCGATCCTGCTGGTGCGGCTGCCGTACCACCTGTCGGTGGTCACCCAGGCGGCCGCGCGGGCGGCGCTACGGCATGCCGACGAAACCCTCGGCAGCGTCGCGGAACTGGCCGCCCAGCGCGACCGGGTCGCCGCCGCGCTGACCGCGCAGGGCTTCGAGGTGATCCCCAGCGACGCCAACTTCATCCTGTTCGGCCGGTTCACCGACGCCGCGCGCGCCTGGCAGCACTACCTCGACGCCGGGGTACTCATCCGCGATGTCGGCATCCCCGGCTATCTGCGCGCCACCGTCGGCCTCGCCGCGGAGAACGACGAGTTCCTGCGGGTGAGCGCCGGCATCGCGGCCACCGACCTGACCCACTGACGAATCCCCCTGTGGAGGAACACATCATGAGCAGAACCGCACGGGTGGAACGGGTCACCAAGGAATCGTCGATCCTGGTGGAACTGAACCTCGACGGCACCGGGCAGACCGAGATCTCCACCGGCGTCCCGTTCTACGACCACATGCTGACCGCGCTGGGCCAGCACGGCGGGTTCGACCTGGTCGTGCGGGCCGAGGGCGATATCGAGATCGAGGCGCACCACACGGTCGAGGACACCGCGATCGTGTTCGGCCAGGCGCTGGGCAAGGCGCTGGGCGACAAGAAGGGCATCCGCCGCTTCGGTGACGCCTTCATCCCGATGGACGAGACCCTCGCGCACGCCGCCGTCGACGTGTCCGGGCGGCCCTACTGCGTGTTCACCGGCGAACCGGAACACCTGGTGCACACCATCATTCCCAGCGCGGGACCCGGCGCGTCGTACTCGACGGTGCTCAACAAGCACGTCTTCGAGTCGATCGCGCAGAACGCGCGGATCGCGCTGCACGTGCGCGTGCTCTACGGCCGCGACCAGCACCACATCACCGAGGCCGAGTTCAAGGCGGTCGCCAGGGCGCTGCGGGCCGCGGTCGAGATCGACCCGCGGGTGAGCGGCGTCCCGTCCACGAAAGGCGTGCTGTGAGTTCGAAGGTCGTCCTGCTCGATTACGGCTCCGGCAACCTGCACTCGGCCGAGCGCGCGCTGGTGCGCGCAGGTGCGCAGGTGGAGGTGACCGCCGACCCGCAGGCCGCGCTGGCCGCCGACGGGCTGGTCGTTCCCGGTGTCGGCGCGTACGCGGCGTGCATGGCCGGGCTGCGCGCGGTGCGCGGTGAACGCATCATCGGCCAGCGGCTGGCCGGTGGGCGTCCGGTGCTCGGCATCTGCGTCGGCATGCAGATACTGTTCGATCGCGGGGTCGAGTTCGGTGTGGAGACCGAGGGCTGTGGCGAGTGGCCCGGCACGGTGGCCCGCCTCGACGCGCCGGTCCTGCCGCACATGGGCTGGAACACGGTGAAGGCGCCCGCCGACAGCACCCTGTTCGCCGGTCTCGACGCCGACACCCGCTTCTACTTCGTGCACTCCTACGCCGCGCAGCAGTGGGAACTGCCGGAGAACGAGCACATCGCGCCCCCGAAGCTCACCTGGGCCGATCATGGTGTCCCGTTCCTCGCCGCGGTCGAGAACGGTGCCCTCTCGGCCACCCAGTTCCACCCGGAGAAGTCCGGCGACGCGGGCGCCCAGCTGCTGCGCAACTGGCTCGGATCGCTGTAGCCGGAGGCCGTCGGGCGACCGGATCCTGACCATACACGCCGAGGCTGATGTGTATGGTCAGGGGATGACCGCTGTACCGCCGCGCCCGAAACACCTCGACTCCCCGAGCCTGCCCACGATCTTCAAGTACATGGGTAAGACGCAGGTGTGGGTCTACCGGCGCACCGGCGGCCGGATCGGCGCGAAATGGCGGGTCGGCGCGGGCTTCCGCAAGCCGGTCCCCACCCTGCTGCTCGACCACCGCGGCCGCAAGTCCGGCGTCGACTACACCACCCCGCTGCTCTACCTCGTCGACGGCCCCGACACCGTCGTCGTCGCCTCCCAGGGCGGCCTGCCCAAACACCCGCAGTGGTACCACAACCTGCGCGCCGCCCCCGACACCCACATCCAGATCGGCCGCGACCGCCACCCGGTCCGCGCGCGCACCGCCGACCCCGCCGAACGCGCCCGCCTGTGGCCCCTGCTCGTCGACGCCTACGCCGACTTCGAGCACTACCAGGCCTGGACCGACCGCGAGATCCCGGTCGTCATCCTCGAACCCCGCTGATCACGGGGTGATCGGGACCTGCCCGGCTACCCGCGTCCGGCGCGGGCGGTGGCGGCGTGGACAGCGGCGAGGTAGCCGAACACCATCGCGGGGCCGATGGTCGCGCCGGGGCCCGCGTAGGTGTGACCCATGACCGGTGCGCTGGTGTTCCCCGCCGCGTAGAGGCCGTCGATGGCCGCGCCGTCGTCGCGCAGGACCCGGCCGTGGGTGTCGATGCGCAGGCCGCCCTTGGTGCCGAGGTCGCCGGGGACGAGCTGGGCGGCGTAGAAGGGGCCGGTGTCGAGGGCGCCGAGGTTGGGATTCGGGCGCTGACGGGGGTCGCCGTAGTAGCGGTCGTAGGCACTGGTGCCGCGGCCGTAGTCCGCGTCGACGCCGGTGCGAGCGAAGTGGTTGAACCGGGTGACGGTGGCGTCGAGGCGGTCGGCCGGTACGCCGATCTTGTCCGCGAGTTCGCCGATGGTGCCTGCGCGGGTGAGGATCCCGGCGTCGAACCAGCGCCGGGGCAGCGGTGCGCGCGGGGGGAGGCCGGCGAAGAGATAGCGATTGCGGTAGCGCTGGTCGAAGATCAGCCAGGCGGGCAGATTCTCGGCCGGGCCGTCGCCTCGGCCGTGGGGCCCGCCGTACATGCGATGGGTCGCTTCCACGTAGGGCAGCGACTCGTTCATGAACCGCTCCGCGCGGTCGTTGACGATGAGGCTGCCCGGCAGATTGCGTTCGGACACGCAGAAGAACGGCGTGCGTGGCAGCGGTATCGACGGACCCCACCAGGCATCGTCGAGGAAGGCGGTGGCCGCTCCGACGGCTTGGCCGGCGCGGATGCCGTCGCCGGTGTTGGCGGCCGCGCCCACGGTCCAGTCCGTGCCGATGGGCTCGCGCTGGTACTGCTTGCGCATGGTGTCGCTGTGCTCGAAACCGCCACAGGCGAGAATCACGCCACAGCGCGCACCGACCACCTGCTCGGCGCCGTGGCGGCGGACGACGGCACCGACGACCCGGTCATCGGCGACGGCCAGTTCGACCAGTGCGGTGTCCAGGAACAGGGGTACTCCGGCGTCGCGCATCCCCTGGCGGAGCATCGCGCTCAACGCCTGGCCACGGGCGAGCAGATGCCGACCGCGCAGCAGACCACCGAGCCACCTGGCCCCGATCCGGGCCGCGCGGAACGGACTTCGCGGATTGCGCAGGCCCAGATGGATCTGCCGGAAATCGGCTTGGGTCAGGACGATGTTGCGGGGAGCGCGAAGATAGTCGGGCTCCATGGTGGCCAGCTCGCCGCCGAGACCCCGCGCGTCGAAGGGCTTCGGCTCGACCGACCGGCCACGGGCTCGGCCGCCGGGCGCTTCGGGGTAGTAGTCGCTGTAGCCGGGCACCCAGCGCATCGCCAGTGGCGTGTGGCGGGCCAGGAAGTCGAAGGCCGTCGGCCCGTGATCGAGGTAGGTGTCGAGCATCTCCGGTGCGACGGCGTCCCCGACGATGTCGGCGAGATAGGCGCGGGCGGCGTCGATATCCTCGGGCCCGGCGAGCCGGCCCAGCGCCGAGTTGCCCGGAATCCAGACGCCGCCACCGGATCGGGCTGTCGAACCACCCCAGCGGCTCGCTTTCTCCACCATGACGACCGACAGGCCGTGGCGGGCCGCGGTGATCGCGGCGGACATGCCCGCCGCGCCGGATCCGACGACCACGACATCCACGGTCTCCGGGATTACCTTGTCCTGCTGCATGTTTGCCTTCTTCTGTTCGATACGGCGAGGGGTCAGCGCGGCGCTCGCCAGCGCTCGTCGAGAACGGCGGCCACCGCCGCTTCGACGCAGACCGGCAGCGAGGCGGAGGGATTCTGCGCGCTCCGCAGCCACCGCAGGTATCCGAACTCCGCGGCCGCGAGCATCAGATGCACCAGCAGCCCGGGGCCGCTGTCGGTGCCGGGGTCGGTGTCCATCCGGTGCGCGGCCAACTCGACCAGGCGTGCCCGATGGTCCGGCGGAATCAGCGCGACCCGGTCGAGCAGATGGGGTGCCGTGGCGAAGGCGGCGCGCCACTGTTCCAGCTCCTCGATCCCCAGGGCTGTCGAGCGAGTCAGGATCGCCTGGGCCAGTGCGATGTCGGCGGGCTCCTCGTCGGGGCGGCCCTCGAGCAGCGCGGCGATCCCGGCGCCGCCCTCCCGCACCGGGTCCAGCAGCAGATCCTCCTTGCTGCGCACGTGCCGGAAGTACGTGCTCGGTGAGATCCCCGCGGCCGCCGCGATCTGCTCCGTGGTCACCTCGTCGAATCCGGACTTCGCGAACAACGCGAACGCCGCGTGCTGAATCTCGGCCCGCACCTGCCGCCGCTGCCGCTCCCGCAAAGACACCCCACACCTCCGTATCGCCGGACCATTCGTATATCGACAGTATCAACCTAGTTGACAGAGACTGTCAACTAGGTTGTAGCTGTCGATTCAGGGTCTAGGCAGGGGAAGAGGCGGGACGGTATCGATCACCCGACGCGGGGGTCCTCGGCGGTGGATTCGATGGTGGCGCCCGGGGTGTAGAACATCTCGACGAGGTGGTCGACGTCGAGATGGCGGTGCCAGTGGCCCCGCGGGACGATGGCGAATTGTCCTGCGGTGAGCGGGATGCGGTGCCGGTCGGTGTCGGTGAGGATCTCGACGGTGACGCTGCCGCGCAGCACCATCAGCAGTTCGTCGGTGTCGGGATGGAGTTCCCAGTCGGAGGACGCGAGCCCGTCGCCGTGGAACACGCAGAACTCGCCGTCGTTGAACGCGGTGATCGGGCGGAAGTCGAACGGGGGCAGGGCCGTGGCGAGGGCGAGCGGGTCGTGATTACGCATGGTGCTTCCTGTCGGTGGAGGGGAGGTCGGATTCGGTGATCAGCTCGGCGCATGCGGGTGGGTCGTCGAGCCAGGGGTTGTGGCCGCCGGGCACGACGGCCAGGTGCGCGCCGGGGATCATGGCGACGGATCGACGGGCGCGATCCGGTGGGCAGAAGACGTCGCGCGCACCCCAGACGAACAGGGCGGGAACGTCGATCCGGGCGAGCTCGGCATCGGTGAGCACGGCGTCCGGCCTGGGCACGCGGCCCTGGATGAGACGGCGCAGCAGCGCTCGGTAGGACGCGGCCTTGCCTGGGAGCCGGAGCGGGAGGCGATGCAGATCGAGCAGGTCGTCGGACATGGCGCGCGCGGTCTCCGGTCCCAGCGCCGTGGCCAGGGCGGCCCGGGCGACGAACCGCGGCGACGGCAGCCGCATGGACCATTCGTCCACCCGGCCGCGCCCGGCGGCGGCCGTCGACGCCATGGCCGGGGTGGCCCTGGTGCCGGGCAGCGCGGTCGCCGGTGCGCCGAGCAGAACCAGGCGCGTGTACCGGCCCGGCGCGTCCAGCGCGGTCCACAGCGCGAACAGGCCACCCAGTGAGCAGCCGACGAGCTGGGCGCCCGCGAGCCCGAACTCGTCCAGCACGCCGGTCAGTACCGCCACCGCCACCTCGCGGACCGGTCGGTCACTCCAGTCGTACGCGGGCGCGAGATGGTGGCCGGGCAGATCGATCAGGAGGTGGTGCCGGTCGGGGAACCGGGCGAGCAGGGGCGCGAAGGCCAGCGCCGGGGCCGCGAGACCGTTGACCCACAGGATCGGTGGGCCGGAGCCGGGGATCTCGACCGTGCGCACGGTCGGGCCGCGGTCGCGCAGCGCGAAAGTCCGTTCGGTGATCCGTAGTCCGTAGGTGGCTGCGACGCGGTGCTCGGTCGCGCGGATGCGGGCGGCGAGCGCGGTGGACGTGGTCATGACGCCACTGTCACAGCCGCCGGGGCGCGGTGTCTTGGACGAAATTTCCCGCTCAGCGCGGGGCCAGGGCGCCCGGGGTGGTTCCGGCGAACATCGCGATGTCGCGGTGGAGGTGGGACTGGTCGGTGTAGCCGCACGCGACGGCCGCGGCGGCCGCGGATTCGCCCGCGACGAGCTGGTCGAACGCGCGGCGGAAACGCACCACCATCGCGGCCCGCTTGGGGGTCACGCCGATCTGGGCGGTGAACCGCGTCCAGAGTCGCTTCTGGCTCCAGCCGGTCAGATCGACCAGCTCCCTGACCCGGACCCGGCCGCCGTGGGCGACGATCCGCTGCCAGGTCGCGGCGACCTCGGCATCCGGGTGCCTGGCCGTCGCGTGGTCGGCGAGGAAGCGGGTCGTCAGCTCGAATCGAGCGGGCCAGGTGGATGTTTCGGCGAGCTGCGCCCGCAGCCGGTCGACCGACGACCCCCAGAGGTCCTCGATGCCGAGCACCGTGCCGGTGATGTCGGGTGGCGCGATGCCGAGCAGGGAGTAGGCGAGGGTCGGCGGCATGCGGAGCTCGACACAGTCGACCCGGTCCGACCGGACCTGGTGGGTGCCCGGCGCGATCCCGGCGACGAGGCCGTCCACGCCGCGCGCGTCCGCGGTGGTGAATCCGCTCTCGCCGATCTGGACGACCACCGTGACCGCGGGGAGCGCGACGATCCGCAGGTCCGGTCCGCCGCCGCCACCGTCACGAAAACCGGACAGCGACAGCCCTTTCCACACCGGCGAGGCGGCCCGCACCAGCTCCCAGCCGCCGTCCAGCTCGTGGTCGGACATGATCGGTCGCACTTGTCGAGCGTAGGAGCGCGGTTCGGCTTCCCGCAATGGCGCCCGCGTCATCCGGTGAACGGTGTCCGGCCGTTCGCGCAGGTGGTCCCGGCTGCCGGGAGCTGGAGGTCGACGAGATAGCGCCGGGTCAGGTCGGTGACGCAGTCGCCGTCCGGTTCGTGTCCGTAGCCGTCGGTGACCACGACCAAGCGCGCGTCGCCCATCGCCGCGGCGGCACGCTGGGCGCCGGGGAGCGGCGTGGCCGGGTCGAAACGGTTGTTCACCAGCAGCGGCGGGACGGTGGCGTGCTGGGTCCACGGACCGGTGTAGCGCTGGGGATAGCCGTCGGTGGGGGCGGGCCAGGTGGCGCACGGCTGGCGGAGATAGAGCCAGAACGGGCCGTAGACGGGCGCGGTTTCGGCGGATTCGGCGGCGAATTCCGGCCAGCGCAGGGGTTGCCGGGGGAGGGCGTTGTCCGCGCAGGAGATGGCGACGAACGAGTCGAGGAAGTCACCGGTCGAGGCGATCGTGGTCAGCACCTGCCGCACCACGGCGGGATTCCCGGCGGGGCCCCGCTCGAGTTCGGTCAGCAGAGTCGCGAGGGCGGGCCATCCCAGGCTCGCGTCGTAGAGCAGCATGGCGTGTGCCTGGACGAGCTCGCTGTAGGTCACCGGCACGGTCGCCGCCCCCTCGCCGACCCGGATCGGCGCCACCTTCGCCCGGTCGAGCAGGGCCGTGTCGCGGGCGCGCAGGTCCGCGATCGAGGATGCGTCCGTGGCGAAGGCGCAGCGTAGCGGACCGGCCGCCGCGCACAGGCGCAGGAACTCACCGAGCACCTCCTCGGTGCCGGTCGCGGTGGCGTCGATGACGGCGCGGGTGTCGGTGGTGTACGGCGCGGGGTCGAGGATCGAGGAGAGCTGCAGCGCGCGAACGCGATCGGCGAACAGCGCGCCGTAGACGGTGCCGAGGTAGCTGGCGTAGGAGCCACCCTGGTAGGTCAGGGTCGGGTCGCCGACGGCACGCCGGAGGAGATCGAGATCGCGGGCGGCGTCCACGGTGGTGAGGTGGGCGATCAGCTCGCCGTCGTGGCGCAGGCATCCTTCCGCGAGCCGTCCGCTCGCGTCCGTGGTGGCCGCCTGCTGCGCGGTGCCGACGGGCGGCAGCGCCAGGGTGTGCCAGAAGTCTTGCTGGGCAGTGGAATCCGGGAAACAGCGGACGGTGGAACTGCGCCCGACCCCGCGCTGATCGAAGGTGACCACATCGAAGCGCCTGCTCAGCTCGCCGGGGAACATCTCGCCCTTCGCCGCCCACTCGACGCCGGAGCCACCGGGTCCGCCCGCCGCGGTGAACAACGTGCCGATGCGCTGGGCGGGGTCGCCCGCGGGCTGGCGGACCACCGCGAGTTCCAGGTGCCGTCCCGTGGGGTTCGCGTAGTCGAGCGGCACCGCCACCCGGGCGCAGTCCTTGCCCCGCAACGACTCCTCCGGGCACGGCGCCCATGCGATCCGGGGTGTCGGCACGGCATCGGCCTGCGCCACCAGCTCGGTGACCGCGGCGACCGGCTCGGGCGGCCGCTCGGCGGCGACGCAGCCACCGACAACGGGAGCCAGCGCGACCAGGACACCGCAGACCAGCGATTTCGAAGTGACCATACCGATCATCTTCACGGCGTCCCGGGCGTGGTGTCGTCACCCGTTCGATGGAGGCGAACCCTGAAACCGGTCAGGGTTCAGCCGTCGAGGCGGGCGCGATCGGCGGCCTCGGTGCCCGCCTCCCACCCTTCGGCGCTGCGAATGGTGATGCCGCGCGAGCGAGTGGTGGGGAAGTAGGTCGACAACGCCGTCTCGACGCGGTGATCGTGGGTGGCCAGCAGCGGGAGCAGGGTGGCGCGGTCGGCGGCTTCGGCGACGGTGGCGGCCGCGGCGGTGGTGAGGCGGTCGCCGATCCGGGTGGCGTAGGCGGTGAGGAAGGCCTTGCGATAGGCGCGGGAGCGGGAGTCACCGGCCGTCGACGGGGTGTCGATCATCGCGCGGGTGGCTTGGACGAGCAGCGAGGTCGACAGGAGTTCGACGGCGTCGAGGTCGGGGTCGTCGCCGACGACGGTGACGAAGTCCCAGTCGGCGACGAAGATCGCGCGACAGCGGTTGGCCCGCGCGACCAGGTCGATGAGCAGGGCTTTGGCCTCGGTGTAGGGGGTGTCGAGCCAGAGGCGGCGGGCGCCGGGCAGGTCGGCGTCGACGGCGGGCACCGCCAGCAGGACGCGGTCGATCGCGTACTTGGTCATCAGTTCCTGGGCCTTGGCCGAGAGGGTCTCGGCCTCCTCTGGGAAGGCGGTGGACTCGGCCTTGGCGAGCAGGCCGCGGACCCGGCCGAGGGCCTTCTCGTCGACGGCGGGCCGCGCGCCCCGTTGCCGCTGCGCGGTGCCGGGCAGTGGCCGGATCGGCTCCAGTTTCGGCAGCCGCAGCAGGAGCGCGAGGGCGTCGAGGACGGTGGTCACGGCTTCGGCGCCGGTGAGCAGCGCGCGATCGGCCCAGGGGATCAGGTGCGGCGGCGTCCACCAGACGGTGGCGCCGAGGTCGTCGAGCTGGGCCTGCCAGATCTCGTCGACGGTGTCGTCGGCGAACGCGGCGCGATGGTCGGCCATCAGATCGGTCAGATAGCCGACCGCGAACTCGTCGAGGCGGCGACGCGCGGCCTGGTGGACATCGCTCGGCAGCCAGCCGAAGTCGAAGGCGCGGGCGATGATTCGCCGGCTCGCCCGCTCGACCCCCGCCGCCACCTCCGGGCGCACCCGGTCCGGGCCTGCCAGCTGCTCGGCGAAGTGCCGGACCCCGGCCGTGTCGCCCTGGGCCGCGGCCATGGCGGCTGTCGCGATCGCCTCCGCGAGCCGCTCCGGATCGGTCAGGGTGTCGGCGTCGAGCACCGGCCCGGTGGCGGGCACGGCCCGGCGTCCGGTGCGGCGTCGCCGATTCTGTTTGCCCACGGTGTCCGGGCGTCCTCTCCTTCGTGGCGCCGCTCGGGCGGCGCGCGGTGACGGTGCGGCCGGTCGGCGGCCATCGTCCCATTGTCCCGGCGTCCCGACGGGCCGGACGGCACGGGCTACGCCCCGGTGTGCCGATCGATTGCGGGGCCACGAGCGGACAGACCCGTCGGAATGTATTTCGCTCCCGTGCACCGGAATCCGGGAACCCGGCGTCGGATCGGGCCCTACAGTGATCGACATGAGCTATCGGGGGATGCTGGCCGCGGAACGTGCCGAGCTGATCGAACTCCTACGTGGACTGACCGAGCAGGAGTGGGAGACACCGTCGCTGTGCGCGGGGTGGCGGGTGCGCGACGTGGTCGGTCACCTGCTGACCGACACGCTCGGCCCACTCGACTACGCGGCCGCCGCGGCCCGCCATCGCGGGTCCGTCGACCGGATCAACAACGCGCTCGCGGCCTCGTTCGCGGGCCTGCCGACCGCGCAGCTGGTGCACATGTTCGAGCACGAGTCGGGCAGGCTGTCGCGGTTCTCGCCGCGCCTGATGCTCTCCGACCTGCTGGTGCACCAGCAGGACATCCGGCGGCCGCTGCGCCGCCCGCGCACCATCGCCCCCGATCGCCTGATTGCGGTGCTGTCCTACCCGGATCCCTTCGCCTTCCCGGGCAAACGGACCAAGGGGCTGCGGTTCATCGCCACCGATGTGGACTGGGCCTGGGGCGACGGACCCGAGGTCCGCGGGCCCGGCGAGGCCATCGCGCTGGCCGTGGTCGGCCGCAGTGTCGTCCTCGACGAGCTCACCGGCGGTGGCGTCCCGGAACTGCGTCGCCGCTGTTGCTGAACCCGGTCGGCGTGACACGGGCCTCAGGGGCGTGGACCGGTGCGGAGATCGACAGTCCGGACCTACTAGTCTGATCCCGTGAGTCTTGTGCTGTTGCCCGCCGTCGATGTCGCCAATGGGGAGGCCGTGCGCCTCGTGCAGGGAGAGGCCGGTAGCGAAACCAGCTACGGGTCGCCCCGCGACGCGGCGCTGGCGTGGCAGCAGGCCGGCGCCGAGTGGGTCCATCTGGTCGACCTGGACGCGGCCTTCGGCAAGGGCAGCAACCGGGAGCTGATCGCGCAGGTCGTCGGGGAACTCGACGTCAAGGTCGAACTGTCCGGCGGCATCCGCGACGACGCCTCCCTGGAAGCGGCGCTGGCCACCGGGTGCGCGCGGGTGAACATCGGCACCGCCGCGATCGAGAACCCGCAGTGGTGCGCCCGCGTGCTCGGCGAGTACGGCGACCGGATCGCGGTCGGGCTCGACGTCAAGCAGATCGACGGGGAGTGGCGGCTGCGCGGCCGCGGCTGGGTGACCGACGGCGGTGACCTGTGGGAGGCGCTCGAGCGGCTCGAACGCGACGGCTGCGCGCGCTACGTGGTGACCGACGTCTCCAAGGACGGCACGCTGACCGGCCCCAACCTGGAACTGCTGAGCGAGGTCGCCAACGCCGCCGACGCGCCGGTCGTCGCCTCCGGCGGCATCTCGGTGCTCGACGACCTGGTGGCCATCGCCGGGCTGGCCGAGGAGGGCGTGGAGGGCGCGATCATCGGCAAGGCGCTGTACGCGGGCCGGTTCACGCTGCCCGAGGCCCTGGCCGCGGTGCGCTGACACCGACGATGACCGCCGCACCGAGCACCGCCGAACTGACCGACCTGCTGGCCGTCGCCACCCAGGTCCTGGACGGGGTCGTCCCGCGCTTCGTCGAGGGCATCGGTGCGCCGAGCGCGGTCGCCAAGGGCCGCAACGACTTCGCCACCGAACTCGATCTGGAGCTGGAACGCACCATCTCCGCCGAACTCCAGCAGCGCACCGGGATCGCCGTGCACGGCGAGGAATTCGGCGGCCCGGCGCTCACCTCCGGCACGGCCTGGGTGCTCGACCCGATCGACGGCACCTTCAACTACTCCTCCGGCCACCCCATGTCGGGCACCCTGCTGGCGCTCGTGCACGAGGGCGAACCCGTGCTCGGCCTGACCTGGCTGCCGCTGCTCGGCCGCCGGTACGCGGCGGTCCAGGGTGGCCCGGTGTTCCTGGACGGCGTCGCGCTGCCGCCGCTGCGCCCCGGCAGGCTGGCCGACGCGATGATCGGCTTCGGCGCGTTCAACGTCGACTCGGCGGGCCGCATCCCCGGCCAGTTCCGGTTCGACCTGCTCGGCGCGCTCAGCAGGCTGTCCTCGCGGGTGCGCATGCACGGCTCCACCGGCATCGACCTGGCCTTCACCGCCTCGGGCGTGCTCGGCGGCGCGGTCGTGTTCGGGCATCATCCGTGGGACAACGCGGCCGGTGTCGCGCTGGTACGGGCCGCAGGCGGCGTGGTCACCGACCTGGCGGGCGCGCCGTGGACGATCACCTCGGGGTCGGTGCTGGCCGCCGCGCCCGGCGTCCACGCCGAACTCCTGGAAATGATTTGCACGGTCAGCGAAGAGGAACGAGGCTGAACACCATGACACCGCGCACCGACGAACGGCCGGACACCGCGGCGCCGAGCACGCTGGCCGTCCGGGTGATCCCGTGCCTGGACGTCGACGCGGGCCGGGTGGTCAAGGGCGTCAACTTCCAGAACCTGCGCGACGCGGGCGACCCGGTGGAACTGGCCGCCACCTACGACGCCCAGGGCGCCGACGAACTCACCTTCCTCGACGTCACCGCCTCCACCGGCGATCGCGGGACCATGCTCGACGTGGTGACCAGGACCGCCGAGCAGATCTTCATCCCGCTCACCGTCGGTGGCGGCGTGCGCACCGTCGAGGATGTCGACCGGCTGCTGCGCGCCGGCGCGGACAAGGTGTCGGTGAACACCGCCGCCATCGCCCGCCCCGAAGTGCTCTCGGAGATGTCGCAGCGGTTCGGCTCGCAGTGCATCGTGCTCTCCGTCGACGCGCGCACCGTGCCGGACGGTCAGCCCGACACCCCGTCCGGCTGGGAGGTCACCACCCACGGCGGCAAGCGCGGCACCGGCATCGACGCGGTCGAATGGGCCATCCGCGGCGCCGAACTGGGCGTCGGCGAGATCCTGCTGAACTCGATGGACGCCGACGGCACCAAGGCCGGTTTCGACCTGCCGATGATCGCCGCCGTCCGGGCCGCGGTGCGGGTGCCGGTGATCGCCAGCGGCGGCGCGGGTGCGGTCGCGCACTTCCCGCCCGCCGTGCACGCGGGCGCCGACGCGGTGCTGGCCGCGAGCGTCTTCCACTTCGGCGATCTCACCATCGGCCAGGTCAAGGACGCCATGCGCACCGACGGGATCACCGTCCGCTGAGCTCGTGACCGCGCGCTGGGTGCGATTGGAATCAGCGTGCGCGGATCGCGATGAATTCCGTTGCGGCCCGGGTTGTTCCTCGGGTGAGCATCGGAATCGCGTTGTCCCCGTTCGCCCTCGATCAGTCCGGCAATGCCGTGGACGCGGCCGTCGACCTCGGGCGGACCGCCGCCGCGGCCGGGCTGAGCTCGGTGTGGCTCGGCCAGACCTTCTCCCACGACTCGCTGCTGGTGGCGGCGCTGATCGGCCGCGAGGTCCCCGGGCTACAGGTCGGCACCTCGGTGGTTCCGGTGCCGGGCAGGCACCCGCTGCTGGTGGCGAGTCAGGCGCAGACCGCGCAGGCGGCCACCGGCGGACGATTCACGCTGGGCCTCGGCCTGGGTGCTCGGGACCTGTCCGAGCGCGCCTTCGGCGGCCCGTTCGATCGCCCGGCGACCCGGCTGCGCGAATTCCTCACGGCGCTGCGCTCGGTCCTCGACACCGGCGCGGTCGACTTCCAGGGCGAGACCCTGACCGCGGCCACCCCGATGCCCGCCACGGTCGCGGGCGCGGCGCCCACCGTGCCGGTGCTGGTCGCGGCCATGGGACCGCAGGCGTTGCGGGCCACCGGCGAATTGGCCGACGGAACGCTGCCGTTCCTGGTCGGCCCCGAGGCGCTGGCCGAGCACATCGTCGCGCCGCTGACGGCCGCGGCGGCGGGCGCGGGCAGACCCCGGCCGCGCGTCGTCGCGCTCGTCCCCGGTGTGGTCACCGCGGACGTGGCCGCCGCCCGCACCGCCGCCGAGGCGACAACCGCCTTCTACGACAGTATTCCGTCGTATCGCCGGGTGATCGAGCTGTCCGGCGCGCAGCGCGCGTCCGACCTGGTGGTGTACGGCGACGAGGAGACCGTGGCCGCGCGGGTGGCCGACTACTTCGCGGCGGGCGCGACCGAGGTGGTGTTCTCCCAGACCGACCTGACCACCCCCGAGGATCAGCAGCGCACCTGGCGGCTCCTCGGCGATCTCAACCGGGCGCGCTGACCGGCTCTGAGCGCCGGTACCCGAACCGGTCTACAGGCCCATCTCGGCGGCGATGATGGTGCGCAGCACATCGCTGCTGCCGCCCTGGAGCCGATCGATGCGATGGTCGGCGTAGAGCCGGGCGATCGGGGAATCGGTGAGATAGCCCGCGCCGCCGTGCAATTGCAGGCAGCGGTCGATCACCCGGCCCGCCGTCTCGGTGGCGAACAGCTTGGCCGAGGCGGCGTGCGCGGCGCCGAGTTCGCCCCGGTCGTGCGCGGCCAGCGCGCGGTCGACCACCGCCTCGACCGCGTCGACCTCGCTCTGACAGGCGGCCAGCTCGAATTTCGTGTTCTGGAAGGCCGACACGGGCTGGGTGAAGGCGACGCGTTCGGTGGTGTGCAGGCGCGCGAACCGGATCGCGGCCTTGGCCTGGGCATAGGCGCCGACGGCGATCCCGAGGCGTTCCCTCGGCAACTGCCCGGCGAGGTGGGCGACGGCCAGGTGCGGTGCGCCGAGGACGTCGGCGGCGGGCACCCGCACATCGGTGAAGGTGAGTTCGGCGGTGCCGCTGAGCTTGCGGCCCAGCGTGTCGAGCCGTCGGCCCACCCGGAAACCCGCGGCGGCGGTGTCGACGACCAGCAGTGACAGGCCGTAGGACGGATCGTCGGGGCGCGGCGCCGCGGTGCGCGCGCAGACGATCACCCGGTCGGCGTGCACACCACCGGCGACGTAGGTCTTCGAGCCGTTCACCACGTAGGTGGACCCGTCGACCGACAGCGGTGCGGTGGTACGCATGTCGGCCGGTTCGGCGCCGGTGCCCGGCTCGGCCACCGCCAGCGCGAACATGGTGTCGCCGGTGACGATGCCGGGCAACCACCGCGCCCGCTGCGCCGGGCTCGCCAGCGTCGTGACCAGCGGCAGGCACCGGGCGACGTGCGCGCTCGCGCCGCCGAACGACACCGCCGCCCTGGCGATCTCCTCCGCCAGCACGGTGCGGAAGCCGAACGAGGATCGCCCCGCCCCACCGAACTCGACCGGGGCCTCCAGTCCGAAGACGCCGAGTTCGCCCAGCCGGTAATAGAATTCGCGCGGCACCTGCCCGTCGTCGTACCACTTGGTGAAGCAGGGCACGACCTCGGCACCGATGAACGCGCGCATCGTCGCCCGGAACGCGGCGTGCTCGGCATCGAGAACTGTTCTGTGCATACGGGATTCCTAACCGGCCTGCGAACGGCCACGGGCCGGCCCGCCCGAGCGTGGTGCGGGCGGACCGGCGAAGCGGTGGGAAGGACTTACTTCGCGGGGGCGGGTACCGCGGGATCCTTGCAGTAGGCGCCGAGCTCGGCCGGGCACGGGGCCGTGATGGTCGAGAAGTACTGGTAGGCCGAGAACAGTGCCAGCGGCCCGCCGACCGTGATCAGCCCGACCATGGTGCCGACGGCGCCGAGGGTGGCCGCGCCGAGGACGCAGCCCGCGACGGTCGCGCCGACCCACGGGACCAGCAACACGATCACCGGGCTGGCGATGGTCGCCCCGGCCGCGCCGCCCACCAGGCAGCCGACGCCACCGCCGATCACCGCGCCGACGATCGCGGCGACCGCGCCGCCGATGCCGACCCGCTGACTGAACGCGCCCAGCGCCGCCTGATCGCGCGGGGTGAACGACTCGGCGACCTGCTTGACCGCGGCGTCGGTGCTGACCAGCTCGGTCGCCGCGGCCACCGGTGTGGCGTCCACGCGTGACGGCGTCAGGGTGGCTTTGCCGCCGTCGATGGTGGCGGCGATCGGGAACAGCTTGTCGTCCATCCGGTAGGACAGCGGCAGCGCGGCGACCGGGACGTCGGCGCCGGTGGTGAGCACCAGCTGATCGCCGACGATCTGGAGCTTGCCGTCAGTGGTGGTGACGACGGCGGCGTCGCCCTGCCTGCTGACCTCGTAGTGCACGTCGGTCTGCGCCGCCGGGTCGGCGTGGCCGGTGCCCGCGCCGACGCACAGGGCCAGCGCCGTGAGAGCGGCGGTCGCGAGAGTGGTGGACATCTTCATCGGTGATCCTCATCGATCGGGGGTGTACTTCGGGGGTTTCGCGGCGGACCGCGGAACGTGGGGGAGCTACTTGCTCGTCGTGATCAGGCCGTCGGTGAGCGACCAGTGGGTGCCCGCGAAGGTCTGGATGCCGACGGTCTCGAGCGGATAGCCGTCGCTCGCACCGGTCGTCATGCTGATACCGGGCAGCAGCAGGTCGACGGCGACGTTGTCGAGGGAGCGCATCGCGTCGCGCAGGCCCTCGCGGGTCGGGCACTTCGCCGACTCCAGCGTCTTGCGGAAGCTCTCGGCCATCGCCCAGCCGGCCATGGCGTGCTGGTTCTCCGGGTCGGCGCCGGGCGCGTACCGGGTGAGCTTGCTCTTGTAGGTCTGCATGCCCGCGTCCTGGGCCCAGCGCGGGTCGGCCGGGTCCTTGAGGAACGCGGCGCTCACCGCGCCCTGCACGTTCTCCAGGCCGACCGGTCGCAGCGTGGCCATGGTGTTCGACACCTGGGTCAGCACGTGCAGCGGATTCCAGTCGGTGTTGCGCACGTCGGCGGCCAGTGCCTGCGAGGCGAACTTCGGGGTCGAGAAGTTCAGCAGCACATCGGCTTTCGTATTCGCCAGATTGCGGACCTGCGCGTCGACGGTCGGGTCGGTGACCTCGAAGCTCTGCTGCGCGACCACGGTCACGCCGCTGCCGGCGACACCCTCGGTGAACGCGGCGAGCAGATCCTTGCCGAAGTCGTCGTTCTGGTAGAGCACCGCCACGGTCGCGTTCGGGCGCTGCGCCTTGACGTACTGCGCGTACGCGAGTCCCTCGGTGCGGTAACTGGGCTGCCAGCCGATGGTCCACGGGTGCTCGGTATCAGCGCCGAACTTGGTCGCGCCGGTGGCCACGAACACCTGTGGCACCTTGCGCTGGCCCAGGTAGTCCCAGACCGCCGAGGAGGTCGCGGTGCCCAGGGTCTGGAACACCGCGAACACCTGGTCCTGCTCGACCAGCCTGCGGGTCTCCTCGACCGTCTTGGGCGGCTGGTAGCCGTCGTCGCGCACCAGGTACTCGACCTTGCGTCCACCGATGCCGCCCTGCTCGGCGTTGACGTAGTCGAAGTAGGCCTTGATGCCCTTGGGCACTTCGCTGTAGGCCGAGGCCGGACCCGACAGCGGGTACACCCCGCCGAGCTTGATGGCGGTGTCGGTGATACCGACGGTCTGCTGGCCCCGGCAGTCGCCGACGGCGGCGGTGCCGGTCTCCTCGCCGCGCCCACCGCAGGCGGTGAGCGTCGCGAGCAGCGCCGCCGCGAGGCCGAGAGTGTGGATCGCCTTAGTGCGCATGTGTTTTCCCTTTCCGAACCAGATGGCCGAGCCGTTGCGCCAGCCGGCCGGTGAGTCCGGCCAGGCCCGTGGGCGCGAGGTACATGACCGCGATGATCAGCAGTCCGAAGATGACGCCGGGCGCCGCCTGATTGACGTCCTGGGCGAAGCTGGGCACGAACATCACGAACAGGCCGCCGAGCAGCGGACCCCAGGTGGTGCCGAGCCCGCCGACGACCAGTCCGGCCAGCAGCGTCACCGACAGGGTCAGCGCGAACGAGTCGGGCGAGACGAAGGCGATCACCCAGGTGTAGACCGCGCCCGCGACGCCGGCCAGCAGGGCGCTCCAGGCGAAGGCCAGGGTTTTGTAGTGGGCCAGGTTCACCCCGAGCACTTCCGCCGCGATCTCGTTGTCGCGCACCGCGTGCAGCGCGCGCCCGACCCGGGATCGCAGCATCCCGGCGACCAGGACGAAGGCGGTCACCGTCGTCGCCAGCGCCAGGAAGTACAGCCACTGGTCCTCGGCGAGCCCGGTCCACGCGGGCGGCACCGGCTTGTCGACGGTGAGTCCCATCGAGCCGCCGGTCAGGCCGTCGAACCGCTTGAGCAGCGGGACCAGGAAGATCGCGATCGCGAGGGTGACCAGCGCCAGATACAGCCCGCGCAGCCGCAGCGCCGGGATGCCGAGCGCGAAGCCGAGGACGAAGGTCACCGCAGCCGCGAGCGGGATGGTCGCGATATACGGTGTGTCCCAGCGCTCCATCGCCACCGCGGCCGTATAGGCGCCGACCGCGAAGAACGCGCCGTGACCCAGCGAGATCTGGCCGGTGTGGCCGACGAGCAGGTTCAATCCGAGCAGGGTGACCGCGTAGACCATCGCCATGGCGAGCTGGAAGGTGTGGAAGGGCACCAGCTGGAAGGGGGCGGCACAGGCGAGCACCAGCAGTGCCGCCGTCGCGAGCAGCGGCCACCGGAATGCGCTCACCCTGGTCAGCACGGAAGTCGCCTGCGGGACAGCGGAAGTGGCTGTCACCGTCTTGTCGGAGAGTTCTACTTCGCTCATACCCGTTCCACCGCCGCGTGTCCGAACAGACCTTGCGGGCGCAGCAGGAGCACGCCCAGGATGATCACCAGCGGCACACCGATCTTGAGTTCGGTGCCGATCGCGTCGACGTAGGCGCCGGTGAGGGTTTCGGCGACGCCGACGATCAGGCCGCCCGCCACCGCGCCGCCGGGGGAGTCGAAGCCGCCGAGGGTGGCCGCCGCGAAGGCGTAGATGAGAACGCCGCCCATCATGTTGGGTTCGAGGAACAGCAGCGGCGCCGACAGCACCCCCGAGACCGCGCCGACCAGCGCGGCCAGCCCCCAGCCGAGCGCGAGCACCGTGCCGACCCGGATGCCGACCAGCCGGGCGGACTGCGGATTACAGGCCACCGCCCGCATGGCCAGGCCGATCCCGGTGAACCGGAACAGCAGATACAGCAGTGCCATCACCACCGCGACGACGGCGAGAATGCCGAGGCTGCCGTAGCCGACGCTCACGCCCGCGGTACGGAAAGCCCCGTCCGGGAAGGGATTCGGGAACGACTTCACCTGATACGACCAGATCCAGCCCGCCACCGCGTGCACGGTGAAGAACAGGCCGACCGTGACGATCACGAGCGTGATCTCGGGCGCGCCCTCGACCGGGCGGATGACCACCCGCTCGATGAGCATCCCCGCGACGAAGGAGATGGCCAGGGTGAGCGGCAGCGCCGCCCAGAACGGCATGGTCTGGCTCAGCTGCCAGGCCAGGAACGCCGAGAACATGGCCAGCTCGCCCTGGGCGAAGTTGACGATCCCGGTGAACCGGTAGATCAGCACGAGGGCCAGTGCGAGACCGGCGTAGATCGCGCCCGCCGAGAGTCCCTCGACGAGCTGCTGGACGAATTCGGTCACGGCCGCACCCGGATTCCCAGATAGGAGCGGGTGACCTGGTCATCGGCCCTGATCTCGGCGGCCGTGCCGGACAGCGCGATGCGCCCGGACTCCAGCACGTGCGCCTGGTGGGCGATGCCAAGGGCCAGATGAGCGTTCTGCTCGACGACGATCACGGTGGTGCGTTCCTCTTCGTTGATGGTGTGCACGATCCCGAACAACTCCTGGGTGACCAGCGGGGACAGCCCCAGCGATGGCTCGTCGAGCAGCAGCAGCCGCGGCCGCAGCATCAGCGCCCGGCCGATGGCGAGCATCTGCTGCTGGCCGCCGGACAGCCCGCCCGCCGGTTCGCGCCGCTTGTCGCGCAGGATCGGGAAGTAGTCGTGGATGCGGCGCAGGTCGGCCTCGACGCCCGCGCGGTCACGCCGGGTGTAGGCGCCCAGGCGCAGGTTCTCCTCGACGGACAGCGGCGCGAAGGTGCCACGGCCCTCGGGCACGTGGGCGACGCCGAGCCGCGCCATCGCCTCCGGGGCGCGGCCGGTCACCTCGGTGCCGCCCAGCCGCAGCGCGCCGCGCACCTTGACCATGCCGCACAGGGCCCGCAGCAGCGTCGTCTTGCCCGCGCCGTTGGGCCCGAGGATCGCGCACACCGCGCCCTCGGCGACCGAGAAGCTCACGCCGTGCAGCACTTTCGCCGCGCCGTACCCGGCGTGCAGGTCAGTGACGACAAGGAACTCACTCACGAAGCGGCTCCCAGGTAGGCGCGGACGACGGCCGGATCCCGTTGCACCGCGGCGGGTTCGCCCTCGGCGATGACCTGCCCGAACTCCAGGCACACCACCCGGTCGCAGGTGCCCATGACGAAACCCATGTGGTGTTCGACCACCACGACGGTGAGGTCGAGATCGGCCTGCAGCGCGCGCAGGCGCTCGGCGAACTCGTCGACCTCGCCGTGGCTCAGGCCGTTGACCGGCTCGTCGAGCAGCAGCAGCCGGGGCCGGACCGCGAGCGCCCTGGCCAGTTCGATGCGCTTGAGCGTGCCGAACGGCAGGCCCGCCGCGGGATGGTCGGCCACCGCCGTCAGTTCGAGGCGGTCGAGCAGCTCGTCGGCCTCCTCGCGCAGCATCCGCTCCTCGCGGCGGACCTTCGGCAGGCGCAGGCCGGCCGAGACGAAGCCGGCGCAAGCGCGATGATGGGCACCGACCAGGACGTTGTCGCGGACCGAGAGCCGGGGGAACAGGCCCAGGTTCTGGAAGGTGCGGGCGATGCCGAGCCCGGCCAGTGCGTCGGGGCGGACCGTGGACAGATCGGTGTCGCGGTAGCGCAGGGCGCCCGACGTCGGCCGGTGACGCCGGGTCAGGCAGTTGAACAGGGTGGTCTTGCCCGCGCCGTTCGGTCCGATCAGGCCGACCATCTCCCCGGGAGCGACCGCGAACCCGACCTCCCGCAGCGCGGTGATGCCGCCGAAGCGCACCGTCAGGTTGGTTATCTCGAGCATGCGACGAACAGTAAGTTCGCAGGTCACAGGCCACATCGGACGTTGCGGACCAACTTTCGCGCACGGCATCGTCCGCTGTGGACAGGGCGGCAGACGGTTGACACTGCGAAATCGGACATGCAAACTCCCCGGACATGTCGGCTGGATCACATCTGCTCACCGCGTCGATCTCGGATCCGGTGCACGCCGAGCGCGCGCGCATCGTCGGCTGCGCCTACGACCACGCCGACGACATCGCCGACGACGTGATGGCCAAGCTGCGCACCGAGTTGCCCGGCTACGGCACCGCCGACCCCGGCTTCCTCGCCGACGTGCACGACCAGCTCGCCCGGCTCAGCCGGACCGGGCTCGGCGCGCTGCTCGAACGCAAGCGGGTCACCCCGGCCGATGTCACCTACGCCCGGCAGGCCGCGGCCCGGCGGGCCCGCTCGGGTCTGCCGCTGGTCGACTACATCGCCGCGTTCCGGCTGGGGCAGCGCGCCATCTGGAAATCGCTGCTCGCCCATGCAGGCGACACCGAGGCGGGCCGCGAGGCCGTGCTCTCCCTGGCCGGGCCGCTGGCCCGCTACACCGACCTGATCAGCACCCAGGCCACCGACGCGTACCTCGAGTTCCAGCAGTACGTGGCCGCCGAATCCGGCCGCGACAGCCAGGCGCTGATGGACACCCTGCTCGACGGCACCCTGCCCGCGGGCGGCCCGCACCTGTCGGTGGCCACCGCGCACGGGATCGGCGCCGACCGCACCACGCCGCTGGTGGTGGTGACGGCCGTGGTGCTCGACGGCTCGGCGCGCGCCGATTCCGCCGACGGGCTCGGGGAGACACGGCAAGTGGTGTCGGCCGCGGCGGCGCGCGTCGGCGTCAACGGGCTACGCACGCTGTCGGTGGTGCGCGGCGGGGAGATCGTCGCGATTCCCGCGCTCGGGCGCGACGGCTCGGCCGAGCAGCTGTGCGAGCGGCTGCGCGCGATGCGCGAGGAACTCGCCGCCGAGGGCATCGCCCTGGCCGTCGGCGTGAGCACCGCGGTCACCGAGGTCGCCCAGATCCCGCGCGCCTACCGGCAGGCGCAGGCCGCGCTGGCCCTGCTGCCCGAGGACGGCGGCGTGCTCGCGCTCCCGCAGCTCACGCCGTTCCGGTACCTGCTGCTGCGCGCCGACGACACCACCCGCCAGCTCGTCGACCCGCGCATCGGCGCCGCGCTGGCCGACGACCGCGCCCGCGGCGGCTCGCTGGCCGAGACCATCCGCGCCTTCGCCGCCGCCGACATGAACCTGCGCGAAGCCGCCGACACGCTGCGCATCCACCTCAACACCGCCAAGTACCGGCTCGGGCGGATCCAGGAGCTGACCGGGCGCAATGTGCGCAGCGTCAACGACCTGGTGGAACTGCTGGTGGCGATCGAGCTGCAGACCGGGCAGTCGGCTCGTCCGGGTACGGCTGTTATAAACGAGGCATGAGCCTGGATCCCGCCATCGCCGCACGCCTCAAGCGCAACGACGCGGGTCTGGTCGCCGCCGTCGCCCAGGAGAAGTCGACCGGCGACGTGCTGATGATGGCCTGGATGGACGACGAGGCCCTGGCCAGGACCATCGAGACCCGCAAGGGCACCTACTACTCGCGCTCGCGGCAGCAGTACTGGGTCAAGGGCGAGACCTCGGGCCACACCCAGTACGTGCACGAGGTGCGCCTGGACTGCGACGGCGACACCATCCTGCTGATCGTCGACCAGGAGGGCGCGGCCTGTCACACCGGCACGCACACCTGCTTCGACACCGACGTGCTGCTGGCCGCCGACTAGTCCCCGTCCTCGGCCAGCACGCGGTGCAGCCGGGCCGACAGTGCCTCGCCGAGCTCGGCCAGCTGGGCGGTCTGTTCGTCGTCGAGTCCGTCGAGCACCAGCCGGCGCACCGCGTCCACGTAGCCCGGCGTGGCGGCGAGCACCTTCTCGAAGCCGGCGTCGGTGAGTACCGCGTGCACGCCGCGCCTGCCCGCGGTGGAGTCGCGCCGGGCCCAGCCCAGTCGCTCCAGCTTGGACACCACGTGCGACAGCCGCGATAGCGACGCGTTTGCTTTGTGGGCGAGATCACTCAGCTGCAGGCGATGGCCCGCTTCCTCGGACAGCAGGCTCAGCACCCGGAACTCGAAATGGGTCAGCCCGGCCTCGCGCTGCAGCCGCGTATCGAGCGCACCCGGGATCCGGGCCATGAGCGTCACGATCGCCTGCCAGGCACGCTGTTCGACGGGGTCGAGCCACTGGGTCATCGCCGGCACAGCCTCACGGCCGGGCGACAGGACGGGTGAACTGGAACGCGCACCGAACAGAGTTTGCCACGACGTCGCTGTGTCGTCCCCGAGTTGGCCGCGGTCGTGAGGTCACTCACAGCAAGGCGAGTGCCCTATCGCGAAAAGCCCGTCGCCCCAGGGGCTGTCGCGTCCGCGCGCACCGGCGATGCGCGCGGACGCGGCGCCGCGCTGGTCAGGTGCCGGTGTGCCGGGCCTGCAGCAGTGCGAAGCCCAGCGGCAGGTCGTCGTGCCCGATCAGCTCGAGTCCGGCCGACCGCAGCACCGCGCGATAGTGGGTGACGGTGCGTTCGCGCCCGCCGACATTGCACAGCATGTGCAGGTCCCACGCGGGGGCGAGGGAACGGGACCCGTCCTCGGGGAGCAGCCGTTCGACGATGTAGAGCCGGGAATGCTCGGACATCGCCGCGGCGCACCCACGCAGAATCGCGCGGCAGTCCGCGTCGTCCCAGTCGTGCAGGACCCGCGACAGCAGGTAGACGTCACCCCCGGTGGGCACCTCGGCGGTGAAGAAGTCACCGCCGACCAATTCGCAGCGGGACAGGCAGCCCGCCGCCGCCAAGGTGGTGCGCGCCCGGGGCAGCGTGGTCTCGCGTTCGAACAGGATGCCGCGCAGCTGCGGGTGCGCCGCCACCACGCGTGCCAGCAATTCGCCGGTGCCGCCGCCGACGTCGACCACCGTGCGCGCGGTGGCGGCGCCGACGAGTCCGGCGACCTGGCCGAAGATCGACGCGCTCGCCGCCATGGCCCGGTCGAACAGGCTCGCTCGCTCCGGGTCGGCGCGGAAGTAGTCGAAGTGGTGCGCACCGAAGTGGTGGTCGAAGGCCGTGCGGCCGGTGCGCACGGCGTAGCCGAGCTCGCCGAACGACTCGTAGAACGCGCCGCCGTAGAGGCAGGCCAGCGGATGCAGCGACGGCTGGGCGTCGGCGACGAGCAGCCTGCCGGTCTCGGTGAGCGTGTAGCCCGCGCCGAGCGGCTCGACGATCTCGAGCTGGGCCAGGTAGCGCAGCAGCCTGCCGAGCGCGTCGAGGTCGGTGCCGGTCGCCGCGGCGAGCTCGTCGAGCGGGCCACCCGGGGCCGCGGCGAGCCGGTCGGCGATGCCGGACCCGGTGGTGACGGCCAGCGCCTGGGTCGCCCAGGCACCGGTGAGCAACCCGAGCAGCCGGGTCGCCGGGTCGGCGGATTCGCGGCTGTGCCGCGCGAGTTCGCGCGGGTGGGCGCCGGCCACATAGAGCTCCACCCGCCGGTCGGTCCGCGCGCCCGGCCTGCGGAAGTAGAAGCTGGTCGCGTCCTCGCGGTCGTTGTAGCCGCCCTGGTCGGGGCGCAGCCCGCCCGGGCCGGTGAGCAGCGCGCGCAGTCCCGCGAGGGTCACGGGGTCGACGGGGCCGGTGGCCAGCGCGATGTGGGCCTCGTGCGCCTCGGCGCGTTCGACGGCGGCCACCTCGGCGGGCGCGGCGGGCAGCGCGAAGATCTCGATCGCGCAGGGTGTTCCGTCGGCGGCCGGGAGCGCGGCGCGCACGATCCGGACCGGGACCCGCTGGGGGTCCAGGCCGTGCCGGGCGGCCAGGCGCTGTCGGACCACCACGCTGGGCTCGTTCGAGGCGATCGTGAGGTCGTGCGCCGCGAGCAGGTCGTCGAGGGCGGCGAGATCGGGCGGGAACACCATGACCGCGGCGTGCGCGAACCGGCAGCGCTCGGCGATCGCCGAGCGTTCGGCCTCGCCGAGGCGGGGCAGCAGCCGGGCGAGCACGCTGTCGGTGTCATGGGTGGCGACGAACTGCACGGCCGCGGCGACGCGGTCGTGATCGAGCGGGTCGATCCTGGATCGCACTGCCGGCGAGCGGGTCACGCATCCTCCTGGATTCAGATACCGACGTAGTTCTCCGCGAAGAAATCCTGATGTGGTCGTGAGGTGGCCAGACTGTGCAGCCGGGCCTGCTGGAGCTCGCGTTCGAAGCCCGCGTGCGGGCCGGTCGGTGGATGCAGCAGGCCGATCATCCAGTGCGAGAACTCGTGTGCGCGCCGGATGCGCGGGACGCAGTCGGCCGAATGCCTGCGCAGGGCCGACTCGTCGCCGTCCGCGATCGCGGCGATCAGCGCCGCCGCGAGCGACCGCGCGGTGAGGATGGCCAGGTTGGCGCCCTTGGCCGCGGACGGGCTGATCGTGGAGGCCGCGTCGCCGGCGAGGAACAGCCGCCCCTGCTGGATCGGGTCGAGGATCTCCGACCGCAACCGGACCAGTCCGCGCTCGATGATCGGGCCCGTCCGCAGCGGCCCGTACCGGTCGGCGCGCAGCCGGTCGGACAGCGCGCTCCAGACCCGGTCCTCGCTCCAGCGCAGCGCGTCCTCGCCGGCGCACTGCAGGTAGTAGCGGGTCACCTCGGGGCTGCGCGGCATCTGGCCCGCGAAACCGTCGGGGTGGACGCCGTAGGCGACGGTGTCGGTCGTCGGCGGGGCCTGGGCCAGCAGCGCGAGCCAGGTGATGGCGTAGTCGTGGGTGGATCGCGGGCCGCGCAAGGTCTGCCGGGCCGCGCCCTGCGCGCCGTCGCAGCCGACGAGGTAGCGGGCGGTGATCCGGGAGGTTTCGCCGTCGGCGGTGCGGGCGAGCACCCACGGCCGGTCGCTGTGCTCGTCACCGATCTGCTCGGCGGTGGTCGCGCACCGCAGCTCGCCGCCGCGGCGCAGGTACTCGGCGACCAGATCGGTCACCAGCCGCTGTTGCGGGTAGACGGTGTGCGCCTCGCCCCGCCCGAGTCCGCCGTAGGACAGCGCGATCCGGCCGCCCGCGCTGCGGAACTCGCAGGTCTGGTGGGTGTGCCCGCCGGTGCGCAAGCCGGTGTCGAGTCCGTGCTCGGCCAGCACCGCGACACTGGCGGGGGCGAGGAAACCGGCGCGGGCGCGCTGCTGGATGTGCGCGCGGTCGCGCCGTTCCAGGATCAGCACCTCGATCCCGGCCGCGCGCAGAATGTTGCCGAGGACGAGCCCCGCCGGTCCCGCGCCGAGCACCAGGACGGTGGTCGACTCGCTGCTCCCCATCGGCATGGGACCGGAGCTTAGGTCACCGCGGCGGCACCGACCGTCCGTCGCGGTGGCGTGTTGCTGGGATTATGTGGAAAAGCTATTGCGCTCCGGTCATCGGCGGCGTCTGCGCGGGTGGGTTCTCCGCGGCCTTGGCGGCCTTGCGGCGGGTGAGACCGCGCTTGCCCATCAGCACGAGGACGAGCGCGAACACCACCGCCGCCACGATCGCGCCGACCAGGCAGGCGCCGCGGAAGGCGGGGGCGTCGACGTCGAGGATGCGCTGACCCGCGTGCGCCGCGTTGTTGCCGCCGAGCACGATCGTCAGCGTCATCAGGTTGGGCAGCGCCAGCAGCAGCGCGATGATCACCGCCGCGCCCGCGATGAACTTGCCGCCCTTGCGATTCCACACGCGCACCGCCAGCAGCACCAGCAGCAGCGGGACGAGGGTGAACACCAGTCCGTAGACCAGGCCCCACCAGATGCCCTGGGTGAAGCTGCCGTGCACCATGCTCGCCAGTCGCTGCGCCCACCAGCGCGGGATGAACGAGGACAGGATCAGATAGGCGATCACCAGCACGACGGCCGTGGCGACCGTGATGATCGCCCGGTTGCGCCACACGGTCATCGTGGACTTCTGACCGCTCGACTGCACCTCGCCGGTTGTCATCTCCCCAGCGTAGAGGCGCCGATGACGCCGGACGCCGATCCGGCGCCCGGCGTTTCGCCGGTTACTCCGCCGCGGTCGCGCGGGCGCGCAGGAACGCCAGCGCCTCGTCGGCGTGCACCGCCGCGCGGAGCTCGCCGGTGACGACCTTCAGGATGGTCCGGTCGGTATCGATGACGAAGGTGTGGCGCTTGACCGGGGCGAGTTTGCCCAGCAGGCCGCGCTTGACGCCGAACGCCGCCGCTACGGCACCGTCGGCGTCGGAGAGCACCGGGTAGTCCAGCCGCTGCTTGGCGGCGAAGCCGGCCTGCACCTCGGCGCTGTCGGTGCTGATGCCGGCGCAGGAGGCGCCGATGGCGGCGAACTCCGCGCTCAGATCGCGGAAGTGGCAGGCCTCGGCCGTGCACACGGGGGTATTGGCCGCCGGGTAGAAGAACAGCACGAGCGGGCCGTCGGCGAGCAAGCCGTCGAGCGTGCGGAGCTGGGCGGACTGGTCGGGGAGCGCGAACTGGGGGGCGTGCTGGCCTGGCTGCATGATTCGACCCTATCGACCGGGCCGGAGGTACGGAAGATCCCCGCCCGCGCACGCGAACGGGGACATCTTCGGTTCGACCGGCACCGCCCCCGACGGACCGCACCCGTCGAACGGGCGCGTCAGCGCTTGAGCAGGGCGGCGATCTCCGGGTTGCGGATCTCCATCACGTCGAGGATGCCGTGCACGCGCAGCATCGGCTCGAGTTGCCGGATCCGATCGCAGTGCGCGGCGTATTCGTCCGGGTAGGCCTTCTCGTCCAGATCCTGCATCTCTTTGGCGTAGGTGACGAACGACGTGAGCGCGCTCGCCGCGGACAGCTGGCCGGGACCGTAGTGCTGCTGCGACGGGGCGGCCAGCCGGCCGTCCTGAGCGCCCTGGTGCGAGGGGTACAACATTGCTCCTCTCGGAAAGGGGGGATACCGCATGCGACATGGAACGCGCGCGAGTGTAGTGATGCCGATCACCCCTTGTCGCGTCACGGGGTCGGGTCAGCGCACAGGTGTCGCGACCCGCCTGGGATGATGGGGTCATGCAGGGCGCGTCGACATCAACCACCACGACCCGCGACCAGTTCCGGGTGCTCGCCGCCGAGCACCGGGTGGTCCCGGTGACCCGAAAGGTGCTGGCGGACTCCGAGACTCCGCTCTCGGCCTACCGGAAGCTGGCCGACGACCGGCCGGGCACCTTCCTGTTCGAGTCCGCCGAGAACGGTCGCTCGTGGTCGCGCTGGTCGTTCATCGGCGCGGGCAGCCCGTCGGCGCTGACCGTCGTCGACGGCGAGGCGGCCTGGCTCGGCGTCGTCCCCGCCGACGCGCCGTCGGGCGGTGACCCGCTGCGCGCGCTGCACGAGACCCTCGAACTGCTGCGCACCGAGCGGCTGCCCGGCCTGCCGCCGCTGACCGGCGGCCTGGTCGGCTACCTCGGCTACGACGCGGTGCGCCGGATCGAACGGCTGCCCGAGCTGGCCGCCGACGATCTGCAGCTGCCCGAACTGGTGCTGATGCTGGCCACCGATCTGGCCGCGTTCGACCACCACGAGGGTGCGATCACCCTGATCGCCAACGCGGTGAACTGGAACGGCACCGACGAGAACGCCGACGCCGCCTACGACGACGCCGTCGCCCGGCTGGACCGGATGACCGCCGCGCTGGCCGCGCCGGCGCCCTCGACCGTGTCGGTCTTCGACCGGCCCGAGCCGGAGTACCTGCGCAGGCGCACCACCGAGGAGTTCGGCGCCGGCGTGCGCCGCCTGATCAAGGAGATCGAGGCGGGCGAGGCGTTCCAGGTGGTGCTCTCGCAGCGCTTCGAGATGGACTACACCGGCTCGCCGCTGGCGGTCTACCGGATGCTGCGGGCGTCGAACCCGAGCCCGTACATGTACCTGATGCACATCCCCGACGGCGACGGCGGCACCGCGTTCTCCATCGTCGGCTCCAGCCCCGAGTCGCTGGTCACCGTGAAGGACGGCGTCGCGACGACGCACCCGATCGCGGGTACCCGCTGGCGCGGGGAGAGCGCCGAGGACGACATCCTGCTGGAGAAGGACCTGCTGGCCGACGACAAGGAGAACGCCGAGCACCTGATGCTCGTCGATCTGGGCCGCAACGACCTGGGCCGGGTCTGCCGCCCCGGCACCGTGCGGGTCACCCAGTACCGCCACGTCGAGCGCTACAGCCACGTCATGCACCTGGTCTCGACGGTGTCCGGCCAGCTCGCCGAGGGCAAGATCGCGCTCGACGCGGTGCAGGCCTGCTTCCCGGCGGGGACGCTGTCGGGCGCGCCGAAGGTCCGGGCGATGGAGCTCATCGAGGAACTCGAACCGACCCGGCGCGGTGTCTACGGCGGTGTCGTCGGCTACCTCGATTTCGCCGGTGACGCCGACACCGCCATCGCCATCCGCACCGCGCTGCTCAAGGACGGCACCGCCTACGTGCAGGCGGGCGCGGGTGTGGTCGCCGACTCCGACCCGGTCTACGAGGACACCGAGGCCCGCAACAAGGCCATGGCGGTGCTCAAGGCGATCGCGGCCGCGCAGACCCTGCGAACCTACGAGGACGGCGCCTCGTGACCGACGCGCCCGCCGACACCGCCAAGGCCGCCAAGCCCATCGTCCCGGTGGCGCTGCTGGCCCTGGCGGCGGCGGGGCTGTGGGCGTCGTCGCGGATGACCTGGGTGACGGTGCACTCCGCCGACGGGCTCACCGAACCGCGCACCGACGAGCTCGACGGCGCCACCTGGTTCGGCGCGCTCACCCCGCTGGCCCTGGTGCTGGTCGCCTCGATCGCCGCGGTGTTCGCGGTGAAGGGCGCGCTGCGCCAGCTGCTGGGCGTGGTCGTCGCGGTCGTCGCCGCGGTCGCGGCGGTGCCCGGGTTCGCGCTGGTGGTGGGGGAGGGCAGGACCGCGGAGCGGGCGGGCACGCTGGCCGAGCTGCCGGTGCGCGCGGTCGTCAGCGGTGCCGACGCGCATGTCGGCCCCGCGCTGTTGTCGATCGTGGCGGCGGTGCTGGCGCTGATCGCCGGGGTGCTGCTCACCCGCCGCACCGACGGAAGTTCGCAGCTGTCCGGCAAATACGACAACCCCGTGTTCCGCCGGGCCGACGCCAGCGCGGAGGTGACCAAGCAGCGCGAGGAGACCGGCACCGCCGCGCCGCTGTCGGACCGGGTGCTGTGGGACGCGCTCGACGCGGGCACCGATCCCACCGACACCGCCGAGGGGCAAGACGGCGACGACAAGTCGACCGGCCGCGCACCGTGACCCCCGGCACCCCCGCCGCAGTGACACGCGCGGCAGCCATTTATTGTTGTCAAGCATCGGTGAGACAGCGCCTGAGGGGACTCTCAGGTGAGAAGTTCGTCTCCCCAGAAAGGATTCGAGCCAGATGACGGTACTCGACTCGATTCTCGACGGGGTCCGGGCGGATGTTGCCGCTCGCGAAGCCCTCCTCGATTTTCAGGCGATCAAAGCCGCAGCGGCCGCCGCCAAGGCGCCGCTGAACGCGAGCGCCGCGTTGCACGAGGACGGGATCGGTGTCATCGCCGAGGTGAAGCGTGCCAGCCCCTCCAAGGGCGCGCTGGCCGACATCCCCGATCCGGCCGTCCTGGCCAAGGCCTACGAAGACGGTGGCGCGCGCATCATCAGCGTGCTCACCGAGGGCAGGCGGTTCGGCGGGTCGCTCGACGATCTCGATGCCGTCCGCGCCGCCGTGAACATCCCGGTCCTGCGCAAGGACTTCGTCATCGGCCCGTACCAGATCCACGAGGCCCGTGCCCACGGCGCCGACGTGATCCTGCTGATCGTGGCCGCGCTCGAGCAGGACGTGCTGTCCGCGCTGATCGACCGCACCGAATCCCTCGGCATGACCGCCCTGGTGGAGGTGCACACCGAGGAGGAGGCCGACCGCGCGCTGGAAGCGGGCGCGTCGGTGATCGGTGTCAACGCGCGCAACCTCAAGACCCTCGAGGTCGACCGCGACGTGTTCGCGCGGATCGCCCCCGGCCTGCCGTCGGAGGTCATCCGGGTGGCCGAGTCCGGCATCCGCGGCACCGCCGACCTGCTGGCCTACGCCGGCGCTGGCGCCGACGCGGTGCTCGTCGGCGAGGGCCTGGTGACCAGCGGGAACCCGCGGGCCGCGGTGTCCGAGCTGGTGACCGCCGGTACCCATCCGTCCTGCCCGAAGCCGGCCCGGCGGAGCATCCGGTGACCGCGCTGCCCCAGGCCAGCGCCGGTGTCGCCCAGCACAGCGACTACGAGCCCGACGCGGGCGGCCACTTCGGCGTCTACGGCGGACGGCACGTCCCCGAGGCGCTGATGGCGGTGATCGAGGAGGTCACCGCCGAGTACGACAAGGTCCGCACCGACCACACCTTCCTCGACGAGCTCGACCGGCTGCAGCGCGACTACACCGGCCGTCCGTCGCCGGTGTTCGAGTGCGCCAACCTGGCCCAGCACGCCGGGGGCGCGCGGATCTTCCTCAAGCGCGAGGACCTCAACCACACCGGCTCGCACAAGATCAACAACGTGCTCGGCCAGGCGCTGCTCGCCAAGCGGATGGGCAAGACCCGGGTCATCGCCGAGACCGGCGCGGGCCAGCACGGCGTGGCCACCGCGACCGCGTGCGCGCTGCTCGGCCTGGACTGCGTCATCTACATGGGCGCCGTCGACACCGCCCGCCAGGCGCTCAACGTGGCCAGGATGCGGCTGCTCGGCGCCGAGGTCGTCTCGGTGACCACCGGTTCGCAGACCCTCAAGGACGCCATCAACGAGGCGCTGCGCGACTGGGTCTCCAACGCCGACGACACCTACTACTGCTTCGGCACCGCCGCGGGCCCGCACCCGTTCCCGCTGATGGTGCGCGATTTCCAGCGCATCATCGGGATCGAGGCGCGCCAGCAGATCACCGAGCGCGTGGGCAGGCTGCCCGACGCGGTCGTGGCCTGCGTCGGCGGCGGCTCCAACGCCATCGGCATCTTCCACGCCTTCATCCCCGACGCGGGTGTGCGGCTGATCGGCTACGAGGCGGCCGGTGACGGCGTCGAGACCGGCAGGCACGCGGCCACCTTCACCGGCGGTACGCCCGGCGCGTTCCAGGGCGCGTACTCGTACCTGCTGCAGGACGAGGACGGCCAGACCATCGAGTCGCATTCGATCTCGGCCGGTCTGGACTACCCGGGCGTCGGCCCCGAGCACGCCCACCTCAAGGACATCGGGCGCGCGGAGTACGCGCCGATCACCGACACCGAGGCGATGGACGCGCTGCTGCTGCTGTCCCGCTCGGAGGGCATCATCCCGGCGATCGAGTCCGCGCACGCCGTGGCAGGCGCGCTGCAGCTCGGCAAGGAGCTCGGCGAGGGCGCGATCATCCTGGTCAACCTGTCCGGTCGCGGCGACAAGGACATGGACACCGCGGGTCGCTGGTTCAATCTGTTCGACGACGACGCCGCCGAGGAGAACGCTCAGTGAGTCAGCAGTCCCGTCTGGCCAACACCTTCGCCGCCGCGCGCGCGGAGAACCGGGCCGCCCTGATCGGCTACCTGCCCGCGGGCTATCCCGATCTGGCCGGTTCCATCGAGGTGTGCAATGCCATGGTCGAATCCGGCTGTGACATCGTCGAAGTCGGCGTCGCCTACTCCGACCCGGTGATGGACGGACCCACCATCCAGGCCGCCGCCGAGCAGGCGCTGCGCGGTGGCGTCCGGGTGCGCGACGTGTTCTCCGTCGTCGAGGCGATCACCTCCGCCGGTGGGCAGGCCGTGGTGATGAGCTACTGGAACCCGGTGCTCCAGTACGGTGTCGATGCCTTCTCCCGTGACCTGGCCGCGGCCGGTGGCGCCGGCATCATCACGCCGAACCTGATCCCGGACGAGGCCGACGACTGGTTCATCGCCTCGGCCACGCACAACCTGGATCGCATCTTCCTGGTCGCGCCGTCCTCGACCGAGGAGCGCCTGGTGAAGACCCTCGAGGCTTCGCGCGGATTCATCTACGCCGCCTCGACCATGGGTGTGACCGGTGCTCGCGACGTGGTCTCCTCGGCCGCGCCCGCGCTGTGCGCCCGCGTCCGCGCGCATTCCGACATCCCGATCGGTGTCGGTCTGGGTGTTCGCTCGGGGGCCCAGGCCGCCGAGATCGCCGCGTACGCGGACGGCGTCATCGTCGGATCGGCGCTGGTCTCGGCCGCCGCCGAGGGCCTGGACGCGGTCCGCGCGCTGACGTCGGAACTCGCCGAAGGCGTACGGTCGGCGACCGTCAGCTCCTAGTGGTGCGCCGATGGGCCCGGCCGCCGACGCGCGGCCGGGCCCATCGGCTGTCACCGGCCCGGCATGTGCTGTCAGGGCCGCGGCAACGTGGCGGTACCGGATTCCACTAGCCTGGGGGCCGTGAACTCAGTCCTGGCCTACATACCGAGTCCGCCGCAGGGTGTCTGGCACCTCGGACCCTTCCCGCTCCGGGCGTACGCGCTGTTCATCATCCTCGGCATCGTCGTCGCCATCTGGTGGGGTGAGCGCCGGTGGCAACAGCGTGGTGGTCAGCAGGGCGCGGTCCTCGATGTCGCGATGTTCGCGGTGCCGTTCGGCTTGGTCGGCGGTCGGCTCTACCACGTGGCCACCGACTGGCAGAAGTACTTCGGCCCCGGCAAGCACCCGATCGAGGCGCTCTACATCTGGCAGGGCGGCCTCGGTATCTGGGGCGCGGTGTTCCTCGGCGGCATCGGCGCCTGGATCGGCTGCCGGGTCTACAAGATCCCGCTGCCCGCGTTCGGTGACGCCATCGCGCCCGCCGTGCTGCTCGCGCAGGCGATCGGCCGCCTCGGCAACTACTTCAACCAGGAGCTCTACGGCCGCACCACCGAGGTGCCGTGGGGCCTCGAGATCTACGAGCGGTTCGACCCGGAGACCGGCGCCAGGGACATGATGAACGGGGTCTCGACCGGGCGGGTGATCGAGGTCGTGCACCCGACGTTCCTGTACGAGCTCGTGTGGAACGTGCTGGTCGTCATCCTGCTGGTGCAGCTGGACAAGCGTTTCAAGATCGGCCACGGCCGCCTGTTCGCGCTCTACGTCGCCGGCTACAGCTTCGGCCGCTTCTTCGTCGAGCTGATGCGCAACGACGAGGCCACCCACATCCTCGGCATCCGGATCAACTCGTTCACCGCCGCGCTGGTCTTCCTCGCCGCCATGGCCTACTTCGCGCTGGCGACCAAGGGCCGCGAGACACCCGCGCAGTTGCAGCCCGGTGGTGAGCCGCGGCCGTGGCCGTGGCAGTTCTCGGCGCTGCGGGCCGCGGGCGCGGCCGGCAACGCCGCCGCCGTCGACCTCGACAAGACCGCCGAGGCAACCGATTCCGCCGACGACCCGGCCGCGCCCGCGGATTCCGCCGACGCGAAGCCGACCGGCGCCGCGCAGGACGATGCCGAGCAGGAGCCGGAGGCCGCCGAGGCGACGGCGACCGCGGAGCCGGAGCAGTCGGGCGCGAAAAAGGCCTGATCAGCGACCTCCAGTACGAAGTGAACGGGCGTCCGGCAACATTCCGGGCGCCCGTCGCGATATTGCGAACGAGTGTCGAGCGCAGTTCCGTGGGGCACCCGAGGAGACAACGGCCGGTCGGTATGACCACAATGACCGGTGATCGTCGGTGGCGCATCGCTGTTCGGCAGATCGCCACACCGGCCGGGGGCCACGACGGGTACCCGCACGAATGATGGAGGACATGAGTGACCGACCCCTACAACCCCAATCCCCAGTACGGGCCCGACCTGAACAAGCAGCCCGACTCCGGCTCGCACTCGCAGCCGCAGTACGGCCAGCCCGCCTACGGCCAGCCGTCCGATCCGTACGCGCAGCAGCCCGGGTACGGGCAGCAGCAGCCGCAGCCGGGTTACGGCCAGCCGCAGTACGGTCAGCCGCAGCCGCAGTACGGTCAGCCGGCCGACCCGTACGCCCAGCCGCAGCCCGCCTACGGCGCCGCGCCCTACGGCGGCATGCCGCAGGGCTACAACCCGGCCGACCCGGAGGCGCCGTACGGCCGTGACATGTACGGCGTGCCGTTCTCGGACAAGCAGAAGCTGATGGCGGGCCTGCTGGAGATCTTCCTGGGCAGCTTCGGCGTCGGCCGCTTCTACCTGGGCTACACCGGTCTGGGCATCGCCCAGATCGCGGTGGTCTGGCTGACCTGTGGCATCGGCGCCATCTGGCCGCTGATCGACGGCATCATGATGCTCACCGGCAAGGTGCCCGACGCGCAGGGCCGCCCGCTGCGCGACTGATCGCCGGCTACGCCACGAACGGGTGCTCCGCGTCTCGCGGAGTACCCGTTTCGCGTTTCCCGGCCGGGATTGCGATCACCGTGAGCGATACTCTGTGTCGGTCCAGGGCGGCGCCGTAGCGTCGCTTGGCCTGCGCGTGCCCGATGCGCGCAGCGGAGAAAGGGATGTCCGTGCGCAAACTGCTTGCCGCCGCCGTACTCGCCGTCGTCGCCGCGACGGGCCTGTCGGCCTGCTCGTCCGACGCCGACCCGAACGTGCTGAAAGTCGGTACCGAGGGCACCTACGCGCCGTTCAGCTACCAGGAGAACGGCACCCTCACCGGCTACGACGTCGAGGTCGCGCGGGCGGTCGGCGAGAAGCTCGGCAAGCGGGTGGAATTCGTGCAGACGCCCTGGGACTCGATCTTCGCCGGACTGGAGTCCAAGCGCTTCGACCTCGTCGCCAACCAGGTGACCGTCAACCCCGAGCGCGCCGCCAAGTACTCCCTGTCGCAGCCCTACACGACCTCCGAGGGCGTGATCGTCACCAAGGCCGACAACACCACCATCACCTCGCTGGCCGACCTGTCGGGCAAGACCACGGCGCAGTCGGCCACCAGCAACTGGGGCAAGGTCGCCGCGGCCGCCGGCGCGAAAGTCGAAGCGGTGGAAGGGTTCGTGCAGGCGGTGCAGCTGCTGAAGGCGGGCCGCGTGGACGCGACCGTCAACGACACCCTCGCCGTCGGCGAGTACACCAAGAAGACCGGCGACACCGGCATCAAGATCGCCGGCAAGACCGGCGAGACCAGCAAGCAGGCGCTGGCCGCCCGCAAGGACGACGCCGCGCTGATCGCCGACATCGACGCCGCGCTCGCGCAGCTGCGCGCCGACGGCACGCTGACCAGGCTGTCGGAGAAGTACTTCGGCACCGACGTCAGCAAATAGCGGATGGATCCCGCGACCAGGGAGCTGATCTGGCACAACCTGTGGCCGATGCTGAAGGCCACGCTGACCGCGACGCTGCCGCTGACGGCGATCAGTTTCGTCATCGGCCTGGCGATCGCGGTCGGCGTCGCGCTGGCCAGGATGTCGTCGAAGCGGGCGCTGTCGCTGCCCGCCCGCTTCTACATCTCGATCATCCGCGGCACCCCGCTGCTGGTGCAGTTGTTCATCGTGTTCTACGCGCTGCCGCAGTTCGGCATCGTCATCGACCCGTTCCCGGCCGCGGTGATCGCCTTCAGCCTCAATGTCGGCGGCTACGCCGCGGAGGTGGTGCGCTCGGCGATCATGAGCGTCGCGCCGGGGCAGTGGGAGGCGGCCGAGTCGCTGGGCATGACCTACCCGCAGACGCTCTGGTACGTCGTGTTCCCGCAGGCGTCCCGGATCGCGGTGCCGCCGCTGTCGAACACGCTCATCTCCTTGGTCAAGGACACCTCGCTGGCCTCGACCATCCTGGTCACCGAGCTGCTGCGCACCGCCCAGCTGGCCGCCGCGCCCACCTTCGACTTCTTCGCCCTCTACGGCGTCGCCGCCGTCTACTACTGGGTGATCTGCCTGATCCTCGGCTTCTTCCAGACCCGCCTGGAGACCCGGTTGTCCAGGCACGTCGCCGTTCGGTGACAACCGATTTCGTGAACACCGGGATAACTCCCGACCGGCGAAACGACGCCCGGAATCGGGAGGACTAGGCTTGCCGGTGTGATGCGACGGACGAAGATTGTGTGCACCCTCGGACCGGCTACGGCCACCCAGGACCGTATTCGTGAGCTCGTCGAAAGCGGCATGGACGTCGCGCGGCTGAACTTCAGCCACGGCGAACACGCCGACCACGCCGACAACTACAAGATGGTCCGCGCGGCCTCGGACGAGACCGGCCGCGCGGTCGGCATCCTCGCCGACCTGCAGGGCCCCAAGATCCGCCTCGGCCGGTTCACCGACGGCCGGACCACCTGGGCCAACGGCGAGCAGGTCCGGATCACCGTCGACGAGGTCGACGGCACCCACGACCGGGTCTCCACCACCTACAAGCAGCTCGCGCAGGACGCCAAGGCCGGTGACCGCCTGCTCGTCGACGACGGCAAGGTCGGCCTGACGGTCGAGAGCATCGACGGCAACGACGTCGTGTGCCGGGTCACCGAGGGTGGTCCCGTGAGCAACAACAAGGGCCTGTCGCTGCCCGGCATGGACGTGTCGGTGCCCGCCCTGTCCGAGAAGGACATCGAAGACCTCGAGTTCGCCCTGAAGCTGGGCGTCGACTTCATCGCGCTGTCGTTCGTGCGCTCGCCGTCCGACATCGAGCTCGTGCACGACATCATGGACAAGGTCGGCCGCCGGGTGCCGGTCATCGCCAAGCTGGAGAAGCCGGAGGCGATCGACAACCTCGAGGCCATCGTGCTCGCCTTCGACGCGGTCATGGTCGCCCGTGGTGACCTGGGTGTCGAGCTGCCGCTCGAGCAGGTGCCGCTGGTGCAGAAGCGGGCCATCCAGATGGCGCGCGAGAACGCCAAGCCGGTCATCGTCGCGACCCAGATGCTGGAGTCGATGATCGAGAACTCCCGCCCGACCCGCGCCGAGGCCTCCGACGTCGCCAACGCGGTGCTCGACGGCGCCGACGCGGTGATGCTCTCGGGCGAGACCTCGGTCGGCGCCTGGCCGATCGACGCGGTGCGCACCATGAGCCGCATCGTCACCGCCGTGGAGTCCGAGACCAACCGGGTCCCTCCGCTGACCCACGTGCCCCGCACCAAGCGCGGCGTCATCTCCTACGCCGCCCGCGACATCGGCGAGCGGCTCAACGCCAAGGCGCTGGTGGCCTTCACCCAGTCCGGTGACACCGTGCGCCGCCTGGCCCGGCTGCACACCCCGCTGCCGCTGCTGGCGTTCACCCCGCTGCCGGAGGTGCGCAGCCAGCTGACGCTGACCTGGGGCACCGAGACCTTCATCGTGCCGATGGTGGACAGCACCGACGCGATGATCCATCAGGTCGACCAGGCGCTGCTGTCGATGGATCGGTACCGCAAGGGTGACCTGGTGGTCATCGTCGCCGGTTCCCCGCCGGGTACCGTCGGTTCCACCAACCTGATCCACGTTCATCGCATCGGCGAGGAGGACCACTAGTCGTGAGTAGTTCGGCAGGCGGATCGACCGAGGTGGAGACAGTGCACGACGAGCAGTCACCCGATCTGCGGGTGCTGCTCGACCTGCTCGACCTCGAGCCGATCGGCGAGGACGTCTTCCTCGGCAACCATCCCGAGAAGGTGTGGAGCCGCACCTTCGGCGGGCAGCTGGTGTCGCAGGCGATCGTCGCTGCCGGACGCACCGCCGGGGAGCGGCCGCTGCACGCGATCAACGCGCACTTCGTGCGCGGCGGCGACGTGAAGAAGCCGATCGAATACCACGTGCAGCGGCATCGCGACGGCCGCGCGCTCGCGAACCGGACGGTCACCGCCAGCCAGGACGGCCAGGAGCTGTTCGTCATGCTGGCGGCCTTCCAGGACTGGGGCAAGGGCCTCGAGCACGCCCACGAGGGCCCCCAGGTGCCCGATCCGGAGACGCTGCCCCGGATCGAGGAGAGCTTCGCCGGCTTCGAGGACAAGCTGGAGATGTTCATCAACGCGCCGCACCCGATCGACATGCGCTACACCAACGATCCGGCGTGGATCCTCAAGGGCACCGGCGAGAAGCTCAACCACAACCGCGTGTGGATGCGCACCGACGGCACGCTGCCCGACGATCCGCTGCTGCACGTGGCCGCCCTCGGCTACTCCTCGGACACCACGGTGCTGGATTCGATCATCACCACGCACGGTTTGTCGTGGGGCCTGGACCGGATTCTCGCGGCGACGGTGAACCACTCGATCTGGTTCCATCGCCCGTTCCGCTTCGACGACTGGACGCTCTACGCGACCGAGTCGCCGGTGGCCGCCGGTTCGCGCGGGCTGGCCACGGGCCGGTTCTATTCGCGCAGTGGCGAACTGCTCGCCACCACCGTCCAGGAAGGCGTCATCCGGCACTTCCCGGCCCGCTGAGCGGGGGTCAGCGCCGCTCGACGTCGAGTTCCCATTCGAGGTCGGTGCGCTGATCCGCGCGCAGGACGAAGGGGACGGCGTGGCTGGCCGCGCCGTACACCGCCAGGGCCAGCCCGTGCTCGAGGTCGGCGATATCGGCATCGGTGAGATCGGCCGGATCGCCGACCAGGCTCAGCGCGATCTCGAACGCCGCCTCGGTTTCCGGCGCGGCACCGGGATGCGTTGCGCGCCACTGTGATTCGAGTTCCCGATGCAGCGGATCGGCGGCGTCGACCGGCAGGGTGAATCGCCAGGCGAAGGCCTCACGGTCCTGGAGGTGGTCGTCGAGAACCGTCCGCACGCTGGCGACGATGCGGTCGAGGATTTCCGGGGTCACATACACATGGAGCGAAACATCCGAAATGCGTTTCGGCAAGTCTCCAGTCCTGTCGTGTCGAACCTGCAAGGGGAACTTCCACGTCCGCCGAAGTCTAGACCGTCGGCGGCCCGGCGAACAGCCTTGCGCTCAGCGTCTGCGCTGCGCGGCCAGAAACGCCGAGAGCGGCCGGGCCGGGGCGGGTTCGATGACCAGCCCGGGGCGCGCGTCCTCGCTGAGCTTGGCCTGCTCGTGCGGTGCCAGCGCGGCCAGCAGCGGGAACAGCAGTTCGGCGATCCGGTCGCCGACCTCGAGAAACGCCTCGGGGGACAGCCCGATCGGGTCGGCGATGTTCTCCCGGCCGACGTAGGCCAGGTCGTTGCGGGCTTGGTGCAGCGCGGCAATGGATTTCGCGCCGGTGACCTTGGCGATCCGGTGCGCCTCGCCGAGTGTGAAGGTGCGCGGCGCGGCGCCGAAGGCCAGCTCGCTGACCTGGTCGCGCAGTGATTCAGTCATCGCCAGCACCAGATCGGCGCGATCGACCATCTCGGGCTTGAGCTTTCGGGCCTTGAAACCGGTGGGGTCGCCGCCGAGGCCCGCGACGGTCTCCGCCGCCATCGGTTCGGGCGGAAACCCGACCAGGGCGCGGGTGCCCGCGCTCTCCGCGGTCAGGCCGGCCAGGCCGTTGTCCGTCGCGAACGCCCGGGTGAGCCGTTCGGCGATCACCGACCGGCAGACATTGGAGTTGCAGACGAACAGCACGTGCATACCGACACCGTAATCGGGTCGATTGTCGCGCAGAAGGCCGGAATTGTAACCATCACAGGCGCGGTGCTACTTATTCACCTCTCGGTTGAATGCTGTACACGAATCGCAATGCGCAAATCCGTTGTGTGTGACCGTGATACCCGCGAGATATGGTCTGGAAACCTCCCGATGATATGTGTCGACCATCACTCTTTCGCGTCGTAATAATTCGATTCGGTAATAACCGGCGGCACGGCGGGCGGAGCGCCGTGTACCCGGCCGCGGGTGGAGAACATCCGGCCGCGCGCAGGGACGGTGGGCGCGAAGGCGGCCAGGCCGGTCGGCCTGGTCATGTCGTCGTAGACGGCGTCGATGCCGCCGCGCCGGAAGTACGCCTCGTGCCAGAAGCCGGTGCCGCCGGAATCGCGCAGGAACTCCCGCCACCACTGCCGGTGCGGGTCCGAGCGGGTCCAGCGTTCGAGCGAGTCCAGGTCGCGCCAGTACTGCCGGGCGCCCCAGTGCGGCGGCAGCATCGACCAGACCACGTCTTCGTGCAGGATCAGGCCGTCGGGACGGTCGGCGTGCGAGCGGTAGAGCTTGGGCCCGACGCCGAGCAGGCGCAGCATCCCGCGCGGGGTGCGCACGCGCATACCCAGCAGGATCATCACCAGGTCGGGGTAGGCGTCCAGATCCACCGTCATCCTGTTCACCCGCATGTCCGCGCCCTTCTGTCGTGCCCGCTCTCCCGGTACTACGACGTGGGCGTTCCCCCGGTTCGACCGGCGGTTCGCGTCCCGGCGCGCCGAGACGCTATAGTGACCGCGGTGCGCCGGGTTGGCGGAACTGGCAGACGCGACGGTCTCAAAAACCGTTGTCCGAAAGGACGTGTGGGTTCGAGTCCCACACTCGGCACCACGGCGGAAGCGCGGCATCGGCCGCGCTCCGCGGGGGAGTATCGGTCGCGGGGTGTGCGCGACGTCTCCGCGCTTGCGTTCACCGGCGGTTTCCGACCGCTCAATGCATTCTGTGCGGAAGCGAAAGGTACTCTTTACATCACTCGGTCACCCACGACGGGTTTTTCGGCCGGCTCGCCCGGTGCCGTCGTCTGTCGTGGTGTGATCGACAGGCATCGGAATCCAGAGGGGTCGAACCTATGAGCACGAATGCAGGGGGCGCTGGCGCCACGCGTGAGGCCGCGGCCAAGCGTGTCGTCGTCGCCGAGGACGAGGCCCTCATCCGGATGGATCTCGTGGAGATGCTCAAGGAAGAGGGCTACGAGGTAGTCGGTGAAGCGGGCGACGGGCAGCAGGCCGTCGAGCTCGCCGAGGAGCTGCGCCCCGATCTGGTCATCATGGACGTCAAGATGCCGCGCCGCGACGGGATCGACGCCGCCGCCGAGATCGCGTCGAAACGTGTTGCGCCCGTGGTGATCCTGACCGCGTTCAGTCAGCGTGACCTGGTCGAGCGGGCCCGCGACGCGGGCGCCATGGCCTATCTGGTCAAGCCGTTCACCAAATCCGATCTGGTGCCCGCGATCGAACTCGCGGCGAGCCGTTTCCACGAAATCACCGCGCTGGAAACAGAAGTCGCGAATCTGTCGGATCGTTTGGAGACGCGCAAACTGGTCGAGCGCGCCAAGGGCGTGCTCATGCAGACCCAGGGTCTGTCCGAGCCGCAGGCGTTCAAATGGATTCAGCGCACCGCGATGGATCGCCGGACGACGATGAAGGCGGTCGCCGAAGTCGTGCTGGAGAACCTCACCCCGCAGTGAGCTGGAACGCGTCGCTCCGTGTCTCGCGTCGAAAGCCGAAAAACTTTACGTAAGCGAAACAATAATGTGAACTACGACTGGACACGGAGCGTCCGACATGATGCGAATGTGATGCGGATCTAACAAACCGACGATATGTTCTGTCCGGGCTGAACGTGGTCGGCCCCCTCGGTGACCCCGGGGAGCACAGGACATAGAGGTGAGACGTGCTCAGTTCGACATGGCGCAGTCGTTCGACGCGAGGAGTTCTGGTAATCGGAGCTGCCGCGTCGTTGGTGTTGTCCGGATGCAGCGACAAGTCGTCCGACGGCGGCGGTGGCGGCAACACCGATCTCTCCATCCAGCCGGTCGTGCAGCTCGATACCCAGGGTAAGGCTGTCGCGGCGACCGACGCGGGCACCGCCGCCGACCCGGCGGGTGACGGCAAGGCCAAGTGCGCGCCCCAGACCATCGCGATGGCGGGCCCGCTGACCGGCGGCAACGCCGCGCTCGGCATCAACATCATCGACGGCGTCAAGCTCGCCCTCGACAAGCACAACAAGGCCAACCCCGACTGTCAGGTCTCGGTCAAGCAGTTCGACACCGAGGGCAAGCCGCAGATCGCGAGCCAGGTGATCCCGACGATCGTCAGCGATCCCAGCATCGTGGCGCTGGTCGGCCCGACATTCTCGGGCGAGACCAAGGCGACCGGCCAGATCCTCAGCGAGGCGGGCATGCCCACGCTGACCGCCTCGGCCACCAACCCGACCCTGACCCAGAACGGCTGGAAGACCTTCTTCCGCGGCCTGGGCAACGACAACTCGCAGGGTCCGGCCGTCGCCAACTACCTGACCGGCGAGAAGGGCTACAAGAAGATCTGCGTCGTGCAGGACAACACCGACTACGGTGCCGGTCTGGCGCAGGCGTTCATCACCGCCGCGGGCCCGGCCGCCGACGCCTCCTGCGCGGTCAGCGTCAAGGAAGGTGACAAGGACTTCTCGGCCGCGGTGTCGAAGCTGTCCGCCGCCAAGCCCGACGCCATCTTCTACGCCGGCTACTACGCCGAGGCCGCGCCGTTCGTGCAGCAGCTGCGGTCCGGCGGTGTGACCGCGGCCTTCGTCTCCGCCGACGGCAGCAACGATCCCGAGTTCGTCCGGCAGGCCGGTAGCTCGTCCAAGGGCGCGCTGCTCTCCTGCCCGTGCAGCCCGGCGCCGGAGAAGTTCGCGACCGAGTACAAGGCGCTCAACGGCCAGGCGCCCGGCGTCTACTCCGTCGAGGGCTACGACCTGACCACGATCCTGCTCAAGGGCATCGACTCGGGCAAGGTGACCCGCGCCGAGCTCGTGGACTACGTCCGTAACTACAACGGCACCGGCGTCGCCCGCCAGTACAAGTGGGGCGAGACCGGCGAGCTGGCCAACATCCATATCAGAACTGCTCCTCCCTGGTCACGATCCTGCACTTCATCGGGAGCTTGTGCATCGCGCGACGCAGGGCCTCGCGAGCGATCTCCTCGTTCGGG
>NZ_JBFAHQ010000012.1:0-118498 GCF_040654235.1 Nocardia sp. NPDC050718 | reverse complement strand
CTGCCGAGATCACCTCGGCAGCGGCCCGGTGTCGTCACATGGTGCCTACCAGTGGACGCCGGGCAGCATCCGGCTCACCCGGGCGGCCGGGCTCGGCATCACCATCAGCGGGGTGAGCACCGGAGCCAGGACGGTGAGCGCGTTGCGGCTGGGCTCGGCCGGTTCGGCGGGCTCGGGCGCGGGCTCGGCGAGCACCGGCTTGCCCTGGGCGGCAGTGGATTCGCCGAACAGGCGGAAACCGGTGTGCATGATGGTCCGCTTGAGCGAGGGCAGGAACATCTCCACGGCCTGCGAGAAGGTGCCGACCGGGGTGTCGATCCGGTCGGGCCGTTCCAGCATGGCGCGCACCACGATCCGGGCTGCCCGCTCGGGATCGGGCAGCGGCAGGGCCCGGTAGAGATCGGTGGGCGCGATCATCGGGGTCCGCACCAGCGGCATCCGGATGGACGTGAAAGTGACACCGTCGCCGCGGTTCTCGACGGCGGCGATATCGCTGAAGTTGTCCAGCGCCGACTTGCTGGCGGCATAGGCGGCGAAGCGCGGAACCTTGGTCTGCACCGCGATCGAGGAGATGTTGACGATGTGGCCGAAGTGCCGCTCCCGCATCGACGGCAGCAGCGCCAGGATCAGCCGCACGGCGCCGAAGTAGTTCACCGCCATGGTCCGCTCGAAATCGTGCATGCGGTCCACCGAGTTGGCCACCGAGCGACGGATCGACCGGCCCGCGTTGTTGATCAGGTAATCCACATGGCCGTGCTCGCTCAGCAGTCGCTGCACCAGGCTGTCGACGGCCGTGGCGTCGGTGATGTCGCACGGGTAGGCGAACGCGGTGCCGCCGTCGGCCCGCACGGATTCCGCTGCGGCGGTGAGGTCTTCGACGCCGCGCGCCACCATGAGCACGGTGGCGCCGCGCTGGGCGACCGCGTGCGCGGTGGCCAGCCCGATGCCCGAGGACGCGCCGGTGATCAGCACGATCCGGCCCGCGAGCCGGTCGGCGTCGGCCGGGACCCGCCCGCGCTGCGGGTCGAGGTTGGCGCGCCAGTAGTCCCACAGCCGCTGGGCGTAGGTGTCGAAGGCGGGCACCGTAAGCCCGGGCAGCTGCGCCCGGGTCGACTCGGCGACGAACTCGGCGGTGAACCCGACGTGCGGGGCGACCTCGGCGGGAATGCCCGCCTGCTCGAACAGGAAGTCGCGCACGGCATGGGCGCCGGGCACATGACCGAGACCGGCCAGCGCGCGGGCACTGCCCGGGACGGTGCCGATTCCCACCGGGCCGCCCGCGGCGCCGGCCAGGGCGCGGTAGATCTCGCCGAAGGGCTGTGGTTCCGGGTTGACCAGGTGGAACGTGCGGCCGTCGAGCCCGTCCTTGCGCGCCAGCCGGACCATCGCCTCGGCGACGTAGTCGACCGGAACCACGTTGGTCGCGCCCAGGTCGGGCAGCGGCAGCGGCAGATCGGCGGGCAGCGCGGACAGCGCGTCGATCGCGGCGAAGAAGTAGTACGGGCCGTCGATCTTGTCCATCTCGCCGGTGCGCGAATCGCCGACCACGATGGCCGGGCGGTACACCCGCCAGCGCAGATCGGTGGCCTCGCGGACCAGCTTCTCGGCCGCGAACTTGGTGCGGTGGTACGGCGAGGTCAGATTCTGGCCGAGATCGAAGTCCTCCTCGAAGAACTTGCCGCGATGATCGCCCGCCACGGCCACCGAGGACACGTGGTGCAGCACGGCGTCGAGCCGGCGCGCCAGCTCGATCACCGAGCGGGTGCCCGCGACATTGGCCGCGTGCGCGGTCTCCTCGTCGGCGGTCATGTCGTAGACCGCGCCCAGATGCAGCACGTGATCGGCGCGCGGCGGCTCGTCGCCCAGGCCGAGGCCCTCGGCGGTCAGGTCGCCGACCAGCGCGAACACCCGATCACCGTCGGGATGCTGCGCGGTCAGCGCGGTGAACTTGGCCAGCGACTCGGCACGCACCAGCACGTGCACGATCGCCGTGGGATCGGCGGCGAGCAGCCCCCGCACCACTCGCCGACCGAGAAACCCGGTACCGCCCGTCACGATGTAGGAAACCATCGCCCCTCCTGAAATTCTCGAAACACGGTGTCGTGCAACAGTGATCCGGCATGCGGCGGTGGATGCGGGCATCAAATGTGCGATATCCAGCAGCAGGTGGCTGGAGAGAAACCGGGCACATCGTCGTCCCGGCAGGCCCTAACCGTACTCGTCGGTAACCTAGCCGGGCAAGCTCGTGGCGCCCGGTCACCGTGTGGGAATTGTCACCGATCGTCGCAGGTCAAACGGTGTGTGTGACAGCTGATTTCAGTAACTGAAAGTTTCGGACAACTTGTCGCTACCGTCCGGCGAGGACGTCGTCGACGACACCGCGCATCCGCGCGCGGAACACCTCGGGGGCGAAGGTGAGCGCGTGATCGCGGATCTTCGCCGGATCGTAGGCGGCCGAATCGAACTCGCCCATCAGCTCGGCCAGCGCCGCGACGACCTCGTCGTCGGTACCGGCGGGCACGTACTCGCCGCTGACCCCGGGGCGCACCGTATCGAGCGCGCCACCCGACCCGACGGCGAGCACGGGCGCCCCGCACGCCATCGCCTCGACGGGGACGATGCCGAAGTCCTCGATGCCCGGCATGAGCAGCGCCCGGCAGCGCCGGTACATGTCCTGCAACTGCTCGGCGGAGGTGGCGCCGAGGAAGGTCGTCTCCGCGCCCGCGATTGCCTCGAGCTGGGCGCGGAAGCGGCCATCACCGAGCACGACCAGGCGCACCCCGGCCCGCTGCGCGGCGCGAATGGCCAGATCGGCGCGCTTGTACGGCACCAGGCGGCCCGCGCACAGATAGAAGTCCTCGCGGGCGATGGACGGGTCGGGCGTGAACCGCGCGACCTGGACCGGCGGGTTGACCACCGAGGCGGGCAGGCCCCACCAGTCGGTGACCCGCTGCGCGACCGCGTGCGAATTGGCGACGACGTGGGTGAGCCGGGGCGCGGCGCGCAGTTCCCCGCGCCGGGCCAGGGTGCCCAGGGCGGCGAGGGCGAGCTGACCGGCGCGCCCGCCCGCCTCCTGGGCACGGAACTCGCGATCCCAGGCCCAGCGGGCCGGGCTGTGCACGTAGGCGACCACGGGTGCGTCGGTGGCCAGGGCGGCCTGGGTGGCGAAGGCGTGATGGCTGATCACCACCACGTCGTGGTCGCGCAGCGGCAGGCGTCGCAGCACTCGCGGCACCAGCGGCAGCAGGGGAGCGTGCCTGCCGCCGGTCAGGGAGTGGGCCCGGCTGAGCCAGCTGTCGTGGACCGCGCCGACCGGTGCGCGGACGCCGCCCGGTGCGACGATCGGTGCGAAAACCTGGGCGCCGGGCCAGGTTTCGACGAATTCGCCGACCACCGCCTCGGATCCGCCGAACTCGGTGAAACGTTCGTGCACGAGGGCGACACGGGTCATCGGGAGGTGCTCGTTTCGATCTGTCGGGGAGCCGCGGTGCGGCGCAGGGCGGGGGCGACGGGTCTGCCGCGCAGCAGGCCGTCGACGGTGCCGTGGTCGATCGCGCGGCGATAGATCACGGCCGCCTCGGCGCAGGCGGCGACGGTGGCGCGCACCGCGTCGGCGTCGTGGGCGGCGGAGATGACGAAGGACTGACCCAGCACGCCACGCAGGAGGAGCTCCTGGAGAAACAGGGTCCGAAAGGCTTGAGATGGAACACCTTCCGCGTCGAGGGTGCGGAAGATCAGGCAGGACGGGCGGCCCAGGACCTGGAGGTGGTCGGCGAGGCCGAGCGCGGCGGCGGCCGCGTTCACGCCGTCGGCCAGGTCGCGACCGGCCCGCTCCATCCGGGCGATCGGGTCCTCGGCGCGGTAGGCGTGTACGACCGCGCGGAACGCGGCCAGCGCCGAGGTCTCCGGGCCGTGTGTGGTCGAGAGCAGGAACACCCGGTCCTGGTCGGTACGCAGGCCGCCGCGCTCCATGTACTCGCGTTTGCCCGCGAGTGCGGAGATCGGGAAACCGTTGCCCATCGCCTTGCCCCAGCACGACAGGTCGGGCGTGACGCCGTAGACCGCCTGCGCGCCACCCGCCGCCCAGCGGAAGCCGGTGATCATCTCATCGAACACCAGCAGCGTGCCGTACCGATCACACAGTGCGCGAACGCCTTCCAGGTAGCCGGGCAGCGGCTCGGCCAGCGCGGTCGCGGCCTCGAGGAACACCGCGGCCACGTCGCCGGCGGCCAGCGTGGCCGCCAGCGCGTCGAGGTCGTTGTAGGGGAATTTCGCCGTGTCGACGACGGGGATGCCACCTGCCATGTCGGTGGTGCCGATGAACCAGTCGTCGACGGAGAAGAACGGCTGATCGCAGACGGCGATCCGGGTCCGGCCGGTCACCGCCCTGGCGAGGCGGACCGCGGCGGTGGTGGCGTCGGAGCCGTTCTTGGCGAACTTGACCATGTCGGCTCCGGGGACGAGTGACAGGAAGTCCTCGGCGGCGAGCAGTTCCAGCTCGGTCGGCCGGGAGAAGCTCAGGCCGTCGGCGGCGGCGAGCGCGGCCGCCGTGCACACCGGCTCGTAGCCGTGGCCCAGCGTGACCGAGCGCAGGCCCATCCCGTACTCGACGAACTCGTTGCCGTCGACATCCCAGACCCGAGCCCCCTTGCCGCGCACCAGCACCGGTGCCATGCCCTCGGGGTACTGGTCGCTGCCACGCGCGTAGGTGTGCGCGCCGCCGGGAACCAGCTCGTGCAGCCGGGCCTGGACGGCCGTGCTGTGTTCGAAGCTGCGCATCGGCATTCCTCTCGGCTCGTGCGGGTCCTCGGCGACCGGGTCCGAGCGGTTGCCTGCCTACGAGCTTGGCGTCGCGTTCTTGCTCGCGGTCTTCACCGGCGCGGCCCGCGGCGGCCACTGCCGGGGCAGGACCGTGGTCTCGGGGTCGTACGCGCCGGGTGCCGTCGCCGAGGCGACCGCATCGGCACGGGCGGACACGGCCGCGGACGTACTCGCCGGCGCGGGCGTATCGGAGGTCGCGGCGGCGGGTTCCGGCTCATCGGCGGGGCGCTTGCGGCCGGCGCGCCGTTCCAGCACACCCCGCGCGAGGACGAGGCCCTCGGCGGCGATGATCAACGTCGCCAACGCGGCGAACAGGCCCTCCTGCACCGGGTGCGGGGCCACCAGTTCCGTGCGCGGGTTGCTGATCACGGTCAGCCGGGCCATGCCGAGCACCTGGCGGAACTCGATCTCGCGGGCGACGTCCCTGGCGTCGAAGCTCAGCTCCGGGCGGAGCGGATCGTCGACGAGCCGCTTGGAGAAGGTGTCCTCGACGGCCCGGCGGTGATCCTCCAGGTCGGCCGCCGAGCGGGCGATCGCCTCGGTGCGCATCTGGGAACCGACCCGGTCCAGCGACTGCTGCACCGCGAGGACGAGTTTGGCGGCCTGCTCGGGCGTGCCCGCCTGCGCCTTGATGATCAACAGCGACGGGGCGGGCCCGGTCATGGCCGAGACCCGGGGCCGCAGATCGTCTTCGGAGGGGGCGAGCCCGTTCTTCACCACGTCCGAGAGCACCCGGCTCTCGGTGACCAGCACGATGTAGGGCTGGGTGAGTTCGTTGAACACCGCGCCGATCGACTGCTGGGAGATCTGCGCGGTCAGGCTCGCCTCGTAGGTCCGGTCGCTGCGATCGCGCACCAGCCAGACGCCTGCGCCGACCAGCACCGCGATCACCAGGGCGATCGGCAGCACCCGGACCAGCTGGCGGGCGTGCCCGGCGAGGTCGACGCCGGACATCGACGCACTCGCCGAGCGGGACTCACCCGTCGCCGCCGTCCCCGTCTCGCTCACACTTCCCCCACATTCCGCCGGTAGTGGTGGCGATGTTAGCTGGGGTTCCGAGGTGCCGCGAGCGCGGCGAGACGTGGCCGCGAGACGGTTACCCGCCGGGCGGGCTCGGCAAACGTGTCGCCGGATCGGAAACGTCGACGCCGTCGCGTTCGATACGCACGTGGTGCGGCGTGTCCGGCAACCGTTCAGCGGCTCGGTGTGGTGGAAATCGCCAGATGAGCGCGGGCACGGGGAGATCGGTACGCTGAGCCGGTTCGTGCCGGCCCCCAGCGGGCACGACGGATCGGTGAGTGACGGAAATCATGGAGGATCGAACAGTGGTGGGGGTTCGGGTGTCGGTGTGTGTCCCGGCATTCAACGCGGCGCGCACGATCGTCGAGACCATCGGGTCGATCCTGGAGCAGGACTTCGCGGACTTCGAGATCGTCGTGGTCGACAACGCGAGCGCCGATGGCACGGGCGACCTGGTGCGGTCGTTCGACGACGACCGGATTCGGCTGTACACCAACGACGCCGTCCTGCCGATGGCCGAGAACTGGGACCGGACGATCGGGCTGGCCTCCGGTGAGCTGGTCAAGCTCGTCTGCGCCGACGACCTGATCACCCCGAATTGCCTGTCGGCGCAGGTCGATGCGCTGCGCGATCCGGCGATCGCCGTCACCGGGGCCAGGTTCGACATCATCGACGACGCGGGGACGCTGCTGGCCCGATCGCGCGGGCTGACGGGCCTGCTCGGCCGCTGCTCGTCGCGCACCACGCTGCGGGCCTTCGTCCGCAAGCTCCCCGACGAGCTGTGCCCGACGGCCGCGTTCATGTTCCGCCGCAGCGATCTCGCCACGACCAGCGGATTCCGCACCGACTTCCTCTACGCGATGGACATCGACCTCGTCGCGCAACTGGTCGAGCGCGGCGGGTTCTACGGTGACAGCCGGGTGCTGGCGGTCAACCGCGCCTCGGCGTTCAACCATTCGTCCACCACGTCGACCCTGAGCAAGCTGTCCGACGTGCTCCGCTTCAACCACCACTACCGCCGCAGGCATCGCGATCAGATCCGCGCCGTCGATCTGCTCGTCGGTGACGGCAAGGTGGTGCGGCAGGCGCTGGTCCGGCTGTGCGCGCGGGCCAAACGCGCGATCGGGAAGGACTGAGCGCGTGGGCCCGCTGCTGTATCTGCTCGCCGTCCCGGTCGCCTGGGTGTTCCTGCGCTGGATCCGGCATCGGCCGCAGCGCGGGCTGTTGCTGGTCGCCGCGCTGGTGCCGTTCAACGGTCTGCTCCTGATCGCGCCCGGGTGGATGCAGGTCGACGGGTGGAAGGAGGCGCTGCTGCTGCTCACCCTCGGGGTGGCCGTCTTCGTCCCGCAGCGCGAACCCGAACCGCGCCCGGTGATTCCGTGGTGGCCGTTCGGCGCTGCCCTGGTCCTGTTCGGGGTCGTGTCGGCGTTCGTGACGGCGGGCTCGCTCGGCCTGTTCGCGATCAAGATCACGTTCTTCTACTTCGTCGTGGTCCCGCTGATCCTGTACCTGCGACCGTTCAGCGCGCGCGACCGCGATCTGCTGGTGACCATCATGATGGTGGAGTCGGTCGCGATCGCGGTGTTCGGGCTAGCCCAGCAGGCGATCGGCGCGGCCGGTCTGGCGCAGATGGGGTACGAGTACAACGAGACCATCCGGTTCTCGGGCGGCATCCTGCGTTCGTTCAGCACCTTCAATCAGCCGTTCCCGTTCGGCTTCTACCTGGTGACGGTCCTGCTCGTCGGCGGATCGGTCGCGCTGGCCGCGCCCCGGCGCCCGCGCAACCGGATCTTCCTGCTGGCGACGCCGATCCTGGTCGCGGGGATCGCGGCGAGTGTGGTGCGGGCCGCGCTGGCCGGTCTGCTGGTGGGGGCGTTGGTGCTGGCGGTGGTGCGGTATCGGCGGCAGCTGAAATCGGTGATCATCGGCGGGGTCGTGCTGATCGTGCTCGGCAGCGTCGCGGTGTCCGCGCAGGCCCGCAGTTCGCTGTTCTCCTCGTCGAGCCTGGCCGACCGGGGGACCGGGTGGAACACCGTGCTCCGGTCGATGGGCAGTCATCCGTTCGGGGACGGACTCGGCTCCACCGGGGCCGCGAAGGCGCGTCAGCTGGTCGAGGAACTCGGCCCGATGGCGGAGAAACTGCCCTACGCCACCGGCGAGGTGCAGATCTATGGCCGTCCGTACCAACCCGACAACTACTACGTGAAGCTGCTGATCGAACTCGGGCCGATCGGGGTGTGGTTGTTCGCGGCGATCATGGTGGTGATCTACCTGATGTCGATTCGCGCGGCCCGCACCCTGCGCGGGAACGACGCGGCCCTGGCCCTCGGGGTCGCGGCCGCCGTGCTGGCCAGTGCGGTGGCCGCGGTCGCCTCGAGCTACTTCGAGATCTTCCCGAGTGATTTCTACTTCTGGTTGCTGGCCGCTGTCGTCGGCTGTGCCATCACCCAGCAGTCCCCGACCGTCGAGCGCAGCTCCGTCCCCGAGCAGGTGACATGAATATCGAGGCACGTGAGAATTCAGGTGGCGCACTGCGGTTCGGTGCGCTCGCCTGCCGCCCGAACGGGGCGGGGGTGTCGACGTATCAGCGTGAGCTGCTGGCGCGGATGCCCGCGCTGCTGGCGGGAACGACCCTGTCGGCCGTGGTCCAGGCCGATGCCGCGGCGACCCTGCCCCCGGGCATCACCCCGGTGCCGCGTCCGGTCGCGGCCGGGGCGCGGCGGGCCTGGCACGGCATCGCCCCGCTGCGCGGCGTCGATGTCTTCCACGGGCTCGACGTCGACGTTCCGGTCATCGGGCCGCGCGCCACCGTCAGCACCGTGCACGACCTGTCGGTGTTCGACGTGCCGTGGGCGTTCAGCCGCTACCGGGCGCGGGGCGAACAGCTGCTGGTCCGGATGTCGCTGGCCCGTGCCGATCTGCTCGTCGCGGTCTCGGAGTTCACCGCCGAGCGGATCGCGGACCGGTTCGGCCGGCACGCGGTCGTCGTGCCGCTCGCGCCCGCCGGGTGGGCGCGGGTACCCGCGGACCACGAGGTCGCGCGGGTGCGCGCGCGCTACGACCTGCCGCCGCGATTCGTGCTGCAGGTCGGCACCGTCGAACCGCGCAAACAGGTCGCGATGCTGGCCGAGGCGGCCGGTCTGCTCGACATCCCGCTGGTGCTGGCCGGCGCCGGGTCCGACGGCCCGCAGGCGCCGAGCACGGCGCTCGGACTCGGCTACGTCGACACCGCGGACCTGCCCGCGCTGTACGCGGCCGCGACGGTGGTCGCCTACTGCTCGCAGTACGAGGGATTCGGGCTGCCGCCGGTCGAGGCCATGGCCTGCGGTGGCGCGGTGGTCGCGAGCGCGGTCGGCGCGCTGCCCCAGGTCTGCGGGGACGGCGCGGTGCTGGTGGCGCGGACGACCGCCGAGGACTGGGCGAAGGCCCTGCGTCCGCTGGTGCACGACGCGGCCGCCAACCAGGACCTGCGCGAGCGCGGCCGCGCCGCGGCGGCCGAGCTGAGCTGGCAGCGGACGGCGGCGGCGACCGTCGCCGCCTACCGCGCGGCCGGGCTGCTGTCGTGACCGACGAAGCCACCGCGGCCGTCTCCCGCGACGATCCCGCGCACGGTGGCCGTGCTCGATCCGGCCGGGCCGCGGCGAGCAACACCGCGGCGATGCTGGCCAGCCGGATCTTCGCCGCGGCGCTGGGATTGCTGGGCACCACGCTGATCGCGCGCATGCTGCCCGCGGTCGAATGGGGTTACTTCTCCTTCGTGTTCGGGCTGCTCGGCATGCTCGCGATCGTCACCGATCTCGGTGTCGGACGCGCGGTCATCGGGAAGCTGGTCCACGGTGAACCCGCCGAGGCCGCCGAGATCGCCAGCTCGTTCATCGTGTTGCGGACGGTGCTCGGGCTCGTCGGCTACAGCCTGGCGCTCGGGTACGTGCTGGTCCTGCGGTGCCCGCCGGAGGTCGTCACCGCCACCGCGGTCGCGGGGCTGGTGGTGGTCGTGGCCACGCCGAGTCACGCGCTGACCGTGCTGTTCCAGTCGACGATGCGGCTGACCCTGGTCGCCGCCGCCGAAGCGCTGGCCCGCACCGTGCAGCTGGCGCTGACGGTCCTGGCGGTGCTGTGGTCGCCGACCCTGCTCGTGGTCGTGGTGCCCGCCGTCGTGTACGAGATCGTCGCGCTCGTGGTGAAGATCGTCGGGATCGGGCGTGGGCTGGGCGGGCCGATCCCCGCGCGGCGCATCGAGCTGCGCTGGTGGGGCGGCATGCTGCGGGAAGCGCTGCCGCTGAGCATCGGTCTCGCCCTGATCATCGTGTTGCAGAAGGTCGGGCTGCTGCTGCTCGGGCACTTCGACAGCTACGAGTCCGTCGGGCTCTACGCCGTCGGCATGAAGTTCGCCGACCTGCTCGACACCGCGGCGCTCGCGGTGGTCGCCCCGCTGACCACGCTGCTGATCGCGCTGTGGCCGGACGATCCGGCACGCTTCCGCCGCTACTTCCGCCAGGCGACCATCGCGCTGGCCGCGCTCGGCCTGGCCGCGCTGGTGGCCTTCTGGCCGGTCGCCACCGACAGTGTCCGGCTGCTGTTCGGCGCGGAGTTGGACGCGGCGGCGGACGCCGCCCGGATCCAGATCCTCGGCGGCCTGCTGGGGGCGCTGGCGCACCTGGGCCTGGTGGCGCTGATGGCCGTCGGCCGCAATGTCGTCATCCCCTGGATCGCCGCGGTCGCCCTAGTGGTCGACCTCGCGCTGGCCTGGCCGCTGATCTCGCGCTGGTCCTATACGGGCGCGGCCGTCGCCGGATTGGCGGCGCAGCTGGTGCTGCTGGTCGCGGTCTGGGTCGCGCTGGCCGCCGCGGTCCGGGTGCGCCGGCTGGTGCCGCTGGCCACGGTGACCGCCGTCGCCGGGGTGGCCGCCGCGGTGATCGCCGCGGCGACCACGATCGACCGGCACTGGGCACCTCCGTGGATCGTCACCGCGATCACGGCCTGCCTGATATACCTGTTCCTCGCCGGCTGCATCGTGCGACGGACCGACGGATTGACGATACGAACCTTGCGGGGGCCGAAACCTGATGACACTGTGGCGAATCGCCCGGGGGATGCTCACCACAGCAGTCGTCACGGTGACGATGCTGGGATGCGCGACGACCGTGCCGATCACCACTGACACCGCCGCCCCCGCCACCGGTCTCGGTGTGTCCGGTGGCCACGCCTGGCTGGAATCCGATGCGGCGGAACTGGATCGGCAGATGGCCGTCGTCGCCGCGAGCGGTGCCACCTGGGTCCGGATCGACCTCGACTGGTCGGTGATCGAACCGCAGCGCGGCCGCCAGGACTGGTCGGCGACCGACCGCGCCGTCGGCGCGGCCCGGGCCCACGACCTGTCCGTGCTGGCGATCCTGACCTACGCGCCCGCCTGGGCCGGGCTGCACGAGGGTGTCGAGACCAGTAAGGCGGTGCCGCAGCCGGTGCTGTTCGGCCGGTTCGTCGGCGACGCGGTCGATCGGTACCGCGACCAGATCTCGCACTGGGAGATCTGGAACGAACCCAATGTCACCGCCTTCTTCGCGCCGCGGCCGGACATCGGCGTCTACGCGCATCTGCTGCGCCAGGCCGCGCTGTCGGTCCGGGCGCGGCAGCCGCACGGCCAGGTCCTCGTCGGCGGCCTGGCACCGGCGACGAACAACGGCCAGGACATCGCGCCGACCTCGTTCGTGGAGCTGCTCTACGAACTCGGGGCCGCGGCCGACTTCGACGGGATCGCGGTGCACCCCTACTCCTATCCGGAGCTGCCCGCGTCGCCGGCCTGGTACAACGCGTTCGGCAATCTGATGGCCATCCGGCGCATCATGGACGCGAACAACGACACCTCGGTCCTGTTGTGGCCGACCGAATTCGGGGCGCCGACGGGCACCGGCGCGCGGGCCGTCAGCGAGGCCGTGCAGGCCGAGATCCTCGATCAGGGACTCGGTCTGATCGCCACGATGCACGATATCGGGCCGGTGTTCGTCTACTCCCTCGTCGACGCCGGGGACGACCGCGACGATCTCGAGGACAACTTCGGCATGCTCCGCCGCGACTACACCGAGAAACCCGCGCTGGCCGTGCTGCGCGCCCACGCGGAGGCCCGCCGTGCCGGCCGCTAGCGACGCTCGGGAGCTGGTGTTCGTCGCGCATTCCAGCCGGGCCTCGGGCGCCGAGAAGATCATGCTGGCCCTCGCCGAACTGGCGGTGCGACAGGGCAGGCGGGTCCGGGTGGTCTGTCCCGACGGACCGCTGCGGAAGCTGCTGCCCGCCGCGGTCGGTCATGTCGCGATCCCGGAACTCGGGTTGGCCGGTCAGCGGGGCGGACAGCGGCTGCGCGCCGCCGCCGTTCTCGTGTGGCGGTGGTGGCTGGCCGCCCGCGTGCTCCGGCGGGTCGCGCGCACCGGCGAGGTCCGGCTGGTGGTGAACTCGACGATGGCGCTGCCCGCGGTGGCGCTGGCGCTGCCGCGACGGCGGTCGACGGTCTGGCTGGTGCACGATGTGGTGGTCAGCCGACGGCAGCTCGCGGTCGCGCGGGCGGGGCGCCGCGCGGTCGGTCGCGCGGTCGCGGTATCCGAGCGAGCCGCGATTCCGTTGCGCGCGTTGGGATTCGACGTCGATGTCGCCCGGCAGGGCGTGGGCTGGCCGGTCGATCCCGCCCCGGTTGTCGAGCGCGAGCCCCTGGTGGCCGGGATCCTGGGCGTGGTGACCGAGTGGAAGGGCCAGCACGTGCTGCTGGCGGCTGCCGCCGAGCTCCCCGAGCTCCGGATCGAGATCGCCGGCTCCGCGCATCCGGGTGACGAACCGTATCTGGCCGCGCTGCGGGAACGGGCTCAGCGGGCCGACCTGGTCGGCCGCGTCCGGTTCCTCGGCAATGTCGACCCGCTGCCGACGATCCGCGGCTGGGATGTGCTGGTGTCGGCGAGTGTGTTGCCCGAGGCGGGCCCGCTGGTGGTGCTGGAAGCGATGAGCGTGGGTGTGCCGGTCGTCGCGACCGATCACGGCGGCAATGCCACCGACGACACGGCACTGTGCGTCGCGCCCGACGATCCGATCGCCTTGCGCGACGCACTACGGCGGCTCGGCCGGGACCCGGAGCTGCGCGCCCGGCTGCGGGACGGCGGCCGCGACGCGATCGCGGCCGACCACGATCTCGCCGTGACGCTGCCCCGCATGCTGGACGCGCTGCTCGCGACCCCGGATCAGATCGAAAAGGTCCGGCCGTAGGTGACGACGGTGTCGCCGGTGGCGGTGACGATCTTCACGAACGGGCGGACATTGGTCTGGCCGAGTACCCCGGTCACGGTGCCGTGGAACCCGGAAAGCCGCAGCACGCCGTCGGTTCCGGCGATGTCGCCACCGGCGACCTCGACCTCGCGGATGCCCGGGCCGAACCCCACCGCCAGCTCGACGCCGGCGCGGGGGATCAGGCCGTCCAGCTTCACGGTCGGACCGCTGCCGCCGACCTCGACGCCGAGGCTGGGCGTCGACCACTCGAACTTCAGTCGTCCGTCGAGGGTGGCGGGATAGCCGACCTGGTAGCCGATGGTGAGACGCCCGGTCCAGTCGGCGGCGTCGGGGCCGGTGACCAGGTAGGACGCCTCGCCGCTGTGGAACCACTCGCGGGTCAGCGGATTGCCGTCCAGCGGTGCGACGAAGTCGATCCTGGTATGTGACTGGACCGCCTCGACGGTGCGGTTGTGCCCGTCGAGGACGGAGTTGCTGCTGTCGACGACGGCACCGGCCGAGCCGGTGCCCATGGTGAGACCGATGACGACGGCCGAGGCCGCCGCGATCCTGCGCAGCGCGCGCGGACGAACACGATGATGCCCCTCGGAATTGTTCCCCTGAACCTTCGCCCGCCGAACAGCGTGTTCGACGTCGCCTCCCCACGATCCGGGCTCAGCCGGTGCGACACTGCACCCGGCGCGACGTTGGGCACGTCGAGTATCCCACGGGTGCGGCGCCGCCGCCGATCAGCGAAAGATCATCTGCGCCACAGTGTTCCGGGCACGGCATCGACCGCGCGGGCCTGCGGTCCGGCCGGATCGTCGACGAACCAGCGGCCGTCGAGGGCAGGCAACAGCGCGGTGACCTCGTCGAACAGATCGGGCAGCGTCAGCAGGACGGCGTCCGGATCGGCCGCGACGAGGTCGGCGGGGGAGACGATCGGGACATCGGTGCCCGGCATCCGGCCGCCCTGTTTGGCGGGCGAGGCATCGGCGATCCCGGCGAGCAGGCCGCGATGCGCGCCCGCCATCGCCAGCAGCGCGACGGCGCGCGAGGCCGCGCCGTAGGCGTACACCCGGTCGCCCCGGGCAGCCCGGTGCTCGAGCCAGGCGCGCAGGGCACCGACGTGCTGATCGACCACCCGCTGCAACGTGCCGGTGGCCGGGACGGCGGCCTCGGCGGCGCGGATCGCCGCGACAGTGTGATCGGCGTCGTGGTCGCCGTGCCGGGCGGCGAGCAGCATGGTGCCGCCGTAGAGCTCGAACCGCCACCCGGCGACCACACTCATCCCGGCCGCGCGCAACAGGGTGTCCAGCGTGGCGAGGGTGTAGTAGGCGAAATGCCCGTGCCGCAACGCATTCCACTGTCCCTGCGCGAGGATCGCGGCCAGTGAGTGGTACTGCACCAGCAGGACGCCGCCGGGTGCGGTGGCGGCCGCGCGGGCCGCGAAGGCCGCACGCTGGTCGGGTTCGTGCATGATGCCGAAGCAGTCCAGGACCACGTCGGCGGGCCCGTCGGCGGCGGTGAAGCCACGCTCAGTGAGCAATGGCAGCCAGGTCCCGCCGTGCGGGCTACCGAACTCGGTCACCGTCGTCCCCCGCAGCAGCCCCGCCGTGTCGACGAGCCGGACCGCCTCGGAGGCTTGTTCGCGCAGGGCCAGTGGCTCGAGACCGCGGGGTTCCGCGGTGACGGTGTCGTCGTCGGCGAGCTGCGCCAGCTCACATTCCGCGCAGCGGTCCATCCGCAACGGATGGCCGGACTCGGTGGGGTCGACCGGGGTGTCGTGCGGCGGGAAGTGATCGGCGGCGGGCACCGAGCCCAGATCGAGAACGGTGGTGAGGGCGGTACTTCCGCAGCCGCGGCACCGGCGGGTCATGACAGGATGTCCTCGTGCGTATCGAGCGGACCGAGCTGGCCGACGTAGTGGTACTGGTTCCCGAACCGTTCCGGGACGAGCGCGGACTGTTCACCCGCACCTTCGACGCCGCGGAGTTCGACGCCCACCTCGGCGTCGACGGTGCCGCGGCGAGTTTCGTGCAGGACTCGCAGTCGCGGTCCCGGCGCGGGGTGATCCGGGGCATGCACGGGCGCGGCGGCCGCGGCGAGGCGAAACTGGTCCGCTGCGCGCACGGCGCCGTGCACGACGTCCTCGTCGACATCCGGCCCGGCTCGCCCACTTTCGGCGCGCAGCAGGCGTTCCGGCTCGACGACGCGGACTTCCACCACCTGTACGTGCCGCCCGGCTTCCTGCACGGCTTCCAGGCGCTGACCGAGGTCGCCGACGTCTGCTACCGCATCGACCGTCCGCACGACCCGGCCGAGGATCTCGGGGTCGCCTACGACGACCCCGACCTGGCGATCGGCTGGCCGCTGCCCGTCGGCGTCGTCTCCGCGCGCGACGCGCAGGCGGGCAGCTGGTCGCGGCTGCTGGCTACGCTGGGGTCGTCGCACTGATCCGGCGCAACCGCGCGTCGAGTTCGCCGGTGTCGCACAGCTTGCGCAGGTGCGGCAGCCGGGTGAACCGCTGGAAGAAGTCGTCGGCGGTCAAGCCACGGGCGGTGTATTCGCGGTAGAGCTCCGCGGCCCCGGCCGGCACCGTCCACCGCGCCTCGTAACCGAGCACCGTCCGCGCGGCGGAGAAGTCGACCCGATAGGACCGCGGGTCCGCGCCGTTCTCGCCGGTGATAAGCAGCCGCGACCCCGGCACCGTGTCGACGACGGCGGCCGCGATCTCGGCCACGGTCAGATTGTTGACCTCGGCGCCGATATTGAAGGCGCGGCAGGAAATGTCGGCCGCCGGCGCGGTCAGGCAGGTCGCGAACGCGGTCGCGATGTCCTCGGCATGCACCAGCGGCCGCCACGGTGTTCCGTCGGAGAGCACCTTCACCTCGCCGGTGAGCACCGCGTAGCCGACCAGGTTGTTGAGCACGATGTCGGCGCGCAGCCGGGGCGAGAAGCCGAACGCCGTCGCGTTGCGCAGGAAGACGGGCGTGAAGTCGGCGTCGGCGAGGGCGGCGACATCGTCCTCGACCCGCACCTTGCTCTGCGCGTACGGGGTGATCGGGCGCAGCGGGGCGTCCTCGGTGACCAGATCGGCACCGGCCGCGCCGTACACCGAACAGGTGGAGGCGTACAGGAACCGTGCCACCCCCGCCTCTTTCGCCAGCCGCGCCAGCCGCACCGACGCGTGGTGGTTGATGTCGTAGGTGATCTCCGGGGCCAGCGCGCCCAGCGGATCGTTCGACAGCGCCGCCAGATGGATCACCGCATCGAAGCCGCGCAGCTGGTCGACGGTGACCTCGCGCAGATCCACGGCCACCTCGTCGGGATCACCGGCGAAGTCGCCGAGCAGGCAGTCGGCGAAGTAGCCGATGTCCAGACCGGTGACGCTGTGTCCCGCCGCCCGCAGCACCGGCACCATCACGGTGCCGAGATAGCCCTGGTGCCCGGTGACCAGTACCCGCATGTTCACGTCCGTTCCCATCTGATGATCGCCTTGTCCAGCACGAACGCCTCGGCGTAGGGCGCGTGGCACTGCACGCCACGCATCCGGGCCAGACCGAGGAAGGCCTCTTCGTCGAACCAGTCGCGGCCGGTCTGCGACGGATAGTGCTCGTGCAGCAGCCGCGACTTCTCCCGCACGAGTTCCCGGGTCAGCGGGTGGTACAGGGTGGGTGCGGGAGTGTCGGTCTCCCATTTGAGGATCTCGTAACCGAGGGTCAGGTGGTCGCGGAACTCGGTGGGCACCAGCTCGGCCAGCAGCCGGTGGTCCTGGTGGGCGTCACCGCGCTGCGGCGCGAACACCACGTCGGGTTCGCCCGCGCGCCGGAAGCGGGCCAGCGCGTCCTTGATCCGGTCCCAGTGCGCCGGTGCGCGGCCGTCGGGAATGTCGAGTACGTCGAGTTCGGGCTTCGTGCCGGAGCAGAACGCGGTCAGCGCCGCGCGTTCCTCGTCCTCGCGCGCGGTGCCGCCACCGGACAGCACCAGGGCCCTGACCTCGAGCTCCGGGTCGGCGCCGGTGAGGGCGAGCAGCGTCGCGCCCAGTCCGATCGCGATGTCGTCACAGTGCGCGCCGAGCAGCGCGATCCGGCGCGGCGGACGGGGGAACAGCCCGATCACCCCTGCTCCCACACCATCCACGGCCGCGAGCCGTTGCGGTAGGCGTCGTCGAGTTCGGCGCGTTCCTTGAACGTGTCGGCCGGCTTCCAGAAGCCCAGATGCTGATAGCCGAACAAGCGGCCCTGCCCGGCCAGCGCGCCGCACGCGTCGGCGACCAGATCGCCGCCGGGCGGGAGCAGATCGAAGATCTGCTGGCCGAGGACGAAGTAGCCGCCGTTCTCCCACAGCGGCATCCGGGCCACCGGCATGATCTCCTTCACTTCACCGGCCGGGGTGATGTCGACACAGTGGAACGAGGACTGCGGCGGGACCACCATCATCGATGCCGCCGCGCCCGAGGCGTGGAAGCTCTCGATCATGGTGTCCAGTGGGGCGTCGGTGAGCACGTCGGCGTAGTTCGCCAGGAAGTACTCGTCGCCGTCGAGATGCTGCCGGACCCGGCGCAACCGCTCGCCGATCGCCGACTCCACCCCGGTGTCGACGAAGGTGATCGACCAGTCGCCGATATCGCTGCCCAGCAGCTCCACCTGACCGTTGCGGATGACGAAGTCGTTGGACGCCGACTCCTGATAGGTCAGGAAGAAGTTCTTGATGTGCTCGGCGCCGTAGCCCAGGCACAGGATGAACTCCTTGTGCCCGTAGTGCGCGTAGTAGCGCATCACGTGCCACAGCAGCGGCCGCGGCCCGACCAGCTGCATCGGCTTCGGGACGATGTCGTCGGAGCCGCCGCGCATGCGCATGCCGTATCCGCCGCAGAACAACACGACCTTCATCGGTTCACCTTCGTTTCCGTGCCCGCGCGGTGCAGCACCGGCAGCGGATAGACCAGTTCGCCGCCCCAGTCGCCGACATGGCGCAGCTGGGCGGTGATCTCGGTTTCGAGATTCCACGGCAGGACCAGCACCACGTCGGGCCGGTCGGCATCGATGCGCTCGGGGGGATGGATCGGAATCCGGGTCCCCGGCGTGAATCGCCCGTGCTTGTAGGGATTGCGGTCCACGGTGTACTCGAGCAGGTCGGGCCGGATGCCGCAGTAGTTCAGCAGGGTGTTGCCCTTGCCGGGCGCACCGTAGCCGACGACCCGCCTGCCCTGCTCCCGGCAGTCGAGCAGGAAGCGCAGCAGCTCGAGCCGGACCCGCTCGGCCCGGACGCCGAGTTCGGCATAGCCGGCCGGGACGTGCAGGTCCGCGGCCCGCTCGAGCGCGAGGACCTCGGCCACGCGCGCGGTCGGCACCGCGACCGGGTCGGGGCGGGCCCACACGCGGATCGACCCACCGTGGGTCTCCAGCAGTTCCACATCGACCACCGTCAGCCCGGCGACCGCCAGTGCGCGCTGGGCCGAATGCACGGTGTAGTACTGGAAGTGCTCGTGATAGACCGTGTCGAACTGGCCCAGCCGCACCAGGTTGAGCGCGTGGTGCACCTCGATGCTGAGCCAGCCGTCGTCGGCGAGCAGGGTACGCAGCGCGTGGGTGAAACCGCGCAGGTCGGGGACGTGCGCGTAGACATTGTTCGCGACCACCAGATCGGCGGGCCCGTGCTCGGCCCGCACCCGCGCGGCCGACTCCGCGTCGAGGAACGCGGTCTCGGTGGGGACGCCCGCCGCCCTGGCCGCCGCGCCGACATTGACCGACGGCTCGATGCCGAGGCACGGGATGTCCCGGGCCACCGCATGGCGCAACAGGTAACCGTCGTTGCTGGCGACCTCGACGACGAACGAGTCGCTGCCAAGTCCCAGCCGCTCGGTCGCGGTGGCGACGAACCGCTCGGCGTGGTCGACCCAGCTGCGCGAGTACGAGGAGAAGTACGCGTACTCGGTGAAGGTCTCCTCGGGGGTGATCAGCGCGGGGATCTGCAACAGCAGGCAGTCCCGGCACAGCCGCAGGTGCAGCGGATAGGTCGCTTCCGGCAGGTCGAGCTGGGCCTCGGACAGGAAACTCTCGCACGGTGGGGTCGCGCCCAGATCGAGCACGCTCACGAGCCGATCGGAATCGCAGAGACGACACTGCACGCGGGGTCCACCTTCTAGCTGTTCGATCATCGCGGCCGCTGCCGGACATGCCGGACGTCGGCGCGGCGAGCTCAGACGTTACAACCGGGGGGCGCGGGGGGCCATTCGAAACCGCTGGGAGCGAAACCGATTCGTGGTATGTTTCGAGGTTGGGGCTGTTCGCGGGCATTTCGGCAAATTGTCGGCGACAACAGCGAGACCTCGGGGAATTGTGACTCGTCCCACCGGGGAAATCAAATGTCCTGCAATCATGTTTGATAGCCATGATTATCCGTGTGATAGCCATGTGATTGCCGTCATACTCGGCAACCATATGGAATGCACTGTGGCACATACCCTTCGGGAAGAAGTCCACTCGAGACTCTGTAACAATCATCGGACGGGTATCGAATCGACGGGCAGAGCGGCCGAGCAGGGGCAGCTTTTTCGGTCGACGGCGACCGGAAATTGATTCGTCTCCCGAGGGGGAGGTGTGGGTTCATGAGCTTCGAGCTCGCCGGTGGCAGCGATGTCGATGTGGTCAACGGTGTCCGAGTGCTGCGCCGAACGCAGCGCGAGAATTGGCAGGCGGCGTACCTACAACGCCTGGCCGCCACCGATGTCGTGGCCGTGTTCGCGGCCGTCGTCGCCGCCCAGATCCTGCGCTTCGACGGCCCCGCCGCGCCGCCGCTGGCCTGGCCGCTGCCCTACGAGATCGGCTACTCGGTGGTATCGCTGGCACTGGCCGCGGGCTGGCTGGCCCTGCTGCACGGGACCCGCACACCGCAGGTGATCGGCTCCGGCAGCGAGGAGTTCCGGCGGCTGGTCTCGGCGACGATGCGCTTGTTCGGGGTGCTGGCCATCCTCGCGCTGCTGCTCCGGGTCGAGGTGGCGCGCGGCTACCTCGCCATCGCGCTACCGGCCGGGTTGTTCGCCCTGATCGTGGGCCGGGTGGTGTGGCGACTGCGGCTGCGGCGCTGGCGCGCCCAGGGGCGCTGTCACACCGCGGTGCTCGTGGTCGGATCGCCGGAGGCCGCGCAGGCGATGGCCGGCGCCTTCACCGACGACCCCGGCTCCGGCTACCGGATCGTGGGTGTCTGTGTGCCCGCCGGCACCGGGGACGGGCGCTTCGCCACCGTCGACGGGCCCTCGGTCCTCGGCGACGATCGGTCGGTGCTCGAGGCGGTGCGCCGCAGTGGCGCCGACTCGGTGGCCGTCGCGGCGACCGAGCACCTCGGCCCGGTCGAGTTGCGCCGCATGGCCTGGGAACTGGACCCGCTCGGCGTCGACCTGATCGTGGCGCCGGGCGTGGTCGACATCGCCGGTGTCCGGCTCACCAACCGGATCGTCGCGGGCATGCCCATGCTGCACATCGACGGGCCGCGCTACGACCACGCCAAGTCCAGCCGCAAAGCACTGTTCGACTTCTGCTTCGCCGCCACCGTGCTGCTGCTCATCGCGCCCATGCTGGCGGCCATCGCGATCGCGGTGCGCACGACGAGCGCGGGACCGGTCTTCTACCTGTCCGAACGGATCGGCCGCGACGGCATCCCGTTCCGGATGATCAAGTTCCGCAGCATGCTGGTCGGCGCCGACCGCGCGGTGGACGCGCTGATCGAGAGCAACGGCGGCAACCCGGTCTTCTTCAAGGTGAAGGACGACCCGCGCGTCACCCCGGTGGGCCGCTTCCTGCGCAAGTACAGCCTCGACGAGCTGCCGCAGTTCTTCAATGTGCTGCGCGGGGACATGAGCGTGGTCGGGCCGCGTCCGCAGGTCCAGCGCGAGGTCGACAGCTACGACGGCGAGATGCGCCGCCGGCTGCTGGTGAAGCCCGGCGTCACCGGGCTGTGGCAGGTGAGCGGGCGTTCGGATCTGTCCCCGGAGGATTCGGTACGTCTGGACCTGTCCTATGTCGAGAACTGGTCGATGGTCCTCGACCTGGTGCTGATCGGCCGCACCATCGGCGCGGTCACCCGCGGCGACGGCGCGTACTGACCACCGGGGTGGTGCGCGACGCACACCACCCCGGCTTCCGGCTCAGCGCAGGTCGCGCCGTCGGAAAGCGGTGAGCCCCACGGTGATTCCCGCCACGGCGATGAGCAGCAGCCATCCGATCGGGATGATGTCGAACGCCGCGCCCGGCAGCTTCGGCGGATGCACGAACGGCACCAGATCCATCAGCCACTGCGGGAAGGTCCCCAGCGCGCCGAGCAGGACCACGACGATCATCGCGCTGAGCACCGCCCAGGCCAGCGACGCGTATTTCGGGACCACCCCGAACAGCAGCAGCGCGATGGCGGTGACCACCCACACCGCGGGCAGCTGCACGGCGACCGCGCTCAGCGATTCACCGAGCTTGCCGACGACGTCGCCGTCGGTGGCGCCCCAGACGACACCGATGCCCAGACCCGCCACCAGCAGGGTGACGGCCGGACCGGCAAGCGCGAACAGCAGGTGGCTCGACGCGTAGCGCACCCGGCCCACCGCCGCCGCGAGCACGCTCTCGGCGCGGCCGGAGTTCTCCTCCTCGTGCAGGCGCAGCACCGCCGACACCGAGTACGCGGCGGCGGCCGCGGCGAGCATAGTGATGGCGTAGGCGATGAACGACTTCTCGAGGTCGGTCGATCCGCCCATCGAGGTGACCACGTCCCGCAGGGTGCCACTGTCGCCGAGCATGCCGCCGATACTGTTCACCGCGCCGCCGATCAGCAGACCGTACAGGCCGAAACCGACCGTCCAGGCCAGCATCGACCCCCGCTGCAACCGCCACGCCAGCCCGACCGGACCCGACAGCGCGGCACCCGCGACGGCCGGACCGGGGCGTTCGGCCAGCAGGCCGGCACCGAGATCGCGGGTCCGCAGCAGCTGGTAGGCGAGCAGCGTCGCGCCGGTGGCGACGACGGCCAGCGGCACCAGCACCCACCAGCGTTCCTCCGCGTACGGCCGGATCTGCAGGCACCAGCCCAGCGGCGAGAACCACGACAGCACACCGTTTCCGGCGTCGCCGACCGCGCGGATCGCGAACGCGGCACCCAGGGTGCCCAGCGCGACGCCGCGCGCGATCCGCGCGCCGTTGCTCAACTGCGCGGCGACCGCGGCCACCGCGGCCCAGACGACGCCCGACGCGGCAAGCGCCGCACCCCAGGCCACCGACCCCGCGACCGGCAGATCGGCCGCGAGCAGCGACGCGGTACAGGCGATTCCGGCCACCGCCGACGCGCCGAAGGTGAGCAGCAGCGCCCCGGTGAGCCCGGCGAAACGGCCGATGCTGGTGGCGCCGACCAGTTCGGCGCGCCCGGTCTCCTCCTCGACCCTGGTGTGCCGGATGACCGTCAGCACAGCGGCGATCGCGATCATCGAATACATCGCCCCGGCCTTCCAGGTGCCGATGCTGCCGAGCGAGGAGTTGAACACGGGACCGTACATGGCCAGCAGCGCCGGGCTCGCCGCGGTGGTCGCGGCGAAGCTGTCGAGCTGCTGCTGGGTGGTGTAGAGGTCCTTGATCGAGACGATCTGCAGGGCCGGCATCAGCCCGATCAGCAGCGACCACAGCGGGGCGATGATCCGGTCGCGGCGCAGATACAGCCGCAGCATCTGCGCGGTGCCCGCGAATTCGCCTGCGGTGCGGGTGGTTCCGAGGAACCCGGGGGAGGCGGCGATGGTGGTCATGCCCGCACCTTCTCCCCGGTGGCGGCCGCGCCGTCGGCCTCGACGTGGTAGTGCCGCAGGAACAGGTCCTCGAGGGTCGGCGGTGCGCTGGTGAGGCTGCGCACGCCCGCGTCACCCAGGACCCGGATGAGCCGGCCGAGGTGGTCGGCGTCGACCTGGCAGCGCAGGGTCGAGCCGTCACGTTCGACGTCCTCGACGCCGGGCAGGGCGCCGACATCGCCCGGGTCGCCGATCAATTCGGCCGTGATCGCGGTGCGGCTCAGGTGCCGCAGCTGGTCGAGCGAGCCGGTTTCGACCGTGCGGCCCGCGCGGATGATCGTCACCCGATCGCAGAGATGCTCGACCTCGGACAGGATGTGGCTCGACAGCAGCACCGTCGCCCCGCGGGCGGCGGCCTCGCGCACACGGTCCTGGAAGATCCGCTCCATCAGCGGGTCCAGGCCCGAGGTCGGCTCGTCGAGGATCAGCAGATCGGCGTTCGCCGAGAACGCCGAGACGAGGGCGACCTTCTGCCGGTTGCCCTTGGAATAGGTGCGGGCCTTCTTGGTCGGGTCCAGCTCGAACCGCTCGATCAGTTCGGCGCGGCGGTTCTCGTCGAGTCCGCCGCGCATCCGGGCGAGCAGGTCGATCGTCTCGCCGCCCGACAGCGACGGCCACAGCGTGACATCGCCTGGGACATAAGCGATCCGGTGATGCAGGGCGACCGCGTCGGTCCACGGGTCGCGGCCGAACAGGGCCGCGTCGCCACCGGAGGCGCGCAGGACTCCGAGCAGAACGCGGATCGTCGTGGACTTGCCTGCGCCGTTGGGTCCGAGGAAACCGTGGATCTCGCCGGGGCCGACCAGCAGGTCGAGTCCGTCGAGCGCGGTGAATCGGCCGAAAGTCTTACGCAGGTCATGGACTTCGATGACCCGATCGGTGGTGGGGGAGGGCATCGTCTACTCCTCGATGAGGCTGTCGAGCAGAGTCGAATCGGTCAGCATGCCTTGGGTGTAGAGCTCGAGTGCCGGGAAGGTGGTCAGATCCGAGAGGTCCCGGATCGCCTTGCGGTAGTCGAGCTTTCCCTCGCGCTGCATTCGCATCTGCAGATAGAGGTTGGTGGCTCCGACGTGGCAGAGCACGATGTATCTGGCCCGGGCCGCGGGGTCGCGGCTGGGTTTGAGCTGGCCCGCCTCGACGGCGGCCTGCATGTAGTCCTGCGCGTCGTCGACCATGTGCTCGAGCAGGGACTCGGCCAGGGCGCCGCCGGCTTGGAAGCTGCGCAGCATGTAGGCGAGCAGCGGGGCGTACATCTCGATCTCGGCCAGGGCGGTGAGCATTCCGGCGGCACCCTGCGAGCGGATGACGCGGAGCTTCTCGTCCCGGATGAGCTCGAGTACGCGGTCGTCGCAGGCGGCGCGCAGGCCGTCCTTGGAACCGAAGTGATGGTTCACCAGGCCGGGGGAGACTCCGGCCGCCGCGGCGATCGCCCGGACACCGACACCGAAACCCTGTTCACCGAACAGGTCGATCGCGGTATCGCGAATGCGGGCCATGGTCGTCAGATCGGCGGTGGATCCTTGCGGTACGGGCTGTTGGCTGAACACATGTTCAATATACTAAACACTCGTTCAATCCGCGAGCAAGAGTTTCCGGCGAACCAGTTATCAATCAATGTTTGAAATAGTGATTGAAACAACGATGGAAATCTGGTTGGCTGACGGTATGGGATCAATCGGTACGAAGCCCCGCGACGCGCGGTCGGTGGAGACGCGGGAGCGGCTGCTCGCGGCGGCGGAGGAACTCCTGCTGACACAGCCGTCGGCGGAGGTCTCGGTGCGGGCGGTGTGCGTCGCCGCCGAGACCAATCCGGCCGCCGTCCACTATCACTTCGGCAGCAAGGACGCACTGGTGGCGGCGCTGCTCGAGGATCGGCTCGCGCCGCTGTGGGCCGAGCAGCTCGGTGCGGCGGCCCAGCGGGAGGCCGAGCTCGCCGAGGTGGTGGACGCGGTGATCGGCCCGCTGGCGGAGCTGGCCGCGGATCCGCGCGGCCGCCTGTACCTGCGGCTGCTCGCCGAACTGGTGCTCGGCCGCCGCGAAGTGGGCTGGACCGGGGACTGGTTCCAGCTCGACTCCTGGGTGCGCTTCCTGCCCGACCTGGACCCCGCCGAGGCGCAGCGGCGGTGGCTGCTCGCCTTCGAGGTGCTGATCATGCGCTTCGGCGCGGGCCACGCGCCGTCGGCGGGCAGCGTCGCCACGCTGCGCGATTTCGTGCTGGCCGGACTCGCGGGACCGGGTGCGCGATGACCGATATCTTCGCCCCGGCCACCCTCGGCCCGATCACCCTGCGCAACCGCGTGATCAAGGCCGCCACCTTCGAGGGCCGCACCCCGGACGCCCTGGTCACCGACGAGCTGATCGAATTCCATCGCCGCATCGCCGCGGGCGGTGTCGGCTTGTCGACCGTCGCCTATTGCGCGGTCGCGCCCGAGGGCCGCACCGACCGGCACCAGATCTGGATGCGCCCCGACGCGGTGCCCGGACTGCGCAGGCTCACCGACGCCATCCACGCCGAGGGCGCCGCGGCCTCGGCGCAGATCGGGCACGCCGGGCCGGTGGCCAACGCCGCGTCCAATCGCGTGCCCGCGCTGTCGCCGAGCAGGCTGTTCTCCCCGCTCGGGATGAGCATGACCCGGCGCCCCGACGCCGACGGCATCGCGGAGCTGGTCGCCGCGCATGTGCGCAGCGCCCTGCTGGCCGAGGAGGCCGGGTTCGACGCGGTGGAAATCCATTTCGGCCACAACTACCTGGTGAGCGCCTTCCTGAGCCCGCTGCTCAACCGGCGCCGCGACGGCTACGGCGGCAGCCTGGCCAACCGGGCGCGGCTGGCCAGGGAGATCGCCGAAGGGGTGGCACGTGCCGTCGGCGGTCGGCTGGCCGTGCTGGCCAAGCTCAATATGGACGACGGTGTCGCCGGTGGTCTGCGCCCGGCCGAATCCGTGCAGGTCGCGCAGATGCTCGAGGCCGACGGGACCCTCGACGCGCTCGAACTGACCGCGGGCAGCTCGCTGCTCAACCCCATGCTGTACTTCCACGGCGACGCACCACGGCGGTCCTTCGCCCGCACCTTCGGGCCGCCGCTGAGCTGGGGCCTGCGCGTGGCCGGACCGATGTTCCTGCGCGAATACCCCTACCGCAGCGCCTATCTGCTCGAGCGCGCCCAGCTGTTCCGCGCGGCACTGCGCATGCCGCTCGTGTTGCTCGGCGGCATCACCGACTACGACGGCATGCGGCTCGCCCGCACCGAGGGCTTCGAGTTCGTCGCGATGGGCCGGGCGCTGCTGTGCGAACCCGACCTGCCGCGCCGGATCGCGGCCGAGACCACGACCACCGCCGCCTGCACCCACTGCAACGAGTGCATGCCGACCATCTTCACCGGCACCCGCTGTGTGCTGCCGATCGCCGAAGGAAACCTGTCGTGAGAATCGCCGTCACCGGGGGCACCGGCTATCTCGGTGCGCCCACGGTCGCCGCCCTGCTCGCCGATGGTCACGAGATCCGGCTGCTGGTCCACCCCGGCGAATCGCTGGACCGGTGGTGGCCGGAGTTCGCGCACGACCGCGACCGCATCACCGTCGTGCGCGGCGACCTGCGCGACAGCGACACGATCACCGCGCTGCTCGACGGCTGCGCGGCCGTGCTGCACGCGGCCGGTGTGGTCGCCACCGACGACCGCCGCGAACCGCTGATGTGGCAGGTCAATGTCGACGCCACCGCCGAACTCCTGTGCCGCGCGGCCCTGGCCGGCCTCGACCCCATCGTGCACGTGGCCAGCTACAGCGCGCTGTTCCCGTGCCCGGACCCGGTGATGACCCCGGACAGCCCCACCGCGACGGGCCGCAGCGCCTACGGCCGCACCAAATCCGCCGCGGACCGGGTCGCCCGGGCACTGCAGCGCAGCGGCGCGCCGGTGGTGATCACCTATCCCTCCAGCGTGATCGGACCGGGTCTGGCCGGCACCCGCGGCATCACCGAGCGCGGCTGGAACACCATGCTGCGCAGCGGATTCGCGCCCCGGCTCGACGGCGGGATGGCGATGATCGACGTCCGCGACGTGGCCGAGCTGCACGCGGCGGTGATGGTTCCCGGCCAGGGGCCGCGCCGGTACCTGTGTGGCGGCCACCAGGTCCCGTTCGACACCGCCATCGACCTGCTCGCCACCGCCTCCGGCCGCCGGATCCGCCGGATTCCGGTGCGCCCCGGCATGTTCCGGGCGCTGGGCCGCGCCGCGGATGTCGCGTCGCGGTTCGTCGAGGTCGACGCCGCGTTCGGCTACGAGGCGGCGTGGCTGCTCACCTCCGACACCCCGACCGACGATTCGGCCGCGCTGACCGAGCTCGGACTGACCTGGCGGCCCACCGAGAGGTCCATGCGGGACATGTTCGCCGCCTGAGCACGCGGCGTCGGCACGATGTGAGGGAGAACGCGAATCCGCCGCCGGGCCGCGTGCACGGATTATGGTCGAAGTATGGCTACCGGCAACTCGACGACGGCAGAACATCTCCGCGCAGCGCTGGACGGACCGTGGCGCGCGGTCCGGGACCAGGCACGAGTCCAACTCGCCGACGACCGCTTCACCGGCGATCCCGAACTCGACATCCACGCCGCCAGGGCGCGCGTCCTCGACCAGATGCGGGTCATCGCGACCATGGGGTATCCCGAGCGCGGCTTCCGCTCCGAGAACGGCGGGACCGGCGACCCCGGCGGCGCGGTGACGGGCCTGGAGATGCTGGCCTACGCCGACCTGTCGCTGTGGGTGAAATCCGGTGTGCAGTGGGGCCTGTTCGGTGGCGCCGTGGAGAATCTCGGCACCGAACGGCACCGCGACTACATCAAGCGGCTGATCTCCCTCGACCTGCTCGGCTGCTTCGCGATGACCGAGTCCGGCCACGGCAGCGACGTCGCCAACCTGGAGACCACGGCCACCTACGACCCGGCCACCCAGGAATTCGTGATCAACACCCCGACCCCGTCGGCGCGCAAGGACTACATCGGCGGTGCGGCGGCACACGCCCGCATGGCCGCCGTGTTCGCCCAGCTGATCACCGGCGGTGAGAACCAGGGCGTGCACTGCCTGCTGGTCCCCATCCGCGACGAACTCGGCGCCGACCTGCCCGGCGTGACCACCTACGACGACGGCCTCAAGGGCGGGCTGCCCGGCGTGGACAACGGCCGGATCGTGTTCGACCAGGTCCGGGTGCCCAGGGAGAACCTGCTCAACCGCTATGCCGACGTCGAGCCCGACGGCACCTACTCCTCGGAGATCGAGAACCCGAGCCGCCGCTTCTTCACCACGCTGGGCACGCTGGTGCGCGGCCGGGTGAGCGTCGGCGGCGCGGCCGCGGCGGGCGCGCGGGTGGCGCTGAGCATCGCGGTGCGCTACGCGCTGGCCCGGCGCCAGTTCGCCGACCCCGACACCGGCGCGGAAACGCTGCTGCTGGACTACCGCAGCCACCAGCGCAGGCTGCTGCCGCTGGTCGCCAAGTCCTTCGCGCTGGCCTTCGCCCAGAACGACCTGGTCCGCCGGATGGACCTCATCCAGAGCGGCCGCGACACCGAACCGGGCGCCCAGCGCGCGCTGGAGAAGCGCGCCGCCGGTTTCAAGGTCGCCCAGACCCGGCACGCCACCAGGGCCATCCAGGAATGTCGCGAAGCCTGCGGCGGTGCGGGATATCTCACCGAGAACCGCCTCGTCACGCTCAAGGCCGACACCGACGTGTTCACCACCTTCGAAGGCGACAACGTCGTCCTCACCCAGCTCGTCGCCAAGGAACTGCTCACCGCCTACTCCGACGAGGTCCGCGATCTCGACGCGCTGGGCTGGGTGAAGTTCGCCGCCACCATGGCCGGTGACGTGGTGCGCAAGCGCTCCGGGGTCCGTCAGCTGATCCAGACCCTGCGCGATCGCTCCGACGAATCCGTCGACGAGGGCGACCTGTCCAAGCGCTCGGTGCAGCTGCAGCTGTTCGCCGACCGCGAGGACTACCTGCTGCGGACCGCCGCGCACCGGCTGCGGGCCAGGGCCGCCGACACCGGCCCGTTCGAAGCGTTCAACAACGCCCAGGACCACATCCTCGCCGCGGGCGCCGCGCACATCGACCGGCTGGTGCTCGAGGAGTTCGTCGACGGGATCGCCGCCATCGACGACCCCGACGCCAAGGCGCTCGCCGAAACCGTCTGCGACCTCTACGTGTACGCCACGCTGGAGGAAAACCTGTCCTGGTACATCATGCACCGGTTCATGTCGGTGGAGCGGGCCAAGGCGGTGCGCCGCGGCGTGAACGAACTCGTCGACCGGTTGCGTCCGGACGCGCTGACCCTGGTCGAGGCGATGGGCGTGCCGGAGACCATGCTGCGCGCCGAAATGCTGCACGACGCGAGCGTTTTCGACCGGAGCTAACGCGTCCCGGCGCGCAGTCGCTCGGCGAGCAGGCACAGTGCCATCGTCAGCGACGCCGCCGCTGCCGCCCCACCGAGCACATCGGTGGGGCGGTGGTAGCCGAGCACGACCATGCCGGGCACGATCGCGGCGAGCGCGAGCACGGTGAGCGTTGCGATCACGACCCGCGCTGTGAGAGTGGTCACCAGGCACGCGAAAGTCGTTGCGACAGCAACCATATGGACCGTGTGGCCGCTCGGGTAGGCGAGGTAGTCGTGCATCCGCCTGTCCCACAGCGGTTTCAGCACCACGGTGTTGATCACCAGCGCGAGCTCGGGGACCACGAGCATGGTGACCGCCGCCCACCATCGGCGCCGCACCGCGAACCAGCCCACCGCCGCCAGCAGCAGCACCAGCACGACCGGCGCATTGCTCGGCGCGACCAGCACCTGTGCCAGGCCGGGGGAGACCGCCGCGGTGATCGGGTCGGCGACGGCCGCGTCCAGTCCGGACGGTCCGCCGTCGGCGGGGAAGGTCAGCGGCAGCGCGGCGGTGAGCGCCGCGCCTGCCCCGATGGCCGTCGCGCGGACGACGGTGCTGCGCGGGGGAACGTGGTCGATCACCGACGCGACGATAGCCGCCGCGGGTGACGTCTCAGGCGGGGCCGTAGGTGAGCACCGCGGTCACCACGAACCACAGCACCCACGCGATCGCCACGATCATGCCGATCGCCAGGGTGATCCGCAGGAACGCGCGACCGAAGTCCAGGTCGCCGTCGACCCGCGGGTAGAGCTTCCACGGGCTGTACCAGGGGGCCACCAGGCCGCGCGAGGCCAGTTCGCGCTCGAGCTGGGCCTGTTCCTCGGCGTACTGCTCGGCCTGGGCCTGGGTGGGGCCACCGTGCCACAGCGTCACATCGATCGGGCCGAGGAAACCCTCGTTGAGCAGGTCCTGCGGCGCGGGCAGGAACGGCAGGATGCCCAGGCCGCGGAAGGCGATGGCGATGTCGTTGGCCGTCCAGAGGTTGTGTTCCTTGGCGGCCAGCATCTCGAAGTACTGCTCGAGCCGGTGCGGATCGTCGGTGACGATCACGTCGAAACTCGGATCGTTCCAGCCTTGGTGCACGTCGATCTGCGCGCCCGGCTGCGGCACGATGACGCCGAGCCCGTGCACGGCCCGCTGCCCGAGCCCGCGTGCGGCGAGATAGTCCTGCAGGGCGAAGGTGTGTTCCCGCGAGCGCTCCAGCGGTGTCGACTTCTCGCCGCCGGTGAACTGGGCGAGCTCGCCGGAGACCATCCACGGACCGTTGAGCGGGATCTCCAGCACCCCGTCCTGCGGCACCGCGAAGGTCTCGGCCTCGATGATCACGCAGCTGGTCGGTGTCCACACCACCGCGTCGAGCTGGTGCAGCCGGTCGTTGTGGAACAGGCCGCAGTTGATCGTGGCGACGCCGTGCGGGCTCGACGGGTCCTTCCACGTGCGCAGCCAATCGATGAGTGCGAGCTCGGCATCGGTGCCTGCCGCATTCTGCACGCGCACGAGCATGGAGTCCGCCCTTCTGGGTCGTTGGCGCCGCGGGCCGAGAACCGTTGGCGTACATCGTAGCTCGACAACCGGTGGATGCCCGGCAGGACGCCGGGTGGTGTTCAGCTCGGTTCGGCGGCGATCTTGCCCGCCGCGACGGCGGCGACCAGTTCGGCGTGGTCGGCCTCGGTCCGATCGGCATAACGTACCGCGTAGGCGGCCACGGCCTCCTCGAACGCGTCGTCGTCGGCTTCGAGGTAGCCGGCCAGGGTGCGCGGGTCCAGCGAACGCGAGTGCGCCCGCGCCAGCAGCGCGCCCGCGAGCCTGCCGTAGTCGTCGAGGTCGTCGGCCGAGAGCCCGGCCGGGTCGATGCTGCCCTTGAGATTGCGGAACTGGCGCACCACGAACGGCAGCGGCTCGTCCAGGTCGACGGTGGTCCAGCCGAGCAGGATGTCGGTCTCGGACTGCACGCTGCGCGCGCCCGCCACGATGCGCTCGCCCTCGTGGCGCGGCGCGACCGGCGGCAGGAACGGGGCCAGCGCGGACGGCCTGGCCTGCTTGACCTGTAGCACCAGCGACTCGCCGTCGTTGCCGTGCAGCAGCGCCACATAGCTGTGCAGGCCGACGCTGCCGGTGCCGACGATCCGGAAGGCCACATCCGAGACCGCGAAGCGGGCGAGCAGGGCGCGACGGGACTCGCGGATGGTGCTCGCGTAGCGCTCGAGGCCGTCGATCACGGCGTCGGCGACCGGCGCGTCGACCGGGGTCAGGATCGGCGGGTCGCTGACGAAGCGGTGCTTGCGGATGCCGGTCTCGTGATCGTCGAGGTGCTCGGTCCACTTCGCCACGACCTTGGCGCTGGTGTTCTTGCGTGCCTTCTTGGCGGCCTTCTTGAAGTCGTCGATCAGGTCGTCGGCTTTGGCCGAGCCCAGGATCGACTCGTCGGGCAGCGCGGTCCAGGACTGCATGAACGGCATCTCGGCGAGCTCGCCCGCGGTCTGCCGGTAGAAGCGGGCGGCGTCGCGCGCGGCGCGCACGCAGTCGTCCTCGGCGGCGCCGCTCTCGCGCCCGGCCAGCACCAGGCTGGCGGCCAGCCGCCGCAGGTCCCATTCCCAGGGCCCGAGCACGGTCTCGTCGAAGTCGTTGATATCCATCACGATCTCGCCGCGCTGGGTGCCGTAGAGGCCGAAATTGGCGGCGTGCGCGTCGCCGCAGATCTGGGCGGGCAGCCCGCTGTCGGGGCCGGCGGCCAGGTCGGCCGCCATCAACCCGGCGGCGCCGCGGAAGAAGGTGAACGGCGACGCGGTCATCCGGCCGATCCGCAGCGGGATCAGCCGCTCGATCCGGCCCTCGTTGCTCGCCTCGACGAACTCGAGCACCGTCGGCCGGTCGGGGCTCTCGACTACCCGGTCGGCCGCGTCGAACGGCACGCGCTGCCGGGCGGCGCGGCCGCGCGCGCGGGCGTCCTCGGCGGAAACGTAGGAGCGCAGATCTGGACCACTGTCGGACACAACCGCCCAGGCTAGCGGGTCGGGGGACGGTGGGCATCGCGACCGCGTGGCAACCGGACACGCCCGAAGGTTTTCGGCGTGGCCGGATGGCGCGAGCGGGGGTTCGTGCGGTATGCAGGGGCGTGGCAACCGAATCGGGACCGCCGGGCATCAACGACACCGAAACCGGTGGCGTGTTCAGCGACCGCATCCTGACCGTGCCCAATGTGCTGAGCCTGCTCCGGCTGATCGGTATCCCGATATTCCTGTGGTTGATGCTGGTCCGCCATGCCGACGGCTGGGCGTTCACCCTGCTGATCGCCAGCGGTGTCACCGATTTCCTCGACGGCAAACTCGCCCGCCTGCTCGACCAGTCCTCGCGGCTCGGCGCGCTGCTCGATCCACTGGTCGACCGGTTATACCTCGTGACGACGCTCGTGGCGTTCGTCGCACGCGGGCTGATCCCGTGGTGGATCGCCGTGATCCTGATCGGTCGCGATCTGGTACTCACCGTGACCCTGTCGGTATACAAGCGCCGTGACCTGCCCGCGCCCGAGGTGATCTACCTGGGCAAGGCGGCCACCTTCGCGCTGATGTCGGCCCTGCCGTGGCTGCTCACCGGGGAGATGGACTGGGCAGGGGCGGGTTTCGGGTGGGCCTTCGGCTGGGCACTGCTGATCTGGGGTACCGCGCTCTACGTCTGGACCGGGGTGCTCTACGCGGGGCTGGCGGTCGCGGTCGCGCGATCGATACCGCCTGTGCCGCACCGCGGGAGCTAGTCGATACTCTTGCGTGCAACGTTGACGACGAAAGGACGTCCAGTGACCCGGACCCCCGAGGATCTGCGCTACACCGAAGAGCACGAATGGGTGCGGCGGACCGGCCCCACGGCGGTTCGTGTCGGTATCACCGACTACGCCCAGTCACAGCTGGGTGACGTCGTGTTCGTACAGCTGCCCGACGTCGACAAGGACGTGACCGCGGGCGAGAGCATCGCCGAGGTCGAGTCGACCAAGAGCGTGTCCGACATCTACGCCCCGCTGGGCGGCAAAGTCGTTGCGGTGAACGAGGATCTGGTCTCGGCACCGGAGACGCTGAACACCGATCCGTACGACGAGGGCTGGCTGTTCGAGCTCGCCTTCGACGACGCGGCAACGCTCGATTCCGCACTGGGTGAACTGCTGGATGCGGCGGGTTATCAAGGAGTTATCGGGGGCTGAGCAAGCCTTCACAGTTCTCCCTGCACGGGTACGCCCCGGCAGGGTACGGTCAAAGCCAAGCGGATACGTCGGGGAATCGACGCCGGGATCTTTTTCCTGGCGATGTGATCGCGCCGGTCGTGTCGCCGAATACAGCACCTGCTTGCATGGATAATCAGGTTCGAGGAGGAGAGAAACGGTGAGCGAGAACAGGGACCCGGGTTACGGGGAGACCGCGGCCGAGACGACGTCGGTCTTCCGCGCGGACTTCCTCAACGAGGTCGACGCGTCGCGCTCCGGAGAGCCGACCGGCGAACAGCCGGTGCAGGGCGTCGAGGGCCTGCCGGTCGGCGCGGCTCTCCTGGTGGTCAAGCGCGGCCCGAACGCGGGCTCGCGCTTCCTGCTGGATCAGCCGACCACCTCGGCCGGTCGCCATCCCGACAGTGACATTTTTCTCGACGACGTCACCGTCAGCCGCCGGCACGCGGAGTTCCGTCAGGACGACGACTCGTTTCAGGTCGTCGATGTGGGCAGCCTCAACGGCACCTACGTCAACCGGGAGCCGGTGGACTCCTCGGAGCTGCAGAACGGCGACGAGGTCCAGATCGGCAAGTTCCGGCTGGTCTTCCTGACCGGTCCGCGCGCGCAGGCGAACGAGTCGGCGTCGGGCGCGGGGTCGCGATGACCCCTACGGTGCTGGTGTCCGTGCTGGGCGCAGTGCTGTGACGGGGGCGGCGCAGTGGGCGCGCGGAGGAATGTCGATCGGCTCCGTGCTCGACCTGCTGCGACCAGATTTTCCTGACATCACCATCTCGAAGATCCGGTTCCTCGAATCCGAGGGCCTGATCCGGCCGGAACGAACGCCGTCGGGGTACCGGCGGTTCTCGGTGGCCGACTACGAGCGGCTGCGCTTCGTCCTGACCGCGCAACGCGATCAGTACCTGCCGCTGAAGGTGATCAAGGAGCAGCTCGAAGCGATCGACAGCGGTGCGGCGACCCTGGGCGTGCGTGAAGCGCGTGCCAGGGCGCACTCCCACCACAGTGCCGCGGAGGCCGGGCAGTCGCGCTCCGGCGCCGCGCGCGCGGAGACCGACGGCGAGGCCAGTCCGGCCCCGCCCCGTCGGCTCGGCGTCGTCCCCGGCGAGATCACGCCGGAGGAATTGCGCTTCGACGTCGGGGTCCGGCTCACCCGGGCCGATCTGCTCGCCAAGGCGGGCATCGACGACCGTTTCCTCGACGACCTGCTGCGCGCCGGACTCATCGTCCCCGGCGCGGGCGGCTTCTTCGAATCCGACGCGGTGACGCTGGCGCACGCGGCCAAATCGATGGCCGAATTCGGCCTGGAGGCCCGGCATCTGCGGGCGTTCAAGCTGGCCGCCGATCGGGAAGCGGCCCTGGTCGCCCAGATCGCCGCGCCGATCGCCAAGAGCCGTGACGCCGACGCGCGCGCCCGCGCCGAGGAGACCGTCCGCGAACTGGCGGCCCTGTCGCTGAACCTGCACGCGGCGCTGGTGAAGGCGGCCGTGCGGGCCGCGCTCGGCAACTGACACACCCGGCCACCGGATCGGGTATCACCCCGGCAACACGCCGATTTCGGCTCGGGCGTCCGCGTTGCACCGCCCGGAATTCGCCTAGACTCGTGGTTACGGCGAGCTGGGCAGCGGTCCTGCCGGTCGGCGGCGAGTATGGGAGGCAAGAACTCATGAGCGAGATGCGCGTCATCGGCATCCGTGTCGAGCAGCCACAGAACCAGCCCGTGCTGCTGCTGCGGGAAGCGGCGGGCGAGCGCTACCTGCCGATCTGGATCGGGCAGGCCGAGGCGACCGCGATCGTGCTCGAGCAGGAGGGGGTCACGCCGATCCGCCCGCTCACTCACGATTTGATCAAGATTCTGATCACCGAACTCGGGCACACCCTCAAGGAAGTGCGGATCGTCGATCTGCAGGAGGGCACCTTCTACGCCGATCTGGTCTTCGACGGCGACCTGCGGGTCTCGGCCCGGCCCTCGGACTCGGTGGCCATCGCGCTGCGCGTCGGCTGCCCGATCTTCGCCGAGGAGCCGGTCCTGGCCGAGGCCGGGCTGGTGATGCCCGACGAGCGCGAGGACGAGGTGGAGAAGTTCAAGGAGTTCCTCGAGTCCGTCTCGCCCGACGACTTCAAGGCCACGGACAGCTGATTCACATCACGATCTTCTAGACCTGAAGTAGAGGTCGAGGGAATCGCCGCGCGCGGTGCTTGGTGCGACAACAGTGCAGGTCCGACAATGGCAGGAGTAACCTCGAAAGTCGGGCAACATCCGTCGTGACTCCGGTACTCGAGAACGTCGGCAGAGCAAGGAGTGGTCAGTGGAAGAGCAATCGCAGGATGTGGTGCAGCCTGGCTTGTTCCCGGACGACTCGGTTCCGGATGATCTCGTCGGCTACCGGGTGCCGAGCGCGTGTCAGGTCGCGGGCATCACCTACCGGCAACTCGACTACTGGGCCCGCACCGGGCTGGTCGTCCCGTCGATCCGTGGCGCCGCCGGGTCGGGCAGTCAGCGGCTGTACTCGTTCAAGGACATCCTGGTCCTCAAGATCGTGAAGCGACTGCTGGACGCGGGCGTCTCTTTACAGAACATCCGGATCGCCGTCGATCACCTGCGCAGCCGCGGCGTGCAGGATCTGGCCGGGATCACGCTGTTCTCCGACGGGACCACGGTGTACGAGTGCACTTCGCCCGAGGAGGTCGTCGATTTACTGCAGGGCGGGCAGGGTGTCTTCGGGATCGCGGTCAGCGGCGCCATGCGGGAACTGACCGGGGCGATCGCCGACTTCCCGGCCGAACGGGCCACCGAGATCACCGATCGACCCGAGGACGAACTGTCCTTCCGCCGCAAGGTGCGGGAGAACCGTAAGACCGGGTAGTGACGAGCACTACACCCCCGGCGTGCCCCAGGTGGCGCGGCCGGGGGTTTGCTGCATCTAGACTTGATGACGCGTCGCCGCCGTGCGGGAGAGTCCCGGAGTCGTGAGAGTCCGGGCGCCGAAGGAGCAGCACCTCCCCGTCAATCTCTCAGGCAACAGGGACCGCACGGTGATTCGACGCCTCTGGAAAGCGGTGGCTGCAGGCTGCCCGCCCACGGGGAAAGGGGCACGGCCGTCCGCGGTCGGGTCACCGAATCTCTCAGGCGCCACGACAGAGGGGGAGGGCTGGTACCCGTCGACCGCCTGGTCGACCCGCCCGACCTTGGAGCTGCCGTGACCCGTTCGTTCGCCGACCGCCACATCGGACCCGATTCCGACGAACTCGCCCGGATCCTCGCGACCGTCGGCGTCGAGTCCCTCGACGCGCTCGCGACCACGGCGCTGCCCGCGACCATCCTCGACGAGTCCGGCCTCGGCGCGCTGCCCGCGCCCGCCACCGAGCACGAGGTCCTCGCCGAACTGGCCGCGCTGGCGCACTCCAATACCGTCGCCACCTCGATGATCGGCCTGGGCTACTACGACACGCTGACCCCGCCGGTGCTGGTGCGCAACCTGCTGGAGAACCCGGCCTGGTACACCGCCTACACCCCGTACCAGCCCGAGATCAGCCAGGGCAGGCTCGAGGCGCTGCTCAACTTCCAGACCATGGTGTCGGATCTGACCGGCATGGACGTCGCAGGAGCCTCCATGCTCGACGAGGCCACCGCCGCCGCCGAGGCGATGACGCTGCTGCGCCGCGCGGGCAAGTCCAAGTCGAACCGGCTGCTGCTCGACGCCGATCTGTTCCCGCAGACCAAGACCATCATCGGCACCAGGGCCGAGCCGCTGGGCATCGAGCTCGTCGAGGCCGACCTGTCCACCGGTGTGCTGCCCGAGGGCGAGTTCTTCGGCGTCATCGTGCAGACCCCCGGCGCGTCCGGCCGGATCGTCGACTGGACCGCGCTGTGCGCCGCCGCCCACGAGCGCGGTGCGCTGGTCGCCGCGGGCGCCGACCTGCTGGCGCTGACGCTGATCACCCCGCCCGGTGAGCAGGGCGCCGACGTGTGCTTCGGCACCACCCAGCGCTTCGGTGTGCCGATGGGCTTCGGCGGCCCGCACGCCGGCTACCTCGCGGTGCGCACCGCCTTCGCCCGGCAGCTGCCGGGCCGGCTGGTCGGCGTGTCGGTCGACGCCGACGGCGCGCCCGCCTACCGGCTGGCCCTGCAGACGCGCGAGCAGCACATCCGCCGCGAGAAGGCCACCTCCAACATCTGTACCGCGCAGGTCCTGCTGGCCATCGTGGCCGCCATGTACGCCAGCTACCACGGTGCGAACGGGCTGCGCGCCATCGCCCGCCGGGTGCACGCGCACGCGGCGGCCGTGGCCTCGGGCATCGGTGCGGCGCTGGTGCACGACGCCTTCTTCGACACCGTCCTGGCGCACGTCCCCGGTGGCGCGGAAGCCGTTGTCGCCAAGGCGAAGTCGCAGGGCATCAACCTGCGCCTGGTCGACGCCGACCACGTGGCGATCGCCTGCGACGAAGCCACCACCGACGCGCACGTGGCCGCCGTCGTCGAATCCTTCGGCACCGCACAGGCTCCCGACGCGAGCGCGGGTGCCGAGCCCGCCGCGATCGAGTCCCGCACCTCGGACTACCTGACGCATCCGGCGTTCACCCGCCACCACACCGAGACCGCCATGCTGCGCTACCTGCGTTCGCTGTCGGACAAGGACATCGCGCTGGACCGCAGCATGATTCCGCTCGGTTCCTGCACTATGAAGCTCAACGCGACCGCCGAGATGGAAGCCATCACCTGGCCCGGCTTCGCCCGCCTGCACCCGTTCGCGCCCACCGAGGACGTGCCCGGCATCCTGAAGCTGATCGGCGACCTCGAGCAGTGGCTCTCGGAGATCACCGGCTACGACGCGGTGAGCCTGCAGCCCAACGCCGGCAGCCAGGGCGAGTACGCGGGCCTGCTCGCGATCCGCCGCTACCACCTCGATCGCGGCGACGACCACCGCGACACCTGCCTGATCCCGTCCAGCGCGCACGGCACCAACGCGGCCTCGGCGGCCATGGTCGGCATGCGGGTCGAGGTCGTGAAGTGCCGCGAGAACGGTGACGTCGACCTCGACGACCTGCGCGCCAAGATCGCCGACCACGCCGACCGGCTGGCCTGCATCATGATCACCTACCCGTCCACGCACGGCGTGTACGAGCACGAGGTGGCCGAGCTGTGCGCGCTCGTGCACGACGCGGGCGGTCAGGTCTACGTCGACGGCGCGAACCTCAACGCCCTGGTCGGCCTGGCGCGTCCGGGCCGCTTCGGTGGCGATGTCAGCCACCTGAACCTGCACAAGACCTTCTGCATCCCGCACGGTGGCGGCGGTCCCGGCGTCGGCCCGGTCGCGGTGCGCTCGCATCTGACCCGGTACCTGCCCGGCGACCCGCGCGAGACGGGCTCGCACGCGGTGTCGGCGGCGAACTACGGGTCGGCCTCGATCCTGCCGATCACCTGGGCCTACATCCGGATGATGGGCGCCGACGGCCTGCGCGCGGCGACGCTGACCGCGATCGCCTCGGCCAACTACATCGCCCGCCGCCTCGACGCCTACTTCCCGGTGCTCTACACCGGCGAGAACGGCATGGTCGCGCACGAGTGCATCCTCGACCTGCGCGAGATCACCAAGCAGACCGGCGTCACCGTCGACGACGTGGCCAAGCGCCTGGCCGACTACGGCTTCCACGCGCCCACCATGAGCTTCCCGGTGGCGGGCACCCTCATGGTGGAGCCCACCGAGAGCGAGAACCTCGAGGAACTCGACGAGTTCATCGCGGCCATGATCGCGATCCGCGGCGAGATCGACCAGGTCGGCGCCGGGGTGTGGCCGGTGACCGACAACCCGCTGCGCGGCGCACCGCACACCGCGGCGAGCCTGGTCGGCGAGTGGGACCACCCGTACAGCCGTGAGGTCGCGGTCTACCCGCGCGGCATCGGGCACACCCGCCCCAAGGTGTGGCCCCCGGTGCGTCGCATCGACGGTGCGTTCGGCGACCGCAACCTGGTCTGCTCCTGCCCGCCGCTGGACGCGTACGAGGACTGACGAACTCGACAGAGGGCCCCGCCGAAATCAGTTCGGCGGGGCCCTTTTTCGCCGTCGGCCGCCCGCTACGGGATCACGGTGCCTGCTCGCCGGTCAGCAATCCCGCGCGGGCGAGCGTGATCGCCGCATCGGCGGCCTGGTGCGCGTGCGCGGTCGTCACGGGCTCGTGGGTGACGAACAGCCGGTGGAACAACGGCGCCACCGCGAACCGGACGACCTCGGTTCCGGCTACCTCCTGGCCGAGTTCGCCGCGCGCGATCGCCCGGTCGACGATCACCGCGGCTTCGGCGTGTCGTGCCGCGTAGAAGGTCCGCAGGGCCTCGGCCGCCGCGGGATGTTGCAGACCCGCGGTGACGAAAGCCGTTGCCACCGGACCTGATTCGGGGTCGGTGAACCCGGTGCGCACGAGCTCGGTGAGGGCGCGCAGATCGCCGGTGAGGGTGCCGGTGTCCGGGATGGCCCACGATCGGCCCGCGGCCAGGTCGAGCGCGTCGGCGACCAGGCCCTCGGGGCTCCGCCAGCGCCGGTAGACGGTGGTCTTGTGGACCCCGGCCCGTTGCGCGACGGCGTCGACGGTCAGGCCCTGGTAGCCGTGCTCGGCGAGCTCGGCCGTCGTCGCGTCGAGGACGGCCTCCCGCACTCGGGCGCTGCGCCCACCGGGGCGCCGTTGCGGTTCCAAAATCTACTCCTGTTGCGTTAGTGGTCGAGTGTCCGTATGGTTAAAGCTACACAAGTTGCGATTGGAGCGCTGTTTGACCACTCAACTGACCTTGCGGGGCGTGTCGAAGTCCTACGCGGACCGGCCGGTACTCGACGCGGTGACGGCGACGATCCGGCCCGGCGAGCGGATCGGCATCGTCGGGGAGAACGGCTCGGGGAAGTCGACCCTGCTGCGGCTGCTGGCAGGCGCCGAGCACGCCGATGCCGGATCGATCACCGTGACCGCCGAGGGCGGGCTCGGCCACCTCGCCCAGACCCTGTCCGGCGACACCGTCGAGGCGGCCGTCGAGCAGGCGCTGGCGGAACTGCGCGGGCTCGAGCGCGCGATGCAGGCCGCCGCCGAGGCGCAGGACATGGAACGCTACGGCGCCCTGCTCACCCGGTTCGAGGCCCGCGACGGCTACGCGGCCGACGCCAGGGTGTCGGCGTCGCTGCACGGACTCGGGCTGGGCGGGATCGACCGGTCGCGACGGCTGGACAGTCTCTCCGGCGGCGAGCGGGCCCGGCTCGGCCTGGCCTGTCTGCTCGCCGCGTCGCCGGAGGTACTGCTGCTCGACGAGCCGACCAATCACCTCGACGAGAGCGCGCTGACCTGGCTCGAGGAGCGGCTGCGCGGCCATCGCGGCACGGTCGTCCTGGTCTCCCACGACCGGATCTTCCTCGACCGCGTCGTGACCGCGATCCTCGAGGTGGCCGACCGCGGCCTGACCCGGTTCGGTGGCGGTTACAGCGGGTTCCTGACCGAGAAGGCGGCCGCGCGGATGCGCTGGGAGCAGGAGTACGCCCAGTGGCGCGCCGAGATCGGCCGGCTGGAGGAGTTCGCGACGACGACCGCGGTGCGGGTCGCGCACGGGCGGGCGATGACCGACAACAACAAGATGGCCTACGACCGCAACGCGGGCCGGGTGCAGAGCTCGGTCGCCTCCCGGGTGCGCCGGACCGCCGAACGCCTGCGCCGCCTGCGGGAAGATCCGGTGCCCTGCCCGCCCGAACCCCTGCGCTTCCGTGGGCGATTCGCGGCGGCCGGATCGGACACGGAGTTCGCGGTCGGTCCGGTGACGCTGGGCGCCCGGGGACGGCTGCTCATCCACGGACCCAACGGCGCGGGCAAATCGACCCTGCTCGACGCGCTGCACGCGACGGCGCCCGGCCGGGTCGGCTACCTGCGGCAGGAGGAGCGATTCGAGCCGAACCACAGCGTCACCGAGGCCTACGGCTTCGGCCGGGCCGCGCTGCTGGCGACCGGGCTGTTCGCGCCCGAACTGCTGGATCGTCCGGTCGGTACGTTGTCGGAGGGCCAGCGACGCCGACTGTCCCTGGCGCGGGTGCTCGCGGGCGACCACGATCTGCTGCTGCTCGACGAACCGACCAACCACCTGTCGCTGACCCTGGTCGACGAGGTGGAACGCGCGTTGCACGACTACCGGGGCGCGGTCGTGGTCGTCTCGCACGACCGGGCGCTGCGCAGGCGATTCCGGGGAATACAGAAGGGAATCGAAGACTTTGGCTGACATCGTACAAGTGATCGACGTGCCCGGAGCGCCCTACGGGGTGACGGCCGGGCCGGACGGCGCGGTCTGGTTCACGCTGGTCGCGCAGGGCGCCCTCGGCCGTTGCGCGGGCGGCGAGGTGGAGATCTTCCCGCTCGACCCGGCCGACGGGCAACCGACCGTGATCGTGACCGGACCGGACGCGGCACTGTGGTTCACCGAGTTCCGGGGCGGACGGCTCGGCCGCCGCACCCTCGACGGCGTCGTCACGAGCATCGCGATGGACGGGCCCTACGGCGTGTGCGCCGGCCCCGACGGGGCGCTGTGGTTCACCGCGTTGCAGGCGGGCCGGGTCGGGCGGCTCGGTGCCGACGGCACGGTCGAGCACGTCGACGTGGACGGGATGCCGTCGATGATCACCCCGGGAACCGATGGGGCACTGTGGTTCACGGTGAACCAGGGCAATGCGATCGGCCGGATCGACCGCGACCTCACGCTCACCCTGTTCCCGCTGCCCACACCCGCCGCCGCACCGGTCGGTATCACCGCCGGTCCCGACGGCGCGGTGTGGTTCACCGAGATCGGAGCGGGCGCGATCGGGCGCATCGAGACCGACGGCACCGTCACCGAATTCGCGCTGCCCGACCCGGCCGCGCGCCCGCACGCGATCACCGCAGGCCCCGACGGCGCGCTGTGGTTCACCGAATGGGCGAGCGGCACGCTCGGCCGGATCACCACCGAGGGCGAGCTCGACCACCTGCCGCTCCCGGGGAAGGAACCGCACGGACTCACCGTCGACGCCCGCGGTCACCTCTGGATCGCGATGGAATCCGGTGCGCTGGTGGAGGTCTCACCCGGCTGAGGACCGCAACCGCTCGAGCAGGGCGCGCAACCCGGGCGCGGTCGGTGCCGTCGCGGCATCGATCGCGCCCAGCGGCATCTCGAGCATCCGCAGCGGATAGCCGTCGCCGGTCACCACGCCGGTGTCTGCGAAACCGAAGGCCGCGAGCAGGCGCGCGACGCCGGTTCCGGCGTGCTCGGTCTGCGCGTAGACCCGGGTGGTCGGCCGGGTGGGATCGGCGGCGTGGATGTCGAGCAGGACCTCGGCCAGATGGTCGATGTAGATCTGCGAGATGGTCAGCGGGCTGGCGCCGAGCCTGCCCCGGAACCCGCGCAGCAGCCCGACCGAGAACAGCACCACCGCGTCCGACCACTCGCCCGGCCTGCTCAGGTGCAGACCGCGCAGCTGCGCGTCGGTCAGTCCGCCGGTGCGGCAGTAGGCGGCCTCGCCGAGCCGGTTCAGCGGCAGGATGCAGGAGAATCCGACCGGGACGAAGGTGCCGTCGACCTGGGCCTCGATCAGGCTGTACGCCAGCGGATTGACCTGGTGCACACTGAGATTGCGCTGCCTGATCACATCGAGCGGGGTGGCGAAGCCGGACCGGGCGAAGGCTTCCCGGTTGATCTGGCACAGCGTGTCCAGGTCGCGGTCGTCGAGATGGCGGACCCGGTAGTCGAGCTGCGGGGTCGCGTCGGTGTCGCCGGTCATCCGTCTCCCATAGTGCGAGGTGAGGTCGGGCAGCAGCCCGCTGTCGTCGATGATCCCGGCCAGCACGTCGATGGGCTCCCGGCCCGCGAGCCTGCCGACCGCCAGGGACAACCCGCGCAGCCCGGCCGCGATCACGACGGTGAACAGGACGAAGCCGAGCCAATCGCTGTTGGTCACCACCGGCAGCGCGTCGATGCCCCGCTTCACCGGGTCGGCGATCTCGAGCGAACTGAACACGCCTGCGGTGGCCGTACTGGCGGTGAGGATGTAGTGGTTCGGCTTGCGCGCGGCCAGGATGACGGCGCGGTCGACGCGTTCGCGCCAGTGCCGGAACGCGACTCGCGCACCGTGGTTCGTCGCCATCACTCGTCTCCCCGCCGCGGATCGGACCGAACGCAGTGGGTTGCGAGTACCCGGCGGTGCGGTGATTCACACCACCGATTCCGGCCGCGCGAGCGAATGATGGTGTCCGCGCGGCCGTTCGGGGCGTCAGGGTGTGGTCAGTGCCTTCACCACGGCGGTGCCGAAGCCGAGGTCGTTGCTCGTCGGCAGCCGGGTGTAGGTGCCGCCGGTCTGCTGCGCGAGGGTCTGCAGGGTCTGGGTGCCCTGGCCACCGACCACGACGACGTCGATCCGGACGGGCTTGCCCGCGGTGGTCGCGGCGGTGATCTCGCTGACCAGCGCGGGCCCGGTCAGCGTCGAGTCGTCGTCGGGACCGTCGGTGATGATCAGGATCGAGTTGGTTCGGCCGGGGGAGTAGGCCGCGACCGCGGCCCGGTAGGCGGCGAGCAGGCTCGGGTAGGCCTGATCGCTGGTGGTCTGGGTCGCCTTGGTGCTGGTGACCGCCGTCCCGACGGCATTGCGCTGCGTGTCGGTCAGCAGGCCGGTGGGGACCTGGACCTTGTACGGCGTGGTGCCGTCGAGGTTCTTGCCGAAGGTCCACAGCCCGAGGCCGAAGTCCGGCGGCATCACGGTCAGCGTCGAGGCGAGTGCCGCGCTCGCGTTCGCGAGCCGGGTGGTCGATCCCTCCGCGGTGCCCATCGACGATGACACGTCGAGCAGCACCGTCGCGTTCACGCCGAGCACCGGGTTGGCCAGGGTGGACTGGACCTTCTGCAGTGCCGCCTTGTCCGGGTTCGGCGGGGCAGAGCCGATGGCCGGGCCGAACCCGTCGGTGGCCAGCGCGCCCGCCTGCTCGGGAGCCCGCAGGAAGTCGATGAAGCGGGAGGCGATGAGGTTCTGGGTCTTGTCGACCCAGGGGCCCGACAGCAGCGCGGCGGGATAGTCCGCCAGCGGCGCGGTCCCGACCGGCCGGAACGCGGTCAGCCCGCCGGTGCCCAGCTGCTGGGCGGTCGCGGCGACGGCGTGCACCTCGTCGGCGGTGGGGTCGGTGGTGATCGCGGCCATCGCGGTCATCAGGTCGGCGGGCGTCTGCGCGCCCGCGGCCAGCCCGGAGATCGCGGCCACGACCTGACCGGACCCGGCGGCCTGCTCGGTGAGCGGCTCGGTGCCCGAGATCGCGGCTCCGATCGAGGCGGCCGCCGCGGTGGTGGCGTCGCCTGTGGGCAGTGCCATCCGCAGGCCGCCCCAGCCGGCCAGGCCGACCTCGTCGAGGGAGCCCTGCTGCAGGCGGGGCAGGTCGGACCAGGCGACCTGATGCTGTTCGAGGGCCTGGCGCAGCGCGTCGGGCACGGCGAGCACGATCGGGCTGGTGGCGATGGAGGCGGGCGTGCCCTCGATCAGGCCGGGCACCCGGACCAGTTCGATCGACCGGGTCGAATCGGCGATCCACAGGCCCGGCTTCGGGCCCAGCGCCGGATCCCACTTCCCCGGATCGGCCAGACCCGCGACCAGCGCGGCCGACGGCCGGGCCGACACCTCCACCCGGGCGCAGTGGTCGCGCACGCGCGGCTTGGTCGCGTTGTAGCGCTCGGCGGCGGCGCGCACCGGGCCCGCGATCGCCGGATCGACGGTCACGTCCAGCGACGCCGGTCCCTCGACACATTCGGCGGCCGCCGCGACGTCGGTGCTCGCGGCGCGGTCGCTGAGCTGGAACCACGCGAAGACGGCCACGATCACCAGAACGAGTACCGATGCCGCGATAACCGGACCTTTGCTGATGGTTCGAGATCTGGTCCCGCTGCGATGAGTACCCACGTGGCAAGTTTAAGGACTCGTGACCCGGCCGCCGCACGGTGTACTCCGGTGCGCATCGGTGCAGGTCACGGCGTAGGGCCGGGTGTCACGACGGACACCCGGCCCCGGCCGGTCACTCGCGGATCACGCGCCCGCGGTCGTATTCACGGCCGCCCCAGACTCCCGACTGGCCGGTCTGCGCCGCGTACTCGGTGCACCCCGCGAGCAACGGGCAACCGGCGCAGATCCCGCGGGCGTAGTCGAAGTCCTGCGACGGGTACGGGAACCAGGCCTCGTGGTTCGGGTCGCCGCGGCAGGCCGCCCGGTGCCACTGTCCGGAATCGGACAGCGTCAGCAGTTCGGTCAGGGCGAGGTCGGTGGTGGTCACGGCGCGTACTCCTTCCAGATCCGGCGCTGGGTGCGGGCCAGCGGGTCGGGAGCCTTGGGCTCCCACAGCAGCCGCATCCCCGCTTCCTCCGGGGTGCGGTCGGCCTTGCTCGTATTGCAGGGGCCGCAGCAGGCGATCAGGTTGCCCCAGGTGTTCGGTCCGCCCCTGCTGCGCGGGCGGATGTGGTCGACGGTCTGCGCCCAGTCGTCGCAATAGCCGCAGCGGTGCCGGTCGCGGCGCAGGACACCGGCCAGCGTGGCGCGGCTGTCCTCACCGACCGGGGCGACGTGGCCCAGGTAGACGTAGCGCAGCAGCCGGATCGTCTCCGGCAGCCCGATGACCAGGTGCTGGGACCGGATCGGGAACCGCGGCGCCCGCTCGATGACGGTCTCCGCGGCACCGCTGATCAGCAGTGTCACGGCCCGGTCGGCGGTGATCTCGTCGAGGGCTTCGTAGCTGGCGTTGAGGACGAGCACCCTGGTGCGTATCCAGGTGTCGGACGTGGGCGCCATCGGGTCGACGGCATGACGGATCGTCATGGGAATCACCATGTTTCGAGAGATGTGCGAACGACGGTCGGAGTCGAGTGGGATTACCGCGTCAGTGCGCGAACCGGAGACGGGCCATGGCATCGGGGCCCGCGCTCGACGCGCTGTGGGCCGAACCGGCGCGGCGATAGGTCTTTTCGGACTGTCGCAGTGGCGCAAGGGTTTTCATGGCCGTCTCCTCCTCTCGGGGTATCTCGTCGGTGTCGCCTTGTCGCGAATGACCGGCGTGGAATTCATGGTGGCATACGGCGCGCCGGATGTCGGCTGATTTATTTCCGGTAACGCTCCGATACCGACGGAAACCTCGAACCGGCAGGTCGCGATACATTTTCGGGGTGAGGTGCCCGTCGGGCGCACCGAACGCGAGGAGTGGTGCTCATGCGGACAGCGCTGATTCCGGCCATCGTGGCCTGCGCGGTGGTCCTGCTCCTTCCCGGCTGCGACAGCGATTCCGGCGGTACGAGTGCGCCCGCCGATCGGCCGAGTCCGACCCTGCCCGCACCCGGCCCGGCGTCGTCGGTCCGGACGAGCGCGGCGGGGCCCGCGACGCTGGTGCCCCCGGCCGCCCTGCCCGCCCCGTCCCGGGGCCCGGCCGTGTCCTCGGCGCCGGCGGCCACCGGCGGTCCGACCAGTCCGCCCGGCGTCGCGCTGCCCGATACCGCGCCCGCGTGCGCCGACGGTCAGGTGCTCGTCGGCGGCGGGCCGGTCACCGCGGCGGCCGGGCACCAGGGGCTGACCTTGCGCTTCTGGCTGGTCGGGGCCAGCGGGCCCTGTTCGCTGACCGGCTATCCGGGCGTCGACGCGATCGGGGACACCACCGCGAACGCGACCCGCACCCTGCGCGGCTACCTGGGCGGACTGCCGCCCGATCGGAGCGAGCCGGCGACCGTGGTCCTCACCCAGGACCACGGTGCGCAAGCCGTCGTGGAGGGGACCACCACCGACGCCTCGGGCAACGCCTGCCCGGCGTACACCGGGTTGCGAGTCACCCCGCCCGACACCACCGACACCGTCCCGGTGTCCGAGGCGCTGTCGGTATGCGATCTCGCGGTCCATCCGGTCATGCCGATGAGCTGATCGGCGGTGCCGGGTCGATCATGTCTGCGGGCACGGAACCCGCTGCACCGGAACGGATTCCGCTCGCTCGCCGAGACGGAGCTGGGCCAGTCCCCAGACGGCGAAACCGCACAGGGCGTAGCCCGCGCCGAACCCGCACGCGGCCCACCATCCCCACGCGGTGTACGCCCAGGCGGTGGTGACCGCGCCCAGCGCGGAGCCGGCGGAATAGAACGTCATGTAGGCGCCGAGGACACTGCCGGTGCGGTCCGGGTGCGCGGTGGTCAGCAGGTGCTGACTGGAGACATGCGCGGCTTGGACGGCGAAGTCGAGCACGACGATGCCGGCCACGAGCGGGAGCAGGGTCGGCCCCATCGGGGCGATGAGCAGCCAGGACCCGGCCAGGACCAGCAGTGACCACCCAGTGATCGCCTGCGCGTGACCGGCATCGGCCCACCTGCCCGCCCGGGTCGCACCGAGCGCACCCGCGAGACCGACGACGCCGAACAGCCCGATCTCGGTGGTACCGAGCGACCACGGCGCGGCACCGAGGGGCAGGGCGAGGCCGCTCCAGAGCGTGCCGAAGGACGCGAAGAGGAAGAAGGCGATCAGGCCCCGGCTCCGGAACAGGCGATCGGTGACCACGAGACGTCCCATCGACCCCAGGATCTGCGCGTAGCGCGCGCCGGGCGTCCGGGTGTCCGGGCGCAGAACCGCCCGGGTGACGACGGCGAGCGTCGCGCACGACGCGGCCAGCAGGACGAAGACCGCGCGCCAGCCCAGCGTGTCGCCGAAGACGCCCGCGACCACTCGGGCACCCAGAATGCCGACGACCACCCCCGACGTGACGGCGCCGATGACGCGGCCGCGTTCGCCGGGCTCGGACACCGCGGCCGCGTAGGCGACCGTCACCTGCACGACGACCGCGAACACCCCGGCGACGGCGAGCCCCGCCATCGCGACGACACCGTTCGGCGCGGCGGCCGTGATCGCCGCTCCGACGCCGGTGAGCGCCAGCAGCCCGCCGATCAGCCCCCGCCGGTTCACCAGATCCCCCAGCGGCACCAGCAGGATCAGCCCGGCGAAGTAGCCGATCTGCCCGGCCGCGACCAGCAACCCCACCGACTCGGCCGGCAACCCCAGCTGCGCGCCCGCCGCGCCCAGCACCGGCTGGATCGCGTAGATCGTCGCCACCGCCACGGCGCACACCGCGGCCAGGAGCAAGCGCTGTGGGCGCGCGATTCCGGTGACCATCACTCTCCAATCGGTAGCAAAATGCAACCAATTCACGATAGGGAATAATGGTTTCGAAACGCAACCCAATGCGGAAAGGTGACAGATGACGCCGACGTCCGGCCGCGATCGCGCGTGGACCGACCCCACCTGCCCGGTCGCGCGCACCGTCGACCTGGTGGGCGATCGCTGGAGTCTGCTCATCGTCCGTGACGCCATGGACGGCCCCGGCTCGTTCACCGAGTTCCGGCAGCGGCTCGGGATCGCCCGCAACATCCTCGCCGACCGGCTGCGCAGGCTCGTCGACGACGGCATCCTCACCACCAGTGCCACCCCGAGCGGCAAGCGGCACGTCTACGAACTCACCGCCGCCGGGCGGGACCTGTTCACGACGATCGTCGCGCTGCGTCAGTGGGGTGAACGGCACGCCTTCGCCGACGGTGAACGGCACTCGACCCTCGTCGACCGGGACGGTCGGCACGTCGCTGAGCTACACCCTCGGAACTCGTCCGGAACACCGATCACCGCCGCGACCACCACCGTGCGCCGCGTGGAATGAGGGCTGTGCGCCGAGTACTGGTTGTCCGGCGCGGTTGGCGAGGAGTGTTGTGCATATTTCGTCAAGGCTTCGGCGACCATGAGCGGCTTGCAGTGCGTGCGCTCGGCACGGTGGTGTCGGATCCGATCAGTTCCCGGGTCGCGCGCACCTCCCGGCATTCCGAATACGCGGGTGGGACGCCGTCGAGTACCTGGAGGGCGCGCCGCGGGATCTGCCCGGTACGAAACCCTGCCGGCAAGCGATCCCACATGTCGGTGATCGTCCGGCAGCCTTGCTCGAGGTCTTTGGCGCCTAGGCACAAGGCGGCCTGGTCCAGCTGTAAAAGGGCCTCTCCGACCTGGTCTTGGCGACTGAACGGCAGTTCGAGCGCTCGTGTCCGCAGTGGATCGGCTTGACTCTTCATGCCGATCATCGTCAGTGCATTGGACTGGTGCCAGCGCAGGAAGTATTCCGTGACGTGAAGACCATCGGCCACCGTCTCTGTGTCGGGGAGAGCCGCGAACATCCGATCGGCATTTCGGACTGCGTCCAAGGTCTCGCGCCGTCGACCCATCCGAGCCTGGACGCCCGCCTCCGCCAGATAGCCGAAGACAGCCGGGGCATTCGCGTGACCATTGCCCCCACACGATTGAGCTAGGCGCGCGGCCGCGAGTCCTGACTTGAACGAATGGCCATAGCAGGCGCACGCGTCGCAAATGTGCCCAGCGATCCATGCCTCGACCTCGATGTCGCCGGCTCGGCGGGCGGCGCGACGCGCGACGCTGAACCATTCGAACGTGTCATCCACTCCAGCAACATCATTGAGGCGGATAGCGATGAAACCGGCATTCTTGGCGAAGGTTCGGTGCAGCCGACGCTGAACATCTGCGGCGGAACTGGTAAGCAGACAGGCTTGGATGCGGGCCAAGTCGATCATGCGCGCGGGGATGTACTCCTCAGGCGGTGCGGTGTAAAGCGCGAATCCGCTTTCCTCGGTGAGCTCTTCGAGCAGGTCGAGATATGCCGTAGATGGCTTCCTGTTCGCTGACACACGGTGATCACTGGTCGGCTGCCCGGCTGTCGAGACGGGCAAGGACAGGAACACGGCGCCGGCCGCCGCGGAGCTCAGAAAATGGCGTCGCTCCACTATCTCCTCGAATCGGGGTGTCGGGCCCGGCTCTGGGTCCGAGTAATCGTGACCGAAACCGAGCCGGTCTGGTCTGGTGCGATACAGCTGGCACAGCGCGTCCAAATAGCGTGGGGTCGGGGTGTCCATGCCGTTCTCCCACTGCGACAGCCGCTGATGGGCAAGGCCCGATCCGTCGGTTTGCAGAATGTCTTTCAGCAACCCGACAACCTCGACCAACGTGTAGCCCTGCGCTGTGCGGTGGGCTCGTAGAAGCGAAACACCGCAGTGCCGGTGGACTGCGAGCGCGGCTTCATAGGCCGAACTTCCCGACGCTGTGGCCGCCCGGGCCACTCGGCGTCCACACGAACTGTTGTGCTCACTATTACTCACGCCGCTGGCCTTTCTGGCATAAGTGCTTCTGCGTCTGCTGTGTCACACAGGGTTCGAGGGTATCGCCGGAGAACTGCGCGTGTCGACGTTGTGACGCCGCGCTGCACGCATCGCGTGCAGCGCGGTCACGGCCAGCGTAGATCCGTTCCACATGCCCTTATCGCGACCCTCTGAATGTCATCCTCGAGACGGCCGGGCAATCAGCCCCAGACGAGCAAGGTGACCCATGGAGCGCAACACAGAGGTAAGCGAAACAACCCGTGAGGCAGTGGAATACGTCCCGGTGCCATCGATTGTTCGACTGGCACCGGCACTGCCCTGGACGACCGGGCTGTTGAGCGCGTTCATCAGCGACGTTTGGGCGACGCCGGGTCTGGCACTGGCAGTGATCGCGGCCGTGTCGACAGTCGAGGTGCTGTTCGTCCACGCGAACCCACGGACGGCCCGAAACCTGAAGAACGCACTGGTATCACGGCGTTTCCAACGCCGGACACGGAGGGAAGAACAGCAATGACCGAACAGGACTACTTCACACGGGCCAGGGTTGTCATCCACTACGACCACATAGCTGTCGACCCCGCTCGCAACCCTGCGATCAAAGCCGCGGCCACGTTGTCCCCGGCCCAACTGGGCTGGATGATCGCTCAATACACGTTTCTGACCAAAGCGATCGTCGGAATACTGTCCACCGCGAAGGAGAACCTGAGTTGTTGGCCGGAGGCCGCGACGGAACTGGAGCGCAATATCGCGGAGGAACTTGGTGACGGTCATCCGGATCGTGAGCACTTCACGATGTTCAAGCGAGGACTCGAGGACGAACTCGGGATCGCAGTGTCGGCGGCGGTACGATGGCCGGTCACCGAGACCTTTCTGGGGGCGTTGACACGCGCGATGTCCGACCACCGTCCGTTCGTCGTGGCGGGCGCCGTTTACTCCATCGAGGCCACCGCGGTGGAGGAGCTGAAGATCGTCCGAACGCTGATCGGCGAATATGCCAGGCTTTCTGGAAATCTCGTAGTTCGACCCGACGGGTTGATCCACAAGTTCCTGGAATCCCACATCTGCGGTTTCGAACCCCAGCACGAGATGGGACTACGCCAGGTCGTCGGTGGCCGGCTTCGTGCCGAGAATGATGGCAGGCACTTCCTGGCCGGCTGCAAAATGGTGATGCGCGCGATGGACAACTGGTGGGCCGGGCTGGCGACTGCTCCTTGACGGTTGCGGACGACGAGGGTTCGCGAGCCGACCCTCGTCCTCCCGATCAGAGGTTGCCGACCTCTCGTTCGAGCCTGCGGGCCACGAGGTCGCGGGCCTCCTCGCGGAGCGTGGGCCGGAAACCGGTGGGGTACACCGGATCCGCGGGCGAGTACTGCTTCAGGACTTCCTTCGCGAGGGTGATCTTGTGGACCTCGGTCGGCCCGTCGGCGATCGCCATCACCTCGGCGTAGGTGGTCATGTCGAGGAACGGGAGGTCGGTGCTGACCCCGAGGGCGCCGTGCAGATGCAGTGCGCGGCGGGCGATGTCGTTCATGACCGTCGGCATGGCCACCTTGATGGCGGCGATGTCCTTGCGGACCGCGCGGTAGTCCTGGGCCTGGTCGATGCGCCAGGCCGTGCGCAGCACGAGCAGGCGGAACTGCTCCATCTGGATCCAGCTGTCGGCGATGCGCTCCTGGGTCATCTGGAAGCCGCCGAGCACCCCCTTGCGGGCCGGGCGCGAGACCGCGCGCTCGCACATCATGTCGAAGGCCTTGCGGACCAACGCGACCGTGCGCATCGCGTGGTGCACGCGGCCGCCGCCGAGGCGAGTCTGCGCGACGACGAAACCGGCGCCCTCCGCGCCGAGCAGATGATCGGCGGGTACCCGGACGTCGGTGAACCGCAGGTGCCCCTCGTGTTCGCTGAAGCCGGGCACGGTGAAATTGCGCACCAGTTCGAGGCCGGGGGCGTCGGCCGGGACGATGAACATCGACAGTCGCAGATGCGGTTCGGCGTCGGGATCGGTCACCACCATCACGATGTGGAAGGTGGCGAACTCGGCGGCGGAGTTGAACCACTTCTCGCCGTTGATGACCCACTCGTCACCGTCGCGGACCGCGGTGGTGTGGAAGGCGGTGGGGTCCGAGCCGCCGGTGGGCTCGGTCATCACGTAGCAGGAGCCGATCTCGCCGTCGAGCAGCGGCTGGAGGTACTTCGCCTTCTGCTCCGCGGTGCCGAAGTGCGCCAGGATCTCGGCGTTGCCGGAATCCGGTGCCTGACAACCGAAGACGAGCGGCGCCCACATCGACGTGCCGAGTACCTCGTTGAGCAGGGCCAGCGAGAGCTGACCGTACCCGGGACCACCCAGTTCGGGGCCGAGGTGGCAGGCCCACAGGCCCTGGTCCTTGACCTGCTGCTGCAGCGGCCGCATCAGCGCGCGGATCTCGGGGTTGGTCCGGTCGTAGGGGTTGGGGTAGAGCAGATCCAGGGGCTCGACCTCGGTGCGGACGAACTCCGCGACCCAGTCGAGCTTGCGCTGGTACTCCGGGTCGGTCTCGAAATCCCACGCCATGATCAGCCTTTCGGATCGGTGTCCGTGGCGCTGAGCCCGGACAGGATGGTGTCGGTGAGGATGTCGGCGATCTCGGCGGGGGAGTGCGCACCGCGTTCGCGATACCAGAAGCCGAGCGAGTTCAGCATGCCGAGCAGGCCGTTGGTGACGACGTGATCGGCGGTGCGCAGCCGCCCGGTGGCGTGCCCCGCGTCGATCACCTCCTGCCAGCGGTGCTGGAGGCGATCACGCAGCCGCTGCAGCTCGACGGCGCGTTCGCCGGTGAGCGCGCCGGCGTCGCGCAGGTGCACCGCGACCGCCCGGCGATGGGTGACGATCAGCTCCACGTGACTGCGGATGAGCAGGCGCACTGTCTCGACCGGGTCGGTGCTCGCGTCGGCGAGGCGCTCGGCGTCGGCGAGCAGCAGGCGGGTGTAGTCGGCGAGGATCTCCCACAGCAGCTCTTCCTTGGAGCCGATGTGGTAGTACAGCGCGCCGCGCTGGACATCGGCCCTGGCACCGATCTCGGCGACGCCGGTGCCGTGGAAGCCGCGCTCGGCGAACAGGTCCAGCGCGGCGGCCCGGATGCGGTCGCGGGTGTCGGCCGCGCCACGATCGGTGGCCGGTGGGCGGCCACGGCGGCGGACCGGGGCGACGGGTTCGCCGGGTCGCGCGCCGTCCACCGTGCCTCCACTCCGCCGGGCGACCTGGGACGAGCCGCCGAGAAATGTTCCGGTCAGTACATTAATTCTCCGGGTGCCTACAATCAAGGGGTGGGCCGCCACGCCCACGCGTCGACCTCGGCGTCTCGGCGTGGCGGAATGGACGGCGGTTCCACGGCGTTCGAACCCACACGAGGTGTCACCACTACCCACGGGTAACATGACATCGACTTTTCCCACCCGGCTTTCTCAAAAGTGAGGCAGTAGATGACAGAGCGGATTCAGGTCGGCGGGCTCCAGGTGGCCAGCGTTCTCCACGATTTCATCGAGAACGAGGCGCTCCCCGGTACCGGCGTAGATTCCGCCGCGTTCTGGGCCGGAGCCGAGCAGGTCATCAACGACCTCGCCCCGCGCAACCGCGCCCTGCTGGCCGAACGCGACGAGATCCAGGGCAAGCTCGACGCCTGGCACCAGGAGAGCCCCGGCGCCGGCTACGACAAGGGCGCCTACAAGCAGTTCCTGACCGAGATCGGTTACCTGCGCCCCGAGCCCGCCCCGTTCCAGATCGGCACCGGCAACGTCGACGCCGAGATCGCCACCACCGCGGGCCCGCAGCTCGTGGTGCCGGTGATGAACGCGCGCTTCGCGATCAACGCCGCCAACGCGCGCTGGGGTTCGCTCTACGACGCGCTCTACGGCACCGACGCCATCTCCGAGGCCAACGGCGCCGAGAAGGGCACCGGCTACAACCGCGTGCGCGGCGACAAGGTCATCGAGTGGGGCCGTAACTTCCTCGACGACGCCGTCACCCTGATCACCGGCTCGCACATCGGTTCGTCGTACTACAAGATCGTCGACGGCGAGCTCGAGATCGGCCTGGAAGACGGCACCGACATCGGCCTGGCCGACCCGTCGCAGCTCGTCGGCTACCTGGGCGACCCCGAGGCCCCGACCTCGGTGTTGCTCAAGCACAACGGCCTGCACATCGAGATCCAGATCGATGCGAACTCGCCGATCGGCTCGACCGACACCGCCGGTGTCAAGGACATCGTGCTCGAGTCCGCGCTCACCACGATCATGGACTTCGAGGATTCGGTCGCCGCGGTCGACGCCGAGGACAAGGTCGTCTGTTACCGCAACTGGCTCGGCCTGAACAAGGGCGACCTGGCCGAAGAGGTCACCAAGAACGGCAAGACCTTTACCCGCACCATGAACCCCGACCGCGTCTACACCGCGCTCGACGGCTCCGAGCTGGTGCTGCACGGCCGCTCGCTGCTGTTCGTGCGCAACGTGGGCCACCTGATGACCTCCGACGCGATCATCGACGCCGAGGGCAACGAGGTCCCCGAGGGCATCATGGACGGCCTGATCACCTCGCTGATCGCCGTGCACTCGCTCAACGGCACCGCGAAGCTGGCCAACACCCGCACCGGCTCGGTCTACATCGTGAAGCCGAAGATGCACGGCCCCGACGAGGCCGCGTTCACCAACGAGCTGTTCGGCCGGATCGAGGACGTCCTCGGCCTGACCCGCAACACCCTCAAGGTCGGCATCATGGACGAGGAGCGCCGCACCACGGTCAACCTCGCCGCGTCGATCGAGGCCGCCAAGGAGCGCGTGGTGTTCATCAACACCGGCTTCCTGGACCGCACCGGCGACGAGATCCACACCTCCATGGAGGCCGGGCCGATGGTCCGCAAGGCCGAGATGAAGGCCCAGACCTGGATCGCCTCCTACGAGGACTGGAACGTCGACACCGGCCTGGCCAAGGGCCTGCCCGGCAAGGCCCAGATCGGCAAGGGCATGTGGGCCATGCCCGACCTGATGGCGGGCATGCTCGAGCAGAAGATCGTGCACCCGAAGTCGGGCGCCAACACCGCGTGGGTGCCCTCGCCGACCGCCGCCACCCTGCACGCCACCCACTACCACCTGGTGGACGTGTTCAAGCGGCAGTCCGAGATCGCCAAGGGTGGCCCGCGCGCCACCGTCGACCAGATCCTGGAGATCCCGCTGGCCCAGTCCACCGACTGGTCCGACGAGGAGAAGCGCCAGGAGCTGGACAACAACTCCCAGGGCATCCTGGGCTACGTCGTCCGCTGGATCGACCACGGTGTCGGCTGCTCCAAGGTGCCCGACATCAACGACATCGGCCTGATGGAAGACCGTGCCACCCTGCGCATCTCGAGCCAGCTGGTCGCCAACTGGCTGCGCCACGGCATCGTCTCCGAGGCCGACGTGATCGCCAGCCTCGAGCGCATGGCCCCTGTCGTCGACCGCCAGAACGCCGGCGACAAGGCCTACACCCCGATGGCCCCGAACTTCGACGCCAGCATCGCCTTCCAGGCCGCCAAGGAACTGGTCCTCGAAGGCACCAAGCAGCCCAACGGCTACACCGAGCCGATCCTGCACCGCCGTCGTCGCGAGTACAAGGCCGCGCAGAAGTAGTGCTGTCGAATGTGTGAAAAGTAGCTCATAGCAGTACTTTTCGCTTGCGGCCCCGCCCCGGAGAAATCCGGCGCGGGGCCGCTGTCTTCACCGGAGATCACCCGGGATTCCGGCTCATCACCCTCAAAACGGTCACAAAAACGGTCACAAAACGAACGTGCTCAACATCGTCCTGAGAAGTGGTCTACCTGCGGATTCACGTCTCTTCTTTGGAGATGACCTGTTCGAGAACCGACGACAGGTAGCCCTGCATCGCGCGGGTGAAGTGGAGCGCCCTGGCCGCCGCGGAACTCGGGCGGCTCGGTGGTGCTAAGCGTCGGCTGCTCAACCTGGTCTGCATCGGCCCCGAATCCGATCAGTATTCAATCGGCACCGACAGCATGAACCACATCCCGCACCCACCCAGCGCCACCGCCGCTTCGCAGGGTGAGCCGGAGGCCATCGCCGAACGATCCCCGCAGTAGCCTGAACCATCGTGAACTACCTTGGATCGATCCGAAATCCCGTGCATGACGGGCTTTTCCTGGTGCTGTGTGATGCGGGGGCGCGGTTCGGTGGCTGGGATGTCCACGGCGACGAGCTCGCCGCTGAGGGCAGCGCGCAATTGGTGCTCGACGGATTGCGCGTCTACGTCGAGGAAGCCCACGGTGACGGCCGCCACGAGGTGCGTCGCAGCGAGGACGGAACTCTGTGGATCTCGCCACCGGCCGAGCCGGGTATCCGCCCGATTCCGGAGGACGGCCTCGAACACGAGCCACGTACCGAAACCCTTCCGATGGGGCTCGTCGATGTGCCGAGTGGAACGCTGGTCCTTGCCCTCGCCTACCCGCCGCTCAACATGACGACCGACGGCGACCACGCGGGCGTTACGCATGAACAAGGCGAACGCCTCGACGTCGTGGTCGGGCCCGGTGTCTTGGTGATCACACGCGAGCGCACCGCCGCGGGCCAGACGGTAGCCCTGCGTTTCCTGCAGCCGCACGGTGCCTAGGCCGGGAGCGTCGGACCAAGGCGGGTGCGGTCACGACGGGCCGTTCGTTAAAACGGTCTTGGTCTCAGTCGGTCAGCGCATCAGCAGCGTAGCTGGTGGTTATCCCCAGGAGATGGGATCGGCTTGTTCGTCGAGGTAGTCGAGGAGGCCCTGGACGTGCGGGCTGGGTGCCAGGGCCTGGTATCGATGGAATTTCAGGTGGCGGTCGCGCCAGTAGAGCGTCCACAGCCCCGTGGTCTTGGCGTGGTGCAGGCAGGCGATGGGGAATCTGGTCCATTCGGGGCTGAGGTCGTCGCGCCAAGGGTCGTCGGCGCGATGATGGTGCGGTAGTGGGCGGTGACGTCTTCGATGCCCCGGCCGGCGGCGGTGTCGGTGCGGGCGCAGGCTACCGTATCGGGTTCGCCGGGCCAGCCGGGCGCGACGGGGCGTAACCAGCGGCGCTGAAGTGCTCGATCCACGGTTGCCAGTTGGAGGCGTGCAGCCATAGGCCGTGGATGAAGACGACAGGGTGTTCGACTCGGTCGTCGGTGTTTCTTCGATCTGGTTGAGAGCGATGCCACGGGCGGCGTCGCCGGACAAACTTCGGGGTCGTCGTGGCAGTATCCGTCCGTGCCGGAATTCCCGCCCCGTCTCCGTGCGCACGTCGAGATCGGCGTGCCGGTACTGCGTGACGGCTGGGTCGCCGTCTTCTACCTGCCCGGCTCCTGTGACCGGCATCGCGTGGCGGTGGCGGAGAGCGTCGCGGAGTATCTGCGCCTGGTCGACAGTCCGGACCTGCGGCTGACCATCGACGAGGAGGGCTATTCGGTCGCGCTGACGGATATGGAGATCGTGGAACGGCTCGCGTACGTCGCGAAGCCGAGTGGTGAATCCGTCGGCTTGTATCTCATGGATCGCGAGAACGGTGTCAGCGGACATCGGTTGCGCTACATGGGTTTCGGTGCCGATGACCCGATCGCGGGGCCGGAAGCGACCAGCCTGTTGTTGCTCACCTACGCCTCGGAGACGGTGGAACGTCTCGGGCTGGAGCGCTTCGCTCGCTTCCACGACGAGGTCGCCGACCGCCTGCCGCTGTCCACCGGCTATGTGTCGCCCGCGTTCCTCGCCGCGACGGGTGCGGGCGAACCGGCCGCCTTCGAGGTGATCCGGGCGATCTGGCGCGAGCATCCCTGTCTCGACATCCCCTACATCTCGCTGGACTGGATGCTGCTCGGTGACCGGATTCGCGGTGCCTACTGGCTCAACTATCTGGCACCGGGAACCGTCGACCCGCCGACCGATCCGGATCTGCTGGTTCGCGAATTATCCAGCGGCACAATGGTGATTCAGGTCGACGGCCCGCCGGATGGCGATCCCGAGCCCTACCGGAGGCTCGCGGAATCGTTCGCGCCGAGAGCGTTTCGGCCCAGCATTCCGTTCCCGGAGTTCGATTCGGAGGACATCGCGGCCTGGTTCGCGCGCTTCGATCCGAGCTAATGGTCCGTTCCGGCGAGTACGGAGCGTTCCAGCCGCGACCGCGCGGCGAACACCATTGGCCCGCGTTCCGCAGGATTCGGATGTGGCAGGCCGGTTCGGTCGCGGCGATCCTGACCCATGGTCGCGAGCGAAGCTGAACGTACTCGGGCCACTGTGCCGGGGTATCTGCTCGCGGGACGGGTGCGTTGCGATCTGTGTGGCCGCCGGATGCAGGGCGAGACGATCCGTGAACATCCGTTCTATCGGTGTCGGGCTAAAACTCTCACCCGGGGCAGTGGGGTCCTGGCTACTCATCCCCGCACGGTCAGCCTGCTCGAGGATCACCTCATCGCACCGGTCGATACCTGGATCGTGGGACTGTTCGACCGTCGCCACCGCGAGAAGACCATCGCGGCTCTCGTCGCGGCCCAACCACACGATGACGACGACACCCGGCGGGCGAGCATGCGCCAACGCGTCACCAATGTCGAACTGCCGGAAATTTCCCCAGTGTGTCGGGTCATTTGGAGTAGCTGTATCCGGGGACCCCGTTGAGGGAAGATCACTATCGGGTGAATCGAGTAGTGTCGTCAGTTCTGGGCGTTATTTGAGGATGGGAACAAGTCTGGAAGTGCAGACCGTCGACTTGAAGTTCAGTGCCGCGAGGAATGCTGCTATCACAGTAGCTAGCCCAAGAACGCGGCGCTCGGCGCGGGCCTGGCGGTGTGCTCCCCGCGCTGGTGGGGATGGTCCCGGGCTGGCCCGCTTCTCGGGTTCTGTGTGTTCAATCCCGTACAGATCCGGGCTGGCTCGTCTGCGTCCAGCTCCAACTGAACGAGGTGTCCTGCGTCCACGCTCATCAGCCGCCGGACTGCCAATCGGCGACCGAGCGCGACGTGGGGTGAGCCCTATGACCGAGACCAGTCCGTAGCCGGCCGGGGTGATCCCGGTACCGCCGATTTCGCAGCCCACCTCGGCATGCCTACGCGCGAAGCGCCAACCATTTAGCTTGTGTCAGAGCCTGTGCGCGGCCGATTACCCAATCACGAATGCCCCGGACTCGCCTCGCGAGTTCGGGGCATTCGGTGTCTGGCTGCGGTCGGGCTGGTTCGGGCCGATGTGGGCGGCAACCGCCGGCCGCTGAGAACACCAAGATCGCGGTGGAGCCTGGCCTCCGATACGCGGGCCTTATCGACGCCGACACCGAGCTCGTCGTCGCGCTCGGTGTGCCGTTGTCGGGCAACCGCAACGACTGGCGAGCCTGGACCGAGTCCGGTGCGGCCGATGCCTGTCGCAACGCAGTGGTGATTGCGGACGGCGGCTACCAGTGCACCGGCTTGATCATTGCGCACCGCCGGTCACCTGTTGTCGAGCTGCCGGAATGGAAACAGGCACACAACAAGTCCCATCACAAGGTCCGCGGTGGCGTCGAGCATGCTTTCGTCCGGATGAAGACCTTGAAGATCTTGCGCGACTGCCGTTTGAGCGGTGATGGGGTGGGTGTCGCGATGGCTGGGGTGGCGACTCTGGCCAACCTCGCCCACACCTGCTGATTCCTGGCCGGTGGACCGTCACTGTCACCGAGTCAGACTCACGGGACGTCTCCAAGCGCCCGCGCATTCGTGCGACGGGATCATGTTCTGTCACAGTTGGTTTCGTCGTTGCTGCATGGGTTCCGGTAGTACTCGCGAAAACAAACGGATATGGCGTGGCTGCTGGTGTCGCGCCTGTCCGGGCGGTTATGCGTCGGTGTCGGCCGAGCTGGGTGGCAAGTTTGATTCCTTCGGTGTCCAGGTGTTCGGCGCAATGCGGCGTGGTGACCAGGGGTTGCACCGCCGCATCGCTGGTGTCATCATTGATGACAACAATGGTGACGGAGTGGCTGCATCGGGATCTGGGAGTGGTTCGATGGTTGTAGACGGTGCGCGCCGTGCAGTGCGGCTGACGCCCGAGATGATCGTCGAGGCGGCCGTGCGGATAGCGGCGCGGGGGCGCTCCGACGGTCTGACTGGGCGGGCGCTCGGCGAGGAACTCGGCGTCGACCGGTCGGCGGTGTGGCGGCACTTCGCCGACAAGGACGCGTTGCTGCGCGCGGTCGGGGACCGACTGCTGACCATGGCCTACGACCGGGTGCCCGACGCGCTCGATCCGAAGAGTCGGATGGAACGACTCGCGCACGCCGTCGTCGACGTGTTCACCGCCCATCCGTACGTAGGTGCCGCCGTCGCCTCCCGCACCACCCGCGGGCCGGGCGAGTTCGCGGTGGTCGAGATGATGCTGACGGCTCTTGGTGATCTGGGTCTCGAGGTACCCGACCGGGTCCGCTACCAGCGCATGCTCGCCGACAGCGTGCTCGCGTACGCGGGCTTCCGCGCTGGTTATGCGCTGCTGCCGAAAAAGGTTCGCGATGCCGACGAGCGGGCCTGGGCGCGCGAGTACGCGGCGGCCGATCCGCGGGAGTACCCGGCGATCGCGGCCCTCGCTCCCCGGCTCGCCGAGGTCGGACCGGACACGGTGCTCGACACCCTCATCGAGGCGTTCTGGGCCGCCGTCGAGGCTCGGCGCGCGACATCCGACAGGAGCACGCAGAATGACTGAACAAATGGTGGCACCCACTCGTGCCCGGCGGTGCCAGATTCGGGCGATGATCGCGGTGCCGATCGCGATCGCGGTCCTGCTCGCCGGAACATTCACCGCGACAGCTGTTCTCGACATTCCCGGGCCGCCGACGCTGGCCCGGCTCCTGACCGAGGATCCGTCGAAGCAGGGCCAGCTCTATCCGACCCGCGAGGTGGCGGCCGCGCCGGAGCCCCGACCGCTCCCGGTGAACCCGCAGCCGATGCCCGATTCCGTGCCGTGGAAGGGTGGGCGGATCACGGTGCCGGAGTTCCTCGAAACCACCAGGACCAATGCGTTTCTCGTGCTCCGCGACGGAGCGCTGACCAACCAGTGGTATCGCGACGGAGTCGAGCCGACCACCCGGCTGTCGTCCTGGTCGGTGGCCAAGTCGGTGGTGTCGCTGATGGTGGGCCGGGCGATCGCCGCCGGCAAGCTCGGCGAGGACGACCGGCTCGTCGACCTCCTCCCGGAGCTGGCGACCGGGGGCGAGTACGACGCGATCACCGTGCGGAACCTGCTCGACATGACCTCGGGCGTCGACGTATCCGAGAACTACAACCCATACTTCCCCCTGACGGGCACTGCCCGGATGTATCTCACCCGGGACCTTTCCGACTTCGTCCGTGAGCACCGGAATCTGCGGTTCCCGCCGGGAAGTACGGGCGAATACCGCAGTGTCGACACCCAACTCCTCGGGCAGGTGGTCGCCCGGGTCGAGGGCAGGCCGCTCGCCGAACTCCTCGAGACCGAGATCTGGGCACCGGTCGGCGCCGAGGACTCGGCGACCTGGAACCTCGATGACGACGGGGGGCAGGAGAAGGCCTTCTGTTGCATCAACGCGACCGCTCGCGACTTCGCCAAGATCGGACAGCTGGTCCTCGACGGCGGCAATGCCCACGGCGTGCAGGTCATCCCGGCGGACTGGATCGATCGGATCCGCGAACCCGCGCCGCACCAGGTTTCCGGGTTGGGATACTCCGCCCAGTGGTGGCACCCAGGCGATGGCAGCGACTTCTCGGCGCTCGGGGTGTACGGCCAATACATCTACGTCGACCCCGACACCGGCACGGTCATCGTGAAACTCAGCGACCACGGTGTCGAGCAGGACGAGCAGGAGACGTTCGATGTCCTGCGCACGATCGCTCGGACGCGCTGAGGACCATCGAACTGGACGGTTATCAAGGTCGCTACCAGCTCGTTTGGGTGACTTTGATTGCTGACGCATGAGTCGACGGAAGCCCACAACCGCACCGTATGTGCTCAACACCTGCCGTGATCGGTGGCCGAATCAGGCCAGATCTACTCGGTCAAACTGACACACTCGAGCTGTACAAAAGCGTCAGCGCGGTGACCGGATTCGCAGACCGCATCACCGATGCCTATCCGCTGCTACCGGCATTGATTCAGTGGATCTATGACCACAATCCGGATTTGGCGCAGTTCCTGTACCAAGTGCATTGGCGACGGTTCTGGTTGGCGCGAAGGTACCCGTTGGGACCCAATGCTATTGGTAGTCAACATAGTTCGCGTAGTTGATGTGCTGGCCGGTTCCCATCATTTTCCATGGATTCCGGTCAAAAGTGTGTGTTTGTTGTGTGTTGGGGTTGGTATGCGTCTCGGATGTGGGCTGGCGGCCGACCTACGCGCAACAAGCTCTGGAGGCGTCCGCGTTGTCCAAGGTCGTCGAACTTGTATCGGTCACCGAAACAGGCGGCCGCGAATCCAGCGTCCTGGCTGTATCCCGTCGAGACCGAGGTCGGAGTGGAGGAGGCGAAACTGTCCGACTACCTGAGTTCTCAGCTGTGGCGAGAGTTGCAAGAAAGCAGCTGATCGAGGCAGACCCTGCCCAAGCTGTTCTACCGACCTATCATTCCGCCGCGTTGGCAGCATCGAAGCTGCTCTGGCCCTGAACAATTCGCAAGAGGCGCTGCCCCTCAGCCCGCTCAAACCGCCCTGCGCGCTCATGCCGATGAGCGCGCTCAGCCCGACTCACGTCTCGCAGTCCACCTTTGACGCGAGCCGGGTGGGTGGTCTCAGGCGAAGCCTAGCTTCTGAAGGTAGGCGTACCAGGGGTCAGACAACCGCCATGGCTCGTTCCAGGTTTCGTGCGGACCGTGTATGTAGGGGTACCGCGGACCCAACGCGACAGTATCGATGAACTCCGCGACGCTGTCACAGCGCAGCACGAAGCCTGTGCCCAAGCCGTGACGGAAGTACAGGAAATCAAAGATGAACACCGCTTCGGTATCGAGGTCGAGCACTATCGACTGCTCATCCGCCCGCCCAATGGTCAGCGTACTTCCGGCGTCGATGACGTTGCCGAAGGCGTCGATCAGTTTTTGAGGGGTAAAGCTGCGATGGTTGCTGAACTGTAGGTCACCGAACTGCGGATGAGCTGTGAGTGCGTAGAGCTCGCGTAGGTCTGCTGGCAGGTGCTCGGGGAGCTCGACTCCGTCGTGGAGACACAAGGCTCGTCGTCGTAGTCCTCCCCGAACTCCCCGGCTTCATATCGGCGCCCGAGTTCCTCTTCGGCACCCTGGCCGATCAGCAACTCGATCTTTGCTCTCATCGAGTGCTGGTGGTCTGTCGTCAGCTTCCCTGAGCTCTCGTCATCGAGACCGGTGTCTCACTTGTTGCTGATGTTAGATCCTTGCTCTCACAACCGAATCGCGCCGTGGACAAACATTCGCACATGGCGCTGACCTCGTGGTCGGCGAACGTTCGCATCTGCCGACTATGACAGGGTGATCAGGTCCGTCGAGCCGTGAGGGTACGTCCCAGCAGGTTCGTGGGCTCCGGGAGCGGTCCAGGATCGGTGAACCACGTGATGAGTTCGGCCACGTTTGATGGTCGGATCTCGTCGGGGAGGCCGAACATCGGGCAACGAAAGCGGCGAGCTGGGCCCTTCTGGGTCACTCCGCGAAACTCTGGACCCAGCACGGTGACATGCCGGGCTTCCTCGTCCTGGTTCAGGACGTAATCGAGCAGAATCCGTCGATCGTCAGAAGCGACCGTCAGGGTGGCAGCGCCGGGCGCGTTGTAGTTCTCCCAGTCCGCGCGAACCCACCACAGGAATTCGCGATGGCCCACCACGATCTTGCGCCGCCCCTTCTTTGCGATTGCCATGCGCTAACGCTAGAACGCTGGTGTGGTGAGCGCACATGGTTTTCGTCGGTCGGCATTCAGCATGCCGGTGACGGTGTGAGCAATCTCTGCTACCTGCGCGGCATCCCCTGGACAAGGGCGGTCGCAAGTTGGCGAGTCGCCCTCCAGATAGCACTGCGGCTCAAAGCGATCGCCGACCCTGTCCGGGTCAAGCTGCTGTTGTTGCTGCTCACCGCCCGCAAGCGGAACGCAACGGCGGCTACCTGGCCGCCGAAGTCGGCTCGGGGGAGTCCACCGTCTCCCACGACCTCGGCCAGCTTCCGCAAGGTCGGCCTGGTGGAATCGGAGCGGCGCGGAATGAACACTTTCCATGGCGTCCGCCGCGACGCACGGACAAACCCGTGCCAAGACCGAAGCGAAGGCCGCCGCCCATGCTCACGAGTTGAACCGTGCCCTTTCACCACCGCCCGCACGTTGTGCGCGGGGGAACTCGACCGGCCGACACCTTCGGCCTGTGCACGGTCTGCGCCGTTAGCCGGGCGATAACCAGGGCGACGCTTCGCCTGAGAACAGGTCCTCCCTGCTGCTTCGTGTCACCGCGCGGGAGCGTGCTGCGACCAGCGGTCCAGCGCGACATTCGCCCGCTACGAGGGATCTTCGGCCGATCCCTGCAGGGGTATCTGGAATGTTGGTAGTAACGTGTTCGCGACAGTGATTCGCGTCGAGTGAATCTCGAATTTCGGTTTCGTCAATTGTTTTCGTTCAGCGGTCTGGTTAGCCTCTGCTGTGATAGGTAACACATCAGTGGCTCCATCTGCTTTGCGGTGCAGGTAGCTGTCTTTCCGATATGTCGGGATGTGTCAAATTCTGATGAAATCGGAGGCTGAACTTGACGTTCCGTTGGAGAGCTGCCGTGGCCGCTGCGGTGATGATTGTTGTCGCCGCTGTCACGGGGTGTAGTGCGTCGAAGCCGGATCCCGGGTCGATCACCCTGGTCATGGCAGACAGTTTTTCGGCGAAACACCCGGTCGGAAAAGGCGGGATGCATAAGTTTCTTGCCTATGTTACGGAGCACGGGCCTGCTGTCGGCTTGAAGCTCGAATATTACGGAGCGGGCCAGCTCGGGAAACAGTCGGAGATGGCGACCCTGGTGCGCAGCCGGGCAGTCGATCTGGGAACGATTATTCCGTCGTATCTCGCCAATGAGCTGCCATTGTCGGGCATCGGGGATCTGCCCGGCTTGAGCACTGATCCCTGCGCGGCGACCGAGGCCATCGCCCCGATGATGCGTCCGGGCGGTGCGGTGTACACCGAAGAACTCGAAAGCCGCGGGCTGCACCCGCTGTGGGGCGTGACGATCTCGGGTCTGGAAGTGATGACCTCGGAGAAACGGATCGAAACTCCGGAAGATCTGCACGGGACGGTCATTCGCGCTGCCGGTGGAGTCAGCGATCGTGTCCTGCGAGGACTCGGCGCCGCGCCCGTGTCGTTGCCCGCGGGCGACCTCTACGAGGCTATCGCCCGCAAAACGGTCGGCGGACTGATGACCTCGAAGTATGTGATCCCGTCCTACAGCCTCCAAGACGAGATCCGCTATTCCACTCTGGGAGCTGATCTCGGCGCGACCACGGCATGGCTCACCATGAGTTCGGCCGCGTGGGGCGAGCTGAACGAGGCGCAACGACGCGTCGTGTCCGACGGCGCCGCGGTCGCGCAGGCCGGCGCCTGCCAGGAACTGGCCAAGGCTGAGGCCGCGGCTGTCGAGACGCTGCGCGCCGCTGGAGTGGAGTTCGTCGAGATAACGCCCGAGGGACGGCAGAAGTGGGACGAGGCGTTGTCGGGCATCCGTCAGGAATGGGTCGATGACCTGGAATCCGTTGGTATCCCGGCCCGTTCGGTGCTCACCGGACTCGAGCAGCGGCTGTCGGAGGTGCAGCGATGAAAGACACAACCACGATCGTGCACCCGGATCGCCGGGGTCGAGCCGAACGCACTCCCTTCGGCTACCTCACCGCTGAGCATCCGACCCTGGACCGGGTGCAGAACATGATTTCGGCAGTGTCCGCGGTCATCGCCGGCGTGAGCATCGTCGCGATGGTGCTCATCACTTTGGCCGACGTGGTGGCGCGTTCTCTTTTCGAGTCACCGCTGGGTTGGTCGGTGTCGTTCATCGAGATGTACCTGCTGACGGCGGCGGCATTCTTCGGAATCGTCACGGCTTATCGAAGCGGCGCCCATATCGCGGTGGTCAGCCTGTTCAACCGTACGCCGCCGAGAGGGCAGAAGCTGCTGATGATCTTCGCGTATCTCGTTGTCCTGGTTGGGCTGTGCGCGCTGGGCTGGGCCGGCCTGATGGCAACCGTGTTCGCCGTCGAGATCAGTGAGGGCCCGGTACCCGGCTCCTCCGAGTTACCGATACCGGGTTGGCTGATGTGGTCGATCGTCCCCGTTTCGACAGGTCTCGGAGTAATTCTCGTGGTGATCGATCTCGCGCGCGAGCTGTTCTCGCCGTGGGACCGAACAGCTACCGATTACGACCCGGGTGATTTCGGGGCAGAAGAAGATGGGCGAGTTGTGCTCGGAGCAGAAAGCGGAGCCGGCCGATGATCGCACTGTTCATGATTGTCCTTCTCGTTCTGCTGATTACCATGCGGGTACCGGTATCGTTCGCCATCCTGTTTTCGGGAATTGTCGGTTTGCTGTTGCAGACGACGGCGGGCGCCACCCTCGGCGTGCTGGAAATAATCCCCCTCAGTTCGGTCCAAAGCCTTTCCCTGACCGCCATCCCGCTGTTCATTCTGATGGCGCATTTCATGCTGATGTCGGGGATGATGGATTCGCTGTTCAACGCGGGCAGAGCCATATTCGGACGGATGCCGGGTGGTACCGGAATCGCCTCCACAATGGCGGGTGTCGGGTTCTCTGCGGTGTCGGGCTCATCGACCGCCGCCGCGGCGACCCTGGCCAGCACTACGAGTGTGCGGATGATCGAGGAAGGCTACCGGCCGACCACCGCGACCGGAATCGTCGCTTCGGTCGGAACTCTGGCCGGCATGATTCCACCCAGTGTCATCCTTGTGTTCTACGCAGTGACCGCGGAGACGAACGTCGGTGACATGATCATCGCGGGTATCGTGCCCGGCCTCATCATCGCCGTCGCGCTGCTGATCACGATGTTCTTGCCGATCCTGCGTGATCCTTTGAGCGTTCCGCGCGGCGAACGGGCGACGTGGTCGACCAAGGGGCGTGAGGTGGCGCAGGCCTCGCCGATCGTGCTCATCTTCGTCGCGGTCGTCGGGCTGATCTACCTCGGCATCGTGACACCGACGGAGTCGGCGGCGATCGGCTGCCTCGTTGCGTTCCTGCTGGTGGTGGCCCGGCGCCGGATGACCTGGTCGGGCCTGGTGGAGTCGGTCGTCGAGTCGGTGAAGGCCAGCGCGATGATCTTCGCAATCGTGATCGCCGCACATGTGTTCGGGCACGCCTTCGCCCACACACGGTCGGCCGCGGCGATGGTGGATTGGGTGAGCGGCCTCGCGGTGCCGGCCTTGGCGATCATGGTGCTGATTCTGCTGTTGTATGTCGTGCTCGGGTTCTTCATGGATCAGATCGCGATCATCGCGATCACGGTGCCGATCGTCTTGCCGCTGGTGCAGACCCTTGGGTACGACGCCATCTGGTTCGGTGTATTCGTGGTCCTGATGGGCGAAATCGGCTTGATCTCACCGCCGCTGGGGTTGAATGTCTTCGTCGTCGCTCGCGCGGCGCGCCGCGACACGGTCGAGGTGTTCCGGGGCGCGGCCCCCTACGCTCTGGCCATGATCCTGGTAGCGATTGCGTTCATCTTGTTCCCGGGCATCGTCACCTGGCTGCCGGAATCGATGTGATCGCGCCACGGCAGGATCGGTGCGGACTGCTCGCCAGGTACTGATCCGACGTAGAAAGAGGGCTCAACAGTTGTTGAGCCCTCTTTCTGTCGTTGATCAGTTGTTGCCGACGAGATACTCGGTGAAGTAGCTGTCCAGTTTGTCTACCACGGTGGGGACGTATTCGTCCTTGTCGTAGAGATCGATGTGGGTGGCGCCATCGATCCAGAACAGCTTCTTGGGTTCCTGCGCCTTCTCGATGGCCAACTCGCTGAAGTTTGTCGGCTTGGGGGAGGTTCGCTGTTGGAGGGTGGATTTCCCGAACAGGACTAACTGGCGGGATTGTGCGGGCTCGGCGCCGGAAAGGGCCGGTCGACGAGCGCCGCGCGCAGTGCGTCGCGTTGGCTTGCGAAGAACGACCGCGACACCGGTGCCTTCGGCAGGATCAGGTCGAAACCATGGAAGGCGCCCGTGACGATCTCGACGGTGCACGGGACGCCGGCGTCGGCCAGGCGTTTCGCGTACGCCGTGGACTCGTCGTGGAACAAGTCGGCGGTGCCGACGCCGATCCAGGCGGGCGCGGTGCCGGAGAGGTCGGTGCGGCGTGCCGGTACGGCGATCTCCGGGTCGGTGTCGCCGAGGTAGGCGGCCCAGCCGAAGTGGTTGCTGCGCCGATCCCACAATCGCCATCGGGTGTCGTCCAGGTCGGACCGGGCCGACGTCCGGTCGTCGAGCATGGGATAGACCAGTAGTTGGAATACGGGTGCGACCTCCCTGCGGTCCCGGGCGAGCAGCGCGAGGGCCGCGGCGAGGCCGCCGCCCGCGCTGGCGCCGCCGATCGCGACCCGTCGCGCGTCGATGTCGGAGCGCCGCGCGAGCCAGGTCATCGCGTCGTAGCAGTCCTCGAGGCCCGCGGGATACGGATGCTCGGGGGCGAGCCGGTAGTCCACCGCGGCGACGACTATTCCCAAGGACTCGGCGAGACCACGGCACACCGCGTCATCCTGTTCCGGCACGCCGAAGACGTACCCTCCGCCGTGAATCCACAGCAGAGCGGGCAGCGGACCGGCCACCGGGTGGCGCGGGTGGTGCAGCCGGACCCGGACCCCGGCATCGGTGGTCGCTTCGGTGGCATGGGGAGAGGAGCGCAGCCGTAGAGGGCCGACGAGCCCGCGCAACAACGGCAGCGACCTGCGGGAAACGGCGCGGCTCGGCGCGACCGCCGCCATCGAACGCAGATCCGGATGGAAATCGTGCACCGAGAACCTGGCCCGGAGTCGTTTCCATCGGGCGGTGGAGGTGTGGCGATCCACGGTCGGTCTCCCCCTGTCGCTGACGATAACTATGCAATATAGAACGTGTTCCAGCTTACGGTCGAAGCGCAATCCGGGTCGCCGTTCGGCCGGCGCGGTCGCGATGACCACCCCACCGGTGCTCCACAGGGTAGGGAGCACCGGCCCGTTGCACTACACCGGATCGGGCGTGGCCTGGGCGGACCGCAGCGTGGGGGCGGGGTTGGCGATCGGCAGGCCGAGGAACCGGCGCGCGTTGTCGCCCATGAAATCGTAGGTCCGCTGCACGTCCATGTCCTCGGCGTACTTCCAGTAGCCGAGGGGCTCGGCGAGACCTTCTGGGTGCGGGTAGTCCGACCCGAAGAGCACCTTGTCCCACCCGACCGTGTCGACCACGTCGGCGACGCAGCCCTCCCAGAAGGGGCTCACCCAGATGTTGCGCCGGAACACCTCGTGCGGGTGCTCGGGGAAGTTCTGCGGCATTTTCTTGTAGAGGTCCTCGAAGTCGTGGAACAGCGGCTGGATCCACGAGCTGCCGTTCTCGACGCTGGCGATCCGGAGATTCGGGAAGCGGGTCAGGGTTCCGTGGCAGATGAGGCTGGTGATCATGTCGGCGATCTCGCGATGCCCCAGGGTCATCCACCGGAACGAGCTCTGCGCCATGAAGTTCGCCGTGTGCGGCGGTTCCCAGCGCGCGATGTAGCTGTCGAGCGGCGGGTAGCTCGCGTGCAGGACCACGGGCAGGCCGGCGGATTCCACCTCGCGCCAGAAGGGATCGAACTCCGGCAGGGCGGGGGAACGCCAGCCGTGTAGCCCGTTGACCGGTCCCGGCTTGATCAGCACGGCCTTGGCGCCGTGGTCGAGGACATAGGCGAGTTCCCGCTGTGCCGCATCGACTTCGGACAGGTTGATGATCGGCGTGGAGAACACGCGGTTGTCGTAGTTGTAGGTCCAGTGTTCGGCCATCCACTGGTTGAGGGCGTGGATGATCGCCAGGGTCAGCGCGGGATCATCGGCGGCCGAATGCTCGACCAGGCTGGCCAGAGTGGGGTAGTTCAGCGCTTCGACCACACCCTGGCGATCGAGCTCGGCGATCCGGTCCGCCGGGTTCCGGGTTCCCGAGGGCGCGTCGATCGCGGGGCCCTGCATCTCGCGCAGGGTGAGTCCCTCGGTGTTCTCCCCGGCGAAGAACTTCTCGTGCGCGCCGGGGGCGGCCACCCGCTCGAAGGTCGGGTTCGGGATGAAGTCGGTGACCTGGTTGTTGATCACGATCCGGGTCTGGCGGCCGATTTGGGCGAACTGCACCGCTCGCTCGTACCGCTCCGGCAGGTACCTCGTCAGCGCGTCGGGGTTCTCGTACATGTGCTGGTCGGCATCGAAAATCGGTGCGGCACGGAATTGTTCGTCGGTGCTGCTCACAGTCGCCCTCCTCGGGAGCTGGGTTGTCGCTCCGGGCCGCCCTGCGCGCGAGGCGAAGGCGGGACGGCCCGGTGGCCCTGGATCACCCCACGGGTAATTGTCTTATTTACGGTAAACCATACAGTAACGGATCAAGAATGGGGTCGGGGAGCCGTGCCGGCGGGGAATCGCAGCAGCGACTCCTGGGCGAAGGAGGCGATCAGGGTGCCGTCCTCGCCGAAGACGTCGCCCTGGCCGTAGCAACGGCCGCGTCCGACGAGCGCCGGACGATGGCGCAGCAGCAGCCAGCCATCGGTGGGCATCGGGTGATGGAACCACAGCGTGTGCGAGGTGGTGGCGGAGGTGAAGTCCCGGCCGTTGCCGTGGTGGTCGATGCCGGGAAACGATCGTAGCGCGGTCGCGATCACGTGGAGGTCGCTCGCATAGGCCAGGAGCGCCGCGCGGACGCCGGAGTCGTTGCCGGGCAAGCGCATCCACAGGTCGAAGTCGGCGCCGGCATCGCCGTCGTCGGGTGTCGAGGTCGCTCGCGTGTCCCAGGGCAGGAGCTCGATCTCGACGCGGTGCTCGGGCCCGGGCGCCGACAGGGCCGGGTGGTCCGGCTGATACGCGGGGCCGTCTTCGTCGCTGTGCAGGGAGATCGCGCAGGTGGCGATCGTTCGGTCGCCCTGCCACGCGGAGACGGTCAGCGCGCCGAACGAGCGCCCGAGGTGGACGGGGTCGATGAGATAGGTGACCGGGTCCTCGGTGCGCCCTTCCCTGGTGAACAGGGCGTGCAGGGATTTGATCGACCGGTCCGGCGCGTGGACGTGTGCCGCGCGCACGAACTGGGCGAGGAGCTGGCCGCCGAACAGGCGCCGGTGCGGCAGTTGCTGATTGGCTCCGGTGAGCATCCGCGACGCTGCGCCCGGCGGCGAGGGTACGGTGTGGCCCGCGCGCGGATCGGGTTCGCGCAGATCCAGGCAGGTCATGAGGTCGTGCAGCACGTCGGTCACGAGCTGATGATACGTTCTACTGGAATAATTACAGTAGCTGATTCGACAGAGCATCGTGGAGGGTCGGATGACAGGGAATCTCGACTCGAAAAGGCTCGGCGCCGGCCGGGTCTGGGCGCTGCTCGTGGCCTGCCTCGCGGTCGGGCTCGTGATCGCGGGCATGGTCGCGCTCTACGGAGCCCTGCCGAGCATCGCCACCGCGACCGGCGCCTCGCAGCAGCAATTGACCTGGATCACCGATTCCTACACCCTCGCACTGGCCTGCCTGGTGCTGCCGGGTGGCGCCCTCGGCGATCGGTACGGGCGCCGCCGGATGATGGTGGCGGGCTTGATCGTCCTGGCCGCCGGTTCGCTGATCCCGCTGGTGGTGTCGGGCCCGGTCTGGCTCATCGCCGCGCGTGCGGTCACCGGTGCCGGGGCAGCGCTGGTCATGCCGTCGACCCTGTCGTTGCTGACCGCGGAGTTTCCCGCGTCGCGCCGTGGGCTGGCGGTCGGAATCTGGGCGGCGGCGGTGGCCTGCGGTGGCGCGATCGGACTGCTGGGTGCGGGCGCCCTGCTGATGTGGTGGTCGTGGACGGCCATTCTCGTGGCGATGGCCGGTGCCGGCCTGATTCTGGCCGTGGCCGCGTGCACGGTGGCCGAATCCGTCGAGGAGTCGCGACTCCGGTTCGACACGGCCGGTGCGGTGGTCGGGGCGGTGGCCATCGGCTCGGTGGTGTTCGCGGCGTCGGAGGTGCCGTTGGTCGGGTGGAGCGATCCCCTCGTGCTCGTTCTCCTCGCGGTCGGTCTCGGCGCGACTGCGTTGTTCGTCGCGGTGGAATTGCGGGCCGACGCGCCGATGCTGGATGTGCGGCTCTTCGCCGACCGGCGGTTCGGTTCCGGAGCGTTCACCATCACGGCCCAGTTCCTCGTGGTGTTCGGCGTTTTCATGCTGGTCGTGCAGTACCTGCAGCTGGTGCTCGGGTACGGCCCGCTGGGTGCGGCACTGGCGGTGGCGCCGATCATGGTTCCCCTCATGCTGGTCTCGCCGGTCGCCCCCTGGCTGTCGGAGCGCGTCGGGTTGCGCGCCATGATGGCGTCGGGACTGGCTGTCACCGCGGTGGGCATGTTCGGTCTGGCCCGGCTGTCGGTAGGCAGCGGGTACGTCGAATTGCTGTGGGCGTTGGTCGTGATCGGCTTCGGTATCGCGCTGTCCGCGACACCGGCCACGGCGGCCATCGTCGGCGCGGTGCCGACGCACAAACACGGCGTCGCCGCGGCTGTCAACGATGCGACCCGTGAGGTGGGCGCGGCGATCGGGATCGCGGTCGTCGGGAGCCTGCTCGCGGCCGGGTACCGGGAGCGGATCGGCCCGGTGGTGGCGGCACTGCCGCCGGAGTTGCGCGCGCCGGTGGCGGCCTCGCCTGCCGCGGCGCTGGAGGCGGCCGGGGTCTTCGGGCCCGCGGCGCGTCCGCTCGTCGAGCAGATCGAGGAGGCGTTCGTCCACGGGTCGGGCGCGGCGGCCACGGTGCTGGGGACCGGAGTGCTCGCCGCGGCTGTGGTCACGGTCTTCTGGGCGCCCGGCCGAGTGCGCTCCGCCGCAACCGATTCCGGGGTGGACGAGCAGGCATCCGAGTCCACCCCGGACGACACGCCGGTTGTGGCCACCGGGAAAAGGGCCGAGACGGGCACCTCGCTGAACTAATTACTGTAAGGGCGACAGTAATTGGTCCGCGCGAGAGGATGGTGCTCGATGGTCGAGCGCAACGGCGCCGGAACCGGCTCGCCTCGGTTTCCCGGTACGGATGTCGACGAGCCCGTTCTCGGTGATCTGATCGGCACCACGACCCACGACCTGCTGGACTACTTCGAGAAGTGCCCGTCGTGCGGATACGCGGCGCAGGCGTCGGTCACTACGCGCGCCTTTTCCCGGGGTGTCCTGGAGCGCAGGTTCTTTCGCACCTGTGGCCTGCCCTGCGGTTGGCACGCCTCGACCGCCGAGATCGTCGACGCGGTGCCGCTGACACACGGCCGCGGGGTGGGGCGGCGGGCGGTGGTTACGTCGCAGCCCGGGTGAGGAACGTCCGGCGGACCACGTCGGCCGAGCCGACAGCGAGCCCGCCGCGCAGCGGTTCATGGAGCAGCACGAGGTCGGCGGGAGCGCCCGGCTGGACGCGCCGGGGCGGGCCGCCGGGATCGTCCAGCGGCGCGAGGTAGGCATCGAGTGCCTGTGTGGGGGAGAGACATTCCTCCGGGCCGAGGACCTCGCCCGTTTCCGGGCGGCGGTGGACGGCGGCCGCGATGACGGCCCAGGGATCCATAGGGCCGTACGGTGCGTCACTCGACAGCGCGACACCCACACCGGCGTCGAGCAGGGTGCGACAGCGGTAGAGATCGGCCAGGTCGTCGTCGGCGAGGTGGTCGCGGTAGTAGCTGCCGCGCTGAGCGAGAAATCCGGGCTGGGTGACCACGCGCACGCCCCGGCTCGCGAGGGTGTCGATGATGTCGGCAGGCACGATGGCCGCGTGCTCGATGCGGTCTCCGGGAAACGACCCGGCGACGTCCAGCGCGGCCATCAGCAGGACCAGCGCCTCGCGGGTCACGCAGTGGACCGCGACAGCGCGGCGGTCCGCGTGCGCGGCGCGGACGCGCGCGACGAGGTCGTCGAACAGCGGGAGTCCGGAATCGGCCAGCACGATCTTGTAGGGTCCGGCGCCGACGCGACCGGGGTACTCCCATGCGCCGCCGAGTGGGGCGCCCAGCAGCGAAACCCGTTGGGGTAGAGCGCCGTCGGCCACGGCGGAGATCAGCGCCGCGTGCGATCGGTCGGACAGGTCCGGCGTGGCGTCGGTGACCCCGGTGATCCCGAATCCCGTGAGGGTCGCACCCACCCCGTCGAGCCGCGGCGGCCCGGTGCGCGGCAGCCGGGTGCGCAGCCACGGGTCCGCCCGCCAGATCCGGCCGGTCGGAAGCCCGTCGGTGCCGCATTCGACGCCCGGATGCGCGGGGCCGCTGATTCCCGCGGCGGCGAGGGCGGCGGAGTTCAGGATCCACATCGCGCCGCTGCGATGCTGAATGCGGACAGGGCGCGCGGAATACAGCGCGTCCAGTGCCGCTGCGTCGAGATCGCCCGCGACGGTGTCGACGTAGCCGGTGCCGCGCACCCAGCCGTGTTCGTCACCGGGCGCGGCTGCCAACGCCGTCGCGAGGGCGGCGCGGTCCCGGACCGTGGGTGGTCCGCACGCCGTGGAGGTCGCGTCGGCGGCAATGGCGTGCAGATGCAGGTGATGGTCGTGGAGACCGGGGATCAGCGCACCGCCGTGTGCGTCGATCACCTCCGCGGCATCTCGGGCGGACAGGTTCCGGCCGAGCTGATCCACGCGTCCGTCGCGGAGCCGCACATCCAGATCGGGGACGCCGTCGACCTCGGCGTGCCGGATCACGATGACGGTCACGGGACCGGAATCCGGAGGGAGCCGAGCACTCCGGCGGTGTCGGCGCCGGATTCCGGTGCGGGACCGGCCGGTGCCCGGGGAGTGGGGTCGGCCACCGGCACCGGGCCCTCCTCGGTGTCGGCGATCCACTGCTCGCCGTCGCGCCGGAGGTGTGCGGCCGGTTCGTCGGTCAGGGTCGCCGTGACGACGTCGGTCATCGAGAGGTCCCAGAGCACGCCGGATCCGTCGGCAGGCGCCGAGGCCGCGAGCGCGGCGGCGGTGATCCCGGTCAGCGGGTCCGCGATCGCGTCACCGACGAACACCGGTGTGTTCGTGTCGATGTCGTGGGCGAGCAGACCCGCGGTCGCGGCGATGTCGTCGCCGAAACCCACCCGGTGCGAGGATCGGCCCGCCGCCGTGATCGACAGCCAGGAGGTCCCGCGCGCGACCGCGCGGGCGGCGTCGAGGCCGAAACCGGCCAGCGCCCTGGGCCGGGAGGACTCGATGACGATGTCGGCCGCGTCGACGAGCGCGGCCAGCGCGCGTCTGCCACCCGGTTCCCCGGGATCGAGCACCACAGACTCGTGGCCGTGGTGCAGCAGCGCGTAGAACTCGGGATTGCCCCGCCGCGCGCCGTCCGGGCGGTGAGGCGTTTCGACCTTGACGACGCGGGCACCGGCCAGCCCGAGTAGATGCGCGCAGAGCGGACCCGCCCACAGTGCGCTGAAATCCACGACGAGGAGTCCGGCGACCGGGCGAGCTGTCATCCCGGGCCATGGCGTTGCAGCGGGCGGGCGAAGGTCGGAGGTAACCGGGAGCCCCGGGACTGTGCGGTCGGCGCGGGTGCGGACGGGACCTGCCGCGAGACCGAGCAGTTCGGCGTGATCGCCCAGCTCGGTGCCGGGATGCTCGCGGGCCCAGCGCGTCAGCGCGGGCCAGGGATCCGCGCCGTCGAGGTTCACGCCGACGAGCGCGCCGATGAGGTCGGCGTCGCCGGGCCGGGCACACGACACCGCGGCCCAGCCGTCGGCGGTGCGCAGCAGTCGGCAATGGCGGCCCGCCGAGACTGCGCCACCGCGGCGTAGCCCGGTGATCGCGGCGCGTTCGCCGAGCAGGCGCGCGCCGTCGAGCCCGATCGATGTCCCGGTAGCGGTAGCGAGGACGGAGATCAGCTCCCGAGCGTGCGTCGCTGCCCGCCCGGGCGGCATCAGCACGGGCCCGTCGGGCCGTCCGGTCAGCGCGACCACACCACTGTCGGACCAGTCCACCACCGGTGAACCGGACTGGGACGAGCGGGTGAAAGGCACAGCTCGATACTAGGGCGAAGGACACGACAGCCGCCGTGCCACGATGGGCCGGTGAGCCGATATGTGAGCGACCCGGCGCCGGTGGACTTCGAACTCGATCTCGACGCGGACGGAACGCCGGTACAGCCACTGCTGGTCCTGCCGCTGGACGACTGGGCCGACGCGTCGCCCGCCCGGATCGCCGACACGGCGGCCCTGCTATCGGGTTCGCTGTGCCTCACCGTCGGCGTCCTGCGCGGTGCGGCCCCGCCCGCGGTGTCCCCGCTCCTGGACGCGCTGACCCTGACCTTGAGCGACGGTCCGGAGGCATCCCGCCAGGTCGTGACCCATCCCGATCCCGACGCGGCCGTACGGCAGCTCGAGGAAGCGACGCGACACAATCCGCGGGCGAGCGTGGCGTTGGGCAGGCTCCTGCGCCAGACCGGCGTCGCGGACACCACTGTCGCGCTGAGTAGCGAAGCCGCGGTGTACTCGATGCTGCTGGCGGGCACCGAGTTCCGGACCTGGCTACGTGGCCGGGGCGGTCCGCGTCCGGTGACCTTCCCCGACCGCCCACTGGTGCGTTTCGACCGGTCCGGCGCGGAGCTCGCGCTCGTTCTCGATCATGCCGAACGTCGCAACGCCTTGAGCGCGCGCCTGCGCGAGGAACTCCTCGAGGTGCTGCGCTTGGCCGAACTCGACCCCGCGATCGAGCGGGTGCGGATAGCCGGGGCGGGTCCGGTGTTCTGTAGTGGCGGCGATCTCGACGAGTTCGGGACCGCCACCGACGTCGTCGCCGCCTACGAGGTCCGGCTCGAGCGCGCGCCGTGGCGCATCATCGACCGGCTGCGCGATCGGACCGTCGTGCACGTCCAGGGTGCGTGCATCGGCGCGGGCATCGAGATGGCGGCCTTCGCCGGACGGCTCGTCGCCGCGCCGGGCACCCGGTTCCGGTTGCCCGAGATCGCGATGGGACTGGTCCCCGGCGCCGGGGGCACGGTGAGCATCCCCCGGCGGATCGGGCGTTGGCGTGCGGCCTGGATGATGCTCACCGGCGACCCCATCGATACCGCGACGGCGTTGGGGTGGAACCTGATCGACGACGTCGGCACGGACTCGCGAGCCCAGCCCTGACCGATCCGCCTCACCTGATTCCGCTGGTTCGGGACGGCGAGGTCACCGGCCGTCCACGAGCGCGGTCAGCACACGGAAACTGTCGTGCGCTTCGACCGCCGCGACCGCGCGGCGGACACCTTCCCTGGACACCTCCAGCGGCTGCATCCGCGCACCGGCCTCGGCGGTGCACACCGCGGCCAGGAACCAGTCGGTGGTCGCTGCCCGATACAGCGTCCACAGCCGCGCACCGTCGACCGCGATTCCCGCGGTGACGAGCCGGTCCGCATACCGCTGGACCAGTGCTTGCTCGATCGTGCGCAGCAAGGCCGGATCCACCGACGACGTCAGGAAATACGCGACATCGCGGATTCCGGCACCGGCGGACGCGATCTGCCAATCGAGAAACCCCGGCACGTCGTTCTCGAAGAACAGGTTGCCCAGGTGTGGGTCGCCGTGGAGCAGGGTCTGTGGCAGGCTCGCCCACAAGGTATCCATCTCGGCGCTGCGGAGATAGAAGATCCGGCAAGCCCGCGCGACCGCTTCAGGGATCATGTCGGCGGTGTGCCCCTTGATGTTTCGCAGCAGGAGCCTGCGGATCATCGTCCCCAGGTGCGTCTCGAACGCCGGGCGGTGGGCGAGGGGAGCGAGGTCACCCGCGAAGCGGTCGCTGTTCCAGAACGCCGAGTGCAGGTCGGCCATCGCGTCGACGACTGCCTCGGCTTCGGCTCGGCTCACCGTGTCGACGACGGTCCGGAACCGTGCGGTCGCGGTGAGATCCTCGAGCACCAGCGCGAAACGCGACCGCCGTGGATCCGACTCCGCCGCATGGCATCGCGGGATCCGCACCGGTCGGTCCTCGCCCAGCGCCCGATAGGCGAGGACCTCCTTCTCGGCCAGCCCGAACAGATCGAGCAGGACATGCTGCGGATAGTCGCTCGGCGGCAGCTTCACGAACAGGCGGTCGGGAATGCTGTCGTCGTCGGCATCGACACCGATGCGGGCCCTGGCCGCGGTGCCGGAATGGCTGTCGAGGACGGTGATCGCCCGGATCGACCCCACGGGTTTGCCGAGCGCGGTGGCCAGCCACGCCGGTGTGATGTCGGTGAGCTGCGAGGGCACCCGCGAAGCACCGGGGGACCTGCGATTGCGGGCCGTGCGCACCGCCCGGCGCGTGCCCTCGACGAGGACACGCGCCGGATGCGGTATCTGCGGACTCACCGACCGGCCCGCTCGGCCTGTTGCCGGGCGACGCGCTCGTCGTGGTGTCGCACCAGTTCGCGGAAGCCGATGCGTTCCCACCCGGGTTTGGGCTGCACTCCCCACTCGTCGCGGGCGGTGGTCTGCCCGGCGCCCTCGGCCTGGCCGCCCAGCGGCGGCGCGTTGAACGCCGCGGGGTATTCACAGGTCAGCGAGTCGTCGGAATAGCGGACCTTGATCATCTCGTCACAGATCTCGTGCAGCGACAAGGTCGGCCACCCGTACCAGAGAGCCAGCGCGGGCACCGTGAACGCGCCCTCGATGACGAGGGCGAACAGACACACGAAGATGCCGCGTTTGAGGAACTTGTGCATGCGGGCGAACGTCGGGGTGGTGCCGAGCGGAAGATCCTGTCCGGCACCGGATTCTGAGTCGGTCATGAGTTGCTCCTGATAGCGGGGGCCGGTTCAGTCGGAGAAGATCTCGCGATTCACGGTGTGCAGGTAGGGGATCGCCAGGAACGGCGTGATGTAGAAGATGTCGTAGACCACCAGCCGATGACCGGCAGCACGACACTGTCGAACCGGATGTCGGCGTAGACGGTCATGTTCACGATGTAGCCGACCCAGATGACCACGCCGAACCAGCAGGTCACCGTCAGCCACTGGTGTCCCCACCGTTTCATCTGCAGGAACGCGATCGCGGCGGCGACGCGCATCGGGAACACGACGAGGATGCACGCGATCTCCCAGCCCTTCTCGCCCGGCGCGCCCGATCCGCCGACCCAGAGTTCGTTGTAGTGCCACCAGTAGCCGCCGTCGAAGAAGTTGCCCCAGGCGGTGAAGAACACGCGGGTGATCAGGGTGTGGCTGGCGCCGATGTCGAGGGCCCAGCCGACCGTGTTGAGGAAGGCGTCCAGGATGACGAGATAGCCGATCAGGGTGACGATCACGGGCCGCACGGAGAGCCCCGATCGCTGGGCTCTGCGCTGGAGCAAGACCCCGCGCAGGAACAGTGGCAGGCCAAAGATCCCGAGGACATAGGTGCCCATCAGCGCGGTGCCCGCGGTGAGCCAGCGATCGGCGCGCCGCTGCGCGAGCCTGCTGTCCTCGTGGTGCTGGTCGAAGGTGACGGTTGCGGTCATGGCGGTCCCTACCAGTCGCTGTTCATGTACATCTGCATCTGGATCAGGAACATCGTCAGCAGGAAGCCGTAAATGGCGATCTGGAAGACGATCAGCGCACGTTTGCGCCGGCGGTCTTGTTCGTTCACGGGAACTCTCTTCTTCTAAGGTCCGCGCGGGCAAGGGGTTACCGCGCGGTGCGGCGGAATGCGCCGGTGCTTCGTCAGAAGGTGCCGATGTTGTTCATGACCCAGTACCAGAAGGCGATGATCAGCAGCATCGCTCCCCAGGTGAGGATCAGTCGGACGATATCGAGCAGCATGCTGGGCTCTCTCTGTCTGTCGGTGCGGCCGGTGCGTCCTCATCGGGGCTCCAGGCTGCGCAGTGTGGTGGTGAGGTAGCTGTCGAGTACGGACTGCCGCAGGGCTTTCGTGCCGGTGGTCGAGGTCAGCAGGCCGTAGAGGCCGAGCAGGAAGAACATCGCGCTGTGGTGCGGCTCGACGGCGTTCTGTACCTCGCCCCGCTCTCCGCCGCGGGTGATTTCCTCGGTCAGCACGATGATCAGCGGATGCTCACGCCAGCTCTCGTCGACCGGCCGCGTCGGCGAGAAGTGCATGGCGAGAAGATCTCTGAACAGCAGGCTGCCCAGCTGTCGCTCCAGCTCGGTGACCAGCCGGACGGTCCTGACTAAGGTGTCGCGCAGATCGGGGGATCGGCGCCGGAATCGTTCCAGCGCACGGGCGATGCGGAACTCTTCTCGCTGCTCGAGTTCGAGCAGCACATGCTCCTTGGTGGGGAAGTGGAAGTAGAAGGTGCCGCGTGCGACACCGGCGGACTCGGCGATGGCGTTGATGTCGGCATCGGCCACGCCGGTCTGCTTCAGTTCGGCGATGGCCGCGTCGAACACCCGCTGCCGTGTGTGCAGCCGCCGGGCCTGTCGGCCTTGGTGCTGCTCCGGGGTTGTACTCATGGCTGGGTTCTAACCCTTGCCCTCGACCGCTGTCAACGTGTGGAGCGGTGTGCTGATGTTGACAGATGTCAGTGAAAAATGTCAACGAACTCGTACGTAAACCGCTGTGGCCAGCGGTATCTCGAGTGTCGAAGGGTGCCGGCGAGTGCGGCCCGTCAGGAATCGGGGTGACGGTGTCCCGGGGTGTATCCCCGCAGCGTGCGGCCGTCGCCGGGCAAATGCCGGAGAACTCTTCACGATCCTTACTGGATGCTTTACAGTAACGGCGAATAGGAGGCCGGTGAGCCTGTCTGTCGGCCACGATATCGAGGTCGCGCCCCGGGGATCTCCTTGATACGAAGCGGGTGCGGTATGGATCTGGGGTTGCGCGACGCGGCCACGGTCGTGGTCGGCGGTAGCCGGGGTATGGGGCTGGCGACCGCGCGATGTCTGGCGCAGGAGGGCGCGCGGGTCGCGGTGGTCGGACGCTCCGCCGCCGATGTCGAGGCGGCCGCCGACGAGCTCGTCCGCTCGGGGAGTGCGGACGCGGTCGGTCTCGTCGCCGACGTACGCGATGTCGAGCAGGTGGCGGCGGTGTTCGGGCAACTGGGTGAGCGCTGGGACGGCACGCTCAACGCGCTGATCAACACGGTCGGGCCGGATGTGCGCGGCACCGTGGAAGAGCTGACCGGCGAGCAGTGGCACGAGGCCCTCGATCACGGAGTCCTGCCCGTGGTGCACTGCGTCAACGCGGCGCTGCCGCTGCTGCGCCGGGCGTCGTGGGGGAGGATTGTGAACTTCTCCGCGCACTCGACGCAGCGTCAATCCGTGTCGCTGGCGGCCTACACGGCCGCCAAAGCCATGGTCACCAGCGTGTCGAAGAATCTGTCGCTGCTGCTCGCGCCGGAGGAGATCCTGGTCAATGTCGTCTCGCCCGGCACCTTCGTGACGCCGGCCCTGCTCGGCTGGGCTCGTTCGGTCGGCATCGAGAGTGCGGACCCCTACCGGCTGATGGCGGCCATCGGTGAGCACTACGGGCATCCCGCGCAACTGCCGCGGGCCGGCCTGCCCGACGAGATCGGTCCGGTCGTCGCCTTTCTCGCCTCCCGGCGCAACTCCTACATGACCGGCGCCAACATCAATGTCGACGGCGGTTCGGACTTCGTCTGAAATGCTGTTGTAGATCCAACTGTAAGTGATACAGTATCGTCCTGTAGATCCTGGTGCGGCCCGGCTGGACGCGCAGCGGAGATCGTCGGCGCGCCAGTAACCGTGCCGAAGTACACATCGATGGGCCGACGTTGACCGACGGCGGCCGACCTGCTGATCGAATTACTCGCTTTTCCCGGGTGATTCGGCGTGTCCCCACGATTCGTCAGGAATGCCGGATGTCGAAAAAATCCAATTCTGTCGGCGCACTCGGTGATTCCGGGCGAACGCGATACGGAAACACTGAGCAGCCCTACTCGATGCCGGCCAGCCGGGCAGTCGGCTCCTGGTTCCGTGGATACCTCGACCGGCACCCCGGCGTCGCGCTCGGCACCGTCGGTGGACAATTCGTCCTCGGGGTGCGCACCGTGCAGTTCCTGATCACCGATATCCTCACCGGCCGGTTCGCGGTCCGCGAAGCCGTGGATCAGGCCGCCTTCATGGCATCGGCCGCGGTGCTGCCGACCATCTTCGTCGCCCTGCCCATCGGCGTCACCCTGTCCATCCAGTTCGGATTGCTGGCAGGTCAGGTGGGTGCGACCTCGCTGGCAGGCGCCGCCAGCGGCCTGGCTGTCATCCGGCAAGGCGCCCCGATGGTGGCCGCGTTGCTGATGGCGGCGGCGGTCGGTTCCGCGATCTGCGCGGACCTCGGCTCCCGCAAGATCCGCGAGGAACTCGACGCCATGGAGATCATGGGTGTCTCGGTCATCCGGCGCATGGTCGTCCCGCGGTTCGCCGCCGCTGTCCTCATCGGCGTCTCACTCACGGGCGTGGTCTGTTTCGTCGGTTTCGTGGCCGGCTACGTCTTCAATGTCTTCGCGCAGGACGGCGCGCCGGGCAGTTTCGTGGCCACCTTCGCGTCGTTCGCCACCGTCGGCGACCTCGTCCTGACTTTGATCAAAGCCGTGGTGTACGGCGCGATCGTCGCGATCGTCGCCTGTCACAAGGGACTCACGACCGAGGGTGGGTCGGCGGGCGTCGCGAATTCGGTGAATTCCACGGTGGTTTCGTCGATCCTGCTGTTGATGATCGTGAATGTTCTGTTCACGCAGATATTCATGATGCTGTTCCCGCGGCAGGGGTTGTAATGGCGTCGACCTACTACCCGCCCGGAATACGGATGGCGGCCGTGCTCCTGAAGGAAATCGGCATCGTGTTCATGCGGCTCGGCCACATGCTCACCTTCTTCGTCCGGGCCGTGCTCGCCATTCCGGTGATGCTGCGCAACTATCGTGCGGAATTCCTGCGGACCCTGTCGGATATCGCCTGGGGGAACGGCTCGATCGTCGTCGGCGGCGGTACCGCGGGCGTCATCATCGTGCTGGGCGCCGCGGGTGGCGCGATCGTGGGGCTCGAGGGATACAACGCCTTGCACCTGCTGGGGATGGAACCGGCGATCGGGCTGGTCGCCTCGACCGCCTCGACCAGGGAACTGGCCCCGATCATGGCCTCGCTGGCCTTCGCCGCGCAGGCCGGGTGCCGATTCACCGCGCAGCTGGGGGCGATGGGGATCTCCGAGGAGATCGATGCGATGGAGTCCATGGCCATCCGGTCGATTCCCTACCTGGTGAGCACCAAACTGCTGGCCTCGGTCGTGGCGATCGTGCCGCTGTACCTGGTCTGTCTGGCGATGAACTACCTGGCGGTCGAATTCGTGGTCGGCGCGGCGGGCGGGCTGTCGCTCGGCACGTACCACCACTACTTCCAGCTCGTGCTCAGCGGACCCGACATCGTCTATTCGCTGGGCAAGGCCATCGTGTTCGTCCTGCTGACCACCACGATCCAGTGCTACTACGGCTACTACGCCGCCGGCGGCCCGCAGGGTGTCGGCATCGCGGCAGGCCGGGCCATGCGCGCCGCGATCTCGGTGATGATCGTCGTCAATCTGCTGCTGACCGTGGCCCTGTGGGGTATCGGCACCAGCGCCCGGCTGGGAGGGTGAGCTACCGGTGATGTTCGACAAGGACGGGCGTGGACCCTCCCTGTTCTGGCTGTTGGTCCGGGGCGTCGTGCTCGCCGCTCTCGTGGCGGGCGGGGTCACCGCGGTCGTGCTGAAATCGTCGGGAACGTTCGACGAGAAGACCGAAGTCGTCGCGGTGCTCCAGCACGTCGGCGACGGCCTGCCACCGCGCTCCGACGTCAAGTTTCGTGGAGTCCTCATCGGGACCGTCGCCCAGGTGTCACCCGGGTCCGAGGGGCGCCCAAGCCGGGCGCTGCTGGAACTCGATCCCGCGCGGATCGACGATGTCCCGAGTACCGTCACCGCGCGGGTGGTCCCGGGCAATGTCTTCGCGGTCTCCTCGGTCCAGCTGGTCGACAACGGGCCGGGCAGGCCGCTGCGGGCCGGTGACGCGATCGAGCAGGACGACAGCCTGTCGACCGTGCAATTGCAGACGGCGCTGACCAAACTGCGCGCCATCGTCGCCGCCTCCGCCCGGATCGGCTCCAGCGACACCGTCGGCGTGCTGGCGGCGGTGGCCAAGGCCACCGATCGGCGCGGTGGCGACCTGGTCGCGGCGGGCGCTGCGCTCGAACGGATCACCGCCGGGTTGTCCGCGCAGATCGCACCGCCGGGGGAACCGTCGACGATCGCGGCGCTCACCGCCTCGGTGCAGGGCCTGGCCGACGCCGCCCCCGATCTGCTGGACGCGCTGCATCATTCGGTGATCCCGATGCAGACGGTGGTCACCCAGGAGGCGGCTCTGCGCGATGTCCTCACCGCGGGTGCCGCGACCTTGTCGACGGTCGGCGGTGGGCTCGGCGCCCACGTCGACGAGATGGTCACCGCGACCGATCAGCTGACGCCGGTCCTGGACGTCTTCGCCGCGGGCAGTTCACATTTCGGCCCGATCGCGGGACGGATCAAGAAGCTGTCCGACGTGTGGTTCGCCGAGTTCTGGAACGAGCGGACCCAGACCGGGACCGGAAAGTTCCAGATCCGGCTGAGCGCCGACACGCCCTACACCCGTGCCGACTGCCCGCGCTACGGCGACCTGGCCGGTCCCAGCTGCTCGACCGCACCGGAATCGGCCACCGCGCAACCACTACCCGCCTCGCTGGACCCGCGTTCCCTTCCGAAACCGGTGCTCGCCCCGGAACTACAGGACCTGATCGGCCGCGTGCTCGGCGGTGACGCCAATGCCGCCGAACAGGTTCTCGCCCAACTGCTCACCACCGGAATCCCCGGAACAGGAGGTGTCCCGCGATGAAGTCCCGTCGCTCGGTCGTCGGACTCGGCATGTTTCTCGTCGTCGCGTTCGCGCTCATCTGGATGACGTTCGTGACGCTGCACCGCGGCGTCGACGGCACGACCAGGTCGTACTCGGCGATCTTCACCGATGCCACCGGCCTGCGTTCCGGTGACGACGTCCGCATGGCGGGTGTGCGGGTCGGCCGGGTCGACGCCGTCGAACTCGACGGCACCCTGGCCCGGGTGCGCTTCCGGGTCGCGGTCGAGCAGCACCTGTACGCCGACACCACCGCCGCGATCACCTACCAGAACGTGATCGGCCAGCGCTATCTCGGCCTGTCCCGCCCGGCGGCCGGGCCCGCCGCCGAATTGTCCGGCGGCGCACAGATTCCGGTGGAGCGCACCGAGCCCTCGTTCGACCTGTCCGGCCTGCTCAACGGATTCGAGCCGTTGTTCAGCGGCCTGGACCCGCAGCAGGTGGACAACGTCACCGCCGCGCTGGTGCGGGCCCTGCAGGGCGACGCGGGATCGTTGACCACGCTCATCGCCCAGATGTCCACGCTCGCCCAGTCACTCGCGGGTCCCGATCAGGTACTGGGCTCGGTGATCGTCAACCTCGACCAGGTGGTAGCCCACCTCGACACCCGCCGCGCGGAGTTCGGCACCCTGCTGAGCCGGACCCGCGCCATCGTCGACGGGCTGGCCCGCCACCGCGCCGAGCTGATGACAACCCTGACCGAGGCGTCCGGGGTCGCCGACCGGATGGCGACCGTCGTCGCCCAGGACCGGCCCGCCCTGGAACGGCTGCTGACCCGGGAGCCGGGCTTCACCCGGCACTTCGAGCAGAACAAGGATCAGTTCGCCTATCTGGGCTTCAACCTCCCGGTGCTGCTGAAGGGAATCGCCCGGGTGAGTCAGGAGGGCGCGAACATGAATGTCTACCTGTGCAATCTCGGCTTCACCGCTGTCCCCGCGCTGTCGGATCTCGTGCCCGCGATCGTCCGCTACGCGACCCCGTCCGGCACCGTCCAGCAATCGCCGATGTGTAGGTGAACCACTCATGACGATCCCACCCGGGCTCCGGCGCCTCGTCGCGGTCGGCCGCCCACTCGAAGAACAACGTCCCCGGGTACTCGGGGTCATCGCGCTGACCGTGCTCGCCGGGGTGCTGCTGGCCGCGCTCGGGGTATCCGCCGTCGGTGTCGGTGAGCGCAGCTACGAAGCCGAGTTCGCCCAGTCGGCCGGCCTGCGCGTCGGTGACGGTGTGACCGTGGCCGGAGTTCCGGTCGGCGAGGTCACCGGCCAGCGCCTGGCAGGCGATCGGGTCGTGGTCCGGATGCGGGTCGACGACCAGGTCACCCTGGGCACCGAGACCTCCGCCGCGATCAAGCTGACCACCCTGCTCGGCGCCCGCTACGTCGAGCTGCGCCCCGCCGGTCCCGGCGAGCTGCCCGATCGCCGAATAGGGCTGTCGCGCACCGCTGTTCCCTACGATCTGCAGCAATCGCTGGAGAACGCCACCACCACGTTCGAACAGATCGACGCCGAGCAGGTCGGCCGGTCGCTGGAACTGCTGGCCACCCAGCTCGACGGCGTCCCGGCCGTGCTGCCGGGGGTGCTCGGCGACATCCGGACCCTGGCGGGCATTCTCGCGAGCCGGCGCGGAGAGCTCGGTTCGCTGCTGGCCGGGGTGCGCAACCTCACCGCGACGGTGACCGCGCAGCAGTCCGACCTCACCGCGATCGCGACCTCGGGCCGGGACCTGCTGACCGATATCGCCGCGCGCAGGCAGGTGATCGAACTGCTGATGACGGCGACGACCCGGCTGGTCGAACAGGTGCGCGCGATCGTGGTCGACGACCGGCCCCGCGTCGACGAGTTGATCGCCGGGCTGAACGGGCTGCTCGGCTCGCTCGCCCGGCACGACGACCTGCTGCGCAACACCCTCGAGATCCTGCCGGTGTCGGTGCGCAACCTCGCCAACGCGGCGGGCAACGGGAATTCGGTCGACTTCAACGCCCCCGCCGGCGTCCTCGTCGACTCCTGGATGTGCGCGCTGAGCGGACAGGCCGCGCAGCAGAGCCTGCCGAAATACTTCGGGGAGTGCCGATGATGTCGCCGACCATCGTGCTGCGCGCGCTGGCGCTGTTCGCGATCTGTGTCCTCGCCGGGTGCGCGGGCGGACCGCTGCGCACCGAGCCCGACGACATCACCGTGGTGGCGCGATTCGACGACGCCGCGGGTCTATATGTCGGCAACGCGGTCGCCGTGCTGGGGATGCCGATCGGCGAGGTCACCGCGATCACGCCCGCCGGGGCCTACGTCGAGGTGCGCATGCGGGTCGACGGTGCGACCCCGATCCCGGCCGACGCGACCGCGGTGACCGTGTCCACCTCGGTGCTGACCGACCGGCACGTGGAGTTCACCCCGGTCTACCGCGGCGGACCGGTCCTGCGTGACGGCGCCGTGCTCGCACCGGACCACACCAGGACGCCGGTCGGCATCGACCGGCTGCTCTCGATGGCCGACCGGATGTCCGGCGGGCTGTCCGGTGCCGAGCCGGGAGACGGCCCGATCGCCCGGCTGCTCGCGGTCGCGTCCTCGGCGACCGCGGGCAACGGAGATCAATTGCGGGCCACCATGGACGAGCTGTCGCGTGCCCTGCGCCTCGGCGACGACGCGGGCGCCCAGACCCGCGACACGGTCACCCAGATCGTGAACGAGCTGGCGGCGCTGGTCGCGGCCGCGTCCCGTGGTGACCAGACCATCCGCGAATTCGGCGCGGCGTCGGTCCAGCTCGGTGACATGCTGGCCCAGCTCGACATCGGGGCGGGCACCACCGGGGCTCAGATCGTCGCGGTCATGCGCCAAGCCGACGAACTGCTCGTCGACAACCGGGCGGCGCTGAACTCGGCGGTCACCGATTCGGCGACGGTCATCAAAGCCCTGGCCGACTACCGCGATCAGCTCGCCGAGTTCCTCGACGTCACCCCGATGCTGATGGCCAACGGCTACAACACGGTCGATCAGCAGACCGGCGGCGCGCGCATCCACGCGCTGACCGACAGCGTGGTGTTCGACGGGCAGATGGTCAAGGAGGTCTGCAACATCCTCGGCCTCCGCCAACTTGGCTGTAGCACAGGGACCTTGCAGGACTTCGGCCCCGACTTCGGGGTCACCGACATGCTGGAAGCGATGAGCAGGTTGCCTCGATGAGTAGGAATTCCGTTCTGGGGACCGCAGCCGCGGCGTTGCTCGTGCTGACCACCGGATGCGGTGTGGGACTGGGGGATCTGCCGCTGTCCGCGCGCGGCTCCGGTGTGCCGGGGTACACGATCACCGCGAGCTTCACCAATGCCCTGAATCTGCCTGACAAGGCCAAGGTGCGGCTGGCCGGTGCCGATGTCGGCGAGGTGCGCGAGATGACGGTCGCCGACTACCGGGCCGTGGTGCACCTGACCATCCGGGCCGATGTCGCGTTGCCGGTCGGCACCCGCGCCCAGTTGCGCACCGCGACACCGCTCGGCGATGTCTATGTGGCCCTGGACGCCCCGGCCGATTCCGGGCTCGCGACGGCGACCATGCGGGACGGCGACACCATCGATGTCGGGCAGACCTCGGCGGCGGCGACCGTCGAGGAACTGCTGACGACGGCGTCCCTGCTGGTCAACGGCGGCGCGATCCGCAATATGACCACCGTGGTCAACGGGTTCGGCCGGGCCGTTGGCGATCGCGGTGACCGGCTCGGCGACCTGATCGAGCAATCGCGGGCCCTGGTGACCGCGCTGTTGGCCCGATCCGACGACATCCGCCGCGCCCTCACCGAAACCGACCGGCTGGTGGGCGAACTCGCCAGGGATCGCCAGGTGATCGATGACTTCGTCGCCGCGGCGGGCCCGGCCTCGACCGTCGTCGACGCGAACGCGCCCCAGATGCTCGACATGGTCCGCCGGATCGACGGTGTCACCGCCGAGCTGGCGAAGTTCCCGGTGCTGCGCGGTGGCGAGATCGGCGGCCTCATCGGCAATCTCGACCGGATCTCGGCGGGCCTCAACGACGCCATCCTCGACCCGTCGACCAGCCTGGTCGCGATGAACAAGCTGCTGCCCTCGATCATCAAACTGAGCAGCGGCACCTCCGCCCACGGAAACGTGGACCTGCAGGACTTCGCGATCGGCGCGCTGGCCGATCCCGGGCACGAAGCCGATCCCGGTAGCCGGATCCCGGGCGCGAGCGATTGGCAGGCGATGGTCGGTTCCCTGACCTACACGCTGCTGCGGCTGCGCGAACGCGTGCTGGGACCCGGCCGGTGAGCCTGCGTCGCGCGATGGTCGCCACCGCGGACCTGCCCGCGCGCCTGCTGGTCGGCCTGGTCCGCGGTGGGACACGGTACCGGCATGCGGTGTCGGCGATCGCACTCGCCACGACCGCGGTGGTCGGTTCGACGTATCTGGTCTTCGGTGCCCTCGGCGTCGATCCGACCGCGGCGACGATCACGGTCCGGGTGCATCTCACCGAATCCGGTGGACTGCTCCCCGGGCAGGACGTCACGTTGCGTGGCGTGCCGATCGGCGAGGTCGCGGCGGTCGACTTCGCTCCCGGCGGGGTGGTGGCGCTGGCCCGCATCGACGCCGGCGTCAGGGTGCCCGACGACGGCACGGTGGAGGTGACGAGCCTGTCGACCGCCGGTGAGCAGTTCCTCGACTTCCGGCCGCGGCGATCGGCCGGGCCGTATCTGGACGACGGCACGGTGATCACCCAGGACCGCACGTCGGTGCCGACACCGCTGTGGCGCATGCTGGGCACGCTGGACAGCACCCTGGCGCAGGTCGATCCCGCCCGGCTCACCGCGGTGCTCGACGAACTGGGCTCCGGACCCGGCGGCCCACAGAAACTGGCCGATGTGCTCGACGGCGGCATCTTCCTGGTGTCGACACTGGACGCCGTGCTGCCACAGACGGTGTCGCTGATCCGCGACAGCCGCACGGTGCTGTCGACGGTGGGCTCGGGATCGGTCGCGCTCGACCGATTCGCCGCCGATCTGGCCGCCTCGGCGCGCGGCGTCGAGGCGAAGACCGGCGGATACACCGAGCTCCTGCACACCACGCCGGGCACACTCGCCGCACTGGACACGATGGTGGCGGACAATTCCACGGCGGTGGTTTCGCTGCTGACGAACCTGTCGACCGTTGCGTCGATGACCACGACGCGCGTCCCGGCTCTCCAGGAGTTCTTCTTCCCGACCCAGCGCGCAGGCTCCACGCTCGACGCGCTGGTGACCGTGATCCACGACGGCGGCTTCTGGGGCCTGGTGAGCCTGTATCCACGGCGCACCTGCACCTACGATCTGCCCCGCCAGGCGCCGTCCCTCAACAACTACGTCGAGCCCTACCTCTACACCTATTGCGCCGACACCGATCCGTCGCTGCTGGTCCGCGGCGCGCACAACGCACCGCGCCCGCCGGGCGAACGGGTCCCCGGCCCGCCGCCGCCCGGCGAGCCGGTCGACCGGACCGCCACCGTGACGCCCACCGGACCCTTCTCCCTGCCGATTCCGTTGCCACTGGCCGATTCCGGCCAGGAGATACCCGCACCCCCCAAGTGAAGACAGCTCCCTCAGTACGTTGTGTAGAAGCGAGGACCCGTGATGACCGAGAAGACCGACACCGCCGCCGACGCGATCACCGATTCCGATCCCGGCGCCGAGACGACCGCCGACACCGCTACCGCGGCCGCCGAATCTCCCACGGCCGCTGCGCAGCCCGAGGCGGTGCTGCCGACCAAATGGCAGATCCGGCGCATGATCGCCCTGCTGATCTGGCGAAAGATCCGGATCCCGCTGCTGATCGCCGTCGCCGTCGTCGCGGTCGTCCTCGCGGCGGTCTTCGGATGGAAACTGAAGCAGGACAGCGACACCGAGTCCGCGGCCGCGGCCGGGCTCGCCGCGGCGCGCGCCTACGCCGTCACCCTGACCAGTGTCGATTCCGGCAACCTGGACCACGATTTCACCGCGGTACTCGACGGGTCCACCGGCGAGTTCAAGGACATGTACACCCGCTCCAGCGGCCAGTTGCGTCAGCTGCTCGTCGAGAACAAGGCGGCGGGCAAGGGCACCGTGCTGGACGCGGCGGTGAAATCCGCACAGCCGGACAAGGTGGAGGTACTGCTGTTCATCGATCAGACGGTGAGCAACGCGGCCGCGACCGATCCCCGGATCGACCGCAGCCGCGTACAGATGACCATGGAACTGGTGGACGGCCGGTGGCTCGCGAGCCGCGTGACCATCCCCTGATCGGCAGGTTTCTCATTTCGAGTCCAGATGGGGGTGCGAACACCAGGTCGAGCGCGGTTACCGTGCCTGACCTGTTTGTTTGCGGTCCGCGACCAAATACACCAAGAATCTGGACCGCTTCCTGGAGACTGTCCCGTGGCCGGGTCGAGATGAAGTTCGATGGCGAGTCGGCGACTCCAGCAAATCGGAATTGGTAGATCGAGATCCGACCCCGGGGGCTACTCGGGAGGGTTGTGTCGCGGCCGCCTGTCAGGCGACCTGGGTGCCGGTGATGGTGCGGCACTGCCAGTTCACGATGCTCATCAGGTCGAGACGGCGATCGGGATCGTCGATGGGTCGGCCCATCAGCTCTGTGATGCGGCGTAGCCGGTAGCGAACGGTCTGGCTGTGGATGCCCAATCTCTCGCCGGCGACGAGGGCGTTGCCGCCGCATTCGAGGTAGGCCAACAGGGTTTCCAGTAGCGGCTGTGCTCGTTGCGGTGGCAATGTGGCCAGCTCGCCCAGCAGCTCCTGTGCGGAGGCATCCATCAGGTCCTCGGCCATCGATGCCGAGATGGTGGCGGCGTGCTCCACGCAACGGATGCCGCGGGCGGCGGGGAGGATGCCGCGCTCGATCAGAGTGATGGCGTAGCTCGCCCAATGCAGCGAATGTGCGCCCCTGGTGACCGCGGCGGTCGGCCCGATCGCGACGTGTCGTTGCCTGGTGAGGTTGACCAGCTGTCGGATCAGTTGTGGTCGATCCGGGTCCGGCACGATCAGGTACGGTGTGGATGCTTCCCAGTCGATCAGTACGTCGGGCGGCAGAATGGCCTGGCACCGCCTGTCGTCGCGAGCGAGAGCCAATACCGCGATCCGTTTCGGAACCGGCCACGATGCTGCTCGGGCGGCTTCGTGGATCTCGTCCAGTTCGGGCTCCCGATCGCGAATCAGGAGATGTCGCAGACTCGTTCGATGCCGGTCGCGATCGGTGACGACCTGACCCTGTTGCCGGAGGTAGCCCTGGTTGGCGGCCTCCGCGGCCGTGGATATCAGCGCGAAGAGGTGGTCGGTGAGGGTGGCGAGGACTTGCTCGCTCCAGCCATGACGATAGGCGGCGCTGATGAATCGGCGCGTGGCGACCTGGCCGCCGACTTGCAGCGCGGTTTGTAGTTGTTCGAGATCCCGTTCTTGATTGCCCAGTTCCGCGCCGAGTCGTCGGTATAGGGAGGTCGCCGACGACCAGGTCGGCGGCTCGCAGGTGAGCTCGTCGAGAAAACCGGTGATCGTCTCATCGATGATCGCGCGGAGCGACCAGCTGGTGGCGGCTTCCCAGGTGTCGGCGATCCCGGGGGTGCGGAGTCGGAAGTCTCGCTCGATCTCGTCGATCACGTCAGTGGTGCGTGACCGGAGCAGATCCGGCAGTCGTCGGTCGAGTTGTGCGGTCATCGTGCCCTCCCGTCATCGTGACGGCGCGTCCGGATTCCCCGACGGCGTCGTCACCCGGACAGGTAATCTCTGTGCTAGTTGACAAATTGAGTATTCAATCTATCTCGTCCGTGACCTCTTCGTGACAATTTCGGTCGAAGTCCGAGGCCGACACAGCCGACCGGTGCGGACGTCCCCGGAGGCGCCAGTGCGGTACAACCTGATCGATCACGAGCTCACCGAGTCCGAGTCCGCCGAGGTCATCGCGTTGCTGAGAGCACACAACGCCGAGGTCTCCCGGGCCGCTATCGAAGCGATCGAAACCGAGCTTGCCGATCAACTGCGCCCCCTCGGCCGCCGGGACCACGAGATCGGCGCCTTGATCGTCCAGTGGTGCAACACCAAATTTCTCGACCTGCTCGAAGATGACGAGACCCCGTTGACCGACTTGCGGGCGTTCTTGCGTGAAGTAGGCCGTACGGACGCGGCCGAGGGCTTCGCTCCTGAGTTGCGGCAGACGGCGTTTCGGATCGGCACCGGAGTATCCATCGCGCGGTTCGCCGAACTCTCGATGACCTTACCGGCGGTGACGGCGGCGACGATCGGGCAAGTAGCCCAGCAGGTGCTGATCTTCCAGAACACGGTCATGGCGGCCTTGCGGGAGGGCTATGCCGATGTCGCCGCCGGCGGCGAACGGACTCGGCAGCGCAGCAGGCTGCTCGAACTGCTCATCGATCCGGAACCGGACCTACCCGCCATCCGCGCTGCGGCGGCCGCGGCTGAATGGCCCTTGCCCGAAACTGTCGCGGCCGTCGCCGTCGACGAGTGGACCCGCGATCCCTTTCGTCGATCCGACATCGATATCCCCGCGGACTGGGTATCCGGACTGCACCTCGAGCGTCAGTGTTTCATCGTGACCGACCCAGGCAGCCCGGAAACCGTCGAGGCGCTGCGCTCGCTGTTGCAGGGCCGGATCGGTGCCATCGGCCCGACCGTCGATCCGGGTGCGGTCGCCGACTCTCTGAACTGGGCACTGTGCACCTTGAACCTAGTGCGGGGCAGCCGCATTCGAGCCGCGGCTCCGGTCCGTGCGCTTGACTATGTGCCCGACCTGCTGATCTCGGAGAACAGCGGCCTCGTAGCCGGACTGGCCGCAGAACAGCTGGCGCCCTTGGCAGGCGATGGTCCCGAGCAGTACCGGCTGGCCGAGACCCTGCTCGCCTGCCTCGAATGTCGATTCAATGCCCCCGCCGCCGCACGGCGCCTCGGTGTCCACGCGCAGACGGTCCGGCATCGCGTCCGTCGGCTCAACGAACTCTTCGGCGAGGACTTGCACCTGCCGGATCGCCAGATGGCTCTGCAGATCGCCGTCCGGCATTGGCTCCTGACCCACCGCCCCGAGAACGCGGAGCTTCTTCGCGCACCGCGGTGACAAGCCCGGGCGCCGTGTTGTCTCGGCGATGACAGTCTTGCTCGGCGGTGAGTAGCCGGCGCTGGAAACTCCATCGTCTACGGCGAAGAACCCGACGCCGTCATCGCGCAAGGATTCCTCTCGCACCATCGGCGCCGGTTCGTGGTGCGAGAGGAAGTCGATGATGACGATCCCCCTGGACAGCGCATCGATGTGGCAGCCGTTGCGCGACATGCGAACGCTCACCGGTCAGCTCGTCGGCCACTTCGTCGACAACGTCGCAGCCTGCGCCACCTTGCCGGGCGATGAGATCTCCGGCGACATCACCACCGTCATCCGAACGTGTCTGGAGATCGTCAGCGGGGTCGTCGACGGCGACGACGTGAGCGAGAAGATGCACCGGCTCGCGGCAGCCGCCGCGGGGTGGGCCCACGAGGGAGTACCGATCGACGCCATCCTGCACGCCTTCTACGAAGGTCTGCGCCTGAGCCTGGACCTCGAACGTGACCGGGATGCTGCCCTAGATCCGGACACCCTGATCGACGGATTCCGTACGGCCATGGCGATTTCGGATCTGCTGTGCACGACCGTGGCGCGCGCCTACATCCTCGAGCACCGTGTGGTCTCGGGGCAGCATCACACCGCGGTGCACACCTTGACCTCCGCGCTGCTGGCCGGACAGCCGACCGCGACGATGTCGCGTGAGTGCGGGATCGCCATCGCGGGCGCCTACCAGGTCGTGGCCCTGTCGATCCGGGAACATCCCGACGAACGCGACAAGCGGCTCAACGCCGGTGTCGTGGCCCGGCGAAAACTGAGGCGGGTGCAATCCGTACTCGCGCAACGCTTTGGCGGCCCGGTTCTGGCGTTGTTGTCGGTGGACGGCGGCACCGTGTTGATCCCCACAGAGCTGGCCGCCGAGGAAGCCCTCGACGCCCTGATCGCGGAACTCTCACAGTCGGCTCGCACCGAGATCATGGCGACGCTGATCAGCGCCCAGACCTCGGAGATTCCCGACGCGGCCAAACGAGCCCACGAGCTGCTCGATGTCGTCGAACGTCTGAACTGCGCGCCCGGCCTCTATCGATTCAACGATCTGGCCCTGGAGTACCAGCTGACTCGACCCGGTCCCGGACGAGCCCGGCTCGGGGAGATTCTGGCGCCTTTGGACGACCATCCCGACCTGTACGAGACCTTGCGGGTGTACGTGGCCAACAACATGAACCGCCGACATACCGCTCGCGCACTGCACATACATACCAACACTGTCGACTACCGCATGCGCCGGATCACTCACCTCACAGGCATCGACCCATCCCACTCCTCGGGTCTGTGGCAGCTGCGCTCGGCCTTGATTGCGCGCAGCTATGACCGTGGAGTGTGATGATTCTCATCCGGCGACATATGAAACTAATTGAGTATTTGAATCTCGTGGACGCATGCGTGACTCGTGTCATAGCATCGCAAACACACCTACTAACAAAAGTGAGTATAGGAGTCAGGATGTACAGAAGCCGTCACCGACGCAGCTCTTCGCCGACGGTCCGAGCACCGCGGCCCGCCGACCGAGGACAGGACGCCTGACGTGCTCAATCTCGCTGTTCTCCTGGAAGACGCCGCACGCAACCATCCGGACCGCGAGGCCCTGGTGGTCGGCGACGCCCGCTTCACCTACGCCGAGATCGATGCCGCCGCCAACCAGGTGGCGGGGCTGCTGGTCGAGCGTGGAATCCGGACCGGTGACAAGGTCGCGCTGTCGTGCCCGAACACTCCGTGGTTCCCGATCGTCTACTACGGCATCCTCAAAGCGGGTGGCGTCGTAGTCCCGCTGAACGTGCTACTGAAAGCCAGAGAGATCGGCTACCACCTGCGCGACAGTGACGCGGTGGCCTACTTCTGCGCCCAGGGCACAATCGACCTGCCGATGGCCACCGAGGGCCGGGCCGGGTTCGACGAAGCCGACGGCTGTCGGCACCTGTTCGTCATCACCGACGATCCGTCGGCGCCGTCGCCGCTGCCGGGCATCGAAACCCTGGCGCAGGCGCTCTTGGGTCGTTCGACGACGTTCGAATCCGCCGCCACGGAGTCGACGGATTCCGCCGTTGTGCTCTATACCTCCGGTACGACGGGGCAGCCCAAGGGCGCCGAGTTGACCCACGCGAACCTCGTACTCAACGCCATGACCTCCCAGCGGCTGGTCAGCGCGCCCGATGGCGCCGAGGTTCATCTCGTCGCGCTTCCGCTGTTCCACGCCTTCGGGCAAACGCTGCAGCTGCACACCGCCTTCGCTTCTGCGGCGACCGTGGTGCTGATGCCGCGCTTCGCACCGCACGAGGCGTTGCGGCTCATGCGCGACGAGTCGGTCACCCACTTCGCCGGTGTCCCGACCATGTATCACGCTCTCCTCGGCGCGCTGGGCGAAGTCGATGCGCCCGAAGTATTCGCCGAGACATTGCAATTCGCGATCTCGGGCGGTGCCGCGATGCCGGTCGCGTTGCTCCGGCAGATCACCGAACGGCTCGGTGTCCGAGTGCTCGAGGGATACGGATTGTCGGAGACCTCTCCGGCAGCCTGCTTTTCACCACTGGCGGGACCGAACAGGCCCGGATCCATCGGCAAACCGATCTGGGGAGTCCAGATGAAGCTGATTGATGCCGACTGGACGGAAATAGCGGACGACCCTGAGGCGATCGGCGAGATCGCAATCAAGGGTCACCCGATCATGAAGGGCTACTACAACCGGCTCGAAGCCACCGCGGAGGTCCTGCGCGATGGCTGGTTCCGGACCGGCGACCTCGCCCGCCGCGACGCCGACGGCTATTACTTCATCGTCGACCGCGCCAAGGAAGTCATCATCCGCGGCGGCTACAACGTCTACCCCCGGGAGATCGAGGAGGTGCTGATGACTCACCCGGCGGTGTCGCTGGTCGCGGTCATCGGTGTGGCGCATGCGTCGCTCGGTGAGGAGGTGAAGGCGGTCGTGCTGAAAACGCTCGGGGACTCGACCTCGGAAGAGGAGCTGATCGCCTGGGGTAAGGAGCAGTTCGCCGCCTACAAGTACCCTCGAATCGTCGAATTCCGCACCGTACTCCCGATGACCTCGACCGGGAAGATCAAGAAGATGGAACTGAGCCGGTAGCAGCAAGCGCAATGCCCGGGCGAACGGAATCCGTCGCCCGGGCATTGTCGTAACGCCGACTACCTGAGTGCCCCCGACGAGACCCAGGTCCGGTCGCTACTCAGAACACGGCTTCGTCGACCCGCATGATGTCGTTGTCCAGGGCGGAAACCACCGAGCGCAGCGCGTGCAGGTCGGGCAGCACATTGCGGGCGAAGAACTGCGCGACCGCGACTTTGCCGAGATAGAACTCGGTATCGGTGCCTGCCGCAGGATCACGCAGGACCCCGAGCGCGATCTCGGCATGCTCCAGCAGCCGCCAGCCGATCAGCAGGTCGCCGACGGCCAGCAGATAGCGCACCGAGGCGAGCCCGACCGTGTACAGGCCATGCGGATCCTCACCGGCCGCCAGAACATGCGCGGTCAGCGTCGCGGTGATGGCGTGCACGTCGTCGAGCGCCGCAGTGAGCAGTACTCGTTCATTCTTCAGCTCCGCAGAGCCCGCCGTGTTCTCTCCGAACGCCACGATCTGCTGCGATAGATGTGTGAACGCCACACCTCGGTCGCGAACGATCTTGCGGAAGAAGAAATCCTGGGCCTGGATCGCGGTCGTGCCCGCATAGATCGAGTCGATCTTCGCGTCCCGCAGATACTGTTCGATCGGGTAGTCCTGCAGGTAACCCGAACCGCCCAGCGTCTGCAGTGACTCGGCGAGGTAGCGGTAGGCCCGCTCCGAGCCCACCCCCTTCACCACCGGGAGCAGTAGGTCGTTGACTCGCGCGGCCAGCTCCGGATCGACGCCCGAAATACGTTGCGCCAGTGCGGGGTCCTGGTGTGCGGCCGTATACAGATACACCGCCCGCAGGCCTTCGGCGTAGGCCTTCTGCAGCATCAGCGAACGCCGCACCTCCGGGTGGGCGATGATCGGCACCCGCGGGGCGGATTTGTCGGCGGCGCGGGTCAGATCCGCACCCTGCACCCGCGAACGGGCGTAGGCGAGCGCGTGCAGATAGCCGCTGGACAGCGTCGCGATCGCTTTCGTGCCGACCATCATTCGCGCGTGCTCGATGATATGGAACATCTGCGCGATGCCGTTGTCGAGCTCGCCCACCAGCCACCCGGTCGCCGCAACGCCGTGTGTCCCGAAGCTCAACTCGCAGGTCGCCGACACCTTCAGGCCCATCTTGTGCTCGACGTTGGTGACGAACGCGCCGTTGCGCTCGCCCAGTTCGCCGGTGTGCGGGTCGAATCGGTACTTCGGGACGAAGAACAGCGACAGCCCCTTCGTCCCGGGACCTGACCCCTCGGCTCGCGCCAGGACCAGATGCAAGATGTTGTCGAACAGATCATCGGAATCGGCGGAGCTGATGAATCGCTTCACTCCTTCGATGTGCCAGGTGCTATCGGGCTGAGGGATCGCTTTGGTGCGCAGTGCTCCGACATCGGAGCCGGCATCGACTTCCGTCAGCACCATGGTGCCACCCCAGCCCTGCTCGACGGCGGTCCACACGATCGCGCGCTGCTGGTCGCTGCCGGTCGCGAACACCGCCGACGACCCGGGGCCGAGCGCGTAGATATAGGCCGCGGGGTTGGCCCCGAGGACCAATTCGCTCAGTGCCCAGTACACGGCGCGCGGCAGGGGAATGCCACCGAGATCGCTGGGCAGACCCAGTCGTTCCCAGCCCATCTCCCGCAGTGCCTGGAAGCTGTCCTTGAAGGACTCGGGCAAGGTGACGGAGTTGGTCTCGGGGTCGAAGACCGGGGGATTGCGGTCGGCATCGGCGAACGAGGCGCCCAGTGGGCCTTCGGCGACGCGTCGCAGTTGCTCGAGCATGTCCAGCACCGAGTCGGTGTCGAGGTCGCCGAAGGCGCCGGCGTCGAGCAACTCGCCGAGACCGAGGACCTCGAACAGGTTGAATGTCAGGTCCCGGATGTTGCTCTTGTAGTGCGTCACCGCTGCTCGGCTCCGGCATCGGCCGTCTCGCGCTGCACCTGCTCTGCCGCTTCGGCCTGGATACGCGGGTACTGCGCCGCCATAGCCTCGGCGAGCGCCTTGGCTGCCGAGAGCGGACGCACCATCACGGTGAACTCGTCGATCTTGCCGTCCTCGTCGAAATGCAGGAAGTCGCAGCCGGCTACCTGCTTGCCGTCGACGGTCGCCTCGAACTGGAAGGCGTGATCTCGACCCCCGGCGTCCTCGATCTCGCGGACGTAGCGGAAATCCTCGAACACTCGGGTCACGCCACGCAGGATCGCGGCGGTGATCGGCTTGCCCGGATACGGCGCGAATGCCACCGGGCTGCGGAAGACGACGTTGTCGGCGAGCAGCGCCTCCAGCGCGATCATGTCTTCGGCCTCGACGGCCACACGGAACGGATGCATCGCACACCTCATATTCAAATCGTTGAGTAAACGATTTGAACAGTACCGAGCGAGCTGGCATCGGTCAACAAGCGCTAGACGCCGATCTTCCGCAGAAGCTATCGTGCGAACATAGTAGCAAAATTGACTACGTGGGCTCGTATCGGCGATGCCCTTTACCTGGAAATGATCGGTAGGTCCTCGATGAACACGACGCACTATCCGCACCTGCTCGCACCGCTCGATCTGGGCTTTACCAGGCTGCGCAACCGCGTGCTGATGGGCTCGATGCATGTCGGGCTCGAAGAAGCGCCCCAGGGTTTCGAGCGGATGGCCGCCTTCTACGGCGAGCGGGCGCGCGGCGGTGTCGGCCTGATAGTGACCGGCGGTATCGCGCCGAACGAAGCGGCGCGCCCCTACCCGGGCGGGGCGATGCTGACCGAGGAAGCCGAAGCACACCGCCATCGCATCGTCACCGATGCCGTGCACGCCGCCGGCGGCAAGATCGCCATGCAGATCCTGCATTTCGGTCGATACGCTTACCATCCCGAGCTTGTCGCGCCGAGCCCGCTACAAGCCCCGATCAGCCCGTTCCCGCCACGTGAACTCTCCGATGCCGAGGTCGAGCAGACCATCGAGGACTTCGTGCGCTGCGCGAGGCTGGCGAAACTGGCAGGCTACGACGGGGTGGAGATCATGGGCTCGGAGGGCTACCTGATCAACGAGTTCATCGCCGCCCACACTAACCAGCGCACCGATCGCTGGGGCGGCAGCTACGACAACCGGGTCCGGTTCCCGGTCGAGATCGTGCGCAGGGTCCGCGAGGCGGTCGGCGCGGATTTCATCGTCGTCTACCGGCTGTCCATGCTGGACCTGGTGCCCGACGGGTCGACCTTCGACGAGGTCGTCGACCTGGCCCAGCGGATCGAGGCCGCGGGCGCGACGATCATCAACACCGGCATCGGCTGGCACGAAGCCCGCATCCCCACCATCGCCACCTCGGTGCCGCGCGGCGCGTACGCGTGGGTGACCAGGAAGCTGATGGGCGCGGTCTCGATTCCGCTGGTCACCAGCAACCGGATCAACACCCCGGACAAGGCCGAGGAACTGCTCGCCGACGGCTACGCCGACATGGTGTCGCTGGCACGCCCCTTCCTCGCCGACCCCGACTTCGTGAACAAGGCCGCCGCGGGCACTCCCGAGCGGATCAACACCTGCATCGGCTGCAACCAGGCCTGCCTGGACCACACCTTCAGCATGAAGATCACCTCCTGCCTGGTGAATCCGCGCGCGTGCCACGAAACCGAACTCGTGCTCGGGCCGACCCGTAGGCGCAAGCGTCTCGCCGTTGTCGGTGCGGGGCCCGCGGGCCTGGCTTTCGCCACTACCGCCGCGGAGCGTGGTCATGTGGTCACGCTCTTCGACAGCGCCGCAGAGATCGGTGGACAACTCGATATCGCGCGCCAGGTTCCGGGCAAGAACGAATTCGACGAGACGCTGCGCTACTACCGGCATCGCCTCGCCGAGACCGGTGTTCGGCTGCGCCGCAACGTCACTGCCACTGCGGAATGGCTCACCGACGGGTCTTTCGACGAGATCGTGCTCGCCACGGGTGTCGTCCCGAGGATTCCGGACGAGCTGCCCGGCGTCGACCACCCGATGGTGCTGGGCTATCTGGATGTCCTGCGTGACAAGGCTGTCGTGGGGAACCGGGTCGCTGTGCTCGGTGCGGGAGGCATCGGGTTCGACGTGGCCGAGTTCCTCACCGCGCCCGATCCTGCGGTGCAACCCGATGTCGCCACCTTTCTCGCCGAATGGGGGGTCGACGCCGAACATCGCGCGCGGGGCGGCCTGACCGATGTCGTGCGTCCGGCTCCGGTGCGCGAAGTCACTCTGCTGCAGCGTAAGTCGAGCAAAGTCGGCGCTGGCCTCGGCAAGACGACCGGATGGATCCATCGCACCGAGCTCAAGCACCGCGGCGTCATCATGATCGCGGGCGCCCGCTATGAACGCATCGACGACCTGGGACTGCACTACCGGCTCGACGACACCGCATACGTGCTCGAAGTCGACAACATCGTGCTGTGCACCGGGCAGGAACCCAATCGGCTACTGCACTCGGAGCTGGTAGGCCGGGGCATGAGTGTTCACGTCATCGGTGGCGCGGACGTAGCCGCCGAGCTCGACGCCAAACGGGCCATCGACCAGGGAACGCGCCTGGCCCTGGCGATCTGACCTGTTCTCGAAACCGTCGGAATCAGCCGGTCGGCCGTGCGCCGACCGGCTGATTTCGATGTCCGGCTAGGACAGTCGTAGTGCCAGGTACTTGGTCTCGAGGTACTCATCGAGGCCGGTGCTGCCGCCCTCACGGCCGAGGCCGGACGCCTTGACGCCACCGAAGGGTGCCGCCGGATCGGAGATGATCCCCGTGTTGATGCCGACCATGCCCGACTGCAGGCCTTCGGCGAAATTCATCGTCTCCCCGAGCTTCTCGCCGAAGACATAGGCGGCCAACCCGGATTCGGTGTCCTGCGCGAGAGCGAGCGCTTCGTCGATATCGGAGAAGGCCCGGACCGGAGCGATGGGGCCGAAGATTTCCTCGCGCCACACCTGCGCCTTGGGATCGATCTTGGTCAGGACCACCGGGCGAACGAAGTGTCCAGGGCTGTCGGGGAGTTCGGCAGTCGAATGGACACGGGCACCACGGGCCACCGCGTCCTCGATCAACCAGTGCATCTGATCGACCGCAGCGCGATCGATCAGTGGCCCCAACGCGGTCGCCGGATCCATGCCATCGCCCATCCTTAGGGCCGACATTGCCGCAGTCAGCCGCTCGGCGAACTCGACAGCCAGGGAATCGTGCACGAGAAAGCGATTGGCCGCCACGCACGCCTGTCCGCCGTTGCGCATCTTGGCCGCCAACGCGCCGGCGACGGCCTTGTCCAGGTCGGCCGAGGCCAACACCACGAAGGGCGCGTTCCCGCCCAGTTCCATGGAAGTACGCAGGATGCGCTCGGATGCCTGGGCCAGCAGCTTGCGGCCGACCCCGGTGGAGCCGGTGAAAGTGAGCTTGCGTAGGCGCTCGTCGGTGATGATGGTGGTCGCGACCGCCGCCGACCGACTGGTGGTGACGCAGTTGACCACACCGGCGGGCACGCCAGCGTCCTGGAATACGCGCATCAATTCCAATGCGGTGAGCGGCGTTTGGGAGGCGGGCTTGAGCACGATGGTGCACCCGGCGGCAAGCGCGGGCGCTACCTTGCGGGTCACCATGGCCAGGGGGAAGTTCCATGGCGTGATGGCCAGCACCGGACCGACGGGCTGTTTCGTCACCAGAATTCGTTGCCCGCCGGTGGGTGCCCGGAAGTACTCGCCACCCGCCTGCACGCACTGCTCGGCGAACCAGCGCAGGAACTCGGCGCCGTAGACGACCTCACCGCGTGCTTCAGCGAGCGGCTTACCCATCTCCAGCGTCAGAATCTGCGCGATCCGGTGCGCCCGCTCATGCAGCAGGTGGAAGGCCTTCATGAGGATGTCGGATCGGGTGCGCGGATCTGTCGCTGCCCAGTCGTTCGCGGCGGCGACTGCCGCGTCCAGCGCGATCGCGGCAGTGTCGGGGCCGCCATCGGCGACGGTAGCGATCACGGCACCGGTGGCGGGGTTCTCCACCGGCAGATCTGTGTTGCCGACGTGCCATTCACCGCCGATGAAGTGACCTGTCGGCAGCCCGTCGTACAGCTTGTCGAGAGTGCGGGTCATGGTAGCTCCTGATCTTGCTGGTCGAAAACGATGATCTGTCGGATGGCTGTGCCGTCGGCGAGCGCGTCCATCGCGTCGTTGATCGCGGGCAGTTCGATGCGGGCGGAGATCAGCCGTTCCACCGGCAACTTCCCCTCCCGCCAGAGCTGCTCGTAGCGCGGAACATCGCGTGCCGGAATCGCTGAACCCAGGTAGCTGCCGACGAGAGTGCGTGCCTCGGCGGTGAGACTCAGCGGCGGCAGCGTGATCGTGGCGTCGGGAGCGGGCAGACCCACGGTGACGGTCATGCCGCCGGGCTGGGTCGCGGCGTATGCGGTTTCCAGGGCCGCGGGATGTCCCGCACACTCGATGGCGAACTGGCACCGGGTTCCTGAGGCGATGACCTCGTCCGGGGTCATCGCTTCCGTGGCACCGAGGGACATCGCCGCGTCGAGCTTGTCGGCCACGCGGTCCACCGCGACGACCCGTTCGACGCCAATCGCCTTCGCCACCAACAGCGCTGCCATCCCGACGCCGCCGAGACCCACCACCATCAGGCTGTCCGACGGTTGCGGTCGCGCGACATTGAGCACCGCTCCACCACCGGTCAGCACCGCGCATCCGAACAGTGCCGCTACTTCGGCGGGCACATCGTCTCCGACCACCACCAGCGATGCGCGATCTACAACGGCGTGGGTGGCGAACCCTGACACCCCGAGGTGATGGCGCACCCGAGCGCCGTCGCGGACCAGATGCCCTGGATGGTTCAGCAGTTCCCCGGCCGCATTGGCACGGGTGCCCTCGGTGCACGGTAGTCGGCCGTCGCGACTCCAATCGGCCCCGCTGTGACCGCAGGCATCGCAACTCCCGCAGCGGGGGAGAAACGTCATGACCACTTGCCGACCGACGGCGACATCGGTGACCGCGTCACCGACCGCCAGCACCGTGCCTGCCGCTTCGTGTCCGAGCAGCATGGGCAGCGGTCGCGGCCGGTTACCGTCGACCACGCTCAAATCGGAGTGGCACACCCCCGCGGCCTTGATCGCCACGAGGACCTCGGTGGGTCCGGGGCCGTCGAGATCGAGGTCGCACACGGTGATCGGACGGGTGTCGACGTAGGGACGGGCTCTGCCGGTTTCCTCGAGCACAGCTCCCCGAATGCGAATCATACCGAATATGATACACAGAGCTTTGAATGTCTCAAATAGTTTTGTGGCGGGGCGTCGAGCAACTGCCACTGGCTCCTATGCTTTTCCGGTGAAACGCGCAGAGGGGTCCAGGGCGCCGGGCCGGCCGGCATCGGCGAGCCCGGAGGACGTGCTGAAAGCCGCCGTCGCCATGTTCCTGGCGGGCAAACGGCTCGACGTGAACGCCATCGCCACCGAGCTCGGCGTCGCCCGCGCCAGCGTCTATCGGTGGTTCGGATCGCGCGACGGGTTGCTCGGCGCGGCCATCGCGCGCCAGCTCGAACGCACCGTGGCCTACGCCGACCGGCACGCGCAGGCTGTCGGCAGCGATCGGCTGGGCGAAATACTGGACCGCACCATCCATCTACTCGTCGAAGACGACTCGCTCCGAACCTATTTCGACAATGAGTCAACCGCAGCCTTGCGGCTGGTCACTCGCAGCGACGGACCGGTGCACCAGGCGGCGGTGGCCACCGTCGAGAACCTGATCGAGCAGGCCGAAGCGCGGGGCTATCGGCCACCGATCGATTCGGCCACGCTGGCCTACGCCTTGGTGCGATTGTGGGAGGCGTTCCTCTACAACGACGCTGTGGCTGGATTCCGTGGCGACGTCGAACGGCTACAGACGGTTCAATCGGCGCTGCTGCGTGCGTGATCCCGCACGGTGCCTCTCATACCTGGGCGCTGATGCGGCGGTCGATGACCGCCAATGCGAATTCGCTCCAGCGAATGTTCTCCTGTTCGAAGGAGATTCCCCGCATCAAGGTCAGATAGGGGCCGACGCGTTCGGCTTCCTCCAGATAGGCCTGTTCGGTTCGCCCCGCGAGCAGGCGGGAGCGGAGCCGTTCGTAGCGAGCGAGTTTGGCGACCGCCCACTCTCGCTTCTCTTCGACCGCTACTCGTACCGCCGGCGCGTCTACGGTTTGCATGCTCTGCACTCGCACCATCAACTCGTCGCGGATGGCTGTCGGCTTGGACTCGCTGGCGACGAACTCGTGGAGCGCGGCGTGGCCGACTTCGGTGAGGGAGTGCAACCGCTTGTTCGGTCGGCGCTCCTGCTGCACAACCCGTGTTTCGATGAGGCCCTCGGCCGTCATCCGGTCCAGTTCTCGGTAGAGCTGCTGGGGTGTGGCCATCCAGAAATTGGCGACCGATGCGTCGAACTCCTTGGCGAGGTCGTAGCCGGAGGACTCGCCGTCCAGGAGGGCGGCCAGGATCGCGTTGCGTAGTGCCATCTGTGCATCATAGCACTCGATCTAGTCAACTATATGTCTATAGAAGGCAAAGAAATGTGCATCTAGATTTGTGTCAGCCAGTCAACTAAGCGATTAGTTCCAGATCGGCTTGGATGTGTTCTCGGATTCAGTTGTCGGTGACGATCCTTGCTCGTGAATGTGCTGGTTGGGCGTAGGGTCGCTGGGCGAGGTCACGAGCCCTGGTTCGAACCGTGGTGACGTGGGCGAGATGTGTGGCGGGATCTCGCGGCGGATTTCGGTGGTTGTGATGCCCGCCGGTGTCGCTGGCACTTCTGCTGTGTGCAACGACATGTAGATCGTGATCGCTACCAGCGCTCCCACACGCAGAAACCTGAAAGCCGCAGACGGCACTCGAGTTCGCCATGATCGGGTGCCTCCGCGATGGTTCGGCACAGTCGCCTCCTGCTCGTGCCGCAAGGATCTGCACGGAATTTCGCCCGAGAACCGAGGGAGGGGCGGCATCGGCCGACCCTCCCCGGCTGCCGCTCAGCCCAGAGGACAGGTGTTTCGGTATTCCTGGAACTCCGCCGACTTGGACGGGCCGGGGCACAGGAACTGGTCGTAGCGGGTGTCGTTGTCGACGAACCGCTTCAGCCACGACAGTGTGAACTTCGTGTTGGTCGCGTTGGCCTCCACCGGCTTGAAGTGGTTGCCGAAGTTGTACTCCAGGTAGGCCTTGTCCCTGGCGTTTGTCAGATGGTCGTAGAAGGGCTCGGAATGTGCTCCGGTGGGCGCGATGACATCGTCGGCGGCGCCGATCAGCAACGTTGGTGTGGTCACCTTCTGCCAGGCGGAGTAGGGCTCCCACGGTGCGAGACCGACGGTGGCTTTCAATGCCGGCCGGTCCTCGGCGGCGCGCAGCGCGCCACCGCCACCCATGGAGAACCCGACGACGGCGGTGCGGGTGGGATCGATGCGGTCCTTGTATTGGCTCTGGGTGGTCAGCCAGTCCAAGGCCCCGAGCAACTGGTCGCCACGGGATTCGGGCAAATCCAGTGTGGTGTTCGTTTCGAGGGTGATGACGACGAAGCCCTGGGAGGCCAGGCGGGGGCCGAGCCAACTGATGATGGACTCGGGATTGGTGAAACCGGGGGCCACGGCGACCGCACCGAACGTTCCCTGGTCGGTGGCCGTCGGGTAGTAGACGGTCCCCTTGTTGAACTTGTTGCTGGCGCCCGAGGGTGCGGGGGCTTCGGCGATGGCGAATGACCCCTTCTCGGCGGTCACGCTCGCCTCGGTGGGGTTCGGGCCCTTCTCGTAAGGGTTGTCGGCGGCGTGGGATGGCGTGACAACCCCGAGCGACACGGCGATGGCCGCGACGAAGGGTGCGATCCGGAGCCACTGAATAGTCTTGCTGGACAAGGAATTTCCTCTCGCCTTTGAGTGGTGCGAGGGAAATATTGCGTGGCCGCGACCTGAGATTCTGCACCGTTGGCGACGAACTTTTCCGCCTGGACGTGCACCACCGAACAACGTTGTCACCACCATGAGCACACCGCGCTGCGACCAGTCACCGCGATGAGCGGTGAGTTGGATGCGACGAGATCTGTCAGTACGTCCTCACGCTCGGCACGATGCCAGGAGCCGGAGCCGGGACGGATTTCGTGACCTGGCCCGAACCCACCGAAACGACGATCGCCCGGCCCCTTTCAGGGGCCTGTTGCTCGTGACTGACACCGTCGGGTGTGGTTTCCATGTACCAGTCGCTTGGCGGGCGGGCCGCGGCGGCCGTCCGTTCTCGGAACCAAGAGGAAGTCTGAGAACTTTCATCGGGCGGCGTTGAGTGCCGCCCAGGAGGTCCTCGAGTCGCAGCCGAACACAACCCTCGCCGGTGCGGTCGATTCCGTCGTAGTGGGGTTAGCTCGTATTCGGCCTGCGGGCTTACGCGCGTTTCGACACATATCGCACCACGGCAATGGCAGTTTCCAGCTGACGCTGGCCAGTGACTACCGAGACGGCGGGCGTTGTGTGGCGTGCCACCGCAGGATGTCGAGAAGAGCTTCAGTCTGCTGCCGTGCCAGCGGCTCGCTGTCTCGGTCTTCGGCAATCACGATCTCGCAGACCGCGTCGAGTGGCGGACGCCGTTGTCGGGATTGGTTGGAGGCGTTCGGATCGTGTGACGCGGAGTCGTCGATCATTGTCCTGTTGTGCCACCTATCGGAATATGGCGGTGCATCAGGCTCAGCTGGTCTCACCGAACTAGCAGAAGGCGTGATGGAGCACCGATGACCACAACATTGATCCTGATTGCGGCTCTGGCCTTGGCCATTGCAACCGTCGGCCGGACTGTGGCGATCGGGCTCGCGGTGTACAAGGTGCCCGCGAGGTATCGCGCCGAGGTTCTGCGTGGGCTCGCCGAGTGTTTCCGGTTCTGGCGCAAGTGATGTCAGTCGCCGCGCAATTCGTCCCATAGCTGCCTGGACCATGCGGGTATCGGCACAGTCAGATCCGGTAGTCGCGCAGTACGCCCTTGGCGATGATGCGCTTCTGGATCTCGCTGGTGCCCTCACCGATCAGCATGAACGGCGCCTCGCGCATGAGGCGTTCGATCTCGTACTCGGTGGAGTATCCGTAGCCGCCGTGGATCCGGAACCCGGCCTGCGTCACCTCGTTGCAGAATTCACTGGCCAGATACTTGGCCATGCCCGCCGCGACGTCGTTACGCAGGCCGGAGTCCTTGAGCCGGGCCGCGTTGACCATCATCAGATGCGCCGCTTCCACTTTGGTCGCCATCTCGGCGAGCGCGAACTCGATCGCCTGGTGCTCGACGATGGGTTTGCCGAAGGTGCTGCGCTGCTGGGCGTAGCGGGCGCCGAGTTCGAAGGCGCGGATCGCGATCCCGCAGGCGCGGGCCGCGACATTGACGCGACCGACCTCGATACCGTCCATCATCTGCTTGAACCCACGGCCGGTGGTGCCGCCCAGGACCGCCTCGGCGGGCACGGTGTGGCCGTCGAGCAGCATCTCGGTGGTGTCGATGCCTTTGTAGCCCATCTTGTGGAGTCGGCCCGGGATGGTCAGGCCCGGTGCGACTTCGCCCAGGCCGACAGGCTTTTCGAGGAGGAAGGTCGTGAGATTGTCGTGTGCGCGTGGCTGTCCCTCGTCGGTACGGACCAGCGTGGCGACCAGAGTGGCTGTCGAGCCGTTGGTGAGCCACATCTTGCGGCCGTCGAGGGTGTATCCGCCGTCCTCGTTGCGGGTCGCCTTGGTGCGGATGGCGGCGACATCGGAGCCGAGTTCGGGTTCGGACATGGAGAACGCGCCCCGGATCTCCCCGGTCGCCAGGCGTGGCAGGAACCGTTGTTTCTGCTCGGGGGTGCCGTGCCGGGCGATCAGGTAGGCGACGATGAAATGGGTGTTGATGACACCGGAAACACTCATCCAGCCGCGCGCCAGCTCTTCGACGCACAGGGCATAGGTCAGCAGGGATTCACCCAGGCCGCCGTACTCCTCGTCGATCATGAGGCCGAACAGGCCCAGTTCGGCCATCCGGTCGACGATGTCCTGTGGGTAGGTGTCGGTGTGCTCGAGCTGCTGGGCGGTGGGGATGATCTCCTTGTCGACGAAAGTCCGGACAGCGGAGAGTATTTCGGTCTGCACGTCGGTGAGTCCGTGGGTGTGCGCGAGTTTCATCGGTGGATCCGTTCGTGGAAGGGACGGCGCCGCCGGCCGGGGCGGACCGGCGGCGAGGATCAGAGCATGATCGCGGTGAGGGTCTCGGCGACCAGCGCGGGCTTGTCGCCGTCCTCGTTCTCGACCGACCAGCTGACGGTGAGCAGGGCCCGCGAGCCCTCGGTGCTCAGGGCGAGCGGGATCGCGACCGCCCGGACCCGGGTTCCGGTGCGGACCGCGGCGGGAAAGCGGACCTTGTTCTGCCGTAGTTGATCCGGGCTGTGCCGAACTCGAGGGTGTAGAGATCGCGGCCGAGGCGGGGCAGCAGGGACAGGGTGAGGTAACCGTGGGCGATCGTGGTGCCGTAGGGCCCGCTCGCGGCGCGGTCGGGATCGACGTGGATCCACTGGTCGTCGCCGGTGCACGCAGCGAACGTGTCGACGCGTTCCTGGCCGATGGCGATCCACGGGCTGGGACCGATGGGTTCGCCGAGGGCTTCGGTGAGGTCGTCGACGGAGGTGAAGCGGCGCAGTGTCATGGTCAGTTCACCCGCTCGAACACCGCGGCCAGGCCCTGCCCGCCGCCGATGCACATCGTTTCCAGACCGTAGCGCTGTTCGCGGCGGTGCAGTTCCCTGGCGAGGGTGGCCAGCATCCGGCCACCGGTGGCGCCGACGGGGTGCCCGAGCGAGATTCCGGATCCGTGCACATTGGTGCGTTCGGCATCACGTTCGCCGAACTTCCACTCCCGCATGACGGCCAGGGCCTGGGCGGCGAACGCCTCGTTCAACTCGATCAGGTCGATGTCGGCCAGTGTGAGTCCGGCCCGCTGCAACGCCGCCTCCGTCGCGGGGACCGGTCCGATACCCATGACATCGGGGCGCACCCCGGCCACGGCCCACGAGGTGAGCGAGACCAGGGGAGTCAGCCCCCATTCCTCGGCCTTGGCCCGGGTGGTCACCAGGCACATCGAAGCGGCGTCGTTCTGGCCGCTGGAGTTGCCCGCCGTGACGGTCGACTCCGGATCCAGCGCCGCCCGAACGGGTTTCAGCGCGGCCAGGGATTCGAGAGTGGTGTCCGACCTGGGGTGTTCGTCGGTGTCGACGAGCACCTCGCCCTTGCGGGAGCGCACGGGCACCGGGACGATCTGCGCGGCGAGCACTCCGCTGCGCGCGGCCTCGATCGCGCGCTGGTGCGAGGTCAGCGCCAGCCGGTCCTGTTCCTCGCGGGTGATCGCGTAGGTGCGCCGGAGGTTCTCCGCGGTCTCGAGCATGCCGCCGGGGACGGGATGGAAACGGCCACCGGCGGTTTCGCGGCCACGAGCCAGCGCGTCGTGCACCCGGACACCGCCACGCGCACCACCCCAGCGCATATCCGTGGAGTAGAACGGCGTGTTGGTCATGGATTCGACACCGCCTGCCACGACGACATCGCAGGCGCCACTGCCGACTTGCATCGCCGCCTGGACGACGGCTTGCAGACCCGAGCCGCAGCGCCGGTCGACCTGCATGCCGCCGACGGTCACCGGCAGGCCCGCGTCGAGGGCAACGACCCGGCCGATCGCCGGTGCCTCGCTGCTCGGATAGCAGTGCCCGAGAACGACGTCGTCGACGATGTCCGGGTCGATGCCGGTGCGGTCGAGCAGGCCCTTCAGGGCGATCACGCCCAGTTCGGCCGCGGTGAGCGAGGCGAACGCGCCGCCGTAGCGTCCGATCGGGGTGCGCAGGGGCTCGCAGATGACAGTTTCACGCATGGGCTGGGTCTCCGTCGACGGTGAAATCGGCGGTGAGCACGGTGTGCTCGACCGCCTGGCCGGGGGTGGGCTCGGTGTGGACGGCGAGAGCGAGGTCGCCATCGGTGGTCTCGCGACGCCGGATCCGGGCGGGATCGCCACAGAACAGCGGGGCGATGTTGCGGTGGCGCAGCCGGGCCGGGCGCCGGTCCGGTTGTTCCCAGCGCAGGGTCTCGGCCATGGCCAGGGTCATGAGCGGACCGTGCACAACCAGGCCGGGATATCCTTCGACCGCGGTCGCGTAGGACAGGTCGTAGTGGATGCGGTGCGGATTGGCGGTCGCCGCGCTGAACCGCATCAGCACGGTCGGGTCGGTGTGCAGCTGCCAGTCCCATGCGCTGCTGCGCTGCAGGGGGTTGCGCGGCCACTGGTAGGTCCGGTCGGACTCGACCGCCGGCGCGGCGGTACCGGCGCCCCGGTAGACGAGGTTCTGGTGCTCTACGACAGCGAGCGCACCGGTCTCGGCGAACAGCCGTATCTCGACTTCGACGACCGTGAGCGGACCGGAGCGGCCGTTCTTGGCGTCGACCGCGACCACCCGCGCCTCCCGGCGGACGGTGGATCCCACGTGCACCGTCCCGGGGAACGACACCGTGCCGCCGGCGAACATGCGACGCGGCAGCTCCACCGGCGGCAGGAACGACCCACGCGCCGGGTGCCCGTCCGCGCCGATGGCCGACGAGACGGGCCAGCGGGCCAGCGCGGCCCAATGCCACAGGGGCGGTAGCGGATCGCCCACCCCGATCGCCGCCGCCCCGGAGTCGAACAGGGCATTCAACGCGGCCACCGGGGCGGGATCGACGTAGTCGTCGGTGACCACGGTGTGTGCCTGCCATCCGGTCACATGAACCGCCCGCCGGTGACTTCCAGGGTGGTGCCGGTCATGTAAGACGACAGGTCGGAGGCCAGGAACAGCGCGACCGCCGCGACCTCTCCGGGTTCACCCGCTCTGGCCATCGGGATCTCCGCCATTTTCTGGTCCCAGACCTTCTCCGGCATGGCCGTGGTCATGGGGGAGCGGATCAGGCCTGGCTGAATCGCGTTCACCCGCACGCCGAATCGGGCGGTCTCCTTGGCTGCGGCCTTGGTGAGGCCGATGATGCCCGCCTTGGCGGCCGAATAGTTGGTCTGCCCGGCCATCCCGACTTTGCCCGAGAGCGAGGAGATGTTGACGATGGAGCCCCGGCCCTGCTCACGCATGATCGCCGCGGCGTGGCGGGTGCCGTGCCAGGTGCCCTTGAGATGCACGGCGATCACCTGGTCGAAGTCCTCTTCGCGCATGGTGCGCATCGAGGCGTCGCGGGTGATCCCGGCATTGTTGACCATCACGTCCACCGACCCGAATTCGGTCACCGCGGTGGCCAGCAGCGCCTCGACGTCGGCGCCGCTGGTGACGTCACAGCGGGTGACGCGGACTCGGTCGGTGCCCAGGTCCGCCAGGGCGGTACCGGGATTCAGATCACCGAGGACGACCGAGGCCCCTTCGCGCAGGAACGCTGCGGCGATGGCCAGCCCGATACCTTGGGCGCCGCCGGTGACGACTGCGACGCGTCCGTCCAGAAGTGGCATTGGCGTGGATTCCTTTTCGTGTCAGTACTGCGTGGAGCCGAGGTCGACCGCGATCTGCGCGGCGGTCACCGCCCGGGAATCGTCGGCGGCCAGCCAGCTCACCGCCGCGGCGATGTCCTCGGGCTGGGCGATCCACTCCGGCAGGAACGGCGTGCCCATCTGTGCCAGTTGCGGATTGGATTGCAGTGCCCGCCCGAGGGCGGCCACCATGTCGCCCCCGCCCATCGGAGTGGCGACCGCGCCGGGATGCAGGCTGTTGACCCGGATCCGGTGCTTGCCGAGCTCAGCGGCCAGTGCTCGCGCCATCCCGGTCACCGCGTGCTTGCTGGCGGTGTAGTGCACCATGAACGGCTGCATCTTCACCCCCGCCGCGGAACTGACCAGGATGATCGAGCCGCCACGCCCGCCGTCCACGAGATGACCCGCGGTGGTGGCCACCGTGTTCCAGGTGCCGGTGACATTGATGTCGAGTACGTCGCGGAACGACTCGGCGGTGATCTCGTGCCAGACCTGGGGGATGCAGATGCCCGCGTTGGCCACGACGATGTCGAGGCGGCCGAACGCCGCCACGCCGGCGTCGGCGGCCGCGCGCAACCCATCCAGGTCGCGGGTATCGACCCGGTGGGCGATGATCCTGCGCCCGGTCGCCTCGACCAGACGCACGGTCTCGTCGAGGTCGGCAGGCGTCGCGGAGTCGTAGGGGACGGCCGCGGGCAGCGGGCCCGCGAGATCGACCGCGATGATGTCGGCGCCCTCGGTGGCCAGCCGGATCGCGTGGGCTCGCCCCTGCCCACGTGCGGCGCCGGTGATGAAAGCGACTTTGTCGGTGTGTCGGCCGGTCACTGGCCCTCCCTCTAGTCGGCCATATTGTAATAGCAACGGTATGGCTTTCATCCAGACTCTATTGTGGGGGTGTGCCGGGTGCAAGAAGTTGTTTACAGTTGGCATTACTGGAGTAGCATCTGTACGCAGCGCGCCGGGTTCGCGCTGACGTCCGGTCGCGAGGATGCGGCCGATGAGGAGGCGCGAGATGTCGAAGGTTGTCGGGTTTGTCGGGGCGGGGCGCATGGGCGAACCGATGGTGGTCCGGCTGGTCGCCGCCGGATACCGGACCATCGTGTACGCCCGCCGCGACGACGTGCGCGAGCGGTTGCGGGCCGCGGGCGCGGAGGTCGTCGACTCGACGGCGACGATCGCCGAGCGTGCCGAAGTGATCATCACCTGCCTGTATTCCGACCCCCAGCTGATCGAGGTGCTCGGCGGTCCGTCCGGTCTGCTGGCGACGGCCCGGCCCGACGCGGTGGTGGTCTCGCACACCACCGGCGCGGTGTCGACGGTCAAGGCGCTCGCGGCCGAATACCCGGAGGGGCCGGTCCTGCTCGACGGCCCGGTGAGTGGTTCGTCCGAGGACATCGCCCACGGCAGGCTGACTGTGCTGCTCGGCGGTCCCGCCGAAGCCGCCGGGGCTGTCCGTCCGGTGCTGGAGGCCTATTCGAGCACGGTCATGACCACCGGCGTGCTCGGTAGCGCGCTGGGGGTGAAGCTGATCAACAACGCTCTCTTCGCCGCGAATGCCCAGCTGGTCGGGGTCGCCGCCGCGGTCGGCAGGCAGCTCGGCGTCGAGGAGAACCAGCTCCTCGACGCGCTGGCGGTGGCCAGCGGCAACAGCTTCGCGGCGGATTCGATCCGCAAGACCGGCGGTTTCGCCGAATTCGGGAAGCTGGCGGGCCCATTCCTGCGCAAGGACGTCGCGGCGTGTGTGAGCGCCACCGCCGATCTCGGCGTCGACCTCGCCGGCCTGCGCACCGCGATCGCCGACGGCCCGTTCGACCTGATCTGACGCTGCACCGGAGAGGCACCCGCCCATGGAGATCACGACCACCAACACAGCAGGCGCCGGAGTCCACTCCGACCCGGCCGCGACGGACCCGGCGGAGCTACCGGCGATGCTGGCTCGCCAGCGCACGGCGTTCCTGCGAGAGGGGCAGCCGTCGGCCGCGGTGCGGCGCGACCGGATCGACCGGTTGCTGGCCATGGTCCTCGATCACATCGACGACTACGCCGAAGCGATGTCGCAGGACTTCGGCACCCGGTCGCGCACCGGCACCCTGTTCGCCGAAATCCTCGGCATGCTCGCCGCTTTCGAGCACACCCGCTCCCATGTCGCGCGGTGGATGCGCCCGGAGAAGCCGAATCCGTTCTCGCGTGGCTTCGGTATCCGCACCGAGATCCATCCCAGCCCGCTCGGCGTGGTCGGCATCGTCGGCCCATGGAACTTCCCGCTGCAGCTGGTGGTCGTTCCCGCCGCCTCGGCCTTCGCGGCGGGCAACCGGGTGATGATCAAGATGTCGGAGATCACCTCGCGCACGGCCGAACTCACCCGCGTGCTCGCCGCGCGATACTTCGATCCCGACGAGCTCTCGATCGTCGTCGGCGGTCCGGAGGTAGGCGCGGCGTTCACCGCGCTTCCCTTCGATCACCTGTTCTTCACCGGGTCGACCGGGGTGGGCCGGAAGGTGATGCGCGCCGCCGCCGAGAATCTCGTCCCGGTGACCCTCGAACTCGGCGGCAAGAATCCGGTCGTGGTCGGCCCCGGCGCCGATCTGCGCCGCGCCGCGAACCGGATCGCTCGCGCGCGCATGGTCAACGGCGGCCAGGTCTGTGTGTGCCCGGACTACGTCTTCGTGCCCGAGGACGGCATGGCCGGGTTCACCGAGGCTCTGCGGTCCGAACTGCGCGGCATGTTCCCCACGATCGGCGACAACGACGACTACACCTCCTCGGTGGACGACGCGAACTACACCAGGATCGTCGAGCTGATCGCGGATGCCCGCGCTCGCGGCGCCCGGGTGGAATCGGTGGCGCCGGAAGGGGAATCGCTGCCCGATCCGCACCGGCGCAAGATCGCGCCGACGCTGATCCACGACGTCACCGACGACATGCGTATCGCCACCGAGGAGGTCTTCGGTCCGGTGCTGCTGCTGCGGCCGTACACCACGCTCGGCGAGGTCAGTGACCACATCAACGCCCACCCGTCGCCACTGGTGGCCTACTGGTACGGCCCCGATCGCGCCGACTTCCGCGCGTTCGTCGCCCGCACCCGCAGCGGTGGGGTGGCCCGCAACGAGTTCGCGATCCACATGTTCTCCGAGAACGCGCCGTTCGGCGGCGTCGGCCACAGCGGCATGGGCGCCTATCACGGCAAAACCGGCTTCGACACCTTCAGCCATCGGCGCACCGTCGCCGGCACCGATCTGCCCTTCCCGATCACCGGAATCGCCGCGCCACCCTTCGGGCAGTGGACGGTCCGGATCGTCGACCTTGCCCTGCGAGCCGCCCGGTGGCGCACCGCCCGCCGGGTCGCGGGGCGGCTGCCGGTGCGGACCTGCACCGCTGATGCCTGATCGCCGCACCCACTCACTTCCCCCATCCGACGCGCCGTCGCCGACGGCCGAATTTCGAGGAGTCATGTTGTCCGCTGCCACCGCCGGGCCGGAACCGGCACAGTTCACCCTGGTGGGAGCCGCCGACGCTGCCGCGGCCGCGCTGCCGGACCGGGAACTGGTCATCCAGGGCGAACACCGCCGCACCTATGCCCAGACCGCCGAGCGCTCCATCCGCCTGGCCGCCTATCTGCATCAGCGTGGGCTCGGCTGTCACACCGAGCGTTCGGCGCTGCGTGGTCACGAGGTCGGGCAGGATCTGCTCGGCATCTACGCCCACAACGGCCACGAGTACATCGAGAGCCTGGTCGGGGCGTTCCGCGCCCGGGTCGCGCCGTTCAACGTCAACTATCGGTACGTCAAGAGCGAACTCGGCCACCTGCTCGCCGATGCCGGAGCCACGGCCCTGATCTACCACGCGGCCTTCGCGCCGCGGGTGGCCGAGATCCGCGCCGAACTGCCCCGATTGCGGGTGCTGATCCAGATCGCCGACGACTCGGGCAACGAATTGCTGGACGGCGCAGTCGATTACGAGACGGTTTTGGCCGAGACCGACCCGGTGCCGCCGCCGGTGACTCCCTCACCCGACGACCTCTACGTCCTCTACACGGGTGGCACCACCGGAATGCCCAAGGGCGTGCTGTGGCGCCAGCACGACATCTACATGGCCGCCTGCGGTGGCCGCGATGTCAACACCGGCGCCACAGTGGGCTCCTACGAGGAGATCGGTGCCAGGGCCGCGGCCAATCCCGGGGTGAAGCTGATGCTGCTGCCGCCGCTGATGCACGGCGCCGCCCAGTGGGCGGTGCTGACCGCGATGACCACCGGGCAGTCGGTCGTGTTCTCCCCGGTCGTCGACCGGATCGACGCGGACGAGACGCTGCGCGCGATCGAACGGGAACGGGTGGCGATCGCCATCGTCGTCGGCGATGCCATGGCGCGGCCGCTGCTTGCCGCGGTGCGGTCCGGCGTCGCCGATGTGTCCTCGCTGGCCGCGATCGCCAACGGCGGCGCGGTGCTGAACCCCGTGCTCAAACAGGAGTGGATCGACGCGGTGCCGGGACTGGCCGTGCTCGACGGGGTCGGCTCGTCGGAGACCGGGACCCAGTTGCACCACGTCTCGGCCGCCGGTTTCGTCTCCACCGGTACCTTTTCGGCGGGCCTGGACACCCGCGTGGTCGCCGAGGATCTCGCCTCGGTGCTCGAACCCGGCCACGACGGCCTGGGCTGGCTGGCCAAGCGGCTGTTCACCCCGCTGGGCTACAAGGGCGACGAAGCCAAGACCGCGGCGACGTTCCCGGTGATCGACGGAGTCCGGTACGTGCTGCCCGGTGACCGGGCGCGGCACCGCGCCGACGGCACCGTCGAACTGCTCGGCCGCGACGCGGTGACGATCAACTCCGGTGGCGAGAAGATCTTCGCCGAGGAGGTCGAGATGGCCCTCGCGTCCCATCCCGGCGTAGCCGACGTCCTGGTCGTGGGACGGCCCAGCGAGCGCTGGGGGCAGGAGGTCGTCGCGGTGGTGCAGTGCGCCGAGGGAACCATGGTGGGCGCCGACGAACTGGTCGAGCACGCCGCGGGGTCACTGGCCCGGTACAAGCTGCCCAAGGCGGTCGTCTTCCGGCCGGCCATCAGCCGCAGCCCGGCGGGCAAGGCGGATTATCGCTGGGCGCGTGAACAGGTCGCCGGCGAGCAGTGAGCCCAGGACCCGGGTGGTGCGGATCGAGGTCGATCC
>NZ_JBFAHQ010000011.1:0-151215 GCF_040654235.1 Nocardia sp. NPDC050718 | reverse complement strand
CAACCGGGGGGTATGAGAGGCCGGAACCAATAATAATATTGGCACTGACATTCATCGACACACTATTGAGTTCTCAAAGAACACACGCACAAGCAGAACCACCGGCTCTCGTCCGGATCTTCTGCAGGGCAACTGTTCCAGCCTAACTGCGCTTCCAGGCGATGTCAATCGTAACGCTGGTCACACAGTCGAGGCAACGCCAGGCGCTCCCCGTCCTACCGCGTTTTCCCTGGCCCGCCGATCCTCTGGATCAGCGTCTCGGCTCCGGGTTGGTGTCCGTGTCGCTCTGACTTCCAATAAGTTACGCGCCGGAAAACGCTGCGTCAAATCGCCTGGACAGCAGGGCATCTGCGCAGGTCAGCGGGACGCCACCGGACCGCGTACCGGCCTGAATCACACGGATGTGACTCAGGCCTCCGCCGCGCGGTCAGGCTATGCGGCGCACGCCGGCCATGTTCTTCTTGCCGCGACGCAGTACCAGCCACTCGCCGTGCAGGTAGTCGGCGTCGGACGGGGTCCACTCGATGTCGCCGATGCGCTCGTTGTTCACCGACGCACCGCCCTCGGTCACCACGCGCCGGGCCGCTCCCCTGCTCTCGGCCAGGCCGGACGCGACGAGCAGATCGACGATCGTGTTCGGTTCACCGGGCACCACCTCGGCGACCTTGCCGTCGATCGAGGTCTCGCGCAGGGCGGCACCCAGGGTGGACGCGGGGAGGTCGCGCAGTTCGCCGCGACCGAACAGGGCCTGGCTGGCCAGTTCCACCGCGGTGGTCTCGGCCTCGCCGTGCACCAGCGTGGTCATCTCCGCGGCCAGGCGCTTCTGGGCCTCGCGGGCGAACGGACGCTCGACGGTGGCCTGCTCGAGCGCGTCGAGTTCCTCCCGGCTCAGAAAGGTGAACCAGCGCAGGTAGCGCACGACGTCGGCGTCGGCGGTGTTCACGAAGTACTGGTACCAGGCGTAGGGGCTGGTCAGCTCGGGGTCGAGCCAGAGGCTGCCGCCGCCGGTGGACTTGCCGAACTTCTTGCCGTCGGCCGAGGTCACCAGCGGGACGGTGAGGGCGTGCACGTGCGCGCCGTCGACCCGGCGGTTCAGCTCGACGCCGGCGATGATGTTGCCCCACTGGTCGGAGCCGCCGACCTGCAGCGTGCAGCCGTACTCGCGGCGCAGCTGCAGGTAGTCGTTGGCCTGCAGCAGCATGTAGCTGAACTCGGTGTAGGAGATGCCCTCCCCTTCGAGCCGCCGCTTGACGGTGTCGCGGGCCAGCATGACGTTCACCGAGAAGTGCTTGCCGACATCGCGCAGGAAGTCGACGGTGGACAGCGGTCCGGTCCAGTCCATGTTGTTGGCGATGACCGCGCCGGTCGGCGAATCGTCGAGGTCGACGAACCGCTCGAGCTGGGAGCGGATGCGGCCCGCCCACTCGGCGACGGTGTCGGTGGAGTTCATGGTGCGCTCGCCGACATCGCGCGGGTCGCCGATCAGGCCGGTGGCGCCACCGGCGAGCACAATCGGCCGGTGACCGGCGCGCTGGAACCGCTTCAGGGCGAGCAGCGGGACGAGGTGACCCGCGTGCAGGCTCGCCGCGGTGGGATCGAAGCCGGCATACAGGGTCAGCGGCGCGGCGGCGGCCGCCGCGCGCAGTTCGTCCAGGTCGGTGGACTGCGCGATCAGGCCGCGCCAGGTCAGTTCGTCGAAGATGTCGCCGGTCACGGTGTTCTATCTTTCCGTACTCGTTCCGCCGCCCGCGCGCAGGTCGGGCCGTGTTCGGCGGACGGGGTGCTCAGACCCGGGCCCGGGTGACCCAGGCGGCCAGATCGGCCTCGACCTCGTCCCGGTTGACCTCGTTGAGGACCTCGTGCCTGGCGCCCGGGTAGATCCGGTAGGTGATGTCGGTCAGCCCCGCGTCGCGGTAGCGCTCGACGAGCCGATCGGACAGCCGGGTGCTGTCGTTGAGCGGGTCCTGATCGCCGACCATCACGTAGACCGGCAGGTCGGGGCGCACGGTGCTCGGATCGGACAGGCGCTGGTAGGCGGTGGTGGCGAGCAGCGCCATGTTGGCGTCGTCGACCGGGAAGCCGCACCACGGGTCGGCGAGATAGGCGTCGACCTGGGCTTCGTCGGTGCTGATCCAGTCGGCGTCGGTGCGGGTCGGCTGGAAGCGCGCGTTGAAGAACGCGGTGAGGTCGCCGCCGGCGGCCGCGATCGCGTCGAACAGGCCGTCGACCGCCGTCGACCCGCACAGCACGGCCTCGTCGACGAGCGCGGAGTGGTCGAGCAGGTACTGCTGCACCGCGAAGGACCCCAGGCTGTGCCCGAACAGGGTGACCGGCAGGCCGGGATGACGCTCGCGCAGCAGACCGGTCAGCGTCACCTGGTCGGCGACCAGCAGATTCCAGCCGTCCGCGCCGAGCTGTCCCGGCTCGGAGAACATGCTGTAGCCGTGGCCGCGGTGATCGGCGGCGTAGACCACGTAGCCGACGCCGGCCAGCGTGGCGGCCAGGTGGCTGTACCGGTCGGAGTGCTCCCCCATCCCGTGCGCGATCTGCACGACGCCCACCGGTTCCGCGGCGGTGGGCGACCAGCTCCGGACGTGGATGGTGATGCCGTCGCTGCTGGTGAACGTGAGCACGAATTTCTCCTGCGGAAGGCCGTCGGGGCATGTAGGCATCGATCGTCGCATCGGAAGTACCCTGCGTCCCATAGGATTCGCCAACGAGTTCCGCGCCGGGACCTTGTGCCCACGGACAACCCCACCGGTGTCCGTGGACGCCGAAAATCGCCGGACCCGAGGGGTCCGGCGATGCTCAGCGCGGTCGGTGGCTCACCGGGCCGAGAAGGGCAGGTTGCCGCGGCGCTCGTAGGCGATCCAGGCGAAGATCGCGGCCAGCACCAGCGGGAAGATCGCCATCGACGGCTTGTCGGCGATGAAGGCCTGGGTCGCGGCGGCGAGCACGGTGAGCACCGACAGGCCCGCGGCGGCGAGGGCGGCGAGCCGCGGCACCATCAGGCCGATACCACCGGCCACCTCGGCGAGGCCGATGAAGACGAGCAGCCCGAGCGGGATGGTCAGGTTCTCGGGGGCGTTGTCCATCAGCATGTTCGGGATGACGAGCTTCGGGCCACCCGACGCGATGATGAAGAACAGGCCGAGCACCACCTGCAGGGTCCACAGGACGCGGTTGCGGATCGTGCCGGGGCGGTAGGCGGTGCCGGAGAAGTTCGCGGAAGCGGTGGCGGTGGTGGTCATTTCGTGTCCTTCGGGTCGGTCGCGCTCGGTGGGTAGCGCGTTCACCAGATAGGACGGACCCCGTCCGCGGAATTCATCGCTGCGCGGAAGAATTCTTCGGCGGAAGTTCTGGAGCGCGCGGACTGCGGCGATAGACCGACACCGCGGGCGACGGCAACCGGAACCGCCACGGCACCTCGGCGGCCACGCTGACACCGACGCGCGGACCCTCCGCGATCTGGGCCGCGGGCACCGGTTCGGCCAGGTGCAGCCGGATGTCGGCGAAGGGATCGAACAGTTCGGTGCCGTAGTCGGACAGGCTGATTCCGAGCGCGCTGCCGACATTGCCGGGCCCGCGCGCCAGATCGGCGTCGGTGCGGGCGGCGGGCCTGCGCGCGCGGGCGACGTCGAGACCATCGACCACTTCCCCCGCGCGGATCAGCACCGCGCCCGCGATTCCGTCGAAACCGGTGGTCACGTTGACGCACAGGTGGATTCCGTAGGACCGGTAGACGTAGAGCCGCCCGGCGGGGCCGAACATCACCGCGTTGCGGGCGGTCGGTCCCGGCCAGGAATGGGCGGCCGGGTCGGGCCACGGCCCGGCCGGATCGCTGCCGTAGGCCTCGACCTCGACGACGCGCAGCGCCACCGGCCCGGACGACAGGGTCGCGCCGAGCAGCCTGCGCGCGGCGGTGGGCGGATCGACGGCCAGTTCCTGAGCGGACACGATCGTCATTGTCGCCCATCCCGCCGCGCGGCCGGGTCAGGCGTAGGCGCTGTGCTGGCCCGCGCGCAGGATGCGCCGGTCGTCGAGGATGACGACCGCGTACGCGAGGGCGACCAGCGCGGCGAGCTGCGCCCACGCGACGGTGTACACCCCGATCGGGGCGGTCGCGGCGACCACGACGGCACCGATCAGCCGGGCGCGAGCACCGGCCAGGCCCAGGGTCGCGCGGAACCACGCCTGCCCGGCGAAGTAGAGCGCGACACCGCCCGAGAGCGCGCCGGCGGCACCCCAGCCCACCGGCTCGTCACCGTGCGCGATGCTCAGCGCGATGCCCGCCGAGGTCAGGATGACACCGATCAGCAGCGGGTAGTAGGCGTAGTCGTAGGCGACCAGGGCGGGCCGGACGCGGTCGGTGGCCGGGCGCGCGGCCAGCGCGTGCTCGCCGCGTTCGTCGTCGAAGCCGAAGTAGGCCCACCACAGCACGTACGCCAGCGCGAGCCCGAGGGCGACCATCGCCATCAGCCCGACCGTGATGGGCTCGTCCGCGAGGCCGACACCGAGCGCGACGATCGATTCACCGAGCGCCACGATGATGACCAGGCCGTGCCGCTCGCAGAAGTGCGACGCGCGCACCACGAAACCGCCTGCGTCGACGAGGTACGGGCTGAGGATCTGCACCGCGAACGCGGCCGCCCACAGCAGGTATTGCACCGGCGGGTGGGTGAACCCACCACCGAGGACCAGCGCGGCCGACAGCGCGTTGAGCGGCCCGATCCGCCGGATCGCCAGGCTCGCCGAGGCACCGCCCGCCGAGGCGAACATCGCCGTGTGGATCGCGGTCACCAGCGCGTACCCCACGCCGAACGCGATCCCGGTGCCGTGGAAGGCATCCGGCACGGCGAGCGCGAGCACGAAGAACGCCGACATCCCGACGAGCAACCAGGTGCGCCGCGAGGAACTGCTCGGCGCGACCTCGTTGGTCAGCCACACGTACCCGCCGTACATCCACCAGATCACGCCGAACATCAACGCCACCTGCAGCAGCGCCTCCCAGTCCGGGTGGTGCACGAACACGTGGGTGAGCTGGGTGATGGTGAAGACGAAGACGAGATCGAAGAACAGTTCGAGGGTGGAGACTCGCACCTGCCCGCCGTCGGGGCCGGGCGCCGGAGATGTATCTGTCACCGGCGAATAGTAGGTCGGCGGCGAGCACGGCGCGCGGCATGATGACCGGTCGGTTATGCCCGGCCCCTGCGGCGTTCGAGGAGCTGGGCCATGAGGGCGCGATCGGCGTCGCGACCGGCGCCGGTGATGGCGACCAGGACCGTGCGCTCGCCGACGCCCGCGTTGGGGGAACCGGCCGCCATGCGGGTCCAGTGGTAGTGGATCTGGGCGCGCAGGAAGGTGCGGTCGGCGGACTCGTCACACAGCAGGACCACACCGGTCAGCGGGAACCGGTCGATCACCCGTTGCAGCTCGAACTGGGTTCCGGTGTTGGCGGGGAGGTAGCCGGACAGGTCGACGACGACGAATCCGACACGGGCGAGCAGCATGTCGACGGCGCTCTGCCAGAAACTGCCGTGACACAGCAGGGCCCGGACCGGGTAGCTGCCCGCCGGGTCGTGCACGCGTTCGGCGGTGTTGGTGATGCCGGTGAGCCTGCGTCGGCCGGGCGGCAGCGGTTCGGTGGGACACGCCGCCAGCGCGGCGCGGAAGGTGCGTGGCGAGGTGGCGAACAGGGTGCGGATCGCGTTGCCGGACCTGGCTTGCGCCACCTCCGCCGGACTCACCGATCCCGAACCGCGCAGGATGTGGACGTAGCCGAATTCCCGCCACGCCCCGCGCAGGAAGCTGCGGATCCTGGCGTGGTTGTCGAACAGGCGCAGGTAGGCGATCTCCTCGGGCGGCCAGCCGAACACATTGCGGGTGGCCGACACGGTTCTCACTTTGTAGGCGGCCGGGCTCGGCCGCACGAACCGCACGCGCAGCGTGGGGATGTCGGCGGCGCGGACGTCGACGGGGTCGGCGGCCAGGCGATCCAGCGCGGCCGCGTAGGCGGGGTCGCGCGACCACTTCTCCGCGGTGGCGCCCGCCTGCCAGCGCCGCCAGCGGGGCAGCGCCGCGCCGACGACGGCGATCGCGATCAGCACGAGCACCACCACGTACGGCGCCGCGGGCACGTCCCGCATGGTGCCGTCGGGCTCCTCCACCTGGACGCCCCAGATCGCGATGGCGACGACCAGGCCGACCGGGATCACCACCCATCTGGCTCGTCGCCACATCACCTGCCGGTGTCCGCGGACCGCGCGCAGCGCGCTGAGGTGATCCTCGAGCGGCGGTATCAGCAGCGCGGCGTGCTCGGGCCGCCGGTCGACCGCGAGCCGCACGCTGTGCGCGCGCTGCCAGTCGTACCAGTCGCGGGTGCCGTTCCATCCGCGCTCGAACAGGCCGAAGCAGCACAGCACCACCGGGAACAACACCAGCGTCCGCCAGGTCGACAGGGGTACCTCGGGCACGGCGTCGGCGAGCGGTTCGGGCGCGAAGACGACGAGCCCGACGATCGCGGCCGCCCACGGCACTGCCAGCGCGGTGTTACCCAGCGCCGAGCGCAGCGACTCCGTTTCCTTCGCGCGGACGCGGTCCCGGAGATCCTCGGCGGTCATGTCGTTCCCCCACCGTCACGTCAGCACGGCGACGAGGTAGATGACCACATAGGTGCTCCCGAAGACCACCGGCACCCACTGTTCGAGGTGGGTGATCGGGGTGTAGAGCTTGCGGTCGCGGCCCTGCCCGAGCGCCGCCCACTCCGCCCGCCAGTACGGCGAGGCGGGGAGCCGTTCCTCCAGTTCGCCCACCACCCGGTACTTGGCGGCATTGAGCTGACGATAGGACCGCAGCGTGTAATACCAAGCGCCGCACTGCACGACCAGCGCCACCGTCGGGAAGATCAGCGTCCACACGCCCCGGCCCGGCCGCAACTGCAGCACGAGCCCGATGACGGTGAAGGCGCTGGTGTTGAGGGTGAGGAAGAAGCCGTTGGTGACGGCGCGACGCGCGCTGATCCGGTCGGCCATCTCGACGTAGAGCTTGTACTGCTCGAGGACGAGATCGTGATAGCGGTCGGCGAACTCCGCGGGAGTTCGGTCGGGGTTCCACACGCCGGGACCTGGCATCGCAGCCACCTTCCGCGCGGGGCAAGGCGTCGACCTCGATGATATTCCGAAGTCGGCTCGCCCGCACCGGGATTCAGCCGAGCAGCTCGGTGCCGTGGTAGAGCCCGGCCAGCTTGCCAGGGTTCACCTGGAAGCGCAGATTGTGGATGCGCCCGTCGACGAGGTCGAAGGTGAACGCGGCGCCGGGGTTGCCGCCGAAGGAGGCGAGCGTGCCGAGTTCGCCGTTGATCTCGGCGGCGCTGAGTTCGGCGCCCGCCGAGGACGGTTTGGCCAGCACGCCGAGGATCCAGCGGGCGACGTGGTCGGGGCCGTGCAGCGGCCTGCGGGCGGCGGTGACCACCCCGCCGCCGTCGGACCAGCAGGTCACGTCAGGGGCGAGCAGGTCCATCAGGGCGTTCAGGTCACCGCCCGCGCAGGCCGCCATGAACCGTTCGGTGATGTGGGCGCGCGCGGCCTTGTCGGTGTCGAAGCGCGGCCGACGCGACTGCACATGGTTCTTGGCGCGGTGCGCGATCTGGCGCACGCTCGCCTCCGAACGGTCCAGGGCCTCGGCGATCTCGGCGTGCGAGTAGCCGAACACCTCGCGCAGCAGGAACACCGCGCGTTCGACCGGGGTCAGGGTTTCCAGGACCACCAGCATCGCGGTGGAGACGGTGTCGGCCAATGCGGTGTCCTCGGCGATGTCGGGTGAGGTCAGCACCGGTTCGGGCAACCAGGGGCCGACGTAGGACTCGCGGGTCACCCGGGCGGAGGTGAGCCGGTTCAGCGACAGGTTGGTGACGGTGCGGACCAGGTAGGCCTTCGGATGGTCGACAGCGGCCCGATCGGTGCCGTTCCACTTGATCCAGGCGTCCTGCAGGATGTCCTCGGCGTCGGTGACCGTGCCGAGCATGCGGTAGGCGGTCGAGAACAGCAGCCTGCGGTGTTCGAGGAAGGGATCCTGGTCTGGCATGGGGTCAACCATGGCACGCTCCGTCGGTTCGCTCACGCGGCGGCGCGAGTCGCCTTGCCGCCCTTGGACAGCTGCACGCTCATCGGCACCCACCGGTTCGTCTTGAACGACGGCACCGGGCTGCCGCTGACCATCTCCTTGTAGGTCCGGGCGGCCCAGCCGGTCAGGTAGAAGCGGCCGGGGGTGTCGTCGGCACGGGTGAACTGGATGACCGCGTCGCGGCGACCCAGGCTCACCGGCTGGTGGAAGTAGCCGAACCGGAACGGTTTCACCGCCTTGCCGCGCAGCCCGGCCGCGATCGCCCCGGCCGCGTAGGCGGCGGTGGGCAGGCCGCTCTGGCAGGTGCCGTGGATCTGTCCCCAGGCCTGGCGGACCGCGGCGGCGTCGCCGATCGCGTGGATCGTGGGGTGCGACACCGACTTCAGGGTGGGGTCGACGACGATCAGCCCGCGCTCGTCGGTCGCGATGCCCGCCGCGGCGGCCAGCGGCGACACCCGCACCCCGCTGGTCCACAGGGTGCGGTCGGTGTCGATCCTGGTGCCGTCGGCGAGCTCGACCGCGTCGGGCAGCACCTTGGTGACCCGGTGCCCGACCACGCGGACGATGCCGAGCCGGTCCATCACCTTGTTCAGATGGGCACGGGCCTTGTCGCCCATCATCGCGCCCGGTTCGGCCGAGCTGACCAGGGTCACGCGCAGGCCGGGGTGGCTCTCGGCGATCTCGGTGGCCGCCTCGATGCCGGTGAGGCCGCCGCCGCACACCGTCACCGTGCCGCCGGTGGCGGCCAGTCGGGTGAGCTCGCCCGCGAAGGCGTGCGCGTGCCTGGGGTCGTTCAGGGTCCAGGCGTGGTCGGCGACGCCGGGGACGCCGGTGGTGTCGGTGGTGCTGCCGAGGGCGTAGACGAGCTCGTCGTAGGCGAGGTCGCCGACACCGTCGACGTGTACCCGGCGCGCGTCCGGGTCGACCGCGGTGGCCCAGCCCTGCACGAATTCGATTCCCGTTCCGGCGATCAGGTCCGGGATGTGGTGGTTCGCGAGTTCCTGGCCTGCGGCGATCTGGTGCATCCGCAGCCGCTCGGTGAACCGCGACGACGGGTTGACCAGGGTGATCGCGACATCGAGCCTACGGGTCCGGCGGGCCAGGCAGACCGCGGCCAGCATGCCGGTGTAGCCGGCGCCGAGGACGACGATGCGGTGCGTGGTGGTGTGCATTGCGGTGCTCCTTGTCGGTGGGATGTCGATAGGACAAACGACCTCGCAGGAACGTGACAACCAGCGTATGTGACCCGCGTCACATCATGCGATCGGGGCTCGAAAACCCCTGGTGACCTGCCGGAATACCGATGCGGTCAGGGTGCGAGCCAGGGTCGGGTGGGGGAATCTTCCCGATGTGCGAGCACGGTCGCCGTCCCTACCGTCGGATCATGGCTTCCCCCTCTCGACCCGGCCGTGTGCGCCGGATACTGCTCGGCGCCGCCGCGCTCGCCCTCACCCTGGTGCTGGCGATCGCCGGCCTGGTGACCTGGACCTGGGCCGGCGCCGACGTGTCCACCGTCGGCAGCACGGATTTCGCCCGGCCACTGGCGATTCCACCCCTGGCGCCCTCGACCGTCGACCCGGACGGCACCCGGGTGTTCGCCCTCGACATGCGTTCCGGCACCTCGGAATTCGAGCCGGGACGGGCGACCGAGACCTGGGGGTTCAACGGCAGCTATCTGGGCCCGACCCTGCGGGCCGCTCGCGGCGAGCGGGTGCGGGTGCACGTGCGCAACCAGCTGCCCGAAGCGTCGACGGTGCACTGGCACGGCATGCACCTGCCCGCGAAGATGGACGGCGGACCGCATCAGATGGTCGCTGCGGGCCGGACGTGGACGCCGGAATGGACTGTCGCGCAACCCGCTTCGACGCTCTGGTACCACCCCCACCCGCACGGCGCCACCGAGGACCACGTGCGCCGCGGCCTGGCGGGCATGTTCCTCGTCGACGACGACGCCGCGGGCGCGCTGCCGCTGCCGGACACCTACGGCGTCGACGACATCCCGGTGATCGTGCAGGACATGCGCCTGCGCGGGGACCGCTTCGACGGCAGCCACGGAGCCTTCCGCGATGTCGGGTTCCTCGGTGACCGCCTCCTGGTCAACGGCACCCTCGCGCCGTACCAGGAGGTCGGCGACGAGCTGGTCCGGCTGCGCCTGCTCAACGCCTCGACCGCGCGGATCTACAACTTCGCCTTCCGCGACAGCAAGCGGTTCTCGCTGATCGCCTCCGACGGCGGTCTGCTCGAACGCCCGGAAACCATGACGGCCCTACATCTTTCGCCCGGCGAGCGGGCCGAGATCGTGGTGCGGATGCGGCCGGGTGAGCGTGCGGTACTGCGCAGCGAACAGCTCGACGTGGGCCTGGACTTCTGGACCAACCGGTTCTCCGGGGGCGACGACCGCTTCGATGCCCTCGAACTCCGCGCCGCGAACACGCTGCGCCCCTCCCCCGAACTGCCGGGCGCGCTCGTCCCCCCGTCGACGCCGGACGGCGCCGACGCCGCCGTGGAGCGCCGCTTCGATCTCACCTTCGCCGGGATCAACGGCTCCCCGATGGCGATGGACCGGGTCGACACGACCGTCACCCGGGGCACGACCGAGAAATGGGTGGTCCGCAACGCCGACGGGATGCCGCACAACTTCCACGTCCACGACGTGCAGTTCCGGGTGCTCGACTACGGCGGCGCCCCGCCGCCGCCCGCGCTGACCGGCGCCAAGGACACCATCTTCCTGCCGCCCAACACCACCGCGACCCTGGCCCTGCGCTTCGACGGACCCGCCGATCCGGACACCCCGTACATGTACCACTGCCATCTGCTCTGGCACGAGGACCTGGGGATGATGGGCCAGTTCGTGGTCGTCGAGCCAGGTCAGCAGGCCGCGACACCCCCTCGACACGCGCACTGACCCTTGTCCCGCCGACGTGGTCGCGCTAAATTCATCACGTAGTGAATTCAACACTCGATGAATTGAGGCGACCATGTCGCACCCCACGCCGCCACCGTCCGCCGTCCGGGTCGACGGACTGACCGTCACGCGCGGCAAACGCACCGTCCTGCACGGGCTCACCCTCGACATCCCGCGCGGTTCGATCACCGGCCTGCTCGGACCGTCGGGCTGCGGCAAGACCACCCTGATGCGCAGCGTCGTCGGCACGCAGATCGTCGAGTCGGGCAGCGTCACCGTGCTCGGCGAGCCGGCGGGCAGCGCCGGACTGCGGCGCCGGGTCGGCTACGTCACCCAGGCGCCGAGCATCTACGCCGACATCAGCGTCCGCGAGAACGTCGCCTACTACGCCGCGCTCTACGGCCGCGATCGCGACGACGTCGACTCCGCGCTCACCTCGGTCGGGTTGCGCGAATACGCCGACCAGCTCGGCGACCAGCTCTCGGGCGGGCAGAAGACCAGGGCGTCGCTGGCCTGCGCGCTGGTCGGCAAGCCGGAACTGCTGGTGCTCGACGAACCGACCGTCGGTCTCGACCCGGTGTTGCGGGTCGAGCTGTGGAAGCAGTTCCACGAACTGGCGGCGCAAGGCACGACCCTGCTCGTCTCGAGTCACGTGATGGACGAGGCCGAGCACTGCGATCGACTGCTGCTGATGCGCGACGGCCACCTGCTCGCCCAGCTCAGCCCCGACGAGCTGCGCGAACGCACCGACGAACAGAACCTCGAGACCGCCTTCCTCACCCTGATCACGATGGGAGAGCGCGCATGATTACCACCCTGCGCCCCTACACCGCCACCACCGGGCGGATCCTGCGGCAGCTGCGCAACGATCACCGCACCGTGGCCATGATCCTGGTGGTCCCGGCCCTGCTGATGACACTGCTGTACTTCATCTACCAGGACGCGCCCCGCCCGCCGCACGCCCCGCTGACGATCTTCGACCGGGTCGGCATCACCATGCTCGGGATCCTGCCGTTCATCGTGATGTTCCTGATCACCGCCATCGCGATGCAGCGCGAACGCACCTCGGGCACGCTCGAGCGCCTGCTCACCACTCCGCTGCGCAATCTGGACCTGCTGGCCGGCTACGGCAGCGCGTTCTCGCTGGCCGCCGCCGCGCAGGCGGCCGTCGCCTGCCTGGTGGCCTTCTGGCTGCTCGGGATGAACGCGGCGGGCAATCCCGGCTGGGTGATGCTCATCGCCATGGTCGACGCGGTGTGCGGAGTGGCGCTCGGCCTGCTGGCCAGCGCGTTCGCGCGCACCGAATTCCAGGCCGTGCAGTTCATGCCGGTGGTGGTGGCGCCGCAGATCTTCCTGTGCGGCCTGCTCGTTCCGCGCGACCAGCTACCCGACTGGCTGGAGGCGATCAGCAATGTGATGCCGTTGAGCTACGCGGTGGACGCGCTACAGCAGGTGTCGCTGTACCCGGAGCCGACCGCGACCATGTGGCGCGATATCGCGGTGGTCGCCGGGTTCGCGGTGATCGCGCTGTGCCTCGGCGCGGCTACCCTGCGACGACGGACCCCCTAGCGGAGCAGGAGAGACGGACACATGACCGACGGCGAATCCGGTTCGGGCACCACGCGATCCGGTCGGACCGGGCGCAGGCCCGGCAATACCGATACGCGCGCGGCGATCCTCGACGCGGCCCGGATCCGGTTCGCCGACAACGGTTTCGACAAGACCTCCATCCGGGCGATCGCCGGGGACGCCGACGTCGACCCCGCGCTGGTACACCACTATTTCGGCACCAAGCAGCAGCTGTTCGCCGCGGCCGTGGAGTTCCCCGTCGATCCGGAGGCGACCTTGACCGCGGTCGACCACGCGCCGCTCGACGAGCTCGGCGCCACGATCGTGCGCTCGGTGGTCGGGGTGTGGGACTCCCCCGCCGGGCCGGGCGTGGTCGCCACGGTGCGCAGCATCTTCGGCGGCGGCGAGGCGAGCCCGGCCCGCGCGTTCCTGCTCCAGGTGGTGCTCGAACGGGTCCGGGTGCGGATCGCCACCCCCACCGACGACGGCCGGGCGCGGGTGGCGCTGGCGGCCGCGCAGATGGTCGGCCTGCTCACCGCGCGCAAGATCGTCGACATCGAGCCGTTGGCGTCGATGCCGATCGACGAGGTCGTCGCCGCGGTCGGCCCCGCGGTGCAGCGCTACCTGACCGGCGATATCGGTACCGGCGGTGCGTGATTCAGCACGAGCGCACCCGCACGATGGCAGGCGGGATGTCGCGCAGCACCGGTAGCGCGGCGAACAGCGGCAGGGTGGCGGCGAGTGGACCGTGCGATGGCCCGTAGGAACTCACCGTGACCTCGTCGACGGCGGGTGTCCACGACCGCAGCAGCGCGGCGATCCGGCTCCGCTCGACACCCCACGGCATCGGCGGCGCGAGGTAGTCCGGCGTCTTGCGGAAGCCGCGCATCGTCTTGCGCGAGAACCACGGTGGGATGGTGTCGAACATCAGCTCGACGCCGGGGAAGCGTTCGAGGATCGCGGTGACCAGGTGGCACACGTCCTCGGGCGCGAAATACATGAAAAGCCCCTGGGCCGTGACGAACACGCCGCGCGCCGGGTCGACGTGGTTGAGCCAGCTCAGATCGAGCGCGCTGATCGGCAGGTACTCGCAGCGCTCGGTGGGCGGCAGGAACCGGCGGCGGATCTCGATCGATTCGGGCACGTCGACACACAGCCAGCGCACCCTGCCGTCGTCGCAGCGCTGGAACTGGGTCTCCAGCCCGGCGGCGAGTTCGACCACGGTCCCGCCGGGGTGGGCGGCCAGCCACGGCCGCAGCGCCTCGTCGAAGCGCGCCGAGCGCACCGCGTGCGTGCCGTCGGGTGCGCCGAAGGTGCGGACATAGTCGAAATCGATGGTGTCGTACAGGCGTTCGCAATCCGGGTCGGTGAGGACCGCGTCGGGTCGCTTCACCTCCGACCCGCGGTTGTGCAGGGTCCAGAGCATGGTCAGCGGGACACCGCTCAGAGCTACGTCGTCGGACATCGAAGGCACCTCTTCCGGTCGCCGGACGGATATCGCCACCCGCCGGGTGACGACTGAGGTAACCCTAACTCCTAAAGCGGGCCCGTGGGGAGACTCGCGTCGGCGCGTGCCCACGGTGGCAGCCAGCGGTCGGCGGGTTCGACCGGACGGCCGGTCGCGAAATGCGCCAGCAGGGTGGGCACCGCCGGGTGGGTGTCGTCGGTGCGCACGCAGACCGACCAGGGGTAACAGGGCGTCGGGTCGATCAGCTCGATGCGGCGCAGATTCCGGCGGGAGGCGGCCTCGATGCGGGTGTCGAGGCTGATCAGGGTCGCGGTCCGCGGGTCGCCGCCGATCGTGTCGAGGAGATGCTCCATCCCGAAGTTGGGTCCGGCGCGATCGATGTCGAGGTCGAAGTCGGCGGTGAGATCGCGGTAGTAGGCGTCCCATTCGGTACCGGTCGCCAGGCCCGGCATCCACAGCCGCACCGTGCGCAGTTCGGCCATCCGGATCGAAGGCCGTTCGGCCAGTGGGTGTTCCGCGCCGACGAGTAGTTGCAGCGGTTCGTCGTAGACCCGGTGCGCGACGACCGCGTCCGGCAGCACGGGCGACGCGACCGCCAGCAGCGCCGCGTCGATCTCGCCGTCCGCGACCGCAGGCACGGCCGCGTCGCCGCGCAGGGTCACGACGTCGAGCTCCACCGCCGGATGGGCACGGTGGAAGCGCTGCAGCAGGGCGGCCGAACCGACCCTGGTGGCGATCACGTCGACGCGCAGCGGCCGCGTCGGTGGCCGCAGCGCCGCTTCCGCGCGGTGACAGGCCAGCAGGATCTCGCGGGCGTGCGGCAGCAGCTCCCGGCCGGTCGCGGTCAGCTCGGCGCCGTGCGGCGTGCGGCGGAACAGCTGCGTGCCGTAGGCGGCCTCCAGGCCCGCGATGCGCTTGGACACCGCCTGCTGGCTGATGCCGAGATCGATCGCGGCCTCCTGGAACTGCCCGGTGTCGACGACGGCGACGAAGGTGGCCACGGCTCGGAAATCCACGGGGTCCACCCTAGACAGGCACGCGGACATCGGCGGACAACCGTGGGTTGTGCGAATCGCGCGATCCGTTGTTTGATCCGCTGGGGTGCGCGGTGTTTCGGTGTCGGGCATGCGCAGCACCGCCGTCTCGGCGCCCCGGCTCGGCCGCGACTTCCGCAGGCTCTGGACCTCGTTCGGCGTCAGCGCCCTCGGCAGCCGGATCGCGCTGGATTCGTTCGCCCTGCTCGCGGTGACGCAGCTGGGGGCCGGGGCGTTCGCGGTGGCGGCGCTGGCCGCGGTCGGACCGGCGGCCGGCGCGGTGCTGGCGGCGCCGCTGGGTGGCTGGGCGGAGCGCGCGCCCCAGCGCGCGGTGCTGATCGGCGCCGATCTGGTGCGCTGCGCGGTGCTGGCGAGCGTGGCCACGGCGTGGTGGCTGGGGATGCTCGGGTACGGGCTGCTGGTGACGGTCGCGGCCGTCACCGCCGCGGCGACGATCGTGTTCACCGCCGCGCGGGGTTCGCTGCTGCGCGTGGTGGCACCGCCGGAGCTGCTGCTCGCGGCCAACAGCAGGCTCGAGGCGACGCAATGGGCGGTCACCGCGACCGGGCCGCCCGTCGGCGGGGTGCTGCTCGGGCTGTTCGGGCCGGCGATCACCGTGGCGATCGATGCGGTCAGCTATCTCGGGTCGGCCTGCGCGCTGGCCGGGATCCGGGCGCGGGAGTCGGTCGCGACGCGGTCAGCGGTGGTGGGCGGTACCGGGGTGGGTCTGCGGATCATCGTCGCCGATCCGGCGCTGCGGCTGCTGTGTGTGCACACCTGTCTGGTCAACGGCTTGATCCTGGGCAGCGCGCCGGTGCTGACGGTGCTGCTCGTCCGCGATCTCGGCTTCGCGACCTGGCAGTACGGGGTCGTCCTCGGGGTGCCGTGCCTCGGCGGTCTCGCGGCGACCCGGCTGACCGGGCCGCTCGTGCGCCGTTTCGGCGCGGGCGTGGTCCTGCGGGGCGCGGGAGTCGCGCGGGTCGGGGTGTCGATCGGCTTGGCGTGGACGCCCGCGGGCGTGCCGGGGATGGTCGTCGTGCTGGTGATCCAGACCCGGATCGTCGCGGCCATGGCGGTGTTCACCCCCGTGTTCGCGACCTACCGGCTCGAACGCATCGCGCCCGGCGTCACCACCCGCGTGCTGACCGCATGGGCCGTCACCAACAGCGCGGTCGTCGCCGCGACCACGGTGGCGATCGGAGTGTGCGCGCAGCTGTGGGGTGGCAGGCCCGCGCTGCTGGTGACCGGGATCGCGCTGATCGCCGGTGCCGCGGCGCTGTGGGCCGTTCCGCTCAGGACTGGGCGGTGAAGAACTCGTGCTCGGCGTCGTCGACGTCGCGGGCCTCGTCGACCAGCAGCACCGGGATGCCGTTGTCGATCGGGTAGGCCCGGCGCAGGCGCGGGTTGTAGAGCACACTCGCGTCCGATTCGGTGCGCACCAGCTGCAGCGGGCCCTTGTCCTGGGGGCAGGCCAGCAGGCCGAGCAGGGTTGCGTCGATGGTGGATTCGTGCGCCATGTCCCTAACCTACCGCGCCCGCCGGAACGAGATGTAGCGGTGCCCGAAGAAGCTGAGCACCGCCACCAGACCCATCACGATCACCGACGCGGGCGCGGCCGGGAACCCCAGCGCCGTCACGGCCACCTCGACCAGGATCACGTTGAGCACCAGCCCACCCGCGTTGACCCCGCAGAAGGCGACGAAGTCGCGCAGCACCCGCCCCCGCACCCGGAACACCAGGGTGCGGTGCAGCACGAACGCGAGCACCATGCTGACCGCGTACGCCGCGACCACCGCGAGGCCTGGCCTGCCGTCGCCGAAGACGCTCAGCCAGAACACCGTCAGCGCCATGCCGAGCAGGGTGTTGAAGCCGCCGACGATCGCGAACGCCAGTTCCTGGCGCTTGACGATGCGCAGCAGCGGGCCCGGCGTCTCGAGCACGCCGCCCGCCGACGCCGCCTCGGCGGTCATCGCACCGCGTCCGCGAGCTCGGTGTCGTCGGCGGGGATCGACTCGGCCGCGGGCGCGTCCTGTTCGTCCTCGGGCTTGCGGCCGCGCACGTAGAGCCACTGGAACAGCCCGAGGCCGAGCAGGCCGAGCACGATGGCGGCGCCGCCGATCTTCCAGCCCGGCGGACGCCAGGTCAGCTCGAGGTCGCCGTTGCGGGTGCCCGCCGGGATGTCGACCGCGACGAAGCTCTTCGCGACCACCGTGAACGGCACGTCCTTGCCGTCGATGCTCGCCCGGTAGCCCGGCCAGCCGAGCCGCGCGAACACCACCCGGCCGCCGTTCTCGGAACTGACCCTGACCTCGCTGGTGGTGTCGGACTCCGACACCGAGACCGCGGTACCGCCCTCGACCGCGGAGACGCGGCCGTTGCGGGTGGAGATCAGGCCGTTCTCGCGTTCGAGCACCGCGATGTACTTCTCGTGGCCCGGGTAGTCGACCCACTTCCAGCCCGCGGGGGCTTCCTGGGCACGCGCGTCCGGGTAGAGCGCGCGTTGCAGGACGACCCGGTCGACGTTCATCAGGTCGACGATGGTCTTGCCGGTCGACGGCTCGACCGCGAATGCGCGCCGGTACGCGTCGGGGCAGACGCTGGTGTCCCAGCGCATGCAGAGCATGTCGCCGAACCAGTAGTGCCCGTTCGGGGTGTACCCGCTGACGTAGGTGAGCTCGAGGTCCTTGGCGTAATTGCCGAACACCAGCGAACCGTAGACGCCGTCGAGGGTGCGCTCCCCCGGCTGGATCAGCGCGCGATCGCCCAGTTGCAGGGTGGTGCCGGCGAAGTCAGGGAACGCGGCCATGGCGGCCGCGCGGTCGCTGGGCAGGTTCCAGCTCATCGGGGTCGGTTGCGCCCGGTCGACCTGGAAGTAGGCGATCGGGAACACCGCGACGATCGCCAGCGCGACCGCCGCCGAGGTGCCCTTGTGGACCGCCAGCCACACCACCCCGGCGCCGAGCGCGGCCAGGACCAGCGCCGCGCCGACGTGGACCGCCCAGTTGTGCGGGTCGGCCGAGAACGAGCGCACCCAGAGCAGACCGATCAGCACCGCGGCGGCGACGCCGCGCGAACGCCAGTCCTTGAAGGTGGCGAACCGGCCGAGCAGCACGCAGACCAGCAGCAGCAGACCCAGCGCCACCATCGGCAGCACGCGGGCGGGCCAGCGCAGCGGGCCGATCGTGCCGGGGCCCGCGGTCCACATCAGCGCCGCGATCGCGAACAGCGCGATGCCGCTGAGCTCTCGCCACGCGGCCCGCGCCTTACCCCAATCGATGAACGCCAGCGCCGGGATCAGGAACCAGGCGATGTAGACCACCGGCAGCGGCTGCACATAGCCCCACCAGGAGGTGAAGGCGGGCAGGGTCGAGGGCAGGCTCGCGTTCAGCGATTCCGACCACGGCACGGTGAGGAACTGGTCGTTGTTGATCTGAGCGGTGCCGCGCCAGGTCACCTTGGCCGACAGCATCGACGGCAGGTAGGTCGCCACCCCGGCCAGCGCCGCCAGCCCGGCGACGGCCAGCAGCCGCAGCGGCGGCTTCCACGCCTTCTGGTAGATCAGCTCGCCGACCGCGACGGCACCGATCATCAGACCGGCCTCCACCGCCGGGAAGATGTACTGCACCGAGATCGCGAGATAGAGGTACACGAACACCGGGATCGGCCCGCCCCGGCCGCGCGCGTAGCGGACTCCCGAGGCCCACGCGTGCACCATCCACGCGGTGCCGGTGAACGCGGTCATCCAGCTGGCCTCGTCGAAGAACAACAGCCACCCGGTGAACGGGATCGAGACGCCGGCCAGCGCGGCCCACTGCACCTTCGAGCCGTAGGCCAGGCAGATCCGGTACACGCCCAGGCCGAGGATGATCGCGAAGATCAGTTTCACCACGGTCGCGTACAGCACGAGATTGTCCACCGAGGGCGCGATCAGATCGATCAGCAGCTGCGGCGGATTCAGCAGTCCCGCTTCTTCGATCGAGTAGTTTCCGGCCATCCAGTGCTCGGGCACCATCACCGGCAGATCACCGTCGCGCAGCCGCCTGCCGAGCATCACCCACAGCGGCACGTACTGGGATTCGGTGTCGTCGGTGTAGAAGTGCCTGGCGTTGGCCAGCAGAACCGCGCCGTAGCCCGCGATCACTCCGAGGGAGGTGATCAAGCCCCACAGGTACACGGCACGACGGGGAGGGGTTCTACTTTCCACCACGAGGACCAGACCCTACAGGTATAGGATCACAGCGCCACCGCCGCACGGGCATTGCAGGAATACCCTCCGATCGCCCCACGATGCCACACCACGAAGCGTCGCATTCCGGTGTTAAAGTGCGCACCACCGCAGGAGTCTCTGCTGTCCTCGGCGCCAGCCGCCAATAGACACGAAAGTCGACGATGCCGCTTCCTCCCGCACCCTCGTCCCGCTCCGGCGCCGTTCTGCGTGCCGGTGCGCCCGACCGCAACGGGTCGCGCCCGGTGCACTCGGTGTCGGTGGTCGTCCCGGTGTATCGCGGCGAGGAGACGATCGCGGCGCTGGTGGCCGAGCTGGACCGGCTGACCGGTCCGTCGACGTCGACGAACGGCGCGCGCTTCGCGGTCGAGGAGATCATCCTCGTCCACGACAACGGCCCCGACCGCTCGGACGTGGTGCTGCAGGATCTGGCCCGCACCTACCCGCAGGTGCGCCCGGTGTGGTTGAGCCGCAACTTCGGCCAGGACGCCGCGACGATCGCGGGCATGGCCGCGGCACGCGGCGACTGGATCGTCACCATGGACGAGGACGGCCAGCACGATCCGGCCTTCATCGCCGATTTCCTCGACGCCGCGCTGGCCTCGCGCGCGGACCTGGTCTACTCGAAGCCGACCAACACCCGCCCGCACGGTTTCCTGCGCAATCTCACCTCGCGCGGCGCCAAGATCGTGCTGGCGACGGTGTTCGCGTTCCCGGATTCGACGCGGTTCGAGAGCTTCCGGCTGATCCGCGGTGACATCGGCCGTCAGCTGGCCGAGGTCGCCGCCAACGGCGTGTACCTGGACGTGGCGCTGACCTGGGTGGTCGGCAACGCCGTCCAGGTGCCGGTGGAACTGCGCGCCGAGGGCCGCGACGAGTCCGGCTACAACTACCGCCGCCTGTTCTCCCTGTTCTGGAAGATGGTGCTGTGCAGCGGCACCCGTGGCCTGCGTCTGGTGAGCATGCTCGGGTTGACCCTCGCGCTCGGCGGTGTCGTGATGGCGGCGGTGATCATCGCGCAGGCGCTGACCCAGGACAACCACAATCCCGAGGGCTGGGCGTCGATCATCGTCGTGCTGCTGCTGTGCTCGGGTGCCACCTTGTTCTCGCTGGGCCTGATCGCGGAGTATCTCGGTGTGGCGCTGCACATCCTGGTCGGCAAGCCGCTGTACCTGACGGTCGAGAGCCCCACGCCGCGCCCGGATACGATGCATGCGCCGGCCGTGTCTCATCGAGTCGACGCCGTGGCGCCGGCAGCCGCGGCGGAGAAGGGTCACCACGAGTGAACGAGCGCATCATCTTCAGCAGGCCGTTCCGCGCCGCCGCCGAGCGCGCCAATCTGCTGGCCGTGCTCGATTCCGATCACAGTCACGGTGACGGCCGGTTCACCAAGTCGGCGACGGCGAAGATCAAGGCCATCACCGGCGCCGACCACGCCCTGCTGACCACCTCGTGCACGCATGCCCTCGAACTCGGCGCGCTGCTGCTGGAGCTGGGGCCCGAGGACGAGGTGATCGTCCCGAGTTTCGCGTTCACCTCGGCGGCGACGGCGATGGCGCTGCGCGGGTCCACGTGCGTGTTCGTCGACATCGACGACGCGACCGGCAACATCGACCCGGCGGCCGCGGCGGCCGCGATCACCGACCGCACCAAGGCGATCGTCGTCATGCACTACGGCGGCGTGGCCGCCGACATGGAGCCGCTGCTCGCGCTGGCCGCGCAGCACGGGGTGGCGATCATCGAGGACAACGCGCACGGCCTCGGCGGCACCTGGCGCGGCAGGCAGCTCGGCACCATCGGCACGCTGGGCACGCAGAGCTTCCACGACACCAAGAACGTGCACTGCGGTGAGGGTGGCGCGCTGCTGCTCTCGGACGAGATCCTGATGGGTCGCGCCGAGATCATGCGCGAGAAGGGCACCGACCGGGCGCGTTTCCTGCGCGGCCAGGTCGACAAGTACTCCTGGCAGGACATCGGCTCGAGCTACCTGCCCAGCGAACTCAACGCGGCGGTCCTGGACGCGCAGCTGGCCGAGTTCGACACCATCCAGCAGCAGCGCCACCGGGTGTGGGACACCTACGCGGCCGCGTTGCCCGAGTGGGCGGCCCGCAACGACGTCCGCCCGATGACGGTGCCCGCCGACCGGGGCCACACGGCGCACCTGTTCTATCTGCGGATGCCGACCGAGGAGAGCCGCGACGGCATCATCGGCCATCTCGCCGAGCGCGGGATCGTCGCGCCGTTCCACTACATTCCGCTGGACTCCAGCCCGGCCGGGCTCAAGTACGGCCGCACGCCGGTGCCCTGCACCCGATCGGCGAACTTCTCGGCGACGATCGTGCGGCTGCCGCTGTGGCCGCTGCTCTCGGGGGCGCAGCAGACCCGCGTCATCGACGCGGTCACCGAGTTCCGGGTGTAGTCCGGGCGCGTTCAGCGGCCGAAGCGCGTGTTCACCCAGGCCAGGGCATCGTCGTAGCCGGCGGCGAGCAGGCCGCGGTGGTCGATGCCGGAGTAGGTGCGGTAGTCCACCGCCTGACCCGCGACCCGCTGCCGAGCCACCATGGCGTCGGTGGCGAGCGGCAGTACCACGGTGTCGCCGGATCCCTGCTGCACCAGCAGCGGTGTGGTCAGCGGGAGCGAGCTCGGGTCGTTGGCGTCGAGGACCCCGGCGAGCGCGTCGACGTCCGGATCATCGGTGAACACCGTGCCCGGATCGAGTCCACCCCAGGAGTCGGTGGCTCGCAGCTGCCCGACGCAGCGGTCGTCGGCCTGATCGAGCATCGACAATGCCTGTGGCGCAAGGAAAGTCGACGGGTCGATCGGGGCGATTGTTTCCGCGCCGCGGACGAACAGTGGCAGGAACGCCACCGAACCGGCCGGGACGCGGTCCGCCGCGATCCCGGCGTGCCCGATCACGCTCAGCCCCCGCACGACGGGCCCCAGGTGCGACGCCGGGGCCATCGCCACCGAGCCGAGCAGCCGCATCCCGGGCGCCCACTCCTGCGAGCGCGCGTTGGCGAAGATCGCGGCCTGCCCGCCCTGCGAATGCCCCATCGCCACCCATCGGGTGCCGACCTCCGGCGCCACGACCCGTGCGGCGGTCGCCATATCGGCCACGGCGCGCTGCTCGGCCTCCCCGATCAGGTAGCCGTGCGCGCCCGGCGTGCCGAGTCCCTGGTAGTCGGTCTGGGCCACCGCGTATCCGGCGGCGATCCAGCGCGCCTGCACATCGCGGGCGAGTGCGGTGTAGTCGTGCGCGGGGAAGGACGGGTCGGTGTCCCGCGACGGCGCGCAGACGTCGGCGGTGCCGGTGGTGCCGTGCGCCCACGAGATCAGCGGCCAGCCACCGGCGGGCGGCTCGCCCTCGGGCACCGCGAGCGTGCCGGAGACCGCGACCGGAGCGCCCCGCATGTCCACCGAGCGGTACAGCACCAGGTAGTTGCGCGCACCCGGCAGCGCGGGATCGCCGGTGAGCGGTCGCGACCGGATCACCGAGCCGTGCTCGCCCGGCACCAGATCCGCTGCGGGCGAATAGAATTCGAGCCCGGACGGTCCGGTCTCGGCGGTCGCGACGGGCGGGGCGACCGCGAGCAGCGCGGCGAGCACGGCCACCGGCGCCGCCAGTCGAGCCGCGACGGTCCCCGTCCGAGAGCCGATCACTACCGAACCTCCGAGTCCGCCCGCGCCGGAGCGCGGGACGCCGATCAGTGCCGCGGGCAATCTACCCGACGCGCACCGATCGGCCCGGACTCGACTCAGTGGCCGCCGAACAACGCCGCGGCCGCGGCATCGGTGAGCACCTCGTAGACGTCGGCCTCCCGGTGGTAGATCCAGGTGTTCGGCCCCGCCTTCGGCAGGCCGGCGGCCTGCACCGCCGTGGCCGACGGCCGGAAGCTGGTGCTGCGCGGGATCTCGTCGACGACGTAGACCAGATCGGGTCGCTGGTCGGGGGCCAGCGCCCGCATCGCCTCGGTGACGTCACCCGGTTCGATGCGGAACCCCTTGCGCACGCTCAGCGCGGCCGCGGCCAGGACGCCCGACGGCGTCGGCAACCCGTAGGCGACCTCCATGTCGACCGGGGTGATGTCGTTGAGCACGTCGATGATCGGCTGGGTGAACACCGGCCCGCGCGCCGTGCGGATCACCGTGTCGCGGCGGTCGACCAGCCAGTAGTCGCCGTCGCTGTCGCGCCGGAACAGGTTCTCCGTCGGCCACCAGGCGTCTCCGGCCCGGAACACGCCGCGCAGCCCACCGTCGGACAGGTCACCACCGTCGACCGACTTGCCGAGCAGCAGACCCGGCTCGTTGTCGGCGCAGCGCCGTGCGAAACCGTCGTCGCCGACGAGGATCTGCTCGGTGACCGGGTCGTAGGCGACCAGTTCGACGTGCGCGGTGCCCGGCACCGGCCTGCCCTTGGACCCGATCTTGGCGCCGGGCACATTGGCCAGCACCACATCGCCGTCGATCGAGGCGTAGAACTCCAGCACCCGGGCCGGGGTGAACTGCTCCAGGGTGCGCCGCCACAGCCCGGCGGGCATGCCGGAGCCGATGAACAGCCGGATCGGGTGGTTGTGCCCGGCCGGGAAGACCTGCGCGTCGAGCAGGTCGCGCAGCATCGTCCACGTGTAGGTGACCACGGTGACGCCGTAGCGGTGCACCTCCTCGGCGAACCGGCCCGGCTCCATGTCCATCGGCCTGGCCAGCGCGATCCGGCTGCCACCCGCGATCGCGCCACCGAGGCTCACCAGCAGCCCTGACGAATGATGCAGCGGCGCGAGGCAGTACACGGTGTCGCGGCGATCGAGGTCGGCCGCGCTGGCGGTGCCGAACGCCGACAGCGCCCAGCGGTGATTGGTGATGTACTTGGCCTCGAGCCGGTCACCGGTGCCGATGACGAGGATGAACGCGAGCTCGCGCGCCAGGCCCGGATTGGGCCGGTACCACGCGGGCACCCGCACCTTCGACGGGTCGATCTGCTCGAGATCGATCACCCGGTCCCCGGTCGGCAGCGCGAGCCGCCGGGCGTCACCACCGCCGAGCACCAGCACCCTGGCGCCGGTCGCGGCGGCGGTGCGCAGGTTCTCCGGGTCGGTGATCAGCGTCTGCACGCCGGTCAGCTCCATCGCCCGGTCCAGCTCGGCGCCGGGGGCCAGCAGCACCGCGACGGCGCCGAGACGCGAGAGCGCGGCCACGGCGGCCAGCGCGCTCGGCCTGGTCTCCATGACGACGCCCACCCGGGTGGCGGGCCGGATGCCGACCGAGATCAGGCCGCGCACCACATTGTCGATGCGCACCTCCACCGCGGCATTGGTGTGCACCCGGTCGTCGAAGAGGAACAGGTCCTTCTGCGGCGCCCGCTTGGCGTGCTCGTGCAGCAGTTTGCCCAGTGAGATGCGGGTGTGCGGCTGGATCATGCCGAGCCGGGTCAGGCGCGGCAACGCCCGCGCGGCCTCCCCCGCCATCTCGACCGAACCGCGAATCGTGTTGCTGGCGATGCCTTCCAGCGCCTTGCCGACGCCGGCGCCCGCCTCGGCCAGCGACGCCGCGGTGTGCACCACCCGGGTCGCCGCGGTGCGCGGGGCGTTGCTCGCCACGTGTTCCTTCATGGGCACGATCTGCTCGGGCAGCGCGCCGTTGCCGTCCATCCAGGCGATCCAGTCGCGCACCATCGGCCAGGTGTGGTTGGTCGCGGTCGAACCGGCGACGAGACCGAAATGCCCTGCCACCAAACTGGCTTCGTAGACCTCGGCGTTGGGCGCGGCCCGCACGATGCCGCGCACGGCACCGGGCTGGCCGATGTCGTCGACCTCGCCGACGAAGGCCAGGATCGGGCACCGCAGCTCGGCCAGCGAGATCGGGTGATCGCGGATCACGAAGCCGCCCAGCATCATCCGGTTGTGCGCGACGAACTGCTTGAGCAGATCGGCGACCGCGGGACCCGAATACCCCACCCAGCCGTCGCTGTTGAGGAAGCGACGCTGACGTTCCTTGGGCAGCAACGCTTCCCGGTCGTGCAGCTGCAGCAGGAAGTCGATCCGCGACTTGGCGGTCTTGACCGGGTCCAGCATCTGGAAGCCGATGCGCACCATCGACTCGGTGATCGGCAGACGGTGCATCACGTGATCGGCCAGGAAGTCGGCGACCTCGGAGACCACGCCGTAGGGCAGCCCGAACGGCATGCCCGCGACGATGTCGACAGGGCTGCCGAAGGTGACGATGGAGGCCACGCCCTTGCCGTACCTATAGGCGGCGGTCTGGTAGGCGAACATGCCGCCCTGCGAGTAGCCCATCAGGTGCAGCTGCGCACCGGTGGCCTCGCACACGGTGTCGATGGCCGAGTCCACCGCGAGCACGTGGTCGGCCAGGTCACGTTCCCAGCCGCCCTCCTCGGTAGCCGGCGAGCCGAAATCGATGACCCAGCAGTCGATTCCGCTCGCGTGCAGGATCCCGACGGCACCGCCGGCGGCGTTCACGTCCCAGATGTCGGCGTTCACCATCAGCGGCGGAACCAGCAGCGCCACCGGGCGGCCCGGCGTCGTATCGTCGGGGAAGTAGTGACGCAGCCGGTACATGCGTCTGCGCTCGACGACCTCGAAGGGCGAGGACTCGACATCGTGGGCCAATCCGCCGAAGCGGATCACCTCCAGTCCGTTCTGCGCGGTAGCCAGCAACCGCTGCATCGAACCGACCACACCTTTTGGACTGATATCCACCATTCCCACCTGGCCTACCCTGCTGAAAGTGACACACCTCACACACCCCGATGTGCTCATATGAGCTAACCACACCGGACCTCCATTATGTGTCGGCTGTGACAGGCCGCATGTTGCGGCGATTCGGGTCACACCGTGGCAGTTCAGCGGCCCATCACGTTGACGTAGACACTGTCGAACGGCTCGCTGCTCACACTGAGATCGCCGCGGAACGGATAGTCCAGCGCGGCGATCAGGAAGATCATCGCGCCGAGGAAGAACGCGAACAAGCCACCGAGCACCAGATGCGCGTGTTTGCCGAGGCTGAACAGGCACAGCAGCACCAGGTTCACCGCGCCGCCGACCAGGATCGTCCACCAGAGCACGTCCGGAATGCCGCCTTTGGTGGCATTGATCCGGTGCCTGCGGTCGGAATCGAAGCGGGCGAACTGGTCGATGGTGGCGGCGTGCACGATCTCCTCGGCGCTGTTGGACGGCCGGAATTCGAGCAGGTGCCCCTGGAACCTGGTCACCAGCGCGGTGCCGCCCATCGGCTCCTCGCCCTCCCGCAGCGCGGGCCAGACCACGTCGAGCACATCGCGGGTGTAGTCGGCGAGATCCTCGCGCAGCAACTCCCGATACGGCTCCGGATAGGCGCTCACCTCCCGGTAGAGCGTGCCGACCGCCGCGGCCTCGTCCGCGACCCGGCTCTGCGCCACGTCGTAGGACTCGTAGGTGGCCGCCGCGATGAGCCCGAGCAGCAACCCGTAGAACACCCCGCCGACGGTGAGCACCATCGTGACGGTTTCGTTCCAGCCGGGTTCGGGCCCGAACGCGCGCTGCACCGCCGCTCTGCTGAGCAGGATCCCGGTCACGGTGAGCCCGACGGCCGTGCCGGTGATGAGAAGGAAGTCCAGCCAGATCGGTAGCTCGTATATCCAGGTGAACATGATCCGACGATAACGAGTCCGGATCCGATTCCGGCATCGATCCGCGATTCATCCCAGGACATCTCGCGGCCCGCAATCGCCTACCGCGCAAGGGATCTCCCGGTCACAGCCATGTTTTCCCGAATAGCTCGCGCGCGGCACCATCGACCACCTACCATCGAACTCGTCCGGAACGCACTGACACGCATCCACTTTCGTGTAACACCGTTTCACACGCCCGGTTTCACCCGCGCAGGACCATTCGATTCGCATCGTTACCCACCCCCAGCCTGCCGCGCACTGTCGCGCCACACAGGCCGATCGGCCGTGCCGATTTCCGTCTCGAGGTGAGGATCTCCATGACCATCGAAATGCCGCTGCCCACAGACAATTCCGTCCGCAAGAGCCTCAGCACTACCGCGGCGCATCAGCTGGCGCACACCACCAAATCCGAGCCGCAGATGCAGGGCATCAGCTCCCGGTGGCTGTCCCGCGCGCTGCCGTGGGTGCAGGTCGCGGGCGGTATCTACCGCGTCAACCGGCGACTCACCCACACCGTCGGCAACGGCGAGGTCGAGTTCGTCGTCGACGGTGCGCGTGCCAGGGTGATCCCCCAGGAATTGCGCGAACTGCCCGCGCTGCGCGATGTCGACGACGAGCTGATCCTGCGCCCGCTGGCCGACAATTTCGTCCAGTACGATCTCGATCCCGGTGCCGTCGTCGCAGAATTCGGTAATCCCATGGATCAGGTGATCCTGGTCGTCCACGGGAAACTCGCCAGGATCGGCTCCGGTGAATACGGCGAGTCGACCAAACTCGGCATGCTGTCGGGCGGTGACTACTACGGCGAGGACATGCTCACCGACCCTTCGGCCATTTGGCCGGACACCGTGAAAACGGTGACCAGAACGACAATTCTGTGTCTGCCCAGACAATCGTTCGAGCAATTCCTGGAAATGAATCCCGACCTCGCCCGCATTCGCTCCGACGCCGCCCGGGCGCCGCAGCGGACGCAGAATTCCAAGGGGGAGGCCGATATCGAGATCTCCTCGGGCCACTCCGGGGAGCCCCTGCTCGAGGGCACCTTCGTCGACTACGACGCGAGTCCCCGGGAATACGAGCTCAGCCTGGCGCAGAGCGTGTTGCGGATCCACACCCGCGTCGCTGATCTGTTCAACGACCCGATGAACCAGGTCGACCAGCAGTTGCGCCTGACCGTCGAGGCGCTCTACGAACGCCGCGAGCACGACCTGGTGAACAATCCGGAGTTCGGCCTGCTGCACAACTGCGACCTCAAGCAGCGCATCACCACCGAGTCCGGCGCGCCGACCCCCGACGACATGGACGAACTGCTGAGCATGCGCCGCGGCACCAAGTTCTTCCTCGCGCACCCGAAGGCGATCGCGGCGTTCGGTCGCGAATGTTCGCGCCGCGGACTGTATCCCGACCCGGTGGAGTTCCAGGGCCACCGCGTCCCCGGCTGGCGCGGCGTACCGATCCTGCCGTGCGGCAAGATCCCCGTCAGCGCCACGCAGACCACCTCGATCATGGCGATGCGTATCGGGGAGAAGGACCAGGGCGTGGTCGGCCTGCACCAGACCGGCATCCCCGACGAGTACGAGCCGAGCCTCAACGTCCGGTTCAAGCAGATCGACGACCAGTCGATCATGTCCTACCTGGTGAGCTGCTACTACTCGGCCGCCGTCCTGGTCCCCGACGCGCTCGGCGTTCTCGACGACGTCCTCGTCGCGCGCCGGGCCGACTGAGCGGCGCGCGCCGTGTCGATCCTCACCAGGGCGGCGGCGCCGCACGCGAGCACCGAACTCGCGGCCACGGTGGCCGCCCTGCTGCACGACGCGACGGCACCCGCGGTCCTGTTCGCCCGGCTCGGCACCTCGGCATCCACTCTCCCCCATCGGGTTTCGCCGTCTGCGCCGCGATCGGTCGGCCCGCGCCGGCTACCCGGTCCTACCGGTCTCGGCACCACCAGTCTGTGGCGCAGCACCGAGCAGGAACCGGCGCCTACCGAGACGAAGAACGGTGCACCGCAGAAGATTCCGCCTCTCTACTGTCCGCCACCCGAACGTGACGATCCCGCGCTGGCCGAGGCCGTCAATGTCGGCCTGCTCGCCTGGGCCGCCGAGATCGGTCTCTACGAGGGACGACTCGACGAACTCGGCAAGGCCGACTTCGGCCGGCTGATCATGCTCGCCCACCCCGATTGCGACGACCCCGACCTGCTCCTCGGCGCCGCCCGCTGCGCGGTCGCCGAATGGTCGGTCGACGACTACTACTGCGAGGAGGACGCCCCTGGCGACACCGCACCCGACGGCACCCCGTCCAGCGCCGCCGCCGAACTCGGCCCCCGGCTCGAGCTCGCCGCGGCCGCGATGGACCCGGCGCACCTGCCCGCGCGGTACGCGCCCCGGCTCGAACAGGCCATGCAGGCTGACCCGATCCTGCGCGCGTTCCGCACCTCCTTCGCGTGCCTGGCGGGGTACGCGAGCCCGGCGCAGCTGGCCAGGTTACGCACCGAGATCGCGGGCTGGTTCATCGCGCTCGGCGCCGAGGCCGGCTGGCGCGCCGCGGACCGGATGCCACCGGTCTGGGAGTACCTCACCAACCGGCAGCCGCACAGCTTCCTGCCGTGTATGGCGCCGATCGACGTCGTCGGGGGCTACGAGCTCGGGGCCCCCGAGTACACCGATCCGGCCGTCCGACGGGTCACCACCACGGCCGCGCTGGCCGCCCAGATGGTGAACGACCTGTATTCGATGGCGCGCGAGGACCTTTCCGGCGGCAGGGAGTTCAACCTGCCGACGGTCCTGGCCGCCGAGGAGGGCTGCGGCCGCGCCGACGCGGTCCTGCGAACCGCACAGATCCACGACGAGCTCATGCACCGCTTCGAACGGGAAGCGGCCCCGCTCGCCGCCGCGGGCTCACCCCAGCTGCGCCGATTCCTGGCCGGCCTGTGGGCCTGGATGGGTGGCAACCGCGCCTGGCACGCCGGCAGCCGCCGCTACCACGACATCGCTCCAGGAGAGGACGACCGATGACCATCGCGAACCCCCAGACCGACCGCACCGTCCTGCGCACCACGTACCAGCGCTCCGTCGCGGCCTACTGGAACAACAACCCCAACGACGATCGGGTGAACACCAAGCTCGGCGAGGTCGACGGTCTCTACCACCACCACTACGGCATCGGCGCCCCCGACTGGTCGGTCATCGAAGGGCCGGAGGCGACCAAGCAGGACCGGATCGTGCGGGAACTGCACCGGCTCGAGACCGCCCAGGCCGACTTCCTGCTCGACAACCTCGGGCCGATCCAGAACGCGGACCGCCTCGTCGACGGCGGCTCGGGTCGCGGCGGCACCAGCTTCATGGCGGCCGAGCGCTTCGGCTGCCAGGTCGACGGGGTCTCCATCTCCGAGTGCCAGGTGGGCTTCGCCAACGACCAGGCCGCGACGCGTGGGGTCACCGACCGGGTCAAGTTCCACTTCCGCAACATGCTCGACACCGGCTTCGCCGACGAGTCGGTGCGCGGCATCTGGACCAACGAGACCACCATGTACGTCGACCTGTTCGATCTGTTCGACGAGTTCGCCCGGCTCCTGGAACCCGGCGGCCGCTACGTCTGCATCACCGGCTGCTCCAATGACGTGACCGGCGGCCGGTCCGCCTCGGTGAGCTGGATCGACGCGCACTACGGCTGCATGATCCATCCGCGCAGCGAGTATTTCCGGGCCCTGTCCGACAACGGCCTCATTCCCACCACCGTGGTCGACCTCACCCCCGACACCATCCCGTACTGGGAGCTGCGCACCCATTCCGAGCTCGCCACCGGCGTCGAGCAGCCCTTCCTCACCGCCTACCGCGAGGGGAGCTTCCAGTACCTGATGATCGTCGCCGATAAGGTGGCCAGGTGACCGAACAGCTCGCCGAACCGTCGACCGACCGCGAAGCCCTTTCCGTGGAACTGGTCGACGACGCGGGTCTGGCGATCGGAGCGTGCTCGGTGGCCGATGCTCATCGGCCACCGGGCACGCTCCACCGCGCCTTCTCGGTGCTGCTGTTCGATCGGCACGGCCACGTGCTGATCCAGCAGCGCGCCGCGGTGAAGACCCGGTTCCCGCTGCAGTGGGCCAACACCTGCTGCGGTCATCCCGCGCCCGGTCAGGCGGTGCTCGAGGCCGCCGCGATCCGGCTGCGCGAGGAGTTCGGCATGGCGGCCGAGCTCACCGAGGTCGGCACCTTCCGGTACCGCGCGGGCGACGAGACGACCGGCCGGGTGGAACACGAATACGACCACGTCCTGATCGGCGTGGCCGGCGATGTGCCACCGCGGCCCGATCCCGCCGAGATCGCCACCTGGGCCTGGATCGCTCCGGACGCCCTGCGGGCCGACCTCGCCGATAATCCGGGGCGGTACACGCCGTGGCTGGCCGAGGTGCTCGAGATCGCCGACCGGGCACACACCGCCACCCAGGCCTAGCCCCTCCCCTCCTTGCCGTTTTCCCTGACAGCACGCTGTCCACCCACACCGAGGAGGCACCTATTCGTTAGATGCGCATATCTATATCTGCCGATGTTATGAGTTCTTGGTGAAATCACAGGCTGGCCACAGTCGCCGACCAGGCCGGGCGCGGACCCTGAACAGGGAACGGTTCCACCGACGGCGAGTGAGGTAGCGATGGTCGAGGTCGAGATCAACGACGACACGGTGACGGTCAATGTGCTCGGCGGGCATCGCCTGCTCGCCCTGCGCCAGCAGGTCGTGATCGACCGCGCCGCCATCACCGGCATCCGCCCCGCCGAGGTCGACCTGCGCCCGCCGTGGGTCCGCGCCCCCGGCACCTTCATCCCCGGCGTCATCGCCGCCGGCGTCTACCGCGGCAAGGGCCGGAAGGAATTCTGGGACACCACCTTCGGCGGCAGCGCTGTCCGCATCGACCTGGACGGACCCGATTTCACCCGGCTGGTCGTCGACGTCGACGATCTCGACGCCGTCCTGCGCGCGCTGACGCCCGAGGCGATCGCCGTCTGACCCGGCGCACCGGCGCTCAGGAGCCGAACGATTCCAGCAACCCGGTGTAGGGCTTCGGTGGCGGCGCGGCGAACTCTCCCCTGCCCGACTTGCGCAGCCCGAGCGTGATCAGCGACTGCACGGTCAGGGTCGCGGCCGCGACGCCATCGATCACCGGGACACCGATCTCCGCGCTGATATGCGCGCACAGGTCGGCCATGCCCGCGCAGCCGAGCACCACCGCGTCGGAGCCGTCGGCGGCCACCGCCGTCCGGCACGCCTCGGTGACGATCTTGCGGGCGTCCGGGTCGGTATCGAGGGCGAGCACCGGCAGGTCGCAGGCGTGCATGCCGAGGCAGAAGCGGGCCATCCCATAGCGTTCGGCCAGGTCGGCGGCGCGACCGAGGGTGCGGCCGAGCGTCGTCACCACACTGAACCCCCGGCCGAGGTGGCTCGCGGTGTGCATGGCCGCCTCCGCGATACCGATCACCGGACCCGCCGCCAGTTCCCTGGCCGCGTCCAGCCCCGGATCACCGAAGCAGGCGATCACGTAGCCGTCCACGCCGTCGGCTTCGCCCTGCCGGATCGCCGCGAGCAGACCGGGCACACTCATCGCCTCGTCGTAGTGGCTCTCGATGGAGACGGGACCGGTCTCGGAGGTGACCGCGTCGAGCAGCGTGCCCCGGCCGACGACGGCCAGGGCGCACTGCTCGATCGTCTCGGTCATCGCCCGGGTGGTGTTCGGGTTGACGACCCGGATCCGCATCAGGCACCGACCTCCTGGGTAGCCGCCGCGCGCTTGGCCGCGGTCAGCAGATAGTAGGTGAGGAAACCGAGACCGCAACCGATGAACCAGCTGTACTGGGCGGCGGTGTGCATTCCCGGCAGGCTGTTGGCCAGCACCGGGAACACCGCGACGAGGGCACCGACGGCCGTCGCCACGACCGCGGCCGGGTGATAGCCCTTGCGGTACCAGTACGCCCCCCGCTCGGACATCGTGAACAGATCGTCGACGATCACCTTCTGCTTGCGCACCAGGTAGTAGTCACAGATCAGCACGCCGAACAGCGGGCCGATGAAGGCGCCGAGCACCTCGAGCGTGTAGTGGATGACATCGGGGTTGTTGTAGAGATTCCACGGCGTGATCAACACCGAACCGACCGCGGCGATCATGCCGCCCGCCCGCCAGCTGATCCGCTGCGGGCTCACATTCGAGAAATCGAACGCGGGCGAGATGAAATTCGCGACGATATTGATGCCGATGGTGGCGATGGTGAAGGTGAGCGCGCCGAGCACGATCGCGAACGTGGAATCGATCTTGGCGACGGTGGCGACCGGATCGGTGATCAATTCACCGTAGACCGGCACCGTCAGCGACGCGGTGATCACCACCAGCAACGAGAACAGCAGGAAATTCACCGGCAGGCCGAGCAGATTGCCGGTCTTCACGGCCTGGAAACTCTTGCCGTAGCGGGAGAAGTCGCCGAAATTCAGCATCGGTCCGGAGAAGTAGGACACCACCAGCGCGATCGCGCCGAGCATCACCGGCACCGATGCCCAGCCGGTGTACTTCACCTCGCCCAGGCTCAGGTCGATCGCGCCCCAGCCCGCCTTCGCGATGAGATATCCGCACAGCACGAACATGACGACATACACGGCGGGACCACAGAAATCGATGAACTTGCGGATCGAATCCATGCCGCGCCAGAACACGCACGCCTGCACCACCCAGAGCAGCAGGTAGCTCCCCCAGCCGAGCAGCGACAACCCCAGGAAACCGTAGTCGGCGGTGACGGCGTAGGGCGCCAGCCCCGGAAACAGTTTCACCAGCACGACATCCAGCGCCGCCGAGGCGAGGAAGGTCTGGATGCCGTACCAGGCGACCGCGATCAACCCGCGGATGATCGCCGGGATATTCGCGCCGAGGACCCCGAAAGCACTGCGGCAGATCACCGGATAGGGCACGCCCGTCACCTGGCTGGGCTTGGCCACCAGATTGCAGAAGAAATAGACGATGGTGATACCGATGAGCAATGCCGCCAGCACCTGCCAGCTCGCCAGGCCGAGCGCGAAAAGGCTACCGGCCGTGACATATCCGCCGACACTGTGCACATCCGACATCCAGAACGCGAAGATGTTGTAGGTGCCCCAGCTCTGTTTCCGCAGCGGCGCCAGATCCTCGTTCGTCAGCCGCGGATCGTAGGCGGGTGGATCACCGGCGGGTACCCCCGCCGAGGAGGTGATGGTATCGGTCATGGTCGTTCCCATCCGAAGGGTGAATCTGCTTCGCTGACGGTAAGTATCAGCAGTTGCCCTTCGGTTTCCCGACAATTTCCCGGCTATTGCACCGAAGATATATCTTCCGGCGCGAGCAATCCGGTATCGGTGGGCAGGGTCGCGATGACCGATTCCAGTCGGCGGTGGTGTTCCTCGGCGGCGGCGAGCAGCCGTTCGACATCGCGGGCCAGGAACGCGTCGAGCATCGCGATGTGGTCGGTGTGCAGGCGTTCCCGGTCGCACCGGTCGATGTGGACCATCGATTGCACGGGTTCGGTGACGTTCCAGGCGGATTCGAGCATGTGCAGCAGTCGGAACATCCGCGATGGCCGGGTCAGCGCGACATGGAAGCTGCGGGACTGCCGCTGGTAGGTCTCGGGGTCGTCGTCGAGGATCGCCCGCTCGAGCAGTTCGTTCACCGCGAGCAGGTGCGCGCGCTCGGCCTCGCCGGCATTGGTCGCCGCGGCCGCGAGCGAGGCGGTTTCCAGGGTGTCGCGCACGATGTACATCTCACGCAATTCGCGGGCTGTGAGCTGGGCCACCTGGTAGCCGCGCTGCGGGCGGTGGGTGACCAGTCCCTCGCCGATCAGCGTCTTGAGCGCCTCGCGCACGGGGATGTGGCTCACCCCGAACAGCACGGCCACTTCACGCAGGGGAATCACGGTGCACGGCGGCACGGCGCCGTCGAGGATCACCCGGCGTAGTTCGCCGAGGATCACCTGGGGGCGGCCGGGCTCGTCCACCACGAGCCTCGCGAGCAGCGCCGATCGTCGTCTCGGGGGCATATCCACATGCTATGGACGATGTATTGCGCCCGCGGTCATCTATGTGACGGTCAGGAAACGATCACCGTACCGACCGGTCCTGTGTGCGGGGTGGCATGCTCGAACGATGGGAGTTTCGACAACGCAGTCGGTGGATCGCCGTTTCGTCAGCCTGGTCGCGATGTTCGACCGCCTGTTCCGCAAGCCGTCGCACGGTGGTGGCGCGCTGTGCGTGTACCTGCACGGCGAACCGGTGGTCGATGTGTGGGCGGGGTACGCGAGCCCCGGGGTGCCCTGGGCCTCGGATTCGGTGGCGCTGGCCTTCTCCACCGGAAAAGGCGTGGCCTCCACGGTGATCCACCAGTTGGCCGAGCGCGGACAGCTCGACTACGACACCGCGGTCGCCGAGTACTGGCCCGAGTTCGCGGCGGCGGGCAAGGGGCACATCACGGTCCGCGATGTGCTCACCCATCGGGCCGGCCTGCACCGGCTGCGCGGTCTGCTGCCCGGGCCCGCCGAGCGCTTCCTCGACGACGAGGCCGTCACCGCCGCGCTGGCCGCGGCCACCCCCGATCCCCGGCATCGCGTCACCAGCGGCTATCACGGGATCAGCTACGGGCATCTGGCCGCCGAACTGGTGCGCCGGGTGACGGGCCGCGATTTCGTCGACGTCGTGCGCACGGAACTCGCCGAACCGCTCGGCGCCGACGAACTCTGGTTCCGGGTGCCGAAGGAGGAGCGGCACCGCATCGCCACCACCTTCCCGCGCCTGCGGGCCGCGGGGATGGAGTGGGACCGGGGTTCGGATCTGCTCACCCGCACCAGGTACGCCGCCGCCGCGGAGACCACGCCGCGCGGTTTCGCCGACCTCATCGTCGACCCGCGCGTGCACGATTCGGTGATGCCCGGCGTGAACGGCGTCTTCTCGGCCCGCGCCCTGGCCCGCGTCTACGCCGCACTCGCCAACGGTGGCGAACTCGATGGCACCCGCGTCCTCGACCCCGGCTCGATCCGCCGCGCCGCCGCCCGCCAGGTCTTCACCCCGGATTACGTACTGGCCTTCCGCATCCCGTGGGCACTCGGTTTCCACGGCGTCCCGATGAAACCGTCCAAGGCCGACCCGATTTCGGCCTTCGGCCACTTCGGCCTCGGCGGTTCCGGCGCCTTCGCCGACCCCGAGACCGGCCTGTCCCTCGCCTTCGTCACCAACCGCCTCGGCGGAAAGCTCACCCCGCTCGGTGACGCCCGCCTCACCCGACTGGGGACCACCGCCCACAACATCGCGAAGGCCGACAGGCTCCGCTGAGACCCGAGACAACACCACACCTCCGCACCGGCAACACCGGCTGTGAGCAGGTCCCGGGCGGTAGTCTTGTGCGTGCGTTTCTGATTGTTCTCGATGCTGACACCTTCGATTCGAGGAGTGCACAGATGGCGAACGACCAGCGAGTTCAGCGTCGGTTTCGGTGACGCGTCCCACGGGAGTCGATGCCGGTACCCGGCTGCCGCTGTGTGTCGTGATCGACAGCCGAATCGAGCAGATCGAGCGAGCGCGCGCCCGGCTCATGCCGATCCTGCACGGCCTGTGGGGCGACGAGTCCGCGGTCTGGCCGATCGAGCTGGCACTACACGAAGCGGTGGTCAACGCGATCGAACACGGTGGCGACGGTACTCCGGACGCCACGGTCGAGATCGTCCTCGATATCGAGGACGACGAACTACTGATCGAGATCAGCGACCAGGGACCGGGATTCGACCCCGCGACCGTGCCCGATCCGCGCCGCCCCGAGGGAGTGCTGCGCGCGTCGGGGCGCGGTGTGCATCTCATGCGCACAGCCGTCGATTCCCTCGAGGCCGCCCACGGTCCGCGCGGGCGGTTCACACTCACCCTGCGCACCAAGCTCCCTCGCTCCGGCGCGCGGGGAGTACCACCACACAGAGGAGGGTTCCATGGAGATCAAAGAACGTAGCGTCAACGGCGTCACCATCCTGGATCTGACCGGCGACCTCGTCCTCGGCATGGGCGAGATTCGGCTCACGGAGGAGATCCGGAATCTGATCGACGCCGGGACGAAAAAGATCCTGCTGAACCTCGCAGCGGTGCCTCGCGTCGATTCCGCTGGAGCCGGCGGTTTGGTATCGAGCTACAAGAGCGTCACCCGCGAAGGCGGGAAACTCAAACTGGTCAACGTGACCGACCAAGCTCGAGATCTGTTCATGCTCACCGGGCTCCTCACGGTGTTCGATGCCTACGACACCGAGCAGGAGGCGATCAACTCCTTCTGACCTCGCCGGCGCTCGGGGCGGTACGTTCGGCGCATGGAGATCGTCGGGCTCGAGCGGATCGAGGCGGCCGCGCGGCTGCTGGCACCGGTGATTCGGCGGACGCCGACCGTGGGGTCGCGGGTGCTGTCGGAGCGGGCCGGTGCGCAGGTGCTGCTCAAATGCGAGAACCTGCAGCGCACCGGGTCGTTCAAGCCGCGCGGCGCCTACAACCGGATCGCGAATCTCCCCGCGGCCGAGCGGGCGCGGGGTGTGGTCGCGGCCAGTGCCGGTAATCACGCGCAGGGGGTGGCGTGGTCGGCGGCCGAACTCGGCACCACCTCGACGGTGTTCATGCCGATCGGCGCGTCACTGCCCAAGCTCGTGGCGACCCGCGCCTACGGGGCCGAGGTGCACCAGGTGGGTGACACCATCGACGAATCCCTGCTCGCCGCAGAGGAATTCGCCCAGCGCACCGGTGCGACGCTGATCCACCCGTTCGACCACCCCGATATCGTGGCCGGGCAGGCGACGGTGGCGCTGGAGATCCTCGAGCAGGTGCCCGAGGTCGGCACCGTCGTCGTGCCGACCGGCGGTGGCGGCCTGCTCGCCGGTGTCGCGGTCGCGCTGGCCGCGCTCGCGCCGCACGTCACGGTGATCGGGGTGCAGGCGGCCGAGGCCGCGGCCTGGCCGGATTCCCTGGCGGCGGGCAAGCCGGTGCGGGTGCCGCGGATGGCGACGATGGCCGACGGTATCGCGGTCGGCCTGCCCGGCGCGGTGCCGTTCGCGCATGTCGCGGATCTGGTCAGGGAGATCGTGACCGTCGACGAGGACGCCCTGTCGAAGGCGCTGCTGCTGTGTCTGGAGCGGGCCAAGCTGATCGTCGAACCGGCGGGCGCGGCCGGTGTGGCCGCGCTGCTGTCGCCCCTGCGCGACCGCGCGCTGCCCGGCCCGGTGGTGACCATCCTGTCCGGCGGCAATATCGACCCGCTGCTGCTCACCCGGGTGATCGGGCACGGCCTCAGCGCGGCGGGCCGCTACCTGGCCATGCGGGTGACCATCGCCGATCGTCCCGGCGCGCTGTCGGCGCTGCTCGGGGTGGTCGGCCGGGCCGGGGCGAGCGTGGTCGACATCGTCCACTCGCGCACCGGGATGTGGCTCGAGGTCGACGAGGTCGAGGTGTCGCTCACGGTCGAGACGCGCGGCCCCGCCCACCGCGACGACGTCCTGGAAGCGCTGCGCGACGCGGGGTTCCGCGTCCGCGCCGAGCTGTAGCGCACCGAAGTCAGTGCGCGCCACCGAGTTCCAGCGCGAGCACCCCGAGAATCACCAGCCCGATCCCGGCCACCTGCACCAGGGTGAGCCGCTCCCCCAGGAACAGCACCCCGATCGCCGCGATCGCCGCGACACCCACCGCCGACCAGATTCCGTACGCCACCCCGATCGCCATCCCCCGCTTCAACACCTGGGACAGGAAGTAGAACGCGGCGCCGTACCCGATGACCACGACGATCGAGGGAACAAGCTTGGTGAAACCCTCCGAGAGTTTCAGCGACACCGTCGCGGTGACTTCGGAGGCGATGGCCAGTGCCAGCAGGACCAGGGTCATGGCCGCAGGGTAACCGTCGCGCGGGATGCAGGCCGCCCGCGATCCACACCGAGCCCGCGTCACGCACCTGCTCGGCCCACGCGCCCCACCACCAGAGGCGCGTGACGAACACCGACAGTTGCAGCGTCAGGGTCAGGATCGGCAGCCAGATCGGTACGCCGCGGGGCCGGATCCACAGCACCAGCATCGAGAGCGCGACGCCGAGGACCCCGGCCGGGATCACGGTCAGGTCCGACAGCGTCTCGTAGCCGTCGTCGAAGGCGCCCATGCGCGCGGGGTCGAGGTAGCGGAACGGAGCCGGGACTCCCCCGCGGGATGGAGCGGGCACCGATGGATACTCCGTGCGCGGTAGCCCGCTCCCGGCTCAGCTCAGCCAGGCGCGGGCGTCCTCGGCGTTCTTACGGACCTCGTCGAGCTGCTCGGCGACGCGGACACCGGCGGTGCCGCCGCGCGCGTTGCGGGAGGCGATCGAGCCCTGCACGGTGAGGACGTCGCGCACGCCCGCGGTCAGCGAGGCGTCGACGGCGGCGAATTCCGCGTCGGTCAGTTCGTCGAGGCCGACGCCGCGCGCTTCGGCGGCCCGCACGCAGGCGCCCGCCGCCTCGTGCGCGACCCGGAACGGAACGCCCTGGCGCACCATCCATTCCGCGATGTCGGTGGCGAGGGTGAAACCGGCGGGCGCGAGCTCGGCCATCCGGTCGGTGTGGAAGGTGAGGGTGCCGACCAGACCCGCGATGGCGGGCAGCAGCAGTTCGAGCTGGGCGACCGAGTCGAACAGGGGTTCCTTGTCCTCCTGCAGGTCCCGGTTGTAGGCCAGCGGCTGGGCCTTCAGGGTGGCCAGCAGACCGGTCAGGTTGCCGATCAGGCGACCCGCCTTGCCGCGGGTCAGCTCGGAGACGTCGGGGTTCTTCTTCTGCGGCATGATCGACGAACCGGTCGACCACGCGTCGGCGAGGGTGACGTACCCGAATTCCGGCGTGCTCCAGATGATGACCTCTTCGGCCATCCGGCTCAGGTCGACGCCGATCATGGCCAGCACGAACGCGGCCTCGGCGGCGAAGTCGCGCGCGGAGGTCGCGTCGATCGAATTGGCTGCCGACGCGGTGAAATCGAGCTCGGCGGCGATCTGCTCGGGGTCGAGGCCCAGCGACGACCCGGCCAGCGCGCCCGAGCCGTACGGGGAGATCGCCGCGCGCTTGTCGAAGTCGCGCAGGCGTTCCAGGTCGCGCAGCAGCGGGTGGGCGTGCGCGAGCAGGTGGTGCGCGAGCAGCACCGGCTGCGCGGCCTGCAGGTGGGTCTTGCCCGGCATCACCGCGTCCGGGTGCGCGGCGGCCTGGGCGACCAGGGCGTCGACCACGTCGAGCACGCCGGCGGCGACGCGGCGCACACCGTCGCGCAGCCACATCCGGAACAGGGTGGCCACCTGGTCGTTGCGGGAGCGGCCCGCCCGCAGCCTGCCGCCGAGCTCGGTGCCGACCCGCTCGATCAGGCCGCGCTCGAGCGCGCCGTGCACGTCCTCGTCGGACTCGGCGGGCCCGAAGGCACCCGAGGCGACGTCGGCGGCCAGGGTGTCCAGCCCGGCCAGCATGCCGGTCAGGTCGTCGTCGGCGAGCAGCCCGGCCTTGTGCAGCACGCGGGCGTGCGCCTTGGAGGCGCGGATGTCATAGGGCGCCAGCGCCCAGTCGAAGTGCGTCGACTTGCTCAGCGCCGCCATCGCCTCGGCCGGGCCGGACGCGAATCGCCCACCCCAGAGGGCACCTTCGTTGGTTCCGCTGTGGGTCATCGGATTCTCCTCCGGTCGGGCTGGCGGGCATGGCTGGGCACGGCACCGGCCGGTCCGTGACGGGACCGGCCGGTGTCGAGACTACGACGTGCTGACTACTACTTCTGGTTCAGGTCGCGACGCGCGGCGACCTTCGAGGACAGACCGTGGATCTGCACGAAGCCCTTGGCCAGCGACTGGTCGAAGGTGTCGCCCTCGTCGTAGGTGGCCAGGTTGAAGTCGTAGAGCGACTGCTCGGAGCGGCGGCCGTTGACGACGGCGGAACCACCGTGCAGCACCATCCGGATCTCGCCGGTGACGTGCTGCTGGGTGTCCTGCACGAAGGCGTCCAGCGCGCGCTTGAGCGGGGAGAACCACAGGCCGTCGTAGGCCAGCTCGCCCCAGCGCTGCTCGACCTGCCGCTTGTAGCGGCCCAGCTCACGCTCGATGGTGACGTTCTCCAGCGCCTGGTGCGCGGTGATCAGCGCGATGGCGCCCGGCGCCTCGTAGATCTCGCGGCTCTTGATGCCGACGAGCCGGTCCTCGACCATGTCGAGGCGGCCGACGCCCTGGCGACCGGCGCGGGTGTTCATCTCCTCGATGGCCTGCAGCACGGTGACGGGACGGCCGTCGATGGCGACCGGCACACCCTTGTCGAAGGTGATGATGACCTCGTCGGGGGCCTCGAAGTTCACTGTCGGGTCGGCGGTGTAGTCGTAGACGTCCTTGGTCGGCGCGTTCCACAGATCCTCGAGGAAGCCGGTCTCGACGGCCCGGCCCCACACGTTCTGGTCGATCGAGAACGGCGACTTCTTGGTGACGTTGATCGGCAGGTTGTTCTGCTCGGCGAAGGCGATGGCCTTCTCGCGGGTCCAGGCGTAGTCGCGGACCGGGGCGATGACCTCCAGGTCGGGTGCCAGGGCGCCGATGCCGACCTCGAAGCGGACCTGGTCGTTGCCCTTGCCAGTGCAGCCGTGCGAGACGGTGGTCGCGTTGTGGAACTTCGCGGCCTCGACCAGGTGCTTGACGATCAGCGGGCGGCTGATGGCCGACACCAGCGGGTACTGGCCCATGTACATGGCATTGGCCTGGATGGTGGGCAGGCAGTACTCGTCGGCGAACTCGTCGCGCGCGTCGACCACGATGGCCTCGACGGCGCCGCAGTCCAGGGCGCGCTGGCGCACCACGTTCATGTCCTCGCCGCCCTGGCCCAGGTCGATGGCCACGGCCACCACCTCGGCACCGGTCTCCTTCGCGATCCAGCTGATGGCGACGGAGGTGTCAAGCCCACCGGAGTAGGCGAGTACGACGCGATCGGACATGTCTGTTGTGCTCCTCGAAGTGTGTACGTGATCTGCACGGGCTGCCTGGAGCAGTATGAATGCTCCGGCCGCCGGTCGGCTCGCGCCGCTGCTGCAAATGATTATGCACGATGATGCAATCTCATTCATACCCGGGGGTAGAGATACCACATGCCGCATCGCCCGGCGCGGACGAAATCGCCTATCACCTGCGACGACGTCCGACAGCAACTTGGCAGCAAGCATCGTCTGTGAGACGCTGGTCACATCAGCTACCCATCGGTCGGGGTCGAGGAGTGGACATGCAGCAGCTACGTGATTTCGCCCAGGCGAACTACGACCTGATCGGGGCCGTCGTCATCGGGCTCGGCAATCTGGGGTTGACGGTCGCCAAGACGGTGATCGACCTCGGCACGCCGATCCTCCAGGGCTTCTTCGCCTGATCCCCCGCCCGCACCACCCCACCGGGAGCATCCATGGTTGACGCGATCCTGCAGTTCCTGTCCGACCACTACGAATCCGGCGCCACCGCGGGCCTGCACGTCGGTCGCGTGCTGTTCGACCTGAGCGCCCCGCTGGCGCTGGCCATCCTGAACTTCCTCAACTCCTGACCCGCCAGATCAGCGGTCGCCGAGCCGCGCGGCGAGCCCCGCGCGCACCCGCGGCCAGTCCTCCGCGGTGATCGAGAACAGCACACTGTCGCGCACGGTGCCGTCCGCGCGCCGGAACTGACGCCGCAGCGTCCCCTCGTAGCGCGCCCCGAGCCGCGCGATCGCCTGCTGCGAACGCTGGTTGCGCACATCGGTCTTCAACTGCACGCGGCCTACATGGAGCTCGTCGAACGCGTATTCCAGCAGCAGCAGTTTGGCTTCCGGGTTGACCGGACCGCCCCAGACCGACGGCGTGTAGGCGGTGAACCCGATTTCCAGCGCCGCGTCCCGCGGGCGGACGTCCAGGTAGGACGTGACGCCGAGCACCGCTCCCGCCGCTCGATCGCCGATCCCGGTGCGCGCGCGGACGATCCAGACATGCCAGTCGGGGTTGGCGTTCAATTCCTGGAGATGATCGGCGAACTCGCTCGCCCCGCGCGGGCGCCAGGGCAGGTGCGCCCAGACCGCGTCCGCGTCGAGGGCGGCGAAGAGTTCACCGGCGTCCGCCGACGGATCGACAGTGGTCAGCCGCACCGTCTCGCCGCTCAACCGGGCGCCGTCGGGCACCGGCCACACCATGTCCGGCCAGGGCTTGTCGTCGGGCCGGGGATCGGGCACGGGCTGGAATCGGACGGTCGCTGGACTCTCGGTCACCTGTGCAATGTAGTGCCCATGTCGGCGGTGTGTGGCACTCTGGGAGAGCACTATTCGGCTCGCCAACGTGAGGACGAACAAGATGCTCCATTACGTCGCGCAGGAATTCTCCACTCTCGGCAACGGCGTGCTCGATGTCGGCCGGGCCATCGTCGCCCTGGTACAGAGCATCATCGACGTCGCCACCCCGAACTCCCCCGGCGGCGGCGCGGGCGGCGGGCAGTACCCGTTCACCTGATCCGGCGTGGGCTCCCGCCGCTGAGCGCCGCGCGCCGCTAGTCTCGCCGGCATGGCCGCCGACGATGTGCGACTCCACGCGGGCACCACCGGACTGACCATCGCGCCCGGTGACGGCGGCGCGCTGCACAGCCTCACCGTCGACGGGACCGAACTGCTGCGGCAGGACCCGGGGACGGGCTGTTTCGTCATGGCACCCTGGGCGGGCAGGCTCGGCTACGGCACGTTCACGGTCGGTGACCGGACCTACGAGATGCCGATCAACAATCCGCCGCACAGCATCCACGGCACCGCGCGCGACGGCGCGTGGGAGGTCGTGTCCGCCACGGCGACCGAGGCGACGGTGCGGCACCGGCTGACCGACCCGTGGCCGTTCGCGGGCACCGTCACCCAGCGGTTCGCCCTCACCGACACCGGCCTCACCCTCGACCTGCGCATCGCCACCGACGCCGATCCCTTTCCCGCCCAGGGCGGCTGGCATCCCTGGTTCCTGCGCGAGGTCCCCGCGGCCACGGGTCCGCTCGCCCTCGACTTCCGGCCGGCCTGGCAATACGAGCGCGGGCCGGACTACCTGCCCACCGGCCGCCACATCCCGCCGTCGCCCCCGCCGTGGGACGACTGCTTCGCCATGCCCGACGGCGTCACCGCGCGCCTCACCTGGCCCGGTTTCCTGGAATTCACGATCACCAGTCCCGTCACCGATGTCGTCGTCTGGACCCTGCCGGAGGAGTCGCTGTCGGTGGAGGCCCAGTCGGGTCCGCCCAATGGCGTGAACACCGATCCCCGGATGGTCACGCCGGACGCGCCGCTGGATATCCGGGTGGACTGGACCTGGCGCCGGCTGACCCGGGACTGACCCCGCGGCGGGCGGGATAGCGTGGCGGGGTGCCGATCACGCTCGCCCACCCGGTCGCGGTGCTGCCCCTGGCTCGGCGCCTGCCGCTGTCGGCGCTGGTGGCCGGGGCTATCGCGCCCGATGTCGTCTACTACCTGCCGATTCCGCTGGGTGGTGCCGCGACCCATTCGCTCGTCGGGGTGCTGAGCTGGGACCTGCTGATCGGTGTCGGTCTGCTGCTGGGCTTCCGGCTCTCCGCCGGACCGGCCGCCGCGCTCTTCCCGTTCCGTGTCGCCCTTCCGGCTCGTGTGCCCGCCGATGGTCTCCGGCGCCTGTGGGTTCCGGTCGTCGCCATCGCCCTGGGCGCCCTGACGCACCTCGCGTGGGACTCCTGCACGCAGACAGCCGGTTTCGTGGCGCGGCACTGGGCGCTGCTGCGCACCCCGGTGGTCGGGCCGCACACGGTGTACAACGTGATCGGCTACGCCTCGTCGCTGCTCGGTACCACCGCGCTCGCCCGCTACCTGGTTCGCCGCACCAGCCGACGGTCATCGGCGCCGCCGGTCCGGTGGGGTCACGCGATCCGCACCGGGCTGATCCTCGCTCCCGTCCTCGGCGCCGTGCTCGCCATCGACGACCCGGTGACCCGGGCCAGCTCCTACGACCTGGTCCGGCACACGATCGTCGGCGCAGCCCAGGGACTGGGCTGCGCCTGGACGCTCTACGTACTGCTCTGGCAGATCAGGGGTTTCGGCTCATCGCGGCGACCGGATACTGCGGAAGGTGAGGGCGACCACGAAGGTCAGCGCCGCGATGACGGCGGCGGCGCCGAACGCGGCGGTCATCCCGCCGACGAGGGCGTGCGTCGGTGAACCGCCCGCCTCGCGGGCCGCGGTGCCGAAGACCGTCACCAGGACGGCCAGGCCGAGCGCGCCACCGGTCTGCTGCATGGTCTGCAACGCGCCACCCGCCGCGCCCGCCTCGTCCGGCGACACCGTGGACATGATGATCACGTTCAGCGGCGAGAACGCCAGCCCGATCCCGCAACCCATCGCGACCATGGCGACGAACAGCAGCGGGAAATAGCCGCTGTCGGCCGAGAGCCGGGTCAGCAGCACGAGCCCGGTGGTCATCGCGACGGTGCCGGTCACGGTCACCGGTTTCGGGCCGAAGCGGGCCAGCAACCGGGGAATCAGCCGGATCATCGCGAACATCAGGGCCGCCGTCGGCAGGAACGCGAATCCCGTTGCCAGCGCGCTCATGCCGCGCACGTCCTGCAGATACTGGGTCAGGAAGAAGAACATCGACATGCCCGCCATCGGCCCGAGGAACATGTTCAGGTAGGCGGCGGCCCGATTGCGATCGGCGAACAGGTGCAGCGGCAGCAGCGGTTGCGGTGCCCGGAGTTCGATCGCCACGAACGCCGCGAGCAGCGCCGCGCCGACTGCCAGGGAGATATCGGTGCCCGGCGCGCCCCAGCCGTCGGCGGCCGCGCTGATGAATCCGTAGACCAGCGCGGCGACACCGGCCGTCGCGGTCACCGCGCCCGGCAGATCGAGCCGGGCGGCGCGGCGTGGCGCGTCGGGCAGGTAGCGCAGCGCGAGCGCCAGGATCAGCAGCCCGAACGGCACGTTGATGAACAGCACCGAGCGCCAGCCGACCCATTCGGTCAGCAGTCCGCCGACGATCAACCCGATCGCGAATCCGGCGCTGGACATGCCGGAGAACAAGGCCAGCACGCGGATGCGCGCCTTCGGCTCGGTGAACGTCGTCGTCAGCAGCGCGAGGGTATTGGGCGCGGCCATCGCGCCACCGATGCCCTGCAGCACCCGGGCCGCGAGCAGCCAGCCTGCCGAGGGCGCCAGCCCGCCGGCCAGGGAGGCGAGGGTGAACAGTGTCGTGCCCGCGATGAACAGCCTGCGCCTGCCGAACAGGTCGCCGGCGCGGCCGCCGAGCAGCAGCAGGCCGCCGAAGACGAGGGTGTAGGAGTTCATCACCCAGGACAGGCCGGTGGCGCTGAACTCCAGATCGGTCCGGATCCGCGGCAGGGCCACGTTCATCACCGTGACGTCGAGAATGATCATCAGCTGGCAGGTCAGCAAGGTGACCAGGACGACGCCCGGACGGGCGCGCGCTACCTGGGCTTTCGCCGGAAGTGTGGTGGTGGTCAAGTGCGCTCCATCGAGAGGGAAGCTAAACGGAGATAGTCTCCGTTTATGACAGAGCTAGCATAGGGAGAAAGTCTCCGGTTCCGCAAGCCTAAACGGAGACTTCATCCGTTTCCAGTGGAGGACCGAGTGGACGCACCGTCGCGGCCGATGCGCGCCGACGCGCGCCGCAACTACGAACGCATCATCGAATGCGCGCGCGACGCCTTCGCCGAGCACGGCATCGAGGCACCCCTCGACGACATCGCCCGGCGCGCGGGCGTCGGCCCCGGCACCCTGTACCGGCACTTCCCGAATCGCACGGCGCTGATGGAGGCGGTCTATCGCGCCAATATCGAAACCCTCGCCGCGCGCGCCGCCGAGCTGCGCGAAACCCGCACTCCCCCGGATGCTTTCACCGAGTGGTTCGGCGAACTGGTCTCCTACATCCTGCACCGGCACGGCCTGGCGGCCACCCTCAAGGCCGCGATCGACCGGACCTCCGACGTCTTCGCCGCCTGCTCGACGCTGCTCGCCGAGGCGGCCGAGTCCGTCCTGGTCCCCGTCCAGGAAGCCGGGCTCGTACGCCGTGACGTCACCCCGCGCGACATCCTGCGACTCGGCCACGGCATCGGCGCGGGCTGCCAAGCCGCCCCCGACTCGGCACCCCTGCTCACCGAGATCGCCCTGACCGGCCTGCGCACCCCACCCACCCCGGCAGGATGACCCCGATGCGGATCAGCGTCACCGGCCACATGAACCTCACCCCCGCCACCGAAACCCTGGTGCGCGAGGCGATCTCGGCCCTCCTCACCGACGTCCCCGACCTGGTCGGCATCACCTGCCTGGCCCGCGGCGCGGATTCGATCTTCGCCGAAGCGGTACTGGCGGCAGGCGGACGCCTGGAGGTCGTCCTCCCCTCCCGCGACTACCGCGCGGCCAAGGTGAAGCCCGACCACGCACCCCTGTTCGACGCTCTCCTCGCCCGCGCGAGCACGGTGCGCGTGATGGACTTCGACACCGCGGGCAAGAACGCCTACGAGGCAGCCAACGAAGTCCTCGTCACCGACTGCGACCGCCTCGTCGCGGTGTGGGACGGCAACGAGGGCGAACGCGGCGGCACCGCCACCGTCGTCGAATCCGCCCGCGCCCAGGGCATTCCGGTGGACATCGTCTGGCCGGACGGCGCAACCAGGGAGTAACCCGGCTCTATCTGCGCCGGTGGATCAGTGCATGGCGCGGGATGCCCGGGCAGTCGGCCGCCGGGGGCGACCATCGACCCTCCGGGTCGGCATCAAGGCGAATCCGCTCCGGCACCAAGGTCAGGAGTTGGCGCCGACAACGAAACTCCGTGGATCAGGCCAATTCCTCGATGCGGGCGGCCAGTTCGGCGCCGGTGAGGGGTTCGCGGGCGATGACGGCGATGGTGTCGTCGCCGGCGATGGTGCCGACGATGAAGGGCAGGGCGGCGCGGTCGAGGGCGCTGGCCAGGAAGTGGGCGGCGCCGGGTGGGGTGCGCAGGACGGCGAGGTTGCCGCTGGCGTCGGTGGAGACCAGCAGGTCGCCGAGGAGTTTGGACAGGCGGCCGGTGCCGCCGGTGACGCCGCGGACGGGGCTGCCGTCCTCGGGGACGACGTAGACGCCCGCGCCACCGTCGGCGGCGCGCAGCTTGACCGCGCCGAGTTCGTCGAGATCACGCGACAGGGTCGCCTGGGTGGTCTCGATGCCCTCGGCGGCCAGCAGGGTCGCGAGTTCGGTCTGGCTGCGGACCGAATGCGCGGACAGCAGCTCGACGATGCGCGATTGGCGGCCGGCGCGGGTGCGGGCGATGGCGGGCGAGCCCTTCTCGGGTGCGCTCATCGTCCGACCTCCGCGCCGGCCCCGATTCGCGGTCTCACGCGGCGGCTTTCGCGAGCAGCCAGACCAGTAGCGCCTTCTGGGCGTGCAGCCGGTTCTCGGCCTCGTCCCAGACCACGCTGTGCGGGCCGTCGAGTACCTCGTCGGTGATCTCCTCGCCGCGGTGCGCCGGAAGGCAGTGCATCACAATGGCTTCCGGGTCGGCGGCGGCGAGCAGTGCCGCGTTGACCTGGAACGGACGGAACGGGCCGACCCGGTCGAGACCGTCGTTCTCCTGCCCCATCGAGGTCCAGGTGTCGGTGACCAGCACATCCGCGCCGGTCGCGCCCGCCACCGGGTCGTTGGTGACCGACACCGTCGCCCCGGTCTCCGCGGCCCGCTTGGCGGCGGCCTCGAGGATCCACGGCAGGGGTTCGAAACCGGCGGGCGCGGCGACGGTCACGTTCATGCCCGCGGTCACCCCGCCCAGCAGCAGCGAGTGCGCCATATTGTTGGCGCCGTCGCCGAAGTAGGTGAGGTTCAGCCCGGCGAGGGTGCCCTTGCGCTCGCTGATCGTCTGCAGATCGGCGAGCACCTGGCAGGGGTGGAACTCGTTGGACAGCGCGTTCACCACGGGCACCGTCGCGGTGGCCGACATCTCGTCGAGGCGGGACTGTTCGAAGGTCCGCCAGACGATGGCCTCCACGTAGCGCGAGAGCACGCTGCCGGTGTCGCCGAGGGTTTCCTCCCGGCCCAGCTGGGTGTCGCGGCCGTCGACGACGACGGCGTGCCCGCCGAGCTGGGCGATGCCGAGCTCGAACGAGAACCGGGTGCGGGTGGAGTTCTTCTCGAAGATCACCCCGACCCCGCGCGGGCCGTCGAGCGGCCGGTGCGCGAACGGGTTCTTCTTCAGATCCGCGGCGATGGCGAGGATTTCGGCCTGCTCGGCCTGGGTCACATCGTCGTCGCGCAGGAAGTGGCGCAGGGTCACTTGCTGGCTCCCTTCGCATCGGCGGCGGCCTTGTCGAGGATCTCGGGCAGGTCGGCGACGAAGTTGTCGGCCTGGGTTTCGGTGAGCACCAGCGGCGGCGCCAACCGGATCACGTTCGGCTTGGCGGGATTGATCAGGTAGCCCGCCTCCCGCGCCCGCTCGTCGACATGGGCGGAGATGTCGTTCTTCAGGACGATACCGATCAGCAGGCCCGCCCCGCGCACATGATCGATCTCGGGGTGCTCGAGCAGCGCGATACCGTCGCTGAGCTTCTTGCCCACCCATTCCACATGGGAGAGCAGATCCTCGGAGTCGATCGTCCGCAGGACCGCCAGCGCCGCGGCGGCGCACACCGGGTTGCCACCGAAGGTCGTGCCGTGCAGGCCCGGGGTGAGCAGCTCAGCGGCGCGGCCCTGCGCCAGCACGGCGCCGATCGGCAGACCGCCGCCGAGGCCCTTGGCCAGGGTGATCGCGTCGGGCACGATGCCCGCCGCCTGATGCGCGAAAAACGTTCCGGTGCGGCCGATTCCGGTCTGCACCTCGTCGAGGATCAGCAGCGCGCCCGCCCGCGAGGTGATCTCGCGCGCCCGGGCCAGGTAGTCGAACGGCGGGACGACCACACCGCTCTCGCCCATCATCGGCTCCAGGAACACCGCGGCGGTGTCGGTGTCGACGACGGCCTCCAGCGCGGCGGCGTCACCGTAGGGCACGTGCACGACGCCGGGCGGCATCGGCTCGAACGGTTCCCGCTTCGAGGGCTGACCGGTGAGCGCGAGCGCGCCCATGGTCCGGCCGTGGAAGGCCTCCTCGGCGGCGACGATCTTGGTCCGGCCGGTCAGCCGGGCCATCTTGAACGCGGCTTCGTTGGCCTCGGTGCCGGAGTTGCAGAAGAACGCCTTGCCCTCGCCGTCGCCGAAGTGCGCGAGCAGCTTCTCGGCCAGCTCGATCACCGGCTCGCTGGCATACAGGTTCGACACGTGGCCGAGCGTGCCCAGCTGCTGGGTGACCGCTTCCAGGATGGCGGGGTGGGCGTGGCCGAGGCTGTTCACCGCGATGCCACCGAGGAAGTCGACGTAGCGCTTGCCGTCGGCGTCGTAGAGCACCGCGCCCGCGCCGCGCACCAGCGCGACCTTCGGGGTGCCGTAGTTGTTCATCATCGCGGCCGACCACCGCTGCTGCAGCTTCTCTACTTCACTCATGCGGTCACCATCGTTCCGATTCCTTCTCCGGTGAACAACTCCAGTAGTACCGAATGCGGCACCCTGCCGTCGATCACATGGGCGCTGGGTACCCCACCCCGCACCGCCCGCAGGCACGCTTCCATCTTCGGCACCATGCCCGCATCCAGGCGCGGCAGCAACTCCGCGAGCGCCGTCGCGTCGATCTCGCTGGTCAGCGAGGAACGGTCGGGCCAGTCGGTGTAGAGGCCCTCGACGTCGGTGAGGACGACGAGCTTCTCCGCGCCGATGCCCTCCGCCAGCGCGGCGGCGGCGGTGTCGGCGTTGATGTTGTGCACCACGCCGTCGGCGTCGGGGGCGATGGTGGACACCACCGGAATGCGCCCGGCGTCGATCAGATCGAGCACGGCACCCGGATTGACCTCGGTGACGTCGCCGACCAGGCCGATGTCGGTGGCGACACCCTCCACCGTGACCGTGCGCCGGGTCGCGGTGAACAGGTGCGCGTCCTCACCGGAGATGCCGACCGCGTACGGGCCGTGCGCGTTGATCAGCCCGACGAGTTCGCGCCCGACCTGGCCGAACAGCACCATCCGCACCACGTCCATCACCTCGGGGGTGGTGACGCGGAAGCCGCCGCGGAACTCGCCCGCCATGCCGAGCTTCTTCAGCATCGCGTTGATCTGCGGGCCACCGCCGTGCACGACCACCGGGTGCACGCCGACGGTGCGCAGGAACGCCATGTCGGCGGCGAAGGCGGCCTTGAGCTCGTCGTCGATCATGGCGTTGCCGCCGTACTTCACGACGACGACCTTGTCGCGGAACTTCTGCAGCCACGGCAGCGCGTCGGCGAGCACGTGCGCCTTGTCCAGCGCCGAGAGGGACTGCACCACACCGCTGCTCATGAGCTGTACGCCGAGTTCTCTTCGACGTAGGCGTGCGAGAGGTCGGTGGTGCGCACCATCGCGGTGCCCGCGCCGACGTTCAGCTCGATCAGCACCGCGATGTCTTCGCCGGACAGGTCGACCTCGCGCGCGCCGGGCGCGCCGACGCTGTCGACACAGACCGGATTGCCGTTGAACGACACCGCGATCCGGTCCGGGTCCAGCGTCACCGGGGCGATGCCGACGGCGGCGAGCACCCGGCCCCAGTTCGGGTCGGAGCCGAACAGCGCGGTCTTGACCAGGCTGTCGCGGGCGACCGCCCTGGCCACGGTCAGGGCCTCGTCCTCGGAGGCCGCGCCGGTGACGGTGATCTGCACCCGCTTGGTGACGCCCTCGGCGTCGGCCATCAGCTGGGCGGCCAGGTCGTCGCACACGGTGAAGACGGCCGCGTCGAGGTCCTCCTGCGACGGGGTGACGCCGCTGGCGCCGTTGGCCAGCAGCAGCACGGTGTCGTTGGTGGAGCAGGAACCGTCGACGTCGAGCCGGTCGAAGGTGTACTTGGTGGCCTGGCGCAGCGCCCGGTCGAGCTGCTCGGGCGTGGCCACCGCGTCGGTGGTGAGCACGACGAGCATGGTGGCCAGCGACGGGGCGAGCATGCCCGCGCCCTTGGCCATACCGCCGACGTTCCACTTGTCCTCGTGGTGGAACGCCGATTCCTTCGGCACGGTGTCGGTGGTCATGATGGCGTGCGCGGCGTCGGAGCCGCCGGACATGCCACCGCCCATCTCGTGCACGATCTCGGTGACGGCGGGGATCAGCTTGTCCATCGGCAGCCGGTCACCGATCAGGCCGGTGGAGCAGACCGCGATCTCGCCCGCGCCGGTCTCGGTGCCCCAGTTGCTCAGCGCGGCGGCGAGTTCCTCGGCGGTCCGGTGGGTGTCCTGGAAGCCGCCGGGCCCGGTGCAGGCGTTCGCGCCGCCCGAGTTGAGGATGACCGCGCGCACGCGCCCCGACTTCAGCACCTGCTGCGACCACAGCACCGGCGCGGCCTTGACCTGATTGCTGGTGAAAACACCGGCGGCCGCGTATTCGGGGCCCTCGTTGAGGACCAGGGCGAGGTCGGGCTTGCCGCTGGCCTTGATGCCCGCCGCGATACCGGCGGCGCGGAAGCCGAGCGGGGCGGTGACGCCCTGGGTGTGGATCAAGTTGCCGTGGTCCGTCGAGTGCGGATCAGGGGTCGTCACGGTGCCACTCCTACGGTGGAAAGTCCTGCGGTCTCGTCGAATCCGACGGCCAGGTTCATCGATTGCACCGCGGCGCCCGCGGTGCCCTTGGTCAAGTTGTCGATCGCGCCGATCACCACGAGCAGGCCCGCGTCGGTGTCGACGGCGACCTGCAGGGTGATGGCGTTGGAGCCCAGCACCGAACCGGTCTGCGGCAGAACGCCTTCGGGCAGCAGATGCACGAACGGTTCGTCGGCGTAAGCCTTTTCGTAGACGGCACGCGCCTCGGCCGCGTCCACCTTCACCGGGGCGGTGCAGGTCGCGAGGATGCCGCGCGGCATCGGGGCGAGCACCGGAGTGAACGACACCGCGACGTCGACGCCGCCCGCCGCCTTCAGGTTCTGCGCGATCTCGGGGGTGTGCCGGTGCGCGCCGGCGATGCCGTAGGCGCGGACGCTGCCCATCACCTCGGAACCGAGCAGGCCGACATCGAGCTTGCGGCCGGCACCGGAGGTGCCGCTGACGGCGACCACGTTCACGGTCGGCTCGATGATGCCCGCCGCGATGGCGGGCGCCAGCGCGACGCTGGACACCGTCGGGTAGCAGCCGGGCACGGCGATGCGCCGGGCGCCGGTGAGCCGCGCCCGGCCGCCGGGCAGCTCGGGCAGGCCGTAGGGCCAGCTGCCCGCGTGGGCGCTGCCGTAGTACTTCTCCCAGGCGGCGGCGTCGGTGAGCCGGAAGTCGGCACCGCAGTCGATGATCACCGTGGACTCGGGCAGTGCCTGCGCGATGGCGCCGGACTGGCCGTGCGGCAGGCCGAGGAAGACGATGTCGTGCCCGGCCAGGACCTCGGGGGTGGTTTCCTGCAGGATCCGGTCGGCCAGCGGCAGCAGATGCGGCTGGAGCGCGCCCAGCGCGGTGCCCGCGTTGGATCCGGCGGTCAGCGCCCCGATCTCGAGGCGCCCGGTTCGGTATTCGGGGTGCGACAGCAGCAAACGCAACACTTCGCCACCGGCGTATCCACTCGCACCGGCAACCGCCACCCGCAGCGCGGGTCCTCCCGACGAATCAACCATGTGATGATTATGCACGACTATGCAAGCTCATTCATGGGCAGGTGCGGTCGCGAGCGGCGCCTTCCCGCCGATCAAGCGCGCTACCAGCGGGAACAGCAGAACCGTCGTCGCGCCGGCGGCGACCAGAACCGAGGCGGTATCCGCCGTCATCAGCTCCGTCGACACGGCCACCTGGGTGACGGCGACGATGATCGGCAGGCCGGTGGCCGCGAACAGGGCCAGCTGAGCCCGCTCGTGCGGCGATTCCAGATTGCGCCCGTGCGGGACGAACCGCTCGCTCAGCCACACCGGCAACCCGCGGGCGACGGCGATCGCCGCCACGAACGACACCCACAGCAGCGGCCTGTTCGCCACCGCCGACATATCGATCGCCATGCCCGAGACCACGAAGAACACCGGGATCAGCAGCCCGTAGCCGATGGTCTCGAGCTGCTCGTCGACGCGCGGATGGCCCGCGGCGATTAGCCTGCGCAGCACCATGCCCGCGGCGAAGGCGCCGAGCACCACGTCCAGGTCGAAGCGTTCGGCCACCACCATGAGCACCAGCAGCAACAGGATCGACCCGCGCACCGGCAGCTGGGAGGTGCCGCCGTCCATCCTGGCCAGCGCCGCCCCCAGATCGGGGACGCGGCCGAACAGCCGCACCGGGATCAGCCCGACCAGCAGCGCCGCCAGCACGAACAGCGCGAGCACCACCAGCGCGGCACCGACATTGTGACTGCTCAGCAGTACCGACATGGCCACGATCGGGCCGAGCTCGCCGACCGCGCCGTGCGCGAGCACCGCCCGGCCCAGCGCGGTGTCGAGCAGCCCGGCCTGTTTGATGATGGGCAGCAGGGTGCCCAGCGCGGTGGAGGTCATCGCGATCGCGACGGCGATGTGGTTGGTCGTCGATTCGCTGCTCGCCAGCACGCTGACCAGGCCGAACGCGAAGACGAGACCGGCCAGCCACACCAGCCAGGCCACCCGCCCCGACTTGCCGCCGAGCAGTTTCGGGTCCAGTTCGTAGCCCGCGAGCAGGAACAGCATGCCGAGGCCGAGTTCCTTGATGAGGTCGACGCCGCCGTCTGCGGTGGCCCAGCCGAGCGCGAACGGCCCGAGGATCGTGCCCGCCACGAGCAGGATCACCACATCCGGCACGAAGCCACGCAGTGCCCGCGACAGCAGCGGCGCCACCACCGCCACGAGCGCGATCCAGAACAGCGAGACGATCGGCGACGGCGCGTCGACGGCGGCGGCGAGCAGCTCCATGCGCCTCATCGTGGCACAGCGGCCCGGCCGAATCCGGGCACCTCGCTGGCCGTCCGGACGAGAATCGTTGCACCCGCGAGTGTCGATTCGGCGGCGTCCCGTTCGTATAGGAGATGAACCCCCACGAAAGGACGATCATGAAGCAATACCTGTTGTGCATCTATCAGCCCGACGGTCCGGCGCCGTCGAACATCGGCACGATCCTCTACGAGCTGGCCGCGCTGAACGAGGAGATGCGGGCGGCCGGGGCCTGGGTGTTCGCGGTCGGCCTGCACGCGGCGAGCACCGCGACCGTCGTGCGGGCGAAGGAGGGCGAGGTGCTGATCACCGACGGGCCCTTCGCCGAGGGCACCGAGCACATCGGCGGCTTCACCCTCATCCAGGCGGCCGATCTGGACGAGGCGATGGACTGGGCGGGCCGGCTGGCCGCGGTACTCACCCTGCCGATCGAGGTGCGGCCGGTGGCGAGCGGCTAGATGGACATCGAGGCGGTCTTCGCGGAGAACTACGGGCGCGCGGTCGCTTCCCTGATCCGCGTCTTCGGTGACATCGGGGTCGCCGAGGACGCGGTGCAGGAGGCCTTCGCCGCCGCGGTCGTGCGCTGGCCGGTCGACGGGGTGCCGCCGAGCCCGGCGGGCTGGATCATCACCACGGCGCGCAACCGCGCGATCGACCGGCTCCGTCGCGAGGCGACCCGGGCCGACCGGCACGCCGAAGCCGCTCTCCTGCACGCGGATCCGGCGGCGCCCACCGACAGCTTCCCCGACGACCGGCTGCGCCTGATCTTCACCTGCTGCCATCCGGCGCTCGCCCCCATCGCCCGGGTCGCCCTGACGCTGCGGCTGCTCGGCGGGCTCACCACCGCCGAGATCGCCCGGCTGTTCCTCGTCTCCGAATCGGCGATGGCGCAACGGCTCGTGCGCGCCAAGGGCAAGATCCGCGACGCCCGCATCCCCTATCGGGTCCCCGCCGACGCCGAACTGCCCGCGCGGCTGCCCGCCGTGCTCGCCGTCGTGTATCTCGTTTTCACCGAAGGCTATTCGGCCACCTCGGGCCCCGATCTGATCCGCGCCGACCTGTGCGCCGAAGCGATCCGGCTGGGCCGCCTGCTCACCGATCTGCTCCCCGGCGAGCCGGAGATCCTGGGCCTGCTCGCCCTCATGCTGTTCACCGAATCCCGCCGGACCGCCCGCACCGACGGCGAGCACCTCATCCCGCTCGCCGACCAGGACCGCACCCGCTGGGATCGCGACCTCATCGACGAGGCCCGATCCCTGCTCCGAGAATGCCTGCGCCGCAACGCCCCCGGCCCCTATCAGCTCCAGGCCGCCATCAACGCCGTCCACGCCGACGCCCCCACCGCGGCCGCCACCGACTGGCCCCAGATCCTCACCCTCTACGACCACCTCTACACCCTCACGCCCACCCCCATCGTCGCCCTCCACCGCACCGTCGCCCTCGCCGAAGTCCACGGCCCCAACGCCGCCCTCGCCGAACTCACCACCATCGACCTCCCCACCCACCACCTCTACCACGCCCTCCGCGCCGACCTCCTCCGCCGCGAAGGCCGCCTCCCCGAAGCCGTCACCGCCTACAACACCGCCCTCCCCCTCACCCCCAACGACATCGAACGCGAATACCTCCGCCACCGAAGAGACTCCCTCCGGGATCCCTGAGCCCGAGCGATACTGGAGTCCGTGGCCGAGGCCTTCCGGCAAGCCGGAGACCAGGACGAGACGCAGTTGTTCATCGAACTCGTCTATCACGGCCTCGGCCGGACAAAAGCGGGCACGACCTGGAAGGAACTCATGGACGCCGATCTCTCGTACTTCCGCGGACCCCTTGCTCAGGCGCTGCGGGAAGAAGGCCGCGACGAAGGGCTGGATGAGGGGCGGGCCAAGGATGTGCTGCTCATCCTTCGACATCGCGGGGTTCATGTTCCGGAGGATGCCGCCGCACGCGTCACCGCATGCCGGGACCAACAGACCTTCGACGTATGGATGCGGCGGGCGCTGGAAGTCTCCACTGTCGAGGCTCTGTTCGACTGAGCGGTCGGTCGGGCCGTCAGCGTAGGTGGGCGGGGTCTATGCCGAGGGTTTCGGCAAGACCGGTTTCTCCTGTAGGGGTGACGCGGATGGCGCGGCCGGTTCCGGACGGGGTGATCCAGGTCAGGGCCAGCAGGCGGCGGTGCAGGAGGACCGCGGCGGGGCCGCCGAGGTGGGTGCGGCGTTCGGTCCAGTCCAGGCAGGGGCGGGTCAGGGGACGGCGGGAGCGGGTGAGGGTGGGCTCGTCGATGCCGAGGGTGGTGGTGAGCCAGGTGGTGCCCGCGGGGGTCAGGGTGTGGGCGTTGTCCGGGTCGAGGAGGCCGCGGTGGGCCATGGCGTCGGTGATGGTGACGCCGAGGCGGCCGGCCAGGTGGTTGTAGCAGGTTCGCCCGCGCGCCAGGGCCGCGTCGGCGGTGGCGGCGCGCAGGTTCTTCGGTGGGGTGGGGGTCGGGTCGAGTTCCGCCAGCAGGGTTTCCAGGAGCTGGGCGATCGCGGGGCTCGCCAGTTCGACGTAGCGGTGCCTGCCCTGTTTGCGTTCGGTGATCAAGCCCGCCCCGCACAGGCGGTCCAGGTGGGCCGTCGCGGTGGACGGGGCGACGCCGGTCAGGCGGGCCAGTTCGCCGGCGGTCCAGGCGCGGCCGTCGAGCAGGGCCAGGCACATGTGGGCTCTGGTCCGGTCGGCGAGGACGGCGGCCCAGTCGGCGAGGGCGGCGGCGCGGGCGGGCATCTCCCCATCATGCGACGGCGATTGTTCGGCGGCCACCGAACTGTCGCGGGCCTACCGTCGATGTCGTGATCAGCGATCCCGAGCTCGTCCGAGAACTGCTCCACACCGCGCCGATGCCGCCGGTGCCCGACGCGCCCGGTCCGGGCATCGCGTGGCTGCGCGCGTCCGTCCCCCGATTCTGCGATGGTCTCGTCCATCAGCGCCGACGGGCGGCGGTGCGACGCGAGCTGGATCGCCTCAACCCCGCCGTCCTTCGGATCGCCGCCGCCGCCCGAGCAGACCAGCCACTGGCCCATGTCAGGGTGCTGCTCGCGGCGATGGGGATCCCTGAGCGTGCGGTCGTGGCGGTGGCGGTCGTCGCGGCCGCCTATCAACCACACGAACCGATCACGCCGGAGGCGGACGCGGCGGTGCGTGAACTCGTGGCTCTGTGCACAGCGCCCGCGCGTGTCTCGGGGTGCACGCACGACAGCGCAGGGGTGTCGGCGGCCGGATACGTCACTGGTAGGCACGGCACGCTCGCGGGAGCCCCGCACCGACCAGCCCGCACCGCCTCTGCGGAGGTCGGCGACATCGCGACGCCGGGCCGGACCGCCGCCCCCTCGGGCACCGACCGACACACACCGGGCAACGGAACGCCCACCTCCGACAGCGAGACCACCGACGACGAGCGGATCGCCGCACGGATCTGCATCCTGGTGCAGGCGTGCGCGGGGACCGGCGAATTGATTGCGGCCGCCCGCGCCTCGGACATCGGCGCCCCAGCCGACCGCCCGGCACTGATCATGGCGACCACGCCGCCATTGCGCTCCACACGGCGGCTCGTCGACGGTGTGGTGACCGAACTCGATCTTCGCCATCCGGGGCTCGGATTCGGCGCGGGACCGCACCGCTGCCCCGGGCACGAACTCGCGGTCGCCATCGCCAACGGCATCCTCGAATCCGAGACCCCACCTGCGCTTTTCGAGCCGGGCGGGGAACGGCCGCTGCCCGGATCGGCTCCGCGGCCTACGCCGCACCTCCGGTCCGGGTCGAGCGTCGAGCCCACGATGAGGACGCTGCCCGATGGGAACCTACGGATCGAGCCGAACGCATACGCCGAACCACGCACACTCACCGAACCAGGCCATCGGCCCGCGCGAAACCAACCGACCAGCTCACACCGTCCAACGGAGCCGCGCCCCGCGCGAGAGCCGGACACGGCGTCGATCGGGCCTGGAAACGGCCGAGCGCCGACGAATGCCCACCCACGTACTCCGTACCCCGCGGATTCGACCGACTTCCACGCACTCCATCATGGCGAGCGGCCGTTGATCCTGCCCAATGCCTGGGACTTCACCTCCGGCGCCCTGCTCGCGGACGCGGGATTCCCAGCCATCGCCACCACCAGTCTGGGGGTCGCCGCCGCAGCCGGTCTGCCCGATGGCAAAGCCGCGTCCGCGACCGAAACCTTCGCTCTCGCCGCCCGATTGACGCGACTGCCGGTTCTGGTGAGCGTCGATATCGAAGCCGGGTTCGCCGAGGACCCCGCCGAAGTCGCCGACTATGTCGCCCGGCTGGCCGATCTCGGCGTCGCCGGAATCAATATCGAGGACGGCCGCGACAACACCTTCCTGGCCACGCCGCAGGAACAGGCTGACCTCGTGCACACCATCAAGACCCGCACACCACATCTGTTCGTCAACGCCCGCGTCGACACCCACTGGTTCGGCATCGACGAAGACTCGACCGTGCACCGGGCCCGGCTGTACGCGGCGGCGGGCGCCGACGGATTATTCGTCCCTGGCGTCACCGACCCGGCCATGCTGCGCACCCTCGTCGCCGCGACCCCGCTGCCACTGAACACCCTGTACGCACCGACCGGCCCCGATCCCGACACCCTCGCCGCGCTGGGCGTGCGCCGGATCAGCACCGGATCGGCCCTGTACCGGGCCGCTCTCGGCGCGGCGGTCGGCCTGGCCCGCACCCTCCGGGGCGATCCGGGCGAGTTGTCGGCGCCGCCCGACTACCGGCGCATCCAGGCCCTGCTCGCGGCGGCGAACACCGCCTAGCGCGGGTCAGTCCTTGCGGACCACCCGCTCGCCCGCACCGGGCTTCCACACGGTGATGTCGAGGTGGTCGTCGTCGACCTCCACAGTGGAAGCGCCGGTGAGATCGGCGACGTAGAAGTGGTCGAACTTCTCACCGCGGATGTCGAAACCGCTGTCGTCGAAGAGTTTCTGGGCGAAACGCGCGTGCACGGCCTCGTCCGGCAGATCGGTGACGGTGCCGAACAGTTTGGCGTCACCGTCGGTGACCTTGGTGTCGACGGTCGCGGTGTGCAGGCAGAACCGCGGGTCGCGGGCGAGGTCGGCGAACTTCCTGGTGTTCGGCATGCCGGCCAGGATCAGCATGCCCTCGAAGATCGTCGGCTCGATCGGGCTGATCCGCGGCGACCCGTCGGCGCGGACGGTGCCGAGCAGGCACAGATTGCCGGTCGCCTGGTGCCTGCGCAGGAACAGGGCGGAGATTCGCGGTGCTTCCTCGGTGAACTGGCTCCATGTGGTCATAGTCGAACAGTACGACTCAACCTTGACATCCTGTGTCAAGGTTTCCGGCTAGTCTCGAGAACATGCGAGCGAGCAGGTTGGTGCAGCTGCTGCTCCTGTTGCAGGCCAAGGGCGGGGCGACCGCGACCGAGCTGGCGCGGGAGCTAGAGGTATCGGTGCGCACCGTCTATCGGGATGTCGAGGCGCTGTCGGCGGCCGGGGTCCCGGTGTACAGCGAGCCGGGGCGCGGTGGCGGCGTGCGGCTGATCGACGGATACCGCACCCGGCTGACCGGCCTCACCTCCGACGAGGCCGACGCGGTCCTGCTGGCCGGACTGCCCGGCGCGGCCGCCGACCTCGGCCTCGGCACCGTGCTCGCCACCGCTCAGCTCAAGATGCTGGCCGCGCTGCCGCCCGAACTGCGCGGCCGCGCCACCCGCATCGCCGAGCGCGTCCACATCGACATGCCCGGCTGGTTCCACCGCCCGGACGACACCCCCACCCTGGCGGCGGTCGCCGACGCGCTGTGGCACGACCGCAGGCTCGCGATCAGCTACCGGCGCCGCGACAAGACCGTCGAGCGCACGGTCGATCCGCTCGGCCTGGTCATGAAGGCTGGCACCTGGTATCTGGTCGCCCGCGAGACCACCGACATCCGTTCCTACCGGGCAAGCCGCATCACCGCCGCCGAGCCCACCGGCGAATCCTTCACCCGCCCAGCCGATTTCGAGCTCACCGCGCACTGGTCGGCGTCGGCCGACGAATTCGCCCGCGCCATCCTGCGGGTCCGGGCGCGGTGCCGGGTCTCGGCCGACCACCTGGGCCTGCTGCGCTTGATGAACGACCCGGCGGCCGTCCGCGACGCCCTGGCCTCCGCGAGCGTGCCCGACGACTCCGGCTGGGTCGAGATCACCCTCCTCGGCGAGTCCTACGAGATCCTCGCCCACGCCCTGCTCCCCCTCGGCGAACATCTCGAGGTTCTCGACCCACCCGAACTCCGCTCGGCCATGGCCACCACCGCGGCCGCCATGCACGCCCGCTACCACCCGCCGATCTGACGGCCACCGCTCCGCTCACGGTCGTCGTGGACGGACCCGAGCGGCGACGGCGGGCTCTCGGGCCGCCGGACCCGTCCACGACGACACGAGACCTGTGCGCCCGCGCGCGGCGTCGGTCAGCACGTCCAGTCGAGGACCTCGCCCATCGCACGCAGGGAAAGAGAGGCGGGCACGAGCCGCAGGACGTTGTCCCGCAGGGCGACCAGGGGTGCGGCCGACAGCTGGCCGATGGTGCCGATGCGGGCCGATCGGGTGGCGATCATCCGGGTCCGGGGACGGCGCTCCCGGTCGTACCGGGCCAGGCCGTCGGGTTCGGCGGCCAGGCGGGCCAGCACCACCGCGTCCTCGAGCGCCTGGCACCCGCCTTGGCCGAGATTCGGGGTCATCGCGTGGGCGGCGTCGCCGAGCAGGGCGATCCGGCCCGCGGTGAACGACGGGAGGGCGGGGATGTCGTAGATGTCGTTGTGCAGCACCGCGTTCGGGTCGGCGGCGGCCAGCAGCGCGGGGATCGGGTGATGCCAGCCGGCGAAGCGGTCGCGGACCTCGGCGAAGGTTCCCGGCGCGTGCTCGGGTGCGTTGTAGACGGCGAAGCAGTACACCCGGCCGTCGGCGAGCGGCGCCATGCCGAACCGTGCTCCGCGACCCCAGGTCTCCCCGAATTCGGTCAGTTTCTCCGGGAGTTCGACCACCGCACGCCAGGCGGTGTACCCGGCGTACCGAGCCCGCACCTCGCCGCAGACCGCACGCCGGACCACGCTGTTCAGGCCGTCCGCGCCGACGACCAGGTCCGCGGTCGACACCCCCGCCGAGTGCGTCACCGATCCGTCGGGGTCGGCCGACGACACCGCGATCCCCGTCCGCACCGTGTCCTCGGGCAGCGCCGCACGCAGGATCTCGAGCAATGCGGCGCGGTGGACCACCACCGGAGCGCCGAACCGCTCGCGCAGCGTCGCCACATCGGTGCGCGCGAGCCGCCGGCCGCGCGCATCCCGAACCCCGGCCGACACGTCCTCGACCGCCTGCGCCCGCACCGGGGACCCGACGCCGAGGGCATCCAGTGCCCGCAAGGCGTTGGACCACAACGAGATTCCCGATCCGACCTCGGTGAGCTCCGGCGTCCGCTCCAGCACTTCCACCGACCAGCCCCGGCGCGTCAACGCCAGCGCCGTAGCCAATCCCCCGATTCCACCACCGACGACGATTGCTGTGGACATCGCACTCTCCCCTCGTTGCAAGTACAACCCACCGTACTACCGCCGTAGTGCCGAACACTATGGCTGTAGTACGTGTCACTACAGCAGTAGTATTGCCGGGTGGCCACGAAACGCGAACAGATCCTCGACGCCGCCATCGACGTGCTGGGCACGCGCGGGCCGCGGGCGCTGACCCACCGCGCGGCCGACGACGCGGCGGGTGTTCCCAACGGGTCGGCCTCCAACTACTTCCGCACCCGCGAAGCCCTGCTGATCGGCATCGCCCATCGGCTGGAGGAACGCGATCGCGCCGACTGGGCGGCACTGAACCACCTGCTCGGCCCCGCCACGATCGAGCATCTCGTCGAGAGCCTCGCCCGGTTCGTCCTGCACGCCACCGGCCCCGATCGGGCGCGCACCCTCGCCAGGTTCGCGCTGTTCGGCGAGGCACAGACGATGCCCGCGCTGCACGAATCGTTGCAGCGCGGGCATCATCGGCTCCGGGACTGGGCGATCGAGATGGCGGCGGGCGTCGGGATCGCCCCCGGTGACACGACGATCCTGGTCGACTATCTCGACGGTGTCCTCGTGCACCGGCTCGGCGGTGCGGGAACCGACACCGATCCCCGCATCGCGATCGGCAGGCTGGTCGGCGCGCTGACCGTCAGCTGACGATCGCGAACAGCACCGCCGCCACCGCGAAACTCACCACGGACAGCACGGTTTCGAGCACCGTCCAGGTCTGCAGGGTCTGCTTCACGGTCATGTTGAAGTACTTCGCGATGATCCAGAAGCCGCCGTCGTTGACATGGCTGGCGATGATCGAGCCCGCCGCGATCGCCATGGCGATCAGCGCGATCGACATCTGCGAGTAGCCCTGATCGGTCACCAGCGGCGCGACGATGCCGCCGGTGGTGACGATGGCGACCGTCGCCGAACCCTGCGCCACCCGCAGACCGCAGCTGATCAGATACGACAGCACGATCACCGGCAGGCCCGCCGCGGACATGGTGTCGGCGAGCGCGGTGCCGATGCCGGTCGCGGAGATGACCTTGCCGAAGAAGGCGCCCGCGCCGACCACCAGCAGCACCATGCCGACCGGCTTGAGCGATTCGGCGGTGATGGTGCTCAGTTCCTGCACCGACGATCCGCGCCGGATACCGAGCAGGTAGAACGCCACCAGCACGGTGATGAGCAGCGCGACCGCCGGCGTGCCGAAGAAGGTGAGCACCTGCAACAGGGCCGAATCCTGGTCCAGCAGCTGGTAACCGAAGGTCGCGCCGAGGATCAGCACCAGCGGGATCGCGATGATCGCGCCGATCAGGGCGACCGATGGCGGCGACTTCGTCAGCACGGCCGTGCCGCCGGAACCTTCGGCGCTGTCACCAGCAGTCGCCCCGTTCGGCTCGAGCGGCACGAACTCACTGGGCACATCGACCTGCACGCGCTTGCCGATCCAGGTACCCCACACGATGCCCGCGGCGATGAATCCCGGGATGCCACAGACGAATCCCATGATGATCAGCCAGCCCAGGCTCACCCCGAGCAGACCACCCAGCGCGACCGGACCGGGGTGCGGCGGCAGGAACGCGTGCGTCATCGACAGCCCGGCCAGCATCGGCATGGCGTAGAGCACCAGCGAGCGTCCGCCGCGCTTGGCCGCGACATAGACCAGCGGTGCGAGGACGAAGATGCCGATGTCGAAGAACACCGGGATGCCGAAGATCAGGCCGAGCAGGCCCATCGCGACGGGAGCGCCCTTCTCGCCGAACGTCTTCAGCAGTTTGTCGGTGAGCACGTCGGCGCCGCCGGATCGTTCGAGGATCGCGCCGAGCACGGTGCCGAGACCGATGATCACGGCGATGTGCCCGAGGATTCCGCCGAAGCCGGTTTCCAGCAGTGATTCACCGGCTTTCAGTGGTGTGCCGACGATCTGGGAGACCGGGAGTCCCGCGGCCAGCGCCAGCAACAGACCGGTCAGCAGCAGCGCGACGAACGGCTCCAGTTTGACCTTGATGATGGCGATGAGTAGCACGGCGATCGCGAGACCGCACAGCACCAGCAACCCGGGGGTGGTGGTGCGCAACCAGTCGACAGTGGCGCCCATGGGGATACCTCTCAATCAAGCGAATGGACGAAGCGTGCGGCTTGAGAGCCGATGTGGGACCAGCGCGAATTCGCGACGTCCAGGGGCGCGACCACCTCGGTGCCCGCGGTGACGGCGATCGCTCCCGCCCGCAGGAACTCGCGGGCATTGTGGGAGTTGACGCCGCCGGAGGGGATCAGGAACACGTGCGGGAAGGGACCGAGCAGGTCCTTCAGATAGGCGGGCCCGAGCGCGCGCGCCGGGAAGATCTTGACCGCGGCCGCGCCCAGCTCGACCGCCGCCAGCACCTCGGACGGGGTGAACGCGCCCATCACGACCGGAATCCCGTGCGCGACAGCGACGTCGGCCACCTCGGGCCGCAGCGCGGGCGTCACCAGGAACTTCGCGCCCGCCTCGATCGCGGCCTCGGCCTGATCGCGCCGGGTCACCGTACCGACGCCGATCACGGCGGCGCTCACCGCCGAGGCCTTGCGGACGGCGTCGAGCACGCCGAGGGTGGTGAAGGTGAGCTCGACCGCGCGGATGCCCGCGCCGGCCAGGGCTTCGGCGAGCCCGACCGGGTCGGGGATGTCCGGCGCCCGCACCACGGTGAGCGCGCGGTCGGCGCGGATCACCGCCATCGCCTCGGACGACGAGCTCTGCAGCGGGTTCATCGGGTCTCCTCTCGGGTGGCGTCCAGCCGCAGCGCGCGACCGGCGCGCACTCCGGTCGCGCTGCCGTTCTCCAGCGCGAATTCGCCGTTGACCAGCACGTGCTGGATGCCCTGTGCCTGTTGTCGGGGATCATCGAAGGTCGCGGTGTCGTGGATCGTCGCCGGATCGAAGACGACCAGGTCGGCAGCGTGACCGGGGCGGATCAGGCCGCGCTCGGCCAGCCGCAGCCGGGCGGCGGGCCTGCCGGTGAGGTGGTGCACGCACTCCTCCAGCCCGAGCACACCGAGTTCGCGGACATAGCGGGACAGGTAGCGCGGGAAGGTGCCCCAGGCGCGCGGATGCGGCCGGGCGCCCACGAGCAGACCGTCACTGCCGCCCATATGGCCCGCGTCGACCATGATCGCGCGCACGTTCTCCTCGTGGCCGACGTGCTGCAGGATCGTGGTGGCCAGCTGATCCCGGCGCAGCAGCTCGAAGAACACCTCGACCGGCGCCCGGTGCGCCGCGTCGGCGATCTGGGCGACGGTGCGGCCGACGTAGCCCGCCAGCGCGTCGTCGCCGACGCCGCTGATCTGGATGGTCTCCCATTCGACCGTGACCCCGTGACACCCGTCGGAGCCGTTGACGTTCACGTCCGCGGTGATCCTGGCGCGCTCGGCGGCGTCGTCGAGCCGGGCCAGCGCGGCGTCCGGTCCGCCCGACATCGCCCAGCTCGGCAGCAGCGCCGACAGCGTGGTCGAGCCGGGCAGGTACGGATAGGTGTCGAGGGTGATGTCGCAGCCGTCGGCCCGGGCCTGAGCGACCATCGCGAGGAATTCCGGTGCGCGCCCGCGGTTCACGCCGAAGTTCATGGTGGCGTGGGTCAGGTGCAGCGCGCAGCCGGTGACCTTCGCCAGCCCCATCATCTCCGCGTAGGCCTCCAGCGCGCCCGCGCCGTAGGAGCGGGTGTGCGGGGCGTAGAAGCCGCCGTAGGAGGCCACGACCGCGCACAGCGCGGCCAGCTCACCGGTGTCGGCGTACATGCCGGGGGTGTAGGTGAGCCCGCTCGACATGCCGACCGCGCCCTCGTCGAGCCCCTGGGCCAGCAGCGCGCACATCCGGTCGATCTCGGCCGTGGTGGCCGGGCGCTGCTCGGTGCCGACGACGAGCAGTCGCAGCGTGCCCTGCGGCACCAGGTAGGCGGCATTGGGCGTGATGCCCTGATCGAGCCGGTCCAGGTACTGCCCGACCGTGCGCCAGGAGAAGTCGAAGCCGGCCGGATTGCCGTTCCAGCCGGCGATCTGCTTGCGCACCACCGCGAGCGCGGCGTCGTCGATCGGCGCGTAGGACAGGCCGTCCTGGCCGATCACCTCGGTGGTGACGCCCTGGGTGATCTTCGGGAAGTGGTCGGGGTGGGTCAGCAGGTGCAGGTCCGAATGCGCGTGCATGTCGATGAAGCCGGGGCTGAGTACCGAACCCGGGTGTGCCGGAACCACTCTCGCGGTCCCGGTGTCGATCGATGCGGGTGCGGCCACCTCGGCGATGCGCCCGCCACGGATCAGGACGTCGCCGCGAACGCGCGGGTCACCGGTGCCGTCGACGATGTCGATGTCACGAAACAGTAAGTCGGTCATGGTCATCGGTCAGAAGTAGGTGCGGATCAGGTCGACAACGCGCGGGTGCCGTGCCGCCGCGTCGTCGATCACCGGGATGAGGCGCCACTTGTCGAACGCCGTGCACGGGTGCGACAGCCCGAGCCGCACGATACTGCCGACCGGGAGATCGGCGGCGTCGGCGCCGGGCAGCCGCAGGAAGGTGTGCTGATCGTTGAGCGCGCTGACGTGCGCGCCCGCGGGCAGCGCGCCGCCGACCACCAGCTGCGGCACCGGCAGCCCCTCGTCGAAGGGGAAGTCGCGCTTCCCGCCGTCGAGCAGCGCCAGTTCCGGTTCCGGCCGCGAGACCACGCGGGCCCAGCCGTGCATCGCGGCCCGCAGACCGGGGTCGACGGCGGGCGCGGCCAGCGGCGAGATGCCGGCGTAGAAGCCGTCGTCGTGGACGAGGTAGGCGCCGCTGCGCAGCACGACCGTCGTGTTCGCGTCGGCCAGCCCGGCCAGTTCCGCGACGACGAGTTCGGGATAGGCGCTGCCGCCCGCGGTGACGATCGCCGGACCGGCGTAGGCCCCGGCCGCGGCGAGTTCGGTGTGCAGGGCGGCCAGTTCACCGAGGTAGTCGCGCACGGCCGCGACGCCGGCGCTGCTGCGATCGTGGGCCAGCGCGCCCTCGTACCCGGCGACACCGGCGAGGGCGAGCCGGTCGCTGGCCCGCAGCGCGGCCGCGACGGCGTGGCCTTCGACGCGGGTCCGCGCGCCCGTGCGCCCGTGCGGGCCGCCGAGTTCGACCAGGACCCGGACCCGGGGGCCGGGCGGGGTGTCGCGCAGGACCTTGTCCATCAGCTCGACGGTGGCGACGCTGTCGGCCCAGCAGAAGAACTCGAACCCGGCATCGCGCGCTGATTCCGCGGCGACCCAGGTCAGGGCGGCCGGATCGACGAGCGCGTTGGCGAGCATGATCCGCCCGACGCCGAACGAGCGCGCGACCTGGGCCTGCCAGCCGGTGGCCAGCGTGATCGCCCACGACCCCGCCGACAGCTGGTCGCGCCAGAGCTGCGGGGCCATCGTGGTCTTGCCGTGTGGTGCCAGCGCGACGCCGGCGGCCGCGGTCCAGCGCGCCATCAGCGCGATATTGGCGTCGAGCAGCCCGCGGTCGAGGGTGAGCAGCGGGGTTTCCCACCGGTCCAGTTCCGGTGCGTCCGCGAGATATTCGCGCACGGTCCGGCCCCAGGCCGCGGGCGGCACGCTCTTGTCGCGCGGGCCGATCGCCTCGTCGGCGAGCGCGTCCACGACGGCGTTGTCGATCGTCACAGCATCCCTTTCCCTCGAGCGACCGGGAGTCACCCGGCCGCTCGGTCATATCGGGTAAACATTGCATGATGTGCAACGCTGGTTGCATCTAATGTTTCTGCTCGTTATTGTGCATCCCAGAGGCAGTGACCGCAACCACGAAAGGGCGAAAAAGGTGACCCAGGCAACATCGGTGCCGCCCAGAGCGGTCACCGTGGGCGAGGGACTGGCCGTGCTCGTTGCCCGCCCCGGACCGCTGGAGCAGTCCCCGCACTTCGACCGGAGCGCGGGTGGCGCCGAGGCCAATGTGGCCACCGTGCTCACCCAGCTCGGGGTCGCGGCGGCGTGGCTGTCCCGCGTGGGCGACGACGGCTTCGGGCGCTATCTGGTCGCGCAACTGGCGGCCCAGGGCGTCGAGGTCGGCGCGGTCGCCGTCGATCCGGACCGGCCGACCGGGCTCTACGTCAAGGAACGCGGCAGCGGGTCGGGCGCCGCCCACGACCTGCCCGCGCACGCCAGCCGGATGCACTACTACCGCGCCGGGTCCGCCGCCAGCGCGCTGTCGCCCGCCGATCTCGCGACCCGGACGGCCGCCGCCCTGCTCGACGACACCGACCTGGTGCATTTCACCGGCATCACCCCGGCGCTGTCGGAGTCGGCCAACCAGCTGACCCGCACCCTGCTCGCCCTGCCCCGGCGCGGCCGGCTGGTCAGCTTCGACCTGAATTACCGCCCGGCACTGTGGGGTTCGCGGGTCGACGAGGCCGCCGACGAACTCGCCGCCCATGTCCGCGGCGCCGACGTGGTGCTGCTCGGCGCCGACGAGGCCGAGGAGCTCTTCGGCACCGGCGATCCGGCCGCGTTGCGCGCGCTGTTCCCCGAGCCGGCCCAGCTGGTCGTCAAGAACGACAAGCACACCGTCACCGGATTCGACGGCGACACCGTGGTCGAGGTGCCCGCGCTGGCGCTCGAGATCACCGAGCGGATCGGCGCCGGTGACGCTTTCGCCGGCGGCTACCTCGCCGCCCTGCTGCACGACGCCGACCCGCGCACCCGGCTGCGCTACGGCCATCTGTGCGCCGCCGCCGCGCTCACCGCCACCGGCGACGCGGCGAAAATCCCTCCGGTACAGGACATCCGGCGACTCGCGCAGCTGCCGGACGCAGACTGGGCCGGGCTGCGCTATCCGGACGCACTGGATGGGACGATCAGGCCATGAGTCAAAGCGTGTCGCGCGCCCTGTCCATCCTCATCGCCCTCGGCGAGGACTCGCAGTCCCTCGACGAGCTGGCCGGGCGGCTCGGTGTGCACAAGTCGACCGTGCTGCGCCTGCTGCAGACCATGCAGGCGGAACGATTCGTCGTGCGCGACAACGCCCACCGGTACTCGCTGGGCACCCGCATGTTCGAACTGGCCAGTCACGCGCTGGAGAACCGCGATGTCCGCACCGTCGCCCGACCGCACCTGAGCGCGCTGGGCGCCGCCACCGGACAGACCGTCCACCTGGCCGCCTACGAGTCCGGCGACGCCGTCTACATCGACAAGGTCGATGCCGAGCAGGCGGTCCGGATGTACTCGCGGATCGGCAGACCCGCGCCGCTGCACTGCACCGCGGTCGGCAAGGTGCTGGTCGCGGCCCTGCCGCGGGCCGAGTGGCGCGCGGTCGCCGCGCGGCTCGACTACCACCCCTTCACCACCCGCACCCTGCGCACGCCCGAGCAGTATCTGGCCGAGCTGGAACTGGTCGCCGCGCAGGGCTTCGCCGAGGACCACGAGGAACACGAGAGCTTCGTCAACTGCATCGGCGTGCCGGTGCGCGACGGAATCGGCGCGGTGGTGGCCGCGGTGTCGGTCTCGGTCCCCGACGTGCTGCTCGACCACGATCAGGTGCTGGCGCTGTTGCCGCAGGTCAGGGCGACCGCCGACGCCATCTCCACCGAACTCGGCTGGGCCCCCCGCCGAGACGTCACCGCGAGGAAAGGCTGAACTCCATGGCTGCCGAGAAGTCCGTCAAGATCGCCGTGCGCACCACCGACGCGCCCGCGCCGGCGCACACCTTCTCCCAGGGCGTGCGCAAGGGCCCGTTCGTGCAGGTCTCGGGCCAGGGACCGGTCGACCCGGCGACCAACGAATACCTGCACCCCGGCGACGTCGCCGCGCAGACCACCCGCACGCTGATGAACGTCAAGGCGATCGTCGACGCCGCCGGAGCCACCTTCGACGACGTGGTGATGCTGCGCGTCTATCTCACCAAAAGGGAGGATTTCGCGGTGATGAACGAGGCGTATGGTGAATTCGTCACCAAGCACACGACCGGTGACGTGCTGCCTTCCCGCACCACCGTCTTCACCGGCTTGCCGCGCGCGGAGATGCTGGTCGAGATCGACGCCATCGCCGTCGTAACGGACTGAGCCACAACGTTTCCGGTGATGTCTCCGACATCACGCACCACCCCGTGTTGAGATGGGGCGGCCCCTTCCGGGGGCTGCTCCGCCCGTTCTACCCGAGGATCTGCCATGTTCGCCAAGATCGCCCGCCCGCTCGCCGTCGCCGCCGTCGCCCTCTCCGTCACCGCCGTCGGCGCGGGTACCGCCTCGGCCGCCACCGCCGAGCCCGTCGTCGGCTCGGTCGCCGTCTGCATCGGCATCCCGGTCGGCCCGGTGACCGTCACCTTCTGCATCTAGCAGCTAGCGGCTAGCCGGAGTTACGCAACGCGGTGGCCAGGCCGTTCATGGTGAGCAGGATGCCCCGCTTCACCAGTTCGGAATCGTCACCGCCGCGCAGCCTGCGCAACAGATCCACCTGCAGCTGATTGAGCGGTTCCAGGTAGGGGAAGCGGTTGTGGATCGACTCCGCCAGGGACGGGTTGTCGCTGAGCAGTTCCTCGTGGCCGGTCACGGCCAGGTACATGCGGATGGTGCGGGCGTGCTCGTCGCGGATCATCCCGAAGATCTGCGCGCGCAGCGCCGGGTCCTCGACCAGGTCGGCGTAGCGGGCGGCGATGTCGAGGTCGCTCTTGGCCATCACCTGGGCCAGGTTCGACAGCACCGTCCGGAAGAACGGCCAGCGCTGGTAGAGGTCGGTGAGCCGGGCCAGCCGCTGCGGATCGTCGCCGACCCAGTCCGCGAGCGCGGTGCCGGTGCCGTACCAGCCCGGCAGCATGACGCGCGCCTGGCTCCAGGCCATCACCCACGGGATCGCGCGCAGATCCGACACCGAGTTGGTGGGTTTGCGCGAGGCCGGGCGGCTGCCGATATTGAGGTCGCCGACCTCGGCGACCGGGGTGGACTGCCGGAAGTAGGCGACGAAGCCCGGGGTGTCGTGCACCAGGCGCCCGTAGGCCGCGCGGGCCCGGGCGGCGAGCTCGTCGAGCAGCTCGTAGGCCGGTTCGGCATCCTCGCCCAGCCCTTCCACGTCCAGCAGCGTCGATTCCAGGGTGCCCGCGATCAGCGACTCCAGATTGCGGTGCGCCGCACCCTGTTCGGAGTACTTCGCGGCGATCACCTCGCCCTGTTCGGTGAGCCGCAGCGAGCCCTGCACCGCGCCCGCCGGCTGGGCCAGGATGGCGTCGTAACTGCGCCCGCCACCGCGGCCGACGGTGCCGCCGCGGCCGTGGAACAGCCGCAACCGGATGCCCGACTTGCGCGCCACCTCGACCAGATCCAGCTCCGCCCGGTACAGCGCCCAGTTCGCGGCCAGGTACCCGCCGTCCTTGTTGGAGTCGGAGTACCCGAGCATCACCTCCTGCCGCATCCCCGCCGCGGCGACCAGTTCGCGATACACCGGCACGTCCAGCACCGCCGCCAGCGTCGCCGCGCCGGCACCCAGGTCCTCGATGGTCTCGAACAGCGGCACGATGCCGACCGGGCTGCTCGGCGCGCCCTCGGCGGTACCCGGATCGAGAATGCCCGCTTCCTTGAGCAGCAGCGCCGCCTCGAGCATGTCGCTGACCGAGGTGCACATGCTGATGATGTAGTTCGGGATGGCGGCGGCGCCGAAGGTATCGATCACCTCCTTGCCCGCGCGCAGCACGCCCAGTTCCTTGGCGGCGAGCTCGCTGAGCTGCGCGTGCGGACCGAGCAGCGGTCGGCGGGTCCGCAATTCGTTCGCCAGCAGCTCGACCCGCTCGACCTCCGACAGGCTCGGGTAGTCGGCGTGCACGCCCGACCAGGCCAGCAGTTCGGTGACGACCTGCTCGTGCACCTCGGAGTTCTGCCGCATGTCCAGGGCCTGCAGGTGGAAGCCGAAGGTCTCGATGGCGTGGCGCAGCGCGGCGAGCCGGTCGTCGGCGAGCAGGGCGTCCCCGCCTGCGCGCAGCGAGAGGTCGACCGCGTCGAGATCGTCGAGGACCGCCTGCGGCGTGGCGTATGGCGCGGCGCCCCCGTCGAGACCGTGCTCCGGCAGGGCACCGAGCGCCCGTAGGGCGGTGGCGCTGAGCCGGGCCCGGATCGCGTGCAGCGCACGGCGATACGGCTCGTCGGCGAAGACCGCCGGGTCGGGATAACCGGCCTCGGCGAGCGCGGCGACCGCTGGGCTCACCTGGACCAGCCGGGCCGACAGCGACAGCGTCTTCTCCAGCTCGACCAGCTCGTCCAGGTACCGGCCGAAGGCGTAGGCGGCGGCCTGCTCGGCGGCGGTGTGCACGACTTCGCCTGTCACATAGGGATTTCCGTCGCGGTCGCCGCCGATCCAGGAGCCGGGGCGCAGGATCGGGCGCGGCAGCAGCTCGGCCTCGGGCCAGCGGTACCGCAGCGCGGCGCGCACCTGCGCGTTGATCGCCGGGATGACGTCGTAGAGGGTCAGGTCGTAGTAGCGCAGCCCGACCGAGATCTCGTCCTGGATCCGCAAGCGCGCCAACCGGATCAGCGCGGTGCGCCACAGGGTGAGCACCTCGCGGCGGATCCGCAGTTCGGACTCGTCGAAGCCGGGATCACCGGGTTCGAGCCTGCGCCGCAGCCGCATCAGCTCGGTGATCTTGGCCTGCACGTCGAAGACGGTGCGCCTGCGGGTCTCGGTCGGGTGCGCGGTGATCACCGGGGAGACCAGCGCGTCGGTGAGCAGTTCGGCTACCGTCGCGCCGTCGAGGGCGGCCGCGTCGAGCTTGTCGTAGGTGGCGGCCAGCGAGGAGTCCTGTGGCGGCTCCCCCGCCGAGACGTGCGCGGCGCGGCGCCGGTCGCGCTGGATGTCCTCGGCGAGATTGGCCAGCAGCACGAAGTAGCTGAACGCCCGGATCAGCGGAATCGCGATCTCGGTGGGCGTGCCGTCGAGCATGTCGGCGACCGCGCTGCGTTCGACCTCCTCGCGGCGCACCCGGAACGCCTCGGTGCGCACCCGCTCGATCAGGTCGAAGACCTCGGGACCCTCGTGGTCGCGGATGGTGTCACCGAGGATGCCGCCGAGAAACCGGATGTCCTCGCGCAGCGGCCGGGTGGCTTCCTGCTCCTGCACGGTTCGCGATTCGCCCATGGAAAGACAGTATTGCCGCCGTGGCCGTCCCGCGACCCGGCGACGCGCCCCGGCCCACCACGATGCCCGAGGTCACACCTCCAGCGACCGGATCACCCGCGCCGGGTTGCCGGCCGCGAACACCCGGTCGGGCAGATCGCGGGTGACCACGCTGCCCGCGCCGACCACCACATCGTCGCCGATGGTCACGCCGGGGCACACGATCACCCCGCCGCCGAACCACGCGTTGTTCCCGATCCGGATCGGTGCCGCGGATTCCCACCGCTGCCTGCGCTTCTCGTGATCGTCCATCGGGTGCAGGGCGGTCAGCAGCTGGCAGCGCGGCCCGATCGAGCAGTCGTCGCCGATGACGATCGGCGCGCAGTCGAGCAGGATCGCGTCGTAGTTGAGGAAACTGTTGGACCCGATCTCGACGAGATAGCCGTAGTCGCACTGGAACCGGGGCATGATCCAGGAGCCCTCCCCCAGCTTGCCCAGCAGCGCACCCAGCAACTCGGTCCGGCGGTCGGTCTCGTCGGGGCCGGTCCGGTTGAACTCGTCGCACAGGCGTTGTGCCCGTTGCCGTTCGGCCACCAGCTCGGGATCGCTGTCCTTGTAGAGCTGCCCGCTCACCATCCGCTGCTTCTGCTCGCCCATGACGCCGAGTGTAGGGGCGGACGACGGCATGCCATTGTGCGTCGACGGGCGGATCGTCAGCGTTGATCAGCATGGTGTCGATGACGCATCTGTACGTGCAGGTCATCGCGGTCGCCGTCGGGCTCGGTGTCTGCATCCCGCTGTTCGGGCTGATCTTCGACACGCTGTGGGCACTGGCGGCCGACTCTGTGCGCGGCTGGCTGGCCCGTACGCCACGGCGGATGGCCGCGGTCGGCGGCACCAGCGGCCTGATGATGATCGGGCTGGGTACGTCGCTGGCCTTCACCGGACGCAAGGACTGACCTCCGGCGATGCCGCGGCAGCGCCGCGAAAGTAGGGTCGGTGTCGTGACAACAGCGCGGACCCGGCACAACTACACCGGCACCTCGGTCGCCGAACGGCAGATCGAGCGCCGCGCGCTGTTCATCGAGGCCGGGCTGACCGTGTTCGCGGAGAAGTCCTATGCCAACAGTTCGCTGACCGACGTGTGCGCGGCGGCGGGACTGTCGCGACGGCAGTTCTACGAGCAGTTCGCCGGACGCGAGGAACTGCTCGTCGCCGTCTACGACTCGGTGCAGGGCAGGGCGCGGGAGGCGGTGGCGGCGGCACTGGCGGCGGCCGAGACCGACGACCTGCGCGCGCTCATCGACGCCGCGGTCCGCGCCTACACCAGGGCGATCACCGACGATATCCGGTGCGTCACCGTGGCTTTCGTGGAGATCGTGGGAGTGAGCCCGGCGATCGAGGCGCATCGCGCGCAGGTCAGGGACCAGTGGGGCGAGGTGGTCGCCGCGATCGCGCAGGGGCGCGAGGGCGTGCGGACCCCGCCCGGCGGCTGGCGGGTCGCGATGGCCGCCTTCATCGGCGCCGTCAACGGCGCGGTGCACCAGTGGAGCATGGACGACCCACGGCCACCCGTGGACGAGCTCGTCGATGTCTTCTCCACCCTGCTCAACGCGCTGACCGCCGCGTAGCCCGACCGCCGATTGCGATCTACACCACACCCGTGCCATAGTAGCCGTCATTGAGACGAAGGCGTCTCAATTCACGTGAGGACTGTGCACGATGAGATCTCCCTTCGCTCTGCGATGGATGGCCCTGGTCACCGGCGCGCTCGCGGCCGCGACGGTGCTGGTGGCCGGGCCGGTCGCGGCCGAACCGGCCGCCGTGGCGCCCGCGCCGGTGATTCCCCTCCCGCCCGAACTCGATCCGGGCTTCTACCTGCCGCCCGCCGAGGTCGTGGCAGCCACGGCGCCGGGCGCGATCATCGCCGTCCGGCAGGTGCGCGTCGCCGATTTCGGCCTGCTGCCGATCGATGTCGACGCCTGGCAGGTGTCCTACCGCTCCAACAACAGCCGCGACGAGGCGATCCCGGCGGTCGCCACCGTGATCAAGCCGCGCGGCCAGGCGCCCGCGCCGCGCAAGCTGCTCTCGGTGCAGCTGGCCGAGGACTCCACCGCGGGCTACTGCGCGCCGTCCTATGCGCTGCAACATCTTTCGGTGGCCCCGCTCGCGGGCCAGATCGTGGTGCCCGCCGAATTCCTGTTCGCCCAGGCCGCGCTGGCGCAGGGCTGGGCCGTCGTCGTGCCCGATCACCAGGGCCCGAACTCGGCCTACGCGGCCGGTCCGCTGGCCGGGCGGATCACCCTCGACGGCATCCGCGCGGCGACCTCGTTCGCGCCGCTCGAAGTGGGACCGACCGCGCCGGTCGGCCTCTACGGCTATTCCGGCGGCTCGATCGCGACCGGTCACGCCGCCGAGCTGAAGGCCACCTACGCGCCCGAGCTGAACATCGTGGGCGCGGCCGAAGGCGGAGTGGGCGCCGATCTCGGCGCGGCGCTGAGCATGGCGAACAACCAGCTCACCTCGGGCCTGGTCTTCGCGGCCGTCCTCGGCCTCACCCGCGAGTACCCGGACTTCGCCGCCTATCTCGACCAGCGGCTCGATCCACTCGGCAAGGGCCTGTCCGCGATCAAGTCGCCGCTGTGCGTGCAGTACCAGTCGGCCCTGCTGCCGTTCCTGAACCTCACCGGCATGATCGGCTCCGACGGCAACCCCCTGGACGACCCGCCGGTGGCGGCGATGCTCGACGACACCCGCATGGGCAAGTCCACCCCCGATATGCCGATGTTCGTGTGGCATTCCGCGTGGGACGAGATCCTGCCGCTGGGCGCGACCAACACCCTGGTCGACACGTACTGCCGGGACCCGAAGACCTCGCTCACCTACACCCGCGACCACGCCAGTGAGCACGTCGTCGCCGAGGTGGTCGGCGGTCCGGCGGCGCTGCTGTGGCTGCGCGACCGGCTCGACGGCGTCCCCGCCCCGACCGGCTGCACCATTTCCGACGCGGGCACCATGGCCGCCACGCCGGGCGCGCTCGGCTTCCTCGGTGACACCCTGGCGGCGAAGTTCGCCACCCTCTTCGGCACGCCGCTGGGCAGCCGCTGAGCCGACGCCGGGTGCGGTCGACTCGGCCCGCGCCCGGCGGAATCCCTTGGGGCGAGGGAACCTTCACCCTCCAGCACTGACCTCCCGCGCACCGACGAATTCGGCGATACAGGTTGACGTTCAATGTTGATTTGTATCATACTCGCCCAGTTCGTCGATCATGAGCAGGAGGTGCCCCGGTGACCGACAACGCACGGGCAGCGCTGGAGATTCTTCGCGATGCGGGGCAGTTCAAGTGGTATGTCATTCCGCTCTTACTGCTGGTCATCTACGTTTACTCGGTCGAGGTCGAGCGCAGAAACTGGAACGTGCTGTTCGCCGGCCTGGCGCTGTGGGGCATGGACTGGTTCAACGAGATCTGGAATTCGCTGGTCTTCCACGTCACCGACCGGGCGCCGGTCTGGGGCGCGAGCGGGCCGACGGCGTACCAGATCCTGATCGGGCTCAATATCGAGATCTGCTTCATGTTCGCGATCATGGGCGTCGCGGCGGCGAAGATGCTGCCGCCCAAGGAGACCCGGATCTTCGGGCTGCCGAACCGGCCGGTGCTCATCGCGGTGAACTCGGCCGCGGCGGTCGGGGTCGAAGTAGTGCTGAACAAGGCGGGCGTGCTCACCTGGGACTGGTCGTGGTGGCAGCCGGGCTTCCCGTTCCTCATCTGGATCATCGGCTACGTGCCGTTCTTCGCCGCGTGCTTCTACGTGCACGACCTGCCCAGCGTGCGGAGTAAGGCGCTGGTGGTCGGCACCATCTTCGGCATCGACGCGATCGCGCTGATCGTCTTCGGCGCGGCGGGGTGGCTGTGAGGGGCGGGCACGCCGTCCGGCGTGGCGCGCTGCTCGCGGCGACCGGACTGGTGTTCGCCGCGGTGACGGCACCCTCGGCGACCGTCGCCGACCCGGGCTGTCTGCCGATCGGCACCGTCGGCACGCCGGAGGTGACGGTCGACGACTCCACCGCGGGCCTGGCCGACTTCGCCCCGGCGACGGTCGCCCTGCCCGACCAGGTGTACTTCCGCTCGACCACCGAGTCGTTCAACCGGCGCTGGACCTTCGCCACCCGTGACGGCGCGGTGTACGTGAAAGAGGCCGCCGCCGTGGGCGGTTGGCGCACCGTGGCGCTGCCGGGCTGTCTGGCGGGCACGATCTCCGGTGTCTCGGCCGACGACGACGAAGTGATGATGATCGACCGCGACGGCCGGTTCATCACCATGGATCACGCGCTCAGCGCGCCCAGGGACTGGAACTGGAGCAGCCGCTACGGCACGCCGCTGTGGACCGGGCCGGGCAATTCGCTGCCGCCGGGGACGCTCACCTGGTCGTGGTCGGTGCTGTCACCCACCGAAGATCACGTCTGGACCGACACGGCGGGCAACGAGCATCCGGTCGGCGGGGCCAAGGTGTCGCACGTGTTCGCCCTGACCCACGGTGGTCAGCGGATCCAGTACGTCGATCCGTGGCTGCCGGTGGACCACAGCTACGAGATGGGCATGCCGCTGGGTGGGCGCTTCCAGGCGGTGGCGCTGTCGACCAGCGCGTCGACCTCGCTGGTGGTCAACCGGTTCGGTGACTTCTACACGCGGCTCTACGATTTCGACATCTCCGGCGCGGACAAGGTGTTCTTCCGCTACTCCTACGAGGACCAGCGGGGGCTGCCCGAGGCGCCGGACATGCTCGCCGAGCGCGTCGACAGCCGGTACGCCGCGATCCAGCTGCCCGCGCCGGACTGGGTCGCCCAGCCGAAGGTGCCCGGCGAGATCACCGACCGCATCTCCGTCCACCGGACCGCGCCCGGCTCGGCCGCGCGCGAGCTGCGGGTGGAGGGCCGGGACGGCGGGCGCACCGGCTACTGGCGCAAGACGCTCACCGATTCCGCGTGGTCGTTCGTGCCCACCGATCAGCCGCTCACCGGTGCGGCACTGGAGAATTCGCCGATCAGCCGCGCGACGGAAACGCTCGGACCGGCCTCGCCCTACGACTATCTCGGCGCGTCGTCCCAGGGCTGGACCGCCCAGGTGCGTTCCTTCGACCACGCCGTGTCCCCCACTCCCCTGCGCGTCGACTTCACCGACGGCACCGGCGTCGACCTCGTCCTGCACACCGTCGACGGGTTGCGCCAGACCCCGCAGCAGCCCGGTATCACCGGTCAGCCGCGCGTCTTCGACGGCACGATCGAGGTACCCGAGCGGCTGCTGGCCACGCTCGACACCCAGCCGGTCGCGGTGCGCGATTTCGTCCGGAACACCCTGGGCGGCAACCGCTTCACCGACACCTCCGTCGAGGTCACCGACCGCGCGTTCCGCCTGGCCCGGTGGGACCTCACCCTGAATCGACGCTGATTCCGGGCACCGGGCGGTGGGTCAGCTCACCTCCCGGTGCCGGGGCTGGACACGATGCAGCAGGACCTGTTCGAGCAGGGCGACCAGGACATCGCGGACCGAGTCGCGGTCGCGCGCGTCGCAGTCCAGCACGGGGATCCAGTCGTCGAGGCCGAGGGCTTCGCGGACCTCGGCGAGGTCGAAGTGGGTGGCGTCGGCGAAGCGGTTGACCACGACGACGAACGGGGTGTCGTGCTCCTCGAAGTAGTCCAGCACGGGGTAGCAGTCCTCGACCCGGCCGGTGTCGACGACGATGACCGCGCCGAGGGCGCCGTCGACGAGGTCGTCCCAGAGGAACACGAAACGGTCCTGGCCCGGGGTGCCGAACAGGTACAGGATCAGCGACTGGTCCAGGGTGATCCGGCCGAAGTCCAGCGCGACCGTGGTGGCGGTCTTCTCGGCGCGGCGGCCCGGGTCGTCGACGCCGATCGATACCTCGGTCATCGACGCCTCCGTCACCAGCGGCTCGATCTCGGAGATGGCGCCGATGAAGGTGGTCTTGCCGACGCCGAAGCCGCCGCTGACCACGATCTTCACCGACGACGGCATCGCCGGTGCGGCGGTACGGAATTCAGAGTGCGCGAACAAGATCCCTGATCCTCTCGATGGCGGCGGTCGACAGTTCCGGGGCGTCGCGAACCGACACGTGGCCCGCCGCGGCCAGGTCGCTGACGATCACCTTGGCGATGCCGACCGGAACGCGCAGGGCGGCACCGATTTCGGCGATGGAGTGCGGTCGCAGGCACAACTGCACGACGGTGCGTTCCTCGAACCGCAGCGGCGCCGACAGCGCGGACGGCGGTGCCTGCACGAGAGTTTCGATGCGCAGCCCGTCCAGCACCGGGACGGTGCGGCCCGCGGTGACCACGAACGGCCGCACGAAGCGGTCGTCGACGTCGTCGACGTCGGTGGGCGCCACCGGCACCGGCGGTAGCTCCTCGCGCCAGCCGGTCGGGCGGTTCATCGGGATCATGCGCGGATCGGGCAGCCGGGGACGATCGGGATCTCTCATCTGCGCAACGACTCTCGCAGTTCGCCGATCAGCCGCGGGTCGAGCAGCGAACCCGCGCGTTCGGCCAGCACCGCCATCTCGTAGCCGACCAGGCCGACATCGCAGCCACCGTCGGCGATCACCCCGAGGCAACTGCCGTCACCGAGCGCCGAGACCAGCAGGAAGCCGCGCTTCATCTCGATCATGATCAGCTTCAGGCCGTCGAAATCGTAACTGCGCGAAGCACTGCGGGCGAGGCTGGACAGGCCCGACACCATGGCGGCCAGCCGGTCGGCGCCGGTGCGGTCCAGGCCGTCGGACATGGCGATGAGCAGCCCGTCGGAGGACACGGCGACGGTGTCGCGCACGCCGTCGGTGTTGCGGACGAAGTTGCCGAGCAGCCAGTTGAAGGTGTGGGGATCGGCGGTCGGTAGATGGGTGGTCACCGGGAGCTCCTGTGGTCGGGTCCGATCGGTCAGTGGGTCGGATCGTGCGGGGTGGTACCGGGTGTGGTGTCGCCGCCGCGTTCGTGGCCGGTGCGGAACGACGAGAGCATGGTGCGCGTCTGGTCGGGGGTCCGTTCGACGACCGGCGGCCGGTCCTCGCGGAGCACCGGTTCCCGGCGCGGACGGTCGGGCGAGCCGGTGATCTTGGCGCGCTTGCTGCGCTTCACCAGTCCGTTGCGGGTCCGTTCGACGGCGGCGGGGCCGGTCGGGTCGACGGCCGCCAGATCGTGCCGGATACCTGACGCCGGCGCGTCGGCGCGCGCGACCTCCGCGGAGTCACCGTGCGCCACGCCGTTGCGGCCGCGGTCGGCGGCAGGAGTCGTGCTGGGGCGCACCGGGTGCGCGCCCGGCGTGTGCACACCGTTGCGCACCCGATCCGCGCCGGGGGCGCCGTTCGTGCCGAACGACGCCGGTCCCAGACCGTTACGCCCGCCGCTCGGGTCGGCGGATGCCGGTGCTCCGCCGTCGCGTGGGTGATCGCCCGCGCCGGGGATCGCCGGGGCCGGATCGGTCGGTGTGCCGTGGTAGCCGATGGCATTGGTGGTGCTGCTGAGGAACTGCGCGTAGACCGAATCGCCGGGGGCGGCGGCGCCGTTGAGCGGAGCGGAGTCGGGGTTGCGGCTGTGCCGCGATCGGTCGGGCGCGTCGAACCGCCAGTGCTCCGTCAGCGCGTTCGGCGACCGGGAGTCATCTTGCACGACAGCGGCTCCGGCGACGTCCGGCGCGACGGCCGTGCCATTGCGCCCCGGCGGCACGTCCGCGCGGCCGGACTCCGGTGCGCCGGAGCGGTCCCGGGCGGCGGCCGGTTCGACCGGGCGGGCGCTCTCGTCGACGAGAATGCTCGGCGGCAGCAGTAGGCGGGCGACGATGCCGCTGACCGGGGAGGTGTTGAGCTCCACGTCGATGCCGAGGCGACCGGCCAGCCTGCCGACGACGTAGTGCCCGAGGTAGCGGGTGGAGGCGACGATGAAGTCCTGTTCGCCGCGCAGCCGCGCATTGGCCTCGGCGAGCTGGTCGGCGGGCATGCCGACACCGTGGTCGACGACGGCGAGCAGATACCCGCCCGCCACCTTGCGGCCGTAGACCTCGACCTCGAGGTCGGGCGGGGAGAAGGCCAGGCCGTTCTCGATGAGTTCGGCCAGCACATGGGCGAGTTCGCTGACGACCGCGCCCGCGATCGCGATGTCGTCGACCCGGCGCAGCACCACCCGGCGGTAGTCGTCGACCTCCGACAACCCGGCCCGGATGACATCGGTGAGCGCGATCGGCTCGGCCCACCGGCGCGGGCTCGCCTCACCGACGAGCACCAGCAGGCTCTCCGCGTTGCGCCGCATGCGGGTGGCCAGATGATCGAGTTCGAACAGGTTCGACAGCGCCTTCGGGTCCAGTTCCTCGCGCTCGAACTCGCTGATCAGCCCGAGCTGCCTGCGCACCAGGTTCTGGTTGCGGCGGGCCAGGTTGGCCATCGACTCGGTGGTGTTGCGCCGCACCAGCGCCTGCTCGGAGGCCAGGTCGAAGGCGGTGGACTGCACCCGGTCCAGCGCACCGGCGACCGCGCCGATCTCCGCGCTGGCGCCGGGCGGCGTGCGCACGGGCGCGGGCGGTTCGGGGCGGCTGTCGGCGGACCCGCGCCACGCGGCGATCACCTCGGGCAGCCGGCTCGACGCCACGTCGTCGGCTTCGGCGGCGAGCCGGGCCAGCGGGCGGACGATGGCCCGGATACTCGCGAACACCAGCGCCACCTCGGCGGCGATCGCCAGCAGGGCAGCCAGGGCGAAGGCGGCCAGGATCAGCGCGGCGTCGCGGCGCAGGTCTTCGGCACGGGCGCGCACGTCGTCGCCGACGCCTTGCTGCACGACGCGCTGTTCGTCGATGACGTCGGTCATCCGCGACCACCACACCGCCGGGTCGACGAGCTGGGTCAGCGGACCCGCCGTGGAGGCGATCGCGACATTCTCCGATTCGGCTGCCAGCGTGGCACTCTCCCCCGCCATGACCGCGTCGAGCCGGTCCTGCTGGGCTGGCGTGGCGTCGCGGTCGAACTGGGTGAGCGCGGCATTGCGGGCGGCGCGGATGTCGAGGAACTGCACGTACTCCCCCGGCCCGAACTCCCCGGCGGCGAACACACCGTTGAGGAAGCCGCGTTCGCGCGCGGTGAACTCCTTGGCGTCACCGAGGGCGTAGAGCGCCTGCAAGCCGTGCCGCACCGCCGGATCGCGAGCCTGGTCCAGGCCGAGCGCCAACCGGTTCATCGCGTCGATGCTGTCGGAATAGAACTGGAAGGCCGCCGGGCGCGAGACCGTGCGCGTATCGATCTGCGAGCGAACGCCGGGCAGACCGGCCAGATGCCCCAGCGCCGAGCGGACCTCGCCCGCGCCGGGCGGATCGGCCGCGATGATGCCCGCCAGATTCCGCAGCGCCGCGTCGGTGCCCGCCCGCTGCTCGGTGACCGGGGCCACCAGCCGCTGGTCGCCGCCGAGCAGACCGTTGCTCAGGCCGCGTTCGCGCTGCACCTGGTGCACCAGATCCTGGGCGGCCAGCGCCACCGCGACCGCGTCGACGGTCTCGCCACTGCGCCGGAAGGCGCTGATCTGCCCCGCCATCGTCAGGCCGAGCAGGGCGAGCACCAGCACCAGCGAGACCGCCAGGATCCGGGCGAGCTGCCCGGCGATGGTGCGCGGCCGGATCAGCCTGCCGCCCGCGGCCTGCCGACGGGAATGTGAACGCACCACCTGCTCCTTCGAAACACCGGCGGGTGGATTTCCCGGCGGCCCACTGAAAGTCAGGTGTCAACTTGCACTGCCCGGACGGCAGGGTCAATCCGGGACAGCGTAAGAACGTGTTTCGTGCACTGATCTCAACATGCCGGAAATCAACGGGGCTTTCTGTGTCCGAAAGCTCACAGCCCCCACCGCAATTGCGTGACCGGCCCGTTCGATGCGCGACACATAGCGACTGATAGCGGCCGTGACGCCGCCCACATTTCCGGCGACGCGTTTCCGGTGCTCGACCGAAAACGCGCGCGCGTCAACCGCTCCGAAATGAACGATAGCGAGACGAAATACGAATCCCCGGGTCATTCCGGAATTTCGAGACCGAACGGTGATTACTCGCCGGCGAGAATGCCGAGCACCTGCTCGGAGAAGAAGAACGGCTCGAGCCGCTCCCGGATCAGCCCGGCCAGCACACCGTTGCGCTTGGCCGACTCGATGACGGCGGGACCGTAGCGCAGGATCTCGGTGGCGACGTCCTCGGCGTTCAGGCCGAGCTCGGGCAGCATCGCCGAGAGCGTGTGCTTGCTGTACTTGTCGTAGAACACCTCGACGCACTCGCGCACGAGCATGCCGAAGTATTCCTTCTCCCTGGTCGTCACCGCGATCTCGTAGCAGATCTGGACCAGTTCGTTGAGGTCCTTCTGGGTCAGGTACTCGCGCAGGCCGGCCACCGGCTCGTCGGCGTGCAGGTCCCAGAACTCCATGGCCGCCGAGTGCACCGGCGCGTCGCGCAGCATGTCGCGGATGGCGTTGTTGGTGCGCTTGAGCGCGAACAGGGCGCCCTTGCCCGCGAGGTCACCCACGAAGGTGCTGTCGGCGACCTTCTTGGCGCGGTTCGCGGCGGACTGGCCCAGCGACATCAGCGAGGAGACGCCGGGGATCTTCTCGGCGCGTTCGCGGTTGGCCTGCATGAAATCGCCGATCAGCTTGTCGACGAAGCGGGCCGCGACGGTGGCCACCAGCGGGCTCTCGGTGAGCCGGTCCAGGATGCGCTCCTGGGCCTGGTGCATGCCGAAGATCTTCTCCAGCAGCGCCTCCACCGGCTCCCGGTCGACGACGTCGCCGAGGGTGTACTCGGTGTTGGCCGCGATGTGGTCGTAGATCGCGTCGGAGAAGATGCCGACGGTGTCGGCGATGACGGGGCTGCCGCCGATGCGGTCGAAGACGGTCGCGACGGTCTCCTCACCCTGTTCGAGCGAGACCACGTCACCGAAGACGATGGTGTCGCCGACGGCGAGCACCGCGGCCACGTCGCGCGCGATCACCTCGGCGAACCGTTCGCCGGTCACCTCGGCGAGCAGGAACTCGACCTGCGCGTCGAGTAGTCGTTCGGCGATCTGGCGCGCCTGCGTCATCGGGTCCACCCATCACGGTCGTTGCATCGGACGGGAGACCTTGCGGCTACTTGTCGTCGGCTCCGGAATCGTTGCGCTGCATCGATTTCCGGATCTGGTCCAGACGCTCGCGCGCGGCTTTCTCCCGCGCCTCCCACTGTTCGTCGGCACTGCGACCCGCGGGGGTCTGCCGGTCGAGCTCACCCATTCCCTGCGCGGTGCCGAAGCGCTGCTCGACCTTATCGCGAACCGCGTCGAAAGTCGGTACTCCGGAAGTGGAATACCCGCCGGTCGCAGTGGGTGCGGCCGTTCCGGGCAGGCCATGCGGTACCGGCGGTACCGGCATGGCGCCTCCGACCTGCTCCGATGCGACGGACACCACATCGGCGTCCAGGACATCCGTGTCCAGAGTCACAGGGCCACCGGTCTCGGCATGACCGGCCTCGACCTGGGCGAGCGCGGCGGCGACGGCGCCGAGGCCCGGCCGCCCGGCGACGGCGGCCCGCAGCACCGACACCAGTTCGGCGTCCGGCAGCGCGGCCAGGTGACCGAGGATCTCGCTCGTTTCGCTCATACCGCCAGGCTACGCAGACCGGTGCGACAGGCCCAGGAGATCAGGCCAGGAAGGTGTCGGTCCACGCGACGATGCGCCGGGGCCACGCCGGGCCCAGCGCGTCGATGACGTCGTTGTGGCCCGCGCCGGGGACGACGACCAATTCCTTCGGCTCCCCGGCCGCGGCGAACAGCCGCTCGGCGTGGCGCAACGGGAGCAGTTCGTCCCGGTCGCCGTGGAACATCAGCACCGGCACGCGGAGTTCGGCGATCCGGCGCAGGCTCGGGTACGCGTTCGGGATCAGCGGCGCGGGCAGGAACGGATAGACCGACCGGGCCGCCGCGCGCATGCTGCTGAAGGTCGACATGAGCAGCAGGCCCGCGGGCGGATGCTCGGTGGCCAGCTCGAGCAGGACGCCGCCGCCGAGCGACTTGCCCAGGTACAGCACCCGCTCCGGGTCGACCCCTGGCTGGTCGAGCAGGGCGGCGCGGACCGCCCTGGCATCGAGATAGGTGCCCTGCTCGCCCGGCGCGCCCGTGCTGTGGCCGAAACCGCGGTAGTCGAAGGCGAGCACGTCGAATCCGGCCCGGACCAGCAGCGCGATGATCGGCACCCGGTCGCCGATGGTGCCCGCGTTGCCGTGGGCATAGAGGATGTGCCCGCGCGGGCGGTCGGCGCGCACGAACCAGCCGTGCACGTCGACGCCGTCGGCGGTGCGCATGGTGAGGTCGCGGTAGTCGAGGCCGAAGGCGGCGGGGGTCTGGGCGACATGCTTGTCCGGGTGGTAGACCAGCGCGTTCATGACCCGGGTCGCGGGATGTCGGATCACTTGCCGCGGCCCGCCTGGAAACCGAAGTCCCAGTGGTAGAGCCGGGCGATCTCCACGACGCCGCCGCCCGGCTGACCGGCCGGCGGCCGGACGAAGGTGCCCTCGCGCCGGACCACCAGCTCGCCGTTCACGTTCTCCAGCACGGCGAGCACGGCGTCGCGGGAGTTGTCGGTGCAGCCGTCGAGGGTCATCTCGATCGGCGCCGAGTTCGCCGGATGCAGGGTGACGGTGGCGTGCACGCCGCGGAAATCGCTCGCGCCGTCATAGATCGAGGCGAACACCAGGATGCGGCGGAAGAACCGGGTGTAGTCCAGATTGATCGAGAGGTTCTCGCCGGTGATGCTGGCGCCGGTGCGGTCGTCCTGGTCCAGGTGGATGAACGGCGGTTCGTACAGCGCGCCGAACCGGCGATCCAGCGCGCGCACGGAGCCGATCGCACCGTTGACCAGCTCGAAGAAGCAGCACAGATCGAGGTCGATGTTCTTGCCACGCAGCTTGCCGAACAGGCGACCGGAGGCGGCCATCGAGGTCCAGTTGAGGTTGACCCGCATGACGCCACCGGTGGCACCGTGCTTGGTGAGCGAGACCGAAGGCGCTTCCTTGGTGAGCGAGACCTTGCCCAGGTTCACCGGTGGCGCTGAGGGCGGGGCGTACGGCTGCGGCTGGTTCGGCTCGGCCGGAGCGAACGGCTGTGTCGGCGGCGCGGAGGGTTGCCCGGCCGGCGGGTACGGCTGCGGGGCGGGCGCGAAGTGCGGTGGGGCCGGTTGCGGTCGGGGCGGGGGTGGAGTGGGGGCGTCGTCGACGGTGATGCCGAAGTCGGTGGCCAGGCCGGCGAGGCCGGAGTCGTAGCCCTGGCCGACGGCGCGGAACTTCCACGCGCCCTGGCGGCGGTACAGCTCACCCAGGACGAAGGCGGTCTCGGTGGTGGCCCCGGTGCTGTCGAAGCGGGCGACCTCGGCGCCGGTGGCCGCGTCGAGCACCCGGATGTAGAGGCCGTGGAACTGTCCGAAGGTGCCGCCGTCGGCGGAGGCGGCGAGCACGATCGTCTCGATCTGCGGCTCCACCTGGACCAGGTTCACCGACAGCGTGTCGACGACGATGTCGCCCTGCTGTTTTCCTTCGTGGCGCACCGCGCCCGACGGGTGCACGGCCTGGTTGTAGAAGACGAAGTCGTCGTCGGAGCGCACCTTCGCACCGGCCAGCAGCAGCGCGGACGCGTCGGCGTCGGGCACCCCGGCCCCCGACCGCCACCCGAGTTCGACGCGGACGGCCGCAGCGGGGACCGCGACATTGGCGCCTTTCATCATCGACACACCTGCCAACCTAGCCCGCCCACTCGCCCCGCCCAAGCCGCGCGGTCGCGGCGGCGGGGTGAAACACCCGATCTCGGTGACCGGGTCGCGAGTCCTGTTGGACGGTGCCCCGTTCCGGGAAGCAGCGGATGGGCAGCCGGGCGCCCCTAGCGTCTCGCGAATGAGCAATTCAGTTGTAACGCGGAAGCGGAAGTCGTTGTTGTCGTTGGTATCCGTGCCGCTGATGGCCGTCGGGCTGGTGGCGGTGGGGTTGGTCGGCACCGCCGACGCCGCCCCCGGCGGGGGCGCGCCCACCCGGATCGACCTGCAGGGCGCCGCCAATGTCCGGGACCTGGGTGGGTACGTCACCTACGACGGGGCGAAAGTCAAGTCCGGCAAGCTCGTTCGGGCCGACGCGCTCGCCAAGCTGACCGATGCCGATCTGCAGAAGCTGGCGGCGCTGAAGGTCGGGAAGGTGATCGACTTCCGGACCCCGGCCGAGATCCAGTCGATGGGGGCCGACAAGCTGCCCGCCGGCGCCGCGCTGGTGGCCCGGCCGATCGACGACGGCGGCATGTTCGTGAAGATGTACCAGGCGATCTCGTCGAAGGACCCGGTGCAGCAGCAGAACATGCTGGGCGACGGCAAGGCCGAGCAGATCATGCAGAACGTCTACCTCAACTTCTTCACCCCCGACGCGCTGGGGAAGTTCGGGCAGTCGGTCCGCGATCTCGCGGACACCGGGAACGCCACGCTGTACCACTGCACCGCAGGCAAGGACCGGACCGGCTGGCTGTCCTACGTGACCCTGCGCGCCGTCGGCGTGCCGGAATCGGTGGCGCGGCAGGACTACCTGCTGTCGAACCAGTACCGGGCGGCGGCGGACGCCGCACTGCGGGCCCAGCTGAAGCAGGCGGGCATCATGCAGAACCCGGATCTGCTGATTCCCCTGCAGGAGGTCCGCGACGACTACCTCGAGGTCGCGCTCGCGCAGATCGACGAGAAGTTCGGGGACTTCGGCAAGTACCTCACCGACGGACTCGGGCTCGACGGCTGGACCCTGATGAAACTGCGGAAGAACCTGGTGTCCTGACCGGAGGAACGACGAAGGCCGCCCGGCGGGATGCCGGGCGGCCTTCGCGCGGTGGATCAGCCGCGCAGTTCGGCGCCGACCGCGGTGCCCGCCGCGGCGACGGCGGCATCGCGCGCGGCGCTGGCCTCGTCCTCGGTGAGGGTGCGGTCGGTGGCGCGGAAACGCAGGGCGTAGGTGAGGGACTTGCGGCCCGCCCCGGCCTGGGCGCCCTCGTAGACGTCGAACAGCGCGATGTCCTCGAGCAGGTCACCACCGCCGGTGCGCAGCGCCGCTTCGACGCTCGCGGCGGGCACGGCCTTCTCCACGCTGACCGACACGTCCTGCAGGACGGCGGGGAACGCCGACACGGTAGGCGCCGGACGGGCCTGGGTCAGCGGCAGCGCGTCGAGGTCGAGTTCCAGCGCGCAGGTGCGCGGCGGCAGACCGGCACGCTCGAGCACGGCCGGGTGCAGCTCGCCCGCGTGGCCGACCACGACACCGTCGACGACCAGTTCCGCGCAGCGGCCCGGATGCCACGGCAGGTGCACCGCGGCCCGGCGCTCGACGGTGACACCGGCGGCGTCGGCGACGGCGTCGACCAGCGCGAAGGTGTCGGCGGCCTCGGCCTGGCGGCCCGGGCCCCAGGGTCCGCGCGGGTCGCGCTTGCCGCTGAGCACCGCGGCCACGTGCACCGGCTGCGCGGGCAGCGACGCGGTGAGCTCGGCGATCTGCTCGTCGGTGGGGCGCCGGTCCACCGGCAGTGCCTCGACCGCGTGGGTCCCGGCGCCGGGCAGCACGACCTGGGCGATGCCGTAGATCGTGAGGTCGCGGGCGCCGCGGGAGATGTTGCGGGCGGCCACTTCCAGCAGACCGGGCAGCAGGGTGGTCGCCAGCTCGGGCCGCTCGGTGTCGAGCGGGTTCAGCACGCGGGTGGTGTTGCGGCGCGGATCGCCCGCGTCCAGGCCCCACACGTCGAACACCCCGGCGGGCAGGAACACCGGCGCGGGCACCTCGACGCCACCGGCGAAGGCCAGTGCCCGGCTCACGGCCCTGCGCCGCTTCTGCGCGGCGGTCAGACCGCGACCGGCGGGCGCGGACGGCAGCACCGACGGGATCTGCTCGAGACCCTCCAGGCGCAGCACCTCCTCGACCAGGTCGGCGGGCTGGGCCAGGTCGGGCCGCCAGCTCGGCGGGGTCACCAGCAGCTGGGTCTTGCCCGCGTCGTTGACCTCGATCTCGACTCCGGCGCCGATCTGGGCGAGCCTGCGCACGGCGGTACCCGCCGGGTAGGTGACGCCGGCGACGCGGTCGGGCAGGTCGATGTCCATCGCGATCGGGGCGACCGGCGCGAGCGGCACCCGGATGTCGGTGAGCATGGCTTCGATGGTGCCGCCGGTGATCTCGGCCAGCAGCGTCGCCGCCCGGTCGAGCGCGACGATGTTGATCTCCGGGTCGACGACGCGCTCGTAGCGCTTGCCCGCCTCCGAGACCAGCTTGTGCCTGCGCGCCGTGCGGTACACCCGCAGCGGGTTCCAGGTCGCGGCCTCGAGCACCACGTCGGTGGTCTCCGGGCCGACCTCGGTGCTCGCGCCGCCCATCACACCGGCCAGCGAGACGACGCCGGAATCGTCGGCGATCACCACGTCCTCGGCGTCGAGCGTGCGCTCGGTGTCGTCGAGGGTGCGCAGGGTCTCGCCCTTGTGCGCCGAGCGAACGACCAAGCCGCCGTTGAGCTTCGCCGCGTCGAAGGCGTGCAGCGGCTGGCCCAGTTCGAGCATCACGTAGTTGGTGACGTCGACGGCGGGCGAGATCGGGCGCATGCCCGACAGCATCAGCCTGCGCTGCAGCCACAGCGGGCTCACCGCGTTCGGGTCGATCCCGGTGACCCGCCGCGCGCCGAACCGCGTGCACTCGGAGTCGGCCTCGAGCCGTACCGGCCAGGCCGTCGCGTCGCCGTCGGGCAGCGTCCGCACGGCGGGGTCGGCGTATTCGAGGTCGAAGCCGCAGGCCAGCTCGCGGGCCAGGCCGCGCACCGAGAAGCAGTAGCCGCGGTCGGGGGTGATGTTGAGCTCGATGATCGTGTCGTCGGTGCCCAGCAGCACATTCGCGTCGTCACCCGGCTGCGCCGAGCCGGGCTCGAGCACGAGGATGCCGTCGTGATCCTTGCCGATGCCGAGTTCGGCGACCGAGCAGATCATGCCGTTGGAGGTGTGCCCGTAGGTCTTGCGGGAGGAGATCTTGAACCCGCCCGGCAGCTCACCACCGGGCAGCACCACGACCACCAGGTCGCCGACCGCGAAATTGCGGGCGCCGCAGACGATCTCCTGCAGCTCGGGGTTGCCGACGTCGACCTTGCAGAAGCGGATCGGCTTCTTGAACTCGGTCAGCTCGGTGATCTCGGCGACCCGGCCGACGACCAGCGGCTTGTCGATGTCACCACCGATCGGCTCGAGCTTGTCGACCTCCTCGACCTCCAGGCCGACGCGGACGAAACCGGCGTCGAGCTCTTCGGCGGACACCGACCATTCCGGGGTGGTGCGCTGCAGGATCTCGGTCAGCCAGGACTGCGCTACTCGCACGTGACTTTTCGCTCTCTCTCAGGACCGGATACCGAAGGGCAGGGTGAACCGCACGTCACCCTCGACGATGTCACGCATGTCGGGGATGCCGTTGCGGAACTGCAGCGTGCGCTCCATGCCCATGCCGAACGCGAACCCGGAGTACTCCTCGGGATCGATGCCGCTGGCGATCAGGACCTTCGGGTTGACCATGCCGCAGCCACCCCACTCGACCCAGCCCGCGCCGCCCTTCTTGTCCGGGAACCACACGTCGACCTCGGCCGAGGGTTCGGTGAACGGGAAGTAGTTGGGGCGCATACGGGTTCGGGTGTCGGGGCCGAACAGCGCGCGCGCGAACGCGTCCAGGGTGCCGCGCAGGTGAGCCATGGTCAGGCCCTTGTCGATGGCCAGACCCTCCACCTGGGAGAACACCGGGGTGTGGGTGGCGTCGAGTTCGTCGGTGCGGAAGGTGCGGCCGGGGCACACGACGTAGATCGGCAGCTCGCGTTCCAGCATCGAACGCACCTGCACCGGGGAGGTGTGCGTGCGCAGCACCTGGCGCGAACCCTCCGGGGCGATGTGGAAGGTGTCCTGCATGGTGCGCGCCGGGTGGTCGGGCAGGAAGTTGAGCGCGTCGAAGTTGAAGTGCTCGGTTTCGACCTCGGGACCCTCGGCGACCTCCCAGCCCATGCCGACGAACACGTCGGCGATCTGCTCGGAGATGACGGTGATGGGGTGGCGGGCACCGACCGGCTGACGGCGCGCGGGCAGCGTGACGTCGATCTTCTCGGCCACCAGCACGGCCTGATCGCGCTCTTCCAGCAGCGCGGCGCGGCGCGCATCGAACGCGTCGGACACGCGCTTGCGGGCGACGTTGACCCGCTTGCCCGCGTCGGCCTTCTCGTCCTTGGGCAGCGTGCCCAAGCCGCGCTGAGCGAGCGCGATCGGCGACTTACCGCCGATGTACTCGGTCTTGGCGACCGCCAGCGCATCCAGATCAGCCGCAGCGGCGAACGCCTTCTCGGCCTCCGCTGCCGCTGCCGCGAGTGCCTCCTCGGTCAGCAAGGCGTTCTGCTCGACTCCACTGTTGTCGTCGGCCACGATCGTTCGACTCTCCCCTGGGGATCGGTTCACGGGTGCGTCATTGCCTACCCGTATCGGTGCTGCATAAATCCTATGGGATCGGCTTCGCGCGATTCATCCGGATTACCGGCGGCGCGATCGAGACCGTGCTAGTGCGCGCTGGAAGGTCCCGATATGGACCGACAAGTCCAGGTCAGACGGCCTTCCCCGGGTCTCGACCAAGATCGGCGACTCGCCGCGAAATCGTGGGAACCGAATCGCTTCGAGTCCCGTCCAACCGTTCATACACATCAGCGTGTTCGACTCGAGAACAGGACGACTCGATGCCGGAACAGACTTGCGATTCGACCCCACCCCCGGGCCCCCGCACCCGCCGGACGGCCCCGGGCAGCGGACTGGCCCTGTGCGGACTGGGCATCCGGGGCCACCGCCACCGTCCCTTCCCCCGCGCAGCGGGCCCCTGCCCCCAGCGACCGATCGGGCCGCGGGAAACCGAGCCAGACCAGGGCGCCTCCCCTCGACCGGAGGACCTCGGTTGACGGCCGATCCGACGTCACGGACCCGGAGCACCGCGGCGGGGAGCGGGCTGGGCCGGTCGGGTCTCGGCGTCGGGTCCAGCCGCCGACCACCCCGGAGCCTGGAGTTCCGGTCGTGCCCGGACGGTCCCGTCGAGCCGGGAACACCCGGACCCGGACGATCGTGGGCGAACCGGGCCACACGGGCCCGGCGGGCCGAACCCTGCGTACCCCGGTTGTATGTGCGGTTCCAGATGGCTCATCCGGATCGGTGGGGGCGGTTTCCCGGTGTCTTCGCGCTGGTGGACGGCTTGTCGGCGGCGGGGCGGTTGACGGTCGCGCAGGAGCGGTTCCGGCGCGTCGGCAACGAGTGGTTGACCACGCACCTGGTGAATCCCTATGCGCCGCACCGGCAATCCGACGGTCGGCGGCTGCACCCGCGGGCGAGCGCGTGGTTCACCTCGACGGCCGCGGACGCGATCGACCGGGTCGGTGGCTATCTCGACATCCTCGACGAGCACGGGATCGCGTGGGCCCGGCTCGACACCGATACACCGGGCGTCATCGTCTACGACGATCCGCGGCAGGTCCTCGCCGTGCCGGTCGGGTCGACCGGCGCCGATCGGCGCTGACCAGGCGGACACGGCGCTGGTCCGCGCACCGGACGGCACGCGGACCAGCGCCGCGGGATCAGGCAGCCCTGGTCGCGTGCCGGGGCAGGAAGACCGCGATGACGGCCGCGACGGCGACCAGGCCCGCGCCGACCCAGACCGCGGGGACGAGCCCGTCGACATAGGACTGGGGGTCGGTGTAGGCGCCGTAGGAGGCGAAGACCGAGGCCAGGATGGCGATGCCCATGGCGACGCCGACCTCGCGGACGGTGCTGTTGATACCGGAGGCCATGCCCTGGTCGTCGGGGGCGGCGCTGTCCATCACGATCGTGGAGGACGGGGCGAAGGTCAGACCCATGCCGATCCCGCCGAGCACGAAGGGCGCGACGAAGTTGATGTAGGGCAGGTCGACGGTGATGATCAGCGCCATCCACGCCAGCGAGAGCGCGAGGCAGACCTGCCCGGCGGCGATGAGGAGCCGGGGTCCGACCCGGTCGATCACCAGACCGGCCAGCGGCGCGACGACCATCGGAACCATCGTCCACGGCATCGTGCGGATGCCCGATTCGAGCGGCGAGTAACCCTGCACCACCTGGAAGTACTGGGCCAGCAGGAAGATCGCGCCGAACACCCCGGCGGAGAACGCGAAGGAGACGAGGAAGCTCAGGCTCAGGCCACGGGAGGCGAACATGTGCAGCGGGAGCATCGGATCGGCGGTCCGGTTCTCCCAGACCACGAAGACGGCGAGCAGCAGACCGCCGCCGATCAGCGCGGTGAGCACGGCCGGTGCGGTCCAGCCGTCGTCGGCACCGTGGATGACGCCCCACACCAGGGCCAGCACGCCGCCCGCCGAGAGCACCAGACCGACGAGATCGAGCTTGCGCGCGGCGCCGAAGGACTCACCGAGCATGCGCGCCGCGAACGGCATCGCCAGCAGGCCCACCGGAACGTTCAGCCAGAAGATCCACTGCCAGTTCAGCCCGTCGACGACCGCGCCGCCGACCACCGGACCGACCGCGATGCCCAGGCCCGCGATCCCGCCCCAGATGCCGATCGCGGCGCTGCGCATCCGCTCGGGGACCGCCGCCGCGAGCAGGGTCAGCGACAACGGCATCACGGCCGCGCCGCCCGCACCCTGCACGGCGCGCGCCGCGATGAGCATCCACGGTTCGGTGGCCATGGCGCAGGCCGCCGAGGCGACGACGAACAGCGCGATACCGGCCAGGAAGACCCGGCGCCGCCCGATCCGGTCACCCAGCGCCGACGCCGTCAGCAGCAGTGAGGCGAAGGACAGCGTGTAGGCGTTGACGAACCACTGCAGGTCCGAAAGTGACGCTCCCAGTTCGGTTTTGATCACCGGTAGAGCGTTCGTCACGACGAGGTTGTCCAGCGTCACCATGAACATCGGCACGGCGACCGCGGCGATGACCGCACCGAGCGGCTTGGCCTTCGCACCCGCGGCGGGCGGCGTCTCGGCGGTGGACGTGCCGCCTGGATCGAGTGTTTGCGTCATCTCTCCGAGCCCCTTGGTTGTTATTCACTGATAACTACGCTCAATGGTTATGCATCGGCTGATAACATGTCAAGTGAAAGGGGACTGACCAGGAGGTGGACAACCGGATGGACGGCACGACCAGAACGCGGATGACCGCGTCGCAGCGCAGCGCCCAGGTGCTCGCCGCCGCCGTCCAGGCATTCGCCGAATCCGGTTATGCCGCAACGAAAACCGACGAGATCGCCCGGTTGGCCGGGGTATCCCAACCCTATGTGATCCGGCTGTTCGGCACCAAGCAGCAGCTGTTCATCGCGGTCCTGCACGAGGTCTGCGCCCGCATCGAGCAGGTCTTCCGCAGCGCGGAGATCGAGCCCGGCGCCGACACCGCCACGGCGCTGCAGGCGCTCGGCAAGGCCTACGAGGTCTTCCTCGAGGAACGCGTCCTCCCCCTCAACCTGCTGCACGGGGCCGCCGCGAGCGCCGATCCCACCATCGGCGAGCACATGCGCGAACGCTTCGGCCGGATCTACCGGCTGATCGGCGAACTCACCGGCGCCGACACCACCGAATCACGCCGCTTCGTCGCCAGCGGCATGCTGCTCACGATCATGACCGCCATGCAGGTGGCGGGCGCGGCGGCGATCCCGCTCCCCTGGGCCACCGAGATTCTCGACGACATGCGCGAGAGCATCGACCCGCACTGCTGAGGCGGCACTAGCGCGCGTGCTGGACGCGCGCGCTCGCGTAGAGGCAGATCGCCGCGGCGGCAGCGAGATTCAGGCTCTCGGCCCGGCCGTGGATGGGGATGCGGATACGGTGATCGGCCCGCGCCGCGACGGCGGGGTCGAGGCCGTGGGCCTCGTTGCCGAAGAGCCAGGCGACCGGGCCCGCGAGGATCTCGTCGGCGGAGTCCAGATCGACCTCACCGTTGGCGGCGGTGGCCAGGATGGTCACGCCCGCCGCGGAGATCGCGTCCAGGGTGGCGCCGATGTCGCGACTGCGCGCGATCGGCACATGGAACAGGCTGCCCGCGCTGGCGCGGACGCATTTGCCGTTGTGCGGGTCGACGGTATCCCCCGCCAGGACCACGCCATCGGCACCGACCGCGTCGGCGACCCGGATCAGGGTGCCCGCGTTGCCGGGTTCGGCGATCTCGACCGGCACGGCGAGCATCCGCGGTCCGCGCTCGAGGACGTCGGTCAACGGCACATCGATCAGGTCGCACACGGCGACCAGACCCGGCGCGGTGACGGTCTCGCCGAGATGCTCGGCGGCGCGATCACTGACCAGCGTGGTGCGCACGCCGTCGGCGGCGGCACCGGCGATCAGCGCGGTCTCGCGCCCGGCGGCCGCGACCGAATAGAACAGCTCACAGACGCGGCCGGTCTCCAGCGCGGCGGTCACGGCATTGGCGCCCTCGGCCAGGAACTGGCCGGTCTTGCGGCGCTGCGCGGCGCGCTGGAGCTTGACAGCGGAAACGACCCGCGGATTGCGCTCGGAGAGCGCGTCCACGGGTCGTTCCGACAGATCGCTGTGTGTCGTCAAGCTCAGGCAGCGGTGGCCGGGGCGTTGACGTCGGCGGGCAGCGCGGCCTTGGCGACAGCGACGAGGCCGGCGAAGGCCTCGGCGTCGGAGACGGCGAGCTCGGCCAGGATCTTGCGGTCCACCTCGACACCAGCGGCCTTGAGGCCCTGGATGAAGCGGTTGTAGGTGATGTCGTTCAGACGCGCGGCGGCGTTGATACGAGCGATCCACAGCTTGCGGAAGTCACCCTTGCGCGCCTTGCGGTCGCGGTAGGCGTAGGTCAGCGAGTGGAGCTGCTGTTCCTTGGCCTTGCGGTACAGGCGCGAGCGCTGGCCCCGGTAGCCCTTGGAGGCCTCGAGGATGGAACGGCGCTTCTTCTGAGCGTTGACGGCCCTTTTGACGCGTGCCACTTTTCAGTCCTTGATCATCTGGGGGCGCGACGGCGCCCGAGTTCGGTAGTTGTCGGCGTCCGGTTGTCCCGGCCGCGGAATCGTCAGGTTGCGACGGTCTCAGGCGAGACCGAGCAGCCGCTTCACGCGGGGGGCGTCGACGGCAGCGACGGACTCCGTGCCTTCCAGACGACGAGTCCGGCGGGTGGCCTTGTGCTCCAGGAGGTGGCGACGGTTCGCCTGCTCGCGAAGCAGCTTGCCACTGCCGGTCACCTTGAATCGCTTCTTGGCGCCGCTGTGGGTCTTGTTCTTCGGCATGGATTCCTCTATCTAGTCGTTGAAATCGGTGTTACTGCGGGTCGGCCGGCGCGGCCTGCTCGGCGGGCGCCGGGGTCTCGACCAGCGCAGCCGGCTCGGCACTGGCGGGACCGGTCGGCAACGGACGCGCCGGGGCCGATTCCTGCTGTGCCTTCACCCGCGTCTTCGCGCCCTTGTGGGGAGCGAGGACCATGGTCATGTTGCGGCCGTCCTGCTTGGCCGAGGTCTCGACGAAACCGAGTTCGGCGACGTCGGAGGCCAGACGCTGAAGCAACCGGAAACCGAGCTCGGGTCGCGACTGCTCACGACCACGGAACATGATCGTGACCTTGACCTTGGACCCGGCCTCGAGGAAGCGAACGACGTTGCGCTTCTTGGTCTCGTAGTCGTGGTCGTCGATCTTCGGGCGGAGCTTCTGCTCCTTGATCACGGTCTGGACCTGGTTCTTCCGGGACTCGCGCGCCTTCTGCGCCGTCTCGTACTTGAACTTGCCGTAGTCCATGATCTTGCAGACCGGCGGACGGGCATCGGGTGCCACCTCGACCAGGTCGAGATCGGCTTCGAGCGCGACGCGTAGTGCATCTTCAACACGCACGATCCCAACCTGTTCGCCGCCGGGTCCGATCAGACGAACCTCGGGAACACGGATGCGATCGTTGATGCGGGTCTCAGTGCTGATGGGGCCTCCTAGGTCAAGCGGTGTCGTCATAACGACCGCATGCAATAACTGCAACCCCTGTTTCAACACGAAAGCCCCGCTGCGGTATTTCTCCGCGACGGGGCCCGATGTCGACCGATCGCCCACAGCCGATGCCCTCACGAGCTCGCTGTCGACCCCTGCGTGGCAAGCACACAGGAAACCCGCCACATCGGGCGGGTGACCGGGACCGATTGCCGGAGTACGATTGCTCGTCGGCAACGGTGGGAGTCGGGCTCCACTTATCTGCCCCAGAGCTGCATGACACAACCAGGGGCGGTCGTCAGCGGAAAGTCTAGCATCGCATTCGGCTATCGCCGAATCGGCCTGGCACCGACAGCCCCCATCGGGGCCGCTATAGCCTTGTCGGCATGACTGACGAGCTCGATCCCCCCGTGCGCGACCTGGCCGACATCCCCGCCGTCGAAGTTATCAGCCGCGCCGCCGTGATGCTGATGAGTTCGGCCGCGGAGAAGCTGGGGCTGGCCGCCGACGACCCGCACTCCGGGGAGCACGTCGACCTCGACGAGGCCCGCCGGGTGATCACCGCGCTGGCCGGGCTGGTCACCGCGTCGGTGGAGTACCTCGGACCGCACGCGGGCCCGATCCGCGACGGCCTGCAGGCGCTGCAGCGCGCGTTCCGCGAGGCCTCCTCGGTGCCGGACGCCCCGGGTGCAGGGCCGGGCGAGAAGTACACCGGGCCGGTGTACTGAGCCGGTCTCACACAGACGAAAAGATCCGCCGGCGCAGCAGCGCCGGCGGATCTTTTTCTACAGAGGCTTACGGGGCCGCTCTCAGACCGTGGGGGTCGTGGTGGGCGGCGTGCCCGGGGTCACGGCGATGGCCGAACCCGAGGCGATCGCGTTGGCGAGAGCGGTGAAGATGCTGGCGAGGCCGGCGCTTCCGGTTTCCATGCTCAGTGGTTCCTTTCGATTCCGCCCGACTCAGGCAGTCGGCTTGGTGGGCGTGTAGGCCAGCGAGGACCCGCCACTGAGGAAAGACAGAATCTGGCCGATGAGCGCCGTGGTGGCTTCATCCATGGGGACGTTCCTTTCGTACTGCACGACACCCGCGATCGCGCCGCCCACGGGCACGAGACACCACTGGATGCCGGTTCGACTGACCGTTACTGTCCGGTATTCCGGCAACGGTGAGGCGAATGCTACCCACAGGTGTTTCACTTTGTCGCGTTTTCGGAAAGTCCCCGCGCGCGAGGTTATCCGGACTCAGCGCAGCGCGGCCGCCTTTCGCGCCAGCCGCTTGGCCGCAGCCGTCTCAGCAGGCGCTTTCTTCGCGGCGGGAGCCGCCTTCGCGGCCGTCTTCTTCGCTGTCTTCTTCGCCGGTGCCGGTGCCGCCAGCACCTCCTTGAGGAACTGTCCGGTGTAGCTGCCCGACACCTGGGCCACGTCCTCCGGCGTGCCCGTCGCGACCACGGTGCCGCCACCGGACCCGCCCTCTGGCCCCATGTCGACGACCCAGTCCGAGGTCTTGATGACATCGAGGTTGTGCTCGATGACGATCACCGTGTTGCCCTTGTCGACCAGCCCGTTGATCACCTTGAGCAGCTTGCGGATGTCCTCGAAGTGCAGGCCGGTGGTCGGCTCGTCGAGGATGTAGACGGTGCGCCCCGTCGAGCGCTTCTGCAGCTCGGCGGCCAGCTTCACGCGCTGGGCCTCGCCGCCGGACAGGGTCGGCGCGCTCTGGCCGAGCCGCACGTACCCGAGCCCGACCTCGACCAGCGTCTTGAGATACCGGTGGATCGAGGTGACCGGCTCGAAGAACACCGCGGCCTCGTCGATCGGCATGTCCAGGACCTCGGCGATGGTCTTGCCCTTGTAGTGCACCTCGAGCGTCTCGCGGTTGTAGCGGGCGCCATGGCACACCTCGCACGGGACGTAGACGTCCGGCAGGAAGTTCATCTCGATCTTGAGCGTGCCGTCACCCGAGCACGCCTCGCAGCGGCCGCCCTTGACGTTGAAGGAGAACCGGCCCGGCTGGTACCCGCGGACCTTGGCCTCGGTGGTCGAGGCGAACAGGGTGCGGATCTTGTCGAAGACGCCGGTGTAGGTGGCCGGGTTCGAGCGCGGCGTACGCCCGATCGGCGACTGGTTGACCTGCACCAGCTTGTCCAGGTGGTCCAGGCCGTTGATCCTGGTGTGCCTGCCTGGCACCTGGCGCGCGCCGTTGAGCTTGTTCGCCAGCACCGTCGCCAGGATGTCGTTGACCAGGGTCGACTTGCCCGAACCGGAGACGCCGGTGACCGAGGTGAGCACGCCGAGCGGGAACGCGACGTCGATGCCGGTCAGATTGTGTTCGGTGGCGCCGACGACGGTCAGCCTGCGCTTCTTGTCGATCGGACGGCGCACCATCGGCACCTCGATCTGCTCCCGGCCGGAAAGGTAAGCGCCGGTGAGTGATTCGGGTTCGGCGAGCAGTTCGGTGTAGGGGCCGCTGTGCACCACCCGGCCACCGTGCTCGCCGGCCAGCGGGCCGATGTCGACGACCCAGTCCGAGGCGCGGATGGTGTCCTCGTCGTGCTCGACCACGATCAGGGTGTTGCCCAGGTTCTTCAGGCGCAGCAGTGTCTCGATGAGCCTGCGGTTGTCGCGCTGGTGCAGGCCGATCGACGGCTCGTCGAGCACGTAGAGCACGCCGACCAGGCCGGACCCGATCTGGGTGGCCAGCCGGATACGCTGCGCCTCACCGCCGGACAGGGTCGCGGCCGCGCGCGAGAGCGTGAGGTACTCCAGGCCGACGTCGAGCAGGAAGCCGAGGCGCGCCTGGATCTCCTTGAGCACCTGACCGGCGATCGCGGCCTCGCGCTCCCCCAGCGTCAGCGAGTTGAGGAAGTGCGCGCACTCGCCGATCGACAGGTCGCTGACGTCGGCGATCGACTTGTCGGCGCCGTCGGCGGCCAGCGTGACGGCCAGGATCTCCGGGCGCAGGCGGGCGCCGTGGCACACCGGGCACGGCACGTCGCGCATGTAGCCGTCGTAGTGCTCTTTCATCTGCTCGGACTCGGTGTTGTCCATGCGCCGGTGCAGGAACGGCATCACGCCTTCGAAATCGGCGTAGTAGGAGCGCTTGCGGCCGTACCGGTTGACGTAGGAGACGTGCACCTGGTCGGAACTGCCCTCGAGCACCGCCTTGCGGGCCTTGGCGGGCAGGTTCTGCCACGGGGTGTCCATCGAGAAGCCGATCGACTCGGCCAGGCCCGACAGCAGCCGGTTGAAGTACTCGGCGGTCTGCCCGCGCGACCACGGCGCGATGGCGCCCTCGGCCAGGCTCAGCTCCGGATCGGGGACCACCAGTTCCGGGTCGACCTCCTTGCGGATGCCGAGACCGGTGCAGTCGGGGCAGGCGCCGTAGGGCGAGTTGAACGAGAACGAGCGCGGCTCGAGATCCTCGATGTCGAGCGCGTGGCCGTTCGGGCAGGCCAGGCGCTCGGAGAAGCGGCGTTCCCGGTCGTGGGCGTGTTCGTCGCGGTCGACGAAGTCGAGCACCACGATGCCGTCGGCCAGCCGCAGCGCCGTTTCGATCGAGTCGGTGAGCCGCTGCTTGGACGCGGACTTCACCGCGAGCCGGTCGATGACGACCTCGACGTCGTGCTTCTCCTGCTTCTTCAGCTTCGGCGGATCGGTGAGCGGATACACCACGCCGTCGACCCGCACGCGCGAGTAGCCCTGGGTCTTGAGCTGGTCGAACAGGTCGACGAACTCGCCCTTGCGGGTCCGCACCACCGGCGCGAGGACCTGGAACTTGAGCCCCTCCTCCATCGCCAGCACCTGGTCGACGATCTGCTGCGGCGTCTGCTTGGCGATCAGCTCACCACACACCGGGCAGTGCGGCGTGCCCGCGCGCGCGTAGAGCAGGCGCAGGTAGTCGTAGACCTCGGTGATGGTGCCGACCGTGGACCGCGGGTTGCGGTTGGTCGACTTCTGGTCGATCGACACCGCGGGCGAGAGGCCCTCGATGAAGTCGACATCGGGCTTGTCCATCTGCCCGAGGAACTGGCGCGCGTAGGCCGACAGCGACTCGACGTAGCGGCGCTGCCCCTCGGCGAAGATCGTGTCGAACGCCAGGCTCGACTTCCCGGAACCGGACAGACCGGTGAACACGATCAGGCTGTCACGAGGCAGATCGAGGTCGACACCTTTCAGGTTGTGTTCCCGAGCTCCGCGCACAGTGAGGCGTTCCGCCACCTGGTGAATCCCTTCTCCATCGTCATCCGCCGACCGGACATGAACCCCCGCTCGCCATGCTAGGCCGACCCACCGACAGAAATGTTCGAGCGCTGACCCGCTCGCGGTCGCGACCCCTCCTGTTCCGCTGGTCGGGCGCCGTGGCCTGCGCCGTCGTCGCCTGCGCGACGGCGCCTGGCCGACGGGTGGCCTGCCCCGCCTCGGGGTCGGGGCGGGGTGGCCGAGTTCCCGGTCTGCGCCCACGATTTCAGCCCACGGATTATGTTTGACGGCAGGGGTGGGGCGATCGACATGATGAAGGAGCCGGCGTGCTCGAGGTGTTCCTGGTCGACGACCACGAGATCGTGCGGCGCGGCCTGATCGATCTGCTCGAAGGTGATCCAGAACTCAGGGTGATCGGCCAGGCCGGTGGCGTGGCCGAGGCGATGGTGCGTATCCGCGAGGCCAGACCCGATGTGGCGGTCCTCGATGTCCGGCTGCCCGACGGCAACGGCATCGAGCTGTGCCGCAACCTGCTCGCCGAGTTCGAGGACCTGCGCTGCCTGATCCTCACCTCGTTCTCCGACGAGCACGCCATGCTCGACGCGATCCTGGCCGGTGCCAGCGGCTATGTGGTGAAGAACATCGACGGGATGAAGCTGGCCGACGCGATCAAGCAGGTCGGCGCCGGCCACTCGCTGCTCGACACCCGCGCGGCCGACGCCCTGCGCGCCCGGCTGCGCCGCAGCACCGAGCCCTCCGGCGCGCTCGCCGGGCTCACCGAGCAGGAGCGCCGATTACTCGAGCTGCTCGGCGAGGGACTCACCAACCGGCAGATCGCCGCGCGGATGTTCCTGGCCGAGAAGACGGTGAAGAACTACGTCTCGCGCCTGCTGGCCAAGCTCGGCGTCGAACGCCGCACCCAGGCCGCCGTGCTGGCGACCAAGCTGCGCGAGCCGTAGCGATCAGGCGCGAGCCGTGCGCGTCAAGAAGGGACGACGATCGTCAGGTCGCCGTCGTAGCGGCGGTAGAGCAGGTTGCCGCGGCCGGTGTGGCTGTCGGTGAAGAACAGGTACGGCAGGCCCGCGGTGCAGAGCACGTCGGAGGCCTCGTCCTCGGCGTAGACCGGCGCGGCGTCCTGGACGACGCGGACCGGCATGGCGCTGGCGGTCAGCGGCAGCTCGGCCGACTCCCCCGCCGCGGCCGTGTGCCGCTGCCTGGCCAGGCTGACACCGTGCGGATCGGCCCAGGTGACGATCGCGTCCTCACCCGTCTGGGCATCGGTGAACAGGTAGGCGTCGTAGTCCATCGCGTCCAGCACGGTGCTGGCTTCCAGCGGCGTGCCGGTCATCAGCGCGCAGTCCTTGCGCCGGATGATCGGGCGGGTCTCGGTGATCTGGGCCAGCGGGCGCCGCGCCGGATCCGGCCACGCGCCACGCGCTTCCTTGCCCGCGCGCCGGGCCAGCTGACGATCGAGCCGCTCGGCGGCGAAGGTGACGGCGAAGCCGCCGGGACCGGTGACCTGCACGCGGGTGAGCGTGTCGTTGGTCCGGATGTTGGCCTGCACCAGGGTCGGCTCGTCGGAGCCCTGCGGCGCGGTGACGCGCACGCGGGCCGGACTGTCGAGGTGATGCCTGCGCATGACGCGGGTGATGGCGCGGACCGCGCGGGTGACGTCCTGGGGTGGTACCTCGCCGCAGGTGGTCACCGCGAGCTCCGGGTCCGCGGCGGTCGTCCAGTGCTGGGTAGTCGACAACGAATTCATCTCTTGCCCCACTTCTCGATCCCTATTCCCGGTGCCCTATGCCACCATGGGGGCCCTTGTCGGTGAAGGGCCGAAAGTCCCCACCTTGCGGACTAGACTTTGCGTTCGACGGTTGGGGTGGCGCGGCGAACGGATACGGCGATGACGAATGACGGTCGGGGTGGCCGCTATTCGGTGGGCCGGACGGTCTCCCAGCAGCGACTGCGCGCGCTGCTCGGCGAGGTGGCCGATCGCGTCGAAGTGATGATCGGTTCGCGCGACCGGATGGACGGCCTGGTCGAGGCCATGCTGACCGTCACCGCGGGCCTGGATCTCGACGAGACCCTGCGCACCATCGTGCGCACCGCGATGAACCTGGTCGACGCCCGCTACGGCGCGCTCGCGGTCCGCGGCCACGATCAGCAGGTCTCGCAGTTCATCGACGAGGGCATGCCGGACCAGATCCGCAACCGGATCGGGCGGTTGCCCGCGGGCCACGGCGTGCTCGGCGCGGTGTTCGCGCAGAAGGCGCCGCTGCGCCTGGACGATCTCACCGAGCATTCCTCCTCGATCGGCTTTCCGGCGGGACACCCGCCGATGCACACGTTTCTCGGTGTGCCGGTGCGCATTCGGGACGAGGTCTTCGGCAGTCTCTATCTGACCGAGAAGTCCGACGGCCAGCCGTTCACCGAGGAGGACGAGGTCCTGGTGCTGGCGCTGGCGGCCGCGGCGGGGATCGCGGTCGACAACGCGCGCCTCTACGAACAGGCGCGGACCCGCCAGGCCTGGATCGAGGCGACCCGCGACATCGCCACCGAGTTCCTCGCGGGCACGGAATCGGACCGGGTGCTCGCCCATGTCGTCGACCACGCCCGCGGGCTCACCGGATCGCATCAGGCGTTCCTGGCCTCGGTGCCGGTGCCGGACGAATTGCCGGGCGAGATCTCGGAACTGGTGATCACCCAGTGGACCGGTCCCGACGCGGGCCAGGACTGGCAGACCGTCCCGATCGCCGGCACCGCCCTGGGAGACGCGTTCAGCAGACGCACCCCGCTGCGCTTCGACGACGTCTCGACGGTGCCGCTCGGCGTCGAGTTCCCCGGTGCCGAATTGCCCGGCGCCGGACCGGCGCTCGTCCTACCGCTGTGCACGCCCGACGCCACCCTCGGCGTACTGGTGACGATCCGGCCGCCCGGTTTCGCCCCGTATTCGGACGAGATGCTGGAACTGACGGCGGCCTTCTGCGATCAGGCCGCGCTGGCGGTCCGGCTGGCCGACGCGCAACGGCGGATGCGCGAACTCGACATCGTCGCCGACCGCGACCGCATCGCCCGCGACCTGCACGACCACGTGATCCAGCGGCTGTTCGCCATCGGCCTCACCGTGCAGGCCACCCTGCCCAAAGCCGTGGTTCCCGAAGTGCGGCAACGACTCTCGACGGTGATCATGGACCTGCAGGAGGTCGTGCAGGAGATCAGGACCTCCATCTTCGACCTGCACGCCAGCGGCCCCGACCACAGCGCCGGACTCCAGCAGCGGCTCGAGGTGGCGATCCGGCGCCAGACCGCCGACATCGCGTTGCGGGCCACCATCCAGGTGTCGGGTCCGCTGTCGGTGCTGGACCCGCAGCTGGCCGATCACGCCGAGGCGGTGGTGCGCGAGGCGGTGAGCAACGCGGTGCGCCACTCCGGCGCCGATACCGTCGCGATCGTCATCGATGTGGCCGACGACCTGACGATCACCGTCACCGACAACGGCTGGGGCATCCCCAACCATGTCATCCGCAGCGGGCTGCGCAATCTGGAACAGCGCGCGCAGGAGGCGAGCGGGCACTTCGACATCGGGCCTGCGCAGCGCCCCGACGACGACGGCAACCACCCCGAGATGCCGGGCACCCAGCTGCGCTGGGCGGTCCCACTGCCGCAGGATTCGCCGACCACCGGCGGCTACGCGCTGGCCGGCGGCCCGGACGCGGGCGAGGGCGACTGACCGCTCAGGCGGGCCCGAGGACGACGGCGGCGTTGTTGCCACCCATTCCCATCGACAGTTTCACCGTCGGACCGCCGGTCATCGGAGCCGGGCCGTCCAGCAGCCGCGGGTGCGCGGGCGCCACGATCGGTGCCGAGGCGGCGATGCCGCGGTCGTAGGACAGGGCGATGGTGGCGACCTCGACGGCCGCGGCCGCGCCCTGGCAGTGCCCGGTGAGCGGCTTGAGCGCGGTGATCGCGGGGCGGTCGGCGAACACGGTGGTCAGCACGTCGCGTTCGGCGGCGTCGCACTGGCCGGTGCCGGTGCCGTGGACGTTGACGTAGTCCACGTCGGCCGCCGCGATCCCGGACACGGCCAGCGCGCGCTCGGTGCAGCCGACCAGCTGCGTGTGGTCGGGGTCGACGGAGACGACATGGAACGCGTCGTTGGTCATCGCGCCGCCGAGGACCCGGGCATAGGGGGTGTCGACGGCGTCGGTGAGCAGCATCGCCACCGAGGCCTCGGCCATCGTGAAACCGAGCGAGCCCTCCTGCAACGGCCTGCACGCCGTGAACGGGTCGGCGGCACCGACCGCGGCGCCGAGCCGGACGAAGTGTTCGAGCATCTCCGGCGTCGCGGAGACGTCGGTGGCGACGCACAGCACGTCGTCGACCAGGCCGGCCTCGCGCCACATCTTCGCGGTGAGCAGGGCGGCGGACCCGGTGCTGCAGGCCGCCGAGACATTCATCGCGGGCCCGTGGAAGCCGAATTCCTGCATGATCACCGAGATGGGGGTCGACGGCAGCATCCGCAGATAGTCGCGGGATCGCCGGTGCCCGTGGTCGGTCAGGTAGAACTCACGCCAGTCGGCGACGTCACCCAGGGTGAACCCGTGCACGAGACCGACGGTGCGCCCCGCCGCGCGCCAGCCGCGCGCCCGCGCGTCGGCGACGGCTTCGGCGGCCGCGGCGTGCACGGCGCGCCCGAACAGGCCCGCACCGTGGGCGAGATCACCGCCGTCGGGGATCCGGCCGACCCAGGCGTGCTGGTCCCGTTCGGGGCCGTACCCGGGGTAGAGCCGGGCCGACGGCTTGCCGCCCAGGACCCCCTGCCACAGCGCTTCACGGCCCCAGCCGAAGGCGGAGACAACACCGATCCCCGCGATCGACATAGAATCGGGACGGTGGACCATGCCGCCAGGACGCATGTCCGGTTTCACATCGCTCCTCGCGGATCTGATCGAGGGTCACCACAATAGTCCTGTTCGCCGTCGCCAGACCAGGTCGAGATCGGGGGTATCGCAGTGGGAGAAACCAATACGGACTCGGCGAGCGCCGAACAGCTCGCCCAGCGGTACCGCTCGCTCGTCGAACACACGCCCGACGCGATCTGCGTGCACGAGGCGGGCACCGTGGTGTTCGCCAACCCCGCGATGGTCCGGCTGCTCGGCGCGGAAACCCCCGATGACCTGCTCGGACAGCCCATCACCCGGTTCGTCCATCCCGAGTCGATTCCCGCCATGCTGGACCGGATCGCCCAGCTGACCGCCGAGGGTGCCGCCTCCCCGCCGACCGAGATGGATCTGGTGCGCTTCGACGGCCGCACGGTGCCGGTGCAGACCGTGTCGGTTCTCACAGCGTGGCAAGACGCACTCGCCTACCAGGTGGTCGTGCACGACCTGACCGCCCAGCGGGCCGCGGAGGCCTCGGCGCGCCGGGCGGAGGCGCATTTCACCACGGTGGTCTCGCAGCTGGAGGAGGGCGTGCTCGTCGTCGATCCGCGCGGCCGCGTCGAGTCGATCAATCCGGCGGGCAGGCGGATCCTCGGCATCGACGACGCCACGCCGGTGATCGGGCACGTCATCGACGAACTGCCGCTCGCCCTGATCGACCGCAACGGGCAGCCGATGTCCACGGCCCGGCATCCGATGGCGCACACCCTGGCGACCGGCGAGGCCGTCACCCAGTTCATCTTCGGCGTGGAGCGCACCGACGGGCAGCAGGTGTGGCTGTCGTGCAACTGCCGGCTGCTCAACCCCGACACCCCGCACTCCTCCGGCGTGTCCTCCTTCGCCGACATCACCGAGTTCCGGGCCAGCAGGCGCCAGCTCGAGTACCAGGCCACCCACGACGCGCTGACCGGGCTGGCCAACCGCTCGCTGATCCTGTCCCAGCTCGCGGCCGCGCTGGCCGACGAGGACGGCAGCCTGGTCACCACCGTGCTGTTCATCGACCTCGACGGCTTCAAGGCGATCAACGACACCCTCGGCCACGCGATCGGCGACACGGTGCTGCAGATCGTCGCCCAGCGCCTGCAGCGCGCGCTGCGCGCCGAGGACCTGGTCGGCAGGCTCGGCGGCGACGAGTTCCTGGTCCTGCTGTCCGGGCATCCCGACCGCGCCGATCTGCCCGGTCTGATCGAGCGGCTGCGGACCACGATGGCCGAGCCGATCATCGCCCGCGGGCACCGGCTGGAGGTGAGCGCCTCGATCGGCATCACCGAGCTCGGGCCGCACGAACACCGCACCCCCGAGGCGGTCCTGCACGACGCCGACCTGGCGATGTACCGCGACAAGCCGTCGGGTCATCGTGAGCTCGGTCTCGGTCAGAATCGTCGATCGAACAACACCCACGCGTCCTGACAGACTGGTCGGCGTGATCATCGAACAAGCGGTGCTGCCCGTTCGCCCCGGTCTCGCCGCGGAGTTCGAGGCGGCGTTCACCGAGGCCGCGCCGATCATCGAGTCGATGCCCGGTTTCGGCGGGCTGTCGCTGTCGCGGTGCGTCGAACGGCCCGACAGCTACCTGCTACTGGTGCGCTGGGAGCGGCTGACCGACCACACCGAGGGTTTCCGTGGATCGCCGGAATACCAGCGCTGGCGGGCACTGTTGCACCACTTCTACGACCCGTTTCCCGTGGTCGAGCACTTCACGCCGATCGTCGGTGACGATCTGTTCGCCGAGTAGACTCGACAACTCTGTTCTCGCCGGTGACAAAGGAGTCCTGTTTTGCCCGACCGCCTCGCCGATGATCGCGCCGCGGAACAGCAGTACCTCTCGGTGCTCTACGACCGGCTCGACGGCATGCGCGACTACGCGCAGAACCGGCTGAAGACCGTGCTGCTGGAGACCGGCGGCACCCCCCAGGCGCGCAGTGAGCGCGAGTCGTTCACCCAGCTCTACAGCGAGGACCTGGCCAAATACGACGCCGCCGAGCACGGTCTGTGCTTCGGCCGGATCGATCTGGACGGCGACGAGCCCGAAGCCCGCTACATCGGCAGGCTCGGCATCCTCGACGAGGACAACGACTACGAGCCGCTGCTGCTGGACTGGCGCGCGCCGCTGGCCCGCCCGTTCTACCTGGCGACCACCGCCAACCCCGAGGACGTGGTCCGGCGCAGGCACATCCGCTCGCGCAACCGCGCGGTCACCGCCATCACCGACGAGTACCTGGACCTGCGCGCCGCCGAGCGCGACGGCGCGGTCGGCACCGACGACGGCGTCGGCGGCGAGAGCGCGCTGCTGTCGGCGCTCAACGCCGCGCGCACCGGGCACATGAACGACATCGTCGAGACCATCCAGAGCGAGCAGGACGCGATCATCCGCTCCGAGCACAAGAGCGTGCTGGTGGTCCAGGGCGGACCGGGCACCGGCAAGACCGCGGTCGCGCTGCACCGCGCCGCCTACCTGCTCTACACCTACCGCCAGCAGCTGGCCAAGAGCGGCGTGCTGATCATCGGGCCGAACGCCACCTTCCTCGACTACATCGGGCAGGTGCTGCCCTCGCTCGGTGAGACCGGCGTGCTGCTGTCCACCATCGGCGATCTGTATCCGGGGGTGAAGGCCGTGCGCGAGGACACGCTGCGCGCCGGCGAGATCAAGGGCTCCCTCGACATGCTCGAGGTGCTCAAGCAGGCGGTCCGCGACCGCCAGGAGGTGCCCGGCGAGCCGGTGCGGCTCACCTTCGACGGCTACCCGGTGACGCTGGATCGCAAGATCGCGACCAAGGCCCGCGGCCGGGCCAGGTCCTCGCGCCGCCCGCACAACCTGGCCAGGCCGATCTTCGCGTCCTCGGTGATCGACGCGCTCACCGACCAGCTGGCCGCGACCATGGGCGCCGACCTGTCCGGCGGGACCAGCCTGCTCAGCTCGGCCGACCTCACCGAGATCGGCGACGAGATGCGGTCCGACCCGCAGGTCCAGGCCGCGATCAGCGCGCTGTGGCCGATCCTGTCCCCGCAGGAGGTGCTGGCCGACCTGCTGGCCGACCCGGCCCGGCTCGATCGCGCCGCCAAGACCCTCAGCGCCGAGGACCGGGCCGAGCTGGTCCGCACCGACGACGGCATGTTCGGCGCCGCCGACGCGCCGCTGCTCGACGAGCTGGCCGAACTGCTCGGCGTGGACGACACCGAGGAGCGCGAACGCGCCCGTCGCCGCTGGCGCGCCCAGCTGGCCGAGGCGCAGGACGCCCTCGACATCCTCACCGGCTCCGCGCCCCAGGACATCGAGGACGAACTCGATCCCGAGATCCTGATGGCCTACGACCTCATCGACGCCTCCCAGCTGGCCCAGCGCCAGGAATTCGGCAACCGGCAGACCACCGCCGAACGCGCCGCGGGCGACCGCACCTGGACCTACGGGCACGTGATCGTCGACGAGGCGCAGGAGCTGTCACAGATGGCCTGGCGCATGGTGATGCGGCGCATCCCGAACCGGTGGATCACGGTGGTCGGCGATGTCGCCCAGACCGGCGACCCGGCGGGCGCGTCGTCCTGGCAGCGGGTGCTGGAACCCTATGTAGCACAACGCTGGAAGCTCACCGAGCTGACCGTCAACTACCGCACCCCCGCCGAGATCATGGCCGTCGCCGCCGACGTGCTGGCCGCCATCGACCCCGGGGTCCAGGTGCCGCGTTCGGTCCGCGAGACCGGCAATCCGCCCCGCGCGCACCGGGTTCGGCCCGCCGAGGTGTCCGGCGAACTGGCGCGTCTGCTCGAGGCCGAGCACGGTCCGGGCACCAGCGCGATCCTCGCGCCCGCCGCGCTCGTCCCCGAACTGTCCCCGCTGGCCGGGGAATCGGTGCAGGTCCTGACCGTGCACGACGCCAAGGGCCTCGAGTTCGACCGCGTGTACCTGGTGGAGCCCCAGGCGATCCTGGACGAATCACCGCGCGGCCTCAACGACCTCTACGTCGCCCTGACCCGTGCGACCCAGCGCCTGGCCGTCGTGCACACCGAGGACCTGCCCGAGGTGCTGTCCGCGCTCGGCTAGGCGGATCGCCCTTCGGCCTGCCGGGCGTCATCGGCGCCAGACCGCCCCGGCGCGTCTTCAGGCCCGGCCCGGGTCGGCCAGCAAGCCGGTGACCAGCGCGTCCAGGCCGGTCGCGTACGTGCTCACGGCGTCGAATTCGATCCAGCGGGAACCGACTTCGGCCAGCCGCGGCATCGCGTCGGGGTCCAGGTTCGCGAAGACCTCGGCGCGATAGGTGGGGCCCTGCGCGGCACGGCGGGCCGAGCGGCCGGTGACGATCAGATCGCCCGCGGTGTAGTGCCAGATGGCTCGGTACGCGGCCACCGCGCGCTCGATGCCCAGTCCCGCGGCGACGGCGGCGTCGATGATGGTCTCGGGCACCCACAGCGCCGAACGGCCGAACAGATCGCCGTTCACCAGCACCTCCACGATCCACGCGTGCGCCGCGAGCGCGTCGTGCATCGCGGTGGCGGCGACCAGGATTCGCTGCCGGGGATCGTCGGGCAGCGCGGGCCAGACGATGCCGTCGGCGTAGTCGTCGAGGAGCAGCCGCAGCAGGTCGTCCTTGTCTCGGACGTGGTGGTACAGGGCCATCGGGGTGCACTCCAGCGCACCGGCGAGCCTGCGCATGGTCAGTTTCTCGACGCCCTCGGCCTCGATCACCGCGTGCGCGGCGGCGACGATGTCGGCGCGGGACAGGCGCGCGGGCCTGCCGGTGCGCGCTGGCTGCGAGGACGGAGTCGGCATGGGTCCATCTTGACCCATCCGGCGGCGTGGGTATGGACACGGGGCCGCGGCTGCGGTTAGTTTTTATACATGTATAAAAACTCGTCGCCGCCACATCCCCCCGCCGTACTCACCGCCGTGGGTGTCGCGCAGTTCATGGTCGCCCTCGATATGGCCGTGGTGAACGTCGCGCTGCCCGCCATCGGGGACACGCTCGGCTTCGCGCCGCTGGATCTGGCCTGGGTGGTGCACATGTACGCGCTGACCTTCGGCGGGTTCCTCCTGCTCGGCGGCACCGCGTGCGACCGGTACGGACGGCGCAGGCTGTTCACCGTCGGGCTGATCGCCTTCGGGATCGCGTCACTGGCGGGCGGACTCGCGCAGGCGCCCTGGCAGCTGGTGGCCGCGCGCGCCGCGCAGGGCATCGCCGCGGCGGCGGTGGCCCCCGCGGCCCTGGCGACCCTCACCACCGCGTTTCCCGACGGACCAGCGCGGATCCGGGCACTCGGCGTGTGGGGCGGGGTCAACGCGGCGGGCGGGGCACTGGGCGTGCTCGTCGGCGGCCTGCTCACCGAGTACGCCGACTGGCGCTGGGTGATGCTGATCAACCTGCCGATCGTCGCGATCGCGCTGCTGGCCACGGCCGCCGGCGTACCCGCCGACCGGCCGTCGAGCGGGGCAGGCCGGCTCGACCTCGCCGGCGCGGTGCTGGCGACCGGCGGCGTCGGCTTGCTGATCACCGGGATCGTCCGCACCGATCGGCACGGATGGATCTCCGCCGAGACCGGCGCGACGCTGGCGGTGGCCGCGACCCTGCTGCTCGGGTTCGCGATCGTGGAACGCCGAGCTCACCACCCGCTGCTGCGGCTCGGGCTGCTGCGCAACCGCTGGGTGCTCGGCGGCAACCTGTTCGTCCTGTGCGCCGCCGCGGGCCAGTTCTCGGCGTTCTACCTCGTGTCGCTGTATATGCAGCGCGTCCTGGGCATGAGCGCGGGCGCCACCGGCGCGGCCTTCGTCCCGTTCTCGCTGTGCGTCATCGCCGGCACGGTGGTCGCGACCCGGATCGGGACCCATCGATCCCCGCGCCCGCTCCTGATCGGCGGCGCGCTGCTGACCGCGACGGGGATCGGCTGGTTCGCGTCGATCAGTCCCGACGGCGGTTTCCTCGCCGATGTCCTCGGCCCCTCGATCATCGGCGGATTCGGGCTCGGCCTGTGCCTGGCGCCGGTCGCCGCGGCCGCCGTCACCGCCGTCGCGCCGGGCGAGGCCGGGATGGCCTCCGGCGTGTTCAACAGCGCCCGCCAGCTCGGCGGCAGCGTCGGCGTCGCGGCGCTGGCGACCTTCGCCGCCGCCCGGTCCGGTGCGGGCACCGAACCGGCGGCGCTCACCAGCGGCTACGCCTTCGCGCTCGGGATCGGCGCCCTGCTGTTCGTCGCGGCGGCCGCGATCGCCGCCCTCGTTCTCCCCGGCTCCGACGGCACGAAAACCTCTGTCCGCGAGGACCTTCCCGCGGCAGCACAGTGAAAGGAACACCGATGTCCCCCATCGATCTGTTCGACCGCGCCCTGCGCTTCCGGCCCGAAGGCACCGTCGAATCGGGCGAGCGCCGGATGGCCGCCGACGACGGCGGCTGGCAGTTGGCCGCCTTCCACGTCGAGTCCGACACCGACGTCCACGCCGACCACTGGGAGATGCATCCCGCCGGTGACGAGGCGGTGTGCTGTCTGCGCGGCGCGCTGCGCCTGTATCTGCGCCCCGCGGAACCGGGCGCACCGGAGACCTTTGTACGGCTGACGGCGGGCACCGCGTTCCTGGTGGCGCGGCACCATTGGCATCGCATCGAACTCGATGAGCCGTCCGACATCATGTCGATCGGATTGCGCGGCGGCACAAGGCAGGAGCCGGTCCAGCGCTGACGCCGGAAACAACCCGGGGGCGCTGCCGAAGCAGCGCCCCCGAGTGTGGGATCGAACAGGACTAGCGAACGGTGTGCACGATCAGCACGTCCGAGCGCGACTTGCGCGCCACGTCCGAGGGCACCGAGCCGAGCAGGCGGCCGGCCAGGGTGTTCAGGCCCCGGTTACCGACGACCAGCAGATCGGCCTTGGTCTCGTTGACCAGGTCGAGCAGCGAATCGACCGGCTCGCCGACGATGGCGCGCTCGACGATGTTCTTCGCGCCGGCGGCCACCGCCTTCTCCCGGGCTACGTGCAGGATCTCGTTGGTCGGCGCCGAGCCACGCACCTGGTAGGCCTCGTCCTTGAGCACGTCGGCCGCGGCGGCGACATCGCGATCGTCGGTCGGGAAGTAGGCACAGGCCAGCACGAGAGTCGCGTCCGCGTCGCCGGCGAGCGCTGCGGCCTTCTCCACGGCGACGTACGACGAATCCGAGCCATCAGTACCGACGACAATGGTCCGGTAGGCGGTCATCTCTCCTCCAACTTGGTCGGTGCCGAGCACCGATCAACCCGGGAATCGAGCGTCAGCGCGGCAATTGGGTCGACCCTAACGCCAAAACAGGCCGATTTATCGACAAATCGCAACAGATCACATCGGGAGTGTTGGCGCCGGTGGGCGCCGTGCCGGTGGCCTTCGCGACAGTGGCGAAGAGTCACCTGCGGCGATCAGACCGCGACTCGGGAAAACTGTGGCCTATCACAACACAATCAACGCGCCTGCGCGGCTGGGACTTTGCTCACATCAGCCGGAAAAGCTGGGCAGCCCGCAGGCGGCGCTTCCGGTACCGGTGGACGGCGCGACCGTCACCGTGACGGGGACGATCCACCGGGTGCTGATCCCGGCGACTTTCGCCGTCACTTCGTGCGTGCCGGCGGCGGCGGGTCGCCAGGTCGTGGTGGTGGCGCCGATGGCGGGCACCGCGACGGTGCCGATCACCGCGCCGTTGTCGTAGAAGGTCACGTCGGCGCCGGAGTCACTGCTGCTGTACCCGACGACACCGACCGCGGTGACCGTGTACGAGCAGCCGGCTGTGTGATCGGAGCCCTCGACCGCGACGTGCTGGGTCGAGTCGGCGTGCGCGAACGGCGCGATCAGCGCGGCCGTGGCCAGGGCCATGGCGATGCCGGAGCCGGCCAGACCGAGCCGGGTGGTCCGGCGGAAAGTTGTTGTCACCGTTGATGTCCTCACTCTCCCGCGGCAGCGATCGCCGCGAATGCGGTGAGACTATCGACGGACAGCACCGTTCCCAGTCGAAACAACGATATTTCACATACCCGAATTCTGGGGTCTCGACACCCTGTCAGCGCGGTGCGCTCGCCGCGCTCGCCTGCGCTTTACGCGCGTATTCCCACGGCGACATCCCGATCTCGGCGGTGAATTCCCTACTGAAATGTGCCTGATCGAAATAGCCGAGGTCGGCGGCCAGCGTCGCCAGATCCGGCTTGTCGCCGCGCGCCAGCAGATCGGCGGCATCCTGCAACCGGAATCGGCACAGCACCCATTTCGGCCCGGCCCCGACATAGCGGCGGAACAACCGCTGCAACGTCCGGATCGGCACCGCGAAGCGTTCGGTCACCTGGTCGACCCGGGTGAGCGCGGGATCGGCCGCCATCGCGGTGACGATGCGCGACACCAGCGCGTAGTGCGGATCGTCCGCGCGACCCCGCCCGGCGAAGAAATCCTCGACGATCGACACCCGCGCCGCGTCGGACGGCTCTGCCAGCACCCGGTCGGCCAGGCCCGCGGCGGCGGGCAGCACCTCGGCCAGCGGAGCCGAATCATCGCGCAGCGCACCGACATCCCCGCCGGTGAAGGCGCCGAACCCACCGGGCCGGAACCGGAGACCGAACGTCTCGCCCTCGCCGTCGAGCTCACGCACGTACTTCGTGGTACTCACCCCGTTGACGAATCCGCCGGTGCGCAGGCTGCTGCGCTCGAAGGTGACATTCACACACGGGAACGACAGCACCTCGGCGCGATAGGCCGGTTTTCCCCGCAGATCCCAGCGCACGACCCAGTACCGATCGGCGAACTCGGCCAGCGCGGGACCGACCGCCAGCCGGTCCAGCGAGCGATGCCGGGCCTGCTCCCCCGGATGCAGAATGCCCTTCGTCTCGGCCGGATCGGGTGCCGTCATCGGATCTGTCGCTTTCTTACAAGATCGGCCGACGCCGCTCGACCAGGATCGAGGACATGACCAATCCCGTTGCGCCCATTCCGGAGGGCTACCACTCCATCACCTGTTTCCTGGCCGTGCCGGACGCCAACGCGGCCATCGACTTCTACACCGAGGTGTTCGGCGCGAAGCTGCTCAGCCGGGCCGATCTGCCCGACGGGCAGGCCGCCCACGCCGAGCTGCTGATCGGCGATTCGACCCTGCAGCTCGGCATGCCCATCCCCGACAACAACGTGCGCGCACCGCTGGACTGGGTACACACCTCGATCGTGCACTACTGCCCCGACGTCGACGCCGTGGTCGCCCGCGCGGTCGCCCACGGTGCCCGCACCGCCGAGGAGCCGCAAACCTTCGTCAACGGCGAGCGCTTCGGTGTGGTCATCGACCCGTTCGGCCACCGCTGGGCGGTGCTCACCCGGGTCGAGGAGATGTCGCGTGAGGAAGCCGACCGCCGGATCGCCGCCTGGATGGCGGAATCCGCGTAGCGGCCCGCGCCGCGGGACCTGGCCGGGCGGCATGCTCAGCTCAGGCCCGCGGCGTCCATGCCGCGGAGTTCCTTCTTCAGATCGGCGATCTCGTCGCGCAGCCGCCCCGCCAGCTCGAACTGGAGCTCGCGGGCGGCGTTCATCATCTGGTCGGTGAGGGAGGCGACCAGATCCGCCAGCTCCGCGCGCGGCATGGACTTCACATCGCGTTCGGCGTAGATGCCCGCGCTCACCGCGCGGCCCGGCTCGCCCTGGGCGCGCCTGCCGCGGCTGACATTGCGGCCCGAACCGCCGACGGCGACCTCGTCGTCGGCCTCCAGGTACACCTGATCCAGGATGTCGGCGATCTTCTTGCGCAGCGGCTGCGGATCGATGCCGTTGGCCGCGTTGTAGGCGACCTGCTTGGCGCGGCGGCGATCGGTCTCGTCGATCGCGTGCCGCATCGAATCGGTGATCTTGTCCGCGTACATGTGCACTTCGCCGGACACGTTGCGCGCCGCGCGGCCGATGGTCTGGATGAGGCTGGTGCTCGACCGCAGGAAGCCCTCCTTGTCGGCGTCGAGAATCGCCACCAGCGACACCTCGGGCAGGTCGAGACCCTCGCGCAGCAGGTTGATGCCGACCAGCACGTCGTACTCGCCCAGGCGCAGCTGCCGCAGCAGCTCCACCCGGCGCAGGGTGTCGATCTCGGAATGCAGGTAGCGCACCCGCACGCCGAGGCCGAGCAGGTAGTCGGTGAGATCCTCGGCCATCTTCTTGGTGAGGGTGGTGACCAGCACGCGTTCGTCGCGCTCGGTGCGCTGACGGATCTCGTGCACCAGATCGTCGATCTGGCCCTTGGTCGGCTTCACCACCACCTGCGGGTCGACCAGGCCGGTCGGGCGGATGACCTGCTCGACGACCTCGCCACCCACCTGCCCCAGCTCGTACGGACCGGGCGTCGCCGACAGATACACCGCCTGACCGATCCGGTCGGCGAACTCCTCCCAGGTCAGCGGGCGGTTGTCGACCGCGGACGGCAGCCGGAAACCGAACTCGACCAGGTTGCGCTTGCGCGACATGTCGCCTTCGAACATGCCGCCGATCTGCGGCACCGTGACATGCGACTCGTCGATGACGAGCAGGAAGTCGTCGGGGAAGTAGTCCAGCAGGGTGGCGGGCGCCGACCCGGCCGGGCGGCCGTCGATGTGACGCGAGTAGTTCTCGATGCCCGAGCAGAACCCGACCTGGCGGATCATCTCGAGGTCGTACTCGGTGCGCATGCGCAACCGCTGCGCCTCGAGCAACTTGCCCTGCTTCTCCAATTCGGCCAGCCGCTCGGCCAATTCGGCCTCGATGTCGGCGACCGCGCGCTCCATCCGCTCCGGCCCGGCGACGTAGTGGGTGGCGGGGAAGATGCGCAGCGAGTCGACCTGGCGCACCACGTCACCGGTGAGCGGGTGCAGGTAGTACAGCGCCTCGATCTCGTCACCGAAGAACTCGATGCGGACCGCCAGCTCCTCGTAGGACGGGATGATCTCGACGGTGTCGCCGCGCACCCGGAACGAGCCGCGGGTGAACGCCATGTCGTTGCGGGTGTACTGCACGTCGACGAGCAGGCGCAGCAGCGCGTCGCGGTCGATCTCGGTGCCGACCTCGAGCTGCACCGAGCGGTCCAGGTAGGACTGCGGGGTACCGAGGCCGTAGATGCACGACACCGAGGCGACCACGACCACGTCGCGCCGCGAGAGCAGGCTCGAGGTCGCCGAGTGCCGCAGGCGCTCGACGTCGTCGTTGATCGAGCTGTCCTTCTCGATGTAGGTGTCGGTCTGGGCGATGTACGCCTCGGGCTGGTAGTAGTCGTAGTAGGAGACGAAGTACTCGACCGCGTTGTGCGGCAACATCTCCCGCAGCTCGTTGGCCAGCTGCGCGGCGAGGGTCTTGTTGGGCGCCATCACCAGCGTGGGCCGCTGCAGCTTCTCGATCAGCCACGCGGTGGTCGCCGATTTACCGGTGCCGGTGGCACCGAGCAGGACGACGTCCTTCTCCCCCGCGGTGATCCGCCGCTCCAGCTCGGCGATGGCGGCGGGCTGGTCGCCGGCGGGCCGGTGCTCGCTGACCACCTCGAACTGCCCGCCCGCACGCTCGATGGTGCCGACGGGGCGGTGCTCGGAATGAGCCAGCGGGTGCCCCCGCTCCTCGTACCCTTCCGTCGGGATCTCGGTTGCGAATGCCATGTCCACCAGGTTAGGCCCGACCACCGACAAGTCGCGCGGACAGCCCGCTCACCGGCGCCGATCCGGCGACACACCCGCGCCACGCCGAGCCGCCGCCCGCCGCCCCGGTGTCGTTCGGATGAACTTCTGCTCATCGAGAAATCCGCTCACCTGCGCGAACGCCGCGCCACTCGGCGCACCGCAGCATCGTGGCGACCACGCGCCCGCGACCACATCGCCTGGTCGGGCCCGTGCCCGCGATCGACCGGCGGCGGCCCGGCTACTTCGGAGCATACCGGCGGGATGTCCGAAAAGTCCCATGTCCCAAGGGTATTCACAGCGCTGTGGTCCAGCAGACACGGTGCGCGAGGCGCATCCGGGCGTACCCTGAGCTGATCATCGGCACGTGGTGAAGGACAAGGCCATGAGCGCACTGCTTCCTCTGCTCGTCGCGGCTCCGGCGGTCACCGGATTCGCGGGATACTTCGCACGGGAGATCCGCGGCCCGCAGCCGCCCCCGGTACCGACTCCCACCACGCCACCGCCGGGTCGCCCCCGGATCGAGTTCTTCGACGTGGCCGAACTCACCAGCACCGATGCCAAGGGCTACATCCGGCCCGTCGACCGGTACGAGGTGCAGCCGTGGGGCATGTACCTCGCCCGTACCGTCGACCGGCCGCGCGGCCGCTACGAGGAGTCCTGGCTGCTGCCGGGACCCGCCGTGCGCGCCACCATCGAGCACGACCGCCCCGGCCACCACCGCAGCCACGACTACGTCCTCGACATCGTCGAATTCGTCCAGGTCGGCCCCAAGCGCTGGAAGGCCACCGACTACTTCCTCGACGTCGCCGTGCGCCGCGGCCGGTCGGCGACCCTGCGCGGCGCGAGCGAGCTGCTGGCCGCGCACGCCGCGGGCCACGTCGACACCGCGCAGGCCGATCGCGCCTTCGAACGGGCCGCGGCCGTCCTCGACGGCCTCGCCGCCAACGACCACGACGTCGAGCAGTGGCTGCGCTCGCGGGAGATCACCCTGACCTGGATGTGAGCGCGGCGGGCCGGTCACCGGTAGATTTTCCGGTCATGACGCAGGCATCCACCGTGCACGTGCACCCGCCCAAGATCGAATACTTCGATGTCGCGGCGCGGACGAACACCGATCCGAAGGGATTCGTCCGGCCGGTGGAGGTCTACCGGGAGGAACCGTGGGGCCTCTACATGGGCAGGCACTCCGACCATCCGAACTTCCACTACCTGGAGTCGTGGGTACTGCCCGAGCTGTCGCTGCGGGCGACGAAGTTCCACCACAACCCGGGCGTGGAACGCTGGCAGGACATCTACGTCGACGTCGGGTCGTTCACCAGGGAGTCGGCCACGCTGTGGAAGTCGGTCGACCACTACCTGGATCTACTGGTGCGCACCGGCCGGGAGGTCGAACTGGTCGACATCGACGAACTGCTGGCCGCGCACGCCGATGGCCTGCTCGGCGCGGCGGACTGCCAGGCCGCGATCGAGCACGCGACCGCGGCGATCGACGGGATGGCCGCGCACGGGCACTCGCTCGAGGCCTGGCTGGCCACCCGGGGTATGACGCTGACCTGGCGCTGAAATAACGACACCGCCGGCGACCCTCGGTAGCGAGGTCGCCGGCGGTGTCGTCGTTCGGAGCGGGATCAGCCGGCCGACAGGCTCGGGAACAGATCCGCCAGACCGCCGCCGCAACCCGCGCTGCCGGTCGCGGGCGCCTGGGCCACGGTGACGGTGATCGAGTCGCTGATCAGCAGCTGGCGCGCCTCGAGCTTGTGCTGACCCGCCGTGGTGGGCTTCCAGGTGGTGCTCACCGTGCCCGAGAGCAGCGACGGCGACACCGTGGCGATGTCGACACCGTTGTCGGTGAACTTCACCGAGGTCAGCCGGTCGACCTCGACGCTGGCGGTCAGCTTGTAGCTGCAGCCGACCTTGTGGTCGCTGCCCGCCACCGTGACGTTGCCGACCCAGGCGGAGGCCTGCGGGGCGGCCAGCACGATACTGGCGGCGACGGCGCCGAATGCGGTGACGCCGAAGCCCGCACGGCCGAACTGACGGTGATGTGTTGTCATACGCGCTACAACTTCCCTGTGAACCGAGTCACCGGCTGGTGACTCGGCACAATGTACCCAGCGTGCGACACCCCTCGGCCGCTTTTTGAAACATTGATGTTTAACAGATTGGTCTCGGGTCAGACGCGCGCGCGAGCCCAGTCGGTGACCACCGGATACACCGCGTCGAACCACGGTTCCCGCACCGCGTAGTACGCCTGGGCCGCCGCCTCCCCGGCCTTGCCCGCCGCCGCCTGCTCGGCCTCGCGCTTGATCACCAGGTACGCCGCGCGCGCGTCCTCCTCGGCGCGCAGCCAGTCCCGCAGCTCGAGGGCGAACCGCTGGCCGGGCGAATCCTGCACGCGCAGATGGATGTTCGCGGGGCGGGCGGGATCGGCGTTGCCGTGCAGGCGCTTGCCCCAGCGGGCCAGGTCGGTGCCGTCGGGATCACCGGGGGTCGGCTTCGGGTTGTCGTGGGTGACTCCGGGCGCGGGCGGGAACCCGGCCCCGGCGAGCGCGTCGGCCAGCGACTCGGCGGTGGCCAGGTCGGCCACCGTCACCTGGATGTCGATGACGTCCTTCGCGGGCAGGCCGTGCACCGCGGTGGACCCGATGTGGTCGATCCGCACCGCCGACGCGCCACACGCCAGGTGCAGCCGCGCGATGATCCGGCGGGCCTGCGCGGCCCAGTCCGGATCGGCGGGCACCAGCCGATACGCGGCCTCGGCGCGGATGCCCTCGCGCTGATTGCGCTCGAACGGCACCAGCCGCTCGGCCCACAGCGCGCGCACCCGGTCCTCGACGATCTCCGGGGCGCCGTTGTTGTCGAGCCACACGTCGGCGACCGCGTGCCGCTGCTCGTCGGTGGCCTGGGCGGCGATCCTGGTGCGCGCGTCGGCCTCGGCCACGCCACGCTGCTCGACCAGCCTGCGCAGCCGGGTCTCGACCTCGGCGCCGACCACCAGGACCAGCTGCATGAGCGGGGCCAGCCCGTTCTCGACGAGCAGCGGAATGTCCTGCACGACGATCGCCTGCGCGGGCGCCGCACCGATCAGCTCCGCGGTCCGCGCGCCGACCAGCGGATGGGTGATCGCGTTGAGCTTGCCCCTGGACTCGTCGTCGGCGAAGGCGACCGCGGCCAGCGCGGGCCGGTCGAGACTGCCGTCGGCGGCGAGGATATCCGGCCCGAACGCCTCGACCAGCGCGGCCAGTCCCGGCGTGCCGGGGGCGACGACCTCGCGGGCGATCGCGTCGGAGTCGATCAGCACCGCCCCGCATTCGACCAGGGTCCGCGCCACTGTGGATTTACCCGCTCCCATGCCTCCGGTGAGGCCGATCCGCAACATGGGGCCCAGTCTCGCAGACGCCGCGCCGCCCGGTCCGCGCCATCGGATTCTTTCCGACACGCCCATGCGCCGACCGGCGCAAATCCGGGGTCGGGCGAGTCGCGTGGATTAATGTTCGCGCTGGCGAGAATGCCGACAGCAGCTACCGAAGGATGAGCATGGGCACCACAGACCACCGGACGGCTCGCCACCGCCTGGGAATGCCCGGCGGTGTGCATTGCATCGAACACCCCGCTGTCGCGGCGACTCTCGCCGAATACCGCCGATCGTGGTTCACCGCCCTGATCTCCCCCGCCCGGCACAGCTTCGCCGCGATGCGCAAACGTCCCAGCATGGCCGCCGCCGCGGGCTACTGGGTCCCCGCCGCCGCGAGCTGACTCCCCGCGACAGCGCGCAACGGGCCCGGCGACGAATCGCCGGGCCCGCGCCGTGTCACACCCCGACCGGACCGCTCGGCGCGCGTCTGCCGCCCGGCTGCTGCGTCGGCATCGCGTTCGGCGGCACCGGGTAGGGCGCGCCCTGACCGAGGGTGCCCGCCGCGATGTTCGGCCCGCACTGCGCGACCGCCGCGTCCGCCTTGGGTCTCGGGTCGGGCAGCACCGGCCTGGCGGCGTTCGGCGCGGCCGCGAAATCGAAGGTCGAGGTCATGTCCCCGGTGACGCCGCGCCGCCACGCGGTCAGGTTCGGCACGTCGACCCCGAACCGGGTTTCCAGCAGCCGCAACTGCGAGGTGTGGTCGAAGGTCTGCGAGGCGACCAGCCCGCCGCGGCTGTAGGGCGAGACGACCAGACAGGGCACCCGGTAGCCGAGACCGATCGGCCCGGCGATCCCACCCGCGGCGGGCACCCGGTCCAGCGGCACGGTCAGGAACTCCCCCGCCGTGCCCGGCGGCGGGGTCGGCGGGACGACGTGGTCGAAGAAGCCGCCGTTCTCGTCGTAGCTGATGATCAGCGCGGTCTTCTCCCACACCGCCGGGTTCGAGGTGAGGATGTCGAGCAGCTGCACGATCCCGACCGCGCCGAAGGCGGCGGGCAGGGCCGGATGCTCGCAGTGCAGCACCGACGGCACCACCCAGGACACCGCGGGCAGGGTGTTGTTCGCGACGTCGGCCTGGAAGTCGTTGGGGTACACCGGCGCGATGCCCCGCCGGGCCAGCTCGGAGTTCGGGTCGGCGGCCTGGGTGAAGCAGCCCATCATGCCGTCGAGGATCATCGAGGACGCCGGACCGACATCGCGGTTGCTGTAGATCTTCCAGCTCACGCCCGCCTCGGACAGGTTCTCCGGGTAGGTGCGCCAGCTGTAGACGTTCTTCGGGATCAGCAACGGCGTCTCCACCAGCGGACCACCGGCCAGACCATCGGGATCGATGGTGGCGCTGACCCAGTACAGCCGGTTGGGATCGGTCGGGCCGAGCACCGAGCAGTGGTAGTTGTCGCAGAGCGTGAACGCCTGCGCGAGCTCGGTGTGGATCGGAATGTCTTCCGGCAGGTAGTAACCCATCGCCGCGGGCGCGTTGGCGGGCCCGACCGAGGCCACCGACATCGGCATCCAGCCGTCGTTGCGCCCGTCGTTGAACGCCTTGTGCATGCCCGGCCAGGTGTGGTCTGGGTCGTTGATGCACTCACCGTCCAGGGTGGCGCCGCGGGTGGTGTCGAGCCGGAAGGGCTCGACGAAACCGTCTGCGGTGGGCCCGATTCCGGGCGACCAGCCGTACTGACGCCACGCCGCCGACTCCTCGCCGAAGCCGCGCACCCCCGACAGCGTGCCGAAATAGTGGTCGAAGGACCGGTTCTCCTGCATGAGCAGGACGAAATGCTCGATGTCGCCGAGCCCGCCCATTCCGGCCGGATCGGCGGCGAAGGCGCGGTCGATGATCGGATTCGCCCAGGTGGCAAGCGTTCCCACGGCGCCGGCGGCCATCGCCTTGGCCAGGAACTTACGCCGGTTGAGACCGGCGAACGGACCAGAACTCATGTCGATGGAGCACCTTTCCCGAGGGGGATGGAGCGATCGGCGCCGACACTACTCCACCCGACCTGGGAAAAGGCCGAAGGCCCCGGTCCGTGTGGACCAGGGCCTTCGGTACTGCTCTACCCGAATCAGGCGTTGCCGGAGAGCTTCTCCCGCAGAGCCGCGAGCTGGGCGTCGCTGGCGAGCGAACCACCGGCGGACTCGGCCGGGCCGGAGGTGGCCTGCGAGCCGCTCTCGGAGGAGTAGTTGCCCGAGGTGGCACCGCCGTTGGCGGCCTCGGCGGCAGCGTCGGCTGCCATCTTCTCCATCTGAGCGGTGTGCATCTTGTGGCGACGCTCGGCCTCGGCGTAGCGGCCTTCCCACTCTTCACGCTGCTTGTCGAAGCCCTCGAGCCATTCGTTGGTCTCGGGATCGAAGCCCTCGGGGAAGATGTAGTTGCCCGCGTCGTCGTAGCTGTCGGCCATGCCGTACTTCGACGGGTCGAACTCGGCGTGGTAGTCCTCGTTCGCCTGCTTCAGCGACAGCGAGATCCGGCGACGCTCCAGGTCGATGTCGATGACCTTGACCATCGCGTCGTCGCCGACGGCGACAACCTGGTCCGGGACCTCGACGTGGCGCTCGGCCAGCTCGGAGATGTGCACCAGGCCCTCGATGCCCTCTTCGACGCGCACGAACGCACCGAACGGAACCAGCTTGGTGACCTTGCCCGGCACGATCTGACCGATCGCGTGGGTGCGGGCGAACTGACGCCACGGGTCTTCCTGGGTGGCCTTGAGCGACAGGGAGACGCGCTCGCGGTCCAGGTCGACGTCGAGAACCTCGACGGTGACCTCGTTGCCGACCTCGACGACCTCGGACGGGTGGTCGATGTGCTTCCAGGACAGCTCGGAGACGTGCACCAGGCCGTCGACGCCACCCAGGTCCACGAAGGCACCGAAGTTGACGATCGAGGAGACCACACCCTTGCGGACCTGGCCCTTCTGCAGCTGGTGCAGGAACTCGCTGCGGACCTCGGACTGGGTCTGCTCGAGCCAGGCGCGACGCGACAGGACCACGTTGTTGCGGTTCTTGTCGAGCTCGATGATCTTGGCCTCGATCTCCTTGCCGACGTACGGCTGGAGGTCGCGGACACGACGCATCTCGACGAGCGAGGCGGGCAGGAAGCCACGGAGGCCGATGTCGAGGATCAGGCCGCCCTTGACGACCTCGATGACGGTGCCCTTGACGGCCTCGTCCTTCTCCTTGAGCTCCTCGATCGTGCCCCACGCGCGCTCGTACTGCGCCCGCTTCTTCGACAGGATCAGGCGGCCTTCCTTGTCCTCCTTGGTGAGAACCAGGGCCTCGACCTCATCGCCCACGGAAACGACCTCATTGGGGTCGACATCGTGCTTGATGGAGAGTTCGCGGGAGGGGATGACGCCTTCGGTCTTGTAACCGATGTCGAGCAGGACCTCGTCACGATCGACCTTGACGATGGTTCCCTCGACGATGTCGCCATCGTTGAAGTACTTGATCGTGGCGTCGATGGCGGCGAGGAAATCCTCGGCGGAGCCGATGTCGTTGACGGCTACCTGCGGCGAGGTGACGGTGGTGGGCATATGTGGATTTGCTCCGGACGGATTGTGGTCGGTTGCGGACATTGGAACTTTCGGTACGCTGCGAGATCACCGCGACGAGGCGACGAAGGATACCGGGTAAGTATCGCACGGACCGCCACACTTGCTGGTGATCGAACTCAGCACGGGCGACTCCGTCATCGGATACCGTACGCATTCAACCCCGGCGCACAGCGCTCCTCGAAAGACACTCGCGTGCCTCAGCGTACGCGACCCCTGTCCAGCCGGGCAAACCACCCCCTCCACCCCGCGGATACCCTGATCGCCGTGTCGGACGACGAACGCCATGCGCAGGCCAACGCGCTGCTGGGAACCACCGCGACCACCCGGACCAAGATCGGTTCGGCGGACAGCGAACGCGCGAGCAGGCGCTGGTGGGACGCCGACGCCGACCAGTATCACCAGACCCACGCCGACTTCCTCGGCGTCGATTCCCCCGAGGGCGAGTTCGTCTGGTGCCCGGAGGGCCTGCACGAGGGCGATATGGGCTTCCTCGGCGAGCTGAGCGGCAAGACCGTGCTGGAGATCGGCTGTGGTTCCGCGCCGTGTTCGCGCTGGCTGGCGGGCCAGGGCGCCTATCCGGTCGGCCTCGATCTGTCGATGGGCATGCTCGAGCGGGGCGTGGCGGCGATGGCGCGGGGTGGGCCGCGGGTGCCGCTGGTCCAGGCGGGCGCCGAGGCGCTGCCGTTCGCCGACGCCTCCTTCGACCTGGCCTGTTCGGCCTTCGGCGGAGTCCCGTTCGTCGCCGATTCCGCGCTGGTGATGCGGGAGGTCGCCCGGGTGCTGCGGCCGGGCGGGCGCTGGGTGTTCTCGGTGAACCACCCGATGCGCTGGATCTTCCCCGACGATCCCGGCGCGGACGGCCTGGTCGCGCGCATCCCCTATTTCGACCGGACGCCGTATGTCGAGGTCGACGGCGACGGGGTGCCGACCTATGTCGAGCACCATCGCACCATCGGTGATCGGGTCAGGGAGATCGTCGGCGCCGGCCTGACCCTGCTCGACATCGTCGAACCCGACTGGCCGGAGTGGCTGGACCGGGAGTGGGGTCAGTGGTCGCCGCTGCGCGGGGAGATCTTCCCCGGCACCGCCATCTTCGTCACCGAGAAGCCGGGCGCCTAGAACTCGGGCAGCGCCGCGAAGCCGGGGTCGACCCGCACGTTGGGCACGGTCTCGGCGATCCAGCGGCGGGCCCTGGTCAGGGCGTGCTCGGGGAACACGGCGTCGAAGCGGACGTCGTCGGACAGGAGATAGGGCAGGCGCCCGCGCAATCCCGGCGCGTACGGGTGCGGCGGGCACATCTCGGCGCGGTGGACCTGCGCGCCGATCGAGGATTCCCGCAGCCCGGGCACCCCGGTCTCCGGACAGATGATCTGGAACACCGCGGAGCACCGGTCCTTGGGCACCACGATCGACGCGGCGAAGACGAGCTCGCCGCGCGGCCCCGGCAACTGTGTCTTCTCCACCCGCAGCAGCGCGGGCAACTGGTCGACCCAGACCACGAACGCCTCGATCAGGCAGCCGGTGCGGGCGTGGTGCTCGGCCAGCCGCCTGCGCAGCCGCGGCAGATCGTGCAGCCGGGCGGGCAGGTCGGGCGCGCCGTCGACATAGGTCAACGCGACGACATCACGAGTGGCCGGATTCCCCCAGGTCGTGTTGTCCAACTGCTGCATTCCAGGAATGTCGAACGAGATGGGCACCGGGACAACTTACCGGCGCGGACGAGTTCGGTTGTCCCCGTGCGCGGTAGAACGTGCCGCTCAGGCGGAAATACGTGCTTCGACCAAGTCCACCAGCCAGGAGTGGTGACCGATCACCACCGCGCGGCTGCGCGGGGTGGCCAGCACGGGCGCCAGCGCGGTCCGGAACGCCTCGGCGGTGGCGCGGTCGTCGAAATCGAGGTCGACGAGGACGCGGGCCGGGTCGCCCTCGACGCGGCCGACGCGGTAGGTGCGCACACCGTGCTCGGCGCGGAAGCGTTCGTACTGGTCGAAGGCCGCCTTCCAGGTGTCGTAGTCACGCACGGTGTTGTCGATGTGCAGGGTGGTGGTCATGGTCGCCTCCGTTGCTCGATGGAATACATCGAGTGTCGGCCCGATCGATGCCCCGCCGACATCCCTGATGCTGGGGGTTTTCGCCGTAGACTGAGCCGGTGCCGAGCGCCTTGGCCGACCGGGTGAGCCGGCTGTGCCGTGCCGATCACTCCGCCAAACGACTGCGCGAGCTCGTGTTGGCCGAGATACGGCTGTCGATGCCGTTCACCGGCCATGTCTTCGCGCTCACCGACCCGGTCACCGCGGTCGCGACGGCCCCGCTCGCCGATGTGCCCGGCCTCGATCTGGCGCACCTGCCGGACCTGATCCGGGCCCGCTATCTCACCCCGCTCAATCGCTGGGACACCCTGCGCGGCACCGGCGCCCACTCCCTGCTCGAGGCCACGGGCGGGGAACCCGACCGCTCGCTGCTGTGGCGCACCGCCCAGCGGGCCCTCGGCGTCACCGACTCGGCGACCGTCACCTTCGCCGATCGGTACGGCTGCTGGGGATTCCTGGAGTTGCTCCGGGTCGACGAATCACCTTTCACCAGAAGCGAACTCGCCGCGCTCACGGCACTGACGCCCGCGATGTCGACCGCGCTGCGCGCCACGGTCGGCGCCGGGTTCGTCGAATCCGACGCGCAACTGCCGCCGCTTGGCCCCGCGGTCGTCCTGCTCGACGACGACCTGCGCGTGCGCTCGCAAACCGCGGCCGCCGCCGCGTCGCTGCTGCGCCTGCTCCCGCCCGACGAACCCGTCCCGCCGGTCCCCGCCTCGGTCTACAACGCCGGCGCCGCGCTGCTCGCCGCCGAGGCGGGCACCCCGATCGGCCCCGCCTCGGCCCGCATCCACCTGGGCGGCAACCGCTGGCTCACCGTGAAGGCCGACCGCCTCGGCGACCACGACATCGCCGTCGCCCTGGAACCGAGCACCGCCGCCGAACGCCTCGACCTGTTCACCCGCGCCCACGGCCTGTCCACTCGCGAATCCCAGGTCCTCGCCCTGCTGGCCACCGGCCTGGACTCCCGCGAACTGGCCGCCGAACTCGTCCTCTCCGAGCACACCGTCAACGACCACGTCAAAGCCATCCTCGCCAAGTCCGCCACCCGCACCCGCCAACGCCTGCTGACCCGCGTCCTCGGCGTCACCTGACGCGGGCGCTACTTCGAGCGGGGCTTGCGGCCCGCCTGGTCGAGGGCGAGGCGGAGGGCGTATTCGATCTGGGAGTTGACGCTGCGCAGGTCGTCGGCCGCCCACTTGGCGATGGCCTCGTGGACGGCCGGGTCGAGCCGCAGCAGGACCTTCTTGGGTTCCTTCTTCGGCACCGTCATGGCGGGTCAGGCGTAGAGGGATCCGGTGTTCACGACCGGCTGGGTGGCGCGGTCGCCGCAGAGGACGACGAGCAGGTTCGAGACCATGGCGGCCTTGCGTTCCTCGTCGAGTTCCACGGTGCCCGCCGCGGCGAGGCGGTCCAGCGCCAGGCCGACCATGCCGACCGCGCCCTCCACGATCTGGGTGCGCGCGGCGACCACCTGGGCGGCCTGCTGGCGGACCAGCATGGCCTGGGCGATCTCGGGCGCGTAGGCCAGATGGGTGATCCGGGCCTCGATGACCTCGATGCCGGCGGTGAGGGTGCGCTCGCGCAGTTCCTCGGTGAGCTCCTCGGCCACCTCGGCGCCGTCACGCAGGCTGGTCCGCGCAGCGTCGTGCGCGTCGTAGGGGTGGGTGGTGGCGAGGTGGCGCACCGCCGCCTCGGACTGGGTCTCGACGTACTCCTCGTAGTCGTCGACCGCGAACGCGGCCTTGAAGCTGTCGACCACCTTGTAGACGACGACCGCCGCGATCTCGACCGGATTGCCGTCGGCGTCGTTGACCTTCAGCTTCTGTGTCTCGAAGTTGCGCACCCGCAGCGAGATCGACTTGCGGTCGGTCAGCGGGAGCACCGAGAAGAACCCGGGGTCCGACACCGAGCCGACGTAGCGGCCGAAGAAGGTGACGACCTTCGCCTCGTTGGGGTTGACGATGATCAACCCGGTGGCGAGCACCGCCAGCACCAGCACGATGACGGCCGCGGCGACCGCGCCCGCCCAGGCCGGCGCCCCGCCGTCGTGCTGGGTGGCGGCGATGAACGCGAAAACGGCGGCGGCGCCGAACACCAGGGTGAGCACCAGCCACCCCAGCAAGACGACGAATCCGTTGACGCGGAATGCGGACCGCAGCTCCATGACATCCTCCCGATATCTGAGTGATATCACCAAGATAGTAGAGATCGGCCGGATCGACAAGCGGCGAATTCCTTACGCGGGCGCGATATTGCGGTTGAAACGGAACATGTTGCGCGGGTCGTAGGCCGCCTTGGCCGTGACCAGCCGGGCGTAGGTGTCCGGGGTGTAGCCCGCCTCGGTCTGCGCCGCGTCCGCGGCGGCACCCGCGCCGTAGAGGAAGTTCAGGCTGTGCCCGATCGTCCACGGCGCCAGCGCTTCCCGGACCGCGGCCAGGCCGGCGGGTGCGGTGTCGCCCGCCGCGCCGGTGATCACCCGGACGACGAACTCCGCGTCGCGGTGGTCCACCGACGACGCGTCGCCGTGCCGCAATGCCCCGCCCAGGTGCCGGATGTCGACGACGGCGTCGACCGGGCCGCCGGGGGCGGTCAGCGCGCGCAGTGCCGCGATGCCCTCGCCGGTCAGCTCGGACAGCAGCGCGTTGGTGGCGGCGTAGGCGTGCGGGAAGTCCGGGTCGCTGTGGATGGTGTGTGACTCGGTGTACGGCAGGACGCGCAGGTCGTCGCGCAGCCGGTCGCCGATCGCACGCAGGGGCGCAACGAGCCGTTCGCCTTCCTCGGCGGGGCCGTCGAAGGCGATCCGGATCGAGGCGACGTGCCTGCCGCGCATCGGTTCCGGCACCGGCGGGATGTCCGGGAAGGTGACCACCGCGATCGTCGAGGTGAGGGTGTCGGGCAGCGTCGCGGTCCACCGCCGCCAGGTGTCGAGCGCCGGGTCGACCAGCGGGGTGTCGAAGATCAGCTGGCCACCGAACACCTCGGTAACCGGCACCAGCCCGAGCTCCAGCGCGGTGACCACGCCGAAGTTGCCGCCGGAGCCGAGCACCGCGCCGAACAGTTCGTCGGCGGGGGTGAGCGTGCGCATCCGTCCGTCGGCGGTCACCAGGTCGATCGAGCGCACATGGTCTGCGGCATAACCGAATTCGCGGGCGAGCAAACCGAGCCCACCGCCGAGCACGTACCCGACGACACCCACCGAGGGCGAGGAACCGTTGAGCGGCGCCAGCCCGTGCGCGGCCGCCGCCTCGACCAGGACACCGGCCCGCACCCCGGCGCCGATCCGCGCGGTGCGCGTGCGCGGGTCGACGGTGATGGCGTCCATCCGGTGGGTCGTGATGAGCACGCCGTGATCGGCCGCCACCGAGAGCCCGTGCCCGGTCGCCTGCACGGCGACCGGAAGTCGGTGCCGGGCGGCGTATTCCACGGCGGCGCGGACGTCCTCGGCATGCACCGCGCCGACGACCAGGGCGGGACGGTGGGTGTAGGCGGTCTGGAACCCGGCCACCTCCTCGGCGTAGCCGGGGTCGGCCGGGGTGAACACCGGGCCGGTGAAGCGGAGGGAATCGAGGGTCTGCGCTGCGTTCTCGGTCATGTCCTCGACTGTGCCGCCGCGCCGTCGAGAAGTACAACAGATAGTCTTTCTCGACTCGATAACTATTGGTTATGGGAAACGCTAGAATCCCGGGATGGAACTGCGGCAGCTGCGGTATTTCGTCACCGTCGTCGACGAGGGCGGGTTCACGCGTGCGGCCGAGCGCCTGCACCTGACACAGCCGGGACTGAGCGCGCAGATCAGGCAGCTGGAACGCGAGCTGGGGCAGCCGCTGCTGGTCCGGGGCACCCGCTCGGTGACACCCACCGAGGTCGGGTCCGCCGTGCTCGGGCACGCGCGGGCCGCGCTGGCGGCGGCCGACCGGATCGGCGAGACCGTGCAGGAATTCACCGGGCTGCTGCGCGGGCACGTGCGGCTGGGGGTGATCTCCGGTGCGGCCACCGAGGAGTTCGATGTCGCCGGGGTGCTCGCCGACTTCCACGACGATCACCCGCGGGTGGGGATCAGCCTCACCGAGGACACCGCCGAGCGGATGCTGGGCGCCATCGAGCGCGGCGAGCTGGATCTCGCGATCGTCGGATTGACCGGCGCCGCACCGGGTCCCGGCGTCGGCCTCGAGGTGATTCTCGAGACACCGGTGGTCGCCGCCGTCGCGCTCGACGCACCGGTCGATCCCGCCGAGTCCGCCGGCACGATCACCCTGGCGGCGTTGACCGATCGACAGCTCATCTGCCTGCCCACCGGGACCGGGCTGCGCGGCGTCTTCGAACGATCCTGCGCCGCCGCCGGTTTCACGCCACAGGTCGCGTTCGAGGCCGCCGCTCCCCCGCTCCTGCTGCGCCTGGCCGCGCGGGGTCTCGGCACCGCGGTCGTGCCCGCCCTCACCCCGGCCGAGGCCGCCGCGTTCGGCGTGCGCGCCCTGGCCATCGTCGAGCCGCGCATCCACGGCCGCCTCGCGATCGCCTGGCGTACCGACCGTCCCGGCAGTCCCGCGGCCACCGTGCTGCTCGGCCAGCTGCGCATCGCGCTCGGAAGCCGTGCCCGTGGGTGATGTCGGCGTCGTCCGAGCACCCCGCGCGAACCCCACCGAGACCGGTACCTCCGTTGCCCGATGTACTCAGCGCCGGTGGGCGGTCGCCGACGCGCAGGCTTCGGCGTAGCCGCGCACCAGGGGGCGGACGTCGTCGGCACGCCAGGCCAGGGCGAGCTCGCACGGGCTGAGGCCGGTCACCGGCCTGGTCACGACGCCATCGTGGGCGACGAGCGGGGCGTTGCCGGTGGCGAGCAGCACCACGCCGTCACCGTTGACCAGGGCTTCGTAGGTCTCCTCGGTACTGGAGACCTCGGCGCCGATGATCGGGGGCCGACCGGCGCGCGCGTCGACGGCCAGCCAGTAGTCACGCAGCGCGCCCGCGGTGGCGGGCAGCGCGAGGAAGGGTTCGTCGAGGAGGTCGGCGAAGGCGATGGTGGCGCGACCGGCGAGACGATGGGTGTCCGGCAGGGCGACGAGGCGGGGCTCGGTGGCGACGACCAGCCAGCGGTAGCGCTCGCTGTCGGCCAGCGGGAGCCAGACATAGGCGACATCGGCGGACCCGTCGGCCAGACCGGCGGTCGGATCGTCCCAGCCGACCTGGCGCAGTACGGGTTTCGCGTCGGGGAAGGCGGCGGCGAACCGGGAACGAACGGCGGGCAGGATGCCCCGGCCGGGACTGGTGCTGATCCCGATCGACAGCTCCGCTTGCTGGACGGCCTTCGCCGACGCCACCGCGGCTGCGGCCGCCTCCCACGCGGCCAGCACCCGACGGGCCTGCGGCAACAGCGCCGCCCCGACCGGGGTCAGGGCGACCGAGCGCGAGTCCCGCACGAACAGCGCCGCGCCGAGCTGACTCTCCAGCTTGCGGATCTGTTTGCTCAGGGCGGGCTGGGAGACGTAGAGCCCGTCGGCGGCCGCCGTGAAGTTCAGCGATTCGGCCACCGCGACGAAATAGCGCAGCTCGCGCCCGTGCACGTCCATAACCACTGGTTATCACAGCGGGTATTGGACGGTCTCGCGCCGCGACGGAAGTATCGGCGGCACAACAGGAATCGATCGAGGAGACCCAGATGAGCAACCCCCAGATCTGGCTGGTCACCGGTGCGAGCAGCGGCTTCGGCCGGGCCATCGCGGAGGCGGCGATTGCGGCGGGCGACACCGTCGTCGCGGTGGCCCGCCGCACCGCACCCCTGGACGATCTGGTCGCCGCGCACCCCGATCAGCTCGAGGCGATCGCCCTCGACGTCACCGATACCGCGCGTATCGACGCGGTCGTGGCGGATGTGGTCGCCCGGCACGGGCGGATCGACGTACTCGTCAACAACGCGGGCCGCACCCAGGTGGGCGCGGTCGAGGAGACCACCGACGCCGAACTGCGTGACCTGTTCGACCTGCATGTCTTCGGCCCCGCCGCCCTCACCCGCGCCGTCCTCCCGCACCTGCGCGCGCAGCGCGGTGGCGCGATCGTGCAGATGAGCAGCTTCGGCGGGCAACTGTCCTTCGCGGGCTTCGCCGCCTACAGCGCGACGAAGTTCGCGCTCGAGGGCCTGTCGGAGGCGCTGGCCGACGAGGTCGCCCCGTTCGGCATCAAGGTGCTGATCGTGGAGCCCGGCGGCTTCCGCACCGGACTCATGAGCCCCGGCGCCGCGACCCTCAGCACCGAGACCGACGCCTACGCCGACACCGTCGGCCCGACCCGCCGCATGGTCGAGACCAGCGACGGACTCCAGCCCGGCGATCCGGCCAAGGCCGCCGCCGCCATCCGCGCGGCACTGGCCGCGGACAAGACGCCGCTGCGGCTGCCGCTGGGCAACGACGCGGTCGACGCCATTCTCGGGCATCTCGACTCGGTGCGCACCGAGCTGCTGGAGTGGGAAACCACCGCCCGCGGAACCGATTTCGACGACCACTGACCGCGACGGCCCGGACCGCGGTCGGTCCGGACCCGCGGGGTCACGCCGCGATCGGGTCGGCGTGCGGCACACCGTGATCGCGCGTCGATCGGCGACCGGCCACCTCGCGCAGCACGAGGTAGATCGGGAAGGCGATGGGCGACAACAGGATCGTGCCGACCAGCAGCGGACCCATCAGCAGCGGATGGATGTCGCGCGCGCGGCTGTCGAGGTAGATCCAGCGGCCGAGGAACAGGTCCCAGGCGATGATCTGCGCCCACAGGGCCGTCAGCACGGCGGGGTCGGCGACGGCGTCGGTGATCGCGGCCAGCGACGGGGAGCTCACCAGCGACCACATCGCGCCGAGGACCGGGACCGCGACGATCGCCCAGACGATCAGCGGCACCAGCGTGATCCACGGCGAGCCGATGATCGCGCGGGTCCGGCGCCAGGTGGGCGCCAGGATCATCAGCGCCCAGAACGGGACGGTGACGAAGAAGGACAGGTCGAACAGCGTGCTCATGCGGGGACTGCCTTTCGGACGCCGATCGCGCTCGCGATCGAGATCAGGGTGCCGAGAACGACGCCGGTGAGGATCACGGCGGCCACGGTCAGGGTGGTCTGGTCGGGGTGGATGAGCGGTTGGCCGCGCAGCGCCTGCCAGGTGACCAGCGCGAGCACCGCGGCGTAGCCGGCGGCCATGGTGACGACCAGGCCGAGGCGCACCCGCAGCACCCGCAGCAGCGGGATCCGGGGCGCGAGCAGCACCAGCAGCGCGGCGAACAGCGGCACCGCCTGCAGGGCGTGCATGCCGACGAAGTGCGGGATGCGCAGGTCGCCGTCGGTGGTGCTCCAGCCGGTCAGCGGCATCCCCGGGGTGCCGTCGGGCGCGCCGACGGTGTGCGCGCCCGCGATGCCGTCGACCCCGGATTCGCGACCCGGCATGAGATTGCCCAGCGCCAGGCCGACCAGGGTGATGGCCAGCCCGAGCCGGATCGACCAGGTGATCGCGGCGTCCCCGATCCGGCTCAGCGAGAGCTGCACGGCGACGACCATGGTGGCCAGGAACAGCACGATGATGGTGCTGCCCATGGTGATCCACAGCACGGCGTCGACGGTGGTCGTCATGTTGTAGTGGCTGCGGTTGCCGCGGATGACCTGCCCGAAGATGACCAGCTGCTCGATCGCCCCGGCGACCACGATCACCGTCGCCATCGCCCCGGTGAGCCGGGAAGCCTTGGGCCGCAACGAGATCAGCCAGGCCAGCGCCAGGCAGTAGAACACGAACGAGATCGCGAACTTGCCCGGCTTGAACCAGGCGGTCGACCCGGCGATCACCCGGTCGTCGACCACCATGCCGAGCACCGCGACCATGGCGAGCACGGCGTTGACGGCGGCGAAATACAGCAGTGGACGGTGCAGTGGGGCGCGGCGGCGGGGCAGCGAGTCGACGGGCTGGACGGACATGGCGCATCTCCCAGTGATAGATAGTTCTACTATCCGTTATGGATAGTTAGACTATCCGCAAGCCGGGCAGTCGGCAAGGGGGCCGAATGAAACGGAGGTAGCGGTGCGAATCTCGGAGTTGAGTGAGCGCAGCGGCATCGCGGTGGCGACGATCAAGTACTACCTGCGGGAAGGGCTGCTGCCCGCGGGCGCGCGCACCAGCCCCAACCAGGCCAGTTACGGCGAGGAACACCTGCGCAGGCTGCGGCTGGTGCGCGCGCTGATCGAGGTGGGCGGACTACCGGTGGCGACGGTGGGCGATGTGCTCGCCGCCGTCGACTCCCCCGATCTGTCGCTGTTCAGGCTGCTGGGCGTGGTCCAGGGCAGCATGTCCGCCCCCGCGCCCGCCGCACCCGAGGCCGACTGGGATCGCGCGCACGAGACCGTGCGCGCGGAGATGGACCGGCGCGGCTGGGACACGAAACCGAGCCCGGAGGCGATCGACACGCTCACCTCGGTGCTGGTGCGCCTGGCCCAGCTCGGCTACACGGACTGGGGCACCACGGCCCTGCCCACCTATTTCGACGGTGCGCGAGTGATCGCGGAGACCGATGTGGCGACGGCGTTGGCTGCCGGCGGGCGCGAGGACATCGTCGACGCCGCGGTGGTGCTGACCGTCCTCGGCGACACCGCCCTGGCCGCCATCCGCCGCATCGCCCAAGCACAGGTGTCCCTGGAACGACTGACCGTCGACGAATGAGAAACGGCCCCGCGGACAGTCCGCGGGGCCGTTCGCTCACCACCTCAGAGCAGGCGCGACAGGAATGCCTTGGTGCGCTCGTGCTGCGGGTTCGCCAGCAACTCCCGCGGCGGACCCGATTCCACGACGACGCCGCCGTCCATGAACACCAGCTCGTCGGCGACCTCGCGGGCGAAGCCCATCTCGTGGGTCACCACCAGCATGGTCATGCCCGAATCGGCGAGCTCACGCATGACGGTGAGCACCTCGCCGACCAGCTCGGGGTCCAGCGCCGAGGTGGGCTCGTCGAACAGCATCAGCTTGGGATCCATCGCCAGCGCCCGCGCGATCGCCACGCGCTGCTGCTGACCGCCGGAGAGCTGCGCCGGATAGGCGTTGCGCTTGGCGGCCAGGCCGACCCGGTCGAGCAGTTCCTCGGCCCTGGCGATCGCGTCGGCCTTGCGGATCCCGCGCACCTGGGTGGGCGCCTCGATCACGTTCTCCAGCGCGGTCCGGTGCGGGAACAGGTTGAAATGCTGGAACACCATGCCGATGTCGCGACGCTGGATCGCGGCATCGCGCGGATGCATCTCGTAGAGCTTGCCGTTCTTCTCCCGGTAGCCGACGAGCTCGCCGTCGACGTAGAGCCTGCCCGCGTTCACCTGTTCGAGGTGGTTGATGCAGCGCAGGAAGGTCGACTTGCCCGAGCCGGACGGCCCGACCAGGGTCAGCACCTTGCCGCGCTGCACCTCGAGCGAGACGCCCTTGAGCACCTTCAGCGCGCCGAAGTTCTTGCACACCCGGTCGGCGAGCACCATCGGCGGCGTCGTCACTGCTGGTTCGCTCATTTCGCCTTCACCGCCGCCTGCGCCGTGGCCAGTTCCTCGAGCTGCTTGGCCGTCAGCTGCCGGGTGGCACCGCGCGAGTAATAGCGCTCCAAGTAGTACTGCCCGACCATCAGGATGCTGGTGATCGCCAGGTACCAGGTGGCACAGACGAGCAGCAGCGGGATCGGCTGGAAGTTCACGCCGTAGATGTCACGGGCGCGACCGAACAGGTCGGTGCTGAGCGGGATGGCCGTGACCAGCGAGGTGGTCTTGAGCATGCCGATCAGCTCGTTGCCGGTGGGCGGGATGATCACCCGCATCGCCTGGGGCAGCACCGTGCGGCGCATCGTCTGCGTCCACGACATGCCCAGCGCCACCGAGGCCTCGCGCTGCCCCTCGCCGACGGAGTTGATACCCGCGCGCACGATCTCGGCCATGTAGGCGGCCTCGTTGAGGCCGAGACCGATCACCGCGAACAGGAACGCCGCCTGCAGATGCTGCACGTCCAGGTGGAAGAACTGCGGACCGAACGGCACGCCGAGGTCGATCTGCTTGTAGAGCGAGGGCACCAGGCCCCAGAACACCAACTGCACGAAGACCGGGGTGCCGCGGAAGATCCACAGGTAGACCCACGCGGTGGTGCGCAGCACCGGGTTCGGCGACAGCCGCATGACCGCCAGCACGGTGCCCAGGCCCACCGCGATCGCCATCGCGAGCACGGTGAGCTCCAGGGTCACCAGCGCGCCCGCGGTGATCCGGCTGTCGAACAGGTACTTGGCGTACGTGTCCCACCGGTAGGCGGGGTTCGTGGCCGCGCCGTAGGCGAACAATCCCACCAGGATCAGGATGATTGCCGCCGCGATCCAGCGGCCCGGCCTGCGCAGCGGGACCGCTTTGATCGGTTCGGGTTCGGTGCCCGGTCCGGGCACCTCCGCCGCGTCGTTGCGCTCGGTCACGTCAGCTCACAGCGCCGTTGATCACCGAGGTCTTGATCTGACCGTCCTGGACGCCCCAGTTGGTGGTGATCTCGCCGTACTTGCCGTTGTCGATCAGGTGCTGCAGCGCCTTCTGCAGGGACACCGCCAGCGGCGAGCCCTTCTGCACGGCCCAGCCGTAGGGCGCGGAATCGAACAGCGGGCCGGCGGCCTCGATCTTGCCGCCGCTCTGCTTGATCGCGTACGCGGTCACCGGGGAGTCGGCCGACATCGCGTCGACCTGGCCCAGCACCAGCGCGTTGGTCGCGGCGCTCTGCTCGTCGAAGGCCTTCATATCGATGGCCGGCTTGCCCTCGGCGACACACTTGGCGCTCTTGGCGGGAATCTCGTCGGTGTGCTCGACCGTAGTGGACTGTACGGCGACTTTCTTGCCGCACGCATTGTTCGGATCGATGGCTTTACCGGTTTGCTGGGCCCACTGGATGCCCGCGGAGAAATAGGTCGTGAAATCGACCTGCTGTTCGCGTTCGCGCGAATCGGTGATCGAGGACATACCCACGTCGTAGGTGCCCGCCTGAATCGCGGGAATGATCTTCTCGAACGAGGATTCGACGTAGTCGACCTTCAGTCCGAGGGTGGTCGCGACGGCGTCGAGGAGATCGACATCGAAGCCGACGATCTTGCCGCTGGCGTCCTTGTACTCGTTCGGCTGGTACGGCACGTTGACGCCGACCACCAGCTTGCCTGCCTGCTTCACCTTGTCGGGAACGGCCGCGGCGAGCGCGTCGACCTTCTCCACCGACACCTTGGTCACCTCGGCGGTCTCACCCTCGGTGTTGTTGGCACAGCCGGCCAGCACCAGAGCACCGGCGGCCGCGGTACACAACAGCCGCGCGGCGCTGCGGCCGAGAACAATACGAACAGACAAAGGAGCCTCCACATTTCACGTCGACGCCGGCCACGTGTCAGCGCCTGTTTGGCAATGTATGCGAACCGGACACAGCGTGGTGCGACAGTAACCGAAGATTAATCAGCCAATGTGAAAGGGGTCCCTTCACCTCCGGTGCACGCGCGCTCTGACCTGCTCGGTGAATTCGCTGGTGGAAGCCAGCCCACCCAGATCCGCGGTCGCGATTCCGGCCGCCAGGGTGGCCGCGACAGCCCGGTTGATCCGCTCCGCCGCGTCGTGCAGTGCGCGGTCGTCGTCGCGAACGGCCAACCACCGCAACAACATCGCCGCCGACAGTTGCAGCGCCGCCGGGTTGGCGCGATTGCGGCCCGCCAGGCCGGGCGCGGCGCCGTGCACGGCCTGGGCCATCGCCTTGGTGTCGGAGCAGTTCAGCGACGCCGCCATGCCGAGCGAACCGGCCAGCTCGCCCGCGAGGTCGGAGAGGATGTCACCGAACAGGTTCTCGGTGACGATCACGTCGTAGGTCCCCGGCGCGCGGACCAGGTGCGCGGCCATCGCGTCGACGTGCTCGTCGTCGACCCGCACGTCCGGATATCGCGCGGCCACCTCGTAGCAGACGTCGCGGAACAGCCCGGTCGTCATCGGCAGCACGTTCGCCTTGTGCACCACCGTGACCCGCTTGCGCCTGCCCTGGGCCAGCCGCAGCGCCTGGTGCGCGATCCGCTCGCACGCCTGCCGGGTGATCACCGCGACCGCCATCGCCACGTCCGGGGTCGGGCGGAACTCCCCCGATCCGGCGAACATGTTGCGATCGGCGTAGAAGCCCTCGCTGTTCTCGCGCACGATCACCAGGTCGATGTCGGGCGCGCTCGCCCGCACCCCGGCGAACGCGGCCGCGGGCCGGATGTTGGCGTAGAGCCCGAGCCGCTTGCGGATGGTGCCACCCGGCGCCACCCGCATGTCCGTGGGATAGGACGCGTTGTCGTGCGGGCCGAGGATCCACGCGTCGAGGTCTTCGAGCGCGACCAGCGTCTGCTCGGGCAGCGGGTCGGCGTAGGCGGCGATGGCGTCGTGACCCATCAGCAGCGGCACCCACTCCACCGGGCCGAGCCCGGCCGCGCCGATCGCCTCGTCGACGACCGCCCGCGTCGCGGCGACCACCTCGGGGCCGATTCCGTCTCCGTCGATCACACCGAGCCGCAGGCTCGCCTTCGCACCGTTCACCCGTCCATCCTCGCGCCTGAGGGGACCGAGTCGGCCACGGGGACACGCGGGAGCGACTACTTTCTGCAGATCATGGTGCAGTCGGTGGAGTTGCTCCTGGACGAACACGGCGAGGCCGAGGTCCGGCGACAGTGGGCGGTGCTGGCCGAGGCGGGGATCGGCAGCCCGCGGGGCGCGACCCACCGACCGCACGTCACGGTCGCCGTGGCGCGCGAGATCTGGCCCCGGATCGACCACGCGCTGGCCGGGATCGAGTTCCGGCCGCTGCCGATCCGGCTGGGCGGGCTGCTCGTCTTCGGCGCCCGCAGGCCGATCCTGGTGCGGCCCGTGGTGGTCACCGAGGAGTTGCTGGCCCTGCAACGCCGGGTCCACCACCTGGTGCGACCGTGCCCCGGCATCCCCGCGACGATGGCACCCGACGCCTGGACACCGCACGTCACACTGGCCCGGCGGGTGCCGCCGGAGCGCCTCGGCGCCGCGATCGGCGCGGTGGCCACCGACCACGACTTTTCCACCGTTGTGGTGGGCATTCGCCGCTGGGACGGGGACGCGCGGCAGGAGCACCTCGTGGTCGGTGGAAGATAGAGGGACGCCACGGCGTTACAGCCGAGGACACCGACAAGGAAGGGACGTCATGGCCACCCAGACGCTGACCCAGCAGAACTTCGACGAAGTAATCACCGGAAACGACGTGGTCCTCGTCGATTTCTGGGCTTCCTGGTGCGGACCGTGCCGCAGCTTCGCGCCGACCTACGAGGCCTCCTCCGACAAGCACACCGATGTGGTGTACGGCAAGGTCGACACCGAGGCCGAGCAGGGACTCGCGGCCGCCGCGAACATCCAGTCCATCCCGACCATCATGGCCTTCCGCGAGGGCGTGCTCGTGTTCGCCCAGCCGGGCGCGCTGCCGCCTGCCGCGCTCGAGGATCTGGTGACCCAGGTCAAGGGCCTGGACATGGACGAGGTGCGCAAGCAGATCGCCGAGCAGGCCACTCCCGCCGAATAGGCACCCGAAACGCGAAGGGTCCGTTCACCTTTGGTGAGGTGAACGGACCCTTGCGTGCTTTTCGGCTCAGCCGGCGAGCAGGTTGAGCCCCGCGATCATGGCGCGGACGCTCGACTCGGCGGCGTCGGCGCGCATGGCCGCGGCCCAGCCGCGCTTGCCGTTGAATTCGCACAGCACGAAGGTCGCGATGCCCTCGGCCGTGCGGCGCTGGTGGAACTGCAGGATCTCGAGGGGGTAGCCCTCGTCGTAGAGCGCCGAGGTCATGGCGGCGACCGGGCTACCGGCGGCGATGACGGTGCGCAGGTGGTCGGCGAATTCCAGCGTCGCGGTGAAATCCGTTCCGGAACAGGTGAATTCGCGCAGGGTGATCGGCCCCTCGATCCGGGTGTACCGGTCGAGGAACTCGGTGGGAGTCAGGTTGTCGGTCTCGGCGCGCAGCCCCTTGGGGGCGGCGTCGAACAGGGCACGGTCCAGTGTCAGCAGTGTCATTGCAGGTGAGGTCTTCCCGAAGATCGTCTTCGTTGGCAGGTGGGACCAGCAGAACAATGAAAATCAGCCCGCAGCGAGGGGGCCGGTCCGAATCAGACCCCGCTACGGCGGGTTACTACGAGAAGAATCTGCCGTGTGGCTGCCTGCGCGGTCTGCGCAGCAGCGACCGCGCGGTCGCGGTCAGCGACAAGCAGCGCGGCGAAGCGGTCGGCGGGATTCGGCACGGGATCGAGGATAGGGCGATCGTCGCGAAACCGCAACTTACTTCCGGCCCCGCCGTGTCTACTCGTGAGTACCATCACCGCAGCTCAGCGCGCACGCGCTCGGCGCCGGGTACGGTGGTCACATGGGTACGGTCTTCGCGATGACGATCCCCGGGTTGGCGATCCTGCTGATCCTGCTGGCGCTGCTCGAGGTGGTTGTCAACCGGCTCACCGGGACGCGTTTTCTCCCGTGGACGCGCAAGCGCAGCGGGCCCGCGGTGGCGGCGACCGGCTTCGAGCACCTGACCGCGATGTTCCAGGGGTCCAAGCACCACGAGTTCGAGCAGCGGCAGAGCACCCTGATGCACCGGGAGACGCCGTCCGACGGTGCGCCGCCGCGGGATCAGGTGGATCTCAACGGCGGGTCGGCCACCCTCGTCGCTCGCGGCAAGTGAGCCGTATCCGCTAGTCCCCCAGCGGTTTCCGGCCCTCGGCCAGCCGCTCGACCGCGGCGAGCGCCCGCGCGGAACCGTCCACGTCGACCTGCAGGCGCAGCCCGTCGGGGCGCCGGCTGGTGCGCAGCACCACCTTGTCGCCCGTCATCACCGGGCCGACGTGCTCGACGATCGCCCGGTACGGCAGCTCGTGACGGTCGGGATGGGCGGCGAGCGCCTCCTCCACGGCCTCCCAGTAGACGGCGTTGTTGACGTGGCCCAGCCGGTCCACATCGGTCACCCGCAGCGGGAACGGCACCGCCTCACCCTCCGGCCCGTCGAGCTCGGTGAGGGCCGCGCGCCAGCGCAGCCGGTGCTCGGTGGTGCTGGCCAGCATCGGGGCCATGAACGCGTCGCTCATCCGGGCGGGCCGCCCGGCCACCGGGTCGATGTGGATCAGAAAGGCGGCGGCCTCGATGTGCCCGCCGCGTTCGCCCCGCAGCTGAATTCGCATGTCGCACCAGCGATTCGACAGCGCGTCGGCCCACCGGCGCAGGTGCACGCGGTCGCCGAACTCGATCGGCTCGTAGACGTCGATCACGGTGCGCCGCACGATCCACGCCTGGTGGCTGTCGCCGTCCTCGACCGCGTCCAGGTGGTCGAAGCCGATGTCCTGCAGATAGCGGGCCACCGCGTCGAGCCGCAGCCGGTCCTGCCCGTCGGTATCGCCGAGGCGCACCGGCCACGAGGCCGCGAAGGCCTGCTCGAGGTCCGGGCAGGAGGGCAGGGGTGTCGCGATGACGTCGGCGGTCATACCGCCGATGCTGCCACACCCGGCGCGCGAAACGATGACGCATCTCCGGCCGGGCCGGGACTAGCCGCCCTCGGCGGCCTGCCTGATTCCGTCGACGTGGCCCGCCCACATCGCGCGGGCGTGCTCGGCCTCGGCCGGGCTCGCGTTGTTGTCCTGGCTCAGCGTCAGATGGGTGCCGGTCGCGCTGCCGGACAGCTCGTAGGTGAGCGTGTGATAGTTCTCGGGCCGGTCGGGTGCGCCGCTGAGCGGGCTGTAGTGGGTGAGTCGCAGCAGCCGGCCGGGCTCGACAGCCAGGATCTCCCCCTTGTCCTCGTAGGCGGTGCCCTCGTACTCGCCCGTCCAGGTGATCGGGCTCCCCGGCAGCCAGTCGGTCGACACCTCGGCCCCGAACATGAACCGGCGGATCTGCGCCGGATCGGTCAGCACGGCCCAGACCCGCTCCGGTGACGCGGTGATCTCGGTGTCGGCGGTGGCCACGAATCCGGTCATGACACTCAACTCCTTCGGTCGACACCCACCACGCTACGACCGCGCGGTCCCGAAGTCTTGGACGAAGGCGACACCCGCCGTCCAGGTGTACTCGTACTCCGGCACCGCGAACCCGGCGTCGAAATGCCCGATCCTGGCGTCGGTGCGGCGCCAGCCGCGATGCTCGTAGAAGGCGATGGCCGCGCTGTTCTCGCGCAGCACCTCCAGGTAGACCGGGCGATCGGGGTACGCACGCAGCGACCAGGCCAGGCCGGACTCGATCAGGCCCGTACCGATCCCCCGGCCGAGTCGTCCCGGCCGGGCGTGCAGGTTGTCCAGGAGCACCCGGCCGTCCGGCATCGGCCGCAGATAGACGAACCCCAGCAGCTCGCCGTCTTCCTCGGCGACCAGGAACCCCGGCGTCCGCGCGTCGACCAGGATCGACCGCCACCGCGCTGCCAGGTCGGCGGGCATCGGCCCCGCCAGATACGCCGCGGGCAGTATCCCGGCGTAGGCGACCCGCCAGCTGGCGGCGTGCAGTGCGGCGACGGCCGTCGCGTCGGCGACTCCCCCGGGTCGGATCAGCATCCGGCCATTGTGCCGACCGGATCGGCGGCGGCGCCACCGCAAAACTCCGCCGTGGCGCCGCGCCGGGGTGAGCGAAGTCAGTGGGCGGCCGCGTCCCAGCTCCGGCCGGTGCCGACCGACACGGTCAGCGGCACCGAGAGTTCGATGGCGGACGACATCTGTTCGCGGGCAAGGGCTTCCAGTGCCTCGCGCTCACCCTCGGCGACCTCGAAGACGAGTTCGTCGTGGATCTGCAGCAGCATCCGCGAGCGCAGGCCCGCGGCGCGGATCGCGGTCTGCACATTGATCATCGCGACCTTGATGATGTCGGCCGCGGTGCCCTGGATCGGCGCGTTGAGCGCCATCCGCTCGGCGGCCTCGCGGCGCTGGCGGTTGCTGGAATCCAGGTCGGGCAGGTAGCGGCGGCGGCCGAACAGGGTCTGGGTGTAGCCGACCTTGCGGGCCTCGTCGACGACCTCGGACAGGTAGTCGCGGATGCCGCCGAAGCGGTCGAAGTACACGTCCATCTGCTCTTTGGCCTCGGCGGTGCTGATCTTCAGCTGGGCCGAGAGGCCGTAGGAGCTCAGGCCGTAGGCCAGACCGTAGGACATCGCCTTGATCCGGCGGCGCATCTCCGGGTTGACCTCCGACAGCGGGATGTCGAAGGCCTTCGACGCCACGAAGGTGTGCAGGTCCTCGCCGGAGTTGAACGCCTCGATCAGGCCCTCGTCACCGGACAGGTGCGCCATGATCCGCATCTCGATCTGGCTGTAGTCGGCCGTCATCAGCTCGGCGTAGCCCGGACCGACGACGAAGGTGTCGCGGATCTGGCGGCCGGTGTCGGTGCGGATCGGGATGTTCTGCAGGTTCGGCTCGGTCGAGGAGAGCCGGCCGGTGGCGGCGATGGTCTGGTTGAAGGTGGTGTGCACGCGGCCGTCGTCTGCGACCGACTTGAGCAGGCCGTCGACGGTGACCTTGAGCCTGGTCGCGTCGCGATGGGCCAGCAGATGCTCCAGGAACGCGTGGCCGGTCTTCTCGAACAGCGACTCCAGCGCGTCGGCGTCGGTGGTGTAGCCGGTCTTGGTGCGCTTGGTCTTGGGCATGTCGAGCTCGTCGAACAGCACCACCTGCAGCTGCTTGGGCGAGCCGAGGTTGATCTGCTTGCCGATCACCTCGTAGGCGGAGTTGGCCGCCTCGGTGACCCGGTCGGCGAACTGGCGCTGCAGCGATTCGAGCTGGTCGACGTCGACGGCGATGCCCGCCTCCTCGAGCGTGCCGAGCACGCCGAGCAGCGGCAGTTCCATCTCCTCGAGCAGCGCGGTCGACTCGATCTGCGCCAGTTCCTGGTCGAGCGCCTCGGCGAGGTCGGCGACCGCGCGGGCGCGCAGCATCTCCTCGCGGGCGATGTCGGCGGCGACGGTGTCCTCGTCGTCGAGCAGCGAGAGCTGGCCCGAGTCGCCGGTCTCGGCGCGCAGTTCGCGCTTGAGGTAGCGCAGGGACAGATCGTCGAGGTTGAAGCTGCGCTGACCGGGGCGGACCAGGTAGGCCGCCAGGGCGGTGTCGCTGGTGAGCCCGGCCAGGGTGAGGCCGCGCCCGCGCAGCGCGTGCTCGGCGGCCTTGGCCTCGTGCAGCGCTTTGGGGACGGCCGGGTCGGCCAGCCAGGCGCCCAGCGCGGCCTCGTCCTCGGTGCTCAGCGCGGTGAGGTCGACGTAGCCGCCCTCGCCGTCGGCGGCGGCGATGGCCAGCGCGCGGGCGTCGCCGTGCACCGGGGTGCCCGTGCCGACGATCGAGAGGCCATGGCGGACACCGGCTTTCGCGTGCTCCGCCAGCCAGTCGGCGACCTCGCCCCGCTCCAGCGCGGCGCCGCTGATCTCGAAGCCCGATTCGGCCTCGGGCTCCGCGGAGCCCAGGGTCTCGAACAGCCGGTCGCGCAGCACCCGGAATTCCAGGTCGTCGAAGAGCTGGTGGATCTTCTCCCGGTCCCACGGCGCCTGCGCCAGCTGGTCGGGGGTGTAGGGCAGCGGCACCTCGCGCACCATCTCGGTGAGCTGGCGGTTGAGCACCACGCTCGACAAGTTCGCCCGCAGCGAGTCGCCGACCTTGCCCTTCACCTGGTCGACCTTGTCCACCAGGGTGGCCAGGTCGCCGTATTCGCGGATCCACTTGGCCGCGGTCTTCTCGCCGACGCCGGGGATGCCGGGCAGATTGTCGCTCGGGTCGCCGCGCAGGGCCGCGTAGTCGGGGTACTGGGCCGGGGTGAGGCCGTACTTGGCCTCCACCTCCGCCGGGGTGAAGCGGGTGAGGTCGGAGACGCCCTTGCGCGGGTACAGCACCGTGACGTCGTCGTTGACCAGCTGGATCGCGTCGCGGTCACCGGTGACGATGAAGACCCGGTAGCCCTGGGCGACGGCCTGGGTGGTGAGCGTGGCGATCACATCGTCGGCCTCGTAGCCGTCGATCGCCATCACCGGGATGCCGAGCGCGCCGAGCACGTCCTTGGTGAGCTCGACCTGACCGCGGAACTCGTCGGGCGTCGCGCTGCGGTTGGCCTTGTACTCCGGGTACGCCTCGGTGCGGAAGGTCTTGCGGGACACGTCGAATGCCGCGGCCACGTGACTGGGCTTCTCGTCGCGCAGCAGATTGATCAGCATCGAGGTGAAGCCGTACACCGCGTTGGTGGTCTGCCCGGTGACGGTCTTGAAGTTCTCCGCCGGTAGCGCGAAGAACGCGCGATAGGCCAGCGAGTGCCCGTCCAGGAGCAGCAGCGTCGGCCGCTCACCCCCGGAGGCGGTGGTCGTTGTCGATGCCTGAGCAGTCGTCGGTGAACTCACCCGGATGAGTGTAGGGACCACCACCGACACCCCCGAACCCCGCCGCGCCGGTCGGGGCCCACCGCACCGACGAAACCGGCCCCCGCCACGCTCGTGGAGCGGGACGGGGGCCGGTTTCGCGCGGTCGACAACTCAGTCGTGACCCAGGTACGCCGACATGACGGCGGGGTCGGTGAGCAGGGCCGACCCCGCACCGGTCTTGGTGACCTCGCCGGTCTCCAGGATGTAGGCACGGTCGCTGCGGGTCAGTGCCTGCTGGGCGTTCTGCTCGACGAGCAGGACCGTGGTGCCCTGGCGGTTGATCTCGCTGATGATCTTGAAGATCTGCTGGATCACCATGGGCGCCAGGCCCATCGACGGTTCGTCGAGCAGCAGCAGCTTCGGCCGGGCCATCAGGGCGCGGCCGATGGCCAGCATCTGCTGCTCACCGCCGGAGAGGGTGCCACCGACCTGCTTGCGCCGCTCGGCCAGCCGCGGGAACAGCTCGAAGATCCAGTCCAGCGTCTGCTGGTACTCGGCCTTCTGCTCGAACGGCCTGCCGTAACAGCCCATGTCGAGGTTCTCGGCCACCGTCATGCCGGGGAACACCCCGCGGCCTTCCGGCGCCTGGATCAGGCCCTGGACCACCCGGTCGTGCGCCTTCATCGTGGTGATGTCGGTGCCCTCGAACAGGATCCGGCCCGAGGTGAGCGGCAGCAGGCCCGACAGCGCGCGCATGGTGGTGGTCTTGCCTGCGCCGTTGGCACCGAGCAGCGTCACCAGCTCACCCTGCTGGACCGACAGTGAGATCCCGTGCAGCGCTTCGATTCTGCCGTAGTTCACGACCATGTCGCGCACCTCGAGCAGCGGCACCGGCTGCTCGGGGGCGACCGCGGGCTCCTCCTGCGCCGCCGCCACCACGGTGGCCGGGGCCTGGGTGGGCGCGGCTGCGGCCGCCGCGGCGGCGCCTGCCTCGTCGCGGACCTCCTCGATGGTGTCCGCGTCGGGCACACCGAGGTAGGCGGCGATGACGGCCGGGTCCTCGCGGACCTCGGCGGGCAGGCCGTCGGCGATCTTGCGGCCGAACTCGAGCACGACGATCCGGTCGGTCACGCCCATCACCAGGCGCATGTCGTGCTCGATCAACAGGACGGTGTAACCGTCGTCGCGGATCTTGCGGATCAGCTCCATCAGCGCCGACTTCTCGCTGGGGTTGAATCCGGCGGCGGGCTCGTCCAGACACAGCAGCTTGGGCTCGGTCGCCAGCGCTCGCGCGATCTCGAGTCTGCGCTGGTCACCGTAGGAGAGATTGCGTGCCTTCTCCACCGCCCGCGGCGCGATGCCGACGAATTCGAGCAGCGCCATGCCGCGTTCGATCGCGTCGCGCTCCTCCCTGCGGTGCTTCGGCGTGCGGAACACCGCGCCGGGCACCGAGGTGCCGTGCCGGGCGTCGGTGCCGACGACCACGTTCTCCAGCGCCGTCATCTCGTTGAAGAGCCGCACGTTCTGGAACGTGCGCGCGATGCCCAAGCGGGTGATCTCGTTGCGCTTGGTCTTGGCCAGCGGCCGCCCGTCGAAGTGCACGCTGCCGCCGGCCGGCTTGTAGACGCCGGTGATCGCGTTGAAACAGGTGGTCTTGCCCGCGCCGTTGGGGCCGATCAGGCCGAGGATCTCGCCGCGGCGGATCTCGAAGCTGACGCTGTCGAGCGCGGTCAGACCGCCGAACTTCACCGTCAGACCGTCGGTGCGCAGCAACGGCTCGCCCACCGCGGTCTCGATGTCGCGGTGCGGGGCGACCACATCGGCCACGGTCTCCGCGTCGCCGAGGGCGGGCAGCACCGCGGTGACGTCGACCTCGCCCACCGGTTCGATCTCCGGCGGGGGCTTGTACCCGGCCGACATGTCCTCGTTGTCGTACAGCGCGTCTCCCGCGCCCGGCCCGGTCATCGCCCTGCTCCGATCGGTTCGGCCGCCGGCTTGCGCACGACCGCCTGGTACACCTGTCTGCCGTAGGTGAGCAGTTTCTGCCGCACCGGGAACAGACCCTGTGGCCGCAGAATCATCATCACCACCAGCGCGATGCCGAAGTAGAGGTACTTCAGGTCACCGAGATTCTGCGCGCCGCCCTTGCGGTAGAGCAGCACGCTGCCCAGCAGCAGCAGCCCGAAGATCACCGCGAGGATCGTCACGGTGATCACCCCGCGCCGGACCCAGACGCCCAGCGCGTCACGGCGCCACCGCCACAGCAGCCACAGCCCGACCAGCAGCGCGACGTCGAGGCCGAGCAGCAGATAGCCGGTCGACTCGCTCGACACCAGTTGCACCGACTGCAGGCGCATCGGCAGGTACGCGATCAGGAACGCGCCGACGATCACGCCGAGCTTGTTGCCCGAACCACCGAGCACCACCGCACACAGGAACAGCATCGACAGGATGATGTCGAACTGCTTGGGATTCACGTAGGTGACCTGACCGGCGTACATCGCGCCGGACAGACCGCCGACGGAGGCGCCGATCACGAACGCCCACAGCTTGAACTTGAAGGTCGGCACGCCCATGATCTCGGCGGCGTCCTCGTCCTCGCGGATCGCGACCCAGGAGCGGCCCACCCGGCTGCGCTCGAGGTTGCCGATGACCAGCAGGACCACGACGACCAGCGCCATGCCGAGCCAGAACCACCAGGTGCCGTTGTTGGCGCGCTCGAGCGGATTCGAGCTGTCGGGGTCGCCGAGGTTGCCCGGGGAGAAGTAGCCACCGGGGTGCGCCTCGGATTCGCCGACCTGCGGGTAGGCGATCTTGGACAGGCCGAGGCTGCCGTTGGTCAGTTCCTCGAGGTTGTCGGCCATCAGGCGGACGATCTCACCGAAGCCCAGGGTCACGATCGCCAGGTAGTCACCGCGCAGGCGCAGCGTCGGCGCGCCGAGCACGAGACCGGCGAACGCGGTCAGCGCGACCGCGATCGGCAGACAGGCCAGCCAGGCCCAGCTGGGATTGAGCCAGCCGCCGTCGGTCTGGTTCCACGGACTGTTCGGGCTGGTCAGCAGGCCGACCGTGTAGGCGCCGACGGCGTAGAAGCCGACATAGCCGAGGTCGAGCAGACCGGCCTGGCCGACGACCACGTTCAGGCCGATGGCGATCAGCGCGTACATGGCGAACTGCGCCATCACACCGCCGAAACTCACACCGGGGGTGTCGATCAGCGGGGGCGGGTACAGCGGCAGGATCGCCAGCGCGGCGATGACCGGCACGCCGACGGCCCATTGGCCGGGCCGGGACAGCCCGTCCCACCAGTCGCGGATCGAGTCGCCGAGGCCGCGCCGATCCTGGGTCTCCACCGGGGTTTTCGTCAGGTCGGTCATGCGCGCGCCCTCCCCAGGCTCTCGCCGAGGATGCCGGTCGGCCGGAACATCAGCACCGTCACCAGCAGGACGAAGGCGACCACGTCACGCCATTCGTTGCCGAACAGGATCTGGCCGTACTGCTCGGCGACGCCGAGGATCATGCCGCCGAGCAGCGCGCCGCGCAGGTTGCCGATACCACCGAGCACCGCGGCGCTGAACGCCTTGATACCGAGGATGAAGCCGCCGGAGAAGATGATGCCGGTCGGGATGTAGAGGGTGTACAGCATCGCGGCCGCGCCGGCCAGCAGGCCACCGATGAGGAACGTGAGCACGATGACCCGTTCCCGCGAGACGCCCATCAGGGTCGCGGTGTCGGGGTCCTGGGCGACCGCGCGGATGGCGCGGCCGAACTTGGTGCGGTTGATGACGATCTCGGTGGTGATCGCGAGCACGATGGCCGCGGCGATGATCACCAGCGCCACATTGGTGACCTGCGCGCCGAGGAAGGTGAACTGCACCTTCGGCTCCACCAGCCGGATGCCGGTCTGGGCGTTGGAGCCGCCGAGGCCGGGCCTGAGCTTGGGCAGGATGTAGTGGACGAACTCCTGGATCACGAACGACATGCCGATCGCGGTGATCAGGAAGGCCAGTGGTTTGGCTCCGCGCTTGCGCAGCGGCCGGTAGGCGACTCGTTCCAGACCGACCGCGGCGATTCCCGAGACCAGCATGCCGAACAGCATCGCCAGGCCGAGATAGACCACTGTGAGCAGGACGCCCTGGGAGTACGCGTTGCCGCTGGGGGCGAAGCCGAGCAGCTCCAGTCCCACATAGGTGCCGAACATGCCGAGCATGAAGATCTCGGAATGGGCGAAGTTGATCAGTCTCAGCACGCCGTAGACCAGCGTGTAGCCGACCGCGACCAACGCGTAGATCGACCCGTAGGTGAGACCGTCCACGGTCAATCGCCAGAACTGGTCGATCACCCCGGAGACGTTGAAATCGATGGACCCCTCGGCCAACAGGGTCACACCGAGCGAAGCCGCTGATGTCATGATTTCTCTCGCGTCAGGCGAGCGGTGGGGGGGGGGGGGGGGGCGGCCGCCCCGCCGGCACAGGGAGGGGGGGCAGATAGATGGTCGTCGACAAGCTGGTGGTGGTTTGGGAGCGGCGC
>NZ_JBFAHQ010000010.1:78245-185794 GCF_040654235.1 Nocardia sp. NPDC050718 | reverse complement strand
TCGCGGCCTCCCTCCCCCCCCCCGCCGGGGCGCGGGTGGCGCTTTACGACTGGGGGGGGGGGGCTGATCGTCCCCCCCCCGGGGGGGGGGGGGGGGGGGGGGGCCCCCCCCCCCCCCCCCCACGACCGGTCACTTCGCGCTCAGCCGCGCGATGTCGTCGATGATCTTGTTGGCGCCGATCACGCCGATGCCGAGCATCCAGGTGTCGTCGGCGACCTCGTAGGCGTGGTTGCCCGCGACCGCGGGCAGCGCGCCCCACAGCGCGGTGACCCGGCTCTTGGTCGTGCCCTTCGAGCCACCGGTGTAGTCGGCGTGGAACACCACGTCACCGTTGATCTGCTCGTACTGCTCGGGATCGAGCTCGGCCATCGAGTAGGTGTTCCATGTGCGGGCCGGGTGGGTGAAACCGACCTGGGCCAGGATGAAACCGGAGAAGGTCTCGGGCCCGTAGAGCCGGAAGCGGTCCTCGGTGAAGCGCACCATCGACACGGTCTTGCCCGCGGCGCCGATCTCCTTGCCGACCGCCTTGGCGCGGCCGTCGAGCTGGGTGAGCAGCTGTTCCATCTCGGCCGACTTGCCGACGGCCGACGCGGTCAGCCGCGCCTGCTCGTGCCAGTTGGTCCCCGAACTGGTCGAGAACACGGTCGGGGCGATGCCGCTGAGCTGGGTGTAGAGCGCCTCGTGGCGCACCTTGGTGCCGATGATCAGATCGGGCTCCAGGGTGGCGATCGCGTCGAGGTCGGGCTCCTGGATGGTGCCGACGGTCTTCACCCCGGTGAGCTTGTCCGCCAGGTACTTCGGCGCGCCGTAGCCCATCGCCCGCTCGGTGATCGCGGCGGGCGTGATGCCCAGCGACACGAGCGCGTCGAGGTGCGGGGAATCGAGGACGACGATGCGCTGCGGCTGCGCGGGCACGGTCGTCTCACCCATCGCGTGGGCGATGACGCGGCCGTTCTCGACCTCGGCATCGGTCGAACTGCACCCGGTCAGGACCAGGCCCACGGTGGCGACCAGCGCGCCGAAGGCGGTGGTCAGCCGGTGTCTACTACTTCTCACGGTCTGCACGAGCAGCGACATTAGCCTAACCTAACCAAGGTTGTCCTACCCTAATTAGTCCGGGTAAGGTTCGCCGGTGCCTTCGAGTCGTGACGCCGTGACCGCACGCCACGGCTCTGCCCCGCTCGCCCGCGGCGGCGTGGTCCTGCTGCTCGCCGCGGTCGTGCTGTTCGGTGTGTGCGTGGCCAGTCTGGCCATCGGCGCCAAGTCGATTCCGATGGGTGACGTGGTGGCCGCGCTGTTCGGGCGGGGCGAGGACAGCGTGCGGGTGATCATCGGTGACTGGCGGCTGAGCCGGACCGTGGTCGGGCTGGTCTGCGGGGTCGCGCTGGGCGCGGCGGGCGTGGTCATCGGCGCGCTGACCCGCAATCCGATCGCCGATCCGGGACTGCTGGGGGTGAACGCGGGTGCGGCGCTCGGCGTCGTCGTCGGGCTCACCGTCACCGGCGGGATGGGCGTCACGGGCTACACCTGGTTCGCCTTCGCCGGCGCGGGCATCGCCGCGGTGGTCGTGTACCTGCTCTCGATGGTCGGCCGGGCGACCGCGTCGCCGCTGCGGCTGGCGCTGTCGGGGGTGGCGCTGGCCGCGGTGCTGTCCGGGGTCACCCAGCTGCTGGTGTTCCTGGACGAGGACGTGCTCGATTCCTATCGCTTCTGGCGGATCGGCTCCCTGGCCACCCGCGACCTGCACGACACCCTGCTGCTGGTGCCGTACGTGCTCGGCGCCGCCGTCCTGGCGCTGGCGCTGTGCCGGTCGCTGAACGCACTGAGCCTGGGTGACCGGACGGCCACGGCGCTCGGGGTGAACCTGGGTCGGGTCCGGCTGCTCGGCTTCGTCGTCGTCACGGTCCTGTGCGGGGCGGCCACCGCGCTCGCGGGGCCGATCGCCTTCGTCGGGCTGCTGGTCTACCACATCGCGCAGTACCTGGTCGGCTCCGATTTCCGGGTGCTCGTTCCGGTGTCGATGGTGCTCGCGCCGGTGCTGCTGCTGGCCGCCGACGTGCTGGGCCGGGTGATCGCCGGTGGCGAACCGGTGCCGGTCGGGGTGCTCACCGCGTTCCTCGGCGGGCCCGCGCTGATCGCGCTCATCGTGTGGAGTCCCCGGATGGGGGCGGAGTCGTGAGCATCCTGTCGGGGCCGGGCGCCGGACTCGTCACGCGCACCGGGATCACGCCGGGCGACGTGGTGGTGCGCGCGGGCCGGTCCACCCTGCGGTTCGACCGCCGCGCCGTCGTGACCACCGCGATCCTGGTGGTCCTGGTGCTGGCGATGATCGCGGTCTCGCTCATGGTCGGCGAATACCGGGTCGGTCCCGGTGCGCTGTGGGACACGCTCACGGGGCATCCGCGGCGCAGGCTCGACCGGTTCTTCGTCCTGGACCGGCGGCTGCCCCGGGTCCTGGTGGCCGTCGGGGTCGGCGCGGGCCTGGCCGCCGCGGGCGCGATCTTCCAGCGGCTCTACCACAATCCGCTGGCCAGCCCGGATGTCATCGGCTTCACCAACGGCGCCTCGCTGGGCGCGGTCTTCGTGTTGCTCACCCTCGGCGGCACCCTGTCGACGGCCGCGCTCGGCGCCGCGGTGGGCGCGCTCGGCACCTTCGCGATCATCGGCGTGCTCACGGTGCTGGGCGGGCTGCGGGGTGCGCGGCTGGTGCTGGTCGGGATCGCCCTGGAGGCGATCTTCACCGCGGCGACCTACTACGTGCTCAGCCAGGCGTACCTGCCGTCGGCGGCGGTCGCCAACGCGTGGCTGATCGGTTCGCTCAGCGGGCGCGGGTGGGGTCAGGTGGCGATCGTCGCCGTCGGGCTCGCGCTCGTCGGCCCGCTGATCGCGGTGCTGAATCGGTCGTTCCACGCCCTCGATCTCGGGGACACCGTGGCGACGACGCTGGGCGTGCGCAGCGGGCGGGCCCGGCTGGGGCTGATGCTCGGCGCGACGATCCTCGTCGGCCTGTCGGTGTCGGCGGCGGGCCCGATCGCGTTCATCGCCCTCGCCGCGCCGCACCTCGCCCGTGGCATCACCCGAGCGCCCGGCGCCGGGATCTTCGCGGCCGCGTGCACCGGCGCGCTCCTGCTCGGCGTCAGCGACCTGGTGGCCGAACACGCCTTTCCCGCACCGGTTCCCGTCGGCGTCGTCACGGTGAGCATCGGTGGGGTCTTCCTGCTCTGGCTGCTGGTACGAGAGGGTCTGCGTCACCGTGTCTGAAACATCCACCGGGACCGCCGCATCCACCGAAGGGGAGCATCCCGGCTCCCGGCTGCGGGGTGAGTCGGTCCGCGTGGCCTACGGCGAGCGGGCCGTGCTGCACGGCGTCGACCTCGCGGTGCCCGACGGCCGGTTCACCGTCATCATCGGGCCCAATGCCTGCGGGAAATCGACCCTGCTCGCCGCGCTCGGCCGGATCCTGCGCCCGGCCGACGGCTCGGTGGTGCTGGACGGCAAGGCGATTCACCGCTACTCCACCAAGGAGACCGCGCGCAGGCTGAGCCTGCTGCCGCAGACGCCGGGCACCCCCGACGGCATCGTCGTCGGCGATCTCGTCGCCCGCGGCCGCTACCCGCACCAGGGCCTGCTGCGGCAGTGGTCCGACGACGACGCCGCGGCCGTCACCGAGGCACTCGCGGCCACCGGCACCACCGACCTGCGGCACCGGCGCGTCGACGAACTGTCCGGCGGTCAGCGCCAACGGGTCTGGATCGCCATGGTGCTCGCCCAGGCCACCTCCATCGTGCTGCTCGACGAGCCGACCACCTATCTCGACATCAGCCACCAGCTCGATGTCCTCGACCTGTGCGAGCGCCTGTACCGCGAGCACGGCCGCACCGTCGTCGCCGTCCTGCACGATCTGAACCTGGCCTGCCGCTACGCCACCGACCTTGTCGCCATGCGCGACGGCCGGATCATCGGGCAGGGGAGTCCGGGGGAGCTGATCACCCCGGATCTCGTCCGGGCGGTGTTCGATCTGGACTGCGTGGTCATCGACGACCCGCTGACCGGGTCGCCGATGATCGTGCCGCAGCGGCACCGGTCCTAGCGATCGGGCGTGCCGAGCACCGCGCGCACCATGGCCCAGATCTCGGTGCGCGCCGCGGTGGTCGCCGCCAGCGACGGAATGGTGAGGAAGCCGTGGAACAGTCCGTCGTAGCGGCGGTGCCGTACGGCGACGCCGTCGTCGGCGAGGCGGCGCGCGTAGGCGTCGCCCGCCGCGCACGGCGGATCGAGCTCGGCGGTGATCACCACCGCGGGCGGCAGCCCGGCCAGCGACTCGGCCCTGGTCGGCACCAGGCGGACGTCGTCGGTGCCGTGCGGGGCGTACTGCTGCCAGTACCAGCGCATGGCGCTGGTCGTGTTGTAGTGGCCGGTGCCGAACCGCCGGTAGGACTCGGTCTCGAAGTCGTCGTCGATCACCGGATAGAACAGGATCTGCGCCGCGACCTCGGGGCCGCCGCCGTCGCGGACCGCGATGGCCACGGTGGCGGCGAGATTGCCGCCCGCGCTGTCGCCGGCCAGCGCGATCCGCGCCGGATCGCCGCCGAACTCACCCGCGTGCTCGGCGGCCCAGCGCAGCGCGGTGAGCACATCCTCGTGCGCGGCGGGCGCCCGGTGCTCGGGCGCGAGCCGGTAGTCGACGGCGACCACGACCGCGCCGACCCCCTCGGCCATCGACCGGCAGAACTCGTCGTGACTGTCGAGATCGCAGAACACGAAGCCGCCGCCGTGCGCGAACACGATCACCGGCAGCGTCGCCCCGTCGCGGTGCGGCCGGTAGACGCGCAGGGTCAGGTCACCGCCCGGCCCCGCGACGACGACATCGCGCGCCTCGCGCATCTCGGGCAGATACTTCAGTGGCGCCCGCCTGCCGAGGATCGCGGCCCGCACGTCGGCCGCGCGCATCGTGGCGATATCGGGGAACCCGGCGTCGAGCGTGGCGAGCATCGCCGCGACCTCGGGGTCCGGCACCGCACCCGGTCCGGTGGTGGGATAGACGCGGACAGTCACTGACCCTCCTGGAATTCTCGCGACGGGGTTCGACGGTCGAACCGGTCGTCGGCCCACCGTAGGGCCGGTCCGGTACGGTTCGGACCCCGTTCTCCCGCTGGGCGGAAACCCCTGGTCGACGCGACGCGCGCGGTGCCTACCGTCGGCACATGAACACCGCGAAGGTCTACGTGACCGACACCGTTGTGACTAAACCCGGGCGGGCCAGGGACTTCGTCGACGCGTATCTGCGTGAGTACGCGCCGGGGGCCCGCGAGCGGGGGATGACGCTGGAGCGGATCGTGGTGAGTCCGCCGATCTGGTTTCCCGACGAGTCCAACACCGTCACCGCGACCTGGGTGCTCGACGGGGCCGAGGGGTGGTGGGCGATGACCTGGCAGGGCCGCTCCGATCCGGCGGTGCGGCGCTGGTGGGCCGCCGTCGACGACCTGGTCGCCGAGCGCACGCGCTCGACCGGGGCCGAGGCGTCCGAGATCGAGAGGCTCGCCGATGTTTGATGTCGTTCGGCTGGTGCATCTGTCGGCGGCGGGCGGTCCGGCCGCCGACCAGCTCATGACCGACCTGACCGCGGCGGTGACCGGGGTGGCGCGCCGGGTGCTGGTCCAGCCCACGCTGCCGGGGGTGCGCAACGGCGGCGACGTGCTCGCGCACCTGCGCTTCGCCGAGGCCGCCGACTGGCACGCCTGCGCGGCCGCGGTCGGCGCGGTGCTCGCCGGCCCGGGCGTGACGCATGTCGACGGTGCCGAATACGACGGCGGCACCGGTGGTTTCGCGGAACCCCGGGCGCCCGGTTCGGTGTACCGGGTGCTGCTGCTGCGAGTCGCGCCGCAGACGCCGGACGCGACCGTGGACCGCTTCGAGGCAGACCTGCTGCGCATGCCGCGCTACATCCCGACCATGCTGTCCTGGCGGCTGAGCCGGGTGCGCCGCGGCATCGGATCCGTGCCGTGGACGCACGTCTGGGAGCAGGAGTTCACCGATCTCGACGGGCTCGACGGCCCGTACCTGATGCACCCGGTGCACTGGGCGCACGTCGACCGGTGGTTCGATCCGGAATGCCCGGACGTGATCGTGCACGATCGCATCTGCCACAGCTTCTGCGAGAACGATCCCGTCTGATCCCGGCCGCCGCCCGCTCCCGCCGGGCGGCGCACCGCCGGATCACGCGTAGCGGGGCGCGCGGTGTTCGGTGGCGACCCGGGACGCGGGGCCGACGCCCAGCGGCCGCGGATGCTGCTGCAGGGTGGGGCGCACCCGCACCCGGCCGTCGTCGACGTGACGCCAGATGTTGAGCGCCGTCGTGCGCACCGGCGCGCTGAGCCGGTGGTCGAAGACCATCCGGTCGACCGGCCCGCACACCGACACCGCGGCCACGGCGGACTCGCCGAGATCGCCGATCGGCGCGGCGATGCAGCCGAAGCCGGCCAGCGACTCCTCGCGCTCGACCGCGATGCCGTGCGCGCGCACCTTGTGCAGTTCGTTGTCGAGCTGGGCCCGGGTGGTCAGCGAGTACTTGGTGCGGGCGGTGGCCTGCCCGGTGACGACCTCGGCGAGGCGGCGCTCGTCGGAGTAGGCCAGGATCGCCTTGCCGACCGCCGTACAGTGCGCGGGCCGCCTGCCGCCGACCCGGGTCGGGACCGCGGCGGCCAGATCGCCGCCCACCTTGTCCAGGTACACGACGTCGGGACCGTCGAGGACGGCCAGGTGCACGACGAACCCGGTGACCCGGTGCAGCTCGTGCAGGAACGGCATCGCGGCGCGATGCAGGCGGTCCTGGTGCACGGCTAGCGAGCCGAGCTCCATCAACCGGATCCCGAGCTCGTAGTCGCGCCCTTCGCGGCGCAGCCAGCGCAATTGCACCAGCCGTTCCAGCATGCGGTGCGCCGAGGACCGGGGTAGCCCGGTGCGCCGGACGATCTGGGCGAGCGTGAGCCTGCCCGGACCGTCGAAGGCGTCGAGCAGCAGGGACGCGCGATCGAGGATCGCACTGGGGGTGGTGGCCTCGGCTTGGATGACCATGGAGCGCTCCATTTCGGATCTACGTGCTGATGCCCAGTCGCATATTTCGATTAGGCATATACCTATTCATACCATCCTCTGTGGCCGTTGTCACATGAATCCCCGAATCGCGTGCGACGACGACGGCCCCCGTACCGAGCGGAGTGCTCGGTACGGGGGCCGTCGAAGGGCTGTGCGCGGTTACATGGCCGCCAGCGGCTCGCTGCCGGACCAGTCGTGGCCCCAGTAGCTGTCGGCGGTGATTTCCTCAGCGGTGTAATAGGTCTCGTCGACCCGCATGCCCTCGGTGCCGAACTCGACATCCCAGCCGCCGGGCGCGCGCACGTAGAACGACACCATCTTGTCGTTGGTGTGCCTGCCCAGCGTCGAGGACACCGAGAAACCGTCCTTGGTGACACGGTCCAGCGCCTGGCCGACGGCGTCGAGCGAGTCGACCTCCACCATGATGTGCACCAGGCCCGGCGCGCCACCGTGCGGCGCGGGGCACAGCGCGAGGCTGTGGTGCCGCTCGTTGACACCCATGAAACGCACCCGCATCGGCCCGAACTCCGGCGGCGCCGGGATCCGGAACGCGCCGCGCGGCAGGAAGCCGAGCACCTCGGTGTAGAAGTCGAACGCCCCGTTCGGGTCCATCGTCGGCAGCACGACGTGGCCCAGGCCCTGGGCGCCGGTGACGAACTTCGCGCCGAACGGCGTCACGACGGGGCTGTGGTCGAGCACCGCGCCGTGGAAGATCTCCAGCGTCGCGCCGGTCGGATCCTGGAAGGTGATGACCTCCTCGACCCGGCGCGCGTCGGCCTCCTCGACCGAGAGCGGCTTGACGGCGATGCCGGCCGCGGTGACGGCTTCCTGCACCCGGACCAGGGCCGCGTGGTCACGGACCTCCCAGCCGATGGTCACGACGGCGTCGCTGTCGCCCGGCACGACGGTGATGCGCGCCGCGCGCTCGTCCATCCGCAGGTACAGCGCGTTCTCGTCCGGGCCGCTGCCCTGAGCGAAGCCGAGCACGTCGAACGCGAAGGTGCGCCAGCGGTCCATGTCGGCCGTCTGGATCTTGACGTAGCCGAGGCCTTTGATGTCGGTCATGTTCTCGTTGTCCTTCGTGGTTTTCGGGTCAGATCATCGAGCGGAGGTTGTCCGCGGGCTCGAGACCGAGCGAGCTGACGGCCGAGGCGTGGTACACCGTGCTCGGCACGTGGATGGCGTGGGCGAGGCCGACGTGCGCGTCGCGCCAGTAGCGCTGCAGCGGCTTGTCGGTCCGCATGGCGTTGCCGCCGGACCGGGCGAAGATCTGGTCCACGGCCGAGACCGCGCGCCAGGCCGCGCGGACCTGGGTGCGCCGCACGGCGGCCCGCTCGGCGAAGCTGATCTCCCTGCCCGCGTCGACCGCGTCGAAGATCTTGTCGGCGTTGGCCAGCAGTTCCTGGCGGGCGGCGTTGATGTCGGCGGCGGCCTCGCCGATGGCGAACAGCACGTACGGATCGTCCTTGACCGCGGTGCCCTGCGCGCCGACCCGGTCGCGCTGGTAGTCCAGGTGCGCGGCCAGCGCGCCCTCGGCGATGCCGACCACCGCGGAGCTGATGCCCAGCGGGAACATCGTCGACCACGGCATCTTGTAGAGGGTCTCGGTGACCCCGTACTCCTTCTGCGCGGTGCCGTCGATGACGTGGTCGCCGTTCATCACCCGGTAGTCGGGCACGAACGCGTCCTTGACGATGATGTCCTTGGAACCGGTGCCCTTGAGGCCGACCACATTCCAGGAATCCTCGACGATGGTGTAGTCCTCGCGGGGCAGGATCATGTGCAGCATCGTCGGCGGCAGCGCCATCGAGCCGTCGGGGTTGCCGAGCATGGCGCCCAGGAAGATCCAGTCACAGTGGTCGGTGCCGGAGCTGAACTGCCAGCGGCCGTTGAAGATGTAGCCGCCGTCGACCGGGCGGGCGATGCCGGTGGGCGCGTACGGCGAGGCCATCCAGGTGTCGTGGTCGTCGGCCCACACCTCGTCCTGGACCTTCGGATCGGCGAAGGCCAGCTGCCACGGGTGCACGCCGACGATGCCGGTGATCCAGCCGCTGGCCGGATCGAGCGCGGCGGTGGCCATCACCGTCTCGGCGAACTCGCGCGGATGCGCCTCGAAGCCGCTGTACTTCTTGGGCTGCAGCAGGCGGATCGGGCCCGCCGTCTTGAGCAGCTGGGCCGTGGCATCGGGCAGCTGCCCGAGCCGCTCCGCCTCCGGGGCCTGATCGCGCAGCTGGTCGGCGATCGCGGCGATGTTGTCGAGAACCTTGGTCATCGCAGGTGGTGCTTTCTGTTCGGGGTGGGAGAGGTCAGGACATGGTGTCGACGATGGCGCCGCGGGCGATGTTGTCGGCCACCTCGGCTTCCCAGCTCGTCACCGCGCGGTCGGTATCGATCTCGAATTCGAAGCGTTTGGTCATGTCTTCGGTGACGTCCTCGACGTCGACGTAGAACTGCTTGTACCAGCGGCGCAGCTGGTAGACCGGCCCGTCTTCCTCCGAGAGCAGCGGGTTGTCGATCGGCGCCTTGTTCTTCCAGATCGCCACGTCCTGCTCGAAGCCGACCTGCACGCCCGCGGCGAACTGCTCGGCCATCGCGGTGGCGTCGGCGTCGGACATGCCCTCGGGCTTCTTCACCATCGCGCCGTACTGCAGTACGAAGGAGTTCTCGTCGACCGGGTAGTGGCAGTTGATCAGGACGGTCTCGATCGTCATGCCCTGCGCCTCGCTCCAGAGCCAGTCGATCATGTAGGACGGGCCGAAGTACGAGGCGTCCGAACGCAGGGTGGAGTTCGGATCGTCGTAGCTGGTGCCGACGGAGATGTCGTGGCGCGGGGTCGAGCGCATGTACTGGGTCGCGACGTGGCCGTCGAAGACGTTCTTGAAGTAGCGCGGGAACGAGTAGTGCACGTAGAAGAAGTGCGCCATATCGACGACGTTGTCGACGATCTCCCGGCAGTGCGAGCCCTCGATGAGGATCGAGTTCCAGGTGAAGTCGGTCCACTCCGGGGTGCCGTAGCCCTCGATCTCGGGGATGGTCACCTCGTCGGTGGGCTTGCTGCCCTGCGGATCGTTCCAGACGAACAGCTGGCCGTTGCGCTCGAGGGTCGGCCACGAGCGGGTCTTGGCCAGCGGGGGCACCCGGCGCGCGTAGGGGATCGCCGTGCACTTGCCGTTGCCGCCCCAGCGCCAGTCGTGGAACGGGCAGGCGATCGAGTCGCCCTTGACGGTGCCGTGCGCCAGGTTGCCGCCCATGTGGCGGCAGAATCCGTCGAGCACGTGCAGCGCGCCGTCGGATTCCGACTGGAACACCACCAGCGTGGTGCCGAACGCCTTCACCTCGTGCGGCTTGCCGTCGCGGAACGACGAGAGCAGGCCGAGGCAGTGCCAGCCGCGCGCGAAGCGGGTCGGCGCGGCGGCGGCCTCGATCTGACGGTAGTCGGCGTCCTGTGATCGGCCGTTCGGCGAGTTCTCCGGCATCGAAACCTCCATGTATCGGACGGAGTGGGATGAGCTGTGTCGATGGTCACGCTGCCGGTGGTGGTCCGGGCGGGTCGGTTCCCGGTCAGCGGACATGTTTTCGCCGTGCCGCGTCGGCGTCCCGATCAGCGGGAGAGGAACCGATCACAAGCGCGCGGGCCGCCCTACCGTGACCGCATCCGCCGGACGAGAGGAATGACCATGGGTACCGTCGCGATGGTTCTGGAGACCGCCGCCATCCGGATGTTCGCCGAGGCGGCGCACTCGCACAATCCGGCCTATCGCCTCGCCGACCGGCCCGTGGTCCCGCCGACCTTCCTGCCCGCCGACGGTTTCGGCGCCGCGGGCGGCCGGGCGGAGACCGATCACCGGTTCTTCGGCCCGCCGCCGCGCGCGGGCGACCAGCTGACCGCGATCCGGGCCGGCAGTCCCGGCGCGCCGGCGGTGAGTGCCGCCGAGTCGCTGACCCGCTACTTCGACCGCACCGGCGGACTCGTCGCCGAGTCCTGGGCCGCCGCCGAACCCGCACTGGGCGAACCGGTCTCACCACAGGCCACCGCGCTGCTGGCCACCTACGCCACCGATTGGCTGGGCGCGGAGAACATCCGGCGCTTCCGCACCAGGGTCGTGCGCGCGTTGCCGTCGGGCGAAGTCATGACCTGCGCGGGCCACATCACGCAGAGTTACACGCAGGACGGCGAAGCGCGCGTCGACGTCACCCTGTCCGGGACCGACGCCGCGGGCGAGGTCGTCGTCCGCGCGTGGGCGACCTTCGCCCGCGACTGACCCCGCCGAGCAGGAGCACCATGACCGACACCGCCCCCGACCTCGCCGCCCGGATCGCCCGGCTGGAGACGATCGAGGCGATCATCGCCCTCAAACACCGCTACTTCCGCGCCTGTGACGCCAAGGACGCGGTCGGCTTCCGCGAGTGCTTCCTCGCGGCGGGGGCCGAGCTCGACTACGGCAGCCTGGGCACCCACGACGCCGACGGGATGGCCGCGGTGTTCACCTCGATCGCGCTGCGCCGGGTCGACGGCAAGCCGGTCGTGCTCGACATGCACCACGGCGTGCATCCCGACATCACCGTGCACGACGACACCACCGCGAGCGGCCGGTGGACGCTGCGCTTCCGGCAGCTGAACCTGCTGGCGCGCACCGAGACCGTGGCGACCGGCGAATACGCCGACGAGTACCGGGTCGAGGACGGCCGCTGGAAGATCGCGCGCTGCACGTTCACCCAGCTGTGGTCGCTGACCCGTCCACTGGGTGCGGACGCTCAGGTGGAAAACCTCTGATTCCGCACCGCGCGGGGGCGCGCGATGGTGAGGTGTTCATAGTGCACATCGACGTTCGGAGGTAGGACATGGCGCGACGATACGAGGGCAAGGTCGTCTTCATCACCGGGGCGGCCCGCGGTCAGGGCCGGGCCGAGGCGGTTCGCTTCGCCGAGGAGGGCGCCGACATCATCGCGATCGACGCGTGCGTGGATTTCGCCAGCACCAGCTATCCGGGTGCCACCGAGGACGACCTGGCCGAGACCGTCCGGCTGGTCGAGGCAGCGGGCGGCAAGATCGCCGCGAGCAAGGCCGACGTCCGCGATTTCGCGGGCCTGTCGGCGGCGCTGGCGGCGGGGATCGAGCAGTTCGGCCGGCTCGACGTCGTCGTCGCCAATGCCGGAATCTGTTCGGCGGCGATGTCCTGGGAGATCACCGCCGAGCAGTGGCAGGAGACGGTCGATGTGAATCTGACCGGCGTCTTCCATACCGCCAAGGCCGCGATTCCGTACCTGATCGAGCAGGGTGAGGGTGGCGCGATGGTGTTCACCAGCTCGGTCGCCGGTCTCAAGGGCATCCCGTTCACGGCCCACTACGTGGCCACCAAGCACGCCATCACCGGATTGGCCAAGACGATGGCCAACGAGCTGGGCCAGCACAAGATCCGGGTCAACACCGTGCATCCGGCGGGGGTGGCGACCGGCATGCAGATGGCGGAGATGGGCCCGCTGTTCGAACAGCACGCGGCCACGCTCGCGCCCATCTTCATGAACGCCCTGCCGACCTACATCACCGAGGCCTCCGATATCGCCGCCGCCGTCGCGTGGCTGTGCTCGGACGAGGCGGGCCAGGTCACCGGCGCGCAGATCCCGGTGGACATGGGCAACCTCAACCGCTGAGCGGACCGCCGAATTGGTATTTTTATACCGACGCCGCTAGGGTCGGTATGAAAATACCAATGGAGGCGTGATGGTGGAGTTGAAGACGCCCGCGGAGATCGAGCGGATGCGGGTGACCGGTGCGTTCGTCGCCGACGTGCTGGCCGGTGTCCACGCGAAGGCTGCCGTCGGGGTGAACCTGCTCGAGCTCGAAGAGTATGTGCGGGAACGGATTCGCGAGCGGGGCGCGGTGTCGTGCTACTGGGACTACGCGCCCTCGTTCGGTCGCGGGCCGTTCCGCAACACCGTCTGCCTGGCGGTCAACGACGCTGTGCTGCACGGGCTTCCACACGACTACGTGCTGTGTGACGGTGACGTGCTCACCGCCGATCTGGCCGTCACCATCGACGGCTGGGCCGCCGACTCCGCGGTGACCACCATCGTCGGCACCCCGGCCCCGGCCGACCAGCGCCTGGTGCGGGCCACCGAGGAGGCCCTCGCGGCCGGTATCGCCGCCGCGCAGCCGGGCAACCACATCGGCGACATCTCCGCGGCCATCGCGACGGTCGCCCGCGCGTACAGCTACCCGGTCAACACCGAGTTCGGTGGACACGGCATCGGCCGGACCATGCACGAGGACCCGCACGTGTCCAATACCGGCCGCGCCGGGCGGGGGTTCCGGCTGCGTCCCGGGCTCACGATCGCCATCGAACCCTGGTTCGCCGCGAGCACCGCGACAGTGGTCACCGACGCCGACGGGTGGACGATCCGCTCCGCCGACGGCTCCCGGTGCGCGCACAGTGAGCACACGGTCGCGGTCACGGCCGACGGGCCGAGTGTCCTCACGCTGCGCGGCTGAGCATCGTCATACTGCGTCACCGGGCAGGCTCATGGTGCGCGGTGGAGTGGAGATCCCGTGCCGGTCAGGCGGATTCGGCGATCTGCTCGGTGCGGTAGACCTCGGCGAGGTCGGTCAGCGGGATCGCCAGCGCCTCGGCCAGGCCGACGACGGTGCCGAAGGCTGGGGAGGGCAGGCGGCCGGATTCGATCTTGCGCAAGGTCTCGGGGGAGATGCCCGCCGCGCGCGCCACCTCGGCCAGATCCCGGTCGCCGCGCGCCGTGCGCAGGCAGCGGCCGAGGCGACGACCTGCTTCGACTTGGGCCGGGCTGAGGGGGAGGCGCACCATGGCTCCGAGGGTAGGTGGGGTATTTAAATACCGCAAGCCGCGGACGGGCCGGTGATCGTCCGACGATCACCGGCCCGTCCGCGGCGGGGCTCAGTGCGCGGTGCCGCCGGTGGCGGGCGTGCGCCCGTGCCGCATGATCACGGCCAGCACCAGGGCCACGGCCGCCGCGGCGCCGCAGACCCAGAAGCCCAGCTCGTATCCGCGATCACCGAACACATCCGGGATCGGGGCCGGGGGCTGCGCCTGGCCACCCACGCTGACCAGCGCGGTCATCCCGTTGGCGTGCAGGAAGGCCGTGACGATGGCCAGGCCGACGGCGACACCCATCGACTGCATGACGCCGAGCATGCCCAGGCTGATGCCCTGCTGCTCCTGCGGCACCGCCTCCACCATGAGAATCGGCATGGCCGCGTAGTAGAACCCGAAGCCGACGCTGAACACCGCGTTCACCAGCAGGAACACCGTGCTGGTATGCGGCAGGACGGCGAAGGCCGCGGCCGAGCAGACGAAGATCGCCAGCGCGATGACCAGCGGGATCCGGGCGCCCATCCGTCGCGCGATGACGCCGGCGAGCGCACCGCAGACCATGGTGACCACCGCGCCGAGCAGGGCGATCCGCACCGCGAACTCCAGCAGGGTGTACCCGCTGCCGTAGGTGTAGCCCGGATCGAGCGTCACCTGGACGGCCTCGGGCGGCAGCGGCTGACCCGTCATGGCCTGCACCTTGGCGAGAATGCCCTGCTGTGCGCCCGCGGTGACGGTCGCCTCGTCGGGCGTCTGGGACATGTAGGCGATCGCGTAGGAGACGACGCCGATCTGCAGCGAGGCGAACAGCGCCCCGGCCAGCACCAGCGCGACGCGCGGGTGGAACAGCAGCTTCATGTCCATGATCGGCTGTGCGACCCGGGTTTCCACCAGGACGAACAGCAGCAGCAACACGACGCCGGTGATCACCCAGGCCAGCGTGGTCGGCTTCGCCCAGCCCCAGTCGTGGCCCTTGTCGAGGTAGATCAGGATCAGCGCGGCACCACCGGCGAGCAGCAGCGCGCCGACATAGTCGATCCGTTCCCGCACGCGCAGCTTGGATTCCGGGACGACGAAGTACACCAGCGGCAGCATCACCAGGGTGAACGCGGCCAGGCACCAGAAGATCGCGCGCCAGCTGTAGTTGTCGACCAGGAAGCCGCCGAGCAGCGGTCCGGCGATGGCGGAGACGCCGAGGCCGGTCGCGGTGACGCCGAGGCCGAGCGGAACGTACTTGCGCGGCATCAGGTCCCGGATCAGGCCGTAGGCGATGACCGCCGTCGCGATGGCGGTGGCCTGCAGGCATCGGCCGAGCAGGAAGATGCCCCAGTTCGACGTGGTCGCGTCGAGCACGCAGCCGATCATGAACAGCACGCCGCAGATGAGGAACATCCGCTTCTTGCCCCAGACGTCGCTCATCTTGCCGATGAGCGGCGAGGCGGCGGCGCCGATCAGGCCGAAGACGATGATGGCCCAGTTGATGTTCGCGCCGACGCCGGGGAAGGTCGGCGCGATCTTCTGCAGCGCCGCCGACACGATCGTGTACTGCATCGGCGCGATCTCGGTGAACAGCACGATCACCGCGAGCACGGTGAAGATGCGGGCCCGTGACGCGCCGTCCAGCCGGCCGGTGTCGTTGGTGTCCGGGTCGGTCGTGACAGGACTCGACAGCTTCGGATCTTCAGGAATGGTGGACATGCCACGCTCCGTTTGTTCGGGAATTACTTCGAGAGGGAGTGGAGCGCCGCGCGATCGAGTGTGACGTAGATCGCACGACTTCCGCCTCGGAGTATGTGACCCTACCGAGCGCTAGGTTGGTGAAGTTATGTAAACGTTATGTTTGCTCCCGCTGAGTGGGTGAAAGCAGCGAAACGAAGTCCCGATAGGCGGCCGTCAGGTCGATATCGTCCCTGGCCAGCAGCCATTGGACCTGCAATCCGTCCATGACCGCGAGCAGTAGCGGCGCCGCCTGTTCGGGGGTGAGTCCACCGGGCAGCTGATCGCCGAATTCGGTGCTCAGCAGGGCGGCGAAGTCGGCGCGGGCCTTGGCGTAGCGCTCGGTGAAGAACTCCCGCGCCGGGTGCGCCTCGGTGATGGACTCCCCGGCCAGGACGGTGAACGCCTGGACCAGATCCGGGCGTTCGGCGTTGTACTCGACGATCTGCTCGAGGTGCGACAGTCGCGCGTCGGCCAGGCGGGCGACGAACGCCGCGAAATCCCAGCGGTCGCGCGCTTCGAGCACGCCGGTCAGCAGGGCGTCCTTGCTGGGGAAATAATGCAGAACGCCGGCCTGGGTGAGGCCGACGCGGTCGGCGACGGCGGCCAGGGAGGTGCCCTGGTATCCGCGCTCGGCGATGAGGGTGGTCGCGGCGTCGATGATGGCCGCACGCCGTGCTTGTGCCTGGGCCGCCCGGCCGCCTTGCTGTCCCCGAGTCACTCCGCGAGCGTATCGGTCCGGTGCGGGTCGGCGTGTCGGCGGGCGTGCCGGGGGCGACCGGTCGGTACGTCCAGATGGTGTGAATTCCGCTGGGGGACACCACTATCCGGATCTCTCGGAAGTGGTGTTATGCACTATAGCCATGGCGCATCATGAGTGGGTATCGCGCCGGGACCGGGGTTGGACGGGCTCGGCAAGTCGGAGGGAAAACCCATGAAGTTCAAGCAGTTGCTGGCTGCCGGTGTCCTCACCGTGGCGGCGACCGGTGTCGCCGCGGCCACCGCGTACGGCGCGCCGGTCACCGGCCCCTCGGTCGCCGGGGTCGACGGCGCCGTCGCGTACACCGCGGCGGTGGCGAAGGACGGTTCCGCGGCGACGGTGGAACTGGCGGCGGGCAGGTTCGAGCTCACGCCCGACGCCTCGGTCGCCGTATTCGCCCCGGACGGCAGCCGGATCGGCCTCATCCCGACGACGGTGCAGCCGGTCGCCGGGCCCGCGGTGCGGGTGATCCCCGAGGTCGACGCGGCGGCCACCACGCTGACGCTCACCCCGGTCGGCGCGCCCGCGCTGAACCCGGTGGCGCTGCAGCAGATCGATCAGACCGGCAATATCGTCGCCGGTATCGCGATCGGCTGTGTGGTGGGGGCGCTGATCGGGCTGATCTTCCTGGTCGTCTCCGCCATCCCTGGCTGTGTGATCGGGGCGGTGATCGGCGGCATCATCGGCGCGAACCAGTAGGGGAGGCGCGTGGCGGGTGGTCGGTCTGCCACCCGCCGCTGTGCTGTGTGGAGCATCGCTGCCCGGGCTCGGCGCGTGCCGCGATTCCGCGGGACGCGACCGCCCAGAGGCGGGCGCCGGGCCGCCCGGCGTCGCTGAGGTGCCGGAGGGGAGGCGGGCGCCCGCATCCGGCGCTCAGCTGCCGGAGCGGTCGGTGAACGCGCCGTCGGTGAGGACCGGCGCGGTGGTGTCGGCGTCGAGGTCGATCGCGATCGCGACGTCGTCGGCGAAGCCGATCGCAGCGAGTTCCCGGCCGGACGCGCTGGATGCGATCAGCGCGGGCACGTCGGGCGTGGCGGCGAAAGTGGTTGCCGCCGACTGTGCCTCGGGTGAGGCGGCGGTGGCGCCCCGGTCCAGGAGGGCGGCGGCGAGCGCGCCCGCGCCGAACCAGTCCTCCAGCGCGGGCCGGAGGGCTTCGCTGCCCGGCCACTGTTCGCCCGCGGCGACGATCGCGATCGGCTGTTCGGGCGTGCCCCACCCCTGGGCGATCAGCCAGTCGGCGACGGCACCGTAGTTGCGAAGACACCCGGCGGCGACCGTGCCGCCGTCGACGGTGGCCGCGATGGCGGACCCGTTCGGCGACGGCAGCACCAACCGCTCGGTGAACGGCGCCCGCCGGATCGCGGCGGGCGAGAGCGACCACGGACGCGCCGCCTCCGCTTCCCGCCGCCCGACCGCCAGTGCCGCCCCGTTGGCCTCGGCGAACTCGCGCGCCGACGCGTCCCGCCACCGATACGGGAACACGGCCGTCCCCGCAACGGTCGCGACCGATACCGAGGTCGTGAACGACAACACGTCCACCACCACGACGGCCGCGGCCCCCGGCCCGATCGCCGCCGCGCCCGACCTACCCCAGTCCACCCTGATCCCGAACCCGCGCTGCCGCGACCACTCCGGCGCCGAATGCACCCTGCCCCTCCTCGACTCGACCGGCGAATCCACCAGTGCACCATACGGATCCACGCGGCTCCAGTCTTCCGCTCCCGCCGCGCGCAATCGCTCGGGGACCCATGACCAGGCCGTCGCGGATGGTCAGCTGCTCGATCGGGCGGGTCCTGCTGCCGAAATACTCACCGGCTGATCACCACCGGACGAGGACGAACCGGACGGACCCTTCGGGTGGCTCGACGAATCGACCGACCACGATCGGATGTGCTCGGCGTGGAGCGCGATTCAGCTCGCATGACGGCGGTGGGGCGGCACGGCGTCACTCAGGCTGTGAGGAGAGCCGGGAGGGAGCATCATCGTGGTCCGGAGCATCGGAGCATCGGAGCGAACTGCGCGGCGGTGCGGGACCCGGGCTGAGTCAGCGGAGGAATGCCGGGGTCAGGTCGAGGTCGGTGGGTGGGCGCAGGCGGCGGAGGGTGCCGTCGATGCTGGTGACGTAGAGGGACCAGGCGGGACCGTCGGGGGCGAGGCGGGCGGAGGTGGGGCCGATCGGGGGTCGGGCGGGCAGTGGTCCGGTGGGCGGGGTGGTCCAGCCGGTGGCGAGGGTGCACCAGCGGCCGGTCGCGGTGTCGACCTGGTAGACGCTGCCGGAGTAGTCGCCCGCGACGAAGGCCAGTCCGCTCGCGGTGGTGTCGAGATCGTCCAGTCCGGGGAACAGGCCGTCGGGGATCGCGGCGACCGGGGTGGGGTGGTCGGGGGCGTCGAGGGGGACGCGCAGGATCTGGGAGGTGGCCACGTCCTCGGTGAGGACGGCCCGGTGGTCGGGGGTGAGGGCGAGGCCGTTGGGGCGGGGCACCGGCGACCAGCCGAGCGTGAATTCGCCGGTGGCGGGACGGTAGCGGCTGATGCCGACCGGCGGCCACGGAATCGACAGCTGGGTCAGCAGCAGGTCGCCGTCGGGGAGCAGGAGCAGGCCGTTGGGCTGCACCAGATCGGGTAGCAGCACGGTGACCTCGCCGGTCGGCAGGTGCAGCCGCCGGAGCGTGCCACCACCGTCGGGGGTGGTGCCGTCGCCGGTGAGGAAGTAGAGGTCGGCGCCCCAGCGGCGCAGCCCGGCGGGATTGTCGAGCCCGGTGAGCAGCGTGGTGACCCGGCCGTCGGCGGCGACGTGCCGCAACTCGCCGCGCACGATGCCGGAGACGTAGAAGCCTCCCGCGCCGTCGTATTCCAGGTTCTCCAGGCCACCGAGGTCGGCGGCCAGCACCTCGGCCTGCCACCCGCCGCCGCATCCCGCCTCGGCCCGCGCCGCCGCCACCGGCCCGAGCCCGGTGATCACCACCGCCGCGAGTGTCGTTGCGAGACAGCGGATATAGCGCGTGCCGGAGCGTCGATCCATGGCCGAAGCCTAGACCGCCGCCCGGCCGCGCCGCACCGCGTCAGCCGGGTGCGGTGGTGGTCAGCCAGGTGGCCAGCAGGTCGGAGGCGGCGGTGTCGGCGGCCAGAGCGGCGTGCTCCGCGGCGGTCAGTTCGACGGCGTCGAGCTCGGCCCGCCAGCGGGCGAGCCGTTCGGAATCCTCGGTCGCGACCGCGATCTCGGCCAGCGCGGCGTAGGCGCGGGCCCGGTCGGGGGCCGACGCGGCCGTGGCGAATCGTCGCAGCCCGGTTTCCAGGACGCGGGCCGCCGCCTTGTCGTCGTTCTTGAAATCGCGCAGGATGCGGGCATTGTCGAGGACCTTGGCCAGCCCGGTCAGCGCACGGGAGCCGCCGTATTCGAGCTCCATCGGCTCGTCGCGCTGGATCACCAGCAGGGTGTTGCCGACCGGATCCACGAGGGAGAACCGGGACTGTCCCGGCCGGAACCGGGTGATCCGCGGCAATCCCTTGGCGGGGACCCGGCCGTACGCCGCGCGCAGGGCCGCGGTGAATTCGGCGTGGCGGGCGGCGACGTCGTCGACCATCACCAGCGCGCCCACATGCTCGGTGGGCAGCGTGACCCCGGGCGGCGCGGCCGCGAAATGCAGTGCGCACCCGTGCCCTTCGACCGCGCCGTAGACATAGGGCCTGGTTTGCTCGTAGGTGACGGTGTAGCCGAGTGCCCGGTAGAAGGCCAGCGTGGTCGGCAGCTCGCCACTCCACAGCAGCGGCACGGCGGTATCGGTCATCGGTGTCCTTCCGGAGAACGGGGGTCGGTCGGATCCGAGGTTAGGAAGACTTTCGCGAAACCGCCCATAACTCGTCGGGCGAGCTCAGCAGCCGGTCGGCGGCGACCGCGGCACCGTCGCGGACGATCTGCTCGCCGACCGTGCGGGCCGTGGTCACGGCGTCGAGCGCGCCCTCCAGTGCCGCGTACGGGTCGTCGGTGGCGGTCAACGCGGTGCCGATGCCCAGCTCGGCGACCCGCCCGGCGTAATAGAACTGGTCGAACATCTGCGGCACGACCACCTGCGGCACCCCGGCCCGCGCCGCCGCGTGGGTCGTGCCCGCGCCACCGTGGTGGACCACCGCGGCGACACGAGGGAACAGCGCCTGATGCGCGACCTCGCCGACGGTGTGGCAATCCGGGCCGTCGTCGCGGGGCCGCAGATCCGCCCAGCCCCGGCCGACGACGACGCGACGGCCGAGCGTCCGTGCGGCCTCGATCATCCTGTGCGCCACCTCTTCCGGAGCACGGACGCTGCCGAACCCGAGGTAGACCGGGGGATCGCCGGCCTCGAGGAAGTCCGCCAGCGCGGGATCGAGCGGGCGGGTGTCGTCGAGCATCCACGCGCCCGTCTGGACGACGTCCAGATCCGGTGCCCCGGGCCAGGGCGCCAGGAGTGGGTCGGCGGCCAGCCACGGTCGCTCGGTGAACAGGTGCGCGCGCACGTCCTCGACCTCGGGCAATCCGAGCCGGGCGCGGGCGGCGTTCAACGGCGCCCGCCAGACGCCGTTCCACAGCTGCCGATCCTGTTTCCAGCGGGCGGCGATGTCGCCGGTGGGGGCCGTGCCGAAGACCGGCGGCGCCAGCCGCGGTGACGGCAGTGTCATCGGGGCGAACGCCGCGTACACGTACGGCACCGCCAGCGACTCCGCGATCGAACGCGCGGCGATCGCCAACCCGCCCCCGCCGACCACCGCGCCGCAGCCCGCCGACGCCGCACCGACCGCCGCGAACTGGGCCGCCACCGTGTCCTCGACCATCCGCTGCCGCTGCTCCGGCGTCGGCACGCCGTTCGGCTTCACCGTGCCGCGCACCTCCGGCCCCACCGGGACGTATTCGACACCCAATTCCCGCGCCCGGCCGGCGAAATCGGGCGGCGCGCACAACACCGCCGCGTGCCCCAGCGCGCGCAGCCGCACCGCGAGCGCGAACATCGGCTGCGCCTCCCCGCGTGACCCGATCGTCGACAAGAGAACCCGCATGTCACACCCCGTCCTGCGCCCGGATCTCGGCGCGCGAACAGCGATTCTGCACCCCCGCCCCGCCCTTGCGGCAAGCCCCGTTCGCCGGTAGACAATGAAAGGGGAAGCGCGATCGGCGGCCGCTGCCGCACGCGCCGGAGGGCATTAGGCTGCGAGCATGACCAACCGTCTCGGTGAGCTGCAGACCGCGAACTTCGTCCTCCTCACCACCTTCCGTAAAGACGGCACCCCGGTGGGTACCGCCGTGTGGGCTGTCGCCCGCGACGACAAGCTGTTCGTGTGGACCGTGACCGACAGCTGGAAGGTGAAGCGGATCCGCCGCAATCCCGAGGTGACGTTGCAGCCCTGTGACGCGCGCGGGAAGGCGCACGGTGCCGTCGTCACCGGCACCGCCCGACTCCTCGACGCTACCGAGACCGAACAGGTCCGCTCCTGGCTGCGGCGCAAGTACTGGCTGACCGGCCCGCTGGTGATCCTCGGCAGCAACCTGCGCCGGGGCAAGGCGGGCACCATCGGCATCGAGATCACCCCCGCCTGACGGATCACCCGAAGCAGTACCCAGTACCCGGGGTATCGGATAACGTGGGCTCAGCGGAACCTCCGAAGGGACTCACATGGCCGAGAAACGCACCCGCGCCGTCGTCGTCGCGGGCGCGCGCACGCCGTTCGTGCGCGCGTTCACCGATTTCACCCGCCTCGACAGCATCGCCCTGGCCGGCGCCGCCGTCCGCGGGCTGATCGAACGCACCGGGATAGCGCCGGGCGAGATCCAGTCGATCGTGTGGGGTGGCGTCATCCTGCCGAGTCACGCGCCGAACATCGCCCGCGAAGTGGCCCTCGATCTGAAGCTGGATTTCGGGTGTGAGGGCTACACCGTGACCAGGGCGTGCGCGTCCGGTCTGCAGGCGGTCACCTCGGCGGCCGCGGCCATCGAACGCGGTGAGTACGACATCATGATCGCCGGTGGCAGCGACTCCACCAGCAATGCCGAGATCAAGCTCCCGCAGAAGGTCGTGCACGCCGTCGCGCCGGTGGCGCTGGGCAAGCCGAAGCCGAAGGACTACCTCGACGTGGTCCGTCAGCTCGCGCCGTTCACCGATGTCCTGCCGCGGCAGCCCAAGATCTCCGAGCGCACCACCGGCGAGGTGATGGGCGAGTCCGCCGAGAAGATGGCCAGGATCAACGGCATTTCCCGCGCCGACCAAGACGAGTTCGCCGCCCGCTCGCACCATCGCGCCGCGGCCGCCATCGCCTCGGGTCGCTTCGACGACGAAGTGGTTCCGGTGACCACCCCGTCGGGCAAGCGGGTCGACACCGACGGCCTGGTCCGGGCGAACACCAGCGTCGACAAACTCGCCACCCTGCGGCCGGTGTTCGCCGAGGGCGGCACGGTCACCGCCGGCAATGCCAGCCCGCTCACCGACGGCGCGTCGGCCGTGCTGCTGATGAGCGAGGAGAAGGCCCGCGCCCTCGGCTTCACCCCGCTCGCGGCCGTGCGCTCGTGGAGTTTCGTGAGCGTCGACCCCGCCGATCAGGTCCTCATCGGCCCGGCCGTCTCCATGCCGCGCGCCCTCGACAAGGCGGGCATGACGCTGGCCGACATCGACCTCGTCGACATCCACGAGGCTTTCGCCGCCCAGACCCTCTCGGTCCTGCGCATGCTGGAAAGCCCCGACTGGGCCAAGTCGCGCCTGGACCGCGACGAGCCGGTCGGCACCGTGGACATCGACAAGCTCAATGTCCACGGCGGCTCGATCTCGCTGGGCCACCCCTTCGGCGCCACCGGCGCCCGGATGGTCACCACCATGGCCAACGAACTGGCCCGCACCGGCAAACAGACCGCCTTGCTCGGCATCTGCGCCGCCGGCGGCATCGGCGCCTCCGCCGTCCTCGAAGCCGTGTGAGCACGACGGGCAGGTGATCCAGACCGGACCACCTGCCCGGGCGGCTACGTCGCCTGGCTCACCGAGGACATGTGGAAGTCGGGGATGCGCAGCGGTGGCATGGCGGTGCGGGTGAACCAGTCCTTCCATTCGCGGGGCAGGGTGATCTCGGTGGCGCCGGCTTCGCTGATGCGGCGCAGGAGATCGAGGGGGCTCTCGTTGAAGCGGAAGTTGTTGACCGCGGCGGTGACCCGGCCGTCCTCGACGAGGTAGACGCCGTCGCGGGTGAGGCCGGTGAGCAACAGGGTGGCCGGGTCGACCTCGCGGATGTACCAGAGGCAGGTCAGCAGCAGACCGCGTTCGGTGCGGGCGATCATGTCGTCCAGTGACGCGTCGGAGCCGCCGGTGAGCAGCAGGTTCTCGCCGGGAACCGTGGCGGGAGCGGAGAATTCGGCGGCGGTGGCGCGCGGGTAGACCAGCGATTCGATGACGCCGGCGCCGATCCAGTCGACGCGCTGGGCGGGCAGGCCGTTGTCGAACACCGACAGCGATTCCGAGGACGACGGCGTCGCCACGAACGGCCGGTACTCCAGACCGCTCGCGTTCGGGTCGGAGTAGAGGGTCAGCGGAATGTCGCTGAGCCGCTCACCGATCCGGGTGCCGCCAGCGCGGGAGAAGGCGGTGTGGCCCTCGTGCGCGCCACGGCCCTCCATGGTCCAGGCCAGGTAGATCATCAGGTCGGCCACCGCCGAGGGCGGCAGCAGCGTCTCGTAGCGGCCCGCGGGCAGGTCGACGCGGGTGGCCGACCAGTCCAGCCGCCGGGACAGCTCGGCCAGCAGGCCCGGGGTGTCGACGTCGGTGAAGTCGGCGGTGCCGACACCCACCCAGGCGCTGGCGAGATCGGCGCCCTCGCCCCGCTTTCCGTTGATCTCGACCGACCCGGTGGGCTGGCTGAACCGGCGCCGGATCCCGGTGGAGGTGCCCAGCCAGGTGGTGTGCAGCTGGTGGTGGGCGAAACCGTAGAGCCGGTCGGTGCCGTCGAAACCGGTCGACAGATCGCGGGCCAGGCCTGCGAACACGTCGATCTCGGTGGCACCGGGCGCGTGGTCCCAGGTGGCGGTGTCGTCGACGGTGGGTTCGAGCAGCGGCATCGCGTCGCGCGCCGGGGTCGCCGTGCGGGCGGCCTCCTCGCTGGCGCGCACCACGGCCTCGATCTCGGCCGGGTCCACGCTGGTGGAGCTGATGCTGCCGACGCGGGCGGCGTTGGGGCCGTCCCGGAACACCGAGATCACCGCCCAGTCCCGCGACACCGACGACCCGTTGGTGGTCATCGAATTGCCCGCCCAGCGCAGCGACGCCTCGTGCGCGTCGGTGACGATCACGATCGCCTCGTCGGCCTTCGACGCCGCCAGCGCGCGCTCGACCACCGCACCCGCGGGGAACACACCCGATGCGCTCACTGGCCGCCCTCCGTCCGGGTATTGAGAATGTTGACCCCGCGCACCAGCACCGACGGGCAGCCGTGGCTCACCGCCGCCACCTGACCGGGCTGGGCCTTGCCGCAGTTGAACGCGCCGCCGAGCTGCCAGGTGCTCGGCCCGCCGACCGCTTCCATCGCACCCCAGAAGTCGGTGGTGGTGGCCTGGTAGGCCACATCGCGCAGTTGTCCGGCCAGTTCTCCGTTGCGGATCCGGAAGAACCGCTGACCGGTGAACTGGAAGTTGTAGCGCTGCATGTCGATCGACCACGACTTGTCGCCCACGATGTAGATGCCGTCGGAGACCCGCGAGATCAGCTCGGCGGTCGTGGTGTCGCGCTCCGGGTCCGGCTGCAGCGACACGTTCGCCATTCGCTGGATCGGCACGTGATGCGGTGAATCGGCGTAGGAGCAGCCGTTGGACCGCGCCAGCCCGAGGCGCGGGGCGAACACCCGGTCGAGCTGGTAGCCGACCAGCACGCCGTCGCGCACCAGATCCCACCGCTGGCCCGCCACGCCCTCGTCGTCGTAGCCGACCGTGGCCAGCCCGTTGACCTGGGTCCGGTCCCCGGTGACGTGCATGATCGGCGTGCCGTAGCGCAGCGTGCCCAGCTTGTCGGGGGTGGCGAACGAGGTACCCGCGTACGCGGATTCGTAGCCGATCGCCCGGTCGTACTCGGTGGCGTGGCCGATGGACTCGTGGATGGTCAGCCACAGATTGGTCGGGTCGATCACCAGGTCGGTCGGGCCGGCGACGACGCTGGGCGCCTTCACCTTCTCGGCCAGCCACTCCGGGATCCGCGCGAGTTCGCCCGCCCAGTCCCAGGTTCCGTCGGCGCCGGTGACGTACTCCCAGCCGCGGCCCGCGGGCGCGGCCAGGGTGCGCATGGTCTCGAAGACCCCGGAGGCCGCGTCGACGGTGATCGCCTCGAGCTGCGGATGCAGCCGCACCCGCTGCTGGGTGATCGCCGACCCGGCCGTGTCGGCGTAGAACACCTGCTCCTTGACCTGCAGCACCGACGCGGTCACGTGGTCGACGCCGTCGGCGGCGGAGAGCCGTTCCGAATAGTCCTGCAGCAGCGCCACTTTGTCGGCGGTCGGCACCGCGAACGGGTCGAGGTCGTAGGCCGACACCCAGGACACGTCCGCGTAGCGCGGCTCGTCGGCCAGCTCCACGCGCTCCCGATTGAGCGAGCGCAGGGCGGTCGCGACGGTGACCGCGCGCCGGGCCACCTCGGCGGCGGTGTCGGGGGTGAGCGCGGCGTGCGAGGCGAAACCCCAGGTGCCGTCGACGATCACGCGCACGGCCAGACCGAGCTCGGTCGAGTCGGTGACGGCCTCGACCCGCCCGTCGCGCAAGCGGATCGACTGGGTCACCAGCCGCTGCACCCGCAGATCGGCGTGCTCGGCCCCGGCCGCCCGCGCCGCCGACAGGGCGGCCTCGGCCAGCGCGCGCAAGCCGAGTGCGCGGAACTCCTCGTCCACTTCTCCGGAAGTCGCGGTAGTCACCCGGCCTACGCTAGCCGGTGGGACCGACACGCGGGAGCCGTGCCCGCGATTCCACGAAAACCCGGTTCCGGCAGTCACAACCGTGACGCGCTGACCCCGGTCCTCCCGCGGCGGTGGGCCCCGATGCCGTAGGGTGCCCGCCGTGCCGCCATCCGCCCTCCGCGATCGAAAAAGGGAACGAACCCGTCGTGCGATCCTCGTGGCCGCCGTCGGATTGTTCGAGGCCAGAGGCTATGAGGAAACGACCGTGGCCGAGATCGCGGCCGAGGCCGAGGTCGGCACGCGGACCTTCTTCAACTATTTCGCGAGCAAGGAAGAACTGCTCTTCCCCGAACCCGACGAACGGGTGCGCGCCGCCGTCGCGGCCATCGCCACCCGGCGGCCGGGGGAGCGTCCGGTGGAGGTGCTGCTGCGCGCGCTGCGCGCGGCGGGCGACAACCCCGGTGAGCATCTCGTCGACGATCTGAACTCCCGGGTGGCGGCGCTGCGCGCGCGGGTCTCGCGGACGGTGCCCGCGGTGAGCGGCCGGGCCGCGCACGCCCAGCTCGTCGCCCAGCGTGAGATCGCCCGGCAGCTGCACAGCGCGTTCCCGCACGAACTCGACGAGGTCGGCGCTGCCGCGCTGGTCGGCGCGGTCGTCGGCGCCGTCTCGGGCGCGCTGACGGTGCTGTTCCAGCAGCCCCAGCACGGCATCGACGACGGCGAGCGACTACACCGCAAGATCCACGAGACCACCTCGCGGGTGCTGCAGCCGTGGCTGGCCGCCTCGGCCCCGGTCGAACCGGCGCGCTAGCCGAACTGCTGCCAGCCCAGCCGGATCACCATCACCACGACCACCACCAGCAGCACGATCCGCACGAACCCCGCGCCCTTGGCCAGCGCCATCCGCGAACCGACCAGTGCGCCCGCCACATTCGCGACCGCCATGCCTGCGCCCAAACCCCACAGGATGTGGCCGGTCGCGCCGAGGTACAGCAGCGCGCCCAGATTCGAGCCGCAGTTGATCACCTTCGCCATGGCCGCGGCCCGCACGAACTCGGTGCCGAGCAGCGTCGCGAAGGTGATGATCAAGAACGTGCCGGTGCCCGGCCCGAGCAGGCCGTCGTAGAGGCCGATCAGACCGGCGGCCAGCTCCACCACCAGGATCACCTTGCGCCGGGTCGGCGGATGGGTGGCCATGGTCATGCCGATCGATGGCCGCAGCGTGACGAACAGCGCGACGCCGACCAGCACCACCATGACCAGCGGAATGAACAGGTCGCGGTCGATCAGCGAGACCGCCGCCGCGCCACAGGCCGCGGTGATCGCGGCGATCACGGCGCCCGGAATCAGCACCTTCCACTGCATCGGCACCCGGCGCGCGAAGGTGATCACCGCGGTCGAGGTGCCCGCGAACGCGGCCAGCTTGTTGGTGCCAAGCGCCGTCTGCGGGGCGATGCCCGGGGCGACCAGGAACAGCGTCGGCAGGATGATCAGGCCGCCGCCGCCGACCACCGCGTCGACCCACCCCGCCGCGGCCGCGGCCACCAGTAGGACCGTCCAGTCTCCTAGTTGCACCGGACCAGGCAATCAAGATCGCGCCCGGAAAGCCAACCTGGTCCGGCCGCGCCCGGCGACTAGGCTGGGCCGGTGCGCCGGTTCAGCTTGTGGCTCCGCGGCCGACCCGTCGTCGCCGATTCCGTCCTCGCGCTGTTCCTGATGGTGCTCGACGCGCTCGGCGTCGGCGACGAACACCACAAGGCCTCCTACCTGGTCTTCTCCCTGATCCTGCCGCTGCCGCTGATCCTGCGCCGGATCTATCCGCGGGCGATGGCCGCGGTGATGTTCGTGCTCTCGGTGCTGTGCACGCTGGTCGGGTATCTGGCGGGCGACGACACCTCGGGACACGTCGCGCTGATCGGGCTCGGCGTGATGCTCTACACCCTCGTCGCCTATGTCGGCAGGCGGGACGGGCTGATCTACCTGGGCTGCCTGGCGATCGATCTGACGCTGTCGATGCTGGTGCTGCGCGAACCCGCGGGCGGCGATCTGGCGCTGGTCGGCGTGATCTACGCGCTGTGCTGGACACTGGCCGAGTTCAACGGCGCCCGCCACGCCTACGACGCCGAGGTCGCGGCGCGGCTCGCGGTCGCCGACTACGACAAGGAACGCCGGGCCCACGAGGCCGTGGCCGCCGAACGCACCCGCATCGCCCGCGAACTGCACGATGTGGTCGCGCACGCGGTCAGCGTCATCATCGTGCAGGCCGACGGCGCCAAGTACGCCCTGCGCCACGACCCCGACACCGCCGAACGCGCGCTCGCGACCATCGCGGGCACCGGCCGGGAGGCGCTGCGCGAACTGCGCCGCACCGTGGCACTGCTGCGCACCGAGCACGCGCCGGAACTGCTGCCCCAGCACGGCAGCGCGGGCATCGCGACCGTGGCCGAGCTGATGCGCGACGCCGGTGTGGCCGTCGACCTCGAACTGACCGGGGAACTCGACGACATCACGCCCGAGGTCAGCCTCGGGGTGCACCGCATCGTCCAGGAATCGCTGACCAACACCCTGCGCCACGCCGGCGCGAGCCCGAAGGCGACCGTGCGCGTGCACCGCCGCGAGGACGACGTCCTGGTCGAGGTGACCGACAGCGGCGGGCTGCCCGAGCGGCCGCCTGCCACCGAGATCCCCGGCGCGGGCATGGGCCTGGTCGGTATGCGCGAACGGGTCGCTGTCCTCGGTGGCACCCTGTCCGCGGGCCGGACCGCCGACGGTCGCTGGCGGGTCCTTGCCACCCTCCCGCTGCGCGCCGAAGGCGACTGATCCGCCCGCTAAGGTTGGGAAATGCCGATCAGCGTGCTCGTGGTGGACGATCAGGAACTCATGCGGATGGGCTTGAAGATGGTCCTCGGGGCGCACCCGGACATCGAGGTCGTCGGCGAGGCGGGCAACGGGGACGAGGCCGTGCGGCGCGCCGGGGAGCTGCGGCCCGACGTGGTCCTGATGGACGTGCGGATGCCGGTCGTCGACGGGGTCACCGCCACCGGCCGGATCGTCGCGGCGGGCGACGGCGTCCGCGTGCTCGTGATGACCACCTTCGATCTCGACGAACACGCCCTCGGCGCGCTGCGCGCGGGCGCCAGCGGATTCCTGCTCAAGGACACCCCGCCCGAAGACCTCGTCTCCGCCATCCGCAGTGTCGCCGCGGGCGACGCGGTGGTCTCCCCGAAGGTCACCAAGCGCCTGCTCGACCGGCTCGTCGCCGAGGACCCGGCGGGCCTGCGCGACCCGGGCGTGCTCGACGTGCTCACCGCCCGCGAACGCGAGGTGCTCGAACAGATCGCCGCGGGCCGCTCCAACGCCGAGATCGCCGGGGCGCTGTTCCTGTCGGAGGCCACGGTGAAGACCCATGTCGGCCGCGTGCTCACCAAACTCGGGCTGCGCGACCGGGTGCAGGCGGTGGTGCTGGCCTATGAGACCGGTCTCGTCCGGCCGGGTGGCTGAGGCGGCCGGGAGAAAAATCGGGCTCCCGTGCGTTGACTCGGTAGATCGTCCGAAAGGATCGCCATGACCGCCGTGCTGTTCGTGCTCTACCTCGTCGTCGAGATCGCCGCGTTCATCGGCCTCGCCCAGCTGATCGGCGCGGGCTGGGCCCTGCTGACGCTGATCGCGGTGTCCGGGGTCGGCTTGCTGCTGCTGGGCGCCCAGGGCAGGCGCGTGTTCGACCGGTTCCGCCGGGCCGCGCGCGGCGAGGTCACCGCCGAGAGCGCGGTCGCCGACGGGCTGCTGGTGGCCACCGGCTCGGTGCTGCTGTTCGTGCCCGGCCTGGTCACCGGACTCGTCGGCCTGCTCGCGCTGTTCCCGCCCACCAGGGCGCTGATCCGGCCGGTGCTCGAGAAGCTCGGCACCCGGCGGTTCGGTCCGCTGCCCTCCTTCGCGCCGTCGCCGTACCGCGGCGTGGTGGTCGACGCCGACAGCGGTGACGTGGTCGACGGCGTCGTCGTCGGGCAGTGGTACGACGACGGGCACACCGCCGGGCCGCGTGCGCTCGGCTCCGCCTGAACCGAGGATTCCGCCCGGCGGCCGGAAGGTCTACAGTGTGCCGATGGCCACCGAGCAGATCACCGTCACGGTGAGCGCGGAACTGGCCGACGCGGTGCGTAGGGCGAGTGCCGCTGCCGGACAGTCCATGTCGGATTTCACGGTCGCCGCGTGGCGACTCGAACTCATCGCCGTCGAGGCGGGCGGACACACTCCAGCGGGGCTGTGCGACGCCGACGTCCGCGCGGTCCTGTCCCTGCCGACCTGACGATTCGCCGATACGGCAGACTGGGGGACCGTGAGTACCCAGTTGCTGATCGGCGGTCGTTTCTACAGTTCCAGCTCCCCGGACGCGACCGCGATGGCGGTCACCGACGGCACGGTGGTGTGGCTGGGGGCCGAAGCGCCCGGCCGGGCGATGCATCCCGACGCGGAGATCGTCGAACTCGACGGCGCCTTCGTCGCGCCCGCCTTCGTCGACCCGCACGTGCACGTCACCGCGCTGGGCCTGCAGCTGACCGGGCTCGACGTCAGCGGCACCGGGTCGCTGGCCGAGCTGCTCGCCGCCCTGCGCGCGTACGCGAGCGCGCAGCCCGACGGTGTGATCATCGGCGAGGGCTGGGACGACACCGCCTGGCCCGAGCAGCGCCCGCCCACGGTCGCCGAACTCGACGAGGCCGCCGGCGCGGGCAGGCTCGTATACCTGGCCCGGGTCGACGCGCACTCCGCCGTCGCCTCCTCGGCGCTGCTCGACGCGGCGGGCGAGCTCGGCGAGGGCTACCGTCGCGGGGAGCCGGTGCGCGCCGACGCCCATCACCGGGTGCGTGCCGTCGCCCTCGCGGAACTCGGTCGCGCGCACCGTGATCGGGCCCGCACCGCCGCCCTGGACGCCGCCGCCGCGCACGGCATCGTCGCCGTGCACGAGTGCGCCGGCCCCGATATCTCCAGCCGCGAGGACGTCCGCGAGCTGCTCGCCTTCGAGCACGGCGTCGAGGTGCGCGCCTACTGGGGCGAGGCCGTGCGCACCGCGGCCGAGGCGCGTGCCCTGATCGACGAGCTGGGTGTCGCCGCGCTCGGCGGCGATCTGTTCGTCGACGGTTCGCTCGGCTCGCACACCGCGTTGCTGCGCGCGCCCTACGCCGACGCGAGCGGCTGCGGCAAGAACTTCCTCGACGCCGAGACGGTCACCGCGCACATCCGCGCCTGCACCGAAGCCGGTGTGCAGGCCGGGTTCCACGCCATCGGCGACGCCGCCATGGATCTCGTGGTCGCCGGATTCGCCACGGTCGCCGCCGAACTCGGCGGTCCGGCGGTCGCCGCGCGCGGCCACCGGGTCGAGCACGCCGAGATGACCGACGCCGCCGCGATCGAGCAGCTCGCGGCGCTGGGCGTGATCCTGTCCGTGCAGCCGGGTTTCGACGCCGCGTGGGGTGGACCGGACCGCATGTACGCCACCCGCCTCGGCGCCGAGCGCGCCGCGACCCTGAACCCCTTCGCGGCGATGGCCGCGGCGGGCATCTCCCTGGCGATCGGCTCGGACGCGCCGGTGACCACGCTGAATCCGTGGGAGCAGGTGCGCGCGGCGGTCCAGCACCGCACGCCCGGTCACGGCCTGTCCCCGCGCGCCGCGTTCGCGGCCGCGACGCGGGGTGCCTGGCGGGCGGGCGGCGTGCGCGACGGCATGGCCGGCACCCTGGTGCCGGGTGCCCCGGCCTCCTACGCCGTGTGGGACGCGGGCGAGCTCGTCGTCGCCGCGGCCGCCGACACCGTGCAGCGCTGGTCGACCGACCCGCGCTCGCGCGTCCCCGGTCTGCCCCGGCTCGATCCCGGCGCCGACCTGCCGACCTGCCTGCGCACGGTGCACTACGGCACCACCATCTACCGCGCCTGACCACGACCGCGCCGGCACACGAATCACGGAGCAGGACACCATGATCCACCCCGCCACCGAACCAGGGCCCGACGCCACGACCGCCGACGCGGCCGGGGCGGGCCCGACCGACCCCGCGACACCGGCAGGCGCGGCGGGCGGTGACCGGTTCGGGGTCCTGGCCCGGCTGGCCACGGCCGTCGCGGGTGGCCTGCTGCTGTTCGGCAGCTTCCCGCCCCGGCCGTGGTGGTTCCTCGCCCCGATCGCGCTGGCCCTGCTCACCGTCGCGGTGCGCGGGCCGGGCAGGCTGCGCGGTGGTTTCGGCCTCGGATTCCTCGGCGGGCTCGCGTTCTTCGTCCCGCTGCTGCCGTGGACGGGCATCTACGTCGGACCGGTGCCCTGGCTCGCGCTGTCGACCGCGTGCGCGGTGTTCTTCGGCCTGTGGGGCGTGCTCGCCCGGTGGCTCGGCAGCCTGCCCGGCTGGCCGGTCTGGCTCGCCCTCGCCTGGACGGCCACCGAATGGGCGCGGTCGAGTTTCCCGTTCGGTGGATTCCCGTGGGGGCGGGTCGCTTTCGGCCAGGCCGACGGCTGGTACTTGCCGCTGGCCGCCTACGGCGGCGCGCCGCTGATCGGGTTCGCCGTCGCCCTGACCGGCACCGGCCTTGCCGCGCTCGAGCTGCGCGTGCTGGCCTGGGTGCGACAGCCTGCGCCGCGCGCGACCGGCAGGGCCACCCGGCTGGGATTTGCCACGGCCGCGGTCACCGTGGCTGTCATGCCCCTCGCCGGAGTGATCCTCCGGCCGACGCTGCCCGCCCCGGACGACGGTGACCGGACGATCACGGTCGCCGCGATCCAGGGCAGCGTGCCGCGGTTGGGCCTGGAGTTCAACGCCCAGCGGCGGGCCGTGCTGGACAACCACGTCCGGCGCACCGAGGAGCTCGCCGACGCCGTCGACCGCGGGCAGTCGCCCCGGCCCGACATCGTGATCTGGCCGGAGAACTCCTCCGATATCGACCCGCTGCGCAACGCCGACGCCGCCGCGGAGATCAGTAGGGCCGCCCAGCGGATCGGCGCGCCGATCCTGGTCGGCGCGGTCCTGGTGAACGGCGACCGCACGACCACCAACTCGGTGATGGTGTGGAACGGCGCGGACGGCCCGTCCGATCGGCACGACAAGAAAATCATCCAGCCGTTCGGTGAATACCTGCCGATGCGGAGTTTCTTCCGATTGTTCTCGTCGTATGCCGACCAAGCCGGACATTTCGTGCCGGGTGACGGTGACGGAACGGTCACGGCGGCCGGGGTGCGGGTCGGTGTCGCCACCTGTTACGAGGTGGCGTTCGACCGGGCCTTCCGGGAGTCGCTGGCCGCGGGTGCCGAACTGCTGACGGTGCCGACCAACAACGCGACCTTCGGCACGAGCGAGATGACCTACCAGCAGATGGCCATGTCGCGGGTGCGGGCGGTCGAGCACGGCCGGGCCCTGGTGATCGCAGCAACCACCGGGGTCAGCGCTATCATCACCGCGAACGGCGAGATCGCACAGCAGTCCGAACAAGTCGTCCCCGCCGCGCTGGTCGCCCAGCTACCATTGCGCGACACGACGACGATCGCGACACGGATCGGCGCGGCGCCGGAAGTGGCGTCCGTTATTCTGACCGCGATCGGCGTGGCGCTGGTATTTTTCCGGCGCCGGCGGGCAAATCAGACGCAGGTTTCGCGGAGCTCGCAGAATTCCGAATAAGCGGTTTGTTTCAACCCGGGGGAAGCAGCAGTAAGTAGCTGCTACAGGGGCGTAATACATAGAGCTCGAAACAAATCCACATCGGTAGCCATCCGGCTGCCGGAGTACTCCGAATCAATGGGCGTGGATAGCCACGCCCTGGGCCGTCGTGTGCCCGGGCGCTGCTCGGGGAGTTGTGACACAAAGGCAGAACGGAGTGCTTGATGAGTTCATTGGCCACCGACCGCGTCAGCTCATGCGTCACCGACGACGATCCGGGCCAACCGTTCGCTCTCTCGCCCGGTCAGACGGCCCTGTGGTACGCGCAACGGATCCGGCCCGATATCCCCCTCACCATCGCCCACTACGTCGAACTCCACGGTGATCTCGACGTCGGCAGGCTGCTGTACGCGGTCGAGCGCTTCGGCGCCGAATCCCAGGTGGGCCATGTCCGCCTACTCGAGGTCGACGGCGTGCCGCATCAGCGGGTCGACCTGGCCTGGCGGCCGGGCTGGGCCCGGATCGACCTGCGCGGCGAGCCCGACCCGCGCGCGGCCGCGCTGCGCTGGATGAACGACCACGCCAGCACCCCGATCGACATGGAGCGCGAGCCGCTCACCATCAATGTCGTGTTGCGAATCGGTGACCAGGACTGGTTCTGGTACGAACGCGGACACCACATCGTGATCGACGGTTACGGTGCGATGAACGCGCTGACCCGCACGGCCGAGATCTACACCGCCGTCGGCGAACAGCGCGAACCGTCGGTCTCGCGCGCCGCCGCGCTGATCGACCTCTACGCCGACGAGTCCCGCTACCGCGAGTCCAGCCGCTGCACCGCCGACCGCGAGTACTGGACCGCGCAGCTCTCCGGCGTCGGCGAGCCGATGACCCTGTCCGCGGTGACCGCCACCGGCGACACCCACGATCCGGGCCGTCATCGCGCCACCGCGGTCCTCGACCCCGATCTCGACGGCCTGCTCACCGACGCGATCACCACGCACGGCTCGGCCAACTCGGCGCTCATCGTCGCGGCGCTGGCCGCCTACGTGCGCTCGGTCACCGGCGACTCCGATGTCGTACTGAGCCTTCCGGTCTCGGCCCGCACCACCGTCGCGCTGCGCCGGTCGGCGGGCGTGGTGTCGAACGTGGTGCCGCTGCGGGTGCGCTTCGACGAGCACACCACCGTCGCCGACGTCGTGCGCCAGACCGAGCTGCAGATCACCGGCGCGCTGCGGCACCAGCGCTACCGCTCCGACGACATCCGCCGCGACTGCGGCTACTCCCGCGACGCCCGTGGCTTCTTCGGGCCGATGGTCAACATCATGCTGTTCCACGACGAGCTGAAGTTCGGCGACATCGCGGGCCAGCTGCACGTGCTCGCGACCGGCCCGGTCGAAGACCTCTCGATCAACATCTACAACGGTGACGGCGGCCGCATCCAGCTCGACTTCGAAGCCAACCCCAAGCTCTACGGTGAGGCCGAGGTGGCCGCCCACCACGGTCGCTACCTGGACTTCCTCGCCCGCTTCCTGGCCGCCGAGCCCGGCACCCCCACCCGCGCGCTGACCGCGATCACCGCCGACGAGCAGGCGAAGGTGCTGCGGGAGTGGAACGCCACCGAGATGCCGGTGCCGACCGCCACGTTGGTGTCGCTGTTCACCGACCAGGCGCAGCGCAGCCCGCACGCCGTCGCCCTCGAATTCGGTGACCGCGCCGTCGGTTACGCCGAACTCGGCGACCGGGTGAACCAGCTGGCCCGTGAGCTCATCGCGCGCGGGGCGGGGCCGGAGACCACGGTCGGGGTGTGCCTGCACCGCAGCATCGAGATGGTCGTCGGCATGTACGCGGTGCTCGCCACCGGCGCCGCCTATCTGCCGCTGGACCCGGAGCACCCGGCCGACCGCATCGACGCCGTGGTGACGCAGGCCAGGCCGGTGTGTGTGCTCACCGCCGCGCGCGACATGGTGCGGCTGCCCGAGGGCACGGCGCGGGTGGATCTGGACACCCTCGACGTCACCGGGCACCCGGTCGCGCCGATCACCGACGCCGATCGGCGCGCACCGCTGCGCCCCGAGCACCTCGCCTACGTCATCTTCACCTCCGGCTCGACCGGCAAGCCCAAGGGCGTCGGGGTGACGCACGCGGCGATCGTCAACCGGCTGCGCTGGATGCAGGCCGAATACCCGCTCGACCACACCGACGCCGTCCTGCAGAAGACGCCGGCCACCTTCGACGTGTCGGTGTGGGAGTTCTTCTGGCCGTTGCAGGTCGGTGCCCGCCTGGTGGTCGCCGCGCCGGACGGTCACCGGGATCCGGCCTACCTGGCCCGGATCATCACCGAGAAATCCATCACCACAGCGCATTTCGTGCCCTCGATGCTGTCGCTGTTCGTCACCGACCCGCGCGTGGCCGGCGGTGCCGGGCTGCGCCGGGTGTTCTGCAGTGGGGAGGCGCTGCCGGGCGCCACCGTCGCCGACTTCCACGCCGCGCTGCACGGCCCCACCGGCGGTCCCGAGCTGCACAACCTGTACGGGCCCACCGAGGCCGCGGTCGACGTCACCTACTGGCCGTGCCCGGCCGAGGCGACGACGGTGCCGATCGGCTCGCCGGTCTGGAACACCCAGACCTACGTGCTCGACCCGCAGCTGCGGCCGGTCCCGCCCGGGGTCGTCGGCGAACTGTATCTGGCGGGGACGCAGCTGGCGCGCGGCTACCTCGGCCGCCCCGATCTGTCCGCCGACCGGTTCGTCGCCAATCCGTTCACCCCCGGTCAGCGCATGTACCGCACCGGTGACCTGGCCCGCTGGCAGCTCGACCGGCCGGTCCTGGAATACCTGGGGCGCACCGACTTCCAGGTCAAGATCCGCGGCCTGCGCATCGAACTCGGCGAGATCGAATCGGCACTGCTCGCCCAGGACCACATCGCGCGCGCGGTCTGCGTGGCGCGGGCCGGGCGAACCGGCGACGACGAACTGGTCGCCTACGTGGTGGCCACACCGGGCAGCGCGGCGCCCGAGCCCGCCGTGCTGCTGTCGGGGCTGCGCCGCGGCCTGCCCTCCTACATGGTGCCCTCGGCGCTGGTCGTGCTCGACGAACTGCCGTTGAGCGCCAACGGCAAGGTCGACCGCAAGGCGCTGCCCGAGCCGACCGTCGGCGTGCGGGTCACCACCGGCGCCGCCGCACCGCAGACCGAGCTGGAATGCGCCCTCGCCGAGATCTTCACCGAGGTGCTCGCCCTCGACGGCACCGCGATCGGTGTCGAGGACAGCTTCTTCGACCTCGGCGGCAATTCGCTGGTCGCCGCCCGCGCGGTCGCCCGGATCAACACCACCCTCGACGCGAACCTCACCATCCGGGAACTGTTCGAGGCGTCGACCATCGCGGCCCTGGCCGGGTACATCAGCACCCACAAGCCCGAAACCTCCACGCCCAAGCTGGTTCCCGCGGTCCGGCCCGAGCGGGTGCCGCTCTCGCTGGCTCAGCAGCGACTGTGGATCCTCAACCGGTTCGCCGAGCACGCCGCCGCCTACAACATGCCGCTCGCGCTGCGGCTCACCGGGCACCTCGACCTCGACGCGCTGCGGGCGGGCCTGCGGGACGTGCTCGATCGGCACGAGAGCCTGCGGACCAGTTTCCCGGAGGGGCCGGACGGCGCCTACCAGCTGATCCATCCCGCGGCCGCGGTGGAACCGGACCTGGCGCCGGTCGACGTCATCGCCGCCGACCTCACCGCCCTCGTCGCCGAGGAGACCGCGCGCGGCTTCGATCTGCGCACCGAGACGCCGCTGCGGGTCGCGCTGTACCGGGTCGGCGCCGACGACCACGTCCTGCTGGTCGTGCTGCACCACATCAGCGGTGACGGCTGGTCGATCGCCCCGCTGGCCAGGGACCTGATGTCGGCCGTGGCCGCGCGGGCCGAGGGCCTCGCGCCGCAGTGGACCCCACTGCCCGTGCAGTACGCCGACTTCGCGCTGTGGCAGCGCGAACTGCTCGGCGACGAGACCGATCCCGAGGCGCCGCTGGGCAAGCAGCTCGGCCACTGGCGCGACGCGCTGGCGGGCCTGCCCGATCAGCTCGATCTGCCGCTGGACCGGCCGCGTCCGCTGCGCCGGGGCACCGGCGGCGACACGGTGGGCTTCACCATCGACGCCGCGATGCGCCGGGCGGTCGCCGAACTCGCGCACAGCCACGGCGTCAGCATGTTCATGGTGCTGCACGCGGTCCTGGCGACCCTGCTGGCCCGGATCTGCGCGAGCAACGACATCACCATCGGCACGCCCATCGCGGGCCGCTCCGATCCGGCGCTCGACGAGCTGGTCGGCATGTTCGTCAACACGCTGGTGCTGCGCACCGAGGTCGACCTGGGCGCCGGTTTCGACCGGATGCTCGACCAGGTCCGCGAGACCGACCTCGACGCCTTCGCCAACCCCGACGTGCCCTTCGAGCGGCTGGTCGACCTCGTCAATCCGGAACGCTCGACCGCCCGGCACCCGCTGTTCCAGGTCATGCTGTCCTATGACCGCACGCCGGAACTGCGCGTCGAACTGCCCGGCGTCAGTGCCGAACTCGTGCCGGTGGAGGCCGGGGTCGCCAAGTTCGATCTGCAGCTCGAGGTACGCGACAACCACGACGACGGTCCGCTGGACGCCGAATTCGGTTTCGCCACCGATGTCTTCGATCGCGCGACGGTCGAGGCCATCGCCCGCCGGTTCACCACCCTGCTGGCGACCGTGGTGGCCGACCCGACGCGCCCGATCGGCGATCTCGATCTGCTGGAACGTCGCGAGATCGCGCGGCTGGTGCCGGTGGCGGGCGCGCCGGCCGAGCCCGCGGGCACCCTGGCCCGGCTGCTCGGCGAGACCGCGCAGCGGCTGGCCGACGCCGTCGCCGTGCGCTACCTCGGCTTCGACACCACCTACCGCGAACTCGACGAGCGCTCGAACCGGTTGGCGCGCAGCCTGATCGCGCACGGTGCGGGGCCGGAGTCGGTGGTCGCGGTCGCGCTGCCGCGCAGCCTGGAATCGATCGTCGCCATCTGGGCGGTGGCCAAGTCCGGCGCCGCGTACGTGCCCGTCGATCCGGCCTACCCGGCCGAGCGGATCGCGCACATGATCGGCGACTCCGGCGCCGTGCTCGGGCTCACCCTGCCCGAGCATCTCGCCGGGCTGCCCACCACCACGGGCAAGCACCGGAAGGCGCCGGAGTGGCTGGTCTTCGGCACGGCCGACTTCGAGGCCGACTGCGCGCGCCGCTCGGCCACCCCGCTCACCGACGCCGACCGCAGGCATCCGATGCGCGCCGGTCAGCCCGCGTACCTGATCTACACCTCCGGGTCGACGGGCACGCCCAAGGCCGTCGTCGTCACCCACGCCGGTATCGCCTCGCTCGCCAGCGAGCAGACGCAGCTGTTCAAGGTGACCGACGCGGCGCGGACCATGCACTTCTCCTCGCCCAGCTTCGACGCCTCGGTGCTCGAGCTGCTGCTCGGCTTCGCCGCGGGGGCGACCATCGTCGTCGCGCCCGCCGACCTGTACGGCGGCGCGGAACTGGCGGGTTTCCTGCGCTCGGAGCGGATCACCCACGCGTTCATCACCCCCGCCGCGCTGGCCACGGTGCCCGCGGGCGACTTCCCCGACCTGGGCACGGTCATCGTCGGTGGCGAGGCCTGCTCGGACGAGCTGGTGCAGCGCTGGGCGAGCGACTACCGGATGCACAACATGTACGGCCCCTCGGAGGCGACCGTGGCGGTCACCGCGAGCGCGGCGATGGTGGCGGGGGAGCCGGTGCCGCTGGGCGCGCCGGTGCGCGGCATGCGGTTGTTCGTCCTCGACGGCCGCCTGCACCCGGTCCCGCCGGGGACGCCCGGTGAGCTCTACGTGTCCGGACCCGGTGTCGCGCGCGGCTATCTGGGCAAGCTCGGGCTGACCGCGCAGCGGTTCGTCGCCAACCCGCACGGCCGGGTCGGCGAACGCATGTACCGCACCGGCGATCTCGTCGTCTCCGACGCCGCCGGGCGGTTGCGCTTCCTCGGCCGCGCCGACGATCAGATCAAGATCCGCGGCTTCCGCATCGAACTGCGCGAGATCGACCACGTCCTGCGGGAACACCCGGGGGTGCGCTCGGCGCTGACCGTCGTGCACGTCGACGAGCAGGGCCAGCAGCGGCTCGCGTCCTACGTCACCGCCGACCGCCCGGTCGACCCGGCCGCGGTGCTCGACACCGCGCGCGGCAGACTGCCCGGCTACATGGTGCCCGCGGCACTGGCCGTGCTGGACCGGATGCCGGTGACCCCGGCGGGCAAACTCGACCGAAAGGCGCTGCCCGCACCGGAGTTCGCCGTCGCCACCGGGTCGCGCGCCCCGCGCACGCACCTGGAGATGCGGGTCGCCGCGGTGTTCACCGAGATCCTCGGCCGGCCGGTGCCGGGCGCCGAGGACAGCTTCTTCGAGATCGGCGGCAACTCGCTGCTGGCCACCCGGCTCGCGGCGGCCGTGCACGCGGATTTCAGTGTGGACCTGCCGGTCCGGCAGATCTTCGAGGCGCCGACCGTGGCGGGCATCGCCCGGCTGATCACGGAAGCGCCCCGGACGCAGCGGGTGGCGCTGGCGGTACACACCCCACGTCCGGGACGCATACCACTGTCGCTGCCGCAGCAGCGGCTGTGGTTCCTCAACAGATTGTCCCCCGAATCCAGCGCCTACAACATCGCATTCGTCTTGCGAATCGGCGGAGATCTGAACATCGGCGCTTTGCGATCCGCACTCACCGATCTGGTGGAGCGCCACGAGGTGCTGCGCACGATCTTCCCGGAGGACCTGTCCGGCGCCCAGCAGATCGTGCTGCCGGTCGTCGCGGCGGCGCCCGCGATCGAGGCCGTCGACACCGCTGCCGACCGGGCGCTCGAGGAGCTGACCGCGCTGGCGCGCCAGGGATTCGACCTGACGAGCCAGCCGCCGCTGCGCGCGCGGCTGCTGCGGGTCGGGCCGCAGGAGCACCTGCTCGGCGTCGTCGTGCACCACATCGCCGCCGACGGCTGGTCGCTCGGCCCGCTCACCCGGGACCTGGCGCTGTCGTATGTGGCCCGTGCGGGAGGCACCGAGGCGGTGCGCGCGCCGCTTCCGGTGCAGTACGCCGACTTCAGCCTGTGGCAGCGCGCGGTGCTCGGCGCCGAGGACGACCCGGACAGCATCGCCGCCACCCAGCTCGCGCACTGGCGGACGGTACTGGCCGAGCTGCCCGACGAACTGCCGCTGCCATTCGACCGGCCGCGTCCGGCCGAACCCACCGGGGTGGCGGGCAGCGTGCGGTGCGAGATCTCGCCGCCGCTGCAGCAGGCCATGCGGGAGCTGGCGGCCGAGGCGGGCGTCAGCCTGTTCATGGTGGTCCGCTCCGCGCTGGCGGTGCTGCTGCGCAGCGTCACCGGTGGCCGCGACATCCCGATCGGCACCCCGGTGGCGGGCCGCACCGACGTCCAGCTCGACGAGCTGGTCGGCATGTTCGTCAACACCCTGGTCCTGCGCTCCGACGTGGACCCGGGCCGCAGCTTCGTCGACCTGCTGCACGCCGACCGCGACGACGAACTGGCCGCGATCGCCAACTCCGACCTGCCGTTCGAACGCGTCGTCGACGCGCTCGGCCGCGACAGCAGGGCGAGCAACCGGCACCCGCTGTTCCAGGTCGCGCTGAGCATGCAGGACGACCGCACGCCCGAACTGGACCTGCCCGGCCTGCGGCTGGCCGCCGAGGAACTCGACATCGCCCGCGCCAAGTTCGATCTGGAACTGCGGGTGACGCCCGGCGACGGCGAGACCCGCTGGTACGACTTCGTCTACGCCGCCGAGATGTTCGACGCCGCGACGGTGGAGACCATGGCGACCCGGTTCGTCGAGATCCTCACCCAGGTGACGGCCGATCCGCGACAGCTGGTCTGCGAGGTCGACGCCCTCACGGTGCCCGAACGCCGCGCCCTGGTGCCTGCGCAGGGGCCGGCCCCGGTGACCCCGGTCGTGCTGGCCGACATCATCGAACGCGCGGCCACCACCTTCGCGCATCGCCCGGCGCTGCGCTGGTTCGCCGACGGCAGTGTCGCGGGCGCGGTGGGGGAGCTGGACTACGACGAGGTCGGTTTCCGGGCGCACCGGCTCGGGCGCGCGTTGATCGCCCGCGGGATCGGCACCGGTGACCGCGTCGCGGTCGGCCTGACCCGCGGATTGGACTGCGCGCTGGCCATTTTCGGCGTCGCGGCCAGCGGCGCGGCGTTCGTTCCGGTCGACCCGCGTTACCCGGCCGACCGGGTGCGGCACATGCTCACCGACTCCGGCGCGAGCGCGGTCATCACCACCACCGCCGACGCCGAGTCCCTGCGCGAGGCGGCCGGATCGCTCGACACCCAGTGGCTGCTGGTGGACGACGAGGAACTGCAGGCCGAACTGGCGGGCTACGACAGCGTGCCGATCACCGACCCCGAGCGGGTCCGCCCGGTGCGCCCGGCCGACCTGGCCTACCAGATCTACACCTCGGGCTCGACGGGCCTGCCCAAGGGCGTGACCGTCACCCACAGCGGTCTGGTGAGCCTGGCGGTGGACCTGCAGGAACGGATGGGCCTGGACCGGTTCGCCCGCACGTTCTTCTTCTCCACGCCGAGTTTCGACGTCTCCGTGCTCGACATGCTGCTGGCGGTCTGGTCCGGCGCCGAGATGGTGATCGGCCCGATCGACATCTACGGTGGCGACGAGCTCGGCGCGCTGCTCGAGCGCGAGGACATCACGCACACCTTCCTCACGCCCGCGGTGCTCGCCTCGATCGACGCGACCCGCTGGCCGCTGCCGCGGCTGCGCGGGCTCATGGCCGGTGGCGAGGCGGTGCCGCCGGACCTGGTGGAGAACTGGGCGCCGGGGCGGCGGTTCGTGAACGCCTACGGGCCCACCGAATTCACCGTCATCGCGGCGATGTCGCACCTGCGCGTCGGCGTTCCGGTGACCATCGGCACGCCGGTGCGTGGCGCGCAGGTCCTGGTGCTGGACGAGCGGTTGCGCCCGGTCGCCACCGGCGTGCCCGGCGAGCTGTACCTCGGCGGCGCGGGCATCGCGCGGGGGTATCACGAGCGATTCGGCCTCACCGCCGGGCGCTTCGTCGCGGACCCGGCCGGGCCCGCGGGCAGCCGGATGTACCGCACCGGTGACGTCGTGCGCTGGACCGCCGACGGCGAACTGGACTACCTCGGCCGCAGCGACCACCAGGTCAAGGTGCGTGGCTTCCGGATCGAGCTCGGCGAGATCAGCGCCGTGCTCGGCAGCCACCCCGAGGTCCGCTTCGCGCACACCGAGGTCAGGCGGATCGCCGGCGACGACCGCATCGTCGCCTGGGTGCAGCTCGCCGAGGGCACCGACCCGGCCGAGCTGGCTCGCGTCCGCAACCACGCGGCGGCCCGGCTGGCCGGGCACATGGTGCCCGCGTCGCTGACCCTGCTCGACCGCGTGCCGCTCACCCCGGTCGGCAAGCTGGACCGGGGCGCGCTGCCGGAACCGGAGTTCACCGCCACCGCGGGCCGCGCGCCGCAGACCGCGTCCGAGCGGCTCGTCGCGCGGGTCTTCCACGAGCTGGTCGGCGGCACCGAGGTCTCCGCCACCGACAGCTTCTTCGACATCGGCGGCAACTCGCTGCTGGCCACCCAGCTGGTGGCGCGGCTGGCCGCGGCCAGCAATGTGCGGCTGGAGGTGCGGACCGTGTTCGCCGCGCCGACCGTCGAGGAGCTGGCCGCGCTCATCGAGTCCGGGCCGTCCGGCGACGAAGGCCGCCCCGACCTGGTGAAACAGGAACGCCCGGAGCGGATTCCGCTGTCCGCTGCCCAGCGCAGGCTGTGGTTCCTGAACCGGTTCAACGCGGGTACCGAGGGCGAGAGCCAGTCGGCGGGCGCCTACAACATCCCGGTCGTGCTGCGCCTGCACGGCCCGATCGACCTGGACGCGCTGATCGCGTCCTTGCACACGGTGCAACGTCGGCACGAGACGCTGCGCACGGTGTTCCCGGAGAGCGCGGGCGAGCCCGAGCAGCTCGTGCTCGATCCGGAGGTCGCCGCCGTCACCCTGTTCCACGCGACGGCGACTCCCGACGAGGTGGGCGCCGCGGTGACCCGCTTCGTCACGCCGGGCTTCGACCTGTCGTCCTCGGTGCCGATGCGGGCCGCGCTGATCACCGTCGACCACTCCGGTCTGCCGGTACCCACCCAGGCCAAGCTGGCCGTCGCGGGGTCGAAGGAGCATGTGCTGGTGCTCGTCGTGCACCACATCGCGATGGACGGCTGGTCGCTGGAACCGCTGGCCGGGGAGGTGGCCGCCGCCTACCGCGGCATCCGCGAGGGCGCGCCGTTCGGTGACCTGATCCCGGAGATCCAGTACACCGACTACACGCTGTGGCAGCAGGAACTCCTCGGCACCGAGGACGACCCCGACTCGCTGATCAGCAAGCAGCTCGCCCACTGGCGCGGCGCGCTCGACGGCCTGCCCGAACTGCTCACCGTCCCGGCCGACCGGTCCCGCCCGCCGGTGCCCTCCTACCGGGGCGGCACCGTCGACTGCGAGGTCGACGCGGCCACCCACCGGGCGCTGCGCAGCATCGCCACCGCCAACAACGTCAGCATGTTCATGGTGCTGCACGCGGCGCTGGCCGTGCTGCTGCACCGGGTCACCGGCGACGACGACATCGCCGTCGGCACCGCGACGGCGGGCCGCGGGCACCCGGCCCTGGACGCGATGATCGGCATGTTCGTCAACACCCTGGTGCTGCGCACCGAGGTGACCGACGATCGGGCGTTCGTCGACCTGCTGCGTTCGGTGCGCGACCGGGACCTCGACGCGTTCGCCAACGCCGACATGCCGTTCGAGCGGCTCGTCGAGGTGCTCAATCCGGCCCGCTCGCAGGCCCATCACCCGCTGTTCCAGGTGATGCTGTCGGTGCGCAACACCCCGGTGCGGATGCTGGAACTGCCCGGACTGCGGATCGAGGCGGTCGACGCCGACGCCGGCATCGCCAAGTTCGACCTGCAGTTCACCTTCACTGAGACCGAGACCGCCGAGCGCGTCGGCGACGGTGTCACGCTGGCGGTGAACTACGCGGCGGATCTGTTCGACGAGGTCACCGCGCGCAGGCTGGGCGACCGGCTGGTGCGGCTGCTCACCGCCGTCGCCGCCGACCCGCACACGGCCGTGGGCGATCTCGCGCTGCTCGACGCCGTGGAGTGGACCGCGCTCGCGCCGGTGCACGGCACCCGCGCGGACACCCCGGTCAGCTTCGCCGCGGTGTTCGGTGCCGCCGTCGCCCGGTCCAGGGACGCGGTGGCGCTGTGCGCGGGCGACACCGTCGTCACCTACGACGCGCTCGACCGCTGGACCAACCGGCTCGCCCGGGTCCTCATCGGTCAGGGCATCGGCCCGGAAAGCCTGGTGGCCCTGGGCATCCCGCGCTCGGTGGAGTCGGTGGCGACGATGCTCGCGGTCGCCAAGGCCGGTGCGGCGTTCGTGCCGGTCGACCCGAACTATCCGGCGCAGCGGATCAGCCACATGCTCACCGACTCCGGTGCGGCCGTCGGCCTGACCCTGCTGGCGCATCGGGACCGGCTGCCCGGCGACTGCCGCTGGCTGGTGCTCGACGCTCCGCACACCCGCGCGACCGTGCTCGGCACCGACGACGCGCCGGTCACCGACGCCGACCGGATCCGGCCGCTGCGCGTGGCCAACCCGGCGTACGTGGTCTACACCTCCGGCTCCACCGGTACGCCGAAGGGCGTGGTGGTGACCCACGGCGGCATCTCGAACTTCGCCGCCGAGTGCGCCGACCGGTACGACGTGCGGCCCGGCAGCCGGGTCCTGCACTTCGCCACGCCGAGCTTCGACGGGTCGATGCTCGACATCCTGTTCGCGCTCGGCGGGGCGGCGACCCTGGTGATCGCCCCGCCCGGGATCGTCGGTGGCGAGGATCTGCGCCAGCTGTTCATCCGGGAGCGGATCACCCACGCGTTCATCACCACCGCCGCGATCGGCACCGTCGACCCGGCGGGCGTGCACTCGCTGGCACACGTGCTCGTCGGTGGCGAGGCGCTGCCGCCGGACCTGCTGGCCCGGTGGTCGCCGGGCCGCAACTTCTACAACGTGTACGGCCCGACGGAGACGACGATCGTCACCCTGATGCCGCAGCCGATGAGCCCGCGGGGGCCGATCACCATCGGCGGCCCGATCCGCGGCGTCAGCGCCACCGTGCTGGACCGGCGGCTGCATCCGACCCCGATCGGCGTCACCGGCGAACTGCAGCTGGCCGGCTCGGCGCTGGCCCGCGGCTACCACAACCGGCCGGGCCTGACCGCCCAGCGGTTCGTCGCCAATCCCTATGGCGCGCCGGGCGAACGGATGTACCGCACCGGCGACCTGGTGCGCTGGCGCGACGGCGCGAAGTCGGCGCTCGACGTCGAGTACGTCGGCCGCACCGACCACCAGGTGAAGGTGCGTGGTTTCCGGATCGAACTCGGCGAGATCGACGTCGCGTTCGGCAGGCACCCCGAGGTCGAGTTCGCGCTCACCATCGGGCACACCACCCCGGCGGGCGTCACCGCGCTCGTGTCGTACGTGAAGGCCAGGACCGGGACCGCGCCGACCGTGCGGGAACTGCTCGACCATGTCGGCGGGCACGTGCCGAACTACATGGTCCCGCAGTCGGTGATGCTGCTCGACGAGGTGCCGCTCAGCCCGGTCGGCAAGCTGGACCGGGCGCGGCTGCCCGAGCCGGTGTTCCTGGCGTCCGAGGGCTACCGCGCGCCGGTGACCCCGGCCGAGGTGGCGCTGTGCGCGGTGTTCGCCGAGGTCCTCGGGGTGGAGCGGGTCGGCGCCGACGACGGGTTCTTCGAACTCGGCGGCAACTCGCTGCTGGCCACCAAAGTCGTGGCGGCACTGCGTGAGCAGGGCTACGAGATGCCGGTGCAGCTGATGTTCGGCGACGCCACCCCGTCCGGCATCGCGGCCCGGCTCGACGGCGCCGACCCGGGCGCGGCGATGGCGGCGGCGGCCGGTCCGGTGCTGGCCATCCGGCCGTCCACCGGCCCGCACGACACCCCGCTGTTCTGCGTGCACCCCGCGATCGGCCTGGCCTGGTGCTACGCCGGACTGCTCGCCCACCTCGCGCCCCAGCGCCCGATGTACGGCCTGCAGGCGCCGCATGTGTCCGGCGAGGACCGGTTCACCTCGATCCCCGAGGCGGCCGGACACTATGTGGCACACATCAAGTCGATCCAGCCGCACGGTCCGTACCACCTGCTCGGCTGGTCGCTCGGCGGGCTGATCGCGCAGGAAGTGGCGGTGCAGCTGCAGGACGCGGGGGAGGACGTCGCGCTGCTGGCCATGATGGACAGCTACCAGCTCGGCGACCGCTGGCTCGACACCGCGATGCCGAGCGTGGCCGACGTCCTCGGCGAGTTCGGCGCCGACATCCTCGGTGGGGCAACGCTGCCCGCCGACATCGACCTGCACGACGCGGCGGAACTGCTGCGGGCACAGCCGGGCCCGTTCGCCGCGCTCTCGGTCGAGAATCTCGAACGGCTCTACACCGGGTACGCCGACGGCACGGTGATGGCGAACCGGTTCCGGCCCCGCACCTTCGACGGTGACCTGGTGTTCTTCACGGCGGCGGCGGACGAGATCAACGCCGCCGATCCGGCCAGGCGCGCCGAGGCGTGGCAGCCGTTCGTCACCGGCAACATCCACAACCACGACCTGCCCTGCAGGCATGCGGCGATGACCACGCCGGAATCGCTGGCGGCGATCGGCCCCGTGCTGCATCGCCACCTCGACGCGGTCCCGGAGATCACCGTGTGCGGCGGCGGCCAGAAGGAGATGCGTCCGTGAGTTTGGCGGTAGAAGTACGTGGCCTGGCCAAGAGTTACGGCAAGGTGCGCGTGCTGAAGGAGATCGATCTGGAGATCCCGGCGGGCACGGTCCTCGGCCTGCTGGGTCCCAACGGCGCGGGCAAGACGACCACCGTGCGGGTCGTCACCACGCTGTTGCGGCCCGACGCGGGCTCGATCCGGGTCGCCGGTGTCGACGTGCTGGCCGACCCGGCCACCGCGCGCACCAGGATCGGCCTGTCCGGGCAGTACGCGGCGGTCGACGCGAACCTGACCGGCTACGAGAACCTGCGGATGGTGGCGCGGCTGTACGGCATGTCGCGCAAGCAGGCCGTCGCGCGCGCCGAACAACTGCTCGCCGCGCTCGGCCTCGAATACGCCGCGGGCAGGCGGGCAGGCACCTATTCCGGTGGTATGGCGCGGCGGCTCGACCTGGCCGGCGCGCTCGTGGCCCGGCCGCCCGTTGTGGTGCTCGACGAACCCACCACCGGCCTTGACCCGCGCGGGCGCCTGGACATGTGGCAGGTGATCGGCGACCTCGTCGACGACGGCACCACCGTGCTGCTCACCACCCAGTACCTCGAGGAAGCCGACCTGCTCGCCGACCGGATCACGGTCATCGACAAGGGCACGGTCATCGCGCGTGGTTCGGCCGACGAACTGAAGACCTCCATCGGCGGTGACCGGCTCACTGTCACTCTGGCGCCGGGACAGAACCCGAGCCCCGCGGTCCAGGTGCTGCACCAGGTCGGGGTCGGCGAACCGATCCACGAGCCCGGCAGCGACGAGGTGTCGGTGGTGGTGGGCAACGGCTCGCGCACCATGGTCGAAGCGCTGCGCCGCCTCGACGACGCGGGCGTGTGCGTCGTCGACGCCGTCGTCGTGCGCCCGACCCTCGACGACGTGTTCCTCTCCCTCACCGGCACCCCGGCCGAGCCGGCCGCCGACATCGAAAACGACGACGTGCAAGAGGAGATTCTCTCGTGAGTGTGGCACCGGAGGTCGACGAGTACGAGACCCGCGACCTGCCGATTCAGACGAGTCCACCGCGTCCCGCCGCCCCCGGCGAGGCGCCGCCGCGGGCCCGGTTCATCCGGGACAGCGCGATCGTGGCGCACCGCAACCTGCTGACCATCCTGCGGGTGCCGACCCTGCTGGTCACCGCGACGATCCAGCCGCTGATGTTCGTGTTCCTGTTCGCCTACATCTTCGGCGCCTCGCTGGGCGGTGACCAGTATCGCGAGTTCCTGCTGGCGGGCATCTTCACCCAGACGGTCGCGTTCAACGCCGCGTTCACCACGGTCGGCCTGGCGGGCGACCTGCAGAAGGGCATCATCGACCGGATGCGGACGCTGCCGATGTCGCGGCTGGCGGTGCTGATGGGCCGCACGCTGTCCGACCTTGTGGTCAATGTGCTCAGCCTGGGCGTGATGGTGATCTGCGGCTACATCGTCGGCTGGCGCATCCACGGCAGTGTCGCCGACGCGGCGCTGGCCTTCGCCATCATCTTGCTGTTCGCGTTCGCGATGTCGTGGGTGGGCGCCCTGACCGGTCTGATCTCGCCGACCGTCGAGGTCGCGCAGAGCGCGGGCCTGATCTGGATGTTCCCGCTGTCGTTCATCTCCTCGGCGTTCATCTCCGCCGAGACCCTGCCGGGCCCGCTGCGCACCATCGCCGAGTGGAACCCGATCACCGCGGTCTCGGCGGCGGGCCGCGAGCTGTTCGACAACGACGCGCCGCCGTCGTTCGCTCCGGCCACCGGCTGGGCCGCCGACAACTGCATCCTCTACGCGATCATCTGCTCGGTGGTCATCCTGGCGATCGCGATGCCCGCGGCGCTACTCCAGTACCGCAAGGTGGCCAGTCACTGACCGGCCAGGGCAGAAGAACGGCGAAGGCCGCCTCCCGACGGGGAGGCGGCCTTCGCCGTATCGCACTGAGCGCTATCCGCGCCGGCGCGTCTTGAGCAGTTCGAGGCGCTCCTTGAGCAGCTCCTCGAGCTCCTCCTTGCTGCGACGCTCCAGCAGCATGTCCCAGTGGGTGCGCGGCGGCTTGACCTTCTTGGTCTCCACCGTGGTGCCCTCCATGAGCTGACCTTCCTGGCCGTTACGGCACAGCCAGGTCGGCGGGATCTCCGCGTCATCGGCGAACGGGACGTCGAATTCCTCACCGTTGTCGGTGCGGTAGCGGGCGATCCGGCGGGGGGCCAGGTCGTGGTCGCGGTCGGTCTCGTAGCTCACCGCTCCGAGCCGACTGCCTCGGAGTACGCGATCTGCCATGTGTGCTCCCTGTCTTTGGCGGCTGGCGCCGATCGTGGTCCTACCGTTAACGCACGGGACCTCTGAACTGTTCCATTGTAGTCGCAACGGTGAATCGGCCGGGTGGCCCCTGAGCGGGGACGGCGGGGTCCGTGCCCGCTGAGCGAGACCTGAGCCGCCCGATCGGGCCCCGGACCGATAGGGTTTCGCAGCATGTCGCGCAGTCGCCTGCTGTCCTGCCTGTGGTGCGGGCGGGAGATCGTGGATTCCGAGTCGGGGCGCCGTCGCCGCTATTGCCGCCAGTCGTGCCGTCAACGGGCGTACGAGCACCGCACCAGTCTCAAGGGAACCGGTATTCCGGAGGACGCCGTGGTGTTGTCCGCCCAGGAAGCCGCGGATCTGGCCGATCGCTGGTTCGCGGCCCGATGCGCCGCCGAGGACGTGGCGACGGCGGTGGCCGAGGGGGCCGAGCACGCGGAGCTGGCACAGCTCAGCGCCACCCTGTTGCAGCTGTCGCGGGAAGCCGAGCGGCTGCGCTGAAACCTCGTGCGGCCCACCGCACCTCGGGTGCGATGGGCCGGCCGGGCGAGCGCGGTCAGCGGGTTTCGACAGCGTCGCGGGCCCGCAGGTACACCGCCGTCACCCCGCCCGCGACGAGCAGCGCGAGTGCCGTCGCCGCGCCCGTGGTGGCGAGGTCGGGGCTGGTCAGCGGCTGACCGCGCAGTGCCTGCCAGAGCACGAGGGTGAGCAACCCGAAGTAGCCGAGCACCGCGACGCCGAGCAGTGCCGCGCGGACGGTCTCCTCGCGCAGCCACCGGTACCGAGGTGCCAGCGCGACCAGCACGACGGCCAACAGCAGTAGCACCTGGATGCCGTGCAGCCCGACGAAGTGCGGAATCCGCAGGTCACCGCCGGTGGTGCTCCAGTGGGTGAGGGGCATGGCGCCGACCCCGTCGCGGACCGCGTCACCGTGCGGGCCACCCGCGCGCACGGTGTGCCCGGCCATCAGCCCGACGACGGTGCCGTCGGACTGCCGCACCAGCTGCGGGCCGGTGAAGCCCATCAGATACCCGAGCATCATGCCCGCCACCGCCAGCCACAGTCCGGCCTTCAGCGCGATCCGGGTCGGCCGATCGGCCAGCTTCTGCCACGAGATGATCACGGCCAGGACGAGATTGGCGAGGAACAGGCCGGGCACCCCGGAGGCGAAGACCTGCTGGCCGATCTGGTTGACGGAATCCTCGGCGGTATTGAAATGGCTGAACGTGCCGCGCGCGGCCTGTAGCGCGATAAACCCCACGTCGGCGATCCCGGTGACGGCGAAGACGGTGCCCAGCCACCAGGTGGCCCGCCTGCCCCGATGTGGCAGCCGCAGGATCCAGGCCAGCGTCACGCCGTAGAGGGCGAAGGCGAGCCCGAACTTGGCGGGTTTGAGCCAGACCGACTCGCCGAGCAGCATCCGGTCGTCGACCAGCATGCCGACGACCGAGACCAGCACGAGCGCGCTCATCAGCGCGGAGTTCACCAGCAGCGGGCCGTGCCAGGGCGCGCGGTCGGTGCCGACCCCGCGTGCGGGCGCGGCGTGGAACCGGATGCGGGACAGGGTGTGGGAGAGATCGATCGTCGCCATGTCTCGACGGTAGAAATCCGGTGCGCCGCAACACCTCCCGCTGCGGAACGGTTCGCTACCCGTACCGGGGTAGGGGGAAGGCCCTACTCCGGTGCGGTCACCTGGGCGCCGATCAGATCCCCAGGCGCCAGATGACGGCGTCGACCGCGCGGGGGGAGACGGTCGCGACGGCCTGCAGGATCCGGGTGTAGCGGGGGTACAGCTCGATCGGCCGGGTGCGGATGGCGGTGCGGATCCAGTCCGCGGCCTGCTCGGCGGTCAGCGCCGCCGACTCGTCGTAGGCGCCGGTCGGGGCGATCATCTCGGTCCGCACCAGCGGGAAGCCGACGGTGGTGACGTGCACGCCGCGCGCCCTGGTCTCGGCGCCCAGGCTGCGCCCGAACGCGCCGAGCGCGGCCTTGGACGCGTGGTAGGCGGTGAACATCGGCATCGTGCCCGCGGCGACGCCCCAGGTGGCGACATTGACGACGTGCCCGTCGCCGGTCTCGAGCATCGAGGGCAGCAGGCCCATGGTGAGCCGGGCCGCGCCGAAGTAGTTCAGCGCCATGGTGCGTTCGTAGTCGTGGAACCGGTCGGTGGCGTCGCTCGCGCGGCGGCGGATCGAGCGGCCCGCGTTGTTCACCAGCACGTCGATCGTCCCGTAGTGCTCGAGCACGGTCTTGACCAGGTCGTCGGTGTCGCCGGGGTCGGACAGATCGCAGGTGATGCTGTCGGCCCGGCCACCGGCCGCGCGCACCGCGTCGCGGACCTCGAGCAGCGGTTCGGCGGTCCGGGCGACCAGGACGAGCCGCGCGCCGTCGCGGCCGAGCGCGAGCGCGGTGGCCCGGCCGACGCCGGAGGACGCGCCGGTCAGCAGGACGGTCTTGCCGGCGATCTCGTGCCGTTCGCCGAGCACGAGCCGCGCCAGGGTGCGCGGCAACGCGGGCGGGTTGAGCAGCAGTGACTGCGCGAGGCGGTCGAGCACGGTGACTCCTGGCGTCGAGGGGACGAATGAATTTACTATCTAGTAAATTACAAATCAGTCAATTGAGTGTCAACAGGAGTCGCCGCGATGGTTGGATGGGCCGGGTGAGCACAGCCGGAACCAAGGGTGTCCCGCGCCCCGAGCGTGAGCAGCAGATCCTCGACGCCGCCGTCGCCGAGATCGGGCGGGTCGGCTACGCGGGGCTCTCGCCCGCCGAGGTCGCGCAGCGGGCCGGGGTGTCCAAGCCGCTGGTCTACACCTATTTCCAGTCCAAGGACGGGCTCTACATCGCCTGTGTCGAGCGCGCGGCCACCGTCATCTACGACGCGATCGAAACCGCCATCACCGGGGCGAGTGGCCTGACCAAGGCCGAGCGGACCCTCGACGCGCTCTTCGTCGCACTCGCGCCGCGTCCGCACGACTGGACCGTCGTCTTCGACCGCTCGCACCCGGACGCGGGCCCGGCCGCCGACGCGGTGCGCGCGGCCCGCCGCCGGATCGCCGCCCAGGCCGCGCGCGGTGTCGCCGACGCGTTGAGCACGCTCGCGCTCACCGACCCCGACGACCTGTCGGCGTTCACCGACGTCTGGATGGGGTCGGTGACCTCGCTGGTGCTGTGGTGGTTGCGCCACCCCGAGCAGACGGCGGGCGAGATGAGTGCCCGCAGCCACCGCCTGATCGGGGCCCTGGTCAACGCGCCGCGCTGATCGCCCTCGGGTCCTCGGGCAGCAGCTCGGCCAGCAGCGGTGACCACTCGTAGCGCCGTTCTGGGAAGCAGCGGTCGAGCAGGTCCCGCATGATCGACGGCGCGATCGAGGCGCCGGGGGACGCGCCGAGCAGCCCGGCGACGGTGCCGTCGGCGCCGGTCACCAGTTCGGTGCCGAACTCCAGCACGCCGCCGCGCTCGGGGTCGGGCTTGACCAGTTGGGCGCGCTGCCCGGCCGACACGAGCTCCCAGTCGGCCGGGTCGGCGGTCGGATAGAAGCGCTGCAGCTGCCGGAACTTGCGGCGCGGCGACGCGAGGAGCTCGGTGACCAGGTACCGCACCAGATCCAGGTTCCGCAGGCCCGCGGCCACCAGCGGCACGATGTTGTGCGGCCGCAGCGTGGTGAACAGATCGGTAAGCCTGCCGTGCCGCAGCAAGCGGGTGCTGAAGGTGGCGTACGGGCCGAACAGCAGCGCGGCCGACCCGTCGACCTCGCGACGGTCCAGGTGGGGCACCGACATGGGCGGCGCGCCGAGCGCGGCCTGGCTGTAGACCTTCGCGGTGTGCTCGGCGACGACGTCGGGGTTCGTCGTCCGCAGGAACTGCGCCCCCAGCGGGAACACGCCGTATCCGCGCACCTCGGGCAGTCCCGCCCGTTGCAGCAGCCGCAGGGCGTAGCCGCCCGCGCCGACGAACACGAAGCGCGTGCGCACCCGAAAACGCCTGCCGCTGTCCAGGTCCCGGCCGCGCACGGTCCACAGGCCGTCCTTGTCGCGGGTGAGTCCGGTGATCTCGCGGTGCAGCCGGACCGCGTTGCCCGCCGCGGTCATCGTCGACAGCAGCGACCTGGTCAGCGCGCCGAAGTCGACATCGGTGCCCGCGCGGTGCCTGGTGGCGGCCATGGCCTCGCCGTCGGCCCGGCCGCGCACCAGCAGCGGTGCCCACTCGGCGATGACGGCGCGGTCCTCGGTGTACTCCATCGCGGCGAAGGCGGGCCACTCGCGCAGCGTCGCGTAGCGCTGCCGCAGGTAGCTGATGTCACGGTCGCCGAACACCACGGTGACGTGCGGTGTCGGGGTGGCGAAGGTCGCCGGGTCGAGTTCGCCACGGGCGGCCAGCGCCGCCCAGAACCGCAGGGTGAGCTGGAACTGCTCGGCGATCCCGGCCGCGCGATCGCCGTCGCGGGGATCGGGCATGTAGTTGAGTTCGCACAGGCCGGAGTGCCCGGTGCCCGCGTTGTTCCAGGGATGGCTGCTCTCGGCGGCCGGCTCGCCGAGCCGCTCGAACAGCGCGATCGACCAGTCCGGCGCGAGCGTGCTGAGCAGGGCGCCGAGCGTGGCCGACATGATGCCGCCGCCGATCAGTACCGCGTCGAGAATGTCGTCGCCGCCACCGGATTCGGGTCGGCGGGGTGTCGTCTCGGTCATCGTCGAAACCTCCCGTGAGCTGTGTACGGCTATCGTCACGCCGCGGGGAGTGATCCGTCCAATACGGAATCAATGGAGATACGATCCGGATATGGATGATTCAGGGGACGGGGGAGCGCAGGCGCTCGCGCCGCTGTTGGCCGCGTTCGACGCGGCGGCGAGCGACGGCCACATCACCAAGGCCGCGCAGCGTCTCGGCGTGCCGCAGTCCTCGGTGAGCCGCCGGATCAAGACGCTCGAGCAGACGCTCGGGGTGGCGCTGTTCCAGCCGGCCGGCCGCGGCGTGACGCTCACCCCGCAGGGCCGTGAGCTGTACGAACGCACGCGCGGCCTGGTGCGCTCGCTCGACGACGCGGTGCGCCGGGTGCGCGCCGACGCCGACCCCGACAGCGGGCTGGTCCGGTTCGGGTTCCCGCTCACCCTGGGCCCGGTGAGCATTCCCTCGCTGCTGGCCCAGTTCCACACCAGGGCGCCGCGAGTCCGGCTGCACCTGGTGCAGGCACACGGCGAGGCACTGGCCGATCAGGTGCGCGCGGGCGCGCTCGACCTGGCGGTGATGATCCCGCCGCCCGCCGACCTGCCGACGGTACCGCTGGGCAGGCAGCGCATCGTCCTGCACGTGGCCCGCACCCATCCGCTGGCCGGGCGCGCCCGCATCGATCTCACCGAGCTGGCCGACGCGGCGTTCATCGCCAATCCGCCCAGTTACCAGCTGCGCGCACTGCTCGACAGCTGGTGCGCCGCAGCGGGTTTCCTGCCGCGGGTGCTGTTCGAGATCACCGAGTTCGAGACGCTGCGAGAACTGGTCGCGCTCGGGCTCGGGGTGGCCTTGCTGCCCGCGGCCGAGATTCCGCACCCCGATCTGGCGGTCGTGCCGATCGATGGCGAACGCGACCGCGAGATCGGCCTGGTCTCGGGAGACCATGATCCGACACTCGCGGTCGCGCGGCTGCGGGATTTCCTGATCGCGCGCACGGCGCGACTCGGGTGGTAGAGCGGGTCAGTCCTGGGCGACACCGGCGTCGACGCCACGGGCGGCGAGCCACGGGTGCGGGTCGATCGGGGCGCCGTAGAGCGAGCCGTCCTGGACGTGCACCTCGTAGTGCAGGTGGGGGCCGGTCGACTGGCCACGGTTGCCGACGGTGGCGATGACGTCACCGGCGTTCACGTGCTGACCGGTCTGCACGAGGATCTCGTTGACGTGACCGTAGACGCCGATGGTGCCGTCGTCCTGCAGGACGCGGACCCACAGGCCGAAGCCGGAGGCGGGGCCGGTCTCGATGACGGTACCGTCGGTGACCGAGAAGACCGGCGCGCCGATCGGGTCACCGAAGTCGATGCCGTTGTGCGCGGCACCCCAGCGGGCGCCGAAGTACGAGGTCAGCCGGCCGTTGACCGGGCGCACGGTGTGCGGGCGCGGCGGCGGGGGCGGGGCGAGGGTCGGCAGCGGAGGCAGCGCGAGCGCGACGGCCTCGCGGTGCTCCTCCCACGGGATCGGGGCGGACGCGGGGGTCTCGCCCTGCGGGCCCTGGGCCTCGGCGGGGGTGTAGGCGGTGAAGCGGTACGGCGACTGGCCCGCGTGCACGCCTTCGGTGGCGCTGGCGGTGATACTGGTGTCGGAAACCGGGGTCTCGGGTCCGCCGAAGGCGGCGGCCGAGGTTCCCACGAGTGCGGACAAAGCCACCGCACCCGCGACAACGCCTCCCCAGCGGCCGGCGAGGGCGTCGGAGACTCGAGCGGATAACGGGTTGGTCACGAACATGTTTCGAACGTAGCGAAACCGTGATCTCGACGGCGACTGATGTGGCTGCGATCACGATGCGCTATAACGCCAGTTGATCTATAACGACACCATAACGAATGCGGAAATTCCGAGGGTCGACCGGGGGGAATCCCCAGGACGCAAGATCATTGCCGAACCACGGCTTCCCAGGGACACTGATTCAGTGGACGCTAACGGAGTTCGGGCTATCACCGCGCTCGCGGACCCCACCCGGCGCGTGATCTTCGAGGCGTTGCCGTCGGGGCCACGGTCGGTCGCCGACCTCGCCGCGGCCGCCGGAATCACCAGCTCGGCGGCCTCCCAGCACCTGCGCGTCCTGCGTGAAGCGCACCTGGTGAGCATGCGCCGCGATGGCAACCGGCACCTCTACTCCCTGGACCCGCGGGGTCTCAGCGACGCCCGCGACTACCTCGAGCAGTTCTGGCCCAGCGCGCTGGCCGCGCACGCCGCCGCCCTGCGTGCGGCTGCGGAGCCCGGTCAGCCCACCCGGCGGTAACGCAACCGGGTCGATTCCGCCCAGTCCTGCTTGTCTAGCTGCGCGTCGACCGCGGCGACCACCTCGGGCACGCCGATCCGCAGCAGCCCCGGGTCGGGGACCCGGCCCTCGGGGTCGCCCACCTGGCCCGCCCACAGCACCGCGTGCCTGCCGAGCAGGTGGGCGGGCGGTCCACCGCGACGCGGCGGGGTCGGGCCGAACAGCAGCACCGTGCGGGTGCCGAACGCGGTCGCCAGGTGCGCGACACCGGTGTCGCCGCTGATCACGAGGGCGGCCTCGGCGACCGTGGCCGCCAGATCGGTGAGGTTCTGCCTGCCCGCCAGCACGCGATCGTCGGGCAGCCCGGCCTGGACGGCGACCTGGACCGCGATCTCGCGTTCGAACGGGTCGCCGGTCAGGACGACGTCGCGGCCGAGCACCAGCAGATGCCGGACCACCGCCGCGAACCGTTCCGGCGGCCAGCGGCGCGCGGGCGCGCCGGCGCCGACATGCACGACGACACAGTCGCGGCGGCTGATCGAGGCCACCGGCGGCACCAGCCCGAGATTGCGGCGATCGGCCGCGATGCCCTCGGCTTCCAGCAGCAGGCACCACCGATCCACGACGTGGGCCTCCGGGTCCCAGCGGGGACCGGCGGGCTTTGGCGAGGCCGGGGACCGGTGACCGATGATCCGCGCGGCGCCGGTGTCGGCGAGCGCCCGCGCGCTGGCGCCGTCGGCGCCGTGCAGGTTCACCGCCAGCTCGGGCGCCGGCCCGTCCCAGATCAAGGCGGCCGGATCGGCGGTGGGCACCAGTTCGTCGACCGAGGAGATCAGGTCGACGATCCGCTCCAATCGATGCGGCGCCGCCAGCACGATCTTGCTGCGAGGTTCGGCCCGACGCAGAGCACGCAGAGCCGGGACCGCGGCGAGCACATCACCGAGGCCCCGAGCTTGCAGCACGAGTACAACCGACACCTTCTTGACCTACCCGGGTCCTGTGTGGACCAAACGTTCGCGCATGCAACGACGTGTCGGTCGTCACGCGGGGTGGTCTCGGTCCAGGTCGCCGCACGGCGGGTGATCGCGACACGATCACGGCTCCAGCTAATGTCGGGAAAACGAGAGCGACCGGGCATAACATCTCGTCATGACGACAAATACCGTGCTGGAGAGTCCCTTTGCGGCTCTTGCCAAGAAAACCTGGCAAACAATTCTGGTCACCGGCCTCCTCGCGGTGGTCCTCGGCATCATCGTGCTGGTGTGGCCCGGTCCGTCACTGCTCGTGGCGGGCATTCTGTTCGGTATCTACATGGTTGTCAGCGGCATCTTCCAGTTGATCGCCGCCTTCACCCATCTGCCCAGCACCAGTTTCCGGGTGCTCTCCTTCATCAGTGGCGTGCTGTCGCTGATCATCGGCATCTTCTGCTTCCGCGACGATCTGACCTCGATCTTCCTGCTGGGGTTGTGGATCGGCATCAGCTGGCTGTTCCGTGGCGTCGCGGTGCTGTTCGCCGCGATGTCGGACAAGGGCGTGCCGGGGCGCGGCTGGCAGATCTTCTACGGCATCGTCAGCGCGATCGCCGGCATCATCCTGATCGTGTGGCCGATCGAGTCGCTGGCGACGCTCACCCTGGTGGTCGGCATCTTCCTGATCGTCATCGGCATCATGGAGATCATCACCGCCTTCGGCGTCCGCAAGGACTCGAAGGTGCTGGAGGAACAGGGGCTGTAATACCCACGGGAAAAGTTCGTCGGGAAACGGCCGGTGCCTTCGGGCACCGGCCGCTTTCGTGTGAACTACGCTCGCCGTTCATGGAATTCGTTTACAACCTGGTGGTTGTCACCCATCTGCTCGGCATGGCGGCCGTGGTCGGCGGCTTCGCGGCGTCCCGGCCGGTCGTCTCGGAGCTGATGGTGTGGGGCGCGCGTGCCCAGCTCATCACCGGCCTGGTCCTGGCGGGTCTGGCCTCGGCCGTCGACTCGCTGGGCAAGGACCCGGACACGACCAAGCTGGCCGTGAAGCTGGCGATCTCGGTCGCCGTCGTCGCGCTCGCCGAGATCGGCCGCGCCGACGCCAAGCGCGACAAGCAGGTCGACTGGATGACCGATGCCGCCGGCGGCCTCGCCATCGTCAACGTGCTCGTCGCCGCCCTCTGGACCTGAGGATGGAATTTCTCGGGATCCATCATGTCGCGATCATCGCGACCGACTACCACCGCTCGAAGCGCTTCTACACCGAAATCCTCGGCGGGACGGTGCTCGCCGAGCACTACCGGGCCGACCGGGACTCCTGGAAGTTCGATGTCGCGCTGCCGGGCGGCTGCCGGATCGAGCTGTTCTCGTTTCCCGATCCGCCCGCGCGCCCGAGCAGGCCCGAGGCGGCGGGGCTGCGTCATCTCGCCTTCGTGGTCGCCGATGTGCCCGCCGCGCTCGACGCCCTGCGTGAACGCGGCGTCCGCACCGAGGAATTGCGCACCGACGAATACACCGGCAAGCACATGGCCTTCTTCTTCGATCCCGACGATCTGCCGCTCGAACTGTACGAGGCCTAGTCGGCGGCGCGCGCCCGCCGCGTCAATTCGACCGTCGCCGAGCGCAGTTCGCCGATCTCCGACAGCGGCGCGGCGTACCCGACCCGGGTGCGCGCGACGCCGCGCGGCGTCTCGACCCGCAGGTCCAAGCCGTAGCGATCCGCGCGCTCGCAGGCGGCGGCGGTCGCGTCGGGGAAGCCGCCGAGCCGGGTGGCCATGGCCAGCAGGGCATCGGCGTGGTCGGCGTTGAGGTGGGCGATGCCGGGGGCGGCCAGCGGCACGATCGGATCGGCCTGTGCGGCCAGGTACTCCTGCGCCGACGCGGAGTCCATCCGGCCGTATCCGCCGACCCAGCGCACCCGCTGCACGCGCAGCACCCAGAGGGTGAAATCGCTGTAGTCGATGTAGTACTTCGCGGCCGGGATGGCGGCCAGGTGGGCGGCGCGGGCGGCCTCGGCCTCGGCGCCCTCCGGTCGTTCCACCACGCCGGCCAGGGTGATCCGGGTGCCCGCCAGCGGATCGGCCGGGATGTCCGGGGTCACGATGGCGATGCTGGCGCGCGGGTCGGCGGCCAGGTTGCGGCCGTGTTCGGCCAGTCGCGAGACGCTCAGGACGGGCGCGCCGTCGAGCAGTCCGTAGGTGATGAACGACGCCCACGGCGCGCCGTCGGCGGTGAGACTGGCCAGGGTGCCGGTATTGGTGGCCGCCGCGATGGTTCTGGCCTCCTCGGCCGCCGAGGGGCGGGCCTCGTTGGCCAGGGGAGCGGTCGGCAGCGGGATGGAGGGTGCGTCGCCGGGGTCGCCGTGGTCGAGAGTCATGGCCACAGCGTATCCACCCGCGCCGCTCTGCGGGGCGTGCTCGTCAGCCAGCTGTGCAGCGCCTCGTACACCGCGTCATGGTTGAGCAGGCTGAAGTGGTTGGCCGCGGGCACATGCAGGCCGTTGACCCCGTCGAAGCCGATCCGGCGGGTCCGGCCGCGGCCCGACCCGCTGCCGGTGAGCACGAGCCCGTCGCCGATGACCCGTCCCAGCGGGTGCTGGGGGCTGCGGGTGACGGTCGCGGTGACGAAGTAGTGCTCGACGCCCGCGATCAACGGCACCTCGCGGACCGCCCGCGCGCGCAGCGCGTCGGTGTCGAGGTCGCGCCAGTCCTCGTCGACGAGCGAACCCTGGCGCAGGTCGCGGATTCCCGCACTGCGCCTGCGCAGGAGCTTGCCCAGCGGACGGGTCTCCGGCAGCAGGTCGAACGCCGCCGCGGCATAGTGCGCGAGCTGCTCCAGCGGGGCGCCCAGATGCGGGGAACCGAGGCAGACCACCTGCCGGACCGCGCGCACCCAGGCTTCGTCCGCCTCGTCGGCCAGATGGCAGGCCCCGCGCGCGACCAGACCGCCCATCGAATGACCGAGCAGGCAGATCTCGTGCACCGGCAGCGGCCAGGCCGCGACCAGCCGGGCCAGCAGCGCGCTGAGCTGGGCGGCGTTCTCGGAGATGTGCAGGCCGGTGTTGTAGCGCACCAGGATCGGGGTATAGCCGAGGTCGTCCTCGAGCCGGTCGCCATAGGTGGGGCGGCCGCCGAGCCGCCAGGCGTGCTCGGTCTCCACGAGTCCGTGCAGCTGCACGACGAGCCGGGTCGTCGGTACCGCGACGTGGGCGGCCAGCTGTTCCGGCGGGACGGGCGCGCCGTCGACGCGGAAGGTCATGGGGGAGGCCAGGATCGGCGCCTCGTCCTCGAGGGTGTCCCCGATCAGGCCCTGGAGGGCGGCCAGGACGCCCGCGCCCCAGACGGTCCGCGAGGGTGCGGTGACGCCGGGCACCTGGACCGCGCTCGCCACCTCGCCGACCACGAATCCTGTCCCGCCGACCACCGCGTAGACGCCGTCGGTGATCGCGTCGTGCACCACCTTCACCGGATCCGCGGCGGGACCGACCCCGAGCCGCACCGCCGCGAACACGCGGTCGGAGATGGCGCGGTGGATGGCCGCGATGCCGTCGACGGCACCGACGAATTCGTCGCCGGCCAGACGCGTGAGCGCCTGTACCTCGGCCTGGGGTTGGGGGAGCTGCTCGGTCACGGGATTGAGAGTACAACTGTGCACTGAAATGTGCCGCGCGTGGGGCCGATTCGGGAGGAACGCCAGTAGCCGGAGCTCGCCGTGCTCACTTGTCACAATCGGCATGCTGATACGTCGATATGCGCATCGAAACATGTATCTGGGAAAGCGATACCGCTGAAAGAAGAGCGAGGACGGCGGGAGGGGTCCCGCCGTCCTCGCGACGGATCAGCTCACGGTCGATGCATGATCGCGTACCAGAGCGCGCCCATCGTGCCGAGTACGAAAAGCGGTGAGATGACCCAGGTCTCGACCCGGTTCCCGGTCCGCTCGATCAGCGGCACCCGGGTCCGCAGCGGGAACGGCCACAGCAGGCGGCAGCCCCGGTCGGTGAGGCAGTCGCCGAGCAGATGCGCGAGGCAGCCGAGGCCGACGCAGATCGGCAGCCAGGCCGGCCGGTCGACGATCCAGTGGTCCACCGCGAAGGTGCCCGCCGTGGCCAGCACGATCACGGTGCCGTAGGTCCGCACGCTCTTCCCCGGTGGACACAGGTGCAGCGATCGCACCGCCAGCGCGAGCAGGAAGAACACCAGGCCCAGCGTGAACGGCCTGCCGAGATAGTGCTCGCCCGCCCAGGTGGCGGCGACCGCGACGACGACGAACAGCAGCGAGTGGGTACCGTGTCGGTGCCCACCGGAGAGCCAGGAGATCAAGCGGCACAGGTGATGTGACACCGGGCCGAGCACATGCGAGATGGTTCCGCTCGGATGATCCGCGTCCGGCAGCAGCGCGGCACCCGCGGTCAGCAGGGTGCCCATGATCAGTTCGGCGATCCCGAATCGTGTTGTGTCGCTGTCGAACAGGGGGAAAGCGGCGACCGTGAGCGGGAGCGCCGCGGCGGTTCCCGCCCAGGCCAGCGCCCCACTGGTCGCGTGTGAATGTCCAAGCACTCCGCAACGTTAGTCGAGGTCACCATCTCGGCGCATATGCCGAGGACGGGCGGGAATGCGGGGCGCGCCAGGATGGTTGGGGCAGGGGACCGCAGCGACGAAAGGACGACGATGAGCGCATTCAACGACCAGGTGATCGCCGAATTCCGGGCGAACGGCGGCCGGGTCGGTGGCATGTTCGAGGGCCGCGACAACATGGTGATCATCACCACCACCGGCGCGAAGTCGGGCCGCGCGATCACCAATCCGCTGGTGTTCCTGCCCGACGGCGACCGCGTCGTGCTGATCGCCTCCAACGGCGGCGCCGACAAGCACCCCGCCTGGTACCACAACCTGGTCGCGAATCCGGAGCTGACCGTCGAGCTGCCCACCGAAACCTTCACGGGTAAGGCCGAACTCGTCGACGACCCGGAGCGCACCGCGCTGTTCGACCGGATGGTCGAGATCATGCCGGGGTTCGCCGAGTACCGCGAGCAGACCAGCCGGGTGATCCCGGTGTTCACGGTGTCGCGCGTGAGTTAGGCGCGGGCTCGAGCCGAATCCTTGCCCGGGCGGGTGAGCTGCTGGTTTCATCGGCTCCGTGACCGAAACCACCGACGCGCCCCGCATCGTCCACGCCTCCCGCGAGATCGCGGCGAGCGCCGCCGCCCTCTTCGAACTGATCGCCGACCCCGCCCAGCAACCGCGCTGGGACGGCAACGACAATCTCGCCGAAGCCGCGGCGGGACAGCGGGTCACGGCCGTCGGCGACGTGTTCACCACGACGCTGACCAACGGCGCCGACCGCGACAACCACATCGTCGAGTTCGAAGAGGGCCGCCGCATCGCGTGGAACCCCTCCGAGCGCGGTAAGACCCCGCCCGGGCACCTGTGGCGCTGGGAGCTGGAGCCGATCGATGAGACCACCACCCGGGTGACCCACACCTACGACTGGACGCGGCTGCACGACGAACTGCGTGAGGTCAGGGCCAAGGCCACCACCTCGGACAAGCTGCTGGCGTCGGTGGACCGGCTGGCGGAGGTCGCCGAGACGGCCTGATCCCGTAACAGAACACCCCGCGACCCGAGCGGGTCGCGGGGTGTTCTGCCGGAAGCGATCAGGCCAGGTCGAACCGGTCCAGGTTGCTCACCTTGGTCCACGCGGCGACGAAGTCGCGCACGAACTTCTCCTTCGCGTCGTCGGTCGCGTAGGCCTCGGCCACGGCGCGCAGCTGCGAGTTCGAGCCGAACACCAGGTCGACGCGGCTACCGGTCCAGCGGACCGCGCCGGTCGCGCTGTCCTTGCCCTCGTAGACGTTGTCGTCGGACGCCGACGGCGCCCACTCGGTGCCCATGTCGAGCAGGTTGACGAAGTAGTCGTTGGTCAACGTGCCCGGCGCCGCGGTCAGCACGCCGACCGGGGACTGCTGGTAGTTCGCGCCGATCACGCGCAGACCACCGATCAGCACCGTCATCTCCGGCGCGCTCAGGGTGAGCAGGTTCGCCTTGTCGACGAGCAGGTACTCGGCCGGGATGCGGGCATCCTTGGCCAGGTAGTTGCGGAAACCGTCGGCCTTGGGCTCGAGCGCCGAGAAGGACTCGACGTCGGTCTGCTCCTGGGTGGCATCGGTGCGGCCCGGCGTGAACGGCACCGTCACGTCGTAGCCCGCGGCCTGCGCGGCCTGTTCGACGCCGACCGCGCCGCCGAGAACGACCAGATCCGCGAACGACACCTGGGCGCCGCCCGTGGCGTTGAACGTCTCCCGGATGCCCTCGAGGGTCCGCACGACCTGCGCGAGCTCGTCGGGCTGGTTGACCTCCCAGCCCGCCTGCGGCTGCAGCCGCAGGCGACCGCCGTTGGCGCCACCGCGCTTGTCGCTGCCACGGAACGACGAGGCCGCCGCCCAGGTGGTCGACACCAGCTGCGCGACCGTGAGCCCCGAGGCCTGGATCTGGCTCTTGAGGGTCGCGATCTCGGTGTCACCGATCAGCGCGCCCGTGTGCTCGGGCACCGGGTCCTGCCACAGCAGTTCCTCGGACGGGACGAGCGGGCCGAGGTAGCGCACGACCGGACCCATGTCGCGGTGGGTGAGCTTGTACCAGGCGCGCGCGAACGCGTCGGTGAGCTCGGCCGGGTTCGCCAGCCAGCGGCGGGTGATCTGCTCGTAGATCGGGTCGAACCGCAGCGACAGGTCGGTGGTCAGCATGACCGGGGTGCGCTTCTTGGTGGCGTCGAACGGGTCGGGCACGGTACCGGCGCCGGCGCCGTCCTTCGGGATCCACTGGTGGGCACCCGCCGGGCTCTTGCTGAGCTCCCACTCGTAGCCGTAGAGGGTCTCCAGGAAGTTGTTGTCCCAGGTGATCGGCGTGCTGTTCCAGATGCCTTCCAGGCCACTGGTGATCGCGTCGGCGCCGACACCGGTGCCGAAGCTGCTCTTCCAGCCCAGGCCCTGCTGTTCGAGCGGGGCGGCCTCGGGCTCCGGTCCGACCAGGTCGGCGTCGCCGGCGCCGTGGGTCTTGCCGAAGGTGTGCCCGCCGACGATCAGCGCGGCGGTCTCCTCGTCGTTCATCGCCATCCGGGCGAAGGTCTCGCGGATGTCGATCGCGGCCTTGATCGGGTCCGGATTGCCGTTGGGGCCTTCCGGATTCACGTAGATCAGGCCCATCTGGACCGCGGCGAGCGGGCGCTCCAGGTTGCGCTCGCCGGTGTAGCGCTCGTCGCCGAGCCAGGTGCTCTCCGGACCCCAGTAGACGTCCTCCTCCGGCTCCCACGCGTCGACGCGACCGCCGCCGAAACCGAAGGTGGGGAAGCCCATCGACTCGAGCGCGACATTGCCCGCGTAGACGATGAGGTCGGCCCAGGACAGCTTCTTGCCGTACTTCTTCTTGACCGGCCACAGCAGGCGGCGGGCCTTGTCCAGGCTGGCGTTGTCGGGCCAGCTGTTGAGCGGGGCGAAGCGCTGCATGCCCGAACCGGCGCCGCCGCGGCCGTCGCCGACGCGGTAGGTGCCCGCCGAGTGCCACGCCATCCGGATGAAGAACGGGCCGTAGTGGCCGAAGTCGGCGGGCCACCAGGGCTGCGAGGTCGTCATGACCTGCTCGATGTCCTGCTTCACCGCGGCCAGGTCGAGGGTGGCGAACTCGGCCGCGTAGTCGAAGTCGGCGTCCATCGGGTTCGCCACCGGCGGATTCTTCTGCAGGATCGTGAGATTGAGCTGGTGCGGCCACCAGTCACGGTTGCTGCCACGGGCGTCGGCGGAGGCGAACGGTCGGGCCGATGTCACGGGGCAGCCATTGTCACCGGGTTCCGTGTTGGCTTCCGCGATAGGTGGATGTTCCTCGGGCACGGTGAATCCTTTCAGGAGAGTGATGGTGATGTCGTGCAGTCGGGGCAGCGGCCCCAGTAGATGACCTCGGCTTCGTCGACGACGAAACCGGTGTCATCGATAGCGGTCAGACAGGGCGCATCGCCGACTGCGCAGTCGACATCGACAATCACGCCACAGGATCGGCACACCAGGTGATGATGGTTGTCGCCGACCCGGGTCTCGTACCGGGCGACGGTGCCCATGGGCTGGATCCGCCGGAGCAGACCCGCGGTGGTCAAGGCGCGCAGGACGTCGTAGACGGCCTGGTGACTCACCGCGCCGAGGGTGTCCCTGACCCGGCTCAGAATGGTGTCGGTATCGGCGTGCGGATGCTGGTGCACGGCGGTGAGCACCGCCAGACGCGGTGCCGTGACGCGCAGGGAAGCCGCGCGGAGCATGCGCTCGAAGTCCGATGTGGTGGACACATTCCAGATTATTACTCGTTCCAGATGGCAGCGGAAGCATTTCCGGCCAAGTGGCCCGGACCACATCTGTGCGCCGCGGGATCGGGCGCGCGCGGCGCTGGAGGCCGTCGTCGGTGGCTACCGGCTGCGGCGGTCCCGGGAGCGCGGCCGGGACCGCCCCCCCGGTGGACCTGTTTGCTAGGTGGTCACCGGGGTGCGGGTGGCGCGTTCGATGAGGTACTCGACCAGGTGGGTCAGCACCGCCTTGGCCGAGGGCCGGTCACGGGCGTCGCAGAGCACCACGGGGGTGTTCGGATCGAGGTCGAGGGCGTCGCGCACCTCGTCGACGGTGTAGCGCGGGGCGCCCTCGAAGCAGTTCACCGCGATCAGGAACGGCAGGCCACGCCGCTCGAAGAAGTCGACGGCCGCGAACGAATTGCTCAGCCTGCGGGTGTCGGCGAGCACGATCGCGCCGAGCGCGCCGCGACACAGCTCGTCCCAGAGGAACCAGAACCGGTCCTGGCCGGGGGTGCCGAACAGGTACAGCACGAGGTCGCGGTCGATGGTGATGCGGCCGAAGTCCAGCGCGACCGTGGTCGTCGACTTCTGCTCCACCCCCGACAGGTCGTCGACGCCGGTGCTGACCTCGGTGATCAGCTCCTCGGTGCGCAACGGCGCGATCTCGCTGATCGAGGAGACCATCGTGGTCTTGCCGACGCCGAAGCCGCCGGCGATGAGGATCTTCACCGAGGCGGCCAGATGCTGCCCGCCCGGTGCCGTGGGGTCAAAGTTTTCGGATGCCATCCAGAACCGCTCGCAATACGTTGAGGTCTCCGGCGCCGGCCTCGGCCGCCACCGGAGCCCGGAAGATGAGGTGGCCCTCGCCGATGAGATCACCGACGAGGATCTTGGTCACCGCCAGAGGAAGTTTCAGCACGGCCGAGACCTCGGCCACCGTCTGCGCGCGCTTGCACAACCGTGCGATCGTCGCGTATTCGGGTTCCGGGCGCCGCAGGGTGGGGGCGGGATGCACCGCCACCACCACCGTGAGCATGTCCAGGTCGTGCGCCGCACCCATGGTGCGGCCGCGGGTCACCGCGTACGGGCGGACCAGGGGTCCGGCCGCGTCGTCGAACCACGGATCGCCGAGTCGAGTCATGGTGCTGCTTCCTATAGCTCCGCCAGTCCGTGCCGCGGTTCGGTCGACAGGTAACTGCCGACCCGCTGCACGGTGAGGTTCATTTCGTAGGCGACCATGCCGAGGTTCGCCGATTCGTTCGCCTGTAGCGCCAGGCACGCGTTGTCGCCCGCGGAGGTGACGAACAGGACGGCGCGGTCGAGCTCGATCACCGCTTGGCGCACGCCACCGCCGTCGAATCGGCTGCCCGCGCTGCGCGCGAGCCCGTAGAGGGTCGACGACATCGCGGCGAAGTGTTCGGCGTCCTCGCGCTTCATCTGCGAGGAGCGACCGAGCAGCAGCCCGTCGGTGGACAGCACGACCGCGTAGCGGACCCCCGCCAGCCGGTCGACGAGATCGTCGAGCAGCCAGTTGAGATCACCTGGGTGGGAAGAGTTCACCTCAGCCTTCCTGTTCGTCCTTGTTCGAAGGGGACAGTGGTTTGCGACCCTGCCGGGTGCCGTTCTCGATCGCGGACATGATGTCGCGCGCCTGTTCGGCCGAGCGGGGCCGCTCCGGCGCGCGCGGCGGCTCGGTCGCCGCCGGCTCCTCGGTGAGCTCGGGCGCCAGGTTGGTCTGGCGCTGGCGCCGCGGCAGCGCCGGTCGCGCGTCGGCGTCGTGCGTCTCCACCGGCGGCAGCTCCGGCTCGGTCGCCACCGGGCGCGGCGGCGCGGGCGGTTCGGCGACCAGCGTGGCCACCGCACTCGGCGCCGGAGCCGACTCGATCGCGGCGATCGGGGTGGGCTCGGGGGCGGGCGCGGGCAGCCCGCGACGCAGCGGACCGGTGGTGACGGGCGGCATCATCGAGGTGTCGGTGTCGCCGGCCAGCAGCGACAGCGGGATGAGCACGATCGCGCGGATGCCGCCGTAGTCGGACTCGCTGAGCCGCACCGAGACCCCGTGCGAGGTCGACAGCCGGGCGACCACGAACAGACCCAGCCGCGAATCCGAGGACAGCGTGCCGACACCGAAGTCCGGCGGATCGGCCAGCATGTCGTTGTAGCGGGCCAGGTCCTTGGGGCTCATGCCCATGCCCTGGTCGGTGATCTCGATGACCACGCCCTTGCCGACGATGTTGCCGCCCGCCTCGACCCGCGACTGCGGCGGGGAGAACGCGGTCGCGTTGTCGACGAGCTCGGCGAGCAGGTGCACGAGGTCGGCCACGACGGTGCCGACGACCTCGACCTCGGGCAGCTTGGTGACGCGCACCCGCGCGTAGTCGAGCGTCTCGCCGATGGCGCTGCGCACGACATCCATCACCGGAACCGGCTTGCGCCACTGACGTCCGGGCCTGCCACCGCCCAGGATGATCAGGTTCTCGGCGTTGCGGCGCTCGCGGGTGGCCAGGTGGTCGAGCCGGAACAGGGTCTCCAGCAGCGCCGGATCCTCCTGGCGGCGTTCGGCTTCGTCGAGGATCTCGAGCTGGCGGTGGACCACGATCTGGCTGCGGTGGGCGATGTTGAGGAACACCGCGCGCACGCCCTCCCTGGTGCGAGCCTCGTCGACGGCGGCGCGCAGCGCGGCCGAGGCGGCGTGCTCGAAGGCCTGGGCGACCTCACCGATCTCGTCCTTGCCGAAGTCCAGGGTGGGGGAGGTCTGCACGGCGTCGATGTCGCCGCCCTCGCGCAGGGCGCGCATGGTGGCGGGCAGCTGCTCGTCGGCGAGTGCGAGGGTTTCGGTGCGCAGCCTGCGCAGGCGGCGGATGATCCGGTTGGCCAGGATCACCGCGATCAGGAACACCAGCACACTGAGCGCGACCACGCCGCCGCCGGCGATGGCCGCGGTGACCTCGGCGCGTTGCGCGGTGTCCTCGGCGAGCTTCTGGACGTACCGGTTGTGCGTGCCGTACGTATCGAGCAGCGCCCGGTTCACGTCGGCCGCCGCGGTCTGCCATTCGGTCATGTTCACCTGCGGCGCCGTGGTGGAGACCGGCTTGGCCGAGGTGCCGGTGCCGCTCGGCGTCGTGAACCGCTGGGTGAGCGCGGATTCCAGCGCGGTGAGCTGCAGCCACTGCGGCGAGGCCATCAGCGCGGTGATCGGGGCGCCCCTGGTGTCGTCGAGTTCGGCGGCGAGATTGGCGACTTCGACGTGGTAGAAGCCGCTGAGGCGGATGAAGTCCTCGACCGGGATGGTGGTCGGGCCGCCCGCGGTGGCGATGTGCATGGCCAGTGCGGTACTGCGCGACATCGCCTCGGCGGCGTTGAGCATGCGGAAGCCCTCGGCGACGCCGGAGGCGACGGTGGCGTCCGGAGCGGCGCGCTCGGCGACCTTGGTGCCCTCGGTGAAGACGTCGAGCAGGCGGTTGTAGAACATGAACGCGTCGGAGGCGGGCAGCACGCCCGCGTCGGCGCCACCGCGCACACCGGCCAGATGCGTACCGAGCGTGGTGAATCCGCCCTTGTCGTCGCCGATGTTGGAATCGTCGACCGCGCGGATGCCCGCCGAGACCTCGATCAGGCCGCGGAAGGCGGCGTCGAGCCGGGCGCGAGCGGGCGCGAGCGCGAGCTGGGCGGTCTCGTCACCGGCCAGGTGGGCCAGGGTGAGCTGGCGTTCGGACTGCACGGCCTCGATCAGTTCGCGGGTGTAGGGAACCGCCGCCTGCATCTCGGAGGCCCAGGTCTCGGCCTTGTTGCTCTCGTCGACCAGGTAGCCCGCCGTTCCGACGCCGACCACCACCAGCGTGAGACTGGGGATGAGAGCGATCGCCAGAATCCGGGTTCGAACACCGAGTCTCGCTAAGAACATCGCTATAACGTAACGGAATCGTTGCAGTCTTGACCTGCATGTCTCGCTGAGCGAGACGTGATTTGGTTTGCGCCGGAACGTGTTTGCTATGTGCGGACCGGCACGGGAGACGGCGAGCTCACCCCGCCGGCTGAGCCGCGATGGCCCAGTCGGCGGGGGCTCGCCGTGACCTGGCAGCGCCGGGAAGGTCCTACCAGGTCAGGTCGATGGGCGCCCGCTACAGCGTGCGGTCGGCGCCGGTTCGCGGGGGCGGTGCGGCCGCCAGGGCCGCGTTCTCCGCCGCGGTGAGCTGGCGGGCGCGCAGCACGAACCGCATGCCCTGGCCCGCTTCCAGCGATTCGGCGCTGGCCTGCCCGCGCACCGCGTCGACGGTGAGGTGGGTGTCCTTCCAGCATTCGAACTGCTCGGGGCTGATCCAGAACTCGGTGTGCCAGCTGAGCCTGCCCAGCAGCACGTCGGCCTTCTCGATCGGGAACTGCTTGGCGGACAGGCACACCGGCGCGACGTCGTCGTCACCGCACTCGCCCGCCTGGCGGAACAACACCGGGCCGTTGTCCTCGATCAACCGGCGCAACAGGGTCTGGGCGCGTTCGGTGATCTCCACACGGTGGATCCGGTTCTGCATCAGAACATCCCGAGTTTCGTGGTCGAATAACTGACCAGCAGGTTCTTGGTCTGCTGGTAGTGCCCGAGCATCATGGCGTGGTTCTCCCTGCCGAACCCCGACTTCTTGTAGCCGCCGAACGCGGCGTGCGCGGGATAGGCGTGGTAGCAGTTGGTCCAGACCCGGCCCGCCTTGATGCCGCGGCCCAGTCGATGAGCGGTGTTGATGTCGCGGGTCCACACGCCCGCGCCGAGGCCGTAGAGGGTGTCGTTGGCGATGCGGACGGCCTCGTCGACGGTGTCGAAACGGGTCACCGCGACCACCGGTCCGAAGATCTCCTCCTGGAAGATCCGCATCGTGTTCTCACCCTCGAAGATGGTGGGTTCGATGTAGTACCCACCCGGCAGTCCGTCGACCTTGCGTGCTTCCCCTCCAGTCAGCACGCGGGCGCCTTCGGCTCTGCCGATGTCCAGGTAGGACAGGATCTTCTCGTACTGGTCGTTGCCGGCCTGCGCGCCGATCATCGTCTCGGTGTCGAGTGGATGACCTGACACGACGGCCTCGGTGCGGGCGATGCAGCGGGCGAGGAATTCGTCGTAGATCGACGAGTGGATCAGCGCGCGTGACGGGCACGTGCACACCTCGCCCTGGTTCAGGGCGAACATCACGAAGCCCTCGACGGCCTTGTCGAGGTAGTCGTCGTCGGCCGCCATCACGTCGGGCAGGAAGATGTTCGGGCTCTTGCCACCCAGTTCGAGGGTGACCGGAATGAGGTTCTCGCTCGCGTACTGCATGACCAGCCGGCCGGTGGTGGTCTCGCCGGTGAAGGCGATCTTGGCCACCCGCGGGCTCTGCGCCAGCGGTTTGCCCGCCTCCACGCCGAAGCCGTTGACCACGTTGAGGACTCCGGGCGGTAGCAGGTCCGCGATCAGCTCGACGACCAGCAGCAGCGACGCGGGTGTCTGCTCGGCGGGTTTGATCACCACGCAGTTGCCCGCGGCCAGCGCCGGCGCCAGCTTCCAGGCGGCCATCAGGATCGGGAAGTTCCACGGGATGATCTGACCGACGACGCCGAGCGGCTCGTGGAAGTGGTAGGCGACGGTGTCGGGGTCGATCTGGGAGATCGTTCCCTCCTGCGCGCGCAGGACGCCGGCGAAGTAGCGGAAGTGATCGACGGCCAGGGGTAGGTCGGCGGCCAGGGTCTCGCGGACCGGCTTGCCGTTGTCCCAGGTCTCGGCGACCGCCAGCGGCTCGATGCTGTTCTCGATCCGGTCGGCGATCTTGGTGAGGATGTCGGCGCGCTCGGCGGCCGGCGTCGCGGCCCAGCGATCGGTGGCGCGGTGCGCGGCCTCGAGGGCCATGTCGATATCGGCGGCCGTCGACCTGGCCACCGCGCAGAAGATCTCCCCGTCGACCGGCGAGGTGTTGTCGAAGTAGCGGCCTTCGATGGGGGCGGCCCAGTCACCTCCGATGAAGTTGTCGTATCGGGCGGCATAGCTGACGATGCCGGTATCCGATCCGGGTTTGCCGTAGATCATGCGTCTCGCTCCTCGCGACCTCTGCGTGGTGGAACACACTATGGTCGGCGAAGGTTGGTACGAGGTTGGTGAGCGAGTTCGCCCAGGTCAGCCCTGGCGTGCGGTGTACAGGCGGGCCGTGACGACGGCCCTGCGGACGTCGTCGCGGGGGAGCAGCAGCAGCGCGTGCTCGTGGATCGCGATGTCGCCGGGGCAGCGCTGGCCGAAGGCGACGGCGTGCTCGGCCCGGTCGCTGTTGAGCACCGCGTTGCGGATGCCCACGTCGAGGTGCGCGCGCCACTGTTCGACACCGGGCAGGTCGGACCCGGGCAGCAGCGGCCCGCGGTAGAGCCACAGCGCGGAGGTGAGGTCGCCGCCCTCGATCGCGGCGAGCAGGTCGACCGCGTCGCAGGACACCGGACCGGTGAGCATGTAGCGCCGGTTGGCGATCTCGCCGCGGGTGGCCCGGCGCAGGTGCGAGACATCGGCTTTGAGCGTGTTGAGCGATACCGCGCGGTCGCCGTAGACCGCGGCGTGCAGTTGTTCGGGCGTGTAGCCCTCGGGTTCGAGCGCCAGCAGGGCCAGGATCTCCAGCTGGCGCGGCGGTAGTGGCACCGGCCTGCCGTCGCGCAACAGCCGTGCTGCGCCGAGACATTCGAGCCGGACGCCGGGGGCGGGCGCCGGCGCCTCGGCGCGCAGCATCGTCTCGACCGCGGTGACCAGGGCCCGCACCGAGGTCATCACCATCGGATGGGAGCGTTCCCAGGTGGAGGACAGATCGAGGACACCCACCTGTCGGCCGTCGGGGCCGTGGATGGGCGCGGAGTAGCAGACCCAGCCGTGCAGCGCGGCGACCAGGTGTTCGGCGGAGAAGACGGTGACGGCCTTGTCGTCGTGCAGCGCCAGCGACAGGCCGTTGGTGCCCATGTGGCTCTCGTCCCACACCCCGCCGGGCGCGAAGTTCACCGCCTCACCCTGGCGGCGCAGGGTCCGATCGCCCGCGGTCCACAGGATGGTGCCCGATTCGTCGCTGACGACGGCCAGATAGCCGGATTCCTCGGCCATGCCGCGCAGTTGCCCGGCGAGTTCGGTGACCGGCCTGCGCAGCGGCGACTCCGACCAGCGGTCGCTGATGTCGTTGAAACCGGGGGCGACGGTCTGCGCCGGGTCGACGGTGTGCAGCGACCGCTGCCACGACTTGGCGACCTCCTCGCGCACCGGCCCGGTGTCGCGGGGCAAGTGCAGCGGGCGCGAGGGCGCGGCCAGCTTGTTCCACTGCTTCTCGAGCGCGCCGCGATAGTCCGAGAGCCGGTCCGGCCTGGGCGAGCCGGCGATCGGGTCGTCGTGTGCGCCCACGTTCACTCCCTGCTCGTCGGTGGCGCCTACCTGTCTATCAGCTGGGCCACCGCGGTGTGCACCGTTTCCCGGAGGACGACCGGGTCGCCGGTGCATGCCCTGTCGTGGCGGCTTGACGCCGCCGTGGCCGGCTATTTGTTCAGGAACAGCCCGGGGATGTCGGCGTTCTTGATCGGGGTGTCGATATTGCGCTGGCCCGCGCACAGCAGGTCGACCTGCACGATCATCGAGTCGACCTGGGCGCCCGACGGTGCGGAGCCGTTGCGCTCCTCCATCGCCTTGGCGATGGTGATCCGCTTGGTGTCGGACTCCTGGTTGATGTAGTCGCGGCAGGTGGTGTCGCCGCCCTGGTTGAGCACCTTCTCGACCTCGGCGCAGCCGCTCGCCAGTGCCGCCAGCACCGCGACGCCGACGGCGACGGCACCGGTTCGGGTGGTGGCGTGCATGGTTCCTCCTGAGGGTCGCGCCGCGCGGGTGCGCGTCGAGTGGGCTCCAGCCTAGGCGGTCGGTCTCAGCCGCGGTGGATCCGCAGCGGAACGAGCAGTTCGGCGGCGGTGAGCGAGCCGTGATGGCCCACCATCATCGACTGGAGCGGTTCGGCGCCGGACCGGATCACCCCGGCGTCCCCGCGCGCCGCCACGACCAGATCGCCGATCCGGTAGGCGGATTCGGCGGTGACCGTCGGCCCGAACCAGCCCGCCTCGATCGCCGCGGCGCGGGTGTGGATCAGGAAGTCGGCGCCGAGCACGTCCGCCCAGGTGTCGGCCACATCGGCGGTCGCGCCGTCGGCGGTGTAGACGTGCCGGGCACGGGGTTCGCCGGCGAGCTCGGCGACGCCCGCGGACAGGTGCGGGTGGGTGTCGAAGTCGATCCGCTCGGTGAGTTCGACCATGCCGTGGTCGGCGGTGACGATCAGCGCCGAGCGGGCGGGCAGGCGCGCGGCCAGTTCGGCGGCGATCCGGTCGACGTGGGCGAGCTCGAAGCGCCAGGCCCGCGAGGCGGGACCCCGCGCGTGCCCGGTCGTGTCGAGTTCCGAATGGTAGGTGTAGACCAGGGTTTTCGGGGCCGAGCCGAGCGCGTCGAGCACGCCGTCGATCAGGTCGCCGACGGAGAAGGTCGCCCGGAATCCGCCGCCGCGCCACCCGGCCCTGGTCAGGCCCGAGCCGTCCTGGTAGCCGGGCGCGACCTGGATCGCGGCGACGCCCGCGGCGGCGGCGCGCTGGAAGACGGTGGGGTGCGGCTGGATTCGTTCCGGCGGGAAGGTGGCGAGGGCGTCGATCTTGGGGCCCGCGCCGTTGAGCTGCCAGCGCAGGCTGTTGAACAGCCGCTGCTCCTCGGGCAGGCGCAGCAGATAGCCGACGATGCCGTGCTCGCCCGGCGGCAGGCCGGTGCCCAGGGTGGTGAGGCTGGTGGCCGTGGTGCTCGGGAAGCCCGCGGTCATGGTGGCGGGCGGCAGGCTCGACAGGAACGGCGCGATGTCGGCGTGCTCGGCCAGCGCCTGCGCGCCGAGCCCGTCGACGAGCAGCACGCACACGTGGTCGACGTCGAGATCGAGGCCGAGCCGGTCGGTCTCGCCGTCGACGCCGAGGCAGGCCAGGGCCGAGGGAAGGAGGTCGGCGAGGGAGGACTCGCCGTAGCGCGGGGTCAGCAAGAGTTGGTCGTTCACGCCTGTCCGGTTTCGAATCGGCTGATCAGTCCGTCGCGCAGGACGAACCGCCAGGTGGTCCGCATCGAGCCCCAGCGGCTGTTGGTGTAGTCGGCGGTGAGCTCGAGGCCGTCACCGTCGACCGACTCGACCGCCAGTCGGCCGTTGCTGCTGAAGATCTCGGCCTCGGTCCACTGCGCGAGGTCGCGTTCGACCCCGTCGTCGGACATGGTCGCGTCCTCGGTCAGCACGCCGTAGAAGCGGTCGGCGTCCTGGGCGTTGAGCGCGTCGACGAACGCTTCGACCACGGGATCGAGTTTCGCGGTGGCAGACATCGGCTCTCCTGCTCGGGTGACACACGACGGATGACGGTGCACCCCACTGTAGGTGAGCGCGCGGGCTCGGCCGGGGGAATACGCGATGGCGCGTCAGGCGCCGGTGGAGTGGGCGGCGACGAGGTCGGCGAAGGCCCGCATGATGGTGTCGACGAGGACGGGCGCGGTGGTGCCCATCTGCTCGCTGCGCTTGACCAGGTGCCCGTCCAGCCACAGCGAGGCCAGGCCGTGGGCCAGGCCCCACCAGGCGACGGTGAGGGTCTCGGCGCGGTCGGCGGGCAGCACGCCCGCCGCGACGGCCTCGTCGATCGTGTCGGCCAGGACGTGGAAGGCGGTGTCGCCCGCGTCGCCCGCGTCGGGGTGTTTCTCGGGCTGGGACAGCTCGGGCCGGAACATCAGCCGGAACTGCGCCGGGTGGTCGCGGGAGAACCGCACGTAGGCCTCGGCGAGCGCGGTGAGCGCGTCGAGCGGGGAGCCCGCCGCGGCCTTGGTCGCGGTGAGGTCGGCGGCGAGCCGCTCGAAGCCGTCCACCGACAGGGCCGACAGCAGCGCGGCGCGGTCGGCGAAGTGGTGGTACGGCGCACCGCTGCTGACCCCGGCCTCGCGGGCGACGCGACGCAGGCTGACCGCGGCCAGGCCCTCGCTCTCGATCAGGCGCAGGCAGGCGTCCATCAGCGTGGCCCGCAGGTCGCCGTGGTGGTAACGGGTGCGCTTCACCCTCCGAGCGTAAGCGAGACGCTCACGGGAATCGGCACTGGACAGGAAATCTATGCAGTGTTTAGATTATTTGAGCACCGCTCAGATGGGCGGGTGCCCCCCCGAAGGACGAAGGGTGAACACCATGACCACTCGGGTATTGGTCACCGGCGCGACAGGTTTCGTGGCCGGCCACTGCATCGCCGAATTGCTCGAGCACGGCTACGCCGTCCGCGGCACCGTGCGTGACCTCGACGCGCACGCCCGACGTGCGCACCTGACCGAGCTCGCCCGCCGCACCGGCGGTGAGCTCGAGTTCGTCGCCGCCACCCTGGACGACGACGCGGGCTGGGCCGAGGCGGTGGCGGACTGCGACACCGTGCTGCACGTCGCCTCGCCGTTCCCGTCCGCGCCGCCGGACGACGAACAGGCGCTGATCGGCCCCGCCGTCGACGGCACCCTGCGGGTGCTGCGCGCCGCCGCGGCCGCGGGCGTGCGGCGCGTGGTCCTCACCTCGTCGGTCGCCGCGGTGGCCTACGGGCACGACACCGATGCCGTCCGGACCGAGGCCGACTGGTCGGTGGTCGAGCGGGTTCCGGCGTATCAGAAGAGCAAGACCCTCGCCGAGCGCGCCGCCTGGGACTATGTCGCATCACTCGACGGCGGACTCGAACTCGTCTCCGTGAATCCCGGCATGGTGCTCGGCCCGCTGCTCGACGCGACGACCAGCACCTCGCACGAACCGATCCGCCGGCTGCTCACCCGCGATGTGCCGGGCTCGGTGCGCACCGGCTGGACCCCGGTCGACGTGCGCGACCTGGCCGTCGCGCACCGGCTGGCGATGGAAGTGCCCGCCGCGGTGGGCAACCGGTACATCTGCGCGGACGAGCCGCTGTGGATGGGCGAGCTGGCCGCGATTCTCGACCGGCAATTCGCCCCGCAGGGCTTCCGGGTGCCGACCCGGGTGCTGCCGAACTGGCTGGTGCGGCTGGTCGCGGTGTTCGACAAGAGCGTCGCGCTGACCATCCCGGTGCTCGGCCGCACCGAGAACGTCAGCGCCGACAAAGCCCGGCGCGAACTGGGCTGGACCATGCGCCCGATCGAGGACACCATCCGCGACACCGCCGACAGCCTGATCGCCTTCGGCATCGTCACCGCGCCCGGTGCGCGCCGGGCGGCAACCGCCGCACCGGCCGGAACCCGGTGAGCGGGAGGAGAAGACGATGCTGATCACCGCCCTCGTCCTCACCCTCGTCGGTGTCCTCCGCCGGAGCCTGCGTGGTCGCGCGCCAGGTGACGCACGGTCCACCGAGCGGATGCCGGTGCGACATCGCGTCGAGCGCGTGACCGCCGCGGCACGGCGCACGGCGACGCGCATGGTGCGGGAACCCCTGCCCGCGCTGTCGGCGGCGGTGGCCGGCCTGGGACTCGCCGTGGTCGGCACCCACCTGGCCTGTTCCGGAACGGCCTGAGAGTCAGCGCCATTCCTGGCGCTGGAGATCCAGGATCACCGGGCGCATGAGGGTCGATACCTGCGGGTCGACCGCCCGGCGGTCCGGCGGGAACACGGTAGCGGCGGTGAGGGTGCGGTCGTCGAGGGAGCGCAGCGGGCCGGGGGAGCGCAGGGCCGGGGCCGGGGCTGCGCCGACGGCGGCGAGGACGAAGCCCCAATCGCCGAAGCTCGGGACGTCCACGTGGTACGGCGTGGTGCGCAGCCCGGCCGCGCGGAGGGTGGCGTCGATGGTCCAGAACGAGCGCGGGGCGAAGAACGGCGACCCGGACTGCACCACCAGCCGGGCGCCGGGCGCCAGCACGTTCGCGGTCATCGCGTAGAACTCCTGCGAGTACAGCTTCGCGACCGAGGTCTGATCCGGGTCGGGCAGGTCGACGATCACCGCGTCGAAAAGACCGGGGGCACCGCGTAACCAGGTGAACGCGTCGGCGGTGACCACCCGCACCCTGGGGTCGTCGAAGGAACGCTGGTTGAGCGTGGTGAGGCGCTCGTCGGCGCGGGCGAGCTCGATCATCGCCGGATCGAGCTCGACCAGCGTCACCTCGGCGACATCGGGGTACCGCAGGATCTCCCGCAGCGCCAGGCCGTCACCACCGCCGAGCACCAGCACCGAGCGGTGCGCGCCCGCCAGCACCGGATGCACCAGCGCCTCGTGGTACCGGTACTCGTCGACCGAGGAGAACTGCAGTCCGCCGTTGAGATAGAGCCGGGTGTCGGTAGTGCCGAACGGCGAGAACGACTCGGTGAGCACGATCTGCTGATACGGCGTGCGGGTCTGCCACACGATCGGATGCGCGAACAGCGCCTGCTGGGCGGTGGCCTCGAACCGGTCGGCGTAGAGATAGGTGCTCGTGAGCCCGCTCGCGACGACGACCGTCGCGACCACCAGCACGCGGCGGGCGGTGCGGGTCATCTGCGCGCGAAAGAAGAAGAACGCCAACGCCAGTCCGGCGGCGGCGTTCACCACGCCGACCACGAGACTGCCGCGGATCTGCCCGAACACCGGCAGCAGCAGGAACGGGAAGGCCAGCCCGCCCAGCAGCGCGCCGACGTAATCCGCGGCGAACAGGTCCGCGACCGCGCCGCTGGCCTCCTGCCTGCGGATCTGCTGGAGCAACTCCATCAGCAGCGGGATCTCGGCGCCGATCAGCATGCCGATCACCGCCGCCGCCAGCACCAGGGTCCCGGTGTAGACATTGAGCCAGGCGTAGCTGGCGTACAGCGCCGCCACCGACAGCCCGCCGATCACGGCCAGCGCCAGTTCGACCGCAACGAACGCGGCCGCGGCCTGGCGGCGCAGCGGTTTCGCGGCCAGCGCGCCCACACCCATCGCGCACACCATCACGCTCAACGTGATCGAGGCTTGTGCCGCGGTGTCACCGATCAGATAACTGCCGAGGGTGACCAGCGACAGCTCGTACACCAGACCGCAGGCCGCGCAGACGAACACGGTCGCCAGCAGCGCCGCCCTGGCCAGGCGGTGCACCGGCATCAGGTCAGGCCCGCGGCCACCACCAGCGCGACCGCGACATGCGCCGACGCCGTGACCCACACCGCCGGATGCGGTTCCGGATCGGCGACGACGGCCCGGAAGTCGCCCGGGGTGAGCGCGTCGAGCAGGACGAACGCCAGGGCCATCGCGGCCAGGCCGATCACCCCGTAGATCGCGCTCGCCAGCAGTGCCTGCAGGATCTTGCCCTCGGAGGTCCAGATGGCGGTGGCCACGATGATCCCCACGCCGAACAGGTTCGACGCGAGCAGCGTCGCGGCGTTGCGGTTGCGCTCGAGCCAGATCTGGGCGCGCAGATCACCGGGGGTGAGCAGGTCGACGACGCCGAAACCGACGGCCATCAACACGATTCCCACCGCGGAGTAGGCGAGCGCGGCACCCGCGTCCGCCGCCAGGTCGGCGAGCATGTGTGTCCTCCTGTGCTGTGTGACGATGTACTACTTGCCGCCCTGGTCGCTGCCGCCGCCGCGGAAGTCGCCCGCCGCGGAACCGCTGTTCCAGCCGTAGGTGCTGGTGTGCGTGTGATGGCGGCGGGTGCCGTTGGCGAGGCTGTCGACCAGCACCAGCGAACCGCCCGCGTGCGGCGACACCGCGACGAGGTCCTTGTCGAAGCGCAGGTAGTGGTTGTCGCCGGTATTGCGGCGATCGCGGGGGTCGGTGGCCTTGGCGATGGCCGCGGCAACGGCGGCGGGCGCGGCGGCCGCGGTGAAGGCGATGCCGTCGTTGACCTGATCGAGCTGGCGGGCCCGCTGATAGCGCTCGGCCACGAACTCGCGCGGATTCTCGTCCCTGGTCACCACGACCACCACGATCACGGCGACGATGGCGACGACCACGGCGCAGACCCCCGCCACGATCCATCTGGTGCGATTCATCGTCACGCTGTGCGAAACCCTCCCCGTACAAAAACTGGGCGGACTGTATCACCCGGCACGGGCGCATCGAAAACCGTTGCGCCCGTCGCGCGCTGGTCAGTCGGCGGCGGGAAGCCAGTCGCGGGCCGGATCGTATTCCAGCCAGCGGCGTTCGCCCGCCGTCCGCACCAGGGCGGCGAGCAGGGCGTCCACCTGCGGCGATGAGGGGCCGGTGCGCCAGATCAGCGACCACGCGTAGAGCGGTGTCGGATCGACCAGCGGGATCGCGCGAACACCGGGGACCTCGGGCGTCTCGACGTCGGCGGGCAGCAGCACGAAGCCGCGGGGATCGGCGGCGAGCGCGGACAGCAGCGGGGCCAGGCCGAGATTCGGGGTGGCGCGGTGTTCGCCGATCTGAAAACGCTCGGCGAAGCGGGCCAGGAAATCGAGGCGGTCCAGGGCCGCCGGCATGTGCAGGACGCTGTCGCGCAGCTGGTCTGGACGCAGTTCGGGCGCGGCGGCCAGCGGATGGTCCGCGCCGAGCAAGACGTCGACCGGTTCGAGGCGGATCAGCCGATGGGTCAGGCCGGGCGGCAGCGGGGGATGGACCCGGCCGAATCCCGCGTCGATATCGCCGTGCGCGAGCGCGGCGGCGACGGCGGGTAGGTCACGACCGTGCCCGGGTTCCAGCGGTGGCGAGCCCGGTGCGGTGGCGAGCCCGGCGAGCGTGCGCAGCGGTGCGTAGAGGTGGCCCCACACGTCCACGCGCACGGGACGCTGTTCGTCGAGCAGCGCGGCGACGGCCCGATCGTTGGCGTCGAGGGTGTCCTGCGCGCCCGGCAGGAAGCGGGCGCCGTCCTCGGTGAGCCGCACGCCCTGATGGTCGCGGTCCAGCAGTCGCACGCCGAGGGTCGATTCCAGCCGCGCCACCCGTTTGGACAGCGCCTGCTGACTCAGCCCGAGCGCCGCCGCGGCGTGCCCGAAATGCCGTTCCTCGGCGACGAACACGAACGCGCGCACCGTCGCGAGATCCAGATCCACAGTCGTCCACCCTAGCCGGAGAGCCGTACTGCCAGCGGCGACAACCGATCGTTGTCGAGAGCGTCACCGGGTTGTTGGCCGGTCGGTGCGGGGCGGCGGTTCGCTGGGGTCATGCAGCGTTTGATTCCGACAGGCGACCCGCAGCGGCCGGTCGCGTTCACCGAGGCGGCCGAACCCGTGCCGCGGCCCGACGAGGCGCTGGTGCGCGTCGCGGCCTTCGCCCCGAACCGGGGTGAGACGTTCCTGTTGGAGGATCCGCGCCCGGAGCTGTTGCCGGGCAAGGACATCGCGGGACTGGTCGTGCAGGCGGCGGCCGACGGCTCGGGTCCGTCGATGGGGACCCGGGTGGTCGGCCATCCGGCGCTCGGCGGCTGGGCCGACTACGTGGCGGTGCCCACCGACGCGCTCGCCGTGCTGCCCGACGCGCTCGACGTGGTGACGGCGGCCGCCCTGCCGCTGGCCGGGATCACCGCCCTGCGGTTGCTACGGGCGGCGGGCCCGGTGGCGGGTGCGCGCATCCTGCTGACCGGGGCCTCCGGCGGGGTGGGCCACTACGTCACCGAGCTGGCCGCCGCCGCGGGCGCCGACGTCACCGTCCTCACCGCGACGCCCGAACGGGGCGAGCGCCTGTCCACGCTCGGCGCGACCCGGGTGGTGCACGAGATCGCCGCCGCGGCAGGCCCGTTCGACCTCGTGCTCGAGTCGATCGGCGGTGCCGCGACGGCCGCGAGCCTGGCGCTGCTACGGCCCGGTGGCACCCTGATCTGGTTCGGTCAGGCCAGTCGGACCCCGGTCACGCTGAACTTCTTCGACTTCTTCGCCGGGCCGGAGAACGCGACGATCCGCCACTTCCATTACGCGGGCGGACCCTACGGACGCGATCTCGCCACCCTGGTGCGGCTGGTCGCCGAGGGGCGGTTGCACCCCGAGATCGGCGTGGTCGCCGACTGGTCGGAGACCGCGCGCGTGCTCGTCGACCTGCGGGAGCGCCGGGTGCGCGGCAAGGCCGTCCTGACCACGAGCGCGGGCCGATGAGCGCCGAACTGGTCGACACCCTGTTCAGCCGGGCCACCGCGGCGGGCATCGATCCGCACGACTACCGGCGGGTCTGCGCCGATATCGGCACGCCCGCCGACTGGGCGCCCACCTGCGTGGCGGCCGCCGACCGTCACCGGAACACCCCCGGCTCGGCGATCACGCGCGGCCACCACCTGCTCCTGGCGGCCCGCTGGTCGCATCTGGCGACCCTGGTGCCCGACGACGGACACGCGGCCGCCGCGGCGGCGGCGGATGCGGCTGCCGAACAGGGCTACTCCCTGCTGGATCCGACCACCCGGCGGTGTAGCGGCCCCGGTTTCACGGGCATCCTGCGCGGGCCCGCCGCCGCCGGCACGGTGATCGTGGTGCCCGGCCTCGACTCCAGCAAGGACGAATTCCATGTCCTCGCCGACGCGCTCGTGGCCCGCGGCCTCCGGGTTCTCGCCCTGGACGGTCCCGCGCAGGGGGCCGCTGTCGCCACCTCGACGCTGGACCTGGACTACCCGGCGGTCGTCGCCGCGGCGATCGACACGCTGGGTGTCGCACGGGTCGGCGTCGTCGGTCTCAGCCTCGGCGGCTTCTATGTCGCGGCGGCCGCGGCCCGCGACCCACGCATCGTCGTGGCCGCCACCGTGAGCGGACCCTACCGACTGGACTGGCGGCACCTGCCCGACCCCGTCCGCGACCTGATGACCCGCCGGGCCGGATCGCGAACCGCCGCCGAGGCTTTCGCCGCGACCGTCGACCTCACCGACCTGGCACCGCGCGTGCGCTGCCCGCTGCTGGTGGTCGACGGCGGCGACGACGTGATCCCCGGCGTCACCGACGGCGCCGCCCTGGCCAACGCCGCACCGCAGGGCCGCTACCTCCGTATTCCCGGCGGTGACCACCTCGTCGGCAACCACCGGTCGGCCTGGCTGCACACCGTCGCCGACCATCTCACCGAAGGACTCGCATGAACCGCTACACCGACCGCGTCGCCCTCGTCACCGGCGGCACCAGCGGCATGGGCCTGGCCACCGCGCGCAGGCTGATCGCCGAAGGCGCCCAGGTGATCGTCACCGGCCGCACCGAGGACCGGGTACGCGCCGCAGCCGCCGACCTGGGACCGCGGGCCACCGGAATCGCCGCCGACACGGCCGATCTCGACGCACTGGACGCGCTGACCGACACGCTCACGGCCCGCTTCGGGCGGCTCGATCTGGTCTTCGCCAACGCGGGCGCAGGCACCTTCGCGCCGTTTCCCGAGATCACCGAGGAGGTGTTCGACCACGCGGTCGCGGTGAACCTCAAAGGCGTCTTCTTCACCATCCAGAAGACGCTGCCGCTGCTGGCCGCGGGCGGGTCGGTCGTACTCAACGCGTCGTGGACCCTGCACCGTGCCGACAGCGCGCTCACCCTCTACGCCGCGACCAAGGCCGCCGTGCACAACCTGGCCCGCACCCTGGCCACCGAACTCGGTCCGCGCGGGATCCGGGTGAATTCGATCAGCCCCGGCTATATCGATACCCCCATGTCCGCGGCCGCGATGACCGAGGACTTCGCGGCCGTGGCGGCGGGCCGGGTGGTGGCGGGCCGGTTCGGCACGGCCGAGGAGGTCGCCGCCCTGGTCGCCTTCCTCGGATCGGCCGAGGCATCCTATGTCACCGGGCAGGACATCATCGTCGACGGCGGCCTGGTGGCGGCCTATCCGGGCTGACCGGGCTTGCGCCAGACCAGGGTGTAGCGCCACATCAGGCGCCGGCGGATCTGCGCGCCCGGCAGCAGTTCACCGGTCACCGAACGGATCTCGGCCAGCGTTTCCCTCGGGTCGCGGACCGTGGCGTTCGGGCCGCCCAGCGAGCCACGGCGCCACCAGTCCAGGCCGCGGATCGCGGGCAGCAGCGGGAGGTAGTGGATGTCGGTGAGGGGGTGCATCTTCCAGAGGCCGACCACCGCGAGGGTGCCGCCCGGGGCGACGAGGTGACGCAGGGCGGCGACGCCGTCGCGGACGGGAACATGGTGCAGGGTGGCGACGGCGGTGACCATGTCGAAGGTGTCGTCGAGATCGCGGAAGTCGGCCTGTTCGAGGTGCACGTTGGGGGCGGCGGGCGCGGTGGCGATGACCTCGTCGTCGATGTCGACGCCGAGGACGGCGTCGCAGCGGGTGGCGAGTTTGCGGGCGAGCAGGCCGTCGCCGCACCCGATGTCGAGCGCGGTGCGGGCGTGGGCCGGGACCTGATCGAGGATCCAGGGGTGGTACTGCGTGTTGTGATTCCAGTAGGGGTCGGTCGACATGTCACGACAACGGCCGGGATCACGCGGGGGTTCCGGCCGGGAAACCCCGCCGCGCGCAGGCAGTTTCGGTGACCTAGCCGCGACCGGCCGCGAAACCGGCCAGCCAGCCGGGGAACTGGGTGAGGTCGTCGAGGACGACGTCGGCGCCGGCGGCCCGCAAGCCGTCGGCGTCGTACGGGCCGGTCGTCACGCCGACGGCCAGGACGTCGGCCGCTTTCGCGCCACGCATGTCACCGGCGTGGTCGCCGACGAAGACCGCCGCGGACTCGGCCCGCAGGACCTCGGCCTTGGCGGTGGACCAGAGATCACCGGCGAGGCGGTCGACCTCCCAGCCGAGGTGGTCCAGGTGCAGCCGCGCGTTCGGCTCGTACTTACCGGTGACGACCAGCGTCCGGCCGCCACCGGCGCGCACGGCGTCGAGCGCGGCCGTCGCGCCGGGCAGGGCGGGGATGTGCGGGACGACGTCGGGGTAGAGCGCGCGGAACCGGGTGACCAGGTGGGGGATCAGATCGTCGGGCGCGCCCGCGTCGGCGAGCAAGGTGGCCAGCGGCGGTCCGAGGTGGTCGGCGAAGTGGCTGCCCACCATCGGCAGGTCGAATTCCCGCGCCAGGGTGTCGATCGCGACGGCGACGCCGGGACGCGAATCGATGAGGGTCATGTCCAGATCGAAACCGACGGTGAGGGTCACGAGCCGAGCGTATCGGGATCCGGTCGAATCCCGCGCTGACGGGCTGATTCACGTGGAACGGCGCGTGCACTCACTGCCGAAAATGCTTGGGGGAGTGCGATTGTGCGATGCGCTGCGTGTATCACCGCAGGCAGTGCAAGAAGTATGGCGGTTTCGTAGTGAACGAGAGCCGGTGCGGTCCCGGGCATATTCGGCGGTGTCGGCGGGAGGAATCGTCGGTCACCAGCAGTGGGCGCAAAGATGCATCGACTGCCATCGCGAAGGCGCGACCGTGCCGTGGCCGATGGTGGCTGGGGGCGATGCACACGGCTCCGGGGAGACATCCGGGGTGCGGACAAACCAATGGCAAGGAGGGAAAACCACCCCTTGCCACACTCAATTTATAACCCACCCCGGGGCTTGCGGCAAGACCCCCGTCCTCCTGCACAATCGCCTGCCGAAGCCATGACCAGCGAAAACAAGGGGGCATTGATGATCGACGTGATCGTCGCGGGCGGCGGACCGACCGGGGTGATGCTGGCGGGCGAGCTGCGGTTGCACGGCGTCCGGACGCTGGTGCTGGACCGGGATCCGGCGCCGACCCCGGTGGTGCGGGCGATGGGCTTGCACGCGCGCAGTCTCGAGATTCTGGGGCAGCGCGGCCTGCTGGACCGATTCCTCGCCGTCGGGACGACGCACCCGCTCGGCGGCTTCTTCGCCGGGATCGTGAAACCCCAGCCCACCGGCCTCGACACCACCCACCCGTACGTGCTCGGCATCCCGCAGCCGGTCACCGAGCGCCTGCTGACCGAGCACGCGCTGGCCCTCGGTGCGGAGATCCGGCGCGGTGCCGAGGTCGTCGGGCTGACGCAGGACGAGGACGGCGTCGATGTCGAGCTGGCCGACGGCACGCGGCTGCGCTCGCGCTACCTCGTCGGCTGCGACGGGGGCCGCAGCACCGTGCGCAAGCTGCTCGGCGTCGCCTTTCCCGGCGAACCCAGCCGGGTCGACACCCTACTGGGCGAGCTGCGGCTGACCGCGTCCCCGGAGACGCTGGCCGCGGTGAACGCCGAGGTGCGCAAGACACAGCTGCGCTTCGGCGCCATGCCGCTCGGTGCCGGCGTGTACCGCGTCGTCGTGCCCGCGGCCGGTGTCGCCGCGGACCGGACCGTCCCGCCGTCGTTCGAGGAGCTGCGACAGCAGCTGGTGGCCACCGCGGGCACCGACCTCGGCGCGCACGCGCCGCGCTGGCTGTCGCGCTTCGGTGACGCCACCCGGCTGGCCGAGAGCTATCGCGTCGGCCGGGTCCTGCTGGCGGGCGACGCCGCGCACATCCATCCACCGCTGGGTGGTCAGGGCCTGAATCTGGGTCTGCAGGACGCGGTCAACCTGGGCTGGAAACTGGCCGCGGCGGTCGCGGGCTGGGCGCCGACGGGCCTGCTCGAGAGCTACCAGGCCGAACGGCGTCCGGTGGCCGCCGACGTCCTGGACAACACCCGTGCGCAGATGGCGCTGGTCTCGCTCGACCCGGGCGCGCAGGCCGTGCGCAGGCTGCTGGCGGAGCTGATGGAGTTCGAGGAGGTGAACCGGTACCTGATCGAGAAGGTCGTCGCGATCGGGATCCGCTACGACGTCGGCGACGGGCACGAGCTCCTCGGCAGGCGGCTGCGCGACATCGCGCTGACGGACGGGCGCCTCTACGACCGCATGCATCCCGGGCGCGGGGTGCTGCTCGATCAGACCGGTCGGCTGTCGGTGGCGGGCTGGGCCGATCGGGTCGACCATGTGGTGGAGGTCAGCGCGGAACTAGATGTCCCCGCGGTGCTGCTGCGCCCCGACGGCCACGTCGCCTGGGCGGGGGTGGACCAGCACGACCTGCTGGTCCACCTGCCCCGCTGGTTCGGCGCGGCGCGCTGACCGTGCCGTCTCAGCTGCCGGCCGCCGCGGTGAACGGTGCCACCACCGGCACCGCGGCGGGCCGCGACGGATGCCGCCAGACGCCCTTGCGCTCCAGGATCGGCAGCACACCCTCGCCGAACCAGTACGCCTCCTCCAGGTGCGGATACCCGGACAGGATGAAATGGTCGATCCCGAGCGCGGCGTACTCGAGCAGCCGCTCGGCCACCTCCGCGTGCGACCCGACCAGGGCCGTGCCCGCGCCGCCGCGGACCAGCCCGACCCCGGCCCACAGATTGGGGGCGATCTCCAGGCCATCGGTACGCCCGTTGTGCAGCTGCGCCATCAGGCGCTGGCCCTCGGACTCGCTGTTGGCCAGGCTCGCCTGCACCCGCTCGATCTCACCCGGCGCGATGCCCGCCAGCAGCCGGTCGGCCTCGGCCCACGCCTCGGCGGCGGTGTCGCGGCTGATCACGTGGATGCGCAGACCGAAGTCGACGGTGCGGCCCTCGATCGCGGCCAGCCCACGGATCCAGTCCAGCTTCTTCGCCACCGCGTCCAGCGGTTCACCCCAGGTCAGGTAGGTGTCGGCATAGCGCGCCGCGATCGGGCCCGCCGGGCCGGAGGAGCCGCCGAAGAAGACCGGCGGAATCGGGTCGGGCCTGGCGCTGAGCAGCGCGTCGCGCACCCGCAGATGCTCACCGGTGAAGCTGATCGGCTCGGTCGACTCCCACAGCTCGCGCACGATGTGCAGGAACTCGCCGGTGCGGGCATAGCGCTGGGCCTTGTCCAGGAAGTCGCCGTAGGCCTGCTGTTCGCGCGGCTCGCCACCGGTGACGACATTGAGCAGCAGCCTGCCGCCGGAGTGGCGCTGGAAGGTCGCCGACATCTGCGCCGCCAGCGTGGGGCTGATCAGGCCGGGGCGCAACGCCACCAGGAACTTGAGCGTCTCGCTGGTCTGCACCAGCATGGCGGTGGTCAGCCAGGCGTCCTCGCACCAGGCGCCGGTGGGGGTCAGCACGCCCTCGAAACCGTTGTCCTCGGCCGCCGCGGTGAGCTGGTTGAGGTAGCGCAGGGTGGCCGGGCGATCACCGGACATGAAGCTGCCGTGTCCGCCGGCGACCAGCCCGCGCGAATCGCCGTATGTGGGCAGGAACCAGTGGAACGACAGTCCGCGCTCGGTCATGTCCGCCTTTTCGTCGTAGGGAGGGGAATCCGTCCTCGACTCTGACCGGCGAAGGCGACGGCGTCACGGATTCGGATCACCGTGCGCGCAACCCCCGACACGCCATGACGTGGCCCGACCGAACTAGACGTAACCATGCGAAACACGTAACCTCGGCGGAGGCTCGGGCGACGGTGCCCGGGCGGCGACGACCCTACGAAACGAGTTTCCTCAATGACGCGGCATGTCGACGTACTGATCATCGGCGCGGGCCTGTCCGGAATCGGCACGGCTTGTCACCTCACCCGCGAGCAGACCGGACGCAGCTACGCGATCCTGGAGCGCCGCGAGAACATCGGCGGCACCTGGGACCTGTTCAAGTACCCCGGCATCCGCTCCGACTCGGACATGCTGACCTTCGGTTTCGGTTTCCGCCCGTGGATCGGCACCAAGGTGCTCGCCGACGGCGCCAGCATCCGCCAGTACGTCGAGGACACCGCGAAGGAATACGGCGTCACCGACCACATCACCTTCGGTCGCAAGGTCGTCACCGCCGACTTCGACCGCGCCGCCGCGCTGTGGACCGTCACCGCCCTGATCGAGGCCACCGGCGAGACCGAGACCTGGACCGCCAACTTCCTCGTCGGCGCCAGCGGCTACTACAACTACGACGAGGGCTACCAGCCCACCTTCCCCGGCCAGGACGACTTCCAGGGCCGGATCGTGCACCCGCAGCACTGGCCCGAGGACCTGGACTACACCGGCAAGAAGGTCGTCGTCATCGGTTCCGGTGCCACCGCGATCACGCTGATCCCGTCGATGGCCGACAAGGCCGCGCACGTCACCATGCTGCAGCGCTCGCCCACCTGGATCCAGGCGCTGCCCTCGGACGACCCGGTCGCCATCGGCCTCAAGAAGTCCCGGGTGCCCGACCAGATCGCCTACAAGATCGGCCGCGCCCGCAACATCGCCCTGCAGCGGGCCAGCTTCCAGCTCTCCCGCACCAACCCCGAGCTGGCCAAGAAGCTGATGCTGGCCCAGGTGCGCCTGCAGGTCGGCAAGAACGTGGACCTGCGCCACTTCACCCCGAGCTACAACCCGTGGGACCAGCGCCTGTGCGTGGTGCCCAACGGTGACCTGTTCAAGGTGCTCAAGAGCGGCAAGGCCGACATCGTCACCGACCGCATCGCCACGTTCACCGAGAAGGGCATCCGGACCGAGTCGGGTCAGGAGCTCGAGGCCGACATCATCGTCACCGCCACCGGCCTGAACGTGCAGATGCTCGGCGGCATCACGATGTCCATCGACAGCGTGCCGGTGAAGTTCAACGAGACGGTCGCCTACAAGAGCGTGCTGTACTCCGACATCCCGAACTTCCTGATGATCATCGGCTACACCAACGCGTCCTGGACACTCAAGGCCGACCTCGCCGCTGCCTACCTGTGCCGCGTGCTGAACATCATGCGCGACCGCGGCTACACCACCTACGAGGTGCACGCCAACCCCGAGGACATCGCCGACGAGTCGCTGATGGGTGGCGCCCTGACCTCGGGCTACATCCAGCGCGGCAACGACGCGATGCCGCGGCAGGGTGCCCGGGGCGCCTGGAAGCTGGTCAACAACTACTACCGGGACCGCACGCTGATGCACAAGGCGCCGATCGAGGACGGTGTCCTGCGGTTCAGCAAGACCGGCACGACCGTCGCGCCGGGCGAGCAGGCCGTCGGCGCCTGAGTCCCGGCACCACCCGAACCCGAACGGGGTCCGTCACTTCACGGTGACGGACCCCGTTCTTTCGTCACGGTGATCGATGCCCGATCCGCTCGCGCGCAGCGGGTTTCGGTCGCCCGGGCGAACTTCCAGCGCCTCCCGTACTATCGCGATCGAAGACACCGCCCGGGGAGACGAAGGAGGACGGTGTGGGATCTCGCCTACCGGCGACCATCCGAGACGCGGGGATGTGGGTGCGGCGTTTCGCCGCGACGACACCGGGTGTGATCGGCGCGGTCCTCGTGGTGACCACGGTGGCCTGCCTGATCGCCGGATCGACAGTGGGACAGCAGCTCGACGCCAAGATCGGCCGCACCGAGCAGGTGCTCGACCGCACCGAGCCGCTGGCCTTCGCGGCGCAGAGCCTCTACGTCTCGCTCTCGGCCGCCGATGCCGGTGCGGCGACGGCGTTCCTGTCCGGCGGCGTCGAATCGCCCCAGGTGCGCGACACCTACGAGCAGGCGCTCGCCGAAGCCGCTGCCGCACTGGCGGAAGCGACCTCGGGCGCCACCGACGCCCAGACCAGGGCGATCGTGGCCCGCATCGCCGCCGACCTGCCGACCTACACCGGCCTGGTGGAGACCGCGCGGGCCAACAACCGCCAGGGTTTCCCGGTCGGCTCGGCGTATCTGCGGCAGGCCTCCGACCTCATGCAGACCTCGTTGCTGCCCAACGCCGAACAGCTCAACCAGGCCCGCTTCGCCGCCGTCCGCGAGGACCAGCACCGCATCGGCGCGCTGCCGCTGACCTCGATCGTGCTCCTGCTGCTGGTGCTCGCCGCCTGCGGCGCCGGTTCGGTGCTGTTGCTGCGCCGCACCAACCGGCTGGTGAACCCCGGGGTGGCCCTGGCCGCCGCGGCCGCGCTGCTGGCGCTGGTGTGGTCGGCCGGGGCCACCCTGACCGCCGCGCACCTGCTCGAGACCGGCGACTCCGGGGCGGGCGCGCGGGTGGAGAACCTGGCGAGCGCGCGCATCCTGGCCCAGCAGGCCCGGACCGACGAGACACTCGCCCTGATCACCCGGGGCGACATCACCGCGCCGGAGAACGCCTTCCACACCCACACCCGCGACCTCGAACAGCGGCTCACCGCGGCCGGTGCGGGCGACTCGGAAGCCGCTCGGGCACTGACCAATTGGAACGCAGGCCACAACGCCCAGCGCACCGCCTACGAGAAGGCCGACTACGCGGGCGCCGTCACCCAGGCCGTCGGCACCGGTCCCGACAGCTCGGCCACCAGCTTCGCCCGGCTCGACCGCGAACTGCGCGACGCGCTGGCCCAGGCCCGCACCGACCTGCGCGACGGCGTCGACGCCGCGGGAACCGCCTTCACGCTCAGCCCGTTCGGCACGCTGCTCCTGCTGCTGGCCGCGGCGGGCGCGGTGGTCACCGGCCTGTGGCCCCGACTGAAGGAGTTCCTGTGAGCACCCGGCGTCCCCTCCTAGCCGTGGTCCTGGCCGCGGTGGCCGTCCTGGTCGCCGGCTGCGGCGACGCCCCGGCACCGTCGACCATTCCGGCCACCGCCGTCGCCCCGCCGATCCCCGGCGCGGAGGCCATCACCGCGGCCCCCGCCGCGGAGGGCACCGGATCCTGTGACACCGAGGCGACTTTGGCGCCGACGGCGCAACCGCGTCCCGGCGCGATGCCCGCCGGTTCGTCGATGGCCGCGATCGTCGCCAACGGCAGGCTGCGCGTCGGCGTCGACCAGAACACCTACATGTTCGGCTTCCGCAACCCGTCCACCGGACGGCTGGAAGGCTTCGACATCGATCTGGCCAGGGAGATCGCCCGCGATCTGTTCGGTGACCCGGACAAGATCGAACTGCGCTCCGTCGCCGCGGCCGACCGGATCCCGCTGCTGCAGGAGAAGAAGGTCGACATGATCGTGCGCACCTTCTCCGCCACCTGCGAACGGCGCCGCGACGTCGACTTCTCCAGCGTGTACTACCGTGCGGCGCAACGCATCGCGGCCCCGAAGGGCTCGGGCATCACCACCGCGTCCGGGCTCGCGGGCAAGCGGGTGTGCGTCACCAAGGGCACCACCGCGGCCGCGCCGCTGTTCGCGCTGCCCACGCCGCCCGCCGTGCTCGGCGTGACCAACTGGACCGACTGCCTGGTCGCCCTGCAGCAGGGCACCGTCGACGCGATCAGCGGCGACGAGCCGATCCTGGCCGGACTGGTCGCCCAGGATCGCAACCTGGAAATGGTCGGCGACGAGATCGGCACCGGCGCCTACGCGGTCGGCGTGCCCAAGGGCAGCGGCGATCTGGTCCGGTTCGTCAACGGCGTGCTCGACCGGGCCCGCGCCGACGGCACCTGGCAGCGGATCTACCAGCAGCATCTGGGGGTGCTCGGGCCGTCGCCGGGCCCGCCGGTACCCCGGTACGTCGGATGACCTGGCCGCTGCTCGGTCTCGCCGAGATCGATCGGGAACTGGCCGCGCGCACCGCGGAATTGGCCAAGGTGACCACGACCCTGCTGGAACTGGACCGGCATCCCGGCCTGACCCTGGTGCGCCGGTATCCGCCGACGGGGGAGACCGCGCGCCGCTGGGCGCCGGTGGAGGAGGCGCTCGGCCGGCTCTGGGAGGACCTGGGCCGGGTGCGCGCGATCCTGGCCGAGGCCGAGACGGTCCGTGGCGGTCGCGGCCGGATCGACGACCGCGCCCGCGGCCGCCTCACCGAACTGCTGCGCGGCCGTCCGCACGAGGTCGCCCGGATCCCGATCCCGTTGGCGCAGCGCGGACTCACCGGTCCCGCCGAGACCCTGGTGACGGTCGGCATCGCCGATTCGCTGGACCGGATGCGCGCCGCCTTCGCGTTCGTCGCGCCCTTCGCCGAGGAAGTGGCGGCCGTCGACCGGCAGGTACTCGGCGCGCTCGCTCCGCTCCAGCAGCGGGTCGAGCAGGCGCACGGCGCGCTCGACGCCGCCGCCGAACCCCTGGCGCGGATGCTGAGCCGCGCGGGCACCGACCCACTGGGGTTCCGGCCGGGCGAGATCACCGCCGCGCTCGCCTCGCTGACCGCGCTGATCGAGACCGAATCCGCCCGGCACGCCGAGTATCTCGCGGTCGCCGCCGACCTGCCCGGCGCGGTCGCGCACCTGCGGGCCCAGCTCGCCGATCTCGACGCGCTGCAACGCGCGGCCGACGACACCGCCGCCGACGCCGCGCGCAAGGTCGCGACCGGCGAACTCCCCGGCGGCGGGGAACCGGCCGCGCGACTGCTCGCCGCGCTCGACGGCCTCGGCGCGCCGCCGACCAGACCGACGGTCGAGCATCTGCTCGCGCTGCGGGCGCGCACCACCGAGGCCGTCGACACCGCGACGCGGCGACAGGAATTGGCGCGCGGACTGCTGGACCGGCGCGCCGAACTACGCGGCCGGTTGACGGCGTACCGGGCCAAGGCGTCCCGGCTCGGGGTGAGCGAGGACCGCGACGTCCTCGCCGCCGATCGCATCGCCGCCGGCCTGCTCGGCCGCACGCCCTGCGATCTGGCCGCGGTCACCCGGGCGGTCGCCGACTATCGTTCGATCATCGGGGAGAAAGCGGGGCGGACAGCATGACATGTAGTGAACCGGGGTGCGGCGGCGCCGTCGAGGACGGCTATTGCGTCCTCTGCGGCACCGCCCCGGTGGCGAGCGCGCCACCGCCGAGCGCGGTGCCGCCGTCCGGTGCGGGCCGGTCCTCGCGGACCACGGCCCAGCCGCGCAACGGCGCGACGCCCCCGCCCGTCACCCCGGGCGCGTGCGCCGAACCCGAGTGCGGCGGAACGATCGTCGACGGGTACTGCGACACCTGCGGAACCGCGCCCACCGCGGCCCCCGTGTACAGCCCGTCCGCGCCGACGGTGAGCGCCAGTGGTCGCACCTCGAGCCGCTCGGTGCGCACCCACCGGTCCGGGTCGGCCCGCTCGGCCGCGCGCGGCAGGCTCGGCGCCGGTCTGGTCGAGGTGCCGCCGATTCCGCGCGTCGACCCGGCCACCGCGGTGCTCGCCGACCCGCAGGTCCCCGAATCCGACCGGTACTGCGGCACCTGCGACAAGCCGGTCGGCCGCAGCCACGACGGTGTGGCAGGCCGGACCGCCGGGTTCTGCCCGCACTGCGGCACCCGCTACTCCTTCGTGCCCCGCCTGCGCGCCGGCGACCTCGTCGGCGGTCAGTACGAGGTGGCGGGCGCACTCGCGCACGGTGGTCTGGGCTGGATCTATCTGGCCGTCGACCATCGCGTCAACCGGCGCTGGGTGGTGCTCAAGGGCCTGATCGACACCGGCGACCCGGACGCGCTCGCGGCGGCCGTGGCCGAGCGGCGCTTCCTGGCCGAGGTCGACCACCCGAACATCGTCAAGATCCACAACTTCACCGAACACGCCGACGCCGACGGTGATCCGGTCGGCTACATCGTGATGGCCTATGTCGGTGGCACCTCGCTCAAGCAGATCCTGCGCGCCTACCGCGCCGAGCACGACCGCTACCTGCCGCCCGCGCAGGCCATCGCGTACGTGCTGGAGATGCTGCCCGCGCTGGGCTATCTGCACGCCCGCGGCTGGGCCTACTGCGATTTCAAGCCGGACAACGTGATGCAGACCGAGGAACGGCTCGAGCTGATCGACCTCGGCGCCGTCATCTCGATGGACGACCGCACCAGCCCGATCTACGGCACCATCGGCTACCAGGCGCCCGAGATCGCCGAGACCGGTCCCACCGTGGCCACCGAGGTCTACACCGCGGGCCGCACGCTGGCCGTGCTGATGATGCGGATCGCCTCCGTCGACGGCAAACTCGGCCCGCTGCCCTCGCCCGAGGCCGAACCCCTGCTCGCCCGCCACGATTCCCTGCACCGATTCCTGCTGCGCGCCACCGACGACGACCCGCTGGCCCGCTTCGGATCGATGGCGGAGATGGCCGATCAGCTCACCAGCGTCCTGCGGGAGGTACTGGCCACCGGCGACGGGGTCCCGCGGCCCGGCATGTCGAGTTCGTTCGGTCCCGCCCGCGCGGTCTTCGGTATCGACAGCGCCACCCCGGAGCCTGCCGCGCTGATCGCCGGCCTGCCCGCGCCGCTGGTCGATCCCGCCGACAGCGGCGCCGCCCTGCTGGCCACCACCGACGCCGCCACGCCCGCCGAACTCGAGGCCGCGCTGACGGCCGGGCTGCGCGCGGTGGTCACCGGATCGGGTGAGTCGGTGGAGATTCCGCTGCGCCTGGTCCGCGCCGAACTCGAGGCAGGCGACGCCGAGGCCGCGCTGACCCGCCTGGCCGCGCTGGACACCGACCTGGAATACGACTGGCGCCGGGTCTGGTACCGCGCCCAGGCGGCGCTGCTGACCGATGAGTACGCCACGGCCGCCGCCGACTTCGAGGCGGTCTACGCCGCGCTGCCCGGCGAGCCCGCACCGAAACTGGCGCTGGCGGCGGCGCTGGAACTCGGTGCCGCGCAGACCGAAGCTGGTGCGGCACAGCATGATCGCGCGCTGGCACTCTACGAGCTGGTGTGGCGTACCGACCACACGTATCTGTCCGGCGCCTTCGGCGCGGCCCGGCTGCGGCGCGCGAGGGCGGACCGGACGGGCGCCGTCGCGGTGCTCGACCAGGTCGACCGCAGCTCGTCGATGTTCACCGAGGCCAGGGTCTCCGCCGTCGAGACCCTGCTGGCCGACCGCGCGCCCGCCGAGCTGGACGAGGCGCTGCTGCGCGAGGCGGGCGAGCGGGTCGAACGACTCAGCCTGGACTCGCGGACGCGGACCGCGCGGGTGCGCATGCGGGTCCTGGAGGCGGCGCTGAACTGGATCCGGTCGGGACAGCGGCCGAGTGCGCCAGGCAAGCTGTTGGACGTGGAATTCACCGAGCAGGGAGTGCGGACGGGGTTGGAACGATGCTTGCGGACATTGGCTCGGGAAGCCGACGACATGTGGACCCGGTTCGTGCTGGTGGATCAGGCCAACGCGGTGCGGCCGAGGACCACGCTGTGAGCGCGCCGGGGTGTCCGGACTGCGCGGGGTCGGCCAGGGCGGGGCACCGCTTCTGCGAAGGGTGCGGGCGGGAACTCGGCGTGCGCAAGGTCGCGCTGCCGGTGCACGATCCGGCCGCGGTGCCGCAGTGCTCGACCTGCGGTGAGCGCCGCTACGAGGGCGGCTTCTGCGTGCAGTGCGGCAGCCCGAAGCCGGTGCCCGACCGGTTCGAGGACGATCTGGGCGCGGTGTATCTGCTCACCGACCGCGGAATCAGCCACGCGCGCAACGAGGACGCCGTCGCCGCGGCCGTCCGCGACGGCGACGGGACCCGGGTGATCGTGGTCAGCGACGGCGTCTCCACCTCGCAGGACCCGCAGGCCGCCTCCGGTACCGCGGCCCGCTCCGGCGTCGACGCCGCGCTGGCCGCCCTCGCCGACGGCCGGTCCGCCCGCGACAGCGTGATGGCGGGCCTGGCGACCGCGACCGCGGCGGTGCGCGGGATGTCGCGCAGCAGCGAGTACGCGCCCTCGTGCACCTACGTCTCGGCGATCGTGCGCACGACCGCCGAGGGCACCGAGATCACCGTCGCCAATGTCGGTGACAGCCGGGCGTTCTGGCTGGCCGCGGGTGACCCGACCGCCTCGCGCAGGCTCAGCGTCGACGACTCCTGGGCCCAGGCCCTCGTCGACGCGGGCGCCCTCGACGAGGACGCCGCCATGCACGACCCCCGCGCGCACACGCTGCTGCGCTGGCTCGGTGCCGACGGCGGCGAAGCGCCCTGGTCGGCGCACTGCCTGCAGAGCATGGTCGTCACCGAACCGGGCACCCTGCTGCTGTGCAGCGACGGCCTGTGGAACTACCTACCGGATGCCGTCGCCCTGGCCGGATTCACCGTCGAGACCTCGCCGCAGGCCGCGGCCCGCGCGCTGGCCGACTTCGCGCTGAACAGTGGCGGCAGCGACAACATCACGGTCGCGCTGGCCCCGGTGCCCGCGCCCGCTGCCGTACCGCACGATCCAGGAGTGTCATGAGCTCAGCCGAGACCACAGGTATCTCGATCGCCGTCGACCAGAACGAGTTCCTCGCCGAGGGCACGCGGGTGGTCGACGCGGTGCTCACGGTGGCCACCGGCCCCGAACTGGCCGCCGTCGCCACCCCGCCGCCCCGGCTGGAGATCCTGATCATCGACTGTTCGGGGTCGATGGGTAACAAGCGCAAGTTCGAGAACGCGCGCACCGCCACCAGGACCGCGCTCGACGAGATCCCCGACGGCACCGCGTTCGCCATCATCGAGGGCACCGAGGCCGCCCGGATGATCTACCCGACCGGCACCATGTCGGCGCCCGCGGATCGCACCCATCGCAGCGCCGCCCGGCGTGCACTGGACAAGCTGCGGCCCGACGGCGGCACCGCCATGGGGTCCTGGCTCGCGCTGGCTCGCCAGGTCGCCGCCGCGCATCCCGGCGCGCAGGCGCACGCCATCCTGCTGACCGACGGCAAGAACGAGCACGAGACGCCGGAGCAGCTGGCCACCGAACTCGACCGTGCCGAAGGCCTTTTCGTCTGCGACTGCCGCGGTGTCGGCGACGACTGGATGGCCGCCGATCTGCACAAGATCTCCTCGAAACTGTCCGGCGACGCCGACATGGTGGCCGATCCGAAGGACCTGTCCGCCGACTTCGCGAAGATGATGCGGTCCTCGGTGGCGCGGGTCATCCCGGAGCTCACCCTGCGGGTGTGGACCCCGGCGGGCGCGCGGGTGCGGATGGTCAAGCAGGTCGCGCCGGTGCTCGAGGACCTCACTCCCCGCCGCACCGACACCGGCCCGCAGGTGGGGGAGTACCCGCTCTCGTCCTGGGCCGCCGAAGAGCGCGAGTACCACGTGCAGATCGAGCTGGAACCGGCCGCGCCCGGCCGCGAGAAGCTGGCCGCGCGGCTGAGTGTGCTGGCCGGTGACGAGGTGCTCGGCCAGGGGCTGGTGCGCGCGGTCTGGACCACCGACACCACCCTGTCCACCCGGATCAGCACGCGCGTCGCCCACTACACCGGGCAGGTCGAACTGGCCCAGGCCGTCCAGGAGGGCCTGGCCGCCCGCCGCAACGGCGACCTCACCACCGCGACAGCGAAACTGCGGCGCGCGGTGGAACTGGCCGCCGCCTCCGGGCACGAGTCCACCGCCAAGCTGCTGCGCGGCGTGGTGGAGGTCGACGACCGCGACGGCACCGTCAAGCTGCGCGGCCAGGTCGCCGCCGCCGACGAACTCGCGCTCGACATCCGCTCGACCAAGACCGCGCGGGTCCGTCCGGAGGGTGCCTGACATGCCGATCTGCGCGGACGGGCACCAGTCGCGCTCGCTGGACTACTGCGACGTGTGCGGTTCGGCGCTGGCGGGTGCCGGCGCGCCGGATCCGGCCGACCTGCGCCTGTGCCCGTCCTGCGCGACGCCGACCAGCGGCCGGTTCTGCGAGGTCTGCGGCTACGACTCAGCCCTGCCCCCGGCGCCGCGTCCGGAGCCCGATCCGCGCCGCGCCGAACCGACCCTCGTCCGCGCGGACGGGCCGCGCGGGGACCGGGTCGCTCCGGCCTGGGAGGCCCGTGTGTTCGCCGACCGCGAGTTCTACACCAGGGTCCAGGCCGACAAGGGGCCCGATGCCGAGCGCGTCGCCTTCCCCGACTTCTATCCGGAGCGGCGGATCCCGTTGCACGGGAGCCAGTTCCTGATCGGCAAACGCTCGGAATCGCAGGGCATCGTGCCCGAGATCGACCTCGGCATCGCCCCGGCCGACATCGGGGTGTCCCGCGCGCACGCGCTGATCCGGGTGGACCCGGCGGGCGGTCTCACCGTGACCGACCTCGGCTCCACCAACGGGACCAGCCTGGACGGCGCCGCGCAGCCGATCCGGCCCCAGGTCGCCGTCGAACTGCGCGCGGGCAGCCGGATCCACGTCGGCGGGTGGACCACCATAGAGATCGCCACGCGACCATAGACGAATCCGTTCACCGAACCGTAGGGTCGGGGCCATGACGAAGTTCGACGGGAAGACCTGCCTGATCACCGGTGCCGCCAGCGGGCTCGGCCGCGCCACCGCGTTCGCGGCCGCCGCCAAAGGCGCTGCCCTCGTGCTCACCGACATCAGCGCCGACGCGCTCGCCGACACCGCGGCCGAACTGCGTGCCACCGGTGCCACCGTGCATCTCGCGCACGCCGCCGACGTCAGCGACCATGCCGCCGTCGTCGGCCTGGCCGCGCACACCTTCGAGGCGGTCAGCCGGGTCGACATCGTCATGAACGTCGCGGGCATCGCTACCTGGGGCACCGTCGACAAGCTCACCCACCAGCAGTGGCGGCGCACCGTCGACATCAACCTGATGGGGCCGATCCACATCATCGAGGAGTTCGTGCCGCCGATGATCGCGGCGGGCCGCGGCGGCCACATCGTCAACGTCTCCTCGGCGGCCGGGCTGTTCGGTCTGCCCTGGCACGCGCCCTACAGCGCCACCAAGTTCGGCCTGCGCGGGGTGTCGGAGGTGCTGCGGTTCGACCTGCGCAGGCACAAGATCGGCGTCAGCCTGGTGCTGCCGGGCGCGATGGCCACCCCGATGGTGGACAGCGTCGACATCGCCGGTGTCGATCGCGACAACGCGGCACTGCAGAAGGCGATGCGCTTGTTCCTGCGCCACGCGGTGACTCCCGAGCAGGCCGCGACCGCCGTGGTGAAGGGCGTGGAGCGCAACCGCTACTGGGTCTACACCTCGCGCGACATCCAGCTCGCGCACTGGGGCCAGCGCTACGTGCCCTACGGCTACACCCTGGCCATGCGCGGTCTCAACTCGGCCATGTCCGGCTACGCCGCCAAGAACGCCCTGGTCCGCTGACCGGACGGGCCCCGGATCGCCGGATCCGGGGCCCGATCCGGGGTCAGGACGCGACGATGTCGTACGCGCCCGGCACGTACGATCCGCCCTGCTGGCGCACGATCACGCCGAGCCGGTTGGCCGCGTTGATCTGGGCGACCAGCGCGACCAGCGCCGCGATCTGATCGTCGTCGTAGTGCTCACGCACTCGCGCCCAGGTCTCGTCGGTGACCCCGCGCGCGGCGTCGGCGATCCGGGTGCCCTCCTCGGCCAGCGCCAGCGCGGCCCGCTCGGCCGCCGTGAACACCGCCGCTTCGTGCCAGGCCGCGACCAGGTTGATCCGCGTCGCGGGTTCTCCCGCGTGTGCCAGGTCTTTGCTGTGCACGTCGGTGCACCATCCGCACCCGTTGATCTGGCTGACGCGCAGCATCACCAGATCCTGGGTGGTCTTGGGCAGTGTCGACTGCAGGATGGCCAGGCTGGCGTTGCCGAACCGCTTGGCGAATTTCGCGCCGATCTCGTTGTCCACCAGGGTGAAACGGGGTTCCATGAGTTCGTCCTCACGTCGTGGGTCTTGCGAACGACCATGGAGATGCCGCGGGCCCGCTCGGTGTGACATCCCCGGCGCCGTGACGTGGACCACACCCGGCAGCTGTCACAGAATTCCCGGCGGCGGCATCTGATGGGCGTGTATGCCACCTCGCCGAGCACGCCGGGCCCCGCCACCGAGGCCTTCGTCGCCCACCGCAATCTGCTCTTCACCGTCGCCTACGAGATGCTCGGCTCGGCCGCCGACGCCGAGGACGTCCTGCAGGAGACCTGGCTGCGCTGGGTCGGTGTCGATCTCGGCGTGGTGCTCGACCACCGCGCCTACCTGGTACGGATCACCACCCGCGAGGCCCTGATGCGGTTGCGGACCCTCGGCCGCCGCAAGGAGTCCTACGTCGGTCCGTGGCTGCCCGAGCCGCTGCTCACCACGCCCGATGTCGCCGCCGATGTCGAACTGGCGGAGAGCGTCTCGATGGCGATGCTGCTCGTCCTGGAGACCCTGGCCCCGACCGAGCGCGCGGTGTTCGTACTGCGTGAAGTCTTCGACCTGCCCTACGACGAGATCGCCGAGGCCGTCGACAAGACGCCCGCCGCGGTCCGCCAGATCGCGCACCGGGCCCGCGCTCACGTCGCCGCGCGGCGTCCGCGCGGGATCGTCACGCCCGCGCAGTCACGGGCCGCGATCGACGCGTTCCAGCGGGCGGTGGAAACCGGCGACCTGCAGTCCCTGCTCGACATCCTCGCCCCCGATGTCGTGTTCCTCGGTGACGGCGGCGGCGTCGTACAGGCCGCGCTCGCGCCCGTCGTCGGCGCCGACCGCGTCGCGGCGCTGCTGGCGGGCAGCATGCCCCGGATCGGTGCCACGATGACCGTCACCCCGGTGCCGGTCAACGGCCACCCCGCGCTGATCCTGCGCCTCGACGGCACGATCGACACGGTCATCGCCGTCCGGGTCGACGACGGGCTGGTGACCGGCCTCTACGCGATGCGCAACCCCGACAAGCTCGCCCGGATCGGACAGCCGACCGCCCTGCGCCGCTGACCGCGCTCAGCGCACCAGATCGCTGGGATCGGTATTGGCCCCGCACAGGATCACGCAGACCCGCTCGCCGGGCTCGGGCCGATACGCCGCGCCCGTACCGCCGTCGAGCAGCGCGGCGAGCGCCGTCGCGGCACCCCATTCCACCGCGATCCGGTGCTCGTCCCAGAGCTGCCTGCGGGCCCGCCGGATCAGGTCGTCGTCGACCAGTACCGAGCGCACGCTCTCGTGCTGCGCCGCGGCCAGCGCCATGGCCGAGACATTCGGCGCGCCCAGGGAATCGGCGGCCACCGAATCGACGGTGACGTCCACCGGCCTGCCCGCCGCGAGCGCCGCGTTGAGCGACCGGCTGCCCACCGGCTCGACCGCGACCGTGCGGACCCCGACATGCTGTGCGGCGACGGCGGTTCCGGTGAACAGCCCGCCCCCACCGACGGCGACGAGCACGGTGTCCAGATCGGGGACCCGCGCATGGATCTCGCGCATCAGCGTGCCCGCGCCCGCCGCGATGAGGGGATGGTCGTAGGCGTGCGAGGACAGCGCCCCGCTGGTCGCGGCGAACTCCTGGCACGCGGCGAGGGCCTGCTTGTACTCCGGACCGATCAGGCGCACCTCGGCGCCGTAGTCACGCAATCGACGGATCTTCACCGGGGGAGCGGTGTCGGGCAGGAACACCGTCGCCGGCACCCCGGCCTCGCGCGCGGCCCACGCGCACGCGAGCCCCGCGTTGCCGCCCGAGGCGATCGTCACACCGGCCGCGGGCAGCGTCCCCGCCGCCGCGTGCGCGCGCACGAAGTTCTGCGCGCCACGCGCCTTGAAAGTGCCCGTGAACTGCAGGAACTCCAGCGCGAAGGTCAGCGGTGCCGGGCCGGGAGCGGCCGGTGCGACGGTGATCGGGCGGACCAGCCCGTCGATCCTGGCGGCGGCGGCCTCGATGTCGTCATAGGTCGGTGTCACGCCTCGACTATGCCACCGGACCAGCGCTCCCGAGGGTCGTCCGGATCGCCCGCTGACCGGGCGAATTGTTACGGCGGGTTTACGCGACCTCGGGTCTGGGTACATAACGGATCGGTAACGAGCTCGAAGACGGGATGTCGTGTCGGTCTGGGGACGCGAACTCCCCGCAGTGATCCGGCGCACGCCCGGCGTGTCAGCAAAGGATGTGCACATGAGCGAGCGAAGCGAACGGTGGACGAACGCGGCCACCGGCGCGGTCATGGTCGGATCTCGCGAGAGCGAGGTACGGGCATGAGCGCGAACCTGATGATCGTGGACGACGACGTCCAGATGCGCGGCGATCTGCGCCGCGCGATGGAAGACGAGGGATACGCCGTCGCCGAGGCGGGTGTCCCCGAGGACGCGCTCGACCAGCTCCGCAGCGACGGACCGCCCGACCTGATGATCGTCGACCTCATGCGTGGGGAGACCGACGGCTTCGACTGCATCAGGGAGATCCGCCGCGACCACGACGTGCCGATCATCGTGATCAGCACCCGCTACGACACCCACGATGTCGTGGCGGCCCTCGAGGCGGGCGCCGACGATTTCGTCAGCAAGCCGTTCGAGATCAAGGAGATCACCGCGCGGATGCGCGCGCTGCGCCGTCGCGCGCGGATCACCGCCGATCGTGACGTCACGCCCGAAGCGGTGCTCGACGCCGACCCGGTCGCACCACTGGTGCTGGCCACCGACGCGGGCGCGGTCCGCCGCGGCGACACCGAGATCCACCTCACGGTCACCGAGTTCCGCTTGCTCTGTGAGCTCGCCGAGACTCCCGGCCGGGTGCTCAGTCGCGCCGTCCTGCTCGAAAGAGTGTGGGACCAGGGATTTTTCGGTGACGAGCGGATCGTCGACGTCCACGTGCGCCGGTTGCGCACCAAGATCGAACGCGATCCGTCCGACCCGCGCATCGTGGTCACGGTGCGCGGTCTGGGCTATCGGCTCGACCCGCAAGCGTAGTAAAAGACTCGTCATACAACTGCAAAGAGCTCGACACAGAGACCGCAAAGTCGGTTCGACACTGTAGATGTATGCCTTCGTCCACCGTGTCCATCGAATCCGCTTCCGCCCCTGCGGTTCTCGGTTCCGAACCGATACTGCGCCCACCCCGGCTGGGTGACGGAGCCCAGCTGTGGCGGATCGCCCGCGACTCGCAGGTACTCGACGTCAACTCCAGCTACGCCTACCTGCTGTGGTGTCGCGATTTCGCCGCCACCTCGCTGGTCGCCGACAGCGACGGCCGCGCGGTGGGATTCGTCATCGGGTACGTCCGCCCCGAAGCGCCGGACACCGTGTTCGTCTGGCAGATCGCCGTCGACGCCGAATTCCGTGGCCGCGGCCTGGCCGGCCGCATCCTGCACACGCTGCTGGATGCGGTGGCCCCCGCGGGCATCACCACGCTGGAAACCACGATCTCACCCGGCAACACCGCCTCCCAGGCGCTGTTCGCCGCGGTGGCCCGCGAGCGCGGTGCGGGTTTGCGCACCGTCTCGCTGTTCGAAACGCACGATTTCCCCGATTCACACGAGGCCGAGCTGCTGTATGTCATCGCACCCGCTCAGCGCCAGGAGGAACGACGATGATCACGACCACCGACACCAGCATCTTCGAGGCCATGGAATCGAATGTGCGGGGCTACTGCCGTGACTGGCCGACGGTCTTCACCACCGCCGAGGGCGCCTGGCTGCGCGACGAGCAGGGTCGGGAATACCTCGACTTCTTCGCCGGCGCCGGCGCGCTGAACTACGGCCACAACAACCCCGTGCTCAAACGCGCGCTGCTCGACTACATCGCGGGCAACGGCATCACCCACGGCCTCGACATGTCGACCGTCGCCAAACGCGAACTGCTGGAGACCATCCGGGACACCGTGCTGTCCCCGCGCGGCCTCGACTACAAGGTGCAGTTCCCCGGCCCGACCGGCGCCAACGCCGTCGAGGCCGCGCTGAAGCTGGCCCGCAAGGTGACCGGCCGCAAGACGGTGCTCAGCTTCACCAACGCCTTCCACGGCATGACCCTGGGCGCGCTGTCGGTCACCGGCAACGCCGCCAAGCGGGCCGGTGCCGGCGTGCCGCTCGAGCACGCCACCCCGATGCCCTACGACGGGTATTTCGACAACACCATCGAGGACTTCGGCTGGATGCAGCGCGTCCTCGACGACAGCTCGTCCGGTTTCGACCGCCCCGCCGCGGTGATCGTGGAGACCGTGCAGGGCGAGGGCGGCGTCAACCTGGCCCGCGCGGAATGGCTGCGGCACCTGGCCGGCCTGTGCGCCGCGCGCGACATCCTGCTCATCGTCGACGATGTCCAGATGGGGTGCGGCCGGACCGGTCCGTTCTTCTCCTTCGAGATCGCCGGCATCACCCCCGACATCGTCACGCTGTCCAAGTCGATCGGTGGCTACGGCCTGCCGATGGCGCTGGTGCTGCTCAAGCCCGAGCACGACCAGTGGGCGCCGGGTGAGCACAACGGCACCTTCCGCGGCAACAACCCCGCCTTCGTCACCGCGACGGCCGCGTTGCGCGAGTACTGGAGCGACGACACCCTGGCCCAGCGCACCGCCGCCAACGGCGAGTACGTCGGGCGCACCCTGTCCGCGGTCGCCGACCGCTACGACGGGGTCTCGACGCGGGGCCGCGGCATGGTCCACGGCATCGTCTTCGACGATCCGTCGCAGGCGGGCAAGGTCTGCCGGACCGCCTTCGAGGACGGGCTGCTGGTGGAGACCTCCGGGTCGATGGACGAGGTGGTGAAACTGTTGCCGCCGTTGACACTCGGCAGCGACGAACTCGCCCGTGGCCTGTCGGTCCTGTCGGCCTCGATCGACGCCGTGTGCGGAGGTGCCGCATGATCGTGCGCACCACCGCCGAGATCACCGGCACCGAACGCGACGTGGCGGGTCCCGGCTGGCGCAGCAAGCGCATCGTGCTGGCCGGGGACCGCGTCGGCTTCTCCTTCCACGAGACCACCATCGACGCGGGCACCATCCACGAGTTCCACTACCAGAACCACGTGGAGGCGGTCTGGCTGGTCGAGGGTGAGGGCAGTCTGCTCGACCTCGACAACGAGACCGTCCACCAGCTCGGCCCCGGCTCGATGTACCTGCTCGACGGCAACGAACGTCATCAGGTGCACGCGCGCACCCGGCTGCGGATGCTGTGTGTGTTCAACCCGCCCGTCACCGGCCGCGAAATACACGATGAGAACGGGGTGTATCCGCTCATCGTCGAGGAGGATGCCCGTGTCTGATCGGCTCGACCGCTACCCGACCCGGCTGATCGAGCCGGCCCCGCACATCGAACGCACCGATCCGACGGTGTGGGGCCGGGTCACCTCGCCCGAGCTGGCCGGCTTCGACGCCAACGGGTACGCGGTCATCCCCGACCTGCTCAGCCCCGACGAGGTCGCCGCGTTCGGCGCGGAGATCGGCCACCTCGCCGCCGATCCCGTGCTCTACGGCGACGACCGGGTGGTGGTGGAACCGGTCGCCGGACAGGTGCGTTCGGTGTTCCAGGTGCACCGGCTCAGCAAGCCGATCGCGGAGCTGCTGGCCGAATCGCGGATCGTCGGGCTGGCCGAGCAGATCCTCGGATCGGCGGTGTACCTGCACCAGACCCGGGTCAACTACATGCCCGGGTTCGGTGGCAGCGGGTTCGCCTGGCACTCCGATTTCGAGACCTGGCACGCCGAGGACGGGATGCCGGCCCCGCGGGCGGTGAGCCTGTCGATCGCGCTGACCGACAACTACCCGTTCAACGGCAGCCTGATGCTGATGCCCGGCTCGCACCGCACCTTCGTGCCGTGCCTGGGGGAGACGCCCGAGGGGCACTACCGGGAATCGTTGCGGGAGCAGCGGTTCGGGGTGCCGACCAACGACGACATCACCTTCCTCGCCGCCCGCTACGGCATCACGCAGTTCACCGGGCGGGCCGGGTCGGCCCTGCTGTTCGACTCGAACCTGATGCACGGTTCGTCGAACAACATCACGCCGTACCCGCGGTCGAACATCTTCCTGGTGTTCAACAGCGTGGACAACGCGCTGGCGGAACCGTTCGCGGCGCCGCGGCGCAGACCCGCGCACATCGCGTCCCGTGAGGTCGCTCCGGTGCGCGAGGTCGGCCCGCGCGCGGTGTCGGCGCTGGCGGATCAGACGCGCTAGCGCGGCAGTTCGGTAAGGGAGGCCGCGGCCCGCGGATCATCGTGGGCCGCGGCCTTCCACCAGTGCTCGGCACCGGCGCGATCCCCGTCGCGCAGCAGCAGCACCCCCAGGTCGTAGGCCGCGGCACTGTGCCCCGCCTCGGCGGCCTGCGTCAACAGGGTGCGCGCCGAATCATGCTCGCCCCGTTCGTTCATCGCGGTCCCCAGATCGTAGAGCGCCCGCCCGAAGCTCTGTCCCCCCGAAGCCTGCGGTGCACGAAGAGTCGGCGGTGCGATCGTCGGGGCCGTCTCGACGCGCGGGTCCGGCGTGATCGCCGGGGGCGGGGGAGCCGGGTGCCCCGCCCTGAGGTCGCGCGGTGCGGGGTGCTCGGGCGGCAGGTCTGCCGGTGAGCTGGTTCCCTGTCGCCCGGCGATGGTCGGTGGCATGAGTGCCGGTGCGGTGGCTGCTTGTTGCTCCGCGATGGTGGGTGGCGTGAGTGCCGGTGCGGCGTTTGCCTGTTGTGCCGCGATTGTCGGCGGCAGGTCCGCCGGTGGGCTGGATGCTTGTCGCCCCGCGATGATCGGCGGCATGAGTGCTGGTCCGGCGGTTGCCTGTTGCTCCGCGATCGTGGGTGGCATGATTGCCGGTGCGGTGGCTGCCTGTTGTGCCGCGATGGTGGGGGGCATGAATGCTGGTGCGGCGTTTGCCTGTTGTGCCGCGATTGTCGGCGGCAGGTCCGCCGGTGGGCTGGATGCTTGTCGCCCCGCGATGGTCGGTGGCATGAGTGCTGGTCCGGCGGTTGCCTGTTGCTCCGCGATCGTGGGTGGCATGATTGCCGGTGCGGTGGCTGCCTGTTGTGCCGCGATGGTGGGGG
>NZ_JBFAHQ010000010.1:0-78148 GCF_040654235.1 Nocardia sp. NPDC050718 | reverse complement strand
GGGGCATGAGTGCCGGTGCGGTGGCTGCCTGTTGTGCCGCGATGGTGGGGGGCATGAGTGCCGGTGCGGTGGCTGCCTGGTGCCCCGCGATGGTCGACGGCGGCGGGACTGCCGGTGCCAGGGAAAGTCCGTCCTCGACGGCAGGTGTCGGATCCACAGGATGCGGAGTCGGCTGTCGCGTAGGCAGGGTCGGTTGCCCGGAGACCGCCGCCGGATAGCCGGTTGTCGGCCGCGCGGCAGCCGTCGGAAATTCGGCAGCTGGTGCCGGGTCCCCGATCCGGAAACTGTCCGCCTCCGAGTAGCTGTCCGCCGGCACCGCGGCCGCAGGGGGATGGTCGGCCGCTGATCGTGCGGCCGTTGCTTCGGAACTGACTGTCGACAGGCCACCACGTACCGGGATCGCGTCCATCGAGCGAGGCTCGGTTGCCGACCTCTCGGCCGTTGCGCGAGCATCGGCCGCCGCGAGGGCACCTCGCATCGGCATCATGGCTTCCGAAGGGAATCCGGTTGCCGGTCCTGCGGCCGATCCTCGGGGATCGGCCGCCCAGACTGCACCCGCCGTCGGCATCGCCGCCCCTGGCCGAGGTTCGGCTGCCGGTCTCGCGGATGCCCCGAAGCCGGCGGCCTGCGAAGAGGCCGCCGAGGACGGCTCGCCTGCCGATCCTGCGGCCGGAGTCGGAGGATGAGCCGTCGACAGGGCGCCGACGATCGGCATCGCGACCGCCGAAGATGACTCGATCGCTGCTCCAGCAGCTGCTCGGCGATCGGCCTCCCACGGTGCACCGGCGGTCGGCATCGCCGCCCCTGACGGAGGTTCGGCTACCGATCTCGCAGATGGCCCGAAGTCGGCGGCCTGCGGCGCGGCCACCGAGGACGGCTCGGCTGCCGATCGTGCGGCCGGAGTTGGGGAATGAGCCGTCGGCAGGCCGCCGGCGATCGGCATCGCGGCCGCCGAAGGAGGCTCGGTCGCTGCTCTGGTGGTTGCTCGGGGATCGGCCGCCAGGGCACTGACTGCCGGTACGGCGGATGCTGCCCAGGGGTCGGCTGTCGGCATCGCGGATGATGCGCGCGGATCTCGTGCCGACATGGGGGCTGCTATCCGGGGATCGGTAGCCGGAATAGCGGTAGCTGCCAGGGGATCGGTTGCCGAAATGGCGCGAGCCGCCGCCGGATCGGTTGCCGGATGGGCGTTGGCAGGCAGGGGATCGGTTGCCGAAATGGCTGCCGCCGGGTGGTCGACTGTCCGCATCGCGGCCGGTGCCGACAGGTGCGGGGTGGGCGCGACATCCGGCTGAGCGTCGGCCGCCGAGAACACGTACCCCGCCGGGGGACCGGCCGCCAGCATCGCGGCCGTGATCGCCGGCGTGGGCGGCATGGTGACCGGCGCGAACGGAGTGTGCGCGCTGGCCGCCCGGATCGACGGCGCCGCGGTCGACGAGGGCGGCGCCACGAACGGTGCGGGGTCGGGCGCCGGGAAGGTGGTCAGCTCGACGACGAGTTCGTTGAAATCCGGTGTGCCGGGCCCGGTACTGCACCACAGCGTCGACGAGCCGCCCGGATACAGGTCGATGACCATGCCGTAATTGCCGGTCCAGGACTGCTGGGTCCCCGAGCCGACCGCCCAGACCGGCGTGAGCGTGAACAGCGGTTCCGGCCCCTCCGCGGTGACCGTGATGTCGACCCCGTCGGCGAGCGCGTCGTACCAGATGTCGACGCCCTGCAACGTTTTCCCGTTCAGGTGCACATACCCGCCCTGCACGGTCAGCCCGAGGCCGAGCCCGGACACCTCGGGCGGCGGCATCACCGACACCGCGCGCAACCGCACCGCCGTCGTCCCGGCCGGCAACGCCTCGGCGTACATCGGATACACCTCGGCGCCGCACCAGTCGATCGGGTCGGCGCTGGTGTAGCGCTGTTCGAGCGGGATCGGGTCGCCGAAAGGTTGCGCGCCGGGATGATTCATCGGTGCAGCCCACCCTTTCCGCGTTCGACCCCCACGCGGCGCCTGACGCTGGCCGCGGTTGCGCGCTACACCGTACTCGCCCCTACGCGATACCGCGACCCTTTCCGCGCAACGCCCTGGCGAACCCGCTGACCTGCGCCCGGATCCCGGATCCGAAGCCTCGGCAACGATTTTCGGCGAGCGAGGTTCCCGCCGCGTCCGTCAGACGGCGACCGACTCGCCGATCTCCTCCTCGACCGCGGCGGACGCCACCGGCTTCGGCGTGTTGCGGGCGTCGTGACGACCCGCGACGACGAGCAGCACGCCCACGGCGAGCCACGCGAACCGACCGAGCAGCCGTGTCCCGAACCCGGTAGCGGTGTCGAAGTGCAGCAGGGTCCGCAATCCCTCGACGAAGTCGGCGCGCTCGAGCGGCTCGGCTATCTCACCCGCGAGGTCGACCCGGGCAACCGGCGCAACCATCTCCTGCACGCTGCCGAGGCGGCCCGGGCCGTGGCGCGCGCGGCCGAGCAACGCCGTCGCGAGGCCTTCGCCGACCGTTTCGCGGACTGGACCGACGCCGACGTCGCGACGCCGGCGAGCCTCCTGACCCGCTACAACCGGGACGACTGAACGCGTCGCATCGTCGGCTCCGGAATCGCTCCGACCAGCCCGATCGGGCATCCCGCTGGCTATTGCGCGGGTCACCGCCGCCGACGGGCGATGGCGCGGCGCGGCACGTGAGTCGGTATAGTCGCCGCGGATGAGTAGTGACACCACCCACCCCGTGCGGCAGCCCTCCCCACGCCCGATCAATCGAGCATGGTGGCTGGTGCCGGTGCTGCTCACCGTCGTCTCGATCGTGTGCGTGCGCGTCCCGCTCTGGCCGTTCGAGCAGTACTCCGGCGGCTTCATCGACCTGCAGGTGTATCGCCTCGGCATCGAGGCCATGCGCGACGGCGCCGACATGTACGGCCAGCTGCCCAAGACCTCCATCGGGATCGGCCTGCCGTTCATCTATCCGCCGTTCGCCGCCATCGCGCTCGCGCCGTTCGCGCTGCTGCCCTGGGGAGTGGCCAAGATCCTCTACGTCGTGGCCTCGATCGCCGCGCTCGCCTGGACGCTGTTCCTGGTCGCCCGGCGCTACCACCGCGACAACCGCCAGGCCGCGCTGCTGGTGACCGCGTGCGCGCTGCCCGCCGCGATGCTGCTGGAACCGGTGCGCTCGACCATCGACTTCGGTCAGGTCAACCTGCTGCTGATGGTGCTGGTCGCCACCGACTGCCTGCTGCCCAAGACCCGCTACCCGCGCGGCATGCTGATCGGCCTGGCCGCCGCCATCAAGCTGACGCCGGCCGCGTTCGTGCTGTTCTTCCTGGTCCGCAAGGACTACAAGGCCGCCGCCACCGCCGCGGCCACCGGCGCCGTCGCCACCATCGCCTCGTTCGCGCTGCTGCCTGGCGAATCCACCCGCTACTGGTTCGGCGGCCTCGGCAACGTCTCCGGCCTGAGCGGCTCGGCCTTCCACACCAACCAGTCCATCCAGGCCGTGCTGGCCCGCCTGCACATCACCGGGCTGCCCTTCGACGCCCTCTGGCTGGTCCTGGGCGCCCTGCTGCTGGTGCTCGTCGTCGCCGCGATGCGCAAGGCCGCCGACGCCCCCGCGATCGCGCTGGCCCTCAACGCGGTCTTCACCCTGCTGCTCTCGCCGATCTCGTGGTCGCACCACTGGGTGTGGATCGCGCCCGCCCTGCTCGCCATCGTCTGCCACGCGCGCACCCTGCCCATCGCCAGCGCGCGCGGCTGGTACGCGACGGCGGTCGTGGTGGCCGCGGTCTTCGTCATCGCGCCGCACAGCTTCCTGCCCGACGGCGAACACCGGGAGACCTCGTGGGCGTGGTGGCAACACGTCGTCGGCGACACCTATGTGTGGCTGGCGGTCGGCCTCGTCGTGCTGTTCCTGGTCACCGGTCGCCACACCGCCACTGCGTCGACGGCCGAGCCCGCCGTCGACGCGGAGCCCGCACGCGCCGGCTGAGCCGGTGACGTAGGGGCCCTGAACGGCTCACACAGCGTCGAACGCGGCCGCCTTGGCCTGGATGTAGGCGACGTACCGCACGGTGAACACCATCGGCACCGCGAACGTCAGCGCGTGCGCGAGCGTCCGCGGCCAGGTGTCGGCGTGCGCCAGTGCCGCCAGCAGCACCGCGCCGACCGCGAAGCTCGCCGTCCACACCGCGGTGAGCACATACGCCGTCCGCACGAACAGCGGCTCCGCCCAGACCTCCTGCGGTGTGGTCTGTTTCGCGATCCCGAGGGTGAACGGCATCCCGACGGCCAGCGAGACACCGGCGATCAGCGCCAGCGCGGTGTGCGAGAGCGCGGGGGAGTAGGCGTGTAATCCGGTGTCGGGATCGCTGAACGCCAGCGCGGTCAGCCCCACGAAGAACGCCAGCGTCCCGATCTCGATGATCAGCGCGTCGAACCCGGCCCCACTCCGCCTGCGCACCACCAGCTCGGCGAGCGCGAGCACGGCGGCGGCGAGCGCCGCCCACTGCCAGTACGAGCCGGGAACCAACGCGTAGACGATCCACGGAGCAAAGGTGCGCAGGTAGGACATGGTGACTCCCTGAGTACGCGAGAAGCGCGACATTCCAATTCAGACAGGTCGAAATTAGAGGTTCCTACTTCGACATGTCAAGAGTGGAATGTAAGGTGAGAGGCATGAGCCTCCGTCACGCCCTGCTCGGCCTGCTCGCCGACCGCCCCGCCAGCGGCTACGACCTGATCCACCGCTTCAAGGAATCCCTCGCCAACGTCTGGCCCGCCACCCAGAGCCAGATCTACACCGAGCTCACCAAGCTCGCCGACACCGGCAAGATCACCGTCTCCGACGAGGGCCCCCGCGGCCGCAAGGAATACACGATCACCCCCGACGGCCGTGCCGACCTCCACCACTGGCTCACCGAAGTCGCCCCCAAACCGATCACCCGCAACGAAACCCTCCTGCGCGTCTTCTTCCTCGACGCCCTCACCCCCGCCGAAGCGATCACCTACCTCACCACCCTCGAGGCCCGCTCCGCGACCGCCCTCGCTGAACTCGGCATCCTCGAATCCGCGGTCGACTGGACCGCCAACCCCTTCTCCACCAACGGCCACATCGCCCTCGAGTGGGGCAAGCGCTTCTACCGCATGAACCAGGAGTGGGCAGAGTGGGCAAAACAGCAGGTCACCTAGGCGATTTGGATTCCGTCACCGCGTCGGATAATCTTTTGGCACACCAGCAAGTCCGGGTGGCGGAATGGCAGACGCGCTAGCTTGAGGTGCTAGTGCCCGTATTAGGGCGTGGGGGTTCAAGTCCCCCTCCGGACACGTTCTTTACACACACGGATGGTATCGCTTCGGCGATACCATCCGTGTTTTGTCGTTATAGGTCAGTTTCAGGCCGAGGTTCCGATACGTCTGATGCTTGTCGGCGGGATCGGCTCGGCGGAGGGCGTTGAGTAGCCCGCGCAGGATCCGGTCCGGGATGCTACGAGCTGCGGATCGGTCCCGGCCTCCGGCGCCTGTCGATAGATCTCAAGTTTTCGGTTCTGTTCGGTGAGGGCGCGTCGGGTCGCCTCGACATCGGGACTGTCAGATGGTTGCGCTTCGGCGAGGGTTGCCGGCGAGCGTTCACTGCCTACACGCCGAGCTACCGGAAACAGTGACTCCCGGTAGCTCGGCCTCGGTCTCCTCGCAGGTTCACCTGGCGGCCGACTCCCGCTTCGGGTACGACTGGAGGCGAGCAGAGGGGGAGACTGTGCGGGAATCGAAGAACGCGACGTCGGTCGGTGAACGGGTGGGTGAGCGACGAGTGCGCTCCACGGAGGAATGGCTGTCCTACTTCCAGCAGAATGCGCTCCAGCAGCGCGAGATTCCGTGGCAATCGAACGGTGTCGGGGCATCTCCAGCCGAGATGGCACCCCTTCGCCGGTCGCTGCAAGCCTGGCAGCTCGGCGAAACATCGGATGGGCGACATCTGGCGGCGTCCGCGGACCGGTTCGCCGCTGCCACCGACGATCCCGCGTACCGCGATGTCATCGATCTGTTCATCCGTGAGGAGCAACGTCACGGCGCGCTGCTGGGCCGGATCTTGGACGATGCGGGAATCCCACGGCGACAGGCTGATTGGGGTGACACGCTCTTTCGCCGACTTCGGTACAGCATCATCGACATCGAGGTCTGGACCACCCCGGTGGTCATGGTCGAAGTTCTGGCGATGGTCTATTACAACGCGATTCGCCGGGCGACCGGCTCACCGGTCCTGCGTGCGGTCTGCGCCCAGATCCTGGCCGACGAGGTGCCCCACGTGCGGTTGCAATGTGAGCGACTCGCGGTACTGCTGCGCAACCGATCGCGTACCCGCTTCCGCTGCACCATGGTCGTCCACCGTGCCCTGTTCCTCGCGGTCATGCTCCTGGTATGGGTCGGCCACCACCGCGCGCTCCGCGCCGGCGGGTACACATGGCCGCATTACCGCCGAGCTGCCTACGCCAAGATGAACCGCGCGTGGCGACGGATGGATCCGCAATGCTACGTCTGGACCTGATGCAGCCCAGTATGTTTCGCTGAGGGCAGTACATAGGGAAAATGGTCCGAGCGGTCCGATTCTGCGCGTTGGAGTCCCCGGAGACCATGGCAGGGCAGCACGAGATACGCCGATACATTCAATGGCCAGCCCTACAAGACGAGGTCGCAGCGGCAGCTCCGAACGGACCCTGCGGTAGAGCGGTAACCGCACCCGGCGCAGCGGCTGACCGCGCGGCACCGCAGGTTGTCATCGATCCCCACGACGACAACCTGGCATTGTGGCTTCTTCCTTCAGAAAGCATCGGGGCGGGCACGGCACGGCCCGCCCCGGTCGATGCGGCGGGCCGTGCGAACGCGCTCTGCCCCATCAGCCACCGAAGTCGGCTCGGTGATCGGTGATCCAGTCGGTGAGGGTGCGCCCTGGCCTGCCGGTCACGGAGGTGACGGGACGCACCTGGTCGGGCACGGTGAGGGTGTCGCGCCAATAGTCGAGCAGCATCTTCATGATCGGCTGCGGGATGAACTGCGCTGTCTCGCTCACGAACTCGTCGGCGGTGATCTCGACCAGGGGGATCTCACGGCCGATCACGGCACCGATGGCGGTGACCTGTTCGGTGCGCGTCAGTGCCTGGGGACCGGTGATCACGACCGTTTCCCCGATGTAGTCGTCGGACAGCAAGGTCTCGGCCGCGGCTTCCGCGATGTCGTATTCGTGGACCGGTGCTTGCGCGGATCCCAGGTACGGCGCCCGGATCGGTGCGCCCGAGCGGATCTGCCAGGCCCAGGAGAGCAGGTTGTTGGCGAAGGTTCCGGGACGCAGGATCGTCCAGGCGTCTGTGCGGTCGGTGACGGCGGCTTCTACGGCGCTGTGGTGCCGCTGGCTGGCCGATCCTCGGTCGCGCGGGAACTCCATCGCCGCCGCCAGCGAGGAGAGGACCGTGAAGCGGTGCACGCCGGCGGCCACGGCTGCCTGGACGAACACGTCCACGCCGTCTACCGGAAAGACGAAGGCTCGATCTACGCCCTCGAACACCTGCGGGCCGAGGGTCGAGGCATCGGCGAGATCGCCCGCGACGACCTCGACACTCTCGGGCAGGTTCGCGTCCTCGGGCTTGCGGGTCAGCGCGCGGACCGACGCGCCGCGCGCGACGAGGGTGGCGACGAGGTGGCGGCCGACGGAGCCCGTCGCGCCGGTGACGAGGATGGTCATCGTTGCGTTCCTTTGCTGTGGTGCCGGGGTTGATACGTCCATACTGGTTGGTGATTAGGTCATAATCTGTCCACAATTTCGGAAAGGTGGTGGGATGGAGTCCACCTCGGTCGAACGCGCGTTCCGGCTGCTCGAGCTGCTGCAGACCCGCCGCTCGTGGCCGGGTACGGAGCTGGCCGAACGCCTCGGCGTCCCGGGCCGGACGTTGCGTCGCGACATCGAGCGACTACGCGGGCTTGGCTACCGGATCGCCGCGCAACGCGGTCCGGTCGGGGGTTACCGCCTCGCCACCGGAAGCGACCTACCGCCACTGGTTTTCACCGCCGACGAGGCGCTCGCGCTCGCCGCCGCACTCGCCTCGTCCGCGGCGAACGGCTCGGCAGGCGGAAGCGAATTGGCGCTGACCGCGCTGGCCAAGATCGAGCAGGTACTCCCCGCTTCGATCACCCGCCGCATGCGGGCACTGCGCTCGTCCATGGCACTCGGGGATGCCGCCGGGGTGACACCCGGGGCCTATCCGGCACCGCTGGACGCCGGAATTCTCGGCGTTCTCGCCCTGGCTTGCCGCGACTCCGAGCAAGTTCGACTGCGATACATGAATACCGTCGGGACGGAGGCGGGCACCGACTCCGTGCGCCGAATCGAACCCGTCGCCTTGGTGCCGCGCGGCTCTCGGTGGTACCTCATCGGCCGCGACCTCGAGCGTGGCTGGCGGGTCCTGCGTGCCGACCGGATCACCCGCGCCGATCCGACCGGTCTGCGATTTCCCCCGCGTACGGTTCCCGGCGGCGATCCCGGGGCGTTCTTGGCCGCCCAACTGGGAGCGCCGCCACGCCAGCACGCCGCCACCATCCTGATCCACGCCCCGATCGACCAGGTGCAGGCCTACATGGGCGGTTTCGCCACCGACTTCTCACCGGCCGTCCTCCCCTCGGGCGAGCCAGGGACGCATTGGTGCATCGCCGATACGCGCCTCGAGACGCTGGCTGGTGGACTGCTGTGGGTGCGTTGGCCTTTCGAGGTGGTCGACTCACCTGAGTTGGTCGCGCTGCTGCGGGACCGAGCTGCCGCGTTCGCGGCCGCGGCGGGGCCTTGAAGCCTCCGTCCCGATCCCGCACCACCCTCGAGAATCGGATTGCGCGCCGTGGTCGGCACTCGGCGTGGGGGCAGTGCGTTGGCTCGGACAGAGCAGGTGCTACAGCTCGGCCGTCAATGGATGCGTTGACGCGGTCGAGATCGTGGACTACCCGCGGCGGTCATTTCACGCGCGAAGTGACCGCCGCTCCGAGAGGGGAACTGCGGGTACCCCCGACAACGGGACTCTGTCGCCGCACAACGAATCGCTGAACAGTGGGTGAGGCATGACGTCGGCCTCCAGCGCGGACGGCCCCAGCTGCTACCTGAAGGGAACATCCCTATGAGCATCGACAACATCGTCTCGGCCACGGTACGGACGCCGTACTGGGATATCGCCGCGAACATCTACCTGCCGCCGGGGTTCGACGAGACCCGGAAGTATCCCGTCGTCATCACCGCCCATCCGATCGGTAGCTGCAAAGAACAGACCTCGGGGAATGTCTACGGAACGGCACTCGCCGACGCGGGCTACGTCGCCGTCGCCTTCGACGCCAGCTACCAGGGCGCCAGCGGTGGTGAGCCCCGATTCATCGAAGATCCCACGCAGCGCGTGCAGGACTTCAGCTACGTCATCGACCACCTCGTCACCCTCCCGTACGTCGACACGGACCGGATCGGAGTGCTCGGAATCTGTGGTGGGGGAGGGTACTCCATCAGCGCCGCGACGACCGAACGGCGAATCAAGGTCGTCGGCAGCGTCGTCGGCGTGAACTTCGGCCACCTGCTCCATGAAGCTTTCAGCGGGTATGACCCGATCGTGGCCTTGGAGGCGATCGCAGCCCAGCGCACGGCCGAAGCCCGTGGCGCCGATCCGGTTGTCGAGAACCTGCTCCCGCCCTCGGTGGCGGCCGCCGAGGGACTCGACATCGACGTGGTCGAGGCAACCGAGTACTACAAGACCTCCCGCGGCGAGCAGCCTCATGGTGCGACTCGCAGCATGATCTCGCGGCGCGCCGCGGGATACGGCTGGGACGCGTTCACCCATGCGGAAGTGCTGCTCACGCAGCCGCTGTGCGTCGTCGTCGGCGACAAGCCGGGCGCGTTCGGCTCCTATCGGGACGGACTCGAGATCTACCGCCGCGCCCGGTCCGAGAAGAAGCAGTTGGTCGTGGCCGAGGGGTACTCACACTACGACCTCTACGACCGCCCCGAGCCGGTGAAGATCGCCCTCGACGCGCTGATTCCCTTCTTCGATGCCAACCTCTGAATCGCGCACCGAATGCTCGCCCGGAGCGTGCCTCCACGCTCAACGGGTGCTCCGGTCACGAACATGGCGAGCCGAAATCTAGGCGAACAGCGCTTCTAGCCGGCCTCGTTCAGCTGCGAACCCCACCACCAGCAGAACCCGAAAGGCCCGGCCACCCACAGAGTGTGAGGGTGGCCGGGGCCTTCGTCGTGCTTCGACCGGTAGTGAGCTGCCCGGTCGCGGCTCGCTTGTCCGCGACTAGCGCAGAGTCAACCGACGCAATCCGTGGACAGCGATCGCGACCTCACGCAAGCCCGCTGCGCTGCCAGTACGGAGCACCACGACTATGCACAGCGTCATGTAGCAGATGAAACACAGCGAACCAAGCAAGGCAATTTCGAACACACCGACTCCTTCAGTGGCGCAGATCAAAGATGGGTGTGCCTCAAACAGGCGTCTACTTGCCGATTGGGCACCCGGAATCAGGATGCAGCCCCATCCAGAAGTTGCAGACCAACACAGACCCACAACCTGGAGTGCGCCGCACTCGAAGCGGCACACTCCGTGCGCTCTACCGACGCGGCCGTGCCAGATGCGATAACCCCCCGTAGTGGGCTGTACAGCATGAGGATCAACGTGGCGTCGCGAATATGTCAGACTGGGTTGCCCTCCAACGGCTTTCGATGGGACCCCTTGCCGATCATCATCCCGAAGGTCCTCTCGGGGCGCAACCAGACATTTCGAGCCGGCCCAGAGGTTTGGGGTGCAGGCCCAGCGATTCCGCTGCCGTCGCGGGTCAATCCCCGAACGAATAAGGGCCGAACCGGCCCCAAGCCACGAAGGCGGCCAGGACGAGCAAGACGATGTTCACCGCGACGAACGGGTATTCCTGTCGCCGCTGATGAACCACGATCGCGCCTGCCATCACGAAGATCAGGCCGACCGCGGCCAACGGTGTAAGGACGGTGGCGATGCCGAGTGCTGCGGGCACGATGAGCCCCACGGCACCGAGAAGTTCCAGCGCTCCGATCGCTTTGATGGTTCCCGGTTCGAAGTTCTCGACCCAGCCCATGCCGGACTCGGCGAGCTTGCTTTTGGACTGCGCGAGTTTCAGTACGCCCGACATGGTGAACACGGCGGCCAGGAACGCGGCGACGATCCATAGTGCGATGTTCATGAAGGCACCTCTTTCTCGTGTCACTGACAGGCCGTGTGCCATTCTGCTGGTCGAGGGGTTCAGCACGGTGGATTAGCGACACGGATTGTTCGGCGCGGTCGGCAGTCGGATCGTGGAGTTGGTTGCGCCGGCGGGGGAGCTAGCTCGCTGCGTGCCGATCAGGCGACGGCCTGGTTGTAGGCGTCGACAATGTCTGCGGCGATGCGGCCGCGCGCGGAGACTTTATGTCCGTTTTCCGCGGCCCAGGTGCGGATCGCGGAGAGATCGCTGCGGCTGCGCGCCGTCTTGGCCGGTGCGGGAGCGTTTCGACTGGTCGACTTGGCTGTGCGGCCGGTCTTGCGGGCGTGCGGAACCCATTGCTCCAAGGTGGTCCGGAGCTCGGTGGCGTTGCTGTCGGAGAGGTCGATTTCGTAGAGTGCGCCATCGATACCGAAAGTGACCGTTTCTGTAGCAGGGGTGGTGCCGTCGATGTCGTCGACGAGGTCGACTACCACTTTGCGCGCCATGCGGGAGTTCCTGTCTGGTCGAAATGGTCCGGCGCTGCCGCCGGGTGGAGGGAGCATTATCAATGACTATCTCACGCCCGCGCTTTTCCCGTGGACCGCAGTTTCGGTAATCGACCGGGAGGGTGTCGATCCCGATCGGCATACACCACAGCAATTCCGCGAACTCGAGCCGAATCGCACCGCTTTGCTGTCGATCGACTCAGGCTCGGCGCGTCTTGTCTGTTGTTGGTCACATGCCCGTTCTGAGTGTCTCTTCGGCGGTCACAATGAACGGATGCAGGTGTTCATTGCCGAGTCCGAGATCCGGTTCACGGACTACCCGTTCGTGGGCGCTTCGGTGTACCCGCACGGGACGGTCGCGGCCGACCAGATCCGTGATGTCGACCCGGCCGCGTTGCCGCCGGAAGTCCGTACTGTGGGCGGCGAGACGTTGTTCGTCAGCGCCGTGGATCGGTCCGCGTTGGCGGAGTTCTGCTCGCGCAACGTACTCCCGGTCCGCAGCCGTCCCGACATCTGGGCTGATCTGCTCGAACCTTTCCTCGACACCGCACTCGACGCCGACGCCGAACGGTCCACCGAGGACCGGCTGCACCGTCTGGGTTTGTCCCCGACGGAGATCATCGAGATTCGCGGTCGGGTCGAACGGGCGATGATGTCGTACAACTTCGACAGCATGCTGTGGGAATGGGTGCACCTCGGGCTCTACGATCTGCTGTCCGCCGCGGGTGGTACGGGGACTCGTCGCGCGGCCAGGGCGACGTTGGGTGATCCGGCCTTGCTGTACGAGTGGGCGATGCGGATCGCCGATCGGTCGACCGAACGTCACTAATGCGCGACTGCGTGCGTGGGGCCGTCTCGCTGCCCTTCCGCAGTCATCAGCTCGGACACGCGGGTTTCGCGATGACCTGATGGATGTCCTCGTAGAGGACATCGCCCGGACTTCCGGAGCGCAAGCGAGCCCACCTCACCCCGTGCGCGTCGAGAATCGCCGTGTAACCCTCTATGCGAGAGATCATTTCAGTGGCCGAGGCCTTGAACCAGGCTGTGGCACCCGGATGCGCCCAAAGATCGTAGACGGAAGGGTCTGCAACGCTTGGGTCGATGAGATTGGCCTTGTACCAGGCATTTTCGCGCTGACGGAATCGCTCTTGAACGGCGGTCAGGTGACCCGCCGATGCCAGCCCGTTCACGAGGGCGAACACTCCTGGAAACCAGCCGTGGCGATTAGGCACCACCGCTTGGAAGCGGATGAACAGCCGATCGGCACGGCTACAACGGGCACAGCACTTCGCACTCCGGGCAACGCTTGTAATCACTCCACACAGGATCCGACCATGGCATACCCGGAACGACGAATCGTCTGGTCGTTCCGCAAACGGGTACACGCCGGGGCGGAGCCGCAGCATGCGCGAGCGGTTCGCCCTCCTCCCTGACGAATCGCACACCGGCATACGGGTTGTCCGGGTCATCACTGCCCTCGTTCACCGCGCGATAGATAAACGAGTAGACCGCCTCGTACTCCACACATCGAGCCTATTCGAGAACACGCCCGCGCAACCGCGGCGAGGTTGCTCCGCCGCCACATCCGAGTTGTCCTGCGTCGGGATACCGTCGCGGTCGGTCTGAGCCCTGGCAGGCTGATGCCTCGACAGCGGAAGCTTTCGACGCCAATTTCTGCCCCGCACGGTCGCCGACAGGACGCCCACGTGGTCTACGCATCCTCGGTGCCACCGAGGGCTCATCGTTGTCGCTTAGGCGCCCGGTACGGTGCGGCGCAACCATTCGGTGCGAGTTCGACGGGCGGCCGCGGACAGGCCGGCTTCGGGGAACAGCGCGTCGAAACCGTGGAATCCGCCCGCCCAGATATGGAGTTCGGCCTGGCCGCCCGATGCCCAGATGCGGCTGGCGAATTCGACGTCCTCGTCGCGGAAGACTTCGGCTGATCCCGCGTCGATATAGGTGGGTGGTAGGCCGGAGAGATCGTCGGCAAGGGCGGGGGAGATGTAGGCGGGGACCTGAGCATCGGGGAGCGCGGCCAGCAGGGCGTTCCAGGCGAAGGTGTTGGTTTCGTGGGTCCAGACGGTGGGCTCGCCCGAGTACTGCCAGCTGGAGGTGCTGGTGTTGCGGTGGTCGAGCATCGGGCAGCTGAGGATCTGCGCGGCGATGGGTGGGCCGCCGAGATCGCGGGCCATGAGGGTGGTCCCGGCGGCGAGTCCGCCCCCGGCGCTGGTGCCCGCTGTGACGATGCGGTGCGGGTCGATGCCGAGTTCGTCGGCATGGTCGGCGACCCACCGCAGCCCGTCGTAGCAGTCCCGCACGGGGATGATGCCGCCGTATTCGGGGGCGAGGCGGTAGTCGACGGTGACCACGACGGCGCCGATCGCGTCGAGCCACTCGAGTGGGATGTCCAGTTGAGAGAACCGGTCGCCCATGATCATGCCGCCACCGTGCATCCAGTACACGCACGGTGCGGTGGTGGTGGTGTGGGGTGTCAGGACGGTCATCGGGATGTCGTAGCCGTCGGTGCCTGGCACGTGGACCTCGCGGCGATGGATCTGACGGTCTGCCAGCAGGGTCTCGAGCGGTGTGGCGGGAATCTGCCGTAGCTGCGTCAGGATCTCGGAGGTGATCTCGGGGATGAGCGGCATGTCGGTGATCAGGGTGCCGAGTTCGGGGTCGAGGGCGGGGCGGGCCGGTGATTTCATCGGAATCCTTTGTGGTGGTGGGTGATCGGGGTCAGAAGGCGGCTTTGCCGCCGACGGGGACGTAGTCGGTATAAGGGCCTTCCGCTGCGACGAGTTCGCCGACCTCGGCGACCAATGCTTGGGCTGCCGCGCCGGCGAAGAGCCGGTGATGGTGTTCCTCGCTGGTCCAGCCCTCGGTGACGTGCACCAGATCGGGGTCCGACGACGAACGGCAGACCAGATACACCAGGCAGTGCTCGCTGGCGCCGGGATTGCCGGCGTCGAGACCGGTCAGCAGCACCTCGACCAACCGGTCGGCCATTCCCGGCTTGGCGGTCAGCAGGGCATTGAATCCATATCCGATGTTCATTTCGACTCCTTCGGTTCTTGTGTGATCCTCCCGATCTGTGTCTTTCACATGTGGTGTCGGGAGGAAGTGATGTTCTAATTCAAGCTGCTGGACATGCTCGAACGGTAGGAAGATCGTCCTGGAGATTTGCCTGATACTCCGATCTTCTGGAGGACTGATACAGCGGCGTGGTGTCATCGATGCATGAGCATCGACGAACTCGGCGCGCTGCTGTCCAGGCATGTGCGCGCCGACGAGACCACCGCGATCGAGGGTCTGCACATCGCGGCCGTGCAGCGGTCGGGCCCGCCGGAGACGCAGATGTCGGGGACCGTGCTGGCTGTGCTTGCTCAGGGCGCCAAGCGTCTCGCGGTCGGTGCGGAGATGCTCGAATATCGACCGGGCGATTACCTCATCACCTCGCTGGACCTGCCGGTCACCGGCTCGTTCATCGGTGCGAGCCCGGAGACGCCTGCGCTCGGGCTCGCGTTGGTCCTGGACCCGATCGCGATCGCCGATCTGCTTCTGGACGCGGGCGCGGGCGAGCTGCCGCGCCCACAGCGCAGGACTGTGCCCGCGGTCGCGGTCGGCAGCCTGACCGCTGAACTCCTCGATGCCCTGACCCGCCTCGTTCGATTGCTCGACCACCCGCGCGACCAGGCGGCCTTGGCGCCATTGATCACACGGGAGATCTTGTGGCGACTGATCACCGGCGAGCAGGGCGAGGCCGTGCGTCAGCTCGGGCTGGCCGAGAGCGGCTTGCACCACATCGGCCGGGCGGTGCGCTGGATCCGGGATCACTATGACGAGCCGTTCCGTGTCGACGACCTGGCTCGTCTGTCCGGGATGAGTTCCTCGGCGTTCTATCGCAATTTCCAGATCGTCACCGCGCAGAGCCCGATCCAGTTCCAGAAGCACATCCGGCTCCAGCAGGCCAGACTGCTGTTGGCGTCGAACTCCCGCGACGTCACCGGCGTGGCCCATCGTGTCGGCTACGACAGCGCGTCACAGTTCAGCCGGGAGTATCGTCGCCTGTTCGGTACCGCGCCCAGTCGCGCGGCCGCGGTATCTCAAACGATTGCTGCCGGATAGTGTTCGGCCCGCACCGCGCGGCGGAACCTCGACCGGTGGGGCGCTTCAGAGCCGCTCGCCACCGGAGACTTCGAGCACCTGTCCGGTGACCCACGCCGCGGCATCGCTGAGCAGGAACGCGATGGCCTGGGCGACGTCGTCGGGTTCGCCGATGCGGCCCAGCGCGATCGCCTCGGCGATGGCCGGGACCAGCTCGGGCATCCTGGAGAAAGCGTCGTCGGCGATTCTCGTCCGCGTCGTTCCGGGCGCCACCGCGTTGACCCGGATTCCGCGGTGCGCGAGCTCTTTCGCCCAGAATGCCGTCACGGTGTGCATGGCACTCTTGTACGCCGCGTAGGCGGAGTATCCGGGAGTCGTGCGGGAGGGCAGGGCGGAGGTGCTGCCGGTGTTGACGATCGCCGCGCCATCGGCGAGCACCGGAAGTAGCTTCTGGGTCAAGAAGTACGGGCCTTTGAACAGCACGTTGTGGAAAGTATCGAAGGTTTCCTCGGTGATATCGGCGAACATCGCCGGGCCGCCGATGCCGGCGTTGTTGACCAGATAGTCGAGTGTGCCGGTGCCCCAACGTGATTCCATCTCGCTCCGCAATCCATCGATGAAGTCGTCGATGCCCTCGACTCGGGCCAGGTCCAGGGGCAGCGCGATCGCTGCGCCGCCCTCGGCCTCGATGTCGGCGACGGTCTGTTCGGCATCGCCGGGGTGCGACCGGAAGGTGGTGACGACTCCGATTCCCCGCCTGGCCAGCAGACGCGCGGTAGCTTGCCCGATACCGGCACTACCTCCGGTGATGAGTGCGATCTTCATGTGGTGAACCTGCCTTGTGGTGAGGTTGTGAACTGCTTCTATTCAATGCGACATGGTCCTTTCGCCGTAGACGGAAACCATCAGGGACTTGCCTATTCCTCTACTGTCGCCGAGGGCGATCAATAGTTAGTTGCATAATGCAAGTAGTGTGTATATGGTTGGTTAGCGCAAGCAACTATTTGCAGGTGGGAGTTGGCATGGCAGTGTCACCCGAGACGGCTCGAGGCCTGATCAGGGAGCTCTATTACATGGGCCGAGCGATCCGCGCTACGCTCGCGCACCCTGACGAGGGGGACCTGCTTCCCGGTGGTGTCGGCGTGCTGGGCTCACTCGAGGCCAGGGGGCCGTCGCGGCAGGTGGATCTGGCCGCGGACTTGTGTATCAGCCAATCGACACTGAGCAGGCATGTAGCCGAGCTGGTGAGCTCGGGCAATATCGCCCGCCACGCCGATCCCCTCGACGGCCGGGTCACCCTCATTCGGATCACCGACCAGGGCAGCGATCTGCTGCGGCGCGTCCGGGAGTCGCGGGCGCGAGGATTGCGAACCGCGCTGGCCGATTGGACCGAAGTCGAGGCCGAGCAGGCCATCGCGGTCGTCCAGAAGCTGAGGAATTCACTGGCGGCCGCTCCGCCCCACATCGCGGTGGGTGAACGCCGACCGGTATCGACAGAAAGTCAGGAAATGGATGTCTAGTTCAGCCGAGACCGAGACCGGGCGTGCCCCTGCCGCGATGACGCACCGTCAGGTCTTGGAGGCGATGACGGGACTGCTGGCGGCGCTGTTCACGGCGTTGCTCAGCACCACGATCGTGTCGACCGCGCTGCCGACGATCATCGGGGACCTGGAGGGGTCGCAGACCGCGTACGCCTGGGTCATCACCACGGCGTTGCTGGCCAACGCCGCGTCCACCCCGATCTGGGGCAAGTTCGCCGATCTGTTCAACAAGAAGGTGCTGGTCCAGTCGGCCATCGTCATCTTCGTCATCGGTTCGGTGATCGCGGGTTTCGCGAGCACCGTGCCGATCCTGTTGGCGGCACGCGTCGTCCAGGGCATCGGCATGGGTGGACTGACCGCACTCGTCGTCGCGATCATCGGTTCCATCGTCTCGCCGCGGGAACGTGGCCGCTATTCCGGCTACATGGGCGCGGTGATGGCGGTGTCGATGTCGGGCGGGCCCATCCTCGGTGGCGTCATCGTCGACAGCCCGCTCGGCTGGCGCTGGTGCTTCTTCGTGTGCGTGCCGCTGGCTGTCATCGCCCTGCTGCTGTTGCAACGAACCCTGCGGTTGCCCACCGAACGCAAGGAGGGTGTGTCGATCGACTGGTTCGGTGCCGCCTTGCTGACCGCGGGTGTGTCGGTGTTGCTCATCTGGGTCTCGTTCGCCGGGAAGGCGGGCTACTACGACTGGTTCTCCCGCGAATCGGCTCTGTATGTCGGTTCGGGTGTGCTGCTGCTCGTCGCGACCGTTGTGGTCGAATCGCGGGTCAAGTCACCGATCATCCCGCTGTCGATCGTCACCGAACGCACCACCGGCTTGGCGATCGTCGCCTCGATCGCTGTCGGCGTCGGCATGTTCGGGTCGACCACCTTCCTCGGCCAGTATTTCCAGACCGCGCGCGGCTACTCGCCGACGATGGCCGGCGTCCTGACGATCCCCCTGGTGATGGGCATGCTCGTCGGGTCGACCGGTTCGGGACAGCTGATCACCCGGTTCGGGAAATGGAAGTCGTTCGTCGTCACCGGCGGCGCATTGCTGGTGGCCGGGTTCGGGCTGCTCTCGACACTCGATCACGCCACCGATCTGTGGCTCGTCGGCATCTACATCGCCGTCGTGGGGCTCGGCGTCGGCATGCTGATGCAGAACCTGGTACTGGCCGTGCAGAACACGGTGAGCGTGCACAATATCGGCGCCGCGTCCAGCAGCGTCGCGTTCTTCCGCACGTTCGGCGGCGCGATCGGCGTCTCGGTGCTCGGCTCGGTCCTGGCCTCCCGGGTGACCGAACTGTCGGCGGAAGGTTTCGCCCAGCTCGGCGTGACGAGCGGCGGTTCCGCCGGTGGCGGCAGCCTGAATCTCCATGCTCTGCCTGCACCGGTCGTCACGGTCGTGCGCGCCGCCTACGGTGATGCGACCGGTCGGATCTTCCTCATCGCCGCGGGTGCCGCGGTTGTCGCGCTCCTGGCGACGGCCCTGCTGCCGAACCGTCCGCTGCGCAACACGATCGACATCGATCCTGCCCTCGACCCGATGGCGAAAGCTTCTGCGTCGCAAGCTGAGACGACCGATCCGCTCGATGCCGAACTGGCTGCGCTCGCGGAGTCGGACTGGGACGGGAAGCAGGTCTGGCAAGGCGCCGAGCGGGTGCTGTCCGAGGCCGAACCGGTGCCGACGGCGGCGGTCGGGCGGCATGCGACAGCCGAACAGAACGGTCATCGGGCGGCCGCGATGGATGCGTCGGCGCGGGCCGCGCTGCCGACCGGCGGGTTGTCCGGCGCGGGCAGCGGCGTGGTGGACGGTCGTGTCCGCCGCGAGGACGGCCAGCCGCTTTCGGGTGCGGTGCTGACATTGATCGATCAGAACGGCCGTCAGGTCGCGCGGACGAGCAGTGCCGCCGATGGTGGTTACGCGATCAGCGCACCGACGTCGGGCGGCTACGTCCTGATCGTGTCGGCGATGGGACACCAGCCGACCGCCGTCAACGTGTCGGTCGGCGAGCGACCCCAGCGAGTGGACCTGAGCCTGGTCGGCTCCGGTGAGCTGACGGGTGTCGTCCGGACCGCCGGCCACGGTTCGCCGTTGCCGGGTGCCACCGTCACTGTGACCGACCCGCGCGGTGAGGTGATCGGCGCCGCTGTCACAGGTGGCGACGGCGCATACGCGTGCCACGGCGTGGTCTCGGGTGTCTATACCTTGGTCGCGGCCGCGGAGCATCGGCGTCCCAGTGCGATCACCGTGACGGTGCCCGACAGCGGCGTGCTTCGCCAGGACATCGAGTTGTCCGCGATGTCGGTACTCACCGGATCCGCCCTGGCCGACGACGGCAGGGCCGTGCCCGACGCACTGGTCAGCGTCCTCGACGCCGCGGGGGAGGTGACGGCGACAGCGCGCACCGACGAGAACGGCCGCTATGTCGTGGCCGATCTGCTCGAAGGGGAGTACACCGTGATCACCCGTGGCTATCCGCCCGTGACCGATCGGGTCAGCGTCTCCGGGGCCGAGGTCGCTCATGACGTGCGGCTCCGCTACGAGCCCGGGAACCGCTGATGAGTGGGTTGACCGGTCGTGTCCGCACGGCGGCGGGCTGGCCGGTGCCGAACGCGGTGCTGACGGTGACGGATATGTCGGGCCGTCAGATCGCCCGCGGGGAGGCCGACGAGACCGGGTCTGTGAGTACCGACCCACTGCCCGCGGGAATGCACACCGCCGTGCTCACCGCGGTCGGGTTCGAGCCGGTCGCGCGGATCGCACAGATCTCCGCGACGGGAACCGGTGCGCTCGGTGAGGTGGTGCTGGCGGCGGCGACGGTGACCTCGCCGCCGCCGGGGCGGTGGACGATCGATCCGGCGCATTCGACGGTGATCGCCACCGCGCGTCACCTGGGTATCGCCGGCATCAAGGCCCGATTCGCGCAGGTGAGCGGGCGACTCGATATCGCAGAGCCGTTCGAACGGTCCACGGGGCACGCCGAGATCGTGGCGGCGGGCATCGATACCGGCGTCTCGATGCGCGACGATCATCTGCGCTCACCGGAATTCCTCGATGTCGAGCGCTATCCGACGATCACGTTCACCGGTCTCGGGTTGCGCCGCACCGGTGCCGACACCTGGGTGATGCCCGGTGACCTGACCCTGCACGGGCAGCGCCGCCCGATCGATCTCGCAGTGACCTACGGTGGCTCCGGGCAGGATCCGTGGGGTGGCGTGCGGGCGGCGTTCCACGCCGAAACACTGTTGCACCGCAACGATTTCGCGATCGACTACAACGCGGTGGTACGCGCGGGAGTGGCTGCCGTCGGCACCACCGTCAAAATCGAACTCGATGTCGAGGTCGTGCAAGGCGAACGACTACCCGAAATGTAGCTCGAGCCTTGCCTACCCGGCACCAGGGAGCGCGGGCGAGACCGGCCATCTCGCCGCGCACTGCCCAGGGACTTGTCGAGCGCTACGACAGAACGGCGACCTCGGCCGGGGTAGCGTGCTCGCCCAGCTCGGTTTCCTCGTTCGGGATCGAGGTGCGGATCAAGTGGTCGAACGCGCCGAGGGCCGCTGTCGCTCCGGCTCCGGCGGCGACGATGATCTGTTTGAACGGGGTCGTGGTGCAGTCGCCCGCCGCGAATACTCCGGGAGCGGACGTTCGCCCGTGGTCGTCGACGACGATCTCGCCGCGCGGGGTGAGATCGATGGTGCCGGTGAGCCATTCGGTGTTGGGCAGCAAGCCGATCTGGACGAAGACGCCGTCCACGGCGAGTGAATGCCACGCCTCGGTCGTGCGGTCGGTGTAGGTGAGGCCGGTGACTTTGGCACCGTCGCCGACGACCTCGGTCGTCATCGCATTGAGCAGGATCTCGACGTTGGGCAGGCTGCGCAGCTTGCGCTGGAGTACCTCGTCGGCACGCAGCTCGGCGTCGAATTCGACCAGGGTCACGTGGGCGACGATCCCGGCGAGATCGATGGCGGCTTCGGCGCCGGAGTTGCCGCCACCGATCACCGCGACGCGTTTGCCCTTGAACAGGGGGCCGTCGCAATGCGGGCAATAGGTGACACCCTTGTTCCGGTATTCGGATTCCCCGGGAACATTCATCGACCGCCACCGCGCACCGGTCGCGACGATCACGCTGCGCGAGCGCAGACGCGCACCGCTCGCGAGCTCCACCTCCGCCAAGCCACCTTCGGCGGTGGCGGGGGACAGCTTCGTCGCGTTCTGCGCGTTGACGATGTCAACGTCGTAGTGGCGGACGTGGTCTTCCAGCGCGGCGGCGAACCGCGGGCCCTCCGTGTAGGGCACCGACGCGAAGTTCTCGATTCCCATGGTGTCGAGCACCTGGCCGCCGAAGCGCTCCGAGACGACGCCGGTGCGAATTCCCTTCCGCGATGCGTAGATCGCGGCCGTGGCTCCCGCGGGTCCGCCGCCGACGACGAGCACGTCGAAGGGCTCCTTCGCCGAGAGGGCAGCTGCGGTGCGTTCGACCGACCCGGTGTCGAGCCGGTTGACGATCTGTTCGAGGCTCATCCGCCCGGAACCGAACGGTTCACCGTTGAGGAATACCGTCGGCACCGCCATGATCTGGCGGTTGTCGATTTCGTCCGGGAACAGCGCGCCGTCGATCGCGACGTGCTTGATGCCGGTGTTCAGCACGCACATCAGGTTCAGGGCCTGAACGACGTCTGGGCAGTTCTGGCAGGACAGGGAGAAGTAGGTCTCGAAGGTCCATTGCCCCTCGAGATCTCGTACCTGCGCGAGCAGGTCCGCGGCCTCTTTGGAGGGGTGCCCGCCGACCTGCAACAGGGCCAGCACCAGGGAGGAGAACTCGTGTCCGAGCGGGATTCCGGCGAACCCCACCTCGATGTCGGAGCCGGTGCGACGGACGACGAACGACGGCCGGCGCGCGTCGATGCCGCTGCGGTGGTGGGTGACCAGATCCGACATGCCGGCGATCTCGTCCAGGAGCTCGGCCAGTTCTGTGGACTTGGGGCGGTCGTCGAGGGTGGACACGAGCTCGATCGGCTGGGTCACCTTCTCGAGCAGGGTCTTCAATTGGCGTGCGAGCGAGGTCTCGAGCATGCGGGTCTACTCCGGACGTTGAGAGTTGAGGCGGGGCACGGGAGTCGGGTCCCGTGCCACCGGGGCAGCTGCGGTCGACGAATCAGATCTTGCCGACGAGTTCCAGCGACGGGGCGAGAGTGTCGTCGCCCTCTTCCCACTTCGCCGGGCAGACCTCGCCCGGGTGCGAGCGAACGTACTGTGCGGCCTTGACCTTGCGCAGCAGCTCGGCGGCGTTGCGGCCGATGCCCTCGGCGGTGACCTCGGTGAACTGGACGACGCCGTCCGGGTCGACCAGGAAGGTGCCGCGGTCGGCGAGGCCCTCGTCGTCGCGGAGCACCTCGAAGGCGGTGCTGATCCGCAGGGTGGGGTCGCCGATCATCGCGTACTTGATCTTGCCGATGGTGTCGGACGACGCGTGCCACGCCTTGTGGGTGAAGTGGGTGTCGGTCGAGACGGAGAAGACCTCGACGCCCAGACGCTGCAGCTCGTCGTAGTGATCGGCGAGATCACCGAGTTCGGTCGGGCAGACGAAGGTGAAGTCCGCCGGATAGAAGAAGAAGATCGCCCATTTGCCCTTGATGTCCTCGTCGGAAACGCTGACGAAGGCACCGTCTTTGAACGCCTCCGCGGCGAAGGGCTTGATCTTCTTGTTGATCAGCGACATGGAAGTGGCCTCATTCCGAACGGTAGTGGGATCTTTCGATTCCCGAAGCTATAGATCGCCGATTGATAGCACTAATCAAAGTATGCGAGCCTACTGATAGTCCGAGCCAATAAGGGCTGGCTACGTAATCTTGAATAGATCCAGTTAAGGTGAAAGGTGTGACGGAGATCTCGCGCGCGGCTGCCGGACCGTGCGCCGTCCTGAACGCGAGGTCCTGGCTCGGGTGCGCACGTGATTGATGCCACGCTTGCTATGCAACTGGTTGCATATCGGTCGGTGTGGCTCCTATCGTGCAGGAACTGACGTTCGCCCGGCGGCCCGCTCGCCGGTCCGTCCTGCCTTTCGGAGGATTCAATGGCACTGCCCCCGCAGCTTTCCGGCCGCCTGTCCCTGCCCGTGGTCGCCTCGCCGATGTTCATCGCGTCGGGCCCCGAACTCGTCATCGCCCAGTGCCAGGCCGGGATCGTCGGATCGTTTCCGGCGCTGAACGCGCGGCCGGCATCGCTGCTCGGCGACTGGCTCGATCGCATCGTCGAGGAGAACGCGGCGTTCGCGGCGGCGAATCCGGAGGCGGTGGTGGCGCCGTTCGCGGTCAATCAGATCGTGCACCGCTCCAACGATCGGCTCGAGCAGGATATGGCGGTCATCGTCGAGCACGAGGTGCCGATCGTGATCAGTTCGCTGGGTGCGCGGACCGAGATCAACGACGCGGTCCACTCCTACGGCGGGCTCGTGCTCCACGACGTGATCAACAACCAGTACGCGCGCAAGGCGATCGAGAAGGGCGCCGACGGGCTCATCGCGGTCGCCGCGGGCGCGGGCGGGCACGCCGGGACCCAGTCGCCGTTCGCGCTGATCCAGGAGATCCGGACCTGGTTCGACGGTCCGCTGCTGCTGTCGGGCTCGATCGCGCACGGCCGGTCGATCCTGGCGGCGCAGGCCGCGGGCGCCGACCTGGCTTACATCGGCTCGGCGTTCCTGTCGACGGCCGAGGCCAACGTGGTGCCCGGCTACCGGCAGATGATCGTCGACTCCACCGCGGCCGACATCGTCTACAGCAATCTTTTCACCGGCGTGCACGGGAACTACCTGCGCGGCAGCATCGTCGCCGCGGGGCTGGACCCCGACAACCTGCCCGAGTCGGATCCCTCGCAGATGAACTTCGGTTCCTCCGGTACCGATGCCAAGGCCTGGCGCGATGTCTGGGGTGCGGGTCAGGGCATCGGTGCCGTCACCGAGGCCGGGTCGACGGCCGATCTCGTGGCGACCCTGCGCAGACAGTACGAGCAGGCTTGCGGCGATCTCGCGGCCACGGTCGATCACCTCGCCGGCGCGGTGGTGCCGGCCCGCTAACGGCCCGCTGTCGCGAGTGTCCGTCGGCTCAGCATCGAGCCGGCGGACACTGGCCTCGTGGTCACTCGCCCTTCAGGCCGTTGCCTGCGGGCGTGGCTCGGCGGAGTCGATCTCGGCGCTGCCGGAGCTGCTCCAGCGCCGCGTATATTTCAGCCGATGCACGCGTTCGACGAGCGACAACCATCGATCTCGCGGTGGTCTGGCACAGGGCGTATGCGTCCCGGTGTGCTCGAGATCGAGGGTCCGCTGGGATGTCTGCCGCGACATGCACATCACTCCGTGCAGGTGGCCGTCGCGCACCAGGGGACGTTCGTCATCGAGGATCGCGAAGGCAAGCGGCGACGGACGAACGCGGCGATCGTTCCCGCCGACCAGCCGCACGCGTTCAGCGCCACCGGGGCCTGGGGCGTCGTGGCGCACGTCGAGCCCGAGTCTTCGCTGGGCGCCGAGCTGATCGAGCTGGTGGACGATCCATCCCACTCTCTCGCCTGGCATCAGGCAGGACAGATCCTGACCCAGGGCCACACTGCGTATGTGGAAGGGCGCCTGCGTTCTCCCGGAAACACCTCGCACCCACTGCATCCGGGCGTCGCCGCTGCGCGCGACCGCCTGCAGACCGAGCTGGACTCACGACCCATCCGGCTGCGCGACCTCGCCGCGACCGTCCATCTGTCGGAGAGCAGGCTGTCCCATCTCTTCGCCGAGGAGCTCGGCATCACCTTCCGGGCGTATGTCAGATGGCTCCGACTGCTCCGGGCGACCGCGGCGGTCGCCCAGGGCCGGACGCTCACCGAGGCTGCGCATCTGGCGGGGTTCACCGACAGCTCCCACCTCACCAGGACATGTCGCCGAACCTTCGGCGCCCCGCCCACCGCGTTCAGCACGATCCGTTGGGAGATCCTGCCGATGTAGCAGGTTGGTCCAATCCTGGACATCGGGAAACGACGAGGCTCGAGCAGACCGGAAAGGAACTGCTCGTGAACACATCACCCCTCGTCGACTCCTTCACACCGGATGGTGGCGGCCCCCGACTCACCTCACTGCACTGGGTCCCGAGCGGGCCCGCGCGTGCCAGTGTCGTCATCCTGCACGGTCTCGGCGAGCATGCGGCCCGCTACGACAGCACGGCTCGGCTGTTCACCGCGGCCGGTTTCTCCGTGCTCGCGATGGACCACGAAGGATTCGGGCGATCCGACGGACGCCGCGGCGACGTCCGCTACGAGTCGACGGCGCGGGCCGTGGACCATCTCATCGCACACGAGCGTGCCCGAACGGGCGGTGCACCGGTCGTGCTGTACGGGCACAGCCTGGGCGGGCTCTACGCGTTCCTCTACGCGGCGGACCGGCCGGGGGCGGACGTGGCCGCGGTGGTGGCGACCGGACCCGCCTTCGACTCGGAGCTGCGCAACCAGCGTCTCAAGGTGGCCGTGGTCAGGAGCCTCGGCCGCGTCTTCGCCACCCTGACGGTGCCGAACGGGCTGCGGTTCGAGCGGGTCAATCGCGACCCCGCCGTCGTCGCCGAGCGGTACGCCGATCCCTTGGTCCACGGGCGAGCGACGGCACGCTTCGCGATCGATGTTCTGGCACAGATGGATCGGGTGTCATCGGCTGCCACCCGAGTCTCCGCACCACTGCTCGTGGTGCACGGCGACGCCGATCTGATCAATCCGATCTCCGCCAGCCGCCGGGTGGTCGACCTCGTGCCGTCGGCGACACTGCGGACCTGTCCGGGCGTGTACCACGGGGTGGAGGACGAACCCGAGGGGCCGGTCATCCTGGCCGAGGTCATCGCATGGATCGACCGGACCCTTCGCGGTGAGGGGAGCCTGGGGTAATCACTTCGGAGAGTTCTGCTGCTTTCGCGACTTCATGCTTCTGAGGTGCATGAAGCCGCGAAAGCCATTGCGGCACTTAGGTACCTGCTTCCAAACAGTTCACGCTTACTGCCGCGCTCGAACGGTTTCAGCCGGCATGGTCGCCGAACGTGCGGTGCGGGGCCAGGTCCAGGCGTACCGCAGGATGAGGACGAGAAGGACCACTTCCAAGACGACGCCGAGGCCGTAGAAGTACAACCAGGACTCGCCCGTCACGTTGAACGCCGTGACGGGGATGTAGAGCGAAGCCACGACGAGGTTGGCGACGCGGCTCACCCCGGCGGGCAGCGTCATCGACAGGAAGATCATGAAGATCGGGACGGCCATGAGGGTCAGTGCCGTGGTCGAAAAGGTCTGGGAGAGATCGAATTCGAAGACCTTGCCGGCGAGGATCTCCTGGATGACGCCGGGCGTGAAGAAGTTGAGAATGTCCACGTAGGCGTACAGGAACATGAAGCTCGTCCACGCTGCGGCGAGCTTTGCTCGCACCGGCATCGGCTGGTCGTCCAGAGTGGTGGGTTGATGTGTGCTCATCGTGGGCTCCGTTGTCGGGCGGATCGGTAGGTCCACGATCGCCGAGCCCGACGCCGGGCACACCGGCCCGGGGGCCGGAGTTCGCCTGGCCGATGGCATGATCTCCGTCTCGTACTTTCGGCGGGTCCGCCGAGGCGCGCCGATCCCTATGCTGAAGCCGTGGTCACCCTCCGGCGCTCCCTCTGGCATGAGCCGCGGCCCGGTGACGCCCCACCGATCGGTCGGCTCGATTGGCTGATGGTGGGCGTGTTCGCGGCCGCCGCCGCGGTCGAGAGCATCGTTCGGCCGGACCTGGCCTGGCGACCCCTGGTAGCGGTGCTCGCCGTGGCGCTGATACCCGCCCTGCTCTGGCGGCGAAACCACCCGCTGCCGGCCGCCCTGGTCGGCTGGGCTGCCGCCGGGCTGCTCTCGGTCCTGCAGCTGACCGCGCATGCCGGGGACCTGGGCCTCTACGCCATGATGGCCGACTTGATCCTGCTCTACGCCTTGGTGCGGTGGGGCTCGGGCCGGGAGATCGTCGTCGGGACGACGTTCGTGGCCGTCGTCGTCGCACTGGGGATGTACGCCTCCTCCGCGGGCTGGGCCGACGTTTTCGGCGGCACCGTCCTGTTGCTGTTGTTCGTCGCCCTGGCGGCGGTGTTCCGCTACCGCGCGGACCTCTGGCGTCGCCAACAGCGCGAGGTCCGCAATCAGGAACGGGTGGCGCTGGCGCGCGAGCTGCACGACACCGTGGCCCACCACGTCTCGGCCATCGCGGTGCAGGCGCAGGCCGGGCGCGTGGTCGCAGCCGTCCAGCCGGAGAAGGCGGTCGAGGTCCTGGCCGCGATCGAGTCCGAAGCGTCGCGAACCCTGGCGGAGATGAGGTCCATGGTGCGGGTGCTGCGTGCGGAGGAACCCGTCGCCTACGCACCGCAACCGGGTGTCGCGGACCTGCCCGCCCTGGCGCGTGTCGACGCGACGCCCACCGTCGAGATCTCGCTCGACGGTTCGTTGACCCGGCTGGCACGACCCGTGGACGCCGCGCTCTACCGGCTCGCCCAGGAGTCGCTGACCAATGCCGTCCGGCACGCCCGCAGCGCGACCCGCGTCGGGATCGCCGTATGCCGGGAGGGCGACACCGTCAGGCTGAGGGTCAGCGACGACGGACAGGCCGAGCCGGGGCCGGTCCCGAAGCCCGGATTCGGCCTGCTCGGCATGGCCGAACGCGCCCAGCTCCTGGGCGGATCACTTGCCGCCGGGCCGGGGCCCGACGGTGGTTGGGTGGTCGAGGCGGTGCTGCCCGTGGAGGCGCCGACATGAGCATTCGCGTGGTCGTCGCCGACGACCAGGACCTGGTCCGGACCGGGCTGGTGATGATCCTCGGCGCGCAACCCGACCTCGAGGTCGTGGGGGAGGCGGTCGACGGGCTCACAGCGCTCGACCTGGCGACCCGGCTGCGTCCCGATGTGCTCCTGGTCGACATCCGGATGCCCGGGCTCGACGGCATCGAGGTGACGCGACGCCTTGCCGGGCCAGGCGTCACGGACCCGATGGCGGTCGTCGTGATCACCACCTTCGACCTCGACGAGTACGTCCTCGGCGCGCTGCGCGCCGGCGCCCGCGGCTTCCTGCTCAAAGACGCCGGGCCGGAGCTCCTCGTGCAGGCCATCCACGCGGCGGCCGACGGGGACGCGCTGATCGCCCCCAACGTCACCCGCCGGCTGCTGGCGACCTTCGCCGACCAGACGCCGGTGGTACCGGTCCAGCCCATCGACCCGCTCACCGAGCGCGAGGAAGAGGTGCTCGCGCTGGTGGCACGCGGCCGGACGAACGCCGAGATCGCCACCGAGCTCTTCGTCGGCCTGAGCACGGTCAAGAGCCACGTCGCATCGTTGATGGGCAAGCTCGGCGCCCGCAACCGCGTCGAGATCGCGATGTGGGCATACGACACCAGACGTGTGCGAGCCGACTAGCGGCGGAAGTCGGGTAGGGGCTTTTTCAGGGTGGATTTCCGGGTCTTTCCGGGATCCGGAGATCGAAACTGATTGTTACGGTCCGTGCATGAACCGAGATTCCCGCTCTCCGACAACGAATTCCGGTCCGCGTGACCGGTTGTCGACGTCGCGGTCGAAGCGACAGTGGGTTGGCAGTGATTCCGTTGTCAGAGGTGGGCAGTCGTGACGACAGTTCGTGCGCGCCGCGGTTCTCCCGGATCGACTGGCACCGATGTCGCGTGGTTCTTCACGATCGCCATCGCGCTGTGTTACGCGCTTTCGGTTCCGATGGTCTTTCGGCTCGTCTCCACGGATTTCGACAACCTGATCGTTCCGATCCTGCAACTGACCCCGCTGCTCGCCGCGGTCATCCTGTGGCTCGCCCGGCGACCCGGAACCTTCCGGCAGACCTTCGCCACCGGGTGGCGCGGCACACCCAGGTGGGCCGGTATCGGCATCGGCCTCATCACCGTGATCGCCGCCATCCAAACGAGCATCGCACTGGCCGTGGGGATCTGGCCGCTCAACCCGCTCGACCAGATCCTGATGGCGACGGTGTGGGTCGTTCCGGTCTTCGTCCTGCAATCGGTCTTCGCGATCGGCGAAGAATTCGGCTGGCGCGGCTGGCTGGTGACCCGTGCCTCGTCCTGGGGTTTCTGGCCGCTGGCCCTGGTCAGCGGTGCGGTCTGGATCGTCTGGCACCTGCCGGTGCTCGCTGTCATCGGTGACCGCCCACCGTGGGACATCGTCATCTATTTCGCGGGCATGCTGCCGTGGGCGCCGCTGCTGCTCGCCCTTCGCTGGCGGTCGGGCAGTGTCTGGCCGGCGGTCTTGACGCACGGAGCGATCAACAGCGTCCGGGTGTTCCTGCTGCAATCGGTTCCCGATGCGACAGATCATCTGCTCATCGAAGTGATCGGCTGGGTGCTGACACTCGCCGCCGCGGCGTGGCTGATGCGCACGAGCCCGGCGCCGGTCGTCCAAGGAACCAAGGAAGCTCGCGTCCTTCCACGGCACGGCGGTGGCGAGGAGCGGGTATCCCAGCGACCCTGACGAGGCCTGCGGCGTGATCGCCGATTCCACGCGATCGCGCCGCCGAGGTCGTGCTCCTTGGTGTTCCTGCGACGCGGGCGGCCCAGAAGCGCATGCCCGCAGCCAGGTACGGTCAGACCGTCATCCCGCAGCCACTGCGGACCGCGTCGGCATCCCGTCCCGTAGCGGTGTCTCTGAGGTCCAAAGGGATTCTCTCCGAATCGAATTCCTCACCTGAGTCGTCACAGTGCCGACGTTCAGGTCGTCTTCCCGGTCGACATTTCGCCGGTGGCGATGTGCTCCAACCGGCGCGTGGTGGCGAGGAGTGCGTCGATGAAGTGTCGACGCTCGGGGAGGGTGGCTTCGGTGCGCAGCGGGCCGATCTGGACTTCGAAGAGGGCGCGGTTCTCGGTGGTGAGGACGGGCGCGCTCAGGTAGCCGAGTGACAGCGACTCGGGGGAGTGCAGGTCGTGCTCGGTGTGCGCGCTGCCGGTGACGTCGCCGAGCAGGCCGAGGACCCGGCCGCGCAGTTCATCGGTGGCGGGGCGGTCGCCGAGGTGGTCGACCACGTCGGAGAGGACCCGCAGCGCGGTGAGCGCGCCGGGGCGCAGGCTCCAGGCGCAGAAGCCGGTGGTGCGGATCGTTTCCAGAACGCCACGGAACTCGGCGCGCCGCTCCGGATCGCCGCGGTCGAGCCATCGGTTCTGCGCCGCGTTGGGGGCGTGCGCGAGGAGGGTGGCGCCGGCGGGTGGGAGCAGCGGGATCCGGGTCCCGTTCTCGATGCCAGCGGGAATCAGCCCCTGGCCGCCGGTGACCGCGACGAAGGTGAGTTCGTCGCCGTTCAGCACGGTGAGCGCGGCGCCACAGCCGACGCGGGCGGCCAGGCGTTCGAGTTCCGCGCCGACCGCGGTGCTCTCGACGAGGGTCGCCGGTGCCGACAGCCCGACCCGCGACAGACCGGGACCCAGCTGGTAGGCCAGATCGGGCTGTCGCCGGACCCACCCGTGCCGGTCGAGCGTGGACAGGATGGCGCCCACCGTCGACCTGCTCAGTTCGAGCGACTGGGCGATCTCGGCCGCCGAGAGCGCGGTGCCGCGGGCGGCGAGGAGTTCCACGACCGCGACCACCCGGCTGGTGGGCGGTGAATCATCCTGGGGACGAGCCGAATCCGATCGCATCTCGCCCCCTCCCGGATCGCAGGCCACCGATCGACTCCGATGATCGCATACGCCCCTCAGCGTGGTGCTATGCGGAACAGGCCACTCATCGTGCCCTGGTAGAGGGTTCGATCGGGGGTGATGGTGCCGACCATCTGCAGGGTGTTGTGGACGGCCGTCGCGCCGATCAGCTTCTCGGTGTCGATGCGCCCGGAGGCGGCGTCGATGACGGTGTAGCGGAAGTTGTCGGTCACCCCGACGCTGCCGGTCGGGATGATGGTGTGCCGGGTGACGGTGTAGATCTTGCCGTCGGCCACCGAGAGCCGGGGCACCGCGGCCGAGAGCGCCTTGTTGGTCCACACCACCCGGCAGTCGGAGCCGATCACGTCGACCCGCACCATCCCACCGGTGAACGCGGCATCGGCCGGTTCACTCGGGCCCGCGCCTTCCGGAACAGCCGGGTACGGGTAGCCGTAGGTCCCGGCGACGAACAGGCTGTTGCCTGCGCCGATGGGGGAGTTCTCGGTGCCGTCGACCGTCGGCACCGCGCAGACCCGGTGGCCGGTCGCGGTGTCGAAGACGAGCAGGTTCTCCTTCGGGACGGCGTTGTCGGTGATCGCCAGGTATTCGGTGCCGGTACCGGGGCCGAAGAAGGTGGGCGTGGCGCCGGTGCCCCAGGACAGCTGGCCTGGTTTACGGGCCGGGCCGCGGTCGTAGGCCTGCCGCCACACCACCCGGGGGTTACCGGAGCCGTCCACGTCGACGAGGTACAGCGCGTGCGTGGTGGCGATGGCCACGCCGTCCGGCGCGGTGGAGATGCTGTTGGCGACCTGTTCGCCGGGACCGAGCACGATCGAGCGGACCGCACCGGTCGCGGGGTCGGAAAAGCCCGCCGCGGCGTTGTCGGTGGCGAACCAGACCCGGCCGTCGAAGTCGGGCATCACCGAGCTGACCGCGTCGCAATCCCCGCCGCCGCAGTGCCCGGTCACAGCCTGGGAGATATCGGTCGCGGATTCGATGAAGACCGTCCAGTCGTCGCCGTTCCTGCGGTGGCCGATGCGCAGCAGCTTGCCGCTGCCGTCGACGGTGACCATGCGGTCGCTGCTGTCCAGGTAGGCGTAGACGCCGCCGAGGAGGCTGCCTTTGGTGAGGTCCAGCGACGCGAGCGGCCGGCCGTTGGCCGGATCGAGCAGGAAGACCTTCGGGGCCCGGTCGATGATCTTGGTGCACAAGGCCTGCGGTAGCCCGTCGGCACCTTGGAGGATGGTCGGGCACGCCGCGGCGAGCTCCCGAAAATCGCTGTCGATGTTCCCCGCTCCGGGACCAGCGAACGGTGTGGCGTCGGAGGATTCGGCGTCGCCGTGCATCGTGGCCGTGCCCGGGGGGCCCAGGTGCGGGTTCGCCGGCGGCAGTGAACCGAAGCCCGCCGCGGCGGTGCCGGTGCTGACTGTCAACAGTGCTGTCATGCCGATCGCGGCCGCCGTGGCGGCGCGACCCATTCGCTCGAACACGGGCGACTCCCTGGTTGTGCAGTGCCGACGGGTTCGCCCGATCGGGAGAACTCCGCCCTTCGACGAATATTCGGAGGCATTGGTTCGAATATTCGGATGGGAGTAGAGGTTAGGGGCCGGGGGAGCCGACCGCAAGAACGAATTCGCTCAGGTGATCAGGCGGCCCTGGGAACCGGTGAGATCCTAGGATGGCGCGCGGGCCCGAGATGGTGGGCGCCGTCGAGATCGATGAGGAGCCGGTTGTGTCGGACACCTTTGTCGTTGCCGCCCGAATTCCTATGGGGCGGGCGGCATTCGAACAGTGGCTGGAGACCCCGGTGCCGGGCCCGGAGGTGATCGAGAACCGCGGCGCGATGTATGACCGGTGGTTCTGGGACGGCAAGGCGCCGGAGTGGGGTCAGGCCGAGGAGGGGATGACACCTCGGGAGTATCTCGCCGACTGCTTCGGGGAGGACGCCGGTGGGCTGACCTATGTCCTGCGGTATCGGGAGGGAGCGCTCGAGGCGTATCTGATGCACTTCGGGTTCTGCGAGTCGAACATCTATACCGCGCTGGTGATGCTCGCCGCGGCAGGGCGCTCGAGCTCCGCGGTGGTGCCGAGCGCGGTGTTGTTCTGGGCCGAGACCAGCGGGGCGATGTTCGCGGCCGATTCGGACGGCTGGCTGGCGACCTTGTCGGTAGGTGTCGACGGGGCGCGGTTCACCGCCGACATCGATCTCACGGCGACGATCGCGTCCTTGCGGACGGCCGAGGCGAGCTATTTCGAATTGCTCGACCGATTGGCCGAAGAAGAGGAATCCGCAGGCGCCGACGGCGATTCGAATTTCGCCGCGATCGCCCGTGATCCACGATATGTGGATGCCGCGGTCCTCGTCGAGACCTGAGCAGAAGGCATCGGGTGCCATAGGGGTGTGTGGTATTTTACCCACCTAACCTGAAGGCATCGCCGATATGCTGGGAGGTCTAGACGTGGACGAGCAGACCCTGCTGCATCTGGCAGCCGATGAACTCGCTGTTCGATCACTGCGGTATCGCGAGATCGACATTCTGGATTATGTCCCGTCACAGCCCGATCGCGCGCTGCTCTGCCCGCCCGGGGCTGTTCGAGTCTTCGTCGCCGCTCAGGGCGATCCGATATTGCAGCGCGTTCGCGACATCGCCATTCGCCACCATGACGGCGATGTCGACATGGTCGAAAACGAGATCGTGCCCCGGTTCGTGGACCGTAAGAGACTTTCGGTCTATCAGGCCTGGCGTTTGCTCCAGCGCTCACCTGTCTTCGCGACAATTCGATACGGTGGCAGAACTCTCGCGACCAACGTTTTCCCGCCACCGGATCTCGGCGTGGTCATTCTGGACAATCCCTACAACGGTGGGGAACTGAGTCCGTCGCATCTGACGCTGATCGAGCACCGGCTGGACGAGTCCGACGCGGCGCTGGAGGCGGTCGCCCTCCGGCACGCGCCACCGTTGACGCCGGCCGAACGCGCCGCGTTGACGCAGGTGCCGAACGACCAGCTGGAGGCCAACCTCACGATCAACGGGGATTGCTGTCCGAACGGCACGTTCATCATGGTCACGGCCGTGGCCTTCACCACCGCGATCTGTTGTGCCGTCAGCGTCCCGCCGGTACAGATCGAACAGCACCTGTCCGACGCACAGGTCCAGAAATTGGGCCCCGCCGCGACGGCGAGAGAACTTCTGGATATCCGACGTGAAGCTCTCGGGCACGTGCACTGAACCGACATGGCCATAGACGATCTGGTCTTCGCCCTGCTCGCCCTCCTGCTGCTGACCTGGTTCGCCATATCGGTGATCTGTCAGATACCCCGGAGTGTGGAGAAATGGGAAGCCGGCAGACTGGAACACTGGTTTCGCGCGCACGACGTGCTCGGGCTGCTCCCACGGTGGCATTTCTTCGCCCCCTCGCCCGCCACAGATGATCTGCATCTGCTCTACCGCGATCTCTCGGTGGACGGACAGCTGGCGCCCTGGCGCGAGATAAGCCCGCGCAAGCCCGTGAAATGGCTGGGTGCGGTGTGGCATCCCGGCCGAAGACAGAACAAGGCGATGATCGACATCACGCTGGAATTGTTGAAAGACGGTCTGTCGCTGAACGGTGACACCGACCGGATTCAGACCACGCTGTCCTATATCGCGATGCTCAACTTCGTCTGCAGTCTTCCCCGGGATCGTCGTGCGCAGGCCACCCAGTTCCTCATCATGCGGTCGAAGGGGTCCGACGAGAATCCGGAACACCAGGTGCTTTTCGTATCGGCCATGCATCCGGGCGGACCGGCGGTCATGCGAGAGGCGACGAGTCGATGCTGAGCAGCACCGACGCGCTGCACCTGTCCGCGGCGATCGGGTCGGTCGCCGTGATCATCGGATCGCTGGAGCGACTGGCGACTCCGCGGCTGCTCGCCGACGGTGCCCTGGCCAGCTGGCCGGTCTCGGCGACGAGCTTCCCGTTGCTGACCACGAAGTCCTTCCAGCGCAGCGTCGGACAGCTGCTGGTCTATCCGAGGGTGCTGGGTCTGGTCGCGGCCTGCTTGGCCAGCGGGATCCTGTTGGTCCTGCGCCCGTCCTCGGCCCTCAACGTCGTGGCTGCCGCCGTGATCGCCGTGACCTACATCCTGCTGGGCATCCGCTCGCGTTTCGGGGGCGACGGGGCGGATCAGATGACCGTCATCGTTTTCGCTGCGCTGGCTCTGGCCTTCGGCGTGGGGCAGGCTCGCGCCGACGAGATCGTCCTGTGGTTCCTGACGGCACAGGCATGTCTGGCGTACTTCACCGCGGGGGTGGCGAAGCTGGCGGGCCCGCTGTGGCGCAGTGGCGCTGCATTGCCCGAGGTGCTGGCGACACAGTCCTACGGGCACCCCTGGGCCGGGCGGGTGCTGGCTCGTCATCGCGGTGTCGCGGTGGCGATGTGCTGGTCGGTCATCGCGTTGGAGTGCGCTTTTCCGCTGGTCCTCCTCGGTATCCCGGCGTTGACCTACGCACTGCTGATCGGCGGAGCGCTACTGCACCTGGGAACTGCCTTCGTCATGCGCTTGACGACCTTCTTCTGGGCGTTCGTCGCCACCTACCCGGCGATCATCTTCTGTGCCACTGCCCGGGGCCGGTGAGTGCGGCGGCCCGCGCACCCGGCTTCTCCGCCCAGACCGTGGCGCCGAGAGTCTCGGTCACCCAGCCCGTTCCGGGCCTGCGCACGGCCGATACCCGCACGGTATCGGTCGTGCGCAACCGGTCTTGGACGGCAAGCGCGAGCCGGTGCTGGAGTGGAAGTGATCGGATCGACCGTCAGGCAGCTGATGGCTCGAGGGACACCATCCAGCATCGGAGTCGACCATGCCCAGTTACCACCATCCAGACCCTGTCGTCGAGATCGCCGACGTGCAGGAGCTGGCGCGCGATGTGCTCGCGATTCCGAATCGCGGGGTCGATCTCGTGCCGAACATCGGCGTGATCGGTGGCACGCGTGCGGTGCTGGTGGTCGACACCGGGATGGGACCGCGCAACGCCGAGAAGGTGCTCGCCTTCGCCGCCGAACAGGCCAAGGGGCGCGAACTCTATCTGACGACCACGCATTTCCATCCCGAGCACGCGTTCGGCGCCCAGGTATTCGCCGGGGAGGCGACCTACTTGGTCAACCGGGCCCAGGCCGAGGACCTCGCGCACAAGGGCGAGAGCTACCTCGCGATGTTCCGGCAGCTCGGCGAACCGGTGGCTCGTGAACTCGAGGGCGTGGAACTCACCGCGCCGGACCAGGTGTACGACGGCGTCTTCGAGCTGGACCTGGGCGGGCGCGTCGTGCAGTTGCGTCCGACCGGTCGCGCGCACAGCCGAGGCGATCAGGTCGTGGTCGTTCCCGATGCCGGTGTGCTGCTCACCGGTGATCTCGCCGAAGCGGGTCAGTTCGCGATCTTCCCGTGGTTCCCGCCCTACGACACCGACGTCTCCGGGGTGGCCTGGATCGCGGTGATGGAGCGACTGGCCGCCGAAGCACCACGGGTGGTCGTGCCGGGACACGGTGCGATCGGCGATGCCCAGCTGCTGGCGGACGTGCGCGACTATCTACGTGAGCTGCGGGACGAGACCTGGCGGCGACGCGATTCGGCGATGAGCGAACAGGACATCGCCGAGGAGGTCCGCGCGCTGATGATCGAACGGCATCCGGACTGGGCGATGCGGGAGTGGATCGAGCGCGGTGTCGGTTGCCTGTGCGCCGAACACGCACGTCACCACACGTCGGCGAACACCGTGCCCGGCGCGGCAGGCTGAGTCCGGCGCCGGCCGCCCAAGGTGTCTCCGGTAACCGGCTCACCACCCACTTGCGGCAGGCGGGAGCGCACGGCATCGGACACGACGGCCTCACCGCGCTGATGACTCTGCTGGCGGCCTACATCGGCTACCCGCGGGCCTCCGTCGTGATGGAAGCCATCGAGCGCGCCGCCGACTCCGACCTCCACCACGGGGACGATCGGTGACGAGTGAGCTGATGTCGTCCCAGAGGTCGGCCAGGCCTGCCACGTTCAGCCACTGAGCACGGTGGCGAAAGTCGTCCTTCCGTCGGAACAGCGAGGGTCAGACGGGTCGTTCGGCAGTGAGGAAGGGCATCATGAGGTCGAGCAGTTCGTGCGGCCTGTCCAGCGGGATCATGTGACCGCAGTCCGGAATGACCTGTCCTACAAGATCATCCGTAATTGGCCGGAGCTGCCGCTCCAGCGCGTCGCCGACGGGGTGGGCCCCGATCGCCAGCGTGGGTGCGGTGAGACGATGAGCCGCCGCGGCGAGTTCGAGCTGATGTGCGCTGGCCGGAAGTGCGCGGTAATAGGAGAAGGCGCACCGGAGGGCGTCGGCTCCGGCGTAGGCCTCGACGAACGCGTCGTGGATATCGGCCCGCACGCCCCGGCCCCGGGTGCCGGCGGCAAGAAACCACTCGACATAGCGCGCCTCGTTGCCGAGCAGGACCGTTTCGGCGAGACCGGGCATGGCGTGGAATCCGAACCACCACGGCGGACCCGCGGCGAGGAAGTCCTCGGCACCGGGGAGCCTGCCCAGCAGCGCCTCCATGACCACCAGCCGTCGTACCCGGTCGGGGTGGCGCAGGGCGAGCAGAACCGCCACCGGGGTGCCCGCATCGATCGCGACTATGTCCGCGCTGGGTTCGCCGAGTGCATCGAGGATCCCGGCGATATCGGCGGCCAGCGCGCCCGCGTCGTAGCCGTCCGGCGCCCGGGTGGTGGCGCCGATCCCACGGAGGTCCGGGGCGATCACCCGGTAGTGCGTGGACAACGGGCCGATGATCTCGCTCCACACGCGCCAGGTGTGCGGAAAACCATGCAGCAGAACGATCGCGGGGCCGGAGCCGGCCAGGGCGACGTTGGCCTGGATGCCGTTGGTCTCGATCAGGCGCAGCTCGACGGTGGCGGTGTGGAGCGGTGGCGTGTGGGCCATGGAACCCTCCCGATGGTTACCATTAGTTACCAGGCAACGGTAGGTAACCGAGATTGCGCTGCCAAGAAGGCACTTCGACGACAGGTGGTGAGGTCCAGGTGACCACTCGATCAGCGCAGACGCCGGTTCGCGGTGACCTGTTCGATCGCGAATGCCCGACCCGTCAGCTGCTGGACCGCATCGGCACGAAATGGACATCGATGGCGGTCAAGGTGCTCGCGCAGGCCGCTCCGGGCGAGGTCCGGTTCGCCGAGCTGCGGCGACGCATGCCCGGGGTGTCCCAGAAGATGCTGTCGGTGACGCTGCAGAATCTGGTCCGGGACGGTCTCGTCACCCGCCGGGTGGAGCCGACGGTGCCACCGCGCGTGCACTATCGGCTCACGGAACTGGGACTGTCCCTGGAGGTTCCGCTGGCGGCACTGCGCAGCTGGGCCGAGGATCACATGGCCGAGATCGACCACGCCAACGCCGTCGACGACGACGCACGAGCCGACCCGTCTGCCACCACGTAGATTCCCCATGCCCACACCTCACTGACCGAACCGGCCCGGTCTGGGCGGCCGTCGACGTGCTACGCGGGCTGGGCGCGCCCTCGCGGCTGAGCTCCGGCGACGACCGCAACGCCGACGCGGCCGCCGTCGACGTCGAGGACGGTGCCGTGCACGAACGCCGCGTCGTCGGAGGCTAGATAGACTGCCGCGGCGGCGATGGCATCGGGGCGACCGGTGGCGCCCGCCGGGGTCCCGTGCATCATGGCCGCGGCCACCTGCTCGATCGCGGGATCGCCGTCGGGCGCGAGGATCACGCCCGGGGAGATCGCGTTCACCCGGATGCCGTCCGGCCCGAATTCCGCCGACCACGCGCGGGTGAGCGTTTCCAACGCCCCCTTGGTGGAGCTGTACAGCGCGCCGGAGCCGACCCCGAGCCGGGCCACCCAGGAGCCGAGGTTCACGATGACGCCGCCGCCCGCGTCGATCATCCCGGGGACCAGCGCCTGGGTCAGGAAGAACGGCGCCTTGACGTTCACGCCGTACATCCGGTCGAAGGTGTCGTCGTCGACCATGAGCGTGGTCGCGCGCGGATAGATTCCGGCATTGTTGACCAGGATGTCCAGCCGCCCGCCCGCCGCCTCGACGGCCGCGGCGGCCAGTGCGCGGCTGGCGGCGGAGCTGCCGTCGAGGTCGGCGCGCACATAGTCCGCGGTGCCGCCGTCGGCCCGGATCCGCTCGACCACGGCCGCGCCGCGCGCTCGGTCACGTCCCGACACGATGACGTGGGCTCCCTCCGCGCCGAACGCCAGCGCGATGGAACGTCCGATATTGCTGGTGGAACCGGTGATCAGCGCCGTCTTTCCGCGCAGTCGCTGTGCCATGGAATTGCTCCTTGCGAGTGTCGAATCAGGTTGTGTGTCAGTTCATTCCGGCACTCTGGCGCGACTTCCACGCCAGGAGCGCCGCCTGGGCGAGGAAGAAGACGCCGCCACCGGTGGCGTAGACGGACAGCACGTGCAGCGACGGCGAGTCGCCCGCCGCCTGGGCCAGGTAGGTGAGCCCGACCAGGAAGGACAGGCCACCGGAAATCAGTGTCGGCCACTGCTTGCCGAAGACGGGGCCGCGCCGACGCAGGCCGACCACGAGCTGCGCCGCACCCGACACCACCGCCCAGGCTCCGAACACGCCCAGCACCGTGCCCACACCGCCCACGGTTCCGGCGACGCCGAGCGCGACGGCGACGACCGCGCTCAGGCAGCCGTTCAGTGCCGTCACCCGGCGTTCGGGTCCGTCGGGCATCTCCTGGTAGTCGATCAGCGACGACACGGCATCGATCAATGGATAGGCGACGAGCAGCGCCACGGCCACCACGCCCAGGATGTCGCCGACGGCGGCGAAGGCGAGCGCCCACCCGATGGCCAGCACACCACGGCCCAGCGAGAGCCGGATCAGCGACGACCGTTCCGTCGTCGAAACAGGCTGTACTGCGGTCTTGTTCATAGACTTTCCGTTCGATCGAGATGGCGCCTGCCCAGAATTTCGCGGGGGCCGGGGCCGCGGCCGTGCAGTACAACGGTCTCCGACCAGATCAGCATCGCGATCGGACCGGTGACGAAAAGCGCTGCGATGAAAGGGCGTTCGGTCATTGCGGCCTCCTGGCTGCTGTTTCGCCGCTCACCGGCAGCGCGGGTGCGGCGAGCACGAAGTCGCGCACCGCCTCGGCGAAGCGCTCGGGTTCCTCGAGGTGTCCCAGATGGCTGCTGTGCTCCAGGACCACCAGCCGCGAATCGGGAATGCGGTCGTGCAGTTCCTGCGCCCAGCGCGGCCCGCAGATCACATCGAAGCGGCCGACCACGACCAGGGTGGGCACGGTGAGCGCGGGCAGGTCGGCGCGGTCGTCGACGAGATCGGACGCGCCGAGCGCGTCCAGCCCCGAGATGTACCCGGCGCGCAGCGCGTCCCGGACCGCGGCCCAGCGGGGTTCGTCGCCCCAGTAGTCGGCGAGGTAGGCGGGCAGGATGCCCCGGGCGACGGCGAGGGTCTGCACATCGTTCGAAATCTCCTGCATCGCACCGAAAGCGGCGAGGATGTCGGGCAGTTCGGGGCGGCCCGCGTGCGCCGTGACGAAGTCGCGCAGCCGCCGCGCCGCCTCGGCGCCGTGCTCGGGCCCGGTCACCGGCGCGCCCTCGTACAGGATGACGCCCGCGAGCTGGGTCGGGTGGTGGATCGCGTGATAGGCGGCGACGAACGCGCCGTGCGAATGCCCGAGCAGATACACCCGCGCGACGCCGAGCTGGTCGACGATGCGGCGCAGCGCCGTGCTGTAGCGCTCGCGGGTGTAGCCGTTCGGGTGGGTGGGCAGCCTGCCGGACTCGCCAGTTCCCAGCGCCTCGATGTACACCATGGTCAGGTGCTTTTCGAGGGCGGGCATGCGCAGGTATTCCCAGTGGATGCCCGGCCCGCCCGGGTGGACCAGGCAGACCGGTCCACTGCCGTACACGTGGTATCGCTGTGTCACGCCGTCGGAGTCGAAGGCATGGGTGCCGGGTGTCAACGCCGCGGACATCACGCGGCCCGCAGCGGTGCGGCGAAGGACTTGCGCAGCGAGGACGGGCCGACCAGCGGCAGCAGCGCCGCCAGGATCTTGCCCTTGAACGCGGTGGGCGTCCGGGTCAGTTCGACATCCACGCGCGAGCCCTGCGCGGTCGGAGTGGCGCGGAAGACCCAGCCGCCGCCCGCGCCGAAGAGCTTGGAGTCCAGCGTGGTGACGGTGACCGTGTCGCCCGCGGGGTCCCAGTCGTAGCGGGCGCGTTCCCAGGCGGCGGCATTGCCCTCGGTGATCTCGGCCCAGGTCTCGCCCCGGTCGTGCACGACGAAGTGCTCGGCGTCGACGGAGTTCGACCAGGTCTCGGGCCGGGTGGGCCCGAAGTCGGTGAGCACGCCCACGACCTCGGCGGGAGTCAGGGTGGACAGCAGGTGGAAGCGGATCGTTGTCATGGCACAACGATCGCCGCCGGCGACCACCCGCCGAATCTGTCGGATGACGCAGGCGGTGACGTAATCGCGGGTGACTACGTCATGGTCGGCGTCAGATGACAGATGTGGCGACCGGGCGATGCGGCGGAAGGTGGAACCACTCCCACCGCACCGTTCGTTCGAAAGGACCATCGACATGGTCGACATCCGACGCCCGCACCGGATCATCGCGGCGGCCACGGCCGCCGTCGCCGCGGGCGCGCTCGCCGTCGCCTGCACCGCGAGCACCACCACCCAGGCCGGGCCGACGCCGGACGCGCCGCGCCCCACCGTGGTCCTGGTCCACGGCGCGTTCGCGGACGGCTCGAGCTGGAACGACGTCGCCGACAAGCTCATCGCGGACCGGTATCCCGTTGTCGCGGTGGCCAATCCGCTGCGTAGCCCGGCCGCGGACGCGGCGGTCGTGCGCAGCGTGATCAGCCATATCCAGGGCCCGGTGATCCTGGTCGGACACTCCTACGGTGGATCGGTCATCAGCGCGGCCGCCGCGGGCAACGACCAGGTGCGGTCGCTGGTCTATGTGGCGGCCTTCCAGCCGGCCCCGGGGGAGACCGCGCTCGAGCTGACCGGCAAGTTCCCCGGCTCCACCCTGCCCGGCACCCTCGATCCGGTCCCGTTCACCGCCGCGGATGGCAACGCGGGCACCGACCTGTATATCCAGCAGGCGAAGTTCCCCGCCCAATTCGCCGCCGACGTACCCGCCGAGCGCGCCGCGCTGGCCGCCGCCGCCCAGCGCCCGATCGCGCAGGCCGCGCTCGAGGAGAAGGCCACCGTGGCCGCCTGGACCGACAAGCCCAGTTGGGCCGTGGTCACCACCCAGGACCGCAATATCCCGGCCGAAGCGCAGCGGTTCATGGCCGAGCGGGCGCATTCGCGGATCACCGAGGTCGCCGCGTCGCATTCGGTGGCCGTCTCGCATCCCGATGTCGTCGCCGACGTCATCGAACAAGCCGCCGCGACCCACTGACACCGAGTACGAAAACCCTTCGAGGAGACCACTGATCATGGATATGAAACTGGAAGTCGTCGTGCTGCCCGTCGCCGACGTCGATCGCGCCAAAGCCTTCTATGTCGACCGGCTCGGCTTCCGGCTCGACGCCGATTTCCCGGTGGACGAGGGCTATCGCGTCGTGCAGGTCACCCCGCCCGGCTCGGAGTGCTCGATCATCTTCGGCACCGGAGTCGCCACGGCCGCACCGGGATCCCTGCACGGCCTGCACCTGATCGTCACCGATATCGAGCAGGCCGTCGCGGCACTGACCGGGCGCGGTGTCGAGGTCGATGGCCCGTTCCGCGACGCCACCGGCGTGTTCCACCACCCCGGCACCGAGCACCGCGTGCCGGGCGCCGACCCGCAGCGGCGTTCCTACGGTTCCTTCGCGGCGTTCACCGACCCCGACGGCAACGGCTGGTACCTGCAGGAAGTCACCCAGCGCGCGCCCGGCCGCTGACCGCGAAGGGGAACATCATGTCCGACAACGAAACCCGTATCTACGATGTCGTGGTGATCGGCGCGGGGCCGGTCGGCGAGAACGTCGCCGACCGGACCAGCGCCGCCGGGCTGAGCACCGTGATCGTCGAAGCCGAACTGGTCGGCGGCGAATGCTCGTACTGGGCCTGCGAACCCAGCAAGGCGCTCCTGCGCCCGGCGCTGCTCTATCGCGAGGCGGCCCGCTTTCCCGGCGTGGCGAGTGCGGTGACCGGCGGCCTCGACGCGGCCGCGGTGCTGAAGCATCGCGACCGCATGGCCGCCGACTGGAACGACCAGGACCAGCTCGCCTGGCTCGACTCCGTACGGGTCGACCTGGTACGCGGCCACGGCCGGCTCGACGGTCCGAAACAGGTGAGCGTGCGCACGCCCGACGGTGGCACCGTGCGGCTCACCGCCCGGTGCGCGGTCGCCCTGTGCACCGGCACCTCGGCCGCGCTGCCGCCGCTGCCCGAGCTGGACACGCTGCGGCCGTGGACGAGTCGGGAGGCCACCGCCGCCCAGACGGTGCCCGACCGGCTCGCCATCCTCGGCGCCGGGGTCGTCGCGGTCGAGATGGCCACCGCCTGGCAGGCTCTCGGCGCCCGGGTGACCCTGATCGCCCGAGAATCGCGGCTGTTCGAGCGCGTCGAGCCGTTCGCCGCCGACCTGGTCACCGAGCGGCTCCGGGAGGCGGGGGTGGAGCTGCGGCTGGGCACCACCATCGCGGCGGCGCGCCGCGACGACGAGGGTGTGCACCTCACCCTCGCCGACGGCACCCGGCTGGTCGCCGACGAGCTGTTGCTGGCCACCGGGCGCGCGCCACGGACCACCGAACTCGGAGTCGACACCGTCGGCCTCACTCCCGGCGGGTGGCTGACCACCGACGACACACTCACCGTCACCGCGGTCGACGGCGCGTGGCTGTACGCGGTCGGCGACGTCAACCGCCGAGCCCTGCTCACCCACCAGGGTAAGTACCAGGCTCGCATTGCCGGGGCCGTCATCGTCGCCAGGGCGCGCGGCCAGGCCCTCGACACCGGACGCTGGGGCGCGCACGCCGCCACCGCTGACCTGGACGCGGTGCCGCAGGTGGTGTTCACCGACCCGGAGATCGCGTCGGTCGGCCTCACCACCGCCGACGCCGACCGCGCCGGACGGACGGTGCACGTGGTCGACTACGAGATCGGCCACGTCGCGGGGGCCGTCCAGCACGATCCCGGGTACCGGGGCCGGGCACGCGTTCTCATCGATCCGGATCGCGGGGTCGTCGTCGGCGCCACCTTCGCCGGTGCGGGCGTGGCCGAACTGCTGCACTCGGCGACCGTCGCGATTACCGGAGAGGTTCCGCTGGAACGACTCTGGCATGCCGTGCCGTCGTTCCCCACCATCGGCGAGGTCTGGCTGCGGCTGCTGGAGGCCTATCGCGATCAGCAGCAGCCACCGGCACGAGGGGAGGTCGCGTGATCACCTACGACCGGCTCTATGTCGGCGGCACGTGGACCGAACCGAGCGAGCCCGCGCTCTTGGAGATCCTGTCCCCGCACGACCGCTCGGTCATCGGCCGAGCGGCGCAGGCCCAACCCGCGGACGTGGATCGGGCGGTGGCGGCCGCCGCCGCGGCCTTCGACAGCCGCGTCTGGCGCGACACTCCACCGGCGCGGCGCATCGCCGCGCTCCGGCACTTCGACGAGCTGCGCGCCGCCCAGGCCGACCGCATCGCCGCGCTCATCACCGCGGAGAACGGTTCGGCCGCCTGGTTCACCAGGGCGGGCCAGGCCGGGCTGACCCGGCAGGCGCGTGCCTACTTCGCCGCCGCCGAGGACTTCCCGTGGGAGCGCACGCTCACCCCGTCCGACCCGGCCGATCCGGTGCGCACCGTGGTCCGCCGGGAACCGGTCGGCGTGGTCGCCGCGGTGATCCCGTGGAATTCGCCCTTCGCCGCCGCGACGGCGAAGATCCTGCCCGCCCTGCTCACCGGCAATTCGGTGGTGCTCAAGGCTTCTCCTGAGAATTCGCTGAGCATGGGAGTGCTGGCCGAGCTGATGGATCAGGTCGGGCTGCCCGACGGTGTGCTCAGCGTCCTGCCTGCCGACCGCGACACCAGCGAGTACCTGATCTCGCATCCCCGGGTGGACAAGATCGCGTTCACCGGGTCGACCGGGGCGGGCAGACGGATCGCCGCCATCGCGGGTGGGCAGCTCAAACGGGTCAGCCTCGAGCTCGGCGGGAAATCGGCGGCGGTGATCCTGCCGGACGCCGACCTGACCGCGGTGACGGCCGGACTGAAGTTCGGCTCGCTGCTGAACAACGGCGAATCCTGTATCGCCCAGACCCGGATCCTCGCCCCGCGCAGCCGCTACGCGGAGGTGGTTGCCGCGCTCGCCGCGCTGGTGGAGTCACTGCCGGTCGGTGATCCGAGCGATCCGCGCACCTTCATCGGACCGATGGTCCGGGGCGATCAGCAACAGCGGGTCCGCGACTACATCGAAGCCGGTATCGCCGAGGGCGCGCGGCTGGTCTGCGGTGGACCGCACCTACCGCCCGGCCTCGGTGACGGTTTCTACGTCACGCCGACGGTCTTCGCGGACGTGACACCGACCATGCGCGTCGCCCGCGAGGAGATCTTCGGCCCGGTGCTGGTGGTCATTCCCTACGACGACATCGACGACGCGATCCGCATCGCCGACGACTCCGACTACGGGCTCTCCGGAGGCGTGTGGTCGGCCGACGAGGAGGCGGCCCTGGCCGTCGCGCGCCGGATCCGGACGGGGACGGTCACCGTCAACGGCGCGCCGGTGGGATTCGACGGCCCGTTCGGTGGCTTCAAAGCCAGTGGGATCGGCCGCGAATTCGGGGCGGTCGGGCTGGGGCAGTACACCGAATACCAGACCATCACCGTCTGACCGACAGCACTCCGGTGCCGGGCATCCGTTGCCCGGCACCGAAGTGCCGCCGTGTCGATCACATTCGGACTGCGTCGACGATCGCCTGGGCGAACGGCCGCGGCGCCTCCTGCGGGACGTTGTGGCCGATACCGTCGAGCACGCGGTGTTCGTACTTCCCGGTGAATTTGCTCCGGTAGGCCTTTCCGTCCTTGGCGGAGCCGTCGAAGTCGCTGCTGATGGTGATGGCCGGGACGGCGATGGTGGGGCCGGTGGCCAGGCGCTGTTCGTCATCGTCGTACCGCGGTTCGCCCGGCGCCAGGCTCAGCCGCCAGCGGTAGTTCGAGATGACGATGTCGACGTGGTCTGGATTGTCGAAGGCCGCGCCGCTGCGCTGGTAGGTGGCCTCGTCGAAGTCCCAGGCCGGGGAGGCGTTTCGCCAGATGAGCTTGTTGAAGTCGTGGCGGTTGCGCGCGTAGCCGAGGCGGCCGCGTTCGGTGGCGAAGTAGTACTGGTACCACCAGCCGAACTCCGCCGCGGGCGGCAACGGCTGCTGCTGCGCCGCCTGCTGGGTGACGAGGTACCCGCTCACCGCGACCATCGCCTCGACCCGCTCCGGCCACAGCGCGGCGATGATGTCGACCGTCCTCGCGCCCCAGTCGAATCCGCCGAACACCGCCGAGTCGATGCGCAGCGCGTCCAGGAAGTCGACGATGTCGCGCGCGATCGCGGACTGCTGCCCGTTGCGCGGCGTCTGCGCGGACAGGAAGCGGGTCGGCCCATACCCGCGCAGGAAGGGGACGAGCACCCGGAATCCCGACTCGGCCAGGATCGGACCGACATCGGCGTAGCTGTAGGGGTCGTAGGGCCACCCGTGCAGCAGAATCACGGGTTGTCCGGAGGCAGGGCCGAATTCGGCGTAGGCGACCTCGAGCACACCGGCCTCGACCGTCTTGATCGGGCCCAGCGCCGTGTTCGCTCCCGCGCCTGCGCGCAGCGCCGCGCCCGGAACGGCGGGCGCGGCCGGTGCCGGGGCTTCGGTGGCGCAGGCGCCGAGGGAGGTCACGGCCAGGCCCGCGGCGCCCGCCGCGAGCGCGCCACCGAAGAGTCGTCGTCGATTGATGTCCATACCCTCGACGCTAGGGAGCGCACCGGGTCCGCCGCGTGCGTCGGATGACGTAATCGGTGTCGATCGCCGGTGCCCGGCGCCGGCTCAGACCGCCGGGTCGTCCAGAGTCGGCAGCAGTGCCGCTAGGTCACCCCGCGAACTGATCCCGAGTTTCGGGAAGATCCGGTGCAGGTGTGTGCTGACGGTCCGATGCGACAAATAGAGCCGCTGCCCGATCTCCCGGTTCGTCAGCCCCTGCGCCGCCAGCTGCGCGATGCTGAGCTCGTGCGGGGTGAGTCGTTCGCGCGCGTCCGGGTCCCGGTTCGGGCTGGATTCGCCCGCGCTGCGCAGTTCGAGCCGGGCCCGTTCGCTCCAGGCGGTGAAGCCGAGGGCATCGAAGATTTCCCTGGCCGTGCGCAGATGGGTTCTGGATTCGACCACCCGGCGCTGGCGGCGCAGCCACTCGCCGTAGGCCAGATGCAGTCGGCCGCGTTCGGCGGGCCAGCCGGTGAGGTCGGCCGCCAGTGCCTCGGCGAACCTCTCGGCGGCCGAGTCCCCGGCGAGTACCGCTCGCGCGTACCGCATTCCGATGTGCAGTGCGGGTGCGGGCGTGGCCGCCACCACCGGTTCCAGTCCGCGCAGCAGGTCCGCGACGGCGGCGGTGCGGCCCGCGCGGACCGCGGCCTCGGTGAGTTCGGTCAGGAAACACACCCGCAGCGCCAGCGAATACGCTGGGTCGAGTGGATCGTGGATGCGCGCCAGATCGGTGAAGGCGTCGTCGAAACGGCCCTCGCCGAGCGCGATGATCCCGCGCGTGAGCTGCACGGTGGCCAGCACCGGGCGCACGGCCGCGGCCAGTCCGATCCGTTCGGTGTCGGCGGCGATCGCCACCGCCTCCGGGTAATCGCCGCGCAGCGCGGCGATTTCGGCTTGCACGCCGATGGCGGAGGCGTGCATGAAGGTCTGCCCGGTCTCCAGGGCGAAGGCCGCGGCCTCGGCCGCGATGGGCGCGGCGGTGGCGAGGTCACCGACCCTGGCCAGGCTCCACGCCTGGATGGCCAGTGCGCGCGTCAGCAGACCCAACCGCCCGGCGGAGCGGAAGCCGGGCGCGGCCGCGCCGGCGAAGCCGGCGGCGAGATCGAACGCGCCGACCTGATAGGCGGCGCTGCTGAGAAAGTAGTCGACCTCCGGGTCACGCCCGGTGGTCGCCGCCAGCGCCCGCAGCTGAACCAGCACCTGCTCGCCGCGCTCGAACGGCGCCACGATCGAGTCGATCGCGAGCTTGCGATGATCGCCGTCGGGAATGGCGAAAGAATCGGCGACGGCGAGGACCGCGCGCCGGACATCCGGCCCCGGCTCGGACCAGAAGCACCGCATGGCCGCACCCCACAGGATCCGCAGCGCCGGATCCGGGTACCCGTCGGCCGCGACGGACGCGGCGAGCGCGGCCAATTCACCGATCCGCGCCGGACTTTCGCGAATACCGTCCTCGGGCGCGCTGAGGACCCAGCTCGCGGTGGCTTCCTGCTCGGGGGTGAGCGGCAGCGAGCGCGCGGCGTCGACCAGCCGGTCCACGATGTCGCGGCGACCCGAGTCGACGGCCAGTTCGGCCGCGCGCAGCAGCCGATCGGCGCGACGAGCGGGGGAGACGCTGAGCGCGGCGGCGCGTTCCAGCGCCGCGATTGCCCCGTCCGGGTGCCGGGCCCGTTCGGCGGCCGCTTCCAGGGCTGCCGCCACGTCCTCGTCGGCGCCGTTCGCGCCGGCCGCCCGATGCCACACCTGGCGATCCGGCGACCCGGTGAGCACATCGGCGAGAGCCAGATGCGCGCGGCAACGTTCCTCTGCCCGCGCCGCCGTGATCAGCGCCGAGCGGACCAGCGGATGACGGAAAGTCACTGTGCCGGAGCCGATATCGATCAGCCGCGCGGTCGCCGCTGGCGCGAGGATGTCCTCGTCTACGGAGGATTCGAGCAGTCGACCGGTGGCCGCGAGTATCTCGGCGAGCACGGCGCCGTCGTCGAGCGCGGCGACCAGCAATGCCGACCTGGTGTCATCCGGCAGCTCCGACCCGCGCGCCGAGAAGGCGCGTTCGAGTCGCTCGGTCAACGGCAGCGCCGCAGTGGAGTCGACGAGATCACCTGCGGCCATGGGCAATTCGGTCAGGGCCAGCGGATTGCCGTTCGCTCCGGCGAGCACGCGGCGCCGCACCTGGGCCGATGCCCCCGGCGCCATGTGGTCGAGCAGCGTGTTCGCGTCGTCGTCGGACAGCGGTCCCAGCCGCAGGGTGGACAGCTCGGCGTCGCGCAGCGGCGAGCTCGCGCCGTCGCGGACGGTGGCGACCAGGACGAGGGGTTCGGCATCGATCCGCCGCGCGACGAAGGCGAGGACCTCCGCGCTGGCGGGGTCGAGCCAGTGCGCGTCCTCGGCGACGACCAGCAGCGGCCGCTCGGCCGCGACATCGGCCAGCACGGTCAGCGCGGCGAGCCCGACCAGGTGCGGGCTCGGCTCGTCGACGAGGTCCGACATCCCCAGCGCGCAGGTCAGCGCCTCGCGCTGGCGGCTGGGCAACGCGTCGAAGGCCCGGCGCAGCGGATACAGCACCCGGTGCAGCCCGGCATAGGGGAGACCGTGCTCGGCTTCCACCCCGGTGGTCCGCAGCACCCGCAGCCCCGCGTCCGCCGCCGTCGCGACCGCCTGCTCGACCAGGGTCGACTTCCCGATGCCGGGTTCGCCCTCGATGACGATGCCGCTGCGCCCCTCGGGAGCGGCCACGAGTGCGGCCAGTTCCTTCAGCTCGCTGTCTCGTCCGATCATCGGCATCCGCGCGCTCCTCCCGGGCCCGCGCCGACACGCGAACCGATCGGTACCCTATCGAACGATTGGTGCGCGCTCGCCATGCCTGTGCGGGACCACCTGCGAAGCCCGGCATGTCGTGTCCGCACCGGCGCTATCGTGGAGGTACCCGTGGGGGAGGAACACGATGGTATCGGTGACCCTGTACCGCTATTCGTTCGATTTCCGGTATGCCCTGACCGACCGGCAGCTGGCGGGTTTCGACCCGAGCCGGGCATGCGCCGAGATCTATGCGGTCGAGACGCCGGAAGGCCGGGACGAGCGCGGCTGGACCTGCCTCGACCGGAGGACGGCGATGCACAGTGTCGGGGTCGACGCCACCGCCGAGGACTGCGCGGCGTGGATCCGGGCCCAGACCGCGGCACTGGACGCGTTGTGGATCGCCGAGCAGCAGCTCGTCCACGATCTCGGCATGCGGATCGAGGGCGGCTTCTCACCCGGACTGCGACGTGGTTCCGGGTGGTCGGCGGCTCGCCGCCGCAGCAAAGCGGCGTCATGGCAGGCATTCGGCGGACTCGACCGGCGGCTGTACGACATCACCGCGCGCTATCGCCCCGTCCGCGAGCAGATCGAAGCCCGCGTGCGGGAGGCCGAGGCACGCGCCAAGGAAGAACAGGCACGACGCTGGAAAGCCCAGCGCGAGCGGGAAGAACGGGATGACCGCTTCACCGCGCTGGCCGCCCGGACCCGATGGAGCTACCGCGTCACCGAAGCCGACCGAACCGTCCACGTCTTCCGTGCCGACGACTCGACCCTGACCACCGGTGAACTGATCGATGAACTCCAGCGCCCCACCCACCACCTCACCGGCTACACCGTGCACTGGGCCGCCTCCGACCGCGCCGAGATCGAACACGTCAGCGGCGCGGATTTCACCACCTGGTGGGCCGTGGTGGCTCCCCGTCACTGGAACGATTCCCGGCGCGTCCCCACCCGCCCGCCGACCCGTTCCGGCCCCTCCATCGGCGGCCACTCCAGCTACGGCGGCTTCGACAGCTTCTCCTCCTGCGGTGGCGGCTTCTGATGCGACCGCCCAGCACTTTCGTCGCCGCGCCGCGGCGGTTCCGAGATCATCGAGGTGCCCGGCGGGAGAATCCGGACCATGAGCACACCCGAAGACTGGAACACCGAGATCATCGCCGAGTTCCGTGCCAACCAGGGCCGCGTCGGCGGCAACTTCGAAGGTGCCCCGATGGTGCTGGTCCACCACCGCGGCCGCAAAACCGGCCGCGAACTCGTCACCCCGATGATGTATCTGCCGGACGAACGCGACCCCGACACCATCTACGTCTTCGCCAGCAAAGCCGGCGCACCCACCAACCCCGCTTGGTATTACAACCTCACCACGGCAGGCGCCGCCGACATCGAGATCGGCACCGACACCTACCCGGTCACCGTCGCCGAGGTCACCGGCGCCGACCGTGACCGCATCTACGCCGAACAAGCCCGCCGCTATCCGGGATTCGCGGGCTACGCGGAGAAGACCGCCGGGATCCGCACCATCCCTGTCCTGGCCCTGCACCGCGCCTGATCTGGACCCGCGCGTGCTGGTGCGCGTGCGCCGGTGCCCGAAATAGTGCGCCGAGTTCCCTTTGACCGAATTTATTCCCACATGGTGAGCCGCGCGTTCATTTCGGCCGTTGACCGGGCTTCTGGCTTTTATCGATAGATTCCGGTTGTGCGCCGAGGGGTCTTTGCGCGATTATGGTGGACGTAGATTTTCTCGCTACCGATCCACATTGCGGCGAGACCAATAGCGACGGTGCCTGCGCGGCCTACAGTTGCAGACGGTCCCTCGGATTGTCGCGATCGCTGTACGTCGCGCGGATCAGGTCCGCTGGTGAATAGATAACGCGCACATAATATTTGAGATGGAGACACGGCCAGAGGTGGCGTGGCGGGCGAGTGTCGGCAGGTGAGCCGCACCGGTCGGAGCCCTCGCGCGGACACCGATGGCAAGGATGCGTCGACCGGACTCGAAAGTGGTGTGTCCGGTATCACAGTACGCTTTTTCCTGGTTTCCTACGGTTTCGTTGCCGTAGGTTTCTCGGGTTACGGTTGCGTAGACACCCGGCCGAAGGGGATCGTTTCGACACGTTCGTCTGATCCTCGGAAAGGGAGTCGGCACATGGGGCATTACATTGCGAACGTACGAGATATCGAATTCAATCTGTTCGAAGTTCTGCGGGTGGATTCCGTCTTGGATTCCGGCGCATTCGCCGACCTCGATGCCGACACCGCGCGGGTGATGCTGCGTGAGGCCTGCGCCTTGGCCGAAGGGCCGCTGGCCGAATCGTTCGCCGCCGCCGACCGCACCCCGCCGACATTCGTGCCCGAGGAGCATCGCATCGTGGTGCCCGAGCCGCTGGCCGCGACCGTGCGGGTGGCCAAGGACGCGGGATGGTGGCGGGTCGGGATGGCCGAAGGCGCGGGCGGCCAGCCGGCACCGGCGGCCCTGACATGGGCACTCAACGAGATCCTGAGTTGCGCCAACCCCTCGGCGGCCTTCTTCTACAGCCTGGGCCCGGCCATGGCCGATGTCTTGTACTCGGTCGGCACCGAGCAGCAGAAGCGCTGGGCCGCAGGCGGAATCGCGCGCGGCTGGTCGGCGACGATGGTGCTGACCGAACCGGACGCGGGATCCGATGTCGGCGCGGGACGGACCAAGGCGATCGCCCAGCCCGACGGCACCTGGCACATCGAGGGCGTCAAACGGTTCATCTCCGGCGGCGACGTCGGCGACACCGCCGAGAACATCTTCCACCTGGTGCTGGCTCGCCCCGACGGCGCGGGACCGGGCACCAAGGGCCTGAGCCTGTTCTATGTGCCGAACCACCTGTTCGATCCCGACACGCTCGCACTGCGCGAGCGCAACGGTGTCTTCGTGACCGGGGTGGAGCACAAGATGGGTCTGAAGTCCTCGCCGACGTGCGAACTCACCTTCGGCGGGCACGGCATTCCGGCCGTGGGATATCTGGTCGGCGACGTGCACGACGGCATCGCCCAGATGTTCAAGGTGATCGAGCACGCCCGGATGACCGTCGGCGTCAAGTCGGCAGGCACGTTGTCCACCGGCTACCTCAACGCGCTGGCCTACGCCAAGACGCGGGTACAGGGCGCCGACATGACCGAGATGCAGGACAAGACAGCCGCGCGGGTGCCGATCATCGCCCACCCCGACGTGCGACGCAGCCTGATGCTGCAGAAGGCCTACGCCGAGGGCCTGCGCGCGGTCTACCTCTACACCGCCGCCCACCAGGACGCCGTCGTCGCCCGTGCGGTCTCCGGTGCCGACCCGCGCATGGCGCATCAGGTCGACGATCTGCTACTGCCGATCGTCAAGGGTGTGGGTTCGGAACGCGCGTATGAGCTGCTGACCGAATCACTGCAGACCTTCGGCGGATCCGGATACCTGCAGGACTACCCGATCGAGCAGTACATCCGGGACGCCAAGATCGACTCGCTGTACGAGGGCACGACCGCCATCCAGGCCCTGGACTTCTTCTTCCGCAAGATCGTTCGCGGACAAGGTGCCGCGCTGGCGCACCTCGCCGAGCAGATCGACCGCACCGTGAACTGTGGCTGTGAGGCCGTGAAATCGGATCTGGAACTGCTGGCCACCGCGCTGGCCGACGTCCAGGCCATGGCGGCCACGCTCATCGGCTACACGATGGCCGCCGCGCAGGACCCGCGCGAACTGTACAAGGTCGGGCTCGGCTCGGTGCGTTTCCTGCTGGCCGTCGGTGATCTGTTGATCGGCTGGCGGCTGCTGGTTCAGGCCGTCGTCGCCGACGCCGCGCTCACCACCGGCGCGGCAGATCGTGATGTCGCCTTCTATCGCGGAAAGCTCGCCGTGGCCTCGTTCTTCGCCCGCAACGTGCTGCCCCGCCTCACCGCGACCCGCACCGTCCTGGCCGAGCTGGATCTGTCGGTGATGGACCTCGACGAAGCCGCCTTCTGAGGGCCGGAAACGATGAGTGGCTACTCGACCCTGTGCCCCGAGGACGAAGCGATCATCGACTTCGCCCTGCGGCTGCAGCCCCTCGGCGGACCCTCGAACGAAGCGATCCGCCGCGCTTTCTCCCTCTCGCGCCGGCAATTCCGGGCCAGGGTGCGCGAGATCCTCGATGAGGCGGGGCCCGGTCGGGGCGAGCCCGTGGTGTACGTCGCACGGGCTCTGCTGGGGGAGTACTTCGAGCCCGACGGACCCCATTCGCCCGAAGTGCTCGTCGACGCGCGGCTGCTGTAGTTCCCCGCTGTCGGTGTCACGTCGAGGGATCCCGACCCGAGTGCTGGTCTGCACCCCGAGAGCGGTAGCGCTATAAGTTACTTTCCGTTTCGTCCTTTGGATGGGCTGGCCGAAGTTTGGGTCTACGGGCCAACGGGTGTTCCGCCAGAAATAATCCGGTTGCCACAGGGCCTGATGGCAATCATTCGACTGTTTGACGACGTGACGCGGAACGGACTCCTGTAACCACCCCTGGTGTTAAGTTAATACTCATTCCGTCATGTTCGATGAGTGACGGCTCATCGTGCTACGACGGTCGGCTTGATACTCAACGAGGAGTGGCGCCATGGATGCACTCAACAGGCGCGATGCAATGAAATTCGGCGGGATGCTGGGGGTGGTGGGCGCTTTCGCTCTCACCACCCCCGCACGCGGGGAGCCGTGGAGCTGGTCACCGGAGGGATCCATCGCGGGCTCCGGCTCGGGCGCGGATCCGATGACGGTGTGGGATCCCGAAGCCGACGCCCTGGTCCCCGGACTGATCGACCGGGGCGACGTCCCCCGGGTCAATGAACTGCTCCGGACCTGGAAGACCAACGGGCAACCACTACCGGCCGGCTTGCCCGCCGACCTCCGGGATTTCATGGAGGACGCGCGCAGGCTGCCACCCTGGACCGACCCCGGCAAGCTCGACGCGGCGATCCAGTTCAACAAGAAGCGGGGCCTCTACCTCGGGGTGCTGTACGGATTCGCCAGCGGCATGATGAGCACCGTCATCCCCAAGGAGGCCAAGGCGGTCTACTACTCCAAGGGCGGGCACGATCTCAAGGACCGCATCACCAAGACCGCCAAGCTCGGCTACGACATCGGCACCGCGAATTCGTATGCCCCCGACGGGGAAATGATCGTCACGTGCGTCAAGACCCGGCTGGTGCACGCCGCGGTGCGGCACCTGCTGCCGCAATCGCCGCACTGGGTGCACTCCGCCGAGGAGAACATCCCGATCAGCCAGAACGACATCATGGTCACCTGGCACAGCCTGGCCACCACGGTGATGAAGTACCTGCTCTCGTGGAACGTGCCGATCCCGGCCGCCGAGTCCGAGGGCTTTCTGCACTCCTGGCAGGTGGCCGCGCACCTGCTCGGCGTCCGGGACGAGTACATCCCGAACTCCTGGCCGGAGGCGAATGGGCAAGCCGCGCAGGTTCTCGACCCGATCCTCGCGGTGACACCCGAAGGCGTCAAACTCGCCGACCGGCTATTGGGACTGGGCGCCAATATCGACTTCGCCATCCTGAGCAAGCCGATCCTCGGCGCGTTCACCCGTTTCCTGCTCGGTGACACCATCGCCGACGGCCTGGCCATCCCGCGTGAACCCGTGTGGGATCCCTTGCTGTGGGTCAGCTGGGGGCCGTTCATCGCTGTGCGCGAGGGCCTGCTCACCGCGGTCCCGCCGATCGGCGATCCGTACTGGCTGCTCGACGAGTTCCTGCGCAAGGCGGCCCTGATCTACCTGGCCGAACTGCGCATGCCGATCAGCATCGAGATCCCGACGATGAACCGCGACATGAGCCGGCCGCACCGCTGAACCGTGTCCCCCTTCCCTTGTTCCGATCCACTCGAAGTCAGGAGACGCACGATGCGTCCATCTCTCCTTCTCGCCGCTGCCGCTCTCACCTCGGCGGCCGTTCTCGGCGCCGCACCGAACGCGACGGCTCGGCCTGTCGATCCCGTCGCCGACGCGGGCACCGGTTCGTCGGTCGTCGACTCCGCCTCCAGGGCAGCGCAATCCGCGGTCGAACTCGCTCAGCGGGGTGATCTCCTCGGACTCGTCGTGCTGATGGCGATCACCCCGGTCCAGATGGTCACCGGAGGTGTGTGCGATCTGGTCGTCGGCGCGGGGTCGTCCAATCCCTGCAGTCCCACCCGGTACTGACGGCCCGCCGACACCGCCACCGCCGGGTCCGATGAGTCGTCTATCCCGTCGGTGTCGTCTGGGGTGACCGGGCCGGTGGGCGCGCGATCGACGGAATCGGGCGCGATGTCGTCGGCGGCGGGGTCTTCGGCGACAGCCGTGGCACAGTCGTCGTCGGAGTCGTCGGGGGCTGTGCGGACGTGGTCGTCGGCGTCGTCGTCGGTGATGGGGTGGAGGACCTCGGCGTCGCCGACGTCGTGGCCGGGGCCGTGATCGTTGTGGTCCCGGTCGGCGCGGGTTTCGTGGTGGTCGGCGCCGCGGTGGTGGTGGTCGACGGAGCGGCTGTCACCGTGCTCGGACCGGAGGTGACCGTCTCCGTCGGCCTCAGGGGGACGGTCACCGTGGATGTCGAGGTCGTGGTGACCGTGCCCGGGTCCTGCGCACTGGAAGGGCTCTCGAGCGAAAAGCTCGCTGTGGCCGAGAAACTCGCGCTCGCCGAGATCCCGGTCGAGTTTCCCGGGGAGACCTCGGTCGGCGCGACCGTCGGTGTCTCCGTCGAAACCTCGCTTGTGGGAGCGGGGTCGGTGGTCGGCGTGTCGCCGCCGAGTTCATCTGGAGCGACGGCCTCGCTCGGTAGGTCGGCGGCCGCACTCGGGGGTGGCGCGACGGCCTCGTTCGGGGGCGGTGCGGCGGCCTCGGTTCCGGCCGCGGTGGAATCGGACGGGGTCACGGTGGAATCGGCCAGCCCCACAGCTGGTTCGCACGAGAAGGTCGTCGCCTCGGTCGCCCGGACCGGCGCGCCCGAGTCCGCTCGGACGGCGAGCGTCGTCCCGATCGCGGTGGCGATCAACGCCGCCGCCAGGCCCGCACGCGTCAGCTGTCGTCGAAGCCGATCGGTCGCTGATGTCGTGGCGGGGCGGTCGCGTCGCCGGAGAATTGTCGGGTCGCTTGCCGGCTCGCTCACCGGTTCTTCGGTGTTGTCGACGTGGGGCATCCAGCTCCTGCTTTCTCCCCGGAACCGAGCCGACCGTCACTATCGAGGAAATATCGTTATCGGCGTGGGTGCGTGTCAGGGATTCGAGTAGGGATCGATCTCGCGCAACCGTTGTCGGTGAATTCGCTGCAACTCGCTGGCGCGGGTGAGAAAGTCGGCGATTGTTTCCAGCTCGGTGGTGTCGAAATAGCTCAGCAGCATCTTGTAGCTCTCGACGATCATCGGAACGACGAGTTCCTGTACGCGACGGGCCGCGAGGTCGGTGGCCATCACGATCACGCGACGACGATCGGTCGGATGCAGTGAGCGGGCGATATAGCCTTGCTTCTCCAGGCGGTTGAGCATGATGGTGACACCGGCGGAGGTGAGTCCGAGCCGTTCGGCCAGCATGCCGGGCGTCGTGGATTTCTCGTCCTCCAGCAGGACGATCTCCAGTGCGCGGCGGTCGGTTTCGTTCACGCCGAGCACTCTGATCACCTCGCGGATCAGGTCCTCGACGGATCCGTGATAGAACTCCAGCGCTCGTTTGAGTTCGGCCGGGATCCTGGCGGGTTCGCTTGTTGTCGGGCACACAGGCTTTCCCATCGATAGATCAGGGCCTGCTCGATCGCTGGGCGCCCGCTTCCGGCCGGGGGAGTCGGGGGGTGGAATCGGGCATGGTGGCTCCTGTCAATCGATCGACCGGCAGCTCGGACCCGTGGCTGACGAACATCACGAAAGCGGCACCCGCTCCGGCTGTCGGAGCGTTCGTGGCGGTGTCGGACATGCACTGTACGACACCGCCACGGGTGCGACACCGCGCATCGAAATATTCGGCCGAAGCGGCAGCTGAGTCCCAAACGCCAAGTGAGGCAACCGCTATCGGAATCCGTAGTCCCCTGGTGAGGCCGGACCGGGTTGCGTGCGCAACCCGATCCGGCGTGTTCGCCGCAGGCCGGACGGGTGTCCGCGCGCGTGGGCTCAGGTCACATTGGTGGTGGTGAGGGTCGGGGACGGGTTCGGGTAGCACGCCGTCGCGACGTTGCCGACGAAGGAGACGTTGGTCGTCATCGTCATGCCGGGACTGGTGTAGCTGGTCCCCGCGTACTTACTGGTGATCGGCGTTCCCGCGGCGCCGGCGGTGACGTTGATGGTCACCGCGGGCGGAGTGAAGCTGGTGCCGCCCGCGATCGGACCCGGCACGGTCAGCACGACATTCCCACCCGACGTCGAGACCGAGCCGGCCACGGTACCCCCGGAGGCGGTCGCCGAGACCAACGTCGAATTCGCGGGCGTCGGAATGGTCATCTTCAGGTTGCTGATGTTGTTCACGGTGAAGCCGGACGCCGAGCTGGGCACCGACGAGGCGCCCGGCGTGATCGTGATGGCCACCGCGGAACCCGACGCCGCCGAGCCCGGCGCGGTGCCGGTGACCGACGTGTTCATGCTCGAGGTTTGGCCGATACCGAAGATGGTGCCCCGGCAGCTCCAATTCACGCTGACGGGGGCGGCATTCACCGGTGCGGCCAAGCAGAATACGGTCGCGACGGCCACCGGCGCGAGAAATCCGGCGCGAAACAGGGAAGAGGTCGAGCTCATGGCGATCTCCAGAAATAGCGAGCAGCGGTGTGACGGGTTGTCGAGCCGCAATTGGGTGTTCAAAAAATATAGCCCGCCCTGCTCTTTTTCGTGGTTGAAATCGTGAATCTGAACACGTCGTGATTATCATTATTAGCGATTAGATATTATCTCCGAATAGTTAATTCTGGAAAGATTTATCCGGGCGCTTCATCAACGCAAGAGCGAGGGCCACCGATGTTCCGGTGGCCCTCGCTCGCTGCGTCAGGCGGAGGGGTGCGGACCGCCGGGTTCCTCGCCCGGCATGGTCGCGACTATCTCACTGTCGCCTCCCGCTCCCGCCGCGGTGGGTCGATCAAGCGTTGGAGACGGCGCCCAGCACTGCCGGATCGATCTCGAGGCCGATGTACTCCTCGGCGTGGGTCGCGAAGCCGTTCTCGGTGCGGACGATGATCGTGTTGTGGATCTTCTGGCCGTTGACCTCGCCGGAGAACTGCACGAGGAAACCGTTGTCGGTGACGGTGAAGCGGCGGTCGCGCATCGTCGGGAGACCGCCCACGGTGTGCACGTTCTCGATCGCCTTCTCGAACGAGATCCACACGTTGTCGTTGGAATGCCAGACCTGTGCCCCGGGGGCGCACAGTGGCGCGAAAGCGTCGACATCGTCCAGGGCGTCGAGCCATGCCTGAGCGAGTTCGGCGTTCGTGCGAGTGCTGGATGTCATCGTTGACTCTTTTCTCTCGCCCGGCGCGATGCCGGGATTCGGTGAGTTGTGCTGTGCGGACCAGGTGTTCCGGCAGCGGTGATATTCAGTTGTCGTTCGGTGAGGATGTCGGGGTCTGCGTCTCTCCGCGCAGGGCGTCGAAGTCGATGAGCGCGCCGAGTGCGGTGCGCATGATGTCGGCCATGTCGACGGCGTCGGGCTGGACAGTCCACTGCAGTTGCACACCGTCGAGCAGCGCGATCACGCTCGACGCGGCGTCCGCGGGGGTGAACTTCCCGCGGTATATCCCTCGCTCGGCAGCCAGCGCGAAACGCTCGGCCAGCAAGTCGCGGTAGATGTTTCGTCGCGAGCGAAAGTGTTCGTAGGCCGGATGCGCGGGGGAGGTGGCCTCGCCGATGAGCATGACGTACACCCGAACCAGTTCGGGTGTGTGGCTGAGCGCGTCGGCCAGATCGATGATGCCGAGCAGTAACCCGAAGTCGCCGGGCCGGAACGCGACGGTTCGTGCCCACTCGTCGCGCTGCTCCAGCACCGCCAGCAGGAGCGCCTGCTTGTCGGCGAAGTGGTGGAAGATGTTCGCCGGACTGATGCCGACATGCTCGGCGACGTTTCGCAACGTGCCGCCGGCGTAGCCCGATTCGGCGAACACCTGCAGTGCGGCGGTCAAGATCGCCTCGCGCTTCGCCTCGCTCTTGGCGTAGCGGCCGCGCGTCCCGCAGCGGGTTCTGAGCTGGGTCATCGTCGTCCCGTCCGTGTGCCCGGGGCAGGCCGGGATGAGTACACTATATTTAATATTTACCGGAGGTTCAATATTGAGTTGCCCCCGTCGGGAGGCGCATGGGCGGCTGCGGCGGCTGTCAGCCGGCGGATTTCGCGATGGCCTGCGCGGTGACCGGGGTGAAGAGGTTGATCAGGTTGCCGTCGGGGTCGCGGAACAGCAGCGACCGGTTGCCCACGCATCGTCGTCGGCTCGTTGACGAAATCCTCGACCGCCTCGCGCAACCGCCGGTAGTCGGCGTCGACATCGGGGACCAGGAATTCGATGATCGTGGTGTGGTTGTCGGCTGGGCGCGCACTGCCCGCCGGTGAACAAGACCACGGTGCGGGTGCTTCCGATCGCGAGGGTGCGAGCCGGTGTGGCGAGCTCGGCGAAATCCGATGTAGCCCAGGTTGCTTCGACGCCGGTCACGTCCTGCCTGGATATCCCCGTCCGACCGGTGCAGGGCCGATACGGCGGCTACCAGCTTGCCCCGGATACCGCCTGCCGCCACTGATGCTCACCGACGACGAGCGGTGGCCGTATTGCCCGGACTCCTGACCCGCAGGTCGACCACCGCCGACTTCGCGGCCGACAGCGCGACGGCCAAACTCCGCCGCGTCCTGCCCGCGCGTCTGGCCGCCCGTCTGGACGCGCTGATCAACACCGCCGAAGCCACCTCCGACGCCCGCCCGGACGTCGCAGTCGAGAGCTCCATCCTCCTCCTGCTCGCCGAAGCCACCGGCGAGCATCAACCGGTCGCAGTTGATTACGTCGATCGCAACGGGCGGTCCAGTGAGCGCGTCGTGCACCCGTACAGGCTCGTCGAGCACCACGGCCGGTGGTATCTGACGGGACAGGACAGCGACAAAGGCGAACTACGTCAGTTCCGGCTCGACCGCATCACCGCGGTGACCATGCGGTCCGGAACTTTCACTCCGCCCGCCGGATTCGAGGCGGCCGCACACCTGCTGTCCGCACTCGTCGAACACCCCAGCATCCTCAACGACGCCGTGCGCGGCCTGGCTCGCCGACTGAGCGCGGCAGCCGACGGCGAATTCCGCGGTTGAGTGAGCCTGTCGGTCGGTCGTGACGAGCGCGGTGTCTGGTCCTGGCCACCGGCGTCTCCCGGTTCAGGTCACCAGTCCGTGGAGGATGGTCTCGGCGATCGCGGTGCTGTCGTCGGCGTCGTCTGGGCGGCCGAAGCGGCGAGCCCAGGGTGCCTGTCCGTAGAGCAGGGCGGGTTTGGTGATGACGAAATGGAAGACATGCCAGGGGATGTCACGGATGCGCCCGGCGGCGACGAGGCGGTCGAAGACTGGCCGGATCGTCTCGGTGAGGGGCTCGGTCACCGTGTACAGGTGGTCGAGGCGGTCGGATTCGCGGGCGGCCTCGTAGTCGATCACCTGGTTGAGGTGGGGGTAGTGCGCGCTGGCCCGGTGGAATGCCCGGACACCGTTCATCAGCCATTCCAGGTCGTCGGCTGGTCCCGCCGTCAGGGCGGCGGTCAGTTCGGCGGACAGGTTCTCGACCTCGTGGGCGATGACGGCCCGCCAGAAGGCGTCCTTGGAGCCGTAGCGGTCGTGGATGAAGGTGTGGCCCATACCTAGGCGGTCGTTGAGTTCGCGGACCGAGACCGCCTCGTAGCCGAGATCGGCGAAGGCCCGCAGCCCCTTTCGCATGAGTTCGGTGTGATCGGGTGTGCGGGTCTCGCGTTTCGGCCGGCCGGGTCCGCGGCGTGTCATCGGTCTCCTTCGCGCTGCGACTCGAATATCAGACAGGTGCCTGATATTGTAGGGGTATTCGCTCATAGTGCCGCTCGGCCGGTTCGAGGACGTTGCCGACGTCGGCATCCCCAGCCGGCAGGAGAGCAACGCATGCCACGTACACCCATCGACATCACCGTCCCGGACCTGTCCGGCCAACGCGCCGTGGTCACCGGTGCCAGCGACGGCATCGGGCTGGGGATCGCCACCCGCTTGGCCGCGGCCGGGGCCGAAGTGCTGCTCCCCGTGCGCAATCCGCGCAAGGGGCAGGCGGCGATCACCACCGTCGAGCGCGCCGTCCCGACAGCGAACGTGGCCCTGCACGCCCTTGATCTGTCTTCCCTGGATTCCGTCGCAGCCCTCGGGCAGACCTTGCTCGGGGAGGGCCGACCGATCCACCTGTTGGTCAACAACGCCGGTGTGATGACACCACCGAACCGGCAGAGCACCGCCGACGGGTTCGAGTTGCAGTTCGGCACCAACCATCTCGGCCACTTCGCCCTGGTGGCGCACCTGCTGCCGCTGCTGCGCGCCGGTGCGGCGCGGGTGACCTCCCAGATCAGCATCGCCGCCGACCAGCACGCCATCAACTGGTCCGACCTCAACTGGGAGCACTCCTACAGCGGCGCGAAGTCCTACAGTCAATCCAAGATCGCCCTGGGGCTCTTCGGCGTCGAACTCGACCGCCGCAGCCGAGCCGGGGGATGGGGCATCACCAGCAACCTGTCGCATCCCGGCGTCGCGCCGACGAACCTGCTCGCCGCGCGTCCGGAGGTCGGCCGCGCGAAACAGACCCCGCGCCGCAGGTTCATCAGCGCGCTGTCTTCTCGCGGCATCCTGTTCGGAACCGTCGAGACCGCGAAACTCCCGGCTCTGTATGCCGCGACCGCACCCGACGCGCAGGGCGGGCGGCTCTACGGACCCAGCGGCCCCGGTCACCTGGGTGGTCCCCCCGCCGAGCAGAAGCTGTACTCCCGCCTCGCGGGCACCGACGACGCTCAGCGCATCTGGCAGATCTCCGAGGAATTGACCAAGGTCGCCATTCCGGGCGACTGAATCAGCCCGCGGCGCTCAGAGCCAGAGCGGATCGCCGAATACCGCGCCGGAGTCGTCGGCCTTGGTGGATTCGAAGAGGACGTAGGTGTACTGCCGGATATTCACCGGTCCGACGCACGAATTGACCGTGATATGAAAGTCGCGGACGCCCAGGCTGATCGTGTCTCCGGGAACCATCTTCTTCTCCGCGACCGGGACGTCGACGATCTCGCCGGGACTGAGTTCCACGACCGCGACCGGGCCGACATTGAAGTCGTCGACAGAGTTGTCCGTATTCGAGTCGACATAGACGTCGGGCTCGACGCCGACTGTGCCCGAGCCCAAGGTCACCGCGCATCCCACGTGGTATCCGACCATGATCTTTCCGCTGTCGCCGCCGTCCAGGCGACCGTAGGAGACGCTGCTGACAAACGCTTCCCTGCTCGTTGCCAGCATGTTCAACGGGGGGATCCGATTGATCACTTCGTTGCGATTTCCGACCATGAAGGTGACGCCGTTGGGGGACACATAGGACGCCTCGTGGGGTGCCATGGCGACCGAGTCGGCATGTGCCGGGGAGGCGAGAACCGGCAGGACAGAAACTCCGAGTGCGGCAGCGACAATCGTGAGAATTCTGAAGGGCATTTCCACAGGGTAGACATCGAGTTCGCGAGCGTCCGGGAGAAACGCGGTCGCGTCGGGCAGAGCATTGGTCCGCACGCCCGCCGTCAGTGCCGAGCGTGGCGGGTGGCGTACCACTGATCACCGGCAGGCTCACCGGCCAGATTCCAGCTCCAGGACTCTGTCGGGGTGATGCGCAGGTAGTAGCCGGGACCCACCATGCCCGTCCGCTCGACCGGCGGTTCGGCATGACCGTAGACGCGCACGCCCCGCGCGATGAACGGGTCGAGCGAGACCAGGTCGTCGACGACCAGTGCCACCTCGGCGCTGCCCGAAGCGACATTGCGTGCCTTGCGGGTACCGGGGAAAGTCGTGCCACCGCCGACCCAGAAGTAGGTGCCGTCGAACTCGTAGGCGACCGGAACGACGTCCGGTTGCCCGTCGGCGGCGCGGGTGGCGAGGCGAGCCAGCGGCTGCGACCGGAGATAGTCGAGTTCGGCATCCGTGAAGCTCATGCCATCGTATTATTCCGCACCCGGTCACCGCCGGTGCGACCCTGAACCACGGGACTGGTTGTGTAAACAACCTCGAATCGAAGGAGTCGAATGCGTATCGGGGTATCCGGGCCGCACGGAACCGGTAAGACCACGCTGGTTCACGAACTGTGTTCCCTTTTCGTTGACCTCACGCCGATCGAGGAACCGTATGTCCAGCTCGAGGAGGACGGCTACGACTTCGAATACCCGCCGTCGCCCGCCGACTATCGTGCCCAGCTGACTCGCTCGATCCAGCTACTCGACACCGAGCCCGACGGATCCGTGTTCGACCGGACTCCGGTGGACTTTCTGGCCTACCTGTCGGCGACCGGCGTCGACATCGCGTCCGCTATCGATACTTCCGCAGTCCGAAACGCCGTGGCCAGTCTGGATCTCCTGGTACTGGTGCCCATCACTCCCGAGACCGAGCGGCTGCTACCCCCGGCGGAGATGCTCGGTCTCGGCCGCACGGTCAACGACATCCTCCTGGAGTTGGCCTACACCGACCCGCTGGATCTCCTCGCGGATGTTCCTGTGGTCGAGTTGAGCGTCCCGTTGGCGAACCGGGTCGAGACGATCGGCGCGATGATCCGGTAGCCCGGATCGCGTACAGAGCCGCCGGTCGGGGGCACGGACGATCGACCGGACCTGCGTGCAAGCCGCTCAGCCGACATTCGCCGCCGCGAGGTCGGCGGACAGCGAGGCGGTGAGCGCGGTGACCGTGGTGGTGCCGAAGACGCCCGTCCGGTCGTAGAGCTCGGCCGTTCCGATCGCGATGCCGTCGCGTTCGTGACGGTCTGTCGCCGAGACGCCCATCTCGTCGCCGATCGGCAGCCGGCTGAGTGCGACGGTGACGTCGGTGTTGATGTACTCGAGTCCCTGGCTGCCGAGGTTGGTGACCACGTTCGACACGTCGGCCACGGCACACGCGAACTGGAACGGGCTGGCTTCCTCGCCGTGGATCACGGGGATAGACTTGTGCCACAACCGATTCCGGCTGATGTTGTGGTGCTGGGTGGGGTCGGCGTCCCAGCCGGCATCGCCGCTGTAGTAGATGCGGCTGTCGTCCGGAGCGCGATGCCAGGTGGGCGGCGGTGGGATCGGTGCCCCGCTCGCCGACCAGCAGCGGCCCGTCGGAGCTTCGCCCGCGGCCAGATACAGGGCGCGAGCCGCGGCGACCGGTGTGCCGTCTTGGTGCAGGCGGGCGTCGACCAGGCACAGCCGCGTGCCGGTGCGCACGATCTCGGTCTCGACGGTGCCCGGGCGCATCGCGACCGGGCGGAAGAGGTCCAGGGTCCAGCGGGTGGGGCGCAGGCTGTCCGACCCGAGTTCGGCGACGCGGTGCTCGACCTCACGGGCGAGGGCCGCGCTGACCGCCATACCCCGCATCTGGCCACCCGCCCAGCCGCTGCCCGCGACGGGAGTGGGGCACAGGAGGCCGGGGGCGGTGGGGTCGGTGTCGAAGAATGCGGTCTGCCGCATCGAGATCCTTTCGGGGACAGCAATGTCGATGAAGCGGGTCGGACCGGACCGCGAAGCCGTACCGGTCGCACGGTCGGCGATCGTCGACTGCGCGCCGGTGACGGCGCAGCTGATCTCCAGCCCTCATCACTTCAGTTGAATATTATATATTATCGTTGAACCCGGACGTCGAAGGGTCGACGACCACGACTCCCGGCCGGAGAAAGCGGGTGACGAGAAGGCGTGCCGCGGTGATTCTCAGGCCTGCTCGTCGGTGTCCTCGCTGTACTTCGCCCAGTCGTCCGCGGGCGGAGTGAGCAACTGCTCGACGAGAATCTTCGCCGCGGGGCCGAAGTCGCGTCCCCGCGCGGTCGCCAGATGGATCCGGCGCTCGGCCCACGGCTCGGCCAGTTCGAGGACGCCGACCCGGCCCGCCCACTCGTGCCCGACCAGGCACTCCGGCTGCACGGTGACGCCCAGCCCGGCGTGCACCAGCGAGATCGCGGTGCCGCCGCTGCGCAGCACGTGCCTGGGCTCGTATTCCCCGCCGGTCCGCTGCGCGGCTGCCCGCAACGCGCCGACGAGGGCGCGTGGCGCGATGAGATTCTCCGGGAGTAGATCACGGATCGTCACGCTCGTCCGGTCGCCGAGCCGATGCCCGAGCGGCACCACCGCGACGAGCCGATCGCGCCGGTACGGCGTGACGTCGACGCCGTCGAGGTCGAGTCCGTAGGCCGAGGCGAACACGCCGATGTCGGCCTCGCCGCGCGCGACCTCCTGCACGATGTCGGCGTTCTCCACCTCGTGCACGATCAGGTCGACGAGGGGATACTCCCGGCTGAACTCGCCCAGCTCACGAGCCAGGAACGGCACGATCACCGACCGCGCCGACACCACCCGCAGTTCGCCCTGCGCGCCCTCGGTGAGCGAGGCGAACTCCGCGCGCATGTCGTCGAGGCTGTCGAAGATCTGGCGGGCGTGCCGGGCCAGCACCGTGCCGGCCGGGCTCGGGACGACGCCCTTGGGTGTGCGATCGAGCAGCTTCACCCCCGCGATGTTCTCCAGCACCTGGATGCGTTTGGTGGCCGTGGACGCGGCGATGTTCTCGCGGATCGCCGCGAGCCCGATCTGCTGCTCCTCGATGGCCGACAGGAACAGCCGCAGGGTGAACAGGTCTACCTGCCGGATCAGGTGCAGTCTGTTGAATGCGCTCATGTCACCTTCGCGATCACACCACAGTGGGCGAACGGGCCGAATCTGCAAATATTATATATCTACGCGCCCACGTTGGCGTCGTCTCGGCGGGATGCGCCGCTCAGCTGGTGACCCGCTCGATGAGCGCGACCTTCACGTGGTCGGGTCGCTTCAGGGTGCCGTCGGGGACCAGTTCGACCACGGTCTTCACGTTCAGGGCCGAGCGCACCCGCGCCTCGATGGTGGTCCGCAGCTCGTGCTGCTGCTCGGCGCCGAGGCCGTCGGCGTACTCGACGACCAGGGGCAGCGGCCGCTGGGTGGAGTGGCCCTCGAAATCTGCCCTGATCCGCATCTCGCCGGTCGTCGCCGGTGCCAGTTCCAGCACGAGTTCCTTGACCGCCGACGGGAACAGATTGATGCCACGCACGATCAGCATGTCGTCGGTGCGGCCCACGCAGCGCACCTTGTAGCCGGTTCGGCCGCAGGCGCAGTCGGTACCGGTGACCACCACGTGGTCCCGGGTGCGGAAACGCAGCAGGGGAGAGGCTTGGCGGCGCAGTGCGGTGTAGACGAGCTCGCCACCGGCCCCGGCGACCGGGGCGACCTGTGCGCCCGTCTCGGGGTCGATGAGTTCGGCGATCATCAGATCCGGGGACAGGAAGTGCATGCCGTCGCCGACCTCGCACTCGCCCCAATAGGTGCACGCGATGTCGGTGCCGCCCAGCATCTCTCGCGCGGTCGCGCCCCACAGCGACTCGAGCTTCTCGCGGACCGCGGGCAGGCCGCCCCCCGGTTCGCCGCCCACGCTGATCGCCCGGACGCCCAGTTCGGCGGCGGCGCGCCCGACGATCGCCGGAGCCTGCTCGGCGAGATGGGTGAGGAAGTACGGTGTGCCGATCAGGGCGTTGGGTCGCTGGTCGGCCTGCACGCGCAGCAGTCGTTCGGCGCCCGCCTCGGCGCCGATCGGGATGTCGACGATGCCCATGTACTGCAGGATCTGGACGATCGGCAGGCCGCCGACGAAGCCCTTGCTCATCCCGAACCCGTGCAGCAGCCGGTCGCCGGGCCGGAAGCCGTTGGCGTAGAGGGCGCGTGCGCCCAGTTCGCTCCAGGTGCGGATGTCGTTCGCGGTGAGCCCGACGTAGGAGGGCGAACCGGTGGTGCCCGAGGATGCCTGGATCTGCACGATGTCGGCCTCGGCGGCCGCGACGTGCGCGCCCAGCGGCGGAGCGGCCGCGAGGCTGTCGCGCAACTCCTGCTTCTCCGTGAACGGCAGCTCCGCCAGGTCGGCGACTGTGCGCACCTTGTCCACATCGACGCCGTGCTCGGCGAACTTCGCCTGGTAGAACGCGCTGTGGGCGGCGAGGTAGCCGAGCTGGTCGCGGAGCCGCTCGTCCTGGACCCGGCGCGATTCCGTCGCGGACAGCGTCTCGACGGCACTCCAGTACCGCGCCGAGAATGGAACACTTCGCATGATGACTCCCGAATGGCCGATGCCGCATCGCCGCGCTACTGTGCTGGTTCGGCGATGATTGTTCCCCGACCATAGTTCGGTGGATTCCGCTATTCAATTCGATGTCTTCGAAGTGGTCGATTCGAATATTTGCACTTGCTTATGGCCAGGTCAGCGGCTAGTTCGTGGTGTTTCGACGGTGTCGAACGGCGGATTCGAAATTCATCACTTGGCACCTCGGATGTGCGCAATTACCGTACTGCTATCGGCGGACTATCACCCGAAATCCCATCGCAATACGGAGTGAGTATGAATTCGAATTTTCTGGATGAAGCGCAGGCGGACTGGCTCGACGTCGTGAACAAGTTCATGGACGAGGAGATCACCGTCGAGTACGTGCGCAACTGTGATGTGAACCGGGACTACCCGTACGAGGCGTACGAGAAGATCGCGGCCCAGGGCTGGCTCGGCATCCTGATCGACGAGGCCGACGGCGGCTCCGGCGGCGACATCTTCGACTACTCGCTGATGGCCGAGGGCCTGGGCAAGTTCGGTTTCGACTTCGCCTGCTCGGTGCTGGTGCCGACCTTCACCGCGATGAACATCCTCAAGTACGGCACCGACGAGCAGAAGGCGCGCTACGTCAAGCCGTTCATCGACGGCCAGATCCGGTTCTCGGTCTCGATCTCCGAGCCCGACGCCGGCTCGGATGCGTCCAACACCAAGACCCGGGCCCGGCGCGACGAGAACGGCGACTGGATCGTCTCGGGCCAGAAGCTGTGGTGCTCGGGTGCCGCGGCGAAGGACACCGTCATCGCGATGCTGGTGCGCACCGACGCCGACGACAAGCACGGCGGCCTCTCGGTCCTGTTGATCCCCAACGACACCCCCGGCCTGGACATCCGGAAGCTGCCGACCCTGTCGCGGCACGCCACCGGTACCACCGAGATCTTCCTCGACGAGGTCCGCGTCCCCGCCGACGCGCTGCTGGGCGAGGTCGGCCAGGGCTGGAAGATCATCACCGACCACCTGGAGCTGGAGCGCTGTGCGGTCGCCGCCGCCTACGTCGGCAACGCCCAGGAAGCGGTCAAGGCCGCCAACAAGTACGCCCACGAGCGCATCCAGTTCGGCAAGCCGATCTACGAGTTCCAGGTGCTCAAGCACATGCTGGCCGAGAACCAGACCCGCGTCGACGCCGCGCGCCTGCTCTGCTACCGCGCCGCCAAGATGAAGGCCGCCGGTCTGCCCGCCGCCCGCGAGACCTCGATGGCCAAGCTCTACGGCTCCGAGACGCTCAAGGCGTGCGCCCTGGACGGCATGCAGATCCTCGGCGGCTACGCCAACCTGCCCGAGGCCGACATGGAGCGCTACCTGCGCGAGAGCGTGCAGTCCACCATCGGCGGCGGTACCTCGCAGATCCAGCGCACCATCATCGCCAAGTCGATGCGCCTCTGATCCCGCACGCCCGCAACAACTTCGAGGAGAACCTGCGATGGCCACCATCAACAACCGTATCGATATGCCGCTCGACGAGATCGAGGTCGGCACCGTCTTCCGCTCCGGCGGACGCACCATCACCGAAGCCGACGTGGTGAACTACTGTGCGCTGACCGGCAATTGGATCGAGATCCACTCCAACGTCCACTACGCCGCGCAGACCCGCTTCGGTGAGCGCCTGGTGCAGGGTTCGCTGACCTACTCGCTGATGACCGGCCTGATCCAGTTCGGCCCGTCGATCCAGGCGAACTACGGCATCGACAACCTGCGCTACCTGAAGCCGGTGCTGATCAACGACACCATCTACGTCACCGCCGAGGTAACCGCCAAGAAGGACAAGGACGAGAAGTTCGGCGTCATCACCTTCCTGATGAAGGCGCTCAACCAGCACGGCGACGTGGTCCAGCGCAGCGAATGGAGCCTGCTCATGCTGCGCAAGCGCGAGGATCTCGACGCGCTCGTCGGCGCCTCGCTGCCGACCGAAAAGGTGCGGGGCTGAGGTCATGACCGCACAACCCATCGCGGCGATCGTCGGCATGGGCGACGCCTATGCCACGCGCGCGAATCGCAAAGATCCGCTGCAGCTGGCCGTCGAGGCCACCGTGGCGGCGCTGGCCGACGCGGGGATCACGAAGAACCAGGTGGACGCCCTGTTCACCGGTCGCTCGCCGTGGGCCGACAAGCGCTCGCAGTGGAACAACATCTTCGCCTCGCACATGCAGATGCCGGTGACGTTCACCAGTGAACTCACCCTGCACGGTGCCGGCCTCACCGCCACCCTGGCCCAGGCCTCGCAGATGATCGCCACGGGCAAGGCCGAGTATGTGCTCTGCCTGCAGAGCGACGCGACGGAGTTGTTCGTCGACGCCGTGGCCATGGGCGCGGAGGCCGACGCGGATCCGCAGTACGAAGTGATCTACGGACCCACGATCCCGTCCCTCTACGCCCAGGCCGCGCGCCGGTACTTCCACGAATTCGGGATCACCGAAGCCGATCTCGCCGAAGTGGCCGTCGCGAATCAGCGCTGGGGCGCGCACCATCCCCACGCGGCCAAGGCCAAGCACGGCGAGATCGACGTCGCGACCGTGCTCGCGTCGCCGTACGTGGCGACCCCGCTGCGCCGGTGGATGTGCTCCACCTGGGGCGGCGGCACCGGTGGCGCGCTGATCGTCACCGCACCCGACAATGTGCGCGCCGACCAGCAGCCGGTGTACCTGCACGGCTACGGCTCGGCCACCACCCACGAGTACCTGTCGGACCGGATGAACATGCGGACCTGCAAGTTTCCCGACTTCGGCGCGCTGCCGAACCTCACCCACACCGCCACCATCGAGGCGTCGCGGCAGGCCTACGCGATGGCCGGGCTCGGTCCCTCCGATATCGACATGGTGCAGATGTCGGTGAACTTCGCGCACATGGGCCCCATCGTCATGGAGGACCTGGGCTTCGCGAAGAAGGGGCGGGGCATCGACGTCTACCGGGAGGGCCGCACCGGTGTCGACGGCGACCTGCCGACCGACACCAACGGCGGCTGGCTGTCCTTCGGCCAGCCCGGCATCTCCTGCAACATGGACACCATCATCGAGACCGTGCGTCAGCTGCGCGGTCAGGCACTGGGACTGGCACCGCGGCGCAAGCCGGAAACCGCACTGGTCCAGGGCGCGGGCGGCATGCTGGCCGCGGGCAGTGTCCTCGTGCTGGCGGCCTGAGCGGAATCGGGAGAACAACATGAGCGAGACAACCGCACCCAACGCGTGGCCGCAGCCCTACCAGCTGCTCGACGCCGCGCCCTACTGGGCGGCACTGGACGAACAGCGGCTGACCTACCAGCGCTGCGGCGACTGCGCCGAAGCCGTCTGGCCCGCGCACTCGTACTGCCCCTACTGCGACTCGGCGGCGCTGACCTGGGCGGAGTCGGCCGGGCGTGGCACCGTCTACTCCTTCAGCACGGTGCTGCGCGGCCCGACCCCGGTGTGGGCGTCGATCACGCCGTACACCGTCGGGTTCGTGCGGATGGCAGAGGGCTACATGCTCTTCGCCCAGATCGAAGGCGACCCCGAGGCCGTCGCGATCGACCAGGAAGTCACCGTACGGTTCGTCGAACGCGGTGCCCAGACCATCCCCGTGTTCACCGCGGCGAACCCCGGCTAGAGGTGCACTATGACAGCACAGGAGCGATCCCGACCAGGGCAGGAGCAGCCGATGCAGAACGAACTCCCGCTGTCCGGGATCGTCGTGGTCGAACTCGGTGACAGCGCCTCGGCGCCGTTCACCGGCAAGATCCTCGCCGAACTCGGCGCCGAGGTGTGGAAGGTCGAACGGCCTACCGGCGATTCCTCGCGCGGCTGGGGCCCGAGCATGTGGCAGGGCAGCGGTGCGGCCTTCCACGCGCTCAACCGCGGCAAGCGCTCCATCCGCATCGACATCAAGGACCGCGACCAGCTCGCGCTGCTGCATCAGCTGATCGCCGAACGCGCCGATGTGTTCCTGCACAACCTGCGGCCGGGCTCGGCGGCGAAGTACGGCTTGGACGCCGAGAGCCTGCGGGTGACCAAGCCAGAACTCGTGCACTGCGAGGTCGGCGCGTTCGGGCACAGCGGGCCGATGAACACCCTGCCCGGCTACGACCCGCTGATGCAGGCGTTCTCCGGGATCATGAGCATCACCGGCGAACACACCGGCCCGCCGGTCCGCGCGGGGGTGTCGATCATCGATTTCGGCACCGGGATGTGGGCCGCGATCGGGATCCTGGCCGCGCTGCACCGGCGCCGGTCCAAGCTCGACGGCGCCGCGGTCAACGCGTCCCTGCTGGAAACGGCGATCGCGTGGATGTCGGTCGGCGTGGCCGGCTACAACACCGACGGGGCGCCGGGTGAGCGTCACGGCTCCGGTGTCGCGTTCATCGTCCCGCACCGCGCGTACTCGGCCGCCGACGGCGATCTGATCGTCAGCTGTGGCAACGACGGCCTGTTCGCCCGCTTGAGCGAGGCACTGGACCGGCCGGAGTGGGCGAGCGACGAGCGGTTCGCCACGAACACGGCCCGGCTGGCCAACCGCGCCGAGATCGATCGGCTGATCGGCGATCGGCTGGCCGAGCACCCGCGGGCACACTGGCAGCGACGCCTGCAGGACTTCGGTGTTCCGGTCGCGCCGGTGCAGACCACGGCCGAGATGGTCACCCACGAGCAGACAGAGGCGCTGGGCATCATCGGCGCTCCGTCCGCGGACGAGATCGGGGTGGTCGGGCTGCCGTTGTCCTTCGACGGCCGCCGCCCGCCACCCTTGCCCTCGGCCCCTGACATCGGGGCCGCCGACGACGAACTGCGCAAGATGCTCGGGCAGGGCGGAATCGGCGATGGGTAGCGGTCCACTCGCGGGCGTGCGCGTCCTCGAACTCGGCGGGGTCGGGCCGACACCGTTCTGCGCCATGCTGCTCTCGGATCTGGGCGCCGACGTCCTGCGGCTCGACCGGCCGCCGGGCTACGACGGCGGCGCCCCGATCGACGCGCGGTTCAACCTGCTCAATCGCGGCAGGCGCAGCGCGGTCGTCGACCTGAAACAGCCCGCGGCGGTCGACGCCGTGCTGAAACTGGCCGGCCAGGCCGACATCCTGCTCGAGGGGTTCCGGCCCGGGGTCGCGGAGAAGCTGGGTCTGGGGCCGGAGCCGTGCCGGAAGGCGAATACGGCGCTGGTGTACGGCCGGATGACGGGGTGGGGCCAAGGCGGTCCGCTGGCCGCCGATCCCGGCCACGACATCAACTACATCTCGTTGACCGGTGTCCTGCACGCGGTGGGCCGGGCGGGCGAACCGCCCGCCATTCCGCTCAACCTGGCCGGCGACTTCGGCGGTGGCTCACTGTATCTGGCGCTCGGAGTGGTCTCGGCGCTGCTGGAGAGCCGGACGTCGGGGCAGGGGCAAGTGGTCGACGCGGCGATGGTCGACGGTTCGGCCTCGCTCATGACCCTGTTCTACGGCCTGTTCGCCGCGGGCTACTGGACCGACGACCGCGGCGCGAACCGGCTCGACTCGGGCGCGCCCTGGTACAACGTCTACGAAACCGCTGACGGTGGCTGGATCAGTGTGGGCGCCAACGAGTCCCGCTTCTGGCGCAACCTGCTGCGCGTCCTCGGCCTCGACGAAGCGGACTTGCCGGGCCAGCACGACAAGTCCGGCTGGCCCCGGATGCGGGAACGATTCGCCGCGGTGTTCCGCACCAGGACCCGCGACGAATGGTGCGCCCTGGCCGACGGGCAGGAGGCGTGCCTGACACCGGTGCTCTCCCTGGCCGAGGCGCCGCGCAACGCCCATCTGCGAGCCCGCGGCACCTTCGTCGACATCGACGGCGTGACGCAGCCCGCGCCCGCACCACGATTCAGCCGGACCCCGGGCGCGATCCAGCGTCCGCCGTCCGAACCCGGGCAGCACACCGACGAAGTCCTGGGCGAGTGGGGCTTCACCGACACCGAACGGGCGGCCCTGCGTGCCGCGGGTGCCATCGGCTGATCGCCCGACTTACCCCCGCTCTCGATTCAGCGGGCGCGAATCAGCGGTTCGGAAATCATCAATTGATTCCGGAAACGGGGTGGATATGATGGGAATCACCATTCGGAGACGGAATTCCGATATGAGTTCGCAGCGTGGCGAAGCGGCACGAAGGTAATCGGAACGCGGCGGAAGACAATTCATCAGGCGGGTGTGACCGATATTCTGTCGGGCCCGTGAAGAGTTCGGCCGACCATCGCTTCTTCTACGTGCCGGGAAGCTAGCGGACCCACGACCGATCCCGTGTCCAGAAAAGTGGACAGTCGAGTGCGAATCGGACACATTCCGTAATTCGCCCGAACCATTCTTTCTCGCAATTATTCAGGCCGTGAATATCGGCACCCCGAATCAGCAGAGGTGAAAATGACTGCCACCCTTCCCGTCACTCCCGCCGTGGATCGCGACGGTACGCCCCACTACCGCATGTTCATCGACGGCGAATGGGTCGATTCCGCGACCAGCATTCCGGTGATCAACCCGGCGACCGAAGAGGTTGTCGTCACCGTGGCGACCGCGGACACCGGCCACGTGGACGCGGCCGTCGCCGCGGCCAAGCGGGTCCACGAGTCCGGCGTGTGGCGCAATACCCCGCAGAGCGAGCGCGCGGCGGTGATCGATCGCGTGATCGCGAGCCTGGCCGCGCGGATGGACGAGCTGGCCGTGCTCAGCGCGCGGGAGACCGGCATGCCCGTGCGCGTGGCGGGCGCCATCGGGGTCGGCTTCCCGATCGTGCACCTGGGCCACTACGCGGAGCTGGCGCGGACCTACGAATTCGAGCGGTCCGGCCCGGTCACCGGTCAGGTGCTCTCCGCGAGCTTCATCCGCAAGGAACCGGTGGGCGTGTGCGCGGGCATCGTGCCGTGGAACTTCCCGGCGTTGATCGCGGTGTGGAAGTCCATTCCCGCCCTGGCCGCCGGCAACACGGTCGTGCTCAAGACCGACGAGAAGACCCCGATCTTCGCGCTCGAACTGGGCGCGATCCTGCGCGACGCGGGCCTGCCCGACGGCGCGTACAACGTCGTGGTGGGCGACGGCCCGACCATCGGCGGTCACCTGGTCAAGCATCCCGATGTGCGGCTGGTGTCGTTCACCGGCTCCACGGCCACCGGACGTCAGGTGATGGCCGATGCCTCCGCCACGGTCAAGCGCGTGGTGCTCGAGCTCGGTGGCAAGGGCCCGAACATCGTGCTCGACGACGCGGATCTGGATGCGGCCGTGGATGGTTCGATCTACGCCTTCCTGCTGCACGCGGGTCAGGCCTGCGAATCGGGCACGCGGCTGCTGTTGCCCGCCTCGATTCACGACGAGTTCGTGGCCCGCCTGATCGAGCGGCTGAAGACCCTGCGGATCGGCAGCCCGCTCGATCCGGCGACCGACATCGGCGCGGTGATGAACAAGACCCAGCACGAGCGGATTCTCGGCTACATCGAGAAGGGCAAGGCCGAGGGCGCGACCCTGGTGCACGGCGGTGGCGTGCCCACCGGCGAAGGCTTCGACAAGGGTTTCTGGGTTGTGCCAACTGTTTTCACCGGTGTCACCAACGACATGACGATCGCCCGCGAGGAGATCTTCGGCCCGGTGCTGTCGGTGCTGAAGTACGACACCGTCGAGGAGGCGATCGCCATCGCCAACGACACCGAGTACGGCCTGTCGGCGGCGGTGTGGAGCCGGGACAACCAGCGTGCGCTGGAGGTGGCCCGCCAAATCGAGGCAGGCTCGGTGTGGGTCAACGACTTCCACAACATCTCCCAGTATCTGCCGTTCGGTGGATACAAGCAGTCGGGCACCGGCCGGGAACTCGGTCCGGACGCGCTCGGTGAGTTCACCCAGGACAAGGGCATCACCGTCGATCTGTCCGGCGATGTCAGCCGCCGTGCCTACGGCCTGGTCCTCGGCACCCCGCCGTCGGCCGAATGACCCGGGATCGAGGTCCCGCACCCGGTGCCCTACATCCACGAGCACGCTTGAGCGCCATGGCTGATCATCCGGTAGTGGTGGGGAAACTGCTCATCGACGGTGACTGGGTTCCCGCCACCTCCGGCCGCGGTTTCGATGTCGTCGATCCGGGCACGGAGGAGGTGATCGGGCACGTCGCCGACGCGTCGGCCGCCGATGTCGACGCGGCGGTGCGGGCCGCCCGCCGTGCCTTCGACGAGGAACGCTGGCTGCGGCTGTCGTCGGCGCAGCGGGGCATCGTGCTCTGGCGGGTCGCCGATCTGATGGCGAGCCGCGCCGAGGAATTGGCGCGGCTGGAGAGCCGCGATGTCGGCATGCCGGTGTCGCAGGCGGCGCTGATGGTCGCCGAGGCGGTCAACCAGTTCCGGTACTACGCGGGGCTGGCCGACAAGATCCACGGCAGCACAGTGGATCTCGGCCCGGCCGAGCGCCGGATGCACGGGGCGACCTACCGGGAACCGGTCGGCGTCGTGGCGATGATCGTGCCGTGGAACGCGCCGCTGATCGCCATGTCGATGAAGCTGGCGCCCGCCCTGGCCGCCGGGTGTGCCTGCGTGCTCAAGCCTTCGGAGGAGGCACCGCTCACGGCGCTCGCGCTCGGGCGAATCCTGCTCGAGGCCGGTGTTCCGGCGGGCGTGGTGAACATCGTCACGGGCTTCGGGCCCACGGGCGCGGCGCTGGCCGAACACCCCGGCGTCGACAAGATCAGCTTCACCGGCTCGACCGCCGTGGGGCGCAAGATCGTCGCGGCGGCGACCGGCAACTTGAAGCGGGTCTCCCTCGAACTGGGCGGCAAGTCGCCGGTGGTGGTGCTGCCGGAAGCGGACATCGATGCCGCCGCGGCGGGCATCGCGGTCGGCATCTTCTGGAACTCGGGGCAGATCTGCACCTCGGGCACCAGGCTGTTCGCCCACGAATCGGTGTACGAGAAGCTGGTCGACGCGATCGCCGAGCAGGGCCGGTCGATGAAGGTCGGGTACGGCACCGATCCCGATGCTCTCCTCGGGCCACTCATCTCGCGTCGGCAGCTCGATCGCGTCGCCGGCTTCGTTGATCGCGGCGTCGACGCGGGCGCTCGAATCGTCAGCGGCGGACAGCGACTGGGGGAGCGCGGCTTCTACTATCCGCCGACCGTGGTCGCCGATGTCACGCCCGCGATGGAGATCGTTCGCGAGGAGATCTTCGGACCGGTGTTGTGCGCGATGCCGTTCACCGATCTCGACGACGCGATCACGCTGGCCAACGACACCGAATACGGTCTCGCGGGCAGCGTCTGGACCCGCGACATCGCGGTGGCCCACCGGGTCGCCCGTCGGCTGCGCGCGGGCCGCATCGGTGTCAACGTCCATCGCGCGGGCGGGGTGCAGATGCCCGTCGGCGGCTACAAGCAATCCGGCTGGGGCCGGGAGAACGGCCCCGACGCGCTCGAGGAGTACCTCGAGACGAAGTCCGTCGTCACGATGCTCGACCGCTGACCGCCGGAAGATCAATCAGCTCAGCCACTGTGAAGGGTGGAAAACATGACCAATGGACTGCAGAGCCTCGAGACGAAGATCCAGTGGGCCATCGATCTGGAGGAGATCAAGATGCTGATGGCGAAGTACTGCCACGGCATCGACAAGAAGGAACTCGAGACCTTCCTGTCCATCTGGTCGGCAGACGCGGACTATCTGCTGCCCCGCGGGGAGGGCCACGGCATCGAGGGGATTCGGCGGCTGGTGGAGAAGGTGTGGCAGCAGGTGCCCCAGTGCCATCACCACATCACCAATCCGGTGGTGGACATCGCCGGCGACGCCGCGACCGCGCGTGCCGATGTCTTCTACTTCCGCCTGACCGCCGACGGCACACACCAATTGCTTTCCGGCGGATACGACTTCGCGTTCACCAGGTCCGACGGTGAATGGAAGATCCGGAAACTGGAGTTCGCGGCCTTCGTGACGGCCAGCCCGATCTTCGCGGAGAACGACCGCGGCTGACGGTCGCGACAGCACAGACGTGGGTGGCCGGGGTTAAAAGAGTGTTTAAGCGCGCGGAAGGGAGGGGTTGGTAAATTTTTAAAAATGATATTTGGTAACAAAATTAAAAATCGG
>NZ_JBFAHQ010000009.1:0-197882 GCF_040654235.1 Nocardia sp. NPDC050718 | reverse complement strand
CCGGAGCCACCGAAGGTCTGCAGCGAGTCGGTCAGGTACTGGTAGGCGCGCTCGGAGCCGACACCCTTGACGATCGGGAGCAGCAGGTCGTTCACCCGCGCGGCCAGTTCGCTGTCGGCACCCGAAACATGCTGTGCCACTGCGGGATCCTGGTGCGCGGCGGTGAACAGGTACACCGACCGCAGGCCCTCGGCGTAGGCCTTCTGCAGCAGCAGCGAGCGGCGCACGTCGGGGTGGTGCAGGATCGTCACACGCGGCGCGGTCTTGTCGGCCATCCGGGTCAGGTCGGCGCCCTGGACGCGGGTCTTGGCGTATTCCAGCGCGTTCAGGTAACCGGTCGACAGGGTGGCGATGGCCTTGGTGCCGACCATCATGCGCGCGTTCTCGATGACCTCGAACATCTGCGCGATGCCGTTGTGCGCGTCGCCGACGAGCCAGCCCTTGGCCGGGACGCCGTGGCCGCCGAAGGTGAGCTCGCAGGTGGCCGACGCCTTCAGGCCCATCTTGTGCTCGACATTGGTGACGAACACGCCGTTGCGGTCACCGAGTTCGCCGGTGGCGGAATCGAAATGGAACTTCGGCACGAAGAACAGCGACAGGCCCTTGGTGCCGGGACCGGCGCCCTCCGGGCGGGCGAGGACCAGGTGCACGATGTTGCCGAACAGGTCGTCGGAGTCGGCGGAGGTGATGAAGCGCTTGACGCCCTCGATGTGCCAGGAGCCGTCCTCCTGCGCGATCGCCTTGGTGCGGCCCGCGCCCACGTCGGAGCCGGCGTCCGGCTCGGTCAGCACCATCGTCGCGCCCCACTCGCGCTCCACGATGATCTGAGCCCAGGCGCGCTGCTGGTCGTTGCCGACGCGGTCGAGGATGTCGGCCATCACCGGACCCATGCTGTACATGTGCGCGGCGGGCTGGGCGCCGAGCACGAACTCGGTGACCGCCCACTCCAGGATCGCGGGCGCCGGCACGCCGCCGATCGCCTCGGACTTGCCCAGGCGCCACCACTCCGCGTCGTACCAGGCGCGGACGGCGCGCTTGAACGAGTCCGGCAGCGAGACCGTGTGCGTGGCCGGGTCGAACGTCGGGGGCGTGCGGTCGGCCTCGGCGTACGGTGCCGCGACCGGCCCCTCGGCGAGCCGGGCCGCCTCACTGAGCACCGAGCGCGCGGTATCGGCGTCCATATCACCGAAAGTGCCTGCCGCGAGGACGGTTTCGAGTCCGTACACCTCGAACAGGTTGAACTCGAGGTCTCGCACGTTGCTCTTGTAATGACTCACGAACGTTGCCTTCTCGGTGGCCGGGGACGCGACGCGTCCAGGGGGAATGGGGGAGCGGCGGTGCGGCTCCCGCGGCCACTGTGCGGCACCGCGGCGCGGCGGGCAACGCTAAGTGAACGGGGGCTAAAACGAGGTGCGCGGGGGCGGTGCGGTCCAGCGGCTGGTAACCGGCCGTCGGTGGCCACCGATGAACGCTCCGGGAGTGGCGTGAATCACTTTCCGGGTCGTGCGGGCTCGAGCGGGACGGCCTGGATCCGCTGGGCCACCGCGACCAGCGCCTCGACCAGATCCGGCCGTCCGGCCAGTCGTGGGTTGCGGACCGCTTCGATGACCACGGTGGTGACCGCGCGGATGAGCATCCGCGCCACGGGCGGGGCCACCTCGGGACGGAGTGCCCGCAGCAGACGGGCCCAGCGGCCGATGCCGTCCTGGCGGACCTGCCGGTACCGGCGTTCGGCGGCCGACGGCAGATGGCGGGTCTGGCTGACCGTGATGGCGAGCAGATCCGGTTCGTCGACGCCGAAGCGGGCGAAGTTGCGGGTGAGGGTCCGCAGCGCCTCGCCGGGGTCCCGGCCGTGCGCCAGCGCGTGGGACACCAGCAGATGAACCCACTCGTCGTGCCTGCGCACGATCTCGTCGAGCAATTGCGCCTTGCTGTCGAAGTAGTGGTAGACGGCCGGGCCGGTGATGCCGACGGCCGCGCCGATGTCGTCGATGCTCACCCCGGGGAAGCCGTGGTCGGTGAACAGATGCGCGGCCGCGGCGAGGATGCGTTCGCGGCGCACCGTGCGGTCGAGTCCGGGGCGGTCGCTGGCCGCCCAGTGCGCGCGAACATGCGCGGCGCGGGCTTCGTTCGCCGGGAGGTCGATCGCGAGGACCACGCGCGCGGTCGCGACGAGCACCCGCGCCGCGACCGGCGAGGGCAGCTCGAGCCGGTGGTAGGCGGGGCTCGCCGCGACCGAGAAGGCCGCCCAGCTCAGCAGCTCCACGTCGGCGGGCCGCAGCTCCGGTCGTTGCGTCCGCACGGTGCGGCGCAGGAACTCCGTCAGGCGGGCGGCGCGGAGAAGCACCGCGACCCGGTCGGTCGGATGCAGATGCCGGAATTCGAGCTGCCACAGCCGGGGCAGACCGCGGCGGTCCAGCGCCACCTGGACCAGCTCGACGACCACCGCGTCGTCATCGGGGGACCGTAGGTAGGCGGTCTCGAGCCGGGCCAGCGCGTCGTCCAATCCGGCGAGCAGGCACTGACCGAGGAGTTGCTGCTTGCTGTCGAAGTGCCGGTAGAGGGCACCGGGGGAGATGCCCACCCTGGCGGCGACCATCGCCATCGAGGTGTCGTGATATCCGTCGTGCGCGAAGGCGTCGAACGCGGCGTCGAGGATGATCGTGCGACGGTTGCGCGGTCGCGTGCGGCGGGTGGTCACCTCGGATCTCATCCCCCTCAGTGTGCCCGCACCCGGCTCAGACCACGACGAGACCGGTCTCGGCACAGCCCTCGCGCAGTTCCCGCAGTCCGAAGGCGTCGACGGGTCCGACCACACCCGCGGTGGACGAGGCCCCCTCGGCCAGGCGCGTCGCGGCCCAGGCGATGAGCTCGCCGGTGAGGTCGTAGATGCTCGGACCTTCGACATGGACCTCCGTCGCCGGGCCCGCTGCCGACGACGCGACCGCGACGACATGCGTTCTGGTGCGGGCGCGTTCGGTGGCGTCGGGCCCACCGGACGGGCCGATGACCGGGCGGGTCAGCGTATCGACCAGGGCGCGCCCGCCGGGCACGCGCAGGGCGGCCGCGGTCGCCGCGGACAGCACCGTCGCCGGGCGGCTCAGTGCGGGGAACCAGCCGTTGTAGACGGTGACGTTCTCCAGCGACGGGAACGCCGCGGGCAGGTGGAGTACCTCGGTGCCCGAGACCAGGAAGGCGCGTTTGCGCTGCCCGCGGACGGTGAAGGCCCGGGTGGTCGAGGCGCTGCGTTCCTCGACCAGTCGCGCGTCCCGCCAGCGGGCGGTCGGCAGCGACAAGCCGTCGCGCATGGTGGTCCGGGTGCCCTGGCTCAGGCCCCGCCACAGCGGTCCGGTGGCGAAGTAGCCGATGTCGAGCGAACGCACCGGGCTCGGGTGGCCCGCGGCGGCGAGTGACCCGGCGAGGATCCCGGGGACGTAGTCGTAGCCGAAGGCGGGGAGCATCACCGACCCGGTCCGCCGGGCCCGGTCGTCGAGGTCGCGGTGCAGGTCGCGTACGAAACCGACCTCACCGGTGGAATCGATGTAGTGGGCACCGGCCTCGGCGGCCGCACGGGCCACGGTGTGGCCGAACCGTTCGAACGGGCCGACCGTGGTGACGAGGACATCGCCCTGCCCGACCAGCGCCGCGACGCTCCCGGCGTCGGTGACGTCGGCGACGGCCAGGTCGAGACCACCGGACCGCTCGGCGAGTGCGTGCAGCGCGGTCCGGTCGCGGCCCGCGAGCACGGGTCGCGCACCGCGGCGCCGCAGTGCGCCGAGTACCAGGTCGCCGGTGTAGCCGGTGGCGCCGAGCAGGACGATGCGTCCGGTCATGGAATCGATTCTCCTTCGTCGAGGCGGGCGGTCGGCACCTGCCGCCGCAGGAAGTCGAGCTGATCGGTGACGACGCGTTCGAAGGCGTCACCACGGTAGATGTCGAAGTGCCCGTCGGGATAGCGGCGGGTCTCGCCGAACGGTGCGCGCGCGGCGTAGCGCAGCGTCGGCCCGGCCGGGGCGACCGAGTCCGTCTCGCACACCGCGAACAGGATGGGGACCCGGATGTCGGCGGTGAGGCGTCCGGGCCGGTCGGTGAGGATGTCCAGCACCACCCGGGCGGCGACCTCGTTGCGGAAGTCCGCGCCGGGCGGGACGAGCGCCAGATAGCCCGATTCGGCGTCGGGGGCGGTCATCAGCGCCGTGCCGCGGACGGGCCCGGCGGTGGCGATCATGTGGGGCGCGCGGCCGGCGCGGGTGCCGACGACATCGCGCAGCCAGGCGACGGTCGCCTTCACCGAGCTGACCGGATGGACCGCCAGGGTGGAGGCTACGCCGTCGGTGAACGGGCACTGCGCGATCGCGGCCACGAGGCCCGCGGGACGCTGCGCGGCGGTGTAGATGACATGACCCCCGCCGAAGGACGTGCCCCAGGCCACGACGCGGTCGCCGTCCACCTGGGGGAGCTGCCGCGCGAAAGTGAGGGCGGCGGCCCAATCGGCCCGCTGTTCGGTGGTCGAGAGCAGGTGCCGCGGCGTGCCCTCGCTGTCACCGAAGTACCGGTAGTCGAACACCAGGCACGCGTAGCCCGCGGCCGTGAATCGTTCGGCGTAGGCGGCCAGTCCCATGGCCCGGATCGCGCCGAGGCCGTGCGCCATCACGATCACCGGCGGGCGCTCGCCCTCGGGCAGATACAGCGTCGCGGCGCAGTATTCGCCGCCGACGGACGGGAAACGCAGCTGTTCGATGCTCATCGCGCCGCCACCTCGAGCTCGCGCTCGCGGCGTGCGGGCACGGACGCGGTCGGGTAGTCGGCGCCCGACAATCCGGCGGGGCGAGCGGCTCCGCGCTGCCGCTCCAGGCGCAGATCGCGCATGTAGTCGTCGAAGTCGACCTGGATGGTGTGCCGCTTCGACGCCACGTAGCGACGTTCCAGCCCCCGCCGATGCGCGGTGATCTCCCGATCCATCGCCCGGCGGTCGGGCAGGTGGTAGACGCCGTGCAGGTGGTCGGCCACCAGGTGCGCCTGGCGTTCGGCGATCGGCATGATCGCGCCCAGCGGCTGCACCAGGCCGATGAAGTACAGGCCGGGGACGTCCGGATGGAAGAGCCTGCGGTACAGGCCGATTCGGTTGTCGCCGGAGGGGTCGAGGAATCCGGCGTCGAAGAACGGGAAGCTGATCTTGTAGCCGGTGCAGAACACCACCAGGTCGGCGGCGACGCGGCGGCCGTCGGCGAAGACGATCTCGTCGCCGTCGAACCGGTCGATGGTGGGCACCGGGGTGATCGCGCCGTGCGCGAGCCGGTCCAGGATGCGGCTGGACATGGTCGGATGCGCCTGGGCGAATTTGTGGTCCGGCTCCGGCAGGCCGTAGCGGGACATCGGGCCGGTTGCCGCGGCCATCAGCCGCCGGGCCAGCGGCCAGCGCAGGAACGAGGGGATCCATTCCGCCCCGCCGATCCGGTCGTAGGGACGCCCCCACACGTACTTCGGGATGACGTGGACGCCGCTGCGGGCCGAAAGATAGGTCTGCGCGGCGTGATACGAGGCGTCGACGGCGATGTCCATCGCCGAATTGCCCATGCCGAGCACGACGACGCGCTTGCCGGTCAGCTGGGCTTCGTCGGTGTAGGCGTGGGAGTGCATGATCTCCCCGCGGAATTCGCTCGCGCCGGGGAACATCGGCTCGGGCAGGCGCGGATCCCAGTGGTGGCCGTTGGCGACGAGAACCGCGTCGTAGCAGACGATCTCGCCGGTGGACAGGGTCACGTCGAAGGTGCCGTCGTTGCGCGGGGCGACATGGGTGACGCCGGTGCGGAACCGGATGCGGTCGCTGAACCGGAAGTGCGTGACGTAGTCGGCGAAGTACTGCGCGATCTGATCGTGGCGCGCGAAGTCGGGCAGGTGCGCGGGCATCGGGAAGTCGCTGAATTCCATCCGCTGCCGCGAGGTGTTGATGTGCAGCGACTTGTACGCGGCCGAGACCCCGTTGCTGTTGCCCCACACCCAGTTGCCGCCGACCCGGTCGGACAGCTCGTAACAATCCACGTCCAGGCCGCGTTCGGCCAGCACCTTCACCGCCGCGATGCCGGCCGAACCCGCGCCGATCACGCACACTCGGGCGCCCTTGGAGGGGTCGAACATGATGCACACTCCTTTGTGACCAGTGGTCATATGACCACTGGTCACTGTACGATCGAAGGGGTCACACCGTCAAGGGCCCGCGGGCAGAGGAGAGCAGTGATGCCGACAGGGACATGGGACCGGCTCGCGCCCGCCCGCCGCGCCGCCGTGGTGGCCGCCGCCGAGGCCGAGTTCGCCGCGCGGGGGTTCAGCGGCGGCAGTCTCAACACGATCTGCCGGGAGGCAGGCGTCGCCAAGGGCAGCCTGTTCCAGTACTTCGCCGACAAGGCGGATATGTATGTCTACCTGGCCGAACAGTCCAGCGAACGGATCCACGCGACCATCGATGCGGCCGCGGCGGAACTGCCGTGGGACACCGACTTCGTCGGCGCGTTCGAGAGTCTGGTGACGACCTGGGTGTGGTACTTCTACGACCACCCGCTCGAACGCGCGATGACCGCCGCGGCCAATCTCGAGCCCGATCCGGTCGCCCGCACGGCGGTCCGGGAGGCTGTCAACAAGCATTACCTCGCGGTGCTGCGGCCCCTGCTCGAACGCGCGGTCGACACCGGTGTGCTCCGCCGCGACGCCGACCTCGACGCCCTGCTGGCCCTGCTCCTGCTGATGCTCCCGCATCTGGCGCTGGCGCCGCACGTCCAAGGATTGGACCCGCTGCTCGGGCTGGCCGACGGCGATGCCGACCATGCGGTGCGCGTGGCGTTGAACCTGGTCACCACCGTGCTCGCGCCGTTCCGGGTCACCGACACGGTCGCCTGAGGAATCGGAGGTACGCGGACGTGCCGGTCAGAGGGTGATCGGGTCGGCGAAGACCGCGCCGGTGCCGGTCACGTCGAGAGAGTGGGTGGTGATACTGGTGTAGGGCCGGACAGTCAGTGGCCCAGCGCAATTGGTGACGACCAGGTGGAAGTCGCGGCTGTGGACGTAGCCGGTCGCGTCCGGACGCAAGGTCTGCTCGCCGACCGGGATCTCGACGATCTTGCCTGGTGCGACCGACAGTTCGACGCCGAGTCCACCGGAGACGTTCGGCCCGGCGCCGAGCTCGATGCCCGGGTCCAGGGAGGTCAGGCCGACGTCGAGCGTGGCGTCGGCGCCCGCGTCGAAGCCGAGCTTCCCTTTCAGCGTCACCTCGACGTCGACATCGGCCGCGCACGCCACCAGATACCCAGCCTCGATCGTGCCCGTCCCCGGCCCGGTGACCCGCCCGTACCCGGTGATATCGAGAAACGCCTCCCGATTCGTCGGCATCCCGTTGAGCGCCCCGACCGGCCGAGCGGCGATATCACCGTGCCCCACGGTGTATTCGAGCCCACCCGGCGCGTCATAGGTCTTCTCGTGCGTGGGCACCGTGGCCGTCGCCGGAACCAGCACGAGCAGATGACCGACGCTGAGCGCGGCACCGACCGCCACGCGCTTCCTGTACATGATTCTCCCGCTCTGTCTCGATCAGCCGGACGGCCGACGGCCATCGTTTCCGCTGAACCTCCAGAAACCCTGGACGCTCACTGGGAGAACTCTGGGAGCGAAGCGAGGGGCGTCGAGTGTGGACAGAGCACCGATCGCCGTGAAGGCGATCAGGTCCTCGAACTGAACTCACTGTTCCAATTCACTGTACGGTCGGGATGATGTCGATGAACCGTCCCGTTAGCATCAATGTATGAAGCACATTGTTGTCGCCGGCGGGACCGACGGCCTCGGGCGGGCGGCCGCTCTCGACCGCCTGGCCAAAGGCGACACCGTCGTGGTCATCGGGCGGAACCCGATGCGGGGCGCCGAGTTCCTGGCGGCGGCCGAGGCGCTCGGTGGCGGGGACCGCTTCGTGCTCGGCTACGAGATGCTCGACCTGCTCGCGGCCGCACCACGGCCGCTGATCCTCAATGTGGCGGGCCCCGGCAGCGGCACCGGCCAGATCCGCTGGGGTGACCTGGGTTTCGCGCAGGGCTATCACGGCCTGCGCGCGCTGTCGCAGGGCGGCCAGCTCAACGACCTGCTGGGGATCGAGTTCGCGCGCCGTGCCCCTGCTCCGGTGCGATACGTGCTCCTGCACCCGGGTGTGGTCGATACCGGACTGTCCGGCGACTACGACCTGGAGATGGCAGCGCGGGTCCAGGCGATGCGGGTGGGCGCGCAGTCGGTGGCACAGGCGGTCCGCCCCATCCTCGACGTGCTGAACAATCCGCCTGCCGACCCGTTGACCGCGATCGTGCAGGGCAGGCCGCTCGATGTGCGGGGGCCAGCCTTCGACTCGGCCGCCGCGGCCCGGCTGTTCGGCGAGACGACACGCCTGCTCGCGGACTTCGGTGTGCCATCGCCCGTGGGTGCCGGCGAGTCCTGAGCCGGGAACTGCGCGCGAACCTCGACCGGTCGAATACGACGATCGGCCGAACTCGACTGCGAGCCCGGCCCGATCGTGCGGTGTTGACCGGCTTTCAGATCGGTCCGTGTCCCGCGGCGACCCGCCCCGCGACATGGCGCACGTCGCGATGCGAGATCAGCCATTCGCCCTCGTGCTGCTCGAACTCGTCCTGGACCAGCCCGATGACGGTCCAGTCGGCCGACCTGCCGACATCGGTGGCCGGGGTGCTCGAGAACCAGTGCCAGACCGTGACATAGGCCGTGAGCAGGGGTTTGCCACCGTCCCATTCGATACCGGCCTGCCCGACCACGTGGGCCACCAGGGACCGCTGCGACTTCGGCACGCGGCTCATGTGCGTGGTGAACTCGTCGCGGCCGTGGAACAGCACCGGCGGGCCAGGCATGATCCGGTACTCGATCAGCGCGTTCGGGGTGAAGCACTCGCTGAACCGCTCGCTCTCCTGGGTGTCGGCGATCCGGAAGAATTTGTTGAACGTGCGGAAGATCGCCCGCTCCGCCTCGATTGTGGCGAGCAGATCGTCGTGTACAGCGGTCACGTCGGTCCTTTCTCTGCCGGCGAGCGCACATCGCACGGCGTGTAGTTCAGGCCGGTGTTCCCAGCCCGGCGGGTAGTCGACTGCAGGCTGTCGCGTCGGCGGGGGAGACGGTGACCAGGCCGAAGCGGAAAGGGCGGTGGCTCAAGGGTTCTCCGTGGTGCCGTAGGCGCGCAGGAAGGTGTCGACGGCTGCCGTGGCGACGGCGTGCATCTCGGCGGTGGCGACCTTGCGGGTGCCCAGCCGGGTCCGGCCCTCCATGGGGCCGGTGATCAGGACGAGGAACTGCTCGGCGGCGGTCGCCGGATCGCTCGCGCGCAGTCGGCCCGCCAGTGCCAGCCGTGCCAGCCGATCGGCGAGCGCGTCGCCGAGCTGATCGGACGTGCGGCTCACCACGACATCGATCAGGTCGGGGAACTGGGCGACCTGACCGTAGGTGAGCCAGCGCAGGGATCGGGACTGCTCCGAACAACACGACCGGATCAGTCGGTAGGCCACGTCTTCCAGGGTGGCGCGCAGATCCTCGCCCGGGGTGCGCAACCGCTCGACCACTGCCAGGTTCTCGGCCAGAACGGCGTCGCTCACGGCGGCCAGTGCGTGCCGGAACAGCGTTTCCTTGTCGTTGAGGTGGTTGTAGATGGTCGGCTTGGCGACCCCGGCCACCTCGGCGATCTCCTGCACGCCCGCCTGCGCGTACCCCCGCCGGGCGAACACGACGAATGCCGCGTCCAGGATCGCCTGGCGCTTGTCGATCCGCCCGCGCGAAGTGGTCGGACCGGCCGGTGTCGTCGCTGAAGTCACCACCGCAGTCTATCCCATGCGCTCCGTAAAACTGCCTCGCCGGTTCAGTTTTATGTACCAGCGTATCTATGTTCAGTGCGAATATTAGACTGAACCGGCGAGTTCAAATTATTCTTCTCCAGTTCGGGAGAGATCGATGACCGACGGTGTTGTCGGCGTCGCGGTTCACAGCGGGCTCCCAGCTGGTACCCAGCTGGGCTGTAGCGGGCGGGGGCAAGGTGGTGGCTATGTCAGTTACCGCCATCGTGCCTTCCGGGCACCTCGATACCCGTGCCGAAGTCGGCGAGCCGGTCACGGTTCGCCGCGATGGACGTGTGCAGTGGATCGGCCTGGTCCTGCTGCTGGTGGGGACCGCCGGGGCTTACCTGTGGAACCTGTCGGCGAACGGGTGGGCCAATACCTATTACGCGGCTGCCGTCGAGGCCGGGGCGACGTCGTGGAAGGCGTTCTTCTTCGGGTCGCTCGACGCGTCCAACGCCATCACCGTCGACAAGACCCCGGCCTCGTTGTGGCCGATGGAACTGTCGGTGCGGCTGTTCGGGATGAACAGCTGGAGCATGCTGGTGCCGCAGGTGCTGCTCGGTGTCGCGTCGGTGGCCCTGCTCTGGGCGATCGTGCGACGGCACTACGGAGCGAATGCCGGACTGCTGGCGGGTCTGCTGCTGGCGGTGACCCCCGTCGCGGCGTTGATGTTCCGGTTCGACAACCCCGACGCGCTGCTGGTGCTGCTGATGCTGGCCGCGGTGTGGGCGATGAGCCGGGCGCTGAGTGACGGCCGGTGGCGCTGGCTGGTGTGGTGCGGGTTGTTCGTCGGTCTGGGGTTCCTGGCCAAGCAGTTGCAGGTTGTGCTGGTCCTGCCCGCGCTCGCCCTGACCTATCTGCTGTTCGGGCCACCCGCGCTGGGCAAGCGGATCGCGCAGTTGTTCGCGGCCGGGGCGGCGATGGTCGCCGGTGCGGGCTGGTGGATTCTGATCGCCCAGTTCTGGCCCGCCGATCAGCGACCGTATTTCGGTGGCTCGGAGAACAATTCGATCATCGAACTCACCCTCGGCTACAACGGGCTGGACCGGCTCAGCGGCGGTGAAGGCCCCGGCGGCGGATCCGGTGGCGGGAACCTGCCCGACATCTCCGGTGACGTGCCCGGCGGCTTCGGAGGGGGAAGTCCGTTCTCGCAGAACGGGATCGGAAGAATGTTCAATGACGCGGTCGGCGGGCAGATCGCCTGGCTGATCCCCGCGGCACTGATCCTGCTGGTCGCCGGCATCGTGGTGTGCGGGCGTGCGCGCCGCAGCGATCCGCGCCGGGCCGTGCTCGTGCTGTTCGGTCTGTGGGGCGTGGTCACCGGTGTGGTGTTCAGTCTGATGAGCGGCATCTTCCACGAGTACTACACCGTCGCCCTGGCACCGGCCCTGGCCGGGACCGTCGCCGCGGGGCTCGGCGTGCTGTGGCCGCGGCGGAACCGCTGGTGGATCCGGCTGACCCTGGCCGCCACCGTCGCGGCGACCGCGATCACGGCGTGGATTCTGCTCACTCGCACAACGGATTTCGTGCCGTGGCTGAAATGGGTAGTCGCCGCCGCCGCGGTGCTCGCGGTGGCCGGGCTGCTGGCCGGGAAGCGCACGAATCTCGCCGTGGTGACGGTACTGGCCGCGCTGTTCGTCGGCGTCGCCGGACCCGTGGCCTACACCGTCGACACGATCGGCACCGCGCACACCGGGTCGATCCCGACCGCGGGCCCGCAGACCGAGCGGGGCACGGGTGGGCCCGGCGGATTCCCAGGTGCTACCGGCGACGGTCCGAGCGCCGACGGTGGGATGCCCGGCGCCGATCGAGCCCCCGGGTCCGGCACCACGATGACGATCCCCGGATTCGGCGGCGGTGATGTCAGCGACGAGGTGGTGGCCTTGCTCGACGCCGGTCACGACTCCTACCGATGGGTCGCGGCGACGGTCGGCTCGATGTCGCAGGGTGGGTATCAGCTCGCCAGTGATGGCGAGGTCATGGCCATCGGCGGTTTCAGCGGCGGGGACCCGTCGCCGACCCTGGAGCAGTTCCAGCGCTACGTCGCCGACGGTGACATCCACTACTTCATCGCCGGCGGCTCCGGCGGTGGACCGGGGTCGTCGAACACCAGCGCGGGATCCAGGATCACCGCCTGGGTGACGGAGCACTACAACGCCATCGAGATCGACGGCGTCACGCTCTACGACCTCACCCAGCCGAAGACCTGACACGAACGAAGCGCCCGCCGGGAACCTGTCCGGCGGGCGCTTCGGCTGTGCGGCGAACCCGTCAGGCGGCGTCGAGGGCCGCGGTGATCTTGCGCAGCATCGCGGTCACGGCGGGGCTGGGCGCACCCTGGGCGAACTGGGCGGCGGATTCGGTGGCGGTCAGGACGGTCTCGCGGAAGTTGCCCGCCTCGGCCGGGTGCTGCTCGCCCAGCAGGCGCATGGCCGCGGTGAGGCTCGGCAACACCTGGTCGGCGAGCTCGGCGACCGACTTGCCGTGCAGGTGAACATCTTTGGACTTGGCGGCCAGTACGTGCCCGACCAGACCGGTCGCGGACGTGAGGGCGATCGAGCCGTGCGAGATCGCCTTGTGCGGCGCGCCCGCGGCCGCCAGCAGCGAGACGGCGCCGTAGGCGGCGGTGCGCAGGGTGCCGGCGTCCTGGGCGGTCAGGGTGGTGACAGACATGGTGTTCTCCTCGAGATCCGTTGTGGCGCCGACGGTGTCGGTGCCGGTTGTTTTCTTCGATGAACACACTGTGCCGGGGCGTCCTGATACCGCCCTGACGCACACCTGACACCACCACTGACACGCGATCGGCCGAGACTCAGAGCCACCTGATCCGGCGGAACACCACCACCAGCGCCAGACAGATGACCACCATCGTCGCCAGCACCACCGGATAACCCCAGGTCTGCTTCAGTTCCGGCATGTAGTCGAAATTCATCCCGTAGATGCCCGCGATCATCGTCGGCACCGCCAGGATCGCCACGAACGCCGAGATCCGGCGCATGTCGGCGCTCTGCTGGATCGCGATCTTGGCCACCGCCGCGCCCACCAGCGCGGTCAGCGACTCGTCGAGGTCGTTGATCCGCTCGGCCACACCGGTGTGATGGTCGGCCACATCGCGCAGGTAGCGGCGGATCTCCTTGGGCAGCGGTATCTCGGGGCGGGTCAGCAGCTGCAACGGCTGGGCCAACGGGCTCACCGCTCGCCGCAGCTCCACGATCTCGCGCTTGAGCTGGTAGATCGATTCGATCGGCAGGCGGCTGCGCGGGGTGAACAGTTCCTCTTCGATCTGCTCGACGTCGTATTCCACCGATCCGGCGACCTCGACATAGGAATCGACGACGTGATCGGTGATCGCGTGCAGCACCGCACCCGACCCCCGCGCCAGACGCTGCGGATCCGCTTCCAACCGGTGCCGGACCTCGGCGAGCCCGGAATGCTCTCCATGCCGGACCGCGACCACGAAATCGGGCGCGGTGAACACCATGATCTCGCCGGTCTGGACGATCTCGCTCACCGTCGCCATGTCGTGCTCGACATAGGCGACCGTGCGCATCACCGTGACCAGAGTGTCGTCGTAGCGCTCCAGCTTCGGCCGCTGGTTGCCCTTCACGGCGTCCTCGACCGCCAGCGAGTGCAGGCCGAACGTCCGCGCGATCTCACCCATCTGCCGGGCATCGGGCTCGAACAATCCCACCCAGACGAACCCCTCGCATCGGCGCCGCACCTCCGCCAGCGTCGCGGTCGGGGTGAATCGGCCGGGCAGGCGCTGCCCGTCCACGTAGACGCCGCAATCGACGATCGCCCGCGCCGTCGGCACCGCCGGTTTCGGCACGTCCTGCGCGGGAGTGAAGCGGGAACGTCGAAACCGGAACTGCGGAGCTGATGACACCGCACGATCCTACGGAGCCGCCCGGTCCACTATCCGTGCGGCTGACTCGGGTCGTAGCCCGGACAGCCCGCGTACGGGCGGGGGAGTTCGGGCTTGGCGCCGAAGCAGACGCTGTTCGGGTCGGTCGGGTCGTAGGAGTCGCCTTCTCTGCGGTGGGTGCCGGACGGGATCGGAACGGGGGTGGTGGAGTCGGTGGGGGTGGCGGGCGGCGGCGTCGTCGGGGTGGGCGGCACCGGGTCGGCGGCGCGCGAGCAACCGGTTCCGAGAAGCGCGAGAGCGAGCACGGAAGTGACGAGCAGGGTGCGGTTCACAACTGTCCCTTCATCGGAGATCGCCGCCGCCGACGGACGGCCAGCACACTTTCGGCAACACTAGTGTGGTGGGCCGTCGCCGCCGTCAGCGGGGGAGCAGGGTGATCCGCGCGTTCGCGGCGGGACTCAAGCCGGTGTGATAGCGCCGCGGCGGCTCGATCGGGCCGTCGATCGGCGCGATGCGGCGATGCTCGAGCACCGTGCGGAACAGGATCCGCGCCTCGGCCAGGGCGAACTGCGCGCCGAGGCAGCGGTGCGCACCCGCGCCGAAGGTGAGCCAGGTGTTGGTGCTCGGGCGGTGGTCGAGGAACCGCTCGGGACGGAAGGTCATCGGGTCGGGGTAGTGGTGCTCGGATTCGTGGATCAGCAGGATCGGCACGATGACGATCGCGCCCTTCGGGATGGTGATGCCGTTGATCTCGGTGTCGCGCAACGCCCGTCGGCCGGTGAACGGCGAGACCGGGCGCAGCCGCATGACTTCGGCGACCACCGCGTCGAGATAGTCGTCCAGGCGCGCGCTGTCGCCGGTGTCGACGGCGGCGTCGACCTCGGCCATGGCGGCCGGATGGGCGGCCAGCATGGCGGCGATCCAGCCGAGGGTGATGGCGGTGGTCTCGTAGGCGCCGAGCAGGATGCCGCGCATATTGCGGGCCAGGGCGGGGTCGTCGTGCTGGTCGAGGTCGGTGCCGATGTAGCGCGACAGCACGTCACGGCGGCCGCTCGCCTCCTCGGGCGCGGCGCGGCGGGCGGTGATCTCCTCGACGATGACGGCGTCGACCTCGCGCTGGGCGCGGCGCAGCGGCGGGTAGGGGATGGTCAGGCCGCCGATGAACGGGGTGATCAGGGTGACGGCGAGGAAGCCGCGGCTCTCGATCTCGCCGAACCACGCGGCGACCGCGTTCCGCAGGCGGTCGCGACGCTCGGGCGCGACCTCGCCGAAGACGACACCGAGCAACACGCCGATGGCGAGGTCGTAGCCCGCGGTCAGGAATTCGAAGGACTCACCCACCGGCCAGTTCGGCAGTTCGCGCTCGACCACGTCGACCATCAGGTCCTCGTAGGAACGCAGTGCGGCGGTTTGGAACGGCGGCGCGAAATGCTTGCGTTCGCGCCGGTGCTCTTCACCGTCGAGGAAGATCATCGTCTGCTTGCCGAACATCACGTCGTGACTCGAGAACCGGCTCAGGACCTGGCCGATGGAGAAGTCGTCGTGATTGGCGAACAGTGCGCGCACATCACCGGGTTCGTGGGTGACCAGCATCGTGGGAAATCCGGGGGGATCGACGACGAATCGCTCGCCGAATTCCCGCAGCGGGGAACTGTGCGTGCCGGGGCGCAGCAATCCGCCCAGCTCGCCGAGTCGGCGCAGGGGTAGTCGGGGCAGGTCGCGCAGCGAGGTGGAGGTCTGTGACACCCCGCCATCCTCATCGCGAAAATGCCGTTGTGCCAAGCGGTGTCGAAAATTCGATGCCCCCAATTATCGGGGCTCACCATGACGCGGTCGATGGTTCACGACGCCCGCTGAGCGCTCGTGTGGCCGCTATTGTGGGCGCAGTCAGTGGGTTCCACGGTCAGAGGAAGTAGTTCGTGCTCAACACTTTCGTCGAAACATTGTTCGCCCAGGTCGAGAATCGGCCGGCCGAGGTGGTGTATCGGTTCTTGGACAATGGTGACGTCGATGGTGTCGTGCACGAATTGTCCTATGCCGAACTGGGGCGGCGGGCCCGCGCGATCGGCGCCGTGCTCCAGGATTCCGCGCCCCGGCGGGCGCTGTTGCTGTATCCGGCCGGTCCCGAGTTCGCCGAGGCGTTCGTCGGGTGTCTGGTCGCCGGGGTGGTCGCGGTGCCCGCGCCGCTGCCGGAGTGGGAGAACCGGTCACTGCGGCGGTTGCGGCGGATGGTGGCCCACGCCGAGGTCGACATCGTGCTGGCGCCGCGCCGGATCCTCGCCGAAGCGGCGGCGCTGGGAGCCGAGATCCCGGAATTGGCCGGGGTGCCGTGGCTGTCGACCGACGACCTGCCCAGCGCGGCGGCCCTGCGCTGGCGCGAACCGGAGCTGCGACCGGACTCGGTGGCGTTCCTGCAGTACACCTCCGGCTCGACCAGCGCGCCGCGCGGCGTGGTCCTCACCCACGCCAATCTGCTGCACAACCAGGCGGCGCTGACCGCGGGCCTTGGCCACGACCGGATCGCTGACCACGACGGCGCGCTGTTCGCCAGCTGGCTGCCGATGTACCACGACATGGGACTCATCGCGCCGCTGCTGCACACGGTGTATCGCGGCGCGCACTCGGTGCTGATGTCGCCGTTGCACTTCCTGCAGCGCCCGGAACGGTGGCTGCGCGCCATCTCCACCTATCGCGCGCACACCAGCGGTGGACCCAATTTCGCCTACGAACTGTGTCTGCGCCGGATCGCGCCCGAGCAACTCGACGAGCTGGACCTGAGTTCGTGGCGGTGCGCATTCAACGGCGCCGAGCCCGTGCGGGCGGGCACGGTGCGCCGCTTCAGCGACACCTTCGCTCGTGCCGGGTTCCGCGCGACGGCCCAGCAGCCGGTCTACGGCCTGGCCGAGGCCACGCTGATCGTCACCGCCCCGTCCACGACCGCCGCGCCGACGATCATGCCCGCCGCGGAAAGTCCCACGCGCGGTGGCGAACTCGTCGGCGTCGGTCGCGCGGTGCCGGGGATCTCGCTGTCGATCGTCGATCCGGACAGCGGGACCGAGCGCGCGGAGGGGGAGGAGGGCGAGATCTGGGTGGCCGGTGACAGCGTCGCGGCGGGTTACTTCCGCGACGATGCGGCCACCGCCGAGGTCTTCGGCGCCGAGCTACCCGGGCACGACGCGACGTTCCTGCGCACCGGTGATCTCGGATTCCTCTCCGGTGGTGAACTTTTCGTCACCGGCAGGCGCAAGGATCTGGTGATCGTGGACGGGCGCAATCACTATCCGCAGGACATCGAGGTCACCGTCGAGGCGGCTCACAGCGGGGTCCGGGCAGGGTGTGTGGCGGCGTTCTCCGTCGATCTGGACGGGGAGCAGCCGGTCGTCGTCGCGGAGGTCCGCGGGACCGACCCCGCCGAATTGTCGGCGATCGAAGGTGCTGTGCGGGCCGCGGTGGCGACCGAGCACGGCCTGACCCTGGCCGCGGTCCTGCTGATCCGGCCGGGCACGATCTTCAAGACCAGCAGCGGAAAGATCCAGCGCTCGGCGTGCCGGGCGGCCTACCTGTCCGGGGAACTGCTGACCCTGCTGGCCGGTCCCGTGCGCTCGCCGGAGGACGAGATCGCCGAGTTCGAGGCGGACCTCGACGCGGCACCTGTGGTCGACGAGCCCGCGTCGGTCCTGTCGGCGGAGACGGTGCGGGACTGGCTGGTGACTGCGATCGCCCGTCAGGCCCTGCTGGATCCCGAACGGGTCGACGTGCATCGCCCGCTGGTCGAATTCGGCTTGGGCTCAGCGGATCTGGTGGAACTAGTCGTCGACCTGTCCGACTTTGCGGGCCGCTTCATCGACACGAATCTCTTCTTCGACCACCCCACGATCGACGGTGTCGCGACCGTCCTGGCCGCACCGGCCGAGGACGTGGCGGCGCAGGCTCCGGTCGTCGACGCGGTAGCGACCGAGGACACCGACGACGACGGCATCGCGATCATCGCCATGGCGTGCCGGTTCCCCGGCGCCGCCGATTCCCCCGAGGCGCTGTGGCGGCTGCTGGACGGCGAGGCCGACGGGCTGGGTGAGGTGCCGCCGGGCCGCTGGGACATCGACGGCCTGTACAACCCGGACACGACCGCGACCGGCACCGCCTATACGTTCCGCGGCGGATACGTCGACGGGATCGACCGTTTCGACGCCGCGTTCTTCGGCATCGGCCCCCGCGAAGCGGCGGTCATGGACCCCCAGCAGCGGATGATGCTGCACCTGGCCTGGGAAGCGATCGAGCGCTCGGGACGTGATCCCCGGACCCTGCACGGCAGCGCCACCGGCGTCTACCTGGGCGTGTACAGCACCGGGTATCTTGCCGACCCGGCGCCCGAACAGCTGAACGGGCAAGTGGGAACGGGCCTTTCGCCGAGCGTCGCCTCGGGCCGGATCTCCTACACGCTGGGCCTGCACGGCCCGGCTGTCACCCTGGATACCGCGTGCTCCTCCTCGATCGTGGCGATGCACCTGGCGATGCAGGCGCTGCGGGCGGGGGAGTGCGATCTCGCGCTGGCGGGTGGCGCCACTCTGCTCATGTCGCCGGTCGCTCATATCGAGCTGTGCCGGTTGGGAGTGCTGTCTCCGACCGGCCGGTGCGCCCCGTTCTCCGCCGACGCGGATGGGACGGTGTGGGCCGAAGGCGCGGGCATGGTGCTGCTCAAGCGGCTGGGCGACGCCCGCCGCGACGGTGACCGGGTGCTCGCGGTCGTGCGCGGGTCCGCGGTCAATCAGGACGGCCGCAGCCAGGGCCTGAGCGCGCCCAATGGCGCCGCGCAGGAACAGGTTCTGCGCTCGGCGCTGCGGGTGTCGGGGCTGACTCCGCACGACATCGACTACGTGGAAGCGCACGGCACGGGCACCGCCCTGGGCGACCCGATCGAGGCGCGGGCGCTGGCCCGGGTGTACGGGCCGGGCCGGGATCCGGGGCGGCCGCTGGGGATCGGCTCGCTCAAGTCGAACCTGGGCCACACCCAGGCGGCGGCGGGTGTGGCGAGTGTCATCAAGCTGGTGCTCGCACTCGAACACGAGCGCATTCCGGCCACTCTCAACGTGAATGTCGCCTCGCCCCATGTCGATTGGGAGCGCAGCGGGGTCGCGGTCCACGGGCAGACCTCCCCGTGGCGACGCGGCGACCGGCCGCGCCGGGCCGGGGTGAGCGCGTTCGGGCTTAGCGGCACGAACGCGCACTTGATCCTCGAGGAACCCGCGCCGAGCCCCGTTCCGGTCGTGTCCTGCCCGGAGACCGCGGTCGCGCTGCTGCCGATCTCGGCGCGGAGCGAACGATCGCTGCACGGGCAGGCCGAGCGGCTGCTCGACCTCGTGCTCGCCGATCCCGGCGCCGAGCCGTGGTCGGTGTCGCGGGCGCTGAGCACCGAACGCAGTCAGTTCGAGCGCCGCGCCGTGCTGGTCGCCGCCGATCGGGACGAGATGATCGGCGCGCTGCGCGACCTGGTCGACGGCCGGACCGCGGCGAATGTCGTGGTGGGCGACGGTCCGGTGCTGACCACCGCGAAGACCGCCTTCGTCTTCCCGGGGCAGGGCATGCAGTGGGTCGGCATGGCGCGGGACCTACTCGACGAATCGGCGGCGTTTCGTGCCGAGTTCGAGCTGTGCGACAAGGCATTCGGTACATATCTCGGCTGGTCGCTGACCGCCCGGCTGGCCACGCTGACCACCGCCGATCTGGTCGATTTCCCGGTCGTGCAGCCGGTGCTGTTCGCGACCATGGCCGCCTTGGCCGCCACCTGGCGGGCGGCGGGGGTGGCCCCGGACGCGGTGCTCGGGCACAGCCAGGGCGAGATCGCCGCCGCGTACTGCGCGGGTGCGCTCCACCTCGACGATGCCGCCTGGATCGTCGTCACCCGCAGCCGCCTGATGCAGGCCATCGACGACCCGGCGGCGATGGCGATGATCGGGTTGCCCGAGGCCGAGGTGGCCGCGCGGCTGCTCGCCTACGACGGCCGGATCTCGATCGCCGCGGTGAATATCCGGCGATCGACCATCGTGGCCGGCGAGCAGGGTGCCGTCACCGCGCTGCTCGCCGAACTCGACGATGCGGGCGTCTACACCCGGCTCGGTGCGTCGGGGCCGGGCCTCGCCGGGCACTGCCGGATCATCGAGGACATCCGCGACGACCTGACCGCGCAGCTGGCCGACCTGTCCGCGAACGTGCCCACCATCCCGTGGTATTCGACGGTGACCGGCGAGCCGATGACGCTCGCGCCGACGGGACCGGACTACTGGTACCGGAACGCGCGCGAGACGGTGCGCTTCGCCGCCACCGTCGAGCGGATGATCGGCGACGGTGTCCGCTACTTCGTGGAGCTGGGCGCGCATCCGTCGTTGACCGCCGCCGTGCGGACCGTCGCGGAGGAACTCGGGCGGGACGTGATCGCCGTCGGGTCGCTGGTGCGAGATCAGGACGGGCCAACGGCGCTGGCGCGGTCTCAGGCGGCGCTGTACGCCGCCGGACACGACCTCGACTGGAGCCGCCTCGCTCCCGGTCCGGGCCGGATCGACCTGCCCACCTACGCCTTCGACGAGCGGCGGTTCTGGACCGACAGCGGTCACCGTGACACGGGCGCGATCGGTCTCGACGACATCGCCCACCCGGTCCTCGGTGCCGTTGTCGCGCAGCCGGATTCGGGTGGCGTCACGCTGACCGGGCGGCTGTCCCGCGCGCTGCACCCGTGGGTCGCCGACCATGCGGGACCCGCCGCGGTGCTGGTCCCCGGTGCCGCGCTGGTCGAGTGGGCGGTGCGCGCCGGGGACGAGGTGGACTGCCCGGTCGTCCGCGAACTGGTGCTGCGCGCGCCACTGCTGGTGCCCGAGCGTGCCGCGATACAGCTCCAGGTGGTCGTCGGCGGCGCGGATGCCGAGCAGCGGCGGACGGTGCGCGTGTATGCGCGCGACGAGCACGATCCGGACGCGCAGTGGACGCTGCACGCCGACGGGCAGCTCGGCGAGGACCCGGGAGTCGCACCGGCGCAGACGGATTCGGCCGTGTGGCCACCGACCGGTGCGGAGCCGGTCGATATCGGCGAGCTCTACGATCGACTGTTCGATCGAGGTCATCGGTACGGTCCGGTGTTCCGGGCGGTGCGTGCGGCGTGGCGACGCGACGACGACCTGTTCGTCGAGGTCGAACTGCCCGAGCAGGCGCACGAGGACGCGGCCGGATTCGGTATCCACCCTGCTTTGCTCGACGCCGCCCTGCACGCCACCGCGCTGTTCGCGGGCGACGGCGAGCACGCGCTGCTGCCCTTCGTCTGGTCCGATGTGGTGCTGTCGGCGACCGGCGCGACCGCGCTGCGCGTGCGGCTGAGCCGGTCGGGGCCCGACACCGTCACCGTGTCCGCGACGGATCGGTCCGGCCGTCCGGTCGTGTCGGTGGGGTCACTGCTGTCGCGTCCGATCGATGTCACCCAGTGGCAGGGTGCGTCACCGGCGGCGGCCGTGCGCCGGCTGTTCCGCCTGACATGGACACCGTTCGCGCTGCCCACGGCGACGGGCGGGTCGGCTGTGGTCGAATGGCCCGGGGTCGGCGACACCGTCGTGCTTGCCGTCCCCGAGGGGCAGTCGATCGACGAGGTCCACACCGTTGCCCAGGGAGTCCTGGCCGAGCTCCAGACGTTCCTCGGCGACCGTCGATTCGAGCGGTCCACTCTCGTGGTTCGCACCCGCAACGCTGTAGTCGAGAACCCGCTCGGGAGCAACCCCGATACTTCGGCAGCCCCTGGTTCCCCGATCAGCCCGGATCCGGCCGGTGCGGTGGTCTGGGGTCTGGTCCGCTCGGCGCAGTCGGAGAACCCCGGGCGGATCGTCCTGGTCGACTCGGCCGACCCGGAGATCGACTACCCGGCGCTGCTCGCCGGCGGCGAACAGCAGTTCGTCGTCCGTGACGGTCGCGCGTTCGTGCCGAGGCTGACTCGGTTGCCGGAACCCGCCGGGGCCACGCCGTCGCCCCGGATCACCCTGGGCGACGGCGCGGTGCTGATCACCGGTGCGCCGGGACGCCTCGGCTCGGCACTCGCGCGCCACCTGGCCGACGCCTACGGCGCGCGCGATCTGGTCCTGGTCAGCCGCCGCGGCATCGATGGCCCCGGCGGCGCGGACCTGCGCGACGACCTCGAACAGCGGGGTGTGCGGGTGCGGTTCGCCGCCTGCGACATCACCGACCGATCCGCGCTGGCCGATCTGCTCGACGGGCTGCCGCTGGCCGGTGTCGTGCACGCGGCGTGTGTCCTCGACGACGCCACCATCGGCTCGCTCACCCCGGCACAGCTGACCGCGGTGCTGCGCCCGAAAGTCGATGCGGCGCATCACCTGCACGAACTCACCGCCGATCGCCCGCTGTCGATGTTCGTCCTGTTCTCCGCCGCGGGTGGCCTGTTCGGTACGCCCGGCCAGGCCGACTACGCGGCCGCGAACGCCTATCTCGACGCGCTCGCGCTGCGTCGCCGAGCGTTGGGCCTGCCCGCGCAGGCCCTGGCCTGGGGCGCCTGGGAAGTCGACATGCACGACCATCTGGCCCGCGCCGACATCGCCCGCATCGCCCGCGCCGGCGTCCGCGCGTTCGCCGTCCCCGACGGCATGGCGTGCTTCGATGCCGCTCTCGCACAGGATGATCCGCTGCTGGTGCCGCTGCTCCTGGACACCGCGGTCCTGCGCCGCTCACCGGCGGTGCCACCATTGCTGCACGGGCTGGTGCGGCGGGCGCCTCGGCGCGCGGTGGCCGATCGCGCGGCGGTCGACGCCGGGGTGAGTTCGCGCTTCGCCGACGAGCTGCGCACCGCGCCCCGCGCCGACGCGGTCGCCACCGCCCTGGCCGCGCTGGCCGGGTGGACGGGCGACGTGCTCGGACACGGCGGCACCGAGACGGTCGACGCCGGGATGTCGCTGCACGGTCTCGGCCTGGATTCGCTGATGGCGGTGGAACTGCGGAACAAGGTGCGTGAGCACACCGGGATCGCGGTGCCGCTGGGCACCATCCTCGCCGAGCAGAGCCTCACCGACCTCGCGGGCTATCTCGTTGACGAGATCGGCCGTCGGGCCGGCGACGATACCGCCGCCGTGGTGGTCGAGGTCCCCGAGGTCGAGGTGCTGCCGGTGACTCGGGACATGATGCGGCTGCTGCGCACCGAACAGCTCGGCATCCCGAGTGCCGCGCAGACCGGTGGCGTCGCGGTCCGGGTGCCGGTACCGGTCACCCGGACACAGCTGAGCGCGGCCGTGGCCCGGCTCGCCCGCCGACATGCCGCCTTGCGCACCACCATCCGGCCCAGCGAGGTTCACGGCCGGGAACTGGCCATCTTCCGTGACGCCGAGGTACCGGTCGGGTGGCGCACGCTGGACCGCCTCGACGACAGTGTCGTGGAGCGGCATTTCCGCGCTCTGATGACACCGCCGTTCGATCCGGCGACCGGTCCGCTGTGGCGCTTCGAATTGCTCGACGCCGGTGCGGCGGGCCAGGTGCTGGTCTTCGGGGCGCACCACGGGATGAGCGATGTGCAGTCGATGCTGCTGGTCGCGGGCGAACTCGCGACGGACCTGTCCGGTGCCCCGCTCGACGACGCCGTCACCAACCGGGACCTGCACCAGCTGCTCGCCGCGCAACCGAGCCGACGCGACGACACCGCGGTGACGCGCTGGGGCGCCGCCTTCGCCGGTGCTCGGCGGCTCGACCTGACCCTCGCCCGCCCCCGCCCGGCCGAGCGCACCTACGGCGCGGGCGCCTCGGCACTGGACCTGCCGCGGGGACTGCACGACCGGGTCGCCGACCGGGCACGCGAGCTCGGGATCACCCCGGCCGCGCTGTTCCTCGGTGCGCTGACCGTCGCGCTGGCCCGGCGGCAGCGGGTCGATAGGTTCGCGCTCGCGGTACCGGTCGACACCCGCATGCACGCGGACGCGGCCGACGCCGTCGGCTACTTCGGTGTGCCCGTGCCGTTTCCGGCGGAGGTGGCCGACGGCGATCGGGTCGCCGATGTGCTGCGGCGCACCGGTGATCGGCTCCGCACGCTCCTCGTGCCCGGGGCCGGGTTCGCCGAGGTCCTGGCCGCACTGGCCGGGGAGGGGCTGTACCGGGACAACGCGCCGATGGTGGAGGTCTACTTCAACTACCTGCGCGCCAACTCCGCGGTGGCCGCCGCCGAGCTCGTTCCGGTGAGTACCGGGTTCTCCGATCTCGATCTGATGATCGCGGTGCTGCCGGACACCGACCAGGTGTGGTTCACCTACAACACCGACATCATCGACGCGGCGGCCTGCGCCGAATTCGGCAGGTACTACCTCGAGGTCGTCGCGGCGGCGGTCGCCGATCCCGGTGCGCCCGCCGTGCCCGAAAACGCTGGGCAGCAGTCGAAGTCGGGCCTGCGGGTCGCGGTCGGTGCGACCTTCGCGCTGGGGCGGCTCCCCGAACTGCTGGCGGCCGCGGCCACCGAGGTGCCACTCACCGTCGCCGAAGCGCCGTACCACCAGGTGCTGTCGTGCCTGCGTGACCCGTCCGGCGTGTTCGCGCAGCCGTCGACCGAGGTCGGCATCGTGCTGATCCGCGCCGCGGATCTGGAGCGATTCGGTGACCTCACCGACGATGTGCTCGCCGAACTGGCGATCGAATTCCCCACGGCGGTCGGCGATGTCGTCGCGCGGACCGGGCGGCCGATCATCGTCGGCCTTCTCCCGTCGCTGCGGCCGACGCCGCGGTGCGCGGACTGGGAGCGGACCGTTGCCGATCGGCTGCGCGACGTTCCCGGCGTCGCGCTGCTCGAGCACGCCGAGTGGCACCGCGTGCACGCGGTGGACGCCCCGTTCGACGAGCGCACCGAGGTCCTGGCGCATCTGCCGTTCACCCCGGAATTCCAGGCGGCGGTGGCTCTGACCCTGGTCGCGACCGTCACCGCGGTCGGCGAACCGGCGCCGAAGGTCATCGCCGTGGACGGTGACGACACACTGTGGAGCGGGACTGCGGGCGAAACCGGCTCCGCCGGTGTGTGTTTCGACGCGCCACGGCTGGCGCTGGCCGCCCGGCTGCGACAGTGGCGCGACGCGGGCACCCTGCTGGTGCTGCTGACCAACAATGACGACGACATCGTGCACGAGATACTGGCACGTCCGGACAGTCCCTTGCGCCGTGCGGATTTCGCCGCCGTGGCGACCGGGTGGGTGGCCAAGCCGGGTCGCCTGGCCGCCGTCGCCGACACGCTGCGCCTGGGACTCGACACCTTCTGCTATCTCGACGACAACCCCGTCGAGATCGCGCGGATGCGTGCCGAGCTCCCCGAAGTCCTCGCGGTGACCTGCCCGCCCGCCGCCGAACTCCCGTCCTTCCTCACCCGGCTGTGGCCGCTCGTTCCGCTCGCCACGACCGCCGAGGACCGGAGCCGGACCGAGTTCTACCGCCAGGAGTCCGTCCGCGACACCGTCCGCGCCACCGTCGAATTCGAGCAGTTCCTCGATCAGCTCGGCCTCGAGGTGGAGATCGAGGCGCTCACCGACGACTCCGCCACCCGGGCACGGCAGCTCGTGCGGCGGACCACCCAGTTCACCCTCGCCGCCGTCACCGCCGACGACCTGGACCGCTGGCGCACCGAAGGTGAGGTCTGGACCGCCACCGCGCGCGACCGCTTCGGCGACTACGGCCTGATCTCCGTGCTGGCCCTGCGCGTGGACGGCGACAGCCTGCGCGTCACCGGCTGGCAGCTCAGCTGCCGGGCCCTCGGCCGCGGCGTCGAGGAACGGCTGCTGCGCTGGGTCGCCGATCGGGCGGAGACCCTCGGCTGCTCGACGGTGCGCATGACGGTCGACAACACCGCCCGCAACACCCCCGCGCGCCACCTGGCCGCCCGCCTGCACGGCCACGATGCCCACGACAACGCGCAGAAGGTGTCGACAACACCGGACCGATTGCGCGAGTTCCGTTCCTGGCACACCCCCGTGCCCGCGGGAGAGGTAACCCGATGACGAGCCAGGACGATGTGACCACGGCCCGCAACCCCACTGTCGACCGGCGCGCCCGCGGCGAGTCCATCGACAGTGGCGCTACGGGAATGGATGTAGCCGCACTGTTGGCCCGCGTCGGCGTGCACAGCGGCGAGCCACTCGCAGGTGCTGACCACCCAGACGCCGCCGCGCCGCGCCGCGCCGACTCGCCTGAGGTCATTGAGTGTTCGCACGACACCACGGACGCCGCCGGGCCGCGCCGTACCGACTCGGCTGAGGCCTTTGAGTACTTGCGTGACACCACGGATGCCGTCGGGCCGCGGCGTGCCGACTCGGCTGAGGCCTTTGAGTACTTGCGTGACACCACGGATGCCGTCGGGCCGCGGCGTGCCGACTCGGCTGAGGCCTTTGAGTATTCGCGTGACACCACGGATGCCGTCGGGCCGCGGCGTGCCGACTCGGCTGAGGCCATCGAGCACTCGCGCGACACCACGGACACTGCCGCGCCGCGGCGTACCGACGTGGCCGCAGCTATCGGGCACTCGACTGACATCAGGGAAGCCGCCGCGTCTGGCCGCATTGGCGGGACCGAGGCTGTCGGGCTGTCGGCTGGCCCCTCGGGTACCGCTGACCTGAGCCGTCTGGGCGAAACCGCGGCCGACGAGCAGTCGGACACCACGGACGCCGCCTGGCGAACCACATCGAGCGCGAACGTCCACGTACGAGCCGTCGATGTCGACGAGGTGGCCGAGGCAATCGCGGCCCTGGCCGATCGGTTCGCCGCATCGCCGGTCGGCGTCGACACCGACTTCTTCGACGCCGGAGGAACTTCCATCGCCGCTGTCGAATTCGTCGCGGCACTGGCACGTGAGCTCGATATCCACCTCGACCTCGACACGGTGTTCTTCGATGCGCGACCGCGACGACTGGCGCAGCGCTGGTTGGCCGAAAGGACCGACCGGCCTTCGTCTTTCCGCGAGCCCGTCGAACCGTCGACTGCGGAATTGCCCATGTCCGGCGACACCGACGACCTCGCCCTGCTCTTCGCCGACCTGGCCGGGGCGGACCGCCTGCCGGTGGTAGCAGCGCCGGAACCGGTGGTGCCCCGCCGGATCCTGCTGACCGGGGCGACCGGATTCCTCGGCAGCCACCTGCTGCTCGACCTGTTGCGGCACAGCGACGCCCACGTCGTCTGCCTGGTCCGCGCCGACGACGATGCCGCCGCGGCCCACCGGCTCGAGCACGCCCTGCGGGGCTACGCCCTGCCGTGGTCACGGGAGATCCTGCGCCGGGTCACCCCGCTGGCCGGCGACCTGCGCAGGCCGCGGCTCGGTCTCACCGCCGCGCGGTGGGACACCCTGGCCGCCGAGATCGACGCGATCGTCAACGCGGGCGCCGCGGTCGACTTCCTGCGCGGGTACCCCTCGCTCCGCGGCACGAACGTGCACGGTCCGCTGACCCTGGCCGAGCTGGCCTGCGCGACGCGATCCAAACCGCTGCACCACATCTCGTCGCTGGCGGTGTTCAACGGCTCGACCGCCACCACCCTCGCCGAAGACGCGCCGACCGCCAACGTCGCCGCCCTGCCCATCGGCTACGACCGGTCGAAATGGGCGGCCGAGGCCCTGCTGCGGCGGGCGGGCGAGCACGGCGTCACGGTGACCGTGCTGCGTCCCGGCGGCATCGGCGGCCACCCCGAGACGGGCGCGCACAATCCGCGCGACCTCAACACCGGCATCACCGCGGCCCTGCTGCGGTTCCGTACCGTCCCCGGTTTCCGGTATCTGAACGCGGCGCCGGTGGACTGGGTCAGCCGCGTGGCGGCGCAGATCGTCCTCACCCCGGACGCGTGGGGCCAGACCTATCACCTCACCGGACCGCCCACCTCGCTCGATCAGATCATGGCCGAGACCACGGTGGGCGGCCTGGGCGTCCGCGTCCAGGACTGGGCTCGGTGGTGTGCCGACGTGGTCCGGGCGATCGAGGACGAATCGATCACGGAACTGGAGCCGCTGGCCCAGGTGCTGCGGAGCCCGGTCGCCCGGCGGCAGTTGGCCGCGATGGTGGACACCCCACCCGCGACGGCGACCCGCACCGAGGCCTTCGCCGCCGCCCACGGCCTGCCCGCGCCCGGCCGCGCTGGTCCGGCACGCGCCCGGATGCTCGCCGCCATGGCCGAGGTGGCCCCGGCGGGCGACCACCCGTACCTGCGATTCCACGAGACACTCAGCGGAACCGTCACCCGGACAGGGGAATCCGTGCCTTTCCCGTGTGAACTGCGGCTGACCCTGTCGGTGGCCAACAGCGCCCAGGTCTTCGCGGCGCGCACCCTCGACGTCACCGGGGAGCTCACCTGTCCCGCCCTGCACGACGAACCATTGCGTGTCGACGGGACCGCCACGGTCCGGCCGCACGAGGGAATCCCGCTGCCCGACGAATTGCGGCACCCGATCATGCGGTACCAACTGACGCTGCGTGATCCGGCCGGCGGCACCTGGTGGTGGACCGGCCACAAGTTCGCCGCCGCCCGGCGCCGCTTCGTCCGCCAGCTGGGTACCCAGGTGATCGAACTCGGCCGCGTCGGCGAACCCGGCTCCTACACCGGCGAGGTCGCCGTGCCGATGCACACCTACCTGCCCGACCAGATCGACGGCATCGAGATCGATCCACGACTACCCGAACGGCAGCGGCGGCTGGCGAAGATGCTGTGGCTCAGCTGGTTCGGCGGGCAGCTCGGCAAGAGCCTGATGGAGCCCCTGTTGCGCGTCGGCATCGACCTGCTCGACCTGCGCCGCGCCCTGCGGAAGGAACACCGCCGATGAGCCAGACCCGGGTGTCCGGCACCGAATCCGAGACGATCACGGTCCGCACCGCCGACGGACTCGACCTGCGGCTGCGCCGCGTCGGCCCAGAGGGCGCGCCCGCGGTGCTGCTGGTGCACGGGCACGGGGTGTCCTCGGAGATGTTCGCGCTGGCCGAGATCCGCAATCTGGTCGACGTCCTCGCCGACGCGGGCTACCAGTCGTGGCTGCTGGACTGGCGCGGCAGCAGCCGCCTGCCCTACAACGTGTCCGGTCCGCCCTACACCCTCGACGATGTCGCGCTCTACGACCTGCCCGCCGCGGTCGCCCGCGTCCGGGAGTCGATCGGCGACCGTCCGCTGTTCGCGGTGGCGCATTGCGTCGGCGCGCTGGCGCTGGCGCAGAGCCTGACCGCGGGCCTGCTGCCCGGGCTGGCCGGTGTCGTCGCCCAGGGTGTGTTCCTCACCCCGAAGGTCAGCACCTCGACGCGGGTGCGGGTGCTGGTCGGCAGCGAACTGCTCGGCTCCCGCGTCGGCCACCTCGAATCCGACTTCCGCAAGGTGGGACTGTGGTCGCGGCGCACCTTGCTCTACGCGGCCCTCTCGCGCAAGGGCGACTGCCCGGACCCGACCTGCCGGATGGTCCACCACGGCTGGGGGATGGGCGCCGAACTGTTCGCCCACGACCACCTCGACCCGCGCACCCACGACCGGCTGGCCGAGCTGTTCGGCGCGATCCCGCTCTCGGTGCTGCCGCACCTGCGCCAGATGGAGCTGGCCCACGCCGTCGTGCGCTGGAACCTCGACGACGACCGCTACCTGGCCCTGCCCGAGAACGCCCTCGACCACGCCGACCGCATCGACTGCCCGGTACTGCTGCTGGCGGGCAGCCGCAACGCGGCCTGGGTCGATTCCAACCGGCTCTGCCACGAGGTGCTCGCGGTGCGCAACCCCGGTCTCGACGTGCGCTACACCGAGATCCCGTCGTACGGGCACCTGGACACGTTCATCGGCCGGGGCGCGGCGCTCGACGTGTTCGGGCACCTCGTCGACTTCCTCGACGAGCACTCAGCTGGGCAGGCGTAGTGGCAGCCCGGCGCAGCGGTAGACGGCATCGATGACGGACATGGTGACGATCGCGTCGTCCGGGGTGGTGGCCACCGGCGCCCCGCGCAGCACGGCATCGGCGAAGGCGTCGAGTTGGTAGTCGTAGGACGGGCGGCGGGGGAAGCGGCGGACCCGCCTGCCGCGGTCGGAGCGGACGGCGAGCAGATGCCCGTAGTGCGGCAGCACCGGATTCAGCAGGCGCATCCGGCCGCGGTCGCCGACGACGGTCGCGCTGATCCGCAGGACGTCCGAGGACCACATCGAGCAGCTGACGCGCCCGGTGTGTCCGGCCGGGAACCGCAGCTCGGCCGTCATCGCGCGGTCGATCCGGGGATCGGTGTGCGGTTTCGCCCGCGCGGTAACGACTTCCGGGTCCTGGCCGCCGAGCACACGGGCCATGTGCACGGCGTAGCAGCCCGCGTCCATGAGCGCGCCGCCGGCGAGGTCGTAGTCGTAGCGGATGTCGGAGAACTTCGGCAGCGGGAACGACAGCGCGGTCTCCACCCGCCGCAGCGTGCCGAGTTCGCCGGACGCGATGATGTCCTCGGCGGCCCGGATCAGCGGGTGGTAGCGGTAGTGGAACGCCTCCATCACCACGCGGCCGGAATCCCGTGCCAGCGCGGCGATCTCGCGCGCCTCGTCGGCGTTCGCGGTGAACGGCTTCTCGCACAGGACGTGCTTGCCCGCCGCCACCGCGGCCCGCGTCCAGCGTCCGTGCAGGCCGTTCGGCAGCGGAATGTAGACGGCGTCGATCTCCGGCGCGTCGACCAGTTCCTGATAATCGTCGAAGACCCGCGCGATCCGGTGCTTGTCCGCGAAACGCGCGGCCCGCGTGCGATCGCGCGCGGCGACCGCCGCGACGGTGACCTCCGGATGGCGCCGGGCCGGACCCACGATCGCCGCGGGCGCGATGGCGGCGGCGCCGAGAATGCCGATACGGAGCGTGGGGCGTGGGTCTTCGGTCACGAGCAGACGGTAACAACAGATCACGAACGGAAGTCGAGAGTATGCGAATCGCCTTGCTGACCGCCGGAACCCGGGGCGATCACCAGCCCTATCTCGCCCTGGCCGACGAATTCGCCGCCCGCGGCCACACGGTGACGATCACCGCCACCGAGAACTACGCCGAGGTGGTGCGGCGGTCGGGCTTCGAACCGCACGTCATCCCGTTCAATTCGGCCGAACTGCTGGAGTCGCCCGCGGCCAAACGGGCGCTGTCCTCGGGCAAGACCCTGCCGTTCGTGCGGATCATGCTCGATACCGTCAAGATCATGACCGGTGAACGCGGCGAGCGGATGCACCAGGTGCTCACCGAAGCGTGCGAGGGGGCCGACGTGATCGTCTCGTGCGCGTCCACGCTGCCGTGGGCGATGGAACGCGGCGAGAAGACGGGCCAGCGGGTGGTCGGCTGCCTGCCGTATCCGCTGGAGCGGACGCGGGAGTTTCCGTCCTCGTTCATGGTCAAGAAGATGGTCGCGTCGCGGTGGCTGCGGCTGGCCAGCTACGCGGGGTTCGAGTTCGCCTACGGGGTCGCGTATCGGCGGGTGGACCGCCGGGTCAGGGAACTCATGGAACTGCCCGGCGCGCCGCGCAATCCGTTCCGCCGGATCCGGGAGGACGGGATTCCGCTGGTGCACATGGTCAGTCCGGTGCTGCTGCCCAAGCCCGCCGACTGGCCCGAGCGGTCGACCGTCGTCGGTGCGCCGATCCTGCCGCCCCGGCTGCGCGGCGCCTGGGGCGAAGCCGAGCTGGACCCGACGCTGACCGGGTGGCTCGACGAGGGCGAGCCACCGGTCTACTTCTGCCTGACCGGCATGCCGATCCTCGACCCCGTCGGCAGCTGTGACCTGATCGCCGAGGTGTGCCGCCGCCTCGGCGTCCGGGCCCTGGTGACGGTGAAGGGCGAGGGGTACCCGCGCGGCATCGGCTACGACCGGAACCTGTTCGTGCTGGACTCCTTCGACTACGACCGGGTGCTGCCGCGTTGCCGCGCGGTCGTCCACCACGGCGGCAGCGGCAACACCCACGACGTGCTGCGCGCCGGTCTGCCCGCGGTGGTCATCGGCGTGCACAGCGACCAGTTCTTCTACGGCTGGCGCATCGCCGACCTCGGCATCGGCGCGGACTTCCCGTATCCCGCGCTCACCGCCGACCGGCTGCACGACGCCCTGGCCCGTACCTTGACCCCCGGAGCCCGCGACCGGGCGGCGGAACTCGGGCGCGCGGTCGCGGCCGAGAACGGTGTCGGCGCGGCCGCGGACGCGGTGGAACGCCTCGTCGTCGCGGCGACGGCCTGAGCCGGGCGGCCGCGTGCACATCGCCCTGTTCACCGACTTCCACCCGGACACCCTCGGCGGTGTCCAGACCGCCCAGCGCGCCCTGTGCGACGGACTCCGCGGCCGCGGGCACCGGGTGAGCGTCTTCACCGCGCCCGCACCGGGTTCCGGGGACAGCGACGACACGATCCCGCTCCGCACGGTGCCGCTGTCGATGAACAACGGCCTGCCTGTTGTCCTGCCGACCCGCGCCAACCGGCGTCTGCTCGACGCGGCGTTCGCCGAGCGCGGGCCGGTCGATGTCGTGCACACGCTGACCACCTACGGCGTCGGCATCGCGGGCGTGCGCGCCGCCCGCCGCCATGGCGTCCCGGTCGTCCAGAGCATGCAGAGCCGCGACGACACGATGATCGAGAAGTACTCGCCGTCACCGTATTTCGCGGCCCTGACCATGCGGATGCTGCACGGCTGGTTCGTGCCGCTGCGGGGCGACCAACGCCACGACGGCGACGGCCGGACCGCGCGGCTCGCCTGGCGGCCGCTGCTCGCCCAGGCGCAATCGGCCGACCGGGTGGTGGTGCCGACCGAGCACTTCGCGCGCCGACTGGCCGCCCGCGGTGTCGACCGCCCGATCCACGTGGTGTCCAACGGCATTGACGACGCGCTGCTCGATCGCGTCCGGCGGGCCGAGCGCGCGGCACCCGCTACCGGGGCGCCGCTGCGGGTGCTGTGGTGCGGCCGGTTCTCGGCGGAGAAGCGCCCGCTCGAGGCGATCGAGGCCGTCCGCCGGACCGAGCACTGCACGCTCGATGTCTACGGCAGCGGCCCCCTGGCCGACCAGGTCGGCGCGGCGACCGGCGCGGCGGGGGAGCGGGTGCGCCTGCACGGTGCGGTCACGCAGGCCGACATTCTGGCCGCCATGCGCGCGCACGATGTCCTGCTGCTCACCTCCGACTGCGACACCCAGGGCATGGTGCTGCTGGAAGCGGTCGCGACGGGACTGCCGATCGTGTTCTGCGACCCCGAACTGTCCGAAACCGTGCCCGAGGGCGGCGGTGTCCGCACCGGTGATCCGACCGTGCGCGCGTTCGCCGATGTCCTCGGGGCGCTCGCCGGGGACCGCGCGCGCCTGGGCGCGATGCGGGAGGTCCTGGCCGCGTCCGGGGACGAGCCACGCCAATCCCGTCATCTCGACCGCCTGCTGTCGGTCTACCGGGATGCCGCCGGGTGACCGGGCCAGGCGTCAGTCACCGAACCGGAGGGTGACCGCGTCGTCGTCGGCGTAGGCCCGGCAGGCCAGCACCTTGCCCGCCGCCAGGTCGGCGGCGCCGATCGCCAGCAGGGGATCGGGGTCCATCACGACCCTGCCCGACCGCACCGAGGCCAGGCAGGTGCCGCAGGAGCCGCCCAGGCAGGAATAGGGGAGGTCGTCGCGATGCCGGACGGCGTCGCCGAGAATCGGGCGGCCCTGCGGCATCGTGAACACCAGATCGTCTCCGTAGCCGGTGAGCGTTACCTCGCACGGCGGCGTGTCCGGCTGGGCCACGGGGGGTTCCGGCGTGGAGGTCGCGAACAGTTCGAGGTGCACCCGATCGGTGTCGACTCCCCGGGCGGACAGTGCGGTCACGATCGAGCGGGTGAGTTCCGCGGGCCCGCAGACGAACCAGTGGTCGGCGTCGACGGCATCGAGATCCGCGGCGGCGAGGCGACCGTGCCGATAGTGGACATTCCCGGTGCCGGTCGGTGGGTGCTGACGCGACAGGTGGTGCACGACGCGCAGCCGAGCGGGGAATCGGGCGCTCAAGGCGGTCAGCGGGTCGGCCAGCATGGTGCTGCCCTGATCACGGCTGCCGTAGTGCAGGGTGACCGTGCTGGCGGGCTCCTCGGCCAGCACGGTCGCGATGATCGAGACGATCGGCGTGATGCCGCTGCCCGCCGCGACCGCCGCGTAGTGGTCGGCCCGGCCGGAACACGGTGTGGCGGTGAAGGTTCCGGTCGGCTCGGAGACATGCAGCAGCGTGCCCGGGGTCAGCTGGTCACGAGCGAAGTCCGAGAAGGCGCCGCCGTCCTGGTGTTTGACAGCGATCCGTAGACGCCCGTCGCCCGTCGCGTCGCACAGCGAATAGCTACGGCGGATCGGTCGGCCCCGATGGACACCACGGATCACGACGTGCTGTCCGGCCAGATAGGAGTACCGGTCCGCGAGCAGGTCGGGCACCGCGAATTCGATCAGGGTGCTGTCCGGCGTATCCCGGTGCACGGTCGCGACGGGCAGCAGATGGAATCCGGGCGCGGGGCCGGTCGGCAGCGGATCGAAGGCACTGGGCCGCGACGGTGATCCGCTGGTCGAGCGGATGGACCGGAGCCGGTCGGTACCCAGGGCGACGGCGGCTCGGGCCGCACCGGCGAGAACACGCGGCGACAGGACGGTCGCCGGGCCGTCCAGGAGCCCGGCGATGCGGGAGATCTGCTGTCCCAGTGTCGCGTCGCGGGCGCCGAGGGCGACGGCGACCTGGGTCAGTGAGCCGATCGCCCGCAGTCGTGGCTCGCCCTGCGCGTCCACGTGGGGCATGGCCAGGTCGAACAGCCGGGTGATCATCCACGCGTCGTCGACGACGCCGGCCGCGGCGCGGAAGAAACGGGACGCCAGGTCGTGGTCGCCCGCGGCGAGCACCGCGCGCAGTTCCAGCGCCTGGAGCGAGGACACCGTCATGCCCTGGCCGAACGCGGGGCTGAAGCTGCATACCGCGTCACCCAACACCAGCAGACCGTCCGGGAATCGGCGCAGACGCTCGTAGCGGCGCCGCTGATTGGCCAGGTAGCGGTAGGTGCTGATCTCGCCGAGTGGTTCCGCGTCCACCAGCGCCCGGCGCACGTCCGGCGGCGCGACCGAGGCGGCGAAGCGCCAGAACCCGTCGGAATCGGTCGGCGGATGGTCTCCGCCGTAGCCGATGAGGGTGAGGATGTGCAGGCCGTCCTCGATCGCGAACAGGGCCAAGCCCCGGGCGGGATCCCGGCCCGCGATGACGATCTCCTTGTCGCCGACGCTGCCGCCGGGCAGGCGCAGGTAGCGGCTGGCGTACATCATGTCGATCCGCAGGCCCTCCTCGGCGGGGCGGTCGTAGCCGAGCTCGGCGAGCCAGTCGGTGATCGGGCCGTGGCGGCCGAGGCAGCTGACCACCAGGTCGGCGGAGAGGTCGCGGCGGCCGCTGTCGTCTTCGACATCGACTCCGGTGACCCTCCTGTTCGCCGTGTCGGTGGTCAGGGCATGGGCATTCGTGCGGTCGAGGATCCGGACGTTGGCGAGCGCGCGGACGCGCTGCCGCACCCGCCACTCCAGAAACGGCCGACTGGCCTGCAGGAGGGAGTATCCGCCGTCGGACCGGTGCAGGGTGTGCCCGGAGATGGTCATCCGCATCTCGGTCAGGGACCGGCAGTCCACCGCGCCGTCGGCGAGCAGCTCCGCCGTGATGCCGGGGAAGAGCGCCTCGACATTCTGCTTGCCCCGGGCGAGCAGCGCGTGCACGTGCCTGCCCTGCGGGACACCCCGCCGGTCGCCCGGCGTCGAGAGATCGTCGCGCTCGACCACGGTGACGGTGTCGAACGTCTCGCTCAGCACCCGGGCGGTCAGGAGCCCCGCCATGCTCGCGCCCAACACCACGGCATGGCCGCGCCGTCCCCGTTCGAGGCCTGCCCTGGGGTTCATCTGTCCTCCGACTCCGTTGTCAGGTCAGTCCACGCCGACGTCTACGCCGCTCGAACTGATACGAATAGGGAGATTAGTCTCAGTGGTCGAGACCTGGCAACCGTCGGTGTAGAAAGAGACATGGCTTCGACGACCCGATCATCGGACGCGCTGCGGGCGGCGGCCCTCGCGCTGATCGCCGAGAGCGGCCTCGATTCGCTGACCCTGCTCGCGGTCGCCGAGCGGGCGGGGGTCTCGCGCGCGACCGCCTACCGCGAGTTCGGCGACAAGGACGGGCTCGTGGCGGCGGTCGGGCGCGGTGAGATCGCGGCGATGGTCGGGGCCGCCTACGGCGCGATCGATCTCTTCGCGCCACTGCCCGAGGTCGTGCGGTCGGCCACCCTGTTCGCGCTGGCCTACCTGCGAAAGCATCCGGCGTTCGGCTATATCCGGACCAACGAGCCCCGCTGGCTGCTCGGCGTCGCCGTCCAGCACGGCGACGCCGAACTCAATCTGGTCGAGACGGTCGCCGCCCTGGCTGCGCCGCTCATCGCGGCCAGGGCGGGTGACGATCTAGCGCTGCCGCCCGCGGCGGCGGCCGAGGTCGTGGTGCGCATCGTGCTCTCCCACGCGCTGATCGAGCACAGCGCGCTCACCGACGAACAGATCGCGGACACCGCGGCGAGAGCCGTCGTCGCGGGTGGCGCGTAGCCGCGCGGCCCACTGATATTGGTAGCTGAATTCGTCTCAGTGTGTTCAGCGTCGCCAGAAGAAGTGGTGCACCACGCCGCTCGGACTCGGCACCTGCTCGTGGTGGAAACGGTCGGCGTAGTCGTCGGGGCCGTTCCAGAATCGTTCACCGCGACCGAGTTCCACCGGGGCGACGACCACGTGCATCATGTCGATCAGGTCGGCCGCGAGGAATGACCGGACGGTCGCGACACCACCGCCGATCCGGACGTCCTTGCCGTCGGCAGCCACCTTGGCCTGCGCGAGGGCGTCCTGTGGTGACGCGTCGACGAAGTGGAACGTGGTGTCGGACAGGGTGAACGACGGCCGCGCGTGGTGGGTGAGGACGAAGACCGGGGTGTGGAACGGCGGTTCGGCGCCCCACCAGCCCTGCCAGTCGTAGTTCTCCCACGGTCCACGCTGCGGGCCGAACTTGTTGCGCCCCATGATCTCCGCGCCGATATTGTTCGCGAAGTCACGGGTGATGTAGTCGTCGAGACCGTAGGTGCCACCGGGGTCGGTCCGGTTGACCCAGTGCGCGGTGGCACCGGCCCAGGACATGAAGTCCGCGGGGTCGGCGTGGCCGAACGGGTGCTCGAGGCTCTGCCCTTCGCCGGCCCCGTAGCCGTCGCGGGAGATCGAGAAGTTCTGAACGCGAACGAACTGTGTCATCGGAGGAATCTAGCGCCGGGGACCGACACCACGTAGGTTGCCACTCAGACGATCTGGTGTCCGAGGGGGAGGCTGTCCGTGCTCATCGATTTCGTTCCCGACAAGTCGCTGTACCCGTTCGAGTCGCGGTGGTTCGACTCGTCCGCCGGGCGGGTGCACTACCTCGACGAGGGGTCCGGTCCGGTGATCCTGTTCTGTCACGGGGCGCCGGCGTGGAGTTTCCTGTACCGCCACCTCGTGGTCGGCCTGCGCGATCGGTACCGCTGTATCGCCGTCGACAACCCGGGTTTCGGATTGTCGGAGCGCCCGGCGGGATACGGCTACACCGTCGCCGAGCACACCGCGGTCCTCGGTGAGCTGATCGATCACCTCCAGCTCGACGGCTTCGTGGTGATGGGCCACGACTGGGGCGGCCCGATCGGCCTGGGCGCGGCCGTCACCCGCGCGGACCGGGTGCGTGGGATCGTGCTGGGCAACACGCTGTTCTGGCCGACCGAGGCGCTGGTCAACCGGGCGTTCAGCGTGATCATGAACAGCCGTCCGATGCAACGCCGGATCCTGGAACAGAACTTCCTCGTCGAACGCGTCCTGCTCGCCGAACTGGGGCGCGTCCTCACGCCCCTCGAGGCCGAGCACTATCGCGCGGTACAGCCCACCGCGCAGGCCCGGTGCGGTCTGGCCGCGACACCCAAGGAGATTCGCGCCGCGCGGCCCCTCCTGGAGCGGCTGGGCCGGGAGGTGCCGGAACTGCTCGGCGACAAGCCGACCCTGGCGGTGTGGGGAATGCGGGACATGGCTTTTCGTCCGAAGGCGTATCTGCCGCGCATCCGGGCCACCTTCAGCGACCTCGAGGTGATCGAGCTCGCGGGCGCCGGGCACTTCATCCAGGAACACGATCCGGAGACGATCACGGCCGCGATCGCGAAGCGGTTCCCGTAGGCACGGCGGTGGGTGGCGGCAGCAGCAGCGTCGCGATCGTCCCGCCGCCCGCCACCGGCTCGATCGTGGCGGTACCACCGTGCAATTCGGCGATCCACGCCACCAGCGCCAGACCGATACCGCTGCCGCGCCCCGCGGTGACACCACGGTCGAACGGGTTCGACGACAGCCGCGGCGCCAGACCCGTGCCGTGGTCGCGGACGCAGACCCGGCCCTCACCGACGTAGATCTCCACCGGCGCCCGCGGATTGACCGCGCCGTGGGTGAGCGCGTTCTCCACCAGGTTGCGGATCGCCAGCGCGAGCAGGTGCGGATCACCCATCACCACGGTCGGATTCGGCTGGAGGACGAGGCGGGGGTTGTCGAATTCGTCGACCACCGACTCGGTCAGCTGGTCGAGCAGCAGCTGCACCCGCTCCATCGTGGTGACCCCGGACTGCATGCGCGCCCGGGCGAGCAGCCCGGTCACCACCCGTTCCATCTTCGCGCCGAGCGCGTGTACATCGGCCAGCACCTGTTCGGCCTCGGCCTGCGTGCGCCTGCCCGGCGCGGTCGCCAGGCGATGGGTGGCGAGCGGGGTGCGCAGTTCGTGCGCGGCGTCGGAGAGGAAACGCTCCTGATCGTCGAGCAGCACCAGCGCCTGGCGCATGCTGCGCCCCGACAGCAGATGCCCGCCCACCGCCGACGCCGCCACCATCACCGTGCCGCCGACGATCAGCGCCCACCACAGCAGCGCGCGTCCCCGGTCCCAGCCGTCCGGGTCCGCGCCGGTGATCAGCACGACCTCCCGATCGGAGTCCTCCCAGCCGAACACCGCCGTCGCCAAGCGCACCCGGCGGCCCGCGCTGTCGATCGAGTCCCGGTACACGGTGTCGCCCGCCGCACGCGTCGCGGCGTCGGCGGTGGCCGCGATCCCCGACTCGGCGGGCATGTGCGAGCGCAGATGGCCGTAGTGGACGGTCCACCCGCCGGTACCGTCCGCGGTCAGCACCAGGATGGCGATCTCGCCGCCGACGAGCTGATCGCTCGGTAGGTCGGAGGTGTCGACCGAATCGTCGTCGTTCAGATACACCCGCGGCGCGAGCCCGGTCAGCACCCGGTCGAGGGCGCCGTCGAGGGCCTGGTCCCGGGAACGCGCGTCGATCACCGCGGCCACCAGGCCGAGCACGATCATGCACAGCGTCGTGATCGCGGTGATCAGGACCGTGAGCTGTACCCGGGTGCGGTGCAGCCGAGCCACCGCGGGACGAGCGTCGGAGGTGGAGATCAGGACACGCACGCCACGCCACCGAGGACGAAGCCCGCGCCGCGGACGGTGTCGATCACCTGCGGTGGTCCGAGTTTGCGGCGCAATCCGGCCATCACCGCGTCGACCACATTCGAATTCGGTTCGGCCATCTCGTCCCAGCACGCCTCGATCAGCTCCGAGCGCGACACCACCGTGCCTGCCCGGGTCGCCAGCAGTTCCAGCACCGCGAACTCCTTGGGCGTCAGCGAACGCAGGATGCCCGCCCGCTGTACCCGGCGACGCGGCAGATCGATCTCGATATCGCCCAGCCGCAGCAGCGCCGGGAGCGGGTGGTCGCGGCGGCGGCACAGCGCCCGCACCCGTGCGGCCAGTTCGGCGAGCGCGAAGGGCTTGCTGAGATAGTCGTCGGCGCCGTGCTCGAAACCGGCGATCCGGTCGGACAATCCGTCGCGCGCGGTGAGGACCAGCGCCGGGATCCGGCAGCCGCGCGAGCGCAGCGCGCCGAGCAACTGCAGGCCGTCGCCGTCGGGCATGCCACGGTCGACGACGAGCACGTCGTAGCTGTTCACCGAGATGTTCACATCGGCGTCGACGAGCAGATGCACCAGATCGACCGCGAATCCGGCGGCCCGCAGCCCCGTCGCGATCTCCCGGCCCAGTCCCTCGTCGTCCTCCACCACCAGCACACGCACGAGAAGCGAGCGTAAGGCAACCCCCGGCAGGCCCGGCGTCATCGCGGCATCACGAAAAGCTCATCACCGCGCCTCATGAAATCCTCACGCGCGCTTTGGTTCTCTGATCCCGGCCCGGAAACGACCGGGCCGGTACGAAAGGAACACCCATGAGCATCAAGTCCGTGATCGCCGCCACCGCGATCGCCGCCGCCTCCGTCGCGGGCGCCGGCCTGGCCTCGGCCGCCCCCGCTCCGATGCTGAGCGGCTACGTCGGCACCTACGCCACCTACGAAGCCTGCGCCGCCGACGGCAACTCGCCGAGCACCGGTGGTGCGCAGTGGGAGTGCGTCGAGGTCATCGGCGGCTGGGACCTGTACACCTACTGACCCCGGTCAGCCCGCGCGCGGCGGCCCTCGATGTCGACTCCCCGAGACATCGAGGGCCGACCTGTTCGCGGAGATGCTCAGGTGAGCGCTTCGGCGAGCTGATCGGTCGCGAACACCAGCCACCCGGGATCGCCGCCGACCCGCCCCCACAGCGCCTCCCGCACCGCGCCCGCCTGCGTCCAGCGGCGCACCCGTACCGGGTCGAGCTCGGCCGCCTCACAGTAGATATCGAGCAGGCGCAGAATCCTCGCCTTCGGGCTCGCCGCCCGGAGTTCGTGGTCGAATCGGGGACTCCGGATGACATCGAGCGCGTCGCGGGCGGGATCGCCGACCGCGCACTTGGGGTCGATCGCCAGCCATGGTTCCCGCTCGGACGCCAGCACATTGGCATCGTGCAGGTCCCCGTGGACCAGCAGGTTCGGCTGGTCGGGCCCGAGGTCGCGGAGCGTGGCCAGCGCCGCGTCGACGACGCGGCCGGGCAGCGGGTCACCCAGCTCCGCCGCGGTGGCCCGGATCGAGCGCGCCCAGTCCCTGGCCTGATCGGTGAGCCGGGGGAGTCCGGCGGGAGCTTCGACAGCCAGTCGTCGGGTGAGCGCGCCCTGGATCGCGATGGCCTTCTCGGGGTCGGTCACGGTGGCGAGGGTGGCGCCCGCGCGCTCGAGCAGCATCGCGCACCGGTCGTCGTCGCGCTCGTGGAGATGGACGGCGCCGCGGCCCTTCCACACGGTGAAAGCATCGGGTTCGTGGCGGATGTCGGGATGCGGGTACGAGATCTTGATGACCGCGGGTGGCCGCGCGCGCGGCCGGACCGGCACCACGATGCCGACCTCGCCGTGCATCATCGGCCCATCGGGGACGCACGACCACAGCTCGAGCAGGTCGTCGACCATGCCCGGCAGAGCCGCGAGCCAGGCGCGTCCCGGGGCGTCGACATACTTGCCGGCGAACGCCGCGGGCACCGCGATCATCCGGCGGTGCCGCTTGCCGCTGGGCACTGTGCCACGGTCCTCCGATGAACGTATCGATTCGATTCTCGGCAATCTATCGCACGGCGGCGTGAAACATGTTCCGCACCAGCTGAATATGGGGACACATGCTCAATCAGGCGGGTTGTTACAGTGAATTGCTGATCGAATGCCAGATGGTTTCCATGCGATGGATTGCTGGCGAATCGGGGGCGAAATCCCGGCAGTAGTTAGCCGGAGCAAGGATGCGTGTCGTCACATATTCGCTGATAAGAGCTAAGTGTGACGAAGGCAACTACCTGGACGTACGTCCAGGTGCTGGAAATTTGCCGGAAGTCCAGTACTCTCACCGCAGGTCGGATTTCGTTGTGCCGCAGCAGGGCTGTGGCACCGATGCGAGGGTTTCACGGCGTGCTCGACATCTATCACTTCTCCTATGGCTGGATCACCCCCGTTCTCGCCTACTTCATGTCCTTTCTCGGCTGCCTGCTCGGCCTGCAGTGCGCGGCCCGTGGACGCAATGCGGGCAGGGGACGCGCCGGCTGGTTGATCAGCGCCGCGGTCGCCATCGGTGGAACCGGTATCTGGGTCATGCATTTCATCGCCATGCTCGGCTTCTCCATCGCGGGCTCGGAGATCCGCTACGACGTTCCGCTCACGCTGTTCAGCGCGGTGACGGCGATAATCGTCGTCGGGATCGGGCTGTTCATGGTGAACAAACCGCAACCGACGCTCGCGTCGCTGATCGGCGGCGGCACGATCGCCGGGCTCGGGGTCGGCGCCATGCACTACGCCGGCATGTACGCGATGAAGTCCCATGCGGTCATCTCCTACGATCCGTGGCTGGTCGCGGCATCGATGGTGATCGCGGTGGTCGCCTCGATCGTGGCGCTGTGGTTCACCCTGCGCGTCAAGGGATTCCTGGCGACGGTCGGCGCGGCGATGATCATGGGTGTCGCGGTCTGCGGGATGCACTACACCGGCATGGCCGCGATGCGCGCGCACGAGGGGCATCACACCTTGGCGCCGCCGCCGGGCGTGCAGGCGATGCAGTTGCTCGGGCCGCTGATCGGGATCATCAGCATGGTGACCATGCTCGTGCTGATCAGCGTGAGCCTGTCCGAGATCGAGAACGAGGACGCGCTGCCGAAGATGCGGTGGAATACGACACCGCGATCTCGCCGCTGAGGTATCCGCAAACGCTCAGCTATGTTAGTTTTCCTTCGGCTCGATCGCCGGGGCAGCAGGCGGTCGGGTGAGGTTCGCTGCTGCGCCCAGGGAGTGCGGATGTCGTCGAGTGTTCCGATCGGTGCTCGGGTCGTCGTCGGCCGGCGCAGACCGTTCTCCGATCCCTGCTTCGATCGCTTCATCGCCTTGGTCGACGGCCTCTCGACCGAGTCGCACGAGATTCTGATCGGATTCGCCGAGCGGCTGCGCGCCGTCGAAGGCATCCCCGTCGACCCGCTGGTCGACTAGTTCATTCCTGGTCCCTCTCTCGGGGACTTGCCGTCCCGTGCTCATCTATCCGGGACTTCTGACTCACTAAATCCGCGCAGGTCATCGCCGTTTCCGGTAGGCCTGCCGTTCTGCTGTGCCCAGATCTGGTTCCGTTCGAGGTATTGACCTGGACGCGATGTCCAACCTAAATTGCAGGGACACCGTGTCCCACATACTGGGGACGCGCGGCACACAGGAGTGCGTACATGACACAGAAGGTGTTCGTCGTCGGCGTCGGCATGACGAAGTTCGAGAAGCCGGGCGAACTGGAGTGGGACTACCCCGACATGGCCAGGGAGGCGGGCACGAAGGCGCTCGCCGACGCCGGGATCGAGTACCGGCTGGTCGAGCAGGCCTATGTCGGCTATGTCTACGGCGAGTCCACCTCGGGTCAGCGCGCGGTCTACGAGCTCGGCCTCACCGGCATCCCGGTGGTGAACGTCAACAACAACTGTTCGACCGGGTCGACCGCGCTGTACCTGGCGGCGCAGGCGATTCGCGGTGGGCTGGCCGAATGCACGCTCGCCCTCGGCTTCGAGAAGATGCAGAAGGGCTCGCTCGGTTCGACTTTCGACGACCGCGAGCAGCCGATGATGCGGCATCTGCTGGCGCTGGCCGAGCTGCAGGAGTTCGCGATGCCGCCCGCGCCCTACATGTTCGGCGCCGCGGGCAAGGAGCACATGGAGCGCTACGGCACCACCGCCGAGCAGTTCGCCAAGATCGGCGTGAAGAACCACAAGCATTCGGTGAACAACCCGTACGCGCAGTTCCAGAAGGAATACAGCCTCGACGAAGTGCTCGCGGCCAAGCAGATCTACGGCCCGCTCACCAAGCTGCAGTGCTCGCCGACCTCCGACGGCTCCGGCGCGGTGATCCTCGCCAACGAGGCCTTCGTCGACCGCCACGGGCTGGCCGATCGCGCGGTGGAGATGGTCGGGCAGGCCATGGTCACCGATCTCCAGTCCACCTTCACCGATCCGACCGCGATCAACCTGGTCGGCGCCGACATGTCGCGGACCGCGGCGCTGAAGGTGTACGAGCAGGCCGGGATCGGTCCCGAGGACGTCGACGTCATCGAGCTGCACGACTGCTTCTCCACCAACGAACTGCTGACCTACGAGGCGCTGGGCCTGTGCGCGCCGGGTGAGGGCGGCCGCCTCGTCGACGACGGCGCCACCACCTACGGCGGCACCTGGGTCGTCAACCCGTCCGGCGGCCTGATCTCGAAGGGTCACCCGCTGGGCGCGACCGGTCTGGCCCAGTGCAGCGAACTCACCTGGCAGTTGCGCGGCACCGCCGACGCCCGCCAGGTCGACGGCGCGCGCATCGCCCTGCAGCACAACATCGGTCTCGGCGGCGCGGTCGTGGTGACCGCCTACCGCCCGGCTGTCCGCTGATCCACCCCCCACGATTCATCGAGGAGTAACCCCATGGCGTCTGTGAGCGTTTCCACCGATCTTCCCGTCACCCCCGAGCAGGCGTGGGCACGCCTGAGCGATCTGGCGAACTGGGCGGACTGGCTGACCATCCACCAGGGCTGGCGCAGCGAGCTGCCCGCCGAGCTGACCGCGGGCGCGCGGTTCATCGAGGTCGTGTCGGTGATGAACATGGCCAACAAGATCGAGTGGACCGTGGCCGAGGTCGACCCGAACACGTATCTCAAGATCACCGGCACCGGCATGGCCGGGGTCACGGTCGAATTCGCGTTGAAGGTGGAGCCGACGGCCACCGGCTCGAGCGCGGTCTTCGACGCGAGCTTCAAGGGCACGATGATCGTCGGCCCGATCGGCAAGGCCGTCGCCAAGCATGCCGAGGCCGACCTGAAGGAGTCGATGGCCAAGTTCACCGAGCTCGTCGGCTCGGCCGCGTGACCACCTCGGAATCGGCCGGAGTCGTCTTCGACGGCTCCGGCCTGGGGGAGTGGACCGACCCCGAGCACTTCACGGTCACCGCCGAACGGATCGCGGAATACGCGGCGGCGACCAATGATCCGATCGAGGCGCACCGCGGCGGCGAGATCGCGCCGCCGGTGTTCGCGGTGGTCCCGGTGTTCACCTCGATGGCGCCCGCCGCCCTGTCGGTGGCGCCGGTGGAGCTGCTGATGAAGCTGGTCCACGGCGAGCAGGACTTCCGGTTCCATCGCCCGATCCGGGCCGGTGACGACCTGGTGGTGCGGGCCAAGCCGATCGGCTACGTGGGCAGGCCCAACGGCTCGACCGTGGTTGTCTACGCCGAAACACGAGACGCGGCAGGCGAACTCGTCAACGAGCAGTGGATGACCGCGTTCTTTCGCAAGGTCGACGCCGGGCCCGGTGAAGGGGAGCCCGCACCCGATCATCGGATCACCGACGCTGATCGGGCCGGGGAGCCGGTCGCGCGGGTCACCGCCCACATCGACCAGGACCAGACCTTCCGCTACTCGCCGGCCTCCGGCGATCCCATGCCGATCCACCTCGACGACGAGATCGCCCGCATGGCCGGGCTTCCCGGCATCATCAACCACGGCCTGTGCACCATGGCGTTCACGTCCTGGGCGGCACTGACCGAACTCGCCGAGGGGGACACCGCCCGCCTGCGCCGGCTCGCCGTGCGCTTCGCCAAGCCGGTGCTGCCGGGCCAGGACATCACCACGACCCTGTGGCGCACCGAGTCCGCGCCGGGAGTCACCGCCTACGCCTTCGAGACCGAAGCCGCCGGGCAGATCGCCATCACCGACGGCCGCGTCGAATTCAACTAGGAGACTGAAGACTCATGGGAAAACTTGACGGTCGCGTCGCCGTCGTCACCGGCGCCGGACGCGGTATCGGCCGCGAACACGCGCTGCTGTTCGCCCGCGAGGGCGCGCAGGTCGTGGTGAACGATCTCGGCGGCGCCAACGACGGTTCCGGCAGCGACGCCGGTCCCGCCCAGCAGGTGGTCGACGAGATCGTCGCCGCCGGGGGCCGGGCGGTCGCCAACACCGACAACATCGCTACGTGGGACGGCGCGAAAGCCCTTGTCGACCAAGCGATCAGCGAGTACGGCTCGCTCGATGTGCTGGTCAACAACGCCGGCATCCTGCGCGACGCGTTCATCGCGGGGATGGAGGAGTCCCAGTGGGACGCCGTCATCGCCGTGCACCTCAAGGGCCATGCCGCCACCCTGCACCACGCCGCGGCGTACTGGAAGGCGCAGGCCAAGGCGGGCACTCCGGTCGCGGCCTCGGTGATCAACACCGCCTCGGCCTCGGGCACGTTCATGCCCAACGCGGGCCAGGGCAACTACGGCGCCGCGAAAGCGGGCATCGCCGCGCTGACGCTGGTGGCCGCCGACGAGCTCGAACGCTACGGCGTGCGGGTCAACGCGATCGCCCCGATCGCCCGCACCCGGCTGACGCTGGCGACCCCGGGCATGGGGGCGCTATTCGCCGCCGAGGTGCCCGAGGGGGAGTTCGACGCGTTCGCCCCCGCCAATATCTCACCGCTGGTCGCGCACCTGGCCGAGGCCGGCTGCCCGCTCACCGGCAAGGTGTTCGCGGTGCAGGGCGGCGCGATCGTCGAACTGGCCGGGTGGCACGACGTGCGCACGGTCGAGACCGACGGCCCGTGGACCATCGACGAGGTCGCCGCCCGGCTGAAGGAGACCAGCTAGTCATGGCACGCAACAGCTATGAGCTCGGCGTCGGCGTCAGCGAGGACCACCTGGCGCTCGCCGACGCGGTCAGCGGATTCGTCGAGCGCACCGTCACCGCCGAGATCGTCCGCGCGGCCGTCGAATCCACCGAGGCGGGCAAGCAGCTGCCGTACTGGGACGCGCTCGTCGCCCAGGATCTGCTGAGTCTGCACGTCTCCGAGGACCTGGGCGGCCAGGGCGCGGGTCTGCTCACCCTGGCCGTCGCGCTCGAACCGCTCGGCCGCGGTCTGCACACCGGTCCGTTTGTACCGACCGTGCTGACCAGCGCGGTGCTCGCCCAGGACGGCGGGACGTGGGCGCGGGCCCAGCTGCCCGGGCTGGCCGACGGATCGCGCACCGGCGCCGTCGCCTTGTCGTCGGGGCTGACGGGTGTGCTGCGTGACGGTGCGCTGATCGTCGACGGGACGGCCGACGGCGTGACCGGGGCGGTGTCGGCGGACGTCATCCTGGCGCCGGTCACCGTGGACGGTGACCGGCGGTGGGTGGCGTTCGAGAACGTGGATCTGACCGTGAGCGCACAGGATTCCGTCGACGTGCTGCGCGGCGCGGCCCGGCTGCACGCGGATGCGGTCGAGGTGTCCGCCGAGCGGGTGCTCGCGGTGTCCACGGCGCGAGTGCGCTCGGTGGCGGCGGTGGTGCTGGGCGCCGAGGCGGTCGGGGTGATGTCGTGGTGTGTCTCCACCGCGGCGGAGTACGCCAAGACCCGCGTGCAGTTCGGCAGGCCGATCGGGCAGTTCCAGGGTGTCAAGCACAAGTGCGCGCACATGGGCATCGCGCTGGAGAAGGCGCGGGCGGTCCTGTGGGACGCCGCGTTCGCGCTCGACCGCGACGACGAGAACGCCGACTACGCGGCCGCGGTCGCCGCACTGATCATTCCCGACGCCGCGGTTCAGGTGGCCCAGGACTGCATCCAGGTCCACGGCGGCATCGGCTTCACCTGGGAGCACGACGCGCACCTGTACTACCGGCGCGCGCTCGCGCTGCGGGGACAGCTCGGGGCACGGGACGAACGGGCCGAGACGGTCGCGGGCTACGCGCTGTCGGGCGCGACGCTGTCGAGCGAGCTGGAACTGCCCGCCGAGGCCGAACAGATCCGGGCCGGGATCCGCGCGGAGCTCGCGGTGATCGCCGCGATCGACGACGAGGACGAGCAGCTGGTCGCCCTCGGTGACGGCGGCTGGAACCTGCCGCACCTGCCGCGTCCCTACGGCCGGTCGGCATCGCCGCTCGAGCAGGTGGTGATCTCGCAGGAGATCAAGGCCTCGGGGATTCCGATGCCGCAGCTGCTGATGGGCACCTGGGCGGTCGGCGCGATCGTCCCGCACGGTGACGAACGGCAGCAGCGGGAACTGGTCGTGCCGACCCTGCGCGGGGAACTGGTGTGGTGCCAGCTGTTCAGCGAGCCGGGCGCGGGGTCGGACCTGGCGAGCCTGACCACCAAGGCCACCAAGGTCGACGGTGGCTGGCGGATCTCCGGCCAGAAGATCTGGACCACGGTCGCGCAGTTCGCCGACTGGGCGATGCTGATCGCCCGCACCAGCCCGGACAAGCCCAAGCACGAGGGCATCACCTATTTCGTGCTGGACATGTCGACGCCGGGGATCACCGTGCGGCCGCTGCGGGAGATGACCGGATCGGCGCTGTTCAACGAGGTGTTCCTGGACGACGTGTTCATCCCCGACGCGAACGTGGTCGGGGCGGTCGACGACGGCTGGCACGTGGCCCGCACGACGCTGGCCGGTGAGCGGGTGGCGCTGAGCCAGAAGATGGAGGCCTACGCCACCGACACCGATCTGCTGCGGTTCGCCATCGGCCGGGAGCTCTCGCCGGTGGCGCGCTATCACGTCGGCGAGCTGATGGCCGAGAGCCGGGCGGTGGACGTGATCGGGTCGCGGGTGGTGCTCAAGCAGCTCTCCGGCATCGATGTGTCGACCACATCCAGCGTCGGCAAGCTGCTGGGAATGGGCCTGGGACAGGCGATCTCGGAGTTCGTCGTCGCCGAGCTCGGGGTCGCGGGGGTGGTCTCGGTGCCGGGCGAGCGCAGCGATCACGCGATGGAACAGTTGATCGCCGGTCGCGCCACCACCATCTACGGTGGCACCACCGAGGTGCAGCTCAATGTCATCGGTGAGCGGATGCTCGGCCTGCCCAGGGACGCCTCGGTGACCGCCTGAGCGCGGTCACGGCCGCGGCCGCACCCACCCGCCGAAGGCGTCCTGGAGGGTGAGGGCCGCGGCGATCGACAGGTGGTCGCGGCCGGCACCCGCGACCACCTGCACACCCAGCGGCAGCCCGTGCGCACCCCGGCCCAGCGGAACCTGGGTCACCGGCAGCCCGGCGAGGCTGAACGGGGCGACCGCGTCGGTACGCCACGGCTGCCCGGTGGTGCGACCGTGGCGCGGCGCGACGGAGGTGAGTGTGGGATGCAGGAGCAGACCGTCGCCGATGGCCCCGGCGATCTCTGCGGCGGCCGCGTGAGCGGCCCCGGTGATCCGCCGGGCCGGTCCGGCGGGCACGCGAGCGGCGAGCAGTTCGCCGAGCGCGAGCAGCCGGGTGGGCAGGGTGTGGTCGCCGGGCAGGCCCGCGAGCTGCCGTGCGGCCAGGATGTCGGCGCCCTCGCCGCGCATGATCTCGGCGAAGCTGATGCCGGTCTCCTTCGCGAGCACCATCGTGGTGAACAGTCCGATCATCCGCAGCGACCCCGTCCGGACGCGGACGATCTCGGCGCCCGCGCTCGCCAGCGCGGCGGCCGCGCGATCACGCGCGGCGAGCACCTCCCGGCCGACGCCGGGGGCGAACGCGCCGTCGAGCAGCACGACCCGCACCCCACCCAGCGAGGTGGTCGCCGGATCACCGAGCGTCATCTCCCGCGCGAGCGGGTCCACGCCGTCCGGACCGGCCATGATCCGCAGCAGGGGCATCAGATCCTCGGCGCGGCGGGCGATCAGGCCGTTCGCGCAGAGGGCGGCGACGCCGTAGGGCGGCGGCCACGCGCCGGTGGTCGGCAGCAGGCCGGTCGACGGGCGGTGGCCGAAGACGCCGTTGCAGAACGCCGGAATGCGGATGGACCCGAGTGTGTCGGTGGCCAGGCCGAGCGGGGACCCGCCGCTGCCGACCGCCGCGCCCTCACCACCGGAGGATCCACCCGCCGTGCGGGTCCGGTCGTGGACATTGCTGGTGCGGCCGTAGACCCGATTGTCGGACTCGATCCACATGCAGCCCTCGGAGGTGTTGGTCAGCCCGAGCAGGATGGCCCCGGCGTCGAGCACCCGCTGCACCACCGTCGCGTTCGCGGACGGGCGCAGGTGCCTGCGGGCCAGCACACCCGCCGTGTGGGGCAGGCCCGCCACGGCCAGCGACTCCTTGACGGTGATCGGCACGCCGAACAGCGGCGGCAGCGTCGCGGGGCCGGTCGCCAGCTGCGCGTCGGCCGCGTCGGCCTGGGCGCGCGCGGCCGCGTAGCGCTCGACGACGACGGCGTTCGTCGCCGGGGCGAAGCGTTCGAGCACGGCGATGTGGGCATCGACCACCGCGCGGGCACTCACCTCACCTGCGCGGAGGGCAGCAGCCAGGCCGATCGCGGACTCGTCGGTGATCGTCGTCCCGATCCGGCTGGAGCTCATGCGTTACATTATTACGCACGATGTCAACCCGATCGCCGGGCGTGGCGCGGCCGGTCAGGGCATGCTGTGCGCCAGCACGAGGATGCCGCCGACCAGCAGGGCGAGCACCTTCACGACCTCGAGGGCGATATAGGCGAAATGGCTGTGCGATCGTGGCACGTCGGCACCGGCGAGCACGGCGTCGCTGCGGCGGGTCAGGCGCGGGCGCACGACCGCGACCTGCGCGGCGAACACGACCATCGCCACCGTGAGGGTCCGGGTGGCCGCGGTGCCGGGGGAGTCGACCAGGATCGCGGCGAGAATCGTTGCGGCGAGGACGAGTTCGGCGATATTGAGGGCACGGAAGACGAGCCTGCCGATGCCGAGCCCGATCGGCACGGTGACCCCGGGCGCGCGGAATTTCAGCGGCGCCTCCAGGAACGAGATGGCCAGCACCATGCCCAGCCAGCAGAATGTGGCCGCGGCGAGCACGGCCAACGCGGTCGTCATATCGATCGGGTCCTCTCCGTCGGTGATCCTCGCCGACCAGACCAGGATCGCCGATCGGCGGTGATCTGTCCCGAGTCCGCGTCGGCCGGGTGCCGGACCCGGCTGGGATACTGTCCGGGCCGGATCGCCCCGTTCCGGTGCCCGATGGGAGGAACGTGACCGCACAGCGCGCCGATGGCCGGGCCAGCCGGTGGGACCGGCATCGCGCCGAGCGCCGGGACCGGATCCTCACGGCGGCGCTGACGGCCGTGCAGGCCCAGGGTGCCTCGGTGGGGGTGCAGGAGATCGCCGATCTCGCGGAGGTGCCGCGATCGGTGCTGTACCGGCTGTTCAAGGACCGCCAGGACCTCGACGAGCAACTGCGGGCCCGCATCGTCGACGACCTGATGGCCGTGCTCGCCCCGACCCTGAACCCCGAAGGCACCGTCGCCGAGGCCATCGCACGCTCGGTGGACGCCTACGTGGGCTGGATCGCCGCCAACCCGCGACTGCACTATTTCCTCGGTGCCGGGTCGGCGGCGGAGAAGCGGCCCAATTCGCCGATCGTGTCCGGCACCAAGATCGCCATCGCGGGCACCGTCCGGGAGGTGTTCGAGAACGCGCTGCGCGCCCAGTCCGCCCCGGTGACGATCGCCGAGCCGATGGCCTTCGGCCTGGTCGGCTTCGTCGACGGCAGCGTGAACCGCTGGCTGAGCCGCGCCATGCAGCCGATGGACGCCGCCGAGCTGTCGTCCTATCTGCAGGAAGCGATCTGGGCGATCGTGGACAGCAGTCTGCGCAAGGTCGGCGTGATGCTCAATCCGCTGACACCGATGGCGGATCTGGTCGCGCCGGCTGCCGAGGACTGACTCACCGTTCGGTGGCCGCCCGGACCGTGGCGAGCAGTTCGCGCGTGCACGCCGACAGGTCGAAATCGGGCTCGGCGGCGACCCGGGTGATCACCCCGTTGCGCAGCGACAGGACGAACCCGGCCATCAGATCGGTGTCGAACTCCCGGAACTCGCCGTCGCGCTGCCCGCGGGCCAGCAGTTCGGCCAGCTTCGCCCGGTCCGCGGCCGCCAGTCCGCCCAGGTCCGCGCTGTCGGGCGCGGCGGCCTGGATGCGCAGCATCGCCACCAGGTGATGCCGGTGCTCGCGCAGGAATTCGCTGTTCGCGAGGAGGAACCCGGCCAGCTCCTCGGACGCGGTACCCGGCGCCGTGCGCGCCACCACGAAGGCGGCGAAATCGGCCAGGACCGTGCGCATCACCTCGGTGATCAGGTCCTGTTTGCCCTGGAAGTGGTACGAGATCATCCCGGTGCTGCTGAGGCAGGCCCGGCGCGCGATGGCCGCGAACGAGGCACGGGCGTAGTCCGTCTCGGCGATGGTGTCGATGGCGGCGCGCACGATCTGGGCGCGGCGGGCCTGTTCGGTGATCGTGAGCACCGCACGCCGCTGCTGTCCGGCCATCACCACCCCGTGATCGCGAGCGCGAAGGCGTGCCGCTGCGGTGCGGCCTGGGCCGGTAGCTCGACGAGCAGGTCGGGGCCGTGCTGCTGCCAGGTCGGTGCGGGTGGCCCGCCAACCAGGGCGACCGTGGCGCTGTCGGGGATCGTCAGGTCGCGCAGGGTGATCGCGCCCGCGGGCTGATCGGCCAGCACGATCGCGTGCACGGTGTCGCCGCGCCGGGTGAAGCGCACCGGGTGACCGTCCGTCGTGGTGGTGGCGGACCGCTCCCACGGGACCGTGTCGTAGATCGCCGCCGCGTTGCGCCCGAGCCAGGTACCGAGCGCGCGCAACGGCGCCCGCTGGAGGTCGGGGATCCGCCCGTCGCCGTCGGGGCCGACATTGAGCAGGAGATTGCCACCCCCGGCCACCACGTCCACCAGCAGGTGGATCACCTCGGCCCCGGTGAGGGTGTCCGCGGCGGTCTCCTCGGCGTTGTACCCGAACGACCTGCCCAACCCCCTGGTCAGTTCCCACGCGCCGGACGGCGGGTCGGTGGGCGGGGTGTACTCGTAGGTGGTGAAGTCGTGGTGGAAGTCCTTGGGCGGGTCGGGAATCGGCTTGCCGAGCGCGCCCATCACCCGCAGCGCCCCGCCCAGAAAGCGCAGATAGGCGGCCCGGGCGACCCGGTTCGCCGGCAGCTTCGCTTGCATCCAGCGATCGTTCACCAGGCCCTCGGGGACGGTGTCGTAGTAGTGCGCCATGATCTCGTGCGGATCCACCTCGGCGGGCCAGCCCATGTCGTTCCAGAGGATCGACGGCGCGTAGGTGTCGATGAGTTCACGCCACTGCGCGGTGGCGTAGCGGGCGTATTCGGGTCCCAGCGCCTGATGCCGGATCAGATCGGTCATGGTCCGCAGCGGCGCGGTCCGGAAAGTCCAGTTCATGCCGCCGCAGTAGTACAGGCCCATCCGCGCGCCCCGCTGCCGCACGGCGGCCGACAGGTCGCCGACGAGATCGCGGGACGCGCGATAGTCCGCGGGCATATGCGGATTGCCGATATCCGTGGGCCACAGGGGATATCCGTCGAGATGCCGGGTCACCAGGACGACATACCGGGCGCCCGCCCCGGTGAACAGCTCCGCCCACTCGTCGAAGTCCACCGCCCGCGCGGCCGCGTCGAAGCGGGGCCGGAAGCCGGTGTAGTCGACACCGTCGCCGTAGGTGGCGGCATGGTGGATCGCGGTGGGGGAACCGGGAACCCGCAGCGAATTGAGGTACCACTCCGCGTACGGGATCCGGTCGGCGGTCGTCGCGCCGGTGGTGAGGTCGCGCATGAACGCGGTGTAGTCCGCGGTGCCGCGTGCGGCGAAGGCGGGCACCGAGTACGGGCCCCAGTGCACGAAGATGCCGAGCTTGGCTCCGCGGTACCAGTCCGGGACCGGCCGTTGGGCCAGGGCCTGCCTGTCCGGCGCGAAACTCATCGGCACTCCTCGGTGTCGTGCGGTCGCGATCCGCGGTTTTGCTCGGGTGAGCAAGAATCAGCATACATGAGCAACTATCCGGGGTCCGCCCAGCTAGGACTCGTGCTCGCACGGTCGAACAGGCCGTCCGGCCGCATGCGACGACCGTGCGTGGTGTTCCCGCGACACTCCTCAGCCCTGCGGCATCGGCAGCGGAATCACCACGCCGAGTGGCAATTCGAGCCGTGGACCCGGGGTGGGGCCGGGTTCGGTCGGCGGTTGTTCGGTGTCCGAAGGCTGCTCGCCGCACAGGATCCCGCACTCGATCGCGCCGATCACCGGGAGCGACACGAGAATCACCGGCTCACGTGGCGGGGCCGGGGTCGGTGCCATGGGCTCGAGTGCCAGCGGGGATTCCCCGGTGGGAGCGGGAGTTTCGGGTGCGGTGTCGACCGGTGGCCGGGTGGGTGCCGCCGGGTCGAGGACGACGTCGACGCGCACCGGGGCACCGCCGGTGCGGTAGCGCTCCGACCAGCCGAGGACGTCGGCCGCGTAGGCCGCCGAGTAGTTGTAGCGCAGCACCGCACGCTGCCGCGCCGCGGCGTCCCGCAGATCGGTGCCGTCGGCACACAGGTAGCGGCCCGCGGCCAGCGCGGCGTCGAACACATTGTGCGGGTCCGTCGTTCCGTCGCCGTTGCCGTCGGTGGCGTAGCGGCTCCAGGTGCTCGGCAGGAATTGCATCGGGCCGACCGCGCGCACGAATCCACCCCCGGCGGCGGGGATCACCTCGTTGCCGGGCAGCGTGCCGTCGAGGGCCGGACCGAAGATGGGGCGCAGCGTGGTGCCCTCGGCGTCGGTGTTGCCCCGGTCGGCGTGATCGGACTCGATCTTGCCGATGCCCGCCAGCAGATGCCAGCTCACGCCACACCCCGGGGCCGAGGTCTGCAGGGACAGTTCGGCATTGCGATAGGCGGCGAGGACGATCTCGGGGATGCCGAGGCCGCCGGTGGTACCGGTCGACGGGACCGCGACCGCGATCGGCTCGATCGGCGGCGTCGCGGTCCGCAGCTTGCGCGGTGTGGGTGGCGTGGGCGCGAGCAGTCCGACGACGGTCGACTCGGTCGGCAGCGACTCGACAGTGGCCGGCGCGGCGATGAATTCGGGCACGGCCGGTGCGGTGACGCGGGCCGAACCGGTGACGAGCAGCCCGGCCGCGAGGATCGTGGTCGCGGCGAGAGGAGCGGAGCGCATGGAGTGAACACCTTCCGCGGCCCTTGGTGCGGGCCGCCTGGAATCGGGTAGTGCGGACGGGTGGCCGTATCCGGCCTGGTGGGCGACGTGATCAGCGCACCGGATACCTGCGGTCGGTCAGGTCGAAGGCGTGGGGCTGACCCGCGTGATAGAGCGCGCTGTCGGCGAGCTCCAACGGCTCCCACAGCGGCATCCGGAATCGGGGCGTGATCGGGACGCGGCCCGCCGCCGAACCGCTGACGTGCAGAACCGCGTTCGCCGCCAGCCGTCCGCCCTCGTTCGCGCTTTCCATGCACGCGACATTCGCCGGGGTCCGGATCCAGTCGCCCGCGAGGAACAGGTTGTCGATGGCGGTGGTCGCGTCCGGCCGGTCGGCCCACGAGCCGGGTTTCGGGAGGAAGCCCGCGCCGTCGTAGGAGACATCCGGGGTGCCGGGATCGCTGACCGAGGTCCGCCGGTACGGTGCCTGGCCGATCGAGGTCAGCCCCCACGGCGAATCTACGTAGGCGACATGGCCGGTCGCGAGATCGGCCCGTCTGCGTAGGAAGAACTGGACGCCGACCATCCCCATCGACGGCAACCAGGACACCCCGTCGAGCCGGGGGTCGGCGGCGAGAACGTCCGCGGTGAAGACCGCGGTCGCCTTGTCCGGCGGGATCGCGCAGACGTAGTAGTCGGCCTCGACGCGATGCCTGGCTCCGGTGTGGTCGGTCACCGTGGCGGCCCGAAGGTGCGCGCCGTCGGTATCGAAGCCCGACAGCTGCGCGCCGAACGCGAAGGTGACGCCGAGTGAGCGCAGGTGGGTGACCCACGGATCGATGAAGGTCGCCGAGGTCGGCCCGTTGAGCACCCGGTCGTCGCGGTCGTCGTCCGGGTTCAGCAGTGACCGGACGAAGTCCTCGCCGGTCAGGCCGATCGAATGCGCGCTGCAGGCGCGGGCTTGCGTCGCCATCAGCGTGCGGAGGAAACCGTCGCCGAGGAAGCGGTGGTATTCGGCCGACGCGTTGTCCAGGCCCGCGAATTCGCTCCAGCTCATCCGTTCCCACTGGCCGAGTCTGCGTTCCTCGCAGCTCGAGATGTAGACCGCCAGCCGTTCGGCGGCGAACAGCGCCTCGTGCGGGAGCAGGCGGAACAGCGTCTCGAACACCGAGGCGAAGGAATCGGCGAACTGCCGTGGCGTCCTCGGGCTCTGGCGCGACGGCAAGGGAAACGGCAGCGCGGCGGTCGAGTCGGCGCGTCCCATCCCCGCGATCGTCGCCGCGTCGACCCGGACCAGATTGTCGTACACGCCGTCGCGGTTGCGGCGGAACGGAATACGGCGCAGCGTGTCGGGCAGATCGCGGTGGCAGCCGAAGAAGGTGTGGAAGCCGTGCTCGCCGGGCAGGGCCCGATCGCTGACGATGCTGCGGCACTTCCCGCCCGCCGCGCCGAGCCGTTCGTAGACGGTGAGCGCGAAGCCGCGTTCGGCGAGTTCGTGCGCGGTGGTCAGTCCGGCGAGCCCGGCGCCGAACACGGCGACGGTGCGCCCGCCCGGCGCGGCCGCCGCCCGGCGGTTGGTCGATCGCAGGAAGCCGCGTCGCGCGGACTGCCAGGTGATTCCCATGTCTCGTCCAGTCGTCTGCCCGGCCGTCCTCGACGTGTGCGCGCCGTTGCCGGGTGTCGATACCCCTGCCTTATGTTACTGACGATTCTGGCTAGGCAATGCGAATTCGCTGATACTCATGCGGCGCAATGCCGGTTGTCGAGATCAATAAGTTGATGACAATTCCGTTAACTCGAGGTACTGTTCGAAGTGCCCGGCGACGACGTGTGTGGCGGAAGTGCCCCTCGCCACAGCGTGATCGCGCGTCGTGCCTCCTCACGTGTTCCGTGCGGCAGCCCAGCGAACTCACTGTCGCGGGGAACGGGTGATCGAGAAGCGCGGCGGCCGGAGTCGATGTGCCGGTTCCGGCCGCCGTGCGCCGGGCAGGCGGGGCCTAGTGCGGCAGTGGACGGCCGAGCAGAACGGTCTCCAGCAGCCCGATCACGGTGTCCTGCGGGCAGATTCCGTCGTCACCGAAGGTGCGTCCGAGGTCGACGACCAGGCTGAAGGCGGCGTGCACCAGGATGCGGGCCTCGCCGAGCGAGAGCTCCGGCCGGGCCGCGACCACCAGCCGGGCCCACTCGGTGACGATCAGCTGCTGGAGATGGCGCAGCGTCACCTGGTCGGTCTGGTCGACATGCCGGAATTCCGCGTAGTAGACGAAGGTCAGCGCGCGTTCGTCGAACGACCCCGACACGTACAGCTCGATCAGCGTGCCCAGCGCGGCGGCCGGCGTGCGCGCGGCGGCGGTCGCGGGCCGGATCGCCGCCGACACCCGGTCGGCCGCCCGGCGGAACGCCGCGACCAGCAGATCGCTTTTGCTGCGGTGATAGCGGTAGACCGCCGATGCCGAGGACAGCTCGGCGGCCGCGGCGATGTCCTCCACGCTGACATTCGGGTATCCGCGCTCGTGGAACAGCTCGACCGCCCGATGCAGCAGCAACTCGTGTTTGAACAGGGGCGCTCGGTCACTGGTCCGGCGCACGCGGGGCGCGGTGCGCGGGCCCGACAGGTCGGCGTCGACCACGGCCCAGCTCAGCGAACCGAGCAGGGCGGCCAGGGTTTTCGCGGGCACCGTCGCGTGATGGTCGCCGATGCTGCTGATGACGGCGTAGATGGACACCGCGCGCACGGCGCGATCGTGCCCGTCCAGCTCCGGCCTGACCTCGCCGATGCGCGCGCGCAGGCTCGCGATCGCGGCGGCGAACTGATCGCTGAACGCCCGGAGGTCCTCCGGTTCCAGATAGCGGCGTTCCCAGCGGGCCAGGGCGGCGGTGGGCCGGTTGGCGATGGTCGCGGCGACGATGGCGGCGAGCACGTGCTCGAGGCGCTGCCGTGGTGTCCAGCCCGCCGCCTCCTCGGGGAGTTCGACCGCCCGTAGCGCCAGGCCCGACAACCGGAGCAGCTCGGCGCGGAACAGCGCGTACTTGCTCGGGAAATGCCGGTACAGGGCGGTCGAACTGATATCGAGCCTGCGGGCGATGTCGTCCATGCTCACGCCGTGGTAGCCGTGCGCGCCGAACGCCGCCGCCGATTCCGCGGCGATCTGCGCCCTGCGATTCTTGGGCCTGCGCCGGACCGTGCGCGCCGGTGCGTCCGAGGACGGCGCGTCGGCGTGCGTGCCCGGCGATCTGCCCTCGGCCGCGCGCGCGGAACCGCCGCGGCGCCGGGGGGATAGCGCGCCGGGTTCGGTCACTGGGCGGGTGCCGTCGTCAGCGGGGAGTTCACCTTCTCGACCAGCCAGCGGCCGTTGTCGTTGTGCAGGCGCAGCACCATGGACAGCTGCCCCGGCTTGGGCTTGTGCTCGGTGCCCAGGCTGGAGATGGTCTGGCCGATCACCACGATCGCCTCGGCGGACTCCTCGTCGCCGGTGCGGATCGCGCACTGGGTGTCGGTGACCTTCGAGGTGACTTCGCCCTGGGTGAGGACCTCACGCAGTTCCCCGCTGGTGGCCTCGAACTGCTTCTTCCAGTCGCCGGTCGAGCCGTCGAGGACCGCGGCGAAGTACGCGTCGAGCTTCTTGCTGTCGTAGTCGGCCAGCACCGGACCGTAGTGGCAGGCGGCCTCGCGCGCCTGCTGCTGGGCCGCCAGCAGGTCCTTGGTGTTCTGGTTCTCGAAGAACAGGAACACCGAGGCCGCCAGCGAGGCGCCGAGCAGGACGGCCGCCGCGCCCCGCAGGCCGAGCCGCCTTCGGTCCATCGCCCGCAGGCGCGATGCCAACCCGACAGTCGGGGCCGTGGATGTTGTTTCGGCAGTGAGCGTTTCGGTGTCGGCGGCGGTCAGCTCGGCAACCGGGGACTCGTCGGTGGTGGTCTGTTCGTTGTTCATCGTGGGGACTCCTTATCGAGGTGCCGGGACCGCGGGCTGGGACAACTCGTTGCCGGTGGCGCCGGGCGGGGGACCGGAGCCGTTGTCGGGACCGGCGGGCCGCGGGGCATTGGCCGAGCCGCGGATCTGCAGCGCCGGATTGTTGGTCACGCAGTAGTTGTAGAGGCGCACCCTGGTGTCGGTGGTCGGCGTGGTGGCCACCACGGGCACGGTGTCGTAGTCGCAGGTCGGGCGCGGCCAGGGATCGACCATCGTGAAATACATGCCGTCGTGGGCGGGGACACCGACCGCCTCGGCGAAGCGGCTCAGCGACGGGAAGAGCGCTTCGATGGCGGGCTGGCGCAGTTTGGCCGCCCGGGTGATGGCGACCAGGTTCGTCACCAGATCGGTCATCGGGTTCTGCGTGCGGGAGACGAACCCGCCGAGGGTGGCGAGCTGTCCCGGACCCTGTTCGAGCAGATGCCGCAGTTCCGCGTCGGCGGCGGTGAACTGGCGGAACAGCGCGCTGCCCGCGGTGGTCAGCGTGCCGAGATCCGGCTGCGCGTGCGAGGTCGTCGCCGCGATCACCTCGAGATTGCGGATGAGCTGTTCGGTCTGCGGGAGCAGATCGGTGAGGCCCGCCATGGCGCGGCTGAGCCCGGAGATCATGTTGCGCAACCCGTCCGGGCCGCCGGCCAGCGCCTTGTCGAGTTCGTCGACGATGACATTGAGTCGTTCGGGATTCATCCCGCCGACCAGCCCGCTCAGATTGCCCAGCACCGACTGCATCTGGACCGGGACCGCGGTGTCGGCCCGGCGCACGACCGCGCCGTCGGCCAGGAACGGCCCGGACTCACCGGCGGGACGGAAGTCCAGATACTGCTCACCGGCGGCGGACAACCGGGCGACGGCCACGGTGCCGCCCACCGGAATCCGGGTGTTCCCGTCGATCTCGGCGACCGCGGCGATGCCGTCGCCGGCGACACGCACATCACCGACCCGGCCGACGCGCACGCCGCGGAAGGTCACGTCGCTGCCCGTCGTGAGACCGCCCGACGTCGCCAGTTCCACGGTGACGTCGTACTGGCTGCGGGTCGGGTCGAACCGCAGGACCGCGCCGCCCAGATAGAGGCTGCCCAGGACCAGCACCACGACCAGTCCGACATTGGCGACCGCGACACGATGGCGGACCAGCCACTGCCACAGGGGTGGATTCATCGGGGTCCCTCCTGCTGCGGCTGCGGCGCCTGCGGGGTACTGGTGACGCGGCCGATCACCTTGGCGATGACCTCCGCGAGGCTGCCGAGGAACGCGGGCACGTCCCCGGCCTCGGGCCAGCGGCTGCCGGTGGGATCGGTGAGCGCGCCGACGTCGAGATAGGACAGAGTGGCCGCCACGGCCAGGTTCGGGCCGCGCAGGCTGTCGACCAGCGACGGGTACAGCGCGTGGAAGCCGTCGAGAGTGCCGGTGAGGTCGTCGCCCATCTGGGAGAAGCCGTTCATGAGGTTCTGGATGCTCTGGAACAGGCTGACGAACTGCGGCCCGTTGGTCGCGCTGAAGTCGCCGAGCGCGTCCATGGTGACCGCGACCCGGTTGATCAGGTCGACGATGGCCTGATTGTTCTCCGCGAACAGGCCGATCAGCTGCGGGAAACTGTCCGCCGCGGCCCCGAGTTCGGTTTTGCGCCTGGCCAATTCGCCGGTCAGCACCGACAGCCCGCCGAGCGTGGCGTCGAGATCGCCGGTCCGCTGGTTGAGCGCGGAGATGACCGAGGTCATCTCCCCGACCAGGTGCCGCAGCTGGGGCGCCTTGCCCGCGAAGATCGAGTCGAGCTCGGCGGTGACCCGCGCGGCCTGATTGAGCCCACCGCCGTTGAGCAGCATCGAGATCGAGATCATCAACTGCTCCACCGAGGCCGCCGACGCGGTGTGCTCGGCGCCGATGGTCGCGCCCGCGACCAGGGGCGGCCCGGCCGTCTCGGCGCTGGGCAGTGTCATGGCGACGAAGATGTCGCCCAGCGGCGTCGCCTGGCGCAGCTCCGCGGTGGTGCCCTGCGGCAACTGGATGTCGGCGCGGATCTGCATTTCCACATCGGCCAGGAACGAGGTCGTCGAAATGCCGGTGACGACACCGATATCGGTGCCGCCGATCTTGACGTGGGCCCGATCGGGCAGGTTCAGCGCGTCGCGGAAGGTGGCGTGCAGGGTGTAGCCGGGCCCGCCGATGCCGGGTTCCGGCATGGGCAGGTCGGCCACGGTCATCGAGCACGCGGTGCTCGTCGAGGCGACGGCGGCGGCGCACACGGTGGCCGCCAGGGCCGAGCGGAGATTCATTTCGTCAGTCCCAACAGCGCGGCGGTGAGCCCGAAATCCGGGCCCATATCGGCGATCTTTCCGGTGCGGCAGCCGTCGAGGCGCATCTGGACGCGCTCGCAGAACAGCGACAGCGCCTCGCTGTCGAGCACGATCTTGTCGAGCAGACCGTGCAGGCGCAGGGCCTGGCGCTCCCGGCTGACCGCGTTGTCGACGTTCTGGAACAGCAGCGGCGCCACGTCGACGACCTCGGTGAGATTGCGGGCATTGGCCCGCATCTGGGCCGCGATCGCCACGAACTTGGTGAGCGCGCCCGCGAGCTGGTCCTGGTTCTGGCCCAGCACCGAGGAGGTGTTGGTGATGAAGTCGTCGAGCTGGGTGAGCACCGCCTGCAGGCCGGGGGACTGCTGGCCGAACAGGGCGATCAGTTCGGTGATCCGGCCGCTGAAATCCCGGACGGTCTGGTCGTTCTCGGCGATGATCTGGGTGATCTCGCTCAGCTTCACGATCGTGTTGGCGATCTGGTCCTTGTTGGCGAAGGTCACCTCGAACGCGGCCGAGAGCTCGTCGAGGGTCTCGCGCAGGCGGTCACCGTTGCCGTCGAGGAGCGGGAACAGGACCCGGCTCGCCATCGGCCCGGTCTCGCTGCCACCTTTGAGCGCCTCGCCGAGCTGATCGAAGTTGGCCAGGATGCGGTCGAGTTCGACCGGTGTCCTGGTGCGCGCCAGCGGCAGATGCGCACCGTCGGCGAGTTCGGGACCCGACCCGGTGTAGGCGGGCGCGAGTTCGACGTGCCGGTTGGTGATCAGCTGCGGCGACACCAGCGCCGCCATCGCCTCGGCCGGGATCCGGACGTCCCGGTCGACCGACATGACCACCTCCACGTAGCTGCCGCGCGGGGTCACCGAATCGACGACGCCGACCGGAACGCCGAGCACCGAGACCTCGTTGCCCGGGTACAGCCCGGCGACGTTCTCGAAGTCGGCGCTGATCCGCTTCTGCTGGCTCACCATCCGGTCACCCAGCCCGGTCACGCTCTCGGGCAGCAGCGCGCAGCCCGAGGCGAGCAGCGCGGTCAGGCACACCGCCGCCACCTTGCTCGTGTGTCGTGTGTTCATCAGTTGCACCCCTGTACGGCTTGCGCGAAGCACAGCCAGTTGTCCGGGAAGATCCACGGCGCCCAGATCTCGCCGTAGGGCCCGTTGCCGACCACGTTGTTGAACTGGCGCAACGCGACCGGGGAGATCTCGTAGAGCCGGTCCAGGTTCTCCTTGTTCTTGGTCAACCCGTCGGCCATGGTGTTGAGGTTCTGGATCAGCGGACCCAGCTCGCCGTTGTTCTCGATGCCCATGTCCTGCAGCAGCTTCGACATGGCGGCGACATTGTCGAGCAGCTGGGTGAGCAGGGTCTGGCGCTGCTGGACGGCGGCGCCGATGGCCTCGCCCCTGGTCAGCAGCAGGAGCACACTGTTGCGGTTGTCCGAGACCAGCTGGGAGACCTGGTCCATGCTCTTCAACAGCGTGTCGACCTCGTCGCGCCTGCTGTTGATCACCTGGGCCAGCGCGCCGATGCTGTCGAGGGCCTGCACCGCCAGCGCGGGCGAGTCGCCGAGCTGGGTGTTGAGCACATCGAGCGCGTCGCGCAGCTTGGCCGCGTCGATGCGTTCGATGCGCTCGAACGAGGAGGTGTACTTCGGGTCCTGCACGACCTTGCTCAGGTTGTACGGCACCGAGGTGCGGTCGAGCACGATCCGGTTGCCGGGCAAGCCCTTTCCGTTGCCCGGCGTCAGCTCGATGTGCAGACGGCCGAGGATCGTCGACATCTTGATCGCGGCCCGCGCGTCGGGACCGAGCCGGATGTCGCCGCGGATCCGCAGCGCCACCTCCACCCGGTCGTTCACCAGCCGCACCGACTGGACGGCGCCGACCTCGATGCCGGCGATGTCGACCGTCGCGCCCGGCCGCAGACCCGCCGCCTGGGCGAACTCCGCGTCGATCGTCTTGTCGCCCAGGCGGACCTGGGCCAGCAGGCTGGACCCACCGAGCAGCACGACCACCGCGAGCGCCGCGGACAGGCCCAGACGCAGGTACCTGTTGCGTCGCCAGAACTCCGGAACCCGTACCCGCATCATCGGCACACTCCCGACTGCGAGTTGCCGCCGACCTGGGAGAACAGGCCTTCGGGGAGCACCACGCCCCACAGCGAGACATCGAGCCGGCAGATGTAGGCGTTGCCGTAGGTGCCGTAGCTGGTGAAGCGGGCGACGCCGTTGAGGAAGTCGGGCAGCTCGACCGCGCCGCGGTCCAGGGCCGCGCCGTTGTAGAGCAGCATCATCACGCCGGTGGTGGCGTCGCGCTGGGCGGCGCCGAGGCCCGGCTTGACCTGGCCGATCAGCGAGACCAGCGAGTCCGTCGCGCCCGCGACACGTTCCACGGAGCTCTTCAACGACTCCCCTTCGGCATACAACCCGTCCATCAGGGCGCGGGTCTGGGTGATCAGGGTTTCCAGCTCGCCGCTGCGATTGGCCAGGCCGGCGAGGACCGAGCTCAGATTGCTGAGCACGTCGCCGAGGATCTGGTCGCGCTCCCCGAAGGTGCTCGCCAGCTCGGCGGCCTGGGTGATCAACGCCGCCAGCGACACCTCGTTGCCCTGCAACGCCTGGATCAGCGTTTCCGACAGCGAGTTGATCTGATCGGGTTGCAGGACACTGAACAGCGGCTCGAAGCCGGACAGCAGCGTCGAGACGTCGAACGAGGGCTCGGTGCGGTGCAGCGGAATCTGCGCGCCGACCGGGACGACCGCGCCCGCGCCGTCGCCCGGGGCCAGCGCGAGGTAGCGCTGGCCGATCAGGTTCTGGTATCGGACCAGGGCTTTCGTCGTCTCGGTCAGGTGCTGTCTCGCCTCGATCCGGAAGTCCACCCTGGCGGTGTACTCGGGGGTGAAGTCGATCTTGTCGACCCGGCCGACCCGGACCCCGGCCATGCGGACGTCGTCACCCACCCGCAGCCCGAGGACATCGGTGAACACCGCGGAATACGAACTCGTCTCGCCCGCGACGCTGCGTTGCAGCGTGGACCAGATGGTGTAGGTGAGCACGGTCGTCAGCACCACGAAGAAGCTGAAGCCGACCAGTGGTTTGGTGTATTTCACTGGCGCAGGCCACCTTCGGTATCGGGAACGAGGGGGACGGTGCCGATGATCGACCCGAGCAGCAGCAGCTGGGTGAAGTTCGGCCGCCCGCCGACCAGCGCCGACACCGCGGAGACGCCGGTCAGCCTGCGCGGCGGTGTCGCCTGCGGCTGATCGGTCGCCGCGGCGGGCGCGGTGATGCCCGGGATGGCGGGCAGGCCGGGGATCGTCGGCAGCCCGGGCAGCGTGGGCACCGAGATGCTCGGCAGTGCGGGCAGTCCCGGGATCGGCACCGACGGCACCACCGGCGCCGGACCCGCTGCCTCCAGGCGCTGTGGCAGGAGCTGCGCCGGGTATTCCTGCGGCGGTGCGACCGTGGGCACGGTCGGTCCGCCGCAGCGCGGCCCGGTCATCTCGCCGTAGCGCGGGCAGTCCTCGGCGGTGTACTGCTGGAACGGGGTGAACGACACGTCCATCCGCCACGCCATCTGCTTGCGCGGGCCGAAGGTGAAGGTCTGCTGCAGTTTGGCCAGCGAGACATTGAGATTGGCCGCCGCGGACTGCAGCGCCCCCGGGTCCTTGGCGATGCCGCCGAGCAGTCCGTCCAGGCCCGACACCAGCTCCTTGCCGGAATCGGGATTGGCGGCGAAGAGACTGTTGACGGCCTCGACCGCGGAATTGCCCTGGGTGAGCAGCTCGACCAGCTGGGTGCGGTGCTCGTTGAGGGTGCGCGCCGAGGTCACCGAGTCGGCCAGCACGCCGACCAGCTCGGGCGCCGACTGGCTCAGCGCGGTGGCCGCCTGCCCGAAATCACCGAGCAGGTTGCCGATCTCGGGAATCTGGTGGATCGAGGTGAGCCAGGTGTCGAGCCGCTCGATGGTGGAGCCCGGGACCCGGGAACCCGGGTCGAGCGCCGCGGACAGTGTCGCCAGCACCCGGCCGAGCTTCTCGGGCTGGATGGTGGCCAGGACGTCGCGCAGCGTGTTGAGGGTGGACTGCAGCTGGATCGTCTCCGCGCTGGTGTCCTCGTGGATGGTGTGACCGCTGCGCAGCGTGCCGGTGGCGGCGCCGTTGTCGACCAGCTGGATCGAGGAGACGCCGAAGATGTTGTCGGGGACCACCCGGGCGGTCACCGTATCCGGGATCGTCTCGGCGATACCGGGTTTCAGTTCGAAGGTGGCGTGCTGACGTTCGCCCTTGGCGACCATCGCCACGTCGCCGACCACGCCGACGACCATGCCGCGATACTTCACGTCGGCGCGCTGCGGCAACCCGTCACCGGTGCTGGTCAGCTCGGCGCCGACCACCACCGTGCTTTCGAACTCGCCGTTGTAGCGCAGTCCGAGCAGATACAGCGCGGCCGCGACCGCGGACACCATGGCCAGGCCCGCGACGGTCAACTGACGACCGGTCGGCCCGCGTCCACTGGGATCGAGAATCATCCGATCGACCTATCCCGAGATCCGGAATCCGGGGTCGATGCCCCAGATAGCAAGGGTGAGAAACAGATTGGTGAAGACCATCACGACGATGACCATCTTGATCGCCCGTCCCGCCGCGACCCCGACACCTTCGGGGCCACCGGCGGCGACGAAGCCGTAGTAGCACTGGATGAAGGCGGCGATCAGGACGAACACCACCACCTTGAACAGCGAGAAGAACACGTCGCCGCCGATCAGGAACTGGAAGAAGTAGTGGTCGTAGGTGCCTGCGGTGGTGCCGCCGAGGAACAGCACCGACAGCTTGGTCGCCAGGTAGGCCACCGCCAGGCCGAGGGTGTAGAGCGGGACGATGGTGACCGTGGCCGCGATCATCCGGGTGGTGACCAGGTAGGGCAGCGGCCGGATCGCGATCGATTCCAGCGCGTCGATCTCCTCGGAGATCCGCATCGAGCCGAGCTGGGCGGTGAACCGGCAGCCGGACTGGATGGCGAAGGCGAGGGTGGCCAGAATCGGCGCGATCTCGCGGGTGGTGGCGAAACCGGAGATGGCCCCGGTCAGCGGGCCCATGGTCAGCAGGTTCAGCGCGGAGTAGGACTCCATGCCGACGGTGATGCCGCCGAACGCGCACAGCACGATGACGACACCGACGGTGCCACCGCCCACGATCAGCGAACCGTTGCCCCAGCCGACATCGGCGACCAGGCGCGCGACCTCCTTGCGGTAGTGCCGCAGCGTGAACGGAATCGCGATCAGGGCCTGGAAGAAGACGATGGCCTGGTGCCCGAGCCGCTGATTGGCCTGGACGGGGATCTTGGCGGCCGCGCCGACGGCGCGGACCGGGCGCAGCGCGGGCGGGATGTACTCGGCGGCCATCTCACACCACCTTCGCGGGGAACAGCGTGTTGTACAGCTGGGTGACGATGATGTTGGTGGCGAACAGCATCAGCGCCGAGGAGACCACCGCCGAGTTGACCGAGTTGGCCACCCCGCCGGGCCCGCCCTTGGTGTGCAGACCGATATCGCAGGCGATGATCGAGGTGAGCGCTCCGAAGATCGCCGCCTTCACCAGCGCCACGAGCAGGTCGTTGGCGACCGCGAAGGACGCGAAGGAGCTGATGAACGACCCCGGGGTGCCGTGCTGGGCGTAGACGTTGAACAGGTAGGCGGTGGCGAAGCCGACGAACACGATGAATCCGCACAGCAGCATGCTGACCAGTACCGCGGCCGCCAGTCGCGGCGCGACCAGCCGGCGCACCGGATCGACACCCATCACCTTCATGGCGTCGATCTCCTCGCGGATGGTGCGCGAGCCCAGGTCGGCGCAGATGGCCGAACCGACCGCGCCCGCGATCATCAGCGAGGTGACCAGCGGCGCCCCCTGCCGGATGATGCCGAGCCCGGCCACCGCGCCGATGAAGGTGGTCGCGCCGACCTGGTTGACCAGCGCGCCGACCTGGATGGAGACGACGACCGCGACCGGGATCGCGACGAACACCGTCGGCACGGCGGAGACATTGGCCATGAAGGCGCACTGCCGGATGAACTCCTGGAACGGGAATCGCCGCTGCACCAGGGACAGGAACAGCTGGGCGATCGCGGCCCGGCCGAGCAGCACCTGCCTGCCCAGGGTCTCGACCGACTGCTGGGGGTGGCGTTGCCACAGACCGGTGACGCTGTCGGCGATCCGGCCGACCTCGGAGGGTTGCGGCGGCGCGGTGCCCGCCGGGGAATGCTCGGTGGAGGTCACGCCGCACCGAATCCTTTCTTGTCGCGCCGGAGCGCGGCGGTTCAGAGCGTGCTCAGCCAGCGTTCGAGTAAGACGAGGAAGCCGGCGCCCGCGGCGAGACCGGCCGCGACGACGCACAGCAGCGAGATCCACATGCCCACGCGGAGAACGGGATTGACCTGCGTTCGGCCACCCAGGATCTTGACGACGGTCACCACGATGTCGATGACCCAGACCAGCGCCATCATCAGGTCATCGTCACATTCGCGAAGGTGAGCACCGGCCAGCAGACGATCGATCCGAGGAACGAGATGACCAGGTCGACGCCGTAGAGGTTGCGCAGATGCGCGGTGTGGGTGAGCGTCCAGACGACGCCGACGATGCCGTACGGGATGCCGATGATGATCAGGGTGCCGAGGAACTCGGAGACCTTCATCTCGTAGCTCAAGAGTCTGTCGAGCCGTCGCAACATGGTGTACCGGTGTTCCTTTCCGCGGGACCGGTGGCATCGACGGCTGGTGGCCGACGTCGCTGACGGTCCGATGATGTTGCCGAGCATTCTGTCGTCGGCGGGTACTTCTTCGGCTGATCTCCCAGTGAATACACAGCAGATCCGCAGAGTTGGCGGCGATTCGCGTTGATCGCCTGAGCTAAGTTACTACGGATTCTGGGAAATGTGAGCAAAATCGCCGGTAACGTTTCCGGGGTTCGGCGGCTGCTCGTCCGGTGGCCACATCGGCGTCGCGGCGGCGTCGCCCGTCGCCGATGTGGCCCCCGCATCGCGCCCCCGACCCCAACCGCACGATGCGGAATTGACGGTAACATGGTCCACTGATTGCCGTCTACGGTGCATGAAGCAGTGGAAATATCGATGAAATCTGCCGGAATCGTGATTAACTTATGGCGTTGAGGCCGCCGACGGTCGGCGGTTGCGCAGGAGGATCATGATGTCCGCGGTCATCGTCGATGTTGTCCGAACACCGTCCGGGCGGGGAAAACCCGGTGGTGGCCTGTCGTCGGTCCACCCGGCGACCCTGCTAGCCGGGGTGCTGGCCGAACTGGTCGACCGGACCGGGATCGATCCGGCCCTGGTCGACGATGTGATCGGCGGATGCGTCACCCAGAGCGGTGAACAGTCGAGCAACATCACCCGCACGGCCGTGCTGGCGGCGGACTTCCCGGAGTCCGTGCCCGCCACCACGGTCGACCGGCAGTGCGGCTCGAGCCAGCAGGCGGTGCACTTCGCGGCCCAGGGCGTGCTCGCCGGCGCGTACGACGTGGCGATCGCCTGCGGCGTGGAGTCGATGAGCCGGGCGCCGATGTTCTCCAACGCGCAGGGTAAGGACGCGCTGCGCGGTCCGCTCGCGGTGCGCTACCCGGCCGGGCTGATCGGCCAGGGCATCGCCGCCGAAATCCTCGCCGCCCGATGGAAACTGGACCGCACCACGCTCGACGAGTTCGCGGCACGCTCACACCGGCTGGCGGCCGCTACCGCGGCCGCGGGCGGTTTCGACGCGGAGCTGATCTCCGCCGGTGTCCTCGACGCGGACGAGACGATCCGGCCTGGCACGACCGTCGAGGGTCTGGCGAACCTGCGTCCGGCGTTCACCGATGCCGCCGCGCTGGAACGGTTTCCGGAGATCTCCTGGTCGGTGACCCCGGGCAACTCCTCGCCGCTGACCGACGGCGCGTCGGCGGCGCTGATCATGAGTGAGCGGATGGCGGCGAAGCTGGGACTGACCCCGCGCGCGCGGTTCCATTCCTTCGCGGTGGCGGGCGACGACCCGACGCTCATGCTGACCGCGGTCGTCCCGGCGACCCGCAAGGCGCTCGAGCGCGTCTCGCTCACCGTCGACGACATCGATACCTTCGAGGTCAACGAGGCGTTCGCGCCGGTTCCGCTGGTGTGGCAGCACGAGCTCGGCGCCGATCCGGAGCGGGTGAACCCGCGCGGCGGCGCGATCGCGCTGGGTCACCCGCTCGGCGGATCGGGTACCCGGCTGCTCGCCACCATGGTCAACCATCTCGAGCAGACCGGCGGTCGCTACGGGTTGCAGACGATGTGCGAGGCCGGCGGCATGGCCAACGCGACGATCATCGAACGGGTGTGACGGCGATGACCACCGCGGCGAAGTCCGGCGAGCCCGACTACGACGACCCGACCAGCGCGATGTACGTGGCCGAGGGGCCGGGTCACGTCCCCATGCCGGGGACGAGCGCGGCACCCGCGCCGGACCCGGCCTCGCACGCGCCGTTGACGCTGGCGCAGGTGCGGATCCCGCTGCCCGACAGTCACCGTTCGCCGCGGAAGCGGCCCGCGCAACTGGCGGACGCGCTCGACTTCTGGGCGTTCGCGGGCGCGGCGGCGAATGTGGCGATGCAGTTCGCGCATCGCGGGGTCGCGGCGGGCGTGATGGAGAGCCCGGTCGAGTCGGGGGCGCTGATGGTGCACCCGTGGAAGCGGTTGCGGACCACCGCGGCCTATCTGGCGGTGGCGGTGCTCGGCTCCGACGAGGAGAAGCGGGCGATGCGCGAGGCGGTGAACGTCGCCCATCGGCAGGTGCGGTCGGGGCCGAACTCGAAGGTGAAGTACAACGCCTTCGACCGGAACCTGCAGCTGTACGTGGCGGCGGCGATCTACATCGGCTACGAGGACACCCATCAACTGCTGTGCGGCAAGATGACCGAGGCCGAGCTCGAGCAGTTCTACCAGGGCGCGGACACCTTCGGCACCACTCTGCAGGTGCACCCCGACATGTGGCCCAAGACCCACGCCGAGTTCGACGCGTACTGGGTGCAGGCGTGCCGGGACGTGGTGTGCGACGACGATTTCCGCGCCTACATCGACGACCTGCTGCACCTGCGGATGATCCACTGGTCGCTGCGCCTGCTGCTGGGCGGGCTGCTGCGGTTCCTGACGGCGGGCTTCCTGCCGCCGCACTTCCAGGAGCAGATGGGTGTCGAGTGGAGTGCGGCCGATCAGCGGCGATTCGAGAATCTGTTCCTCTTCGTCGGCTTCGTCAACCGGTTCATTCCGCGGTTCATCCGGTTCTCCGGCACCAACGCGATGATGGCGGACGTGCGGCGCCGGATCCGCAAGCACAAGGCGATCATCTGACCCGTCCAGGGGGAGGGGGCCGCCGGTTCGTCGAGCCGGCGGCCCCGGTCAGCGCGCGACCCGGGTCTGTGGCACGTAGCGAAGTCGCCGGGGCGCCATCGTGAATCCGGTGCGCGCGGTGAGCGCGACGGCGCGCAGTGCCGCGGTGTCGGCGGCGGTGGGGGCGACGTCGAACAGCGCGAGCGCCCGCGGATGCTGCATCGCCCTGGCGGCCCCGGCGGGCAGGTGGCGGACGATCCAGGCGTCGGGGCGCAGCACCTGATCGCGGAATTCGCGCGCGGCGGGACCGTCGCGCAGCTGGGTCGCGCAGGCGTCGGCGAAGTACTCGGTGAATTCCGGGCGGGTCCGGGGGAGCAGGCGATCGCTGACGCCGTAGGTCCGGTACCAGGCCAGGGTCTCCGGGTAGAGCTGGTCGCGGTCGTCCGGGGAGAGCGCCGGGCCGAACAGGTCGGCGGCGGTCAGCAGCGTCTCCACGTAGGTGGCGTGCTGGAAGAGGAAGACCTCGGGATGCAGCGCGTGGTAGCGGTGTCCCCGGTCGTCGACGCCCTTCACGCGCTCGTGGGCGAAGCGGATCACCGAATCCGCGGCCCGGCCCGTGTGCGCCAGATAGATCATCTGCGAAACGGTGCGTTTCTTGTGTTCCCACAGGCGATTCGGCGCGTGCTCGCACAGCGCGGTCGCGATGACGGGGTGCAGGACCTGCAACCCGACCGCGCGCGGCAACGTCAACAGGAATCGCCGGTCGCCGAGGTGACGCCGCAACAGCGGCCCGGCCTGCTCGGTCATGGATACCCCCTCCATCGTGATCCGAGCAGTAAGTTACTCTGCATTCTGTCTATAAGACAGTCATATGCCGCGTGAATCGCCTTTCATGTGAGGATGGATTCCCCGTTGCGGCCTTGCGTCGATGGGTGGGTGGATGAGAGTCTGATGGAGTAAATCTCTCACTCTCTTGGAGGTTGGTCGTGTCTCAGCCCCGCGCGGCAGCGCAGCCGCAGCATCCCGTCGACGACAACGCCGAGCGCAGGCATCGCTACCTCACCGGCGCCGGGGCGATCCTCGGTGGACCCGCCAATGTCGTGATGCAGCTGAGCCTGCTTCCGGTCGGGCGTGGCGTGGTGGAGAGCACGGTCGAATCCGGGAGCTACGCGCGGAATCCGGGCAAGCGCGCCAAGACGACCCTGACCTATCTCGCGGTGGCGATGCTCGGCACCGAGGAGGATCGGGCGGTGTTCCGGGAGGCGGTCGGTACCTCCCATCGGCAGGTGCGCAACCGGCCCGGCGGGCCGGTGAAGTACAACGCCTTCGACCCGCGGCTGCAGCTGTGGGTGGCCGCGTGCATCTACCGCGGGACCCGCGACAGTCTCGAGCTGCTGTTCGGCGCGCTGGACGAGACCTTCGCCGACGAGCTGTATCAGGACTCGGCGCGGTTCGGCACGACCCTGCAGATGCCCGCGGAGCTGTGGCCCGCCGACCGGGCGGCGTTCGACCGCTACTGGGACTCGATGCTCGACGAGCTCGCCCTCGATGCCGAGGTGCGCGGGTATCTGCTCGAGCACGTCGTCGACCTCGGTCCGCAGCCCTGGCCCATCCGGATCGCGGGCCGCCGGATCAATCGGTTCTTCGTCACGGGATATCTCCCGCAGCGGTTCCGCGACAGCCTGGGGCTGGCGTGGAGTCCCCGTCGGCAGCGCGCGTTCGAGCTGGTCATGCGTGGTTTCGGGCGTGTGCTCACGGTGCTGCCGCAGGGTGCGCGGCACCAGCCGTTCCCGCGCCTGCTCATCGATATGCGCAAGCGCGACGCGGCGGGGAAATCGCTCGTCTAGCGGGGTGGCAAGGTAGGTGTAACGCGAAGTAGCGCCAACCCTTGTATGGTACTGCCGGTACCACTAAACTGGAGGCAGCACCTACTGAGGAGACATCGATGACGCTGTCCACCGCCGCCGCGCGTCCGGGGGAACCCGGATACCACGAGATCCTGCGCAGTCTGTCCGAGGGATCTGTGACCAAGCACTTCGACCCCTATGTCGATATCGACTGGGAGTCACCGGAGTTCGCCGTGCACTCCGACGATCCGCGCTGGATCATGCCCGACGAGGACCCGCTGGGCCGGCATCCCTGGTACAAGGCCCAGCCCGTGGACAAGCAGATCGCGATGGGGATGTGGCGCCAGGCCGGGATCGCCAAGGTCGGCCTGGATTTCGAGCAGCTGCTGATCCGCGGGCTGATGCAGTACCTGATCTCGGTGCCCAACGGTGACCCGGAGTTCCGCTACGTCACCCACGAGGCGGCCGAAGAGTGCAACCACACGATGATGTTCCAGGAGATGATCAACCGCATCGGCTACCGCGATGTGGTCGGCATGGGCACCATCGACCGCAAGCTGACCATGATCATCTGGCCCGCGGTGAAGTACTTCCCCGAGCTGTTCTTCACGATGATCCTTGGTGGCGAGGAACCGATCGACCACCTGCAGAAGTCGCTGCTGCGCGGTGGCGTGGACATGCATCCGATGGTCCATCGGGTCATGCAGATCCACGTGGCGGAAGAAGCGCGGCACATCTCGTTCGCGCACGAGTACCTGCGCAAGAACGTGCCGTCGATGCATCCGATCACGAAAACCGTGCTGTCGGTGGCCTTCCCGATCGCCATGCGGGTCATGCTGTCGATGATCGCGACGCCGCCGAAGCAGTTCGTCGACAAGTTCGGCATTCCGGACGAGGTGATGCGCGAGGCGTACTGGGGCAGCCCGGAGTCGCAGGCCACCAAGCGCGACGTCTTCGGTGACGTGCGCGCGCTGGCGGTCGGCACCGGCCTGATGAACCCGGTCGCCCGGCTCACCTGGCGCCTGCTCGGGATCGATGGCGCCGCGTCGCGCTATCGCAGCGAGCCTGCCCGCAGGGCCGCCTGACCACGATGATCCGCCCCGACGGGCCGGTCGCCGCGACCGGCCCGTCGTCCGCACCTTCCCCTGGAGTACACCGTTGACTGCCGACCCCATCCGATCGCGCGCCGAGACCTGGACGGCTCCCGCCTGGGCCGTCCTGCCCGACAACGACCCGTTCTATCAGCCGCGGGCCGGATTCGAGCAGCTCGCCGAGGGCACGATCCTGCGGTCGCGGCCGATCGAGCTCGCCGCCTTCGGGCTGATCCCGCTGAAGGTGTCGGCGTGGCAGTTGCTGTACCGCACCACCGACCTGAACGGGCGGCCCGAGGCCGCGGTGACGACGGTGATCGCCCCGGCCGGTGGTGCCGGACCGGCGACGCCGCTGCTGTCGTTCCAGTGCGCGATCGACGCGGTGTCCTCGCGCGGCTTCCCGTCCTACGCCTTGCAGCGCGGCTCCCGCGCGATCGGCACCTTCGCCCACGTCGAGCTGCTGTGCTTCGCCGACGCGCTGAGCCGGGGCTGGGCCGTGTCCATCCCCGATCACGAGGGAATGCTCGGCGCCTGGGGCGCGCCGCGCGAGCCCGGCTACCGCGCGCTCGACGGCGTTCGGGCCGCGCTGTCGTTCGCACCGCTCGGCCTGGACCCGCGGGCCCAGGTGGGGCTGTGGGGATACTCCGGCGGTGGCCTGGCGACGTCGTGGGCCGCCGAGATGGCGCCCACCTACGCACCGGAACTCGACATCGTCGGGGCGGTCCTGGGCTCGCCGGTGGGTGATCTGCTCTCGACCTTCCACCGGCTCAACGGCAGCCTGCACGCGGGCCTGCCGACGCTGGTCGTCGCCGCGCTGCGCCGGGTGTATCCGGCGTTCGACGCCGTCCTCGGCGAGCATGTCAGCGAGGCCGGTCACGCCGTGTTGGAGCGGGCGGCCCGCTCGACCACCGGCGCGTCGGTGCTGCGCCTGGCGCGCTACGACGTCGACCGGCACACGACCATGCCGATCGCCGAACTGCTCGCGCTCGAGGATCTGGTGGCGGTGTTCGCCGATGCCGAACTGGGGACCAGGGCGCCCGCGGTACCGCTGCTGGTCGTGCAGGCGGTGCACGACCAGATCATCGCGACCGCCGATATCGACGCGCTGGTCGACCGCTATCGCGCCCACGGCGCGCACGTCACCTACCTGCGCGACCGGCTCAGCGAGCACATCACCCTGCTGGCGTTGTCGACACCGCTGAGCCTGAACTGGCTCGCCGACCGGTTCGCCGGCGCGCCCGCGACACCGTCGCAGACCCGCACGGTGTGGAGCGTGCTCGGACTGCCCGCGGGCCGCCACGGCCTGGCGGGGTTCGTCCGGGCCGCCGCGCAGGTGCTGTTCGGCCGGCCGCTGACCGGCGCGGCGAGCGGGCCCGTCCGCGGCGCGCGGCCCGGCGCGGACCGCCACGCGGCGTGACGATTCGATCGGTGACGACTGCCGTCCGGCAGGAAAAGGTGAAGTGAGGGTTCTGTGGTGCAGGGGATCGTGGCGGACGCGCGGCGCGCGGTGCGCAATGTGTGGTCGGTGTCGTTCGGCGGTGGGCTCGAGCAGGCGCGGCCCGCGCCGTCGACCACGGTGTACGAGGGTCAGCACCGGCAGCTGAAGCGCTACGACCGGACGACACCGGCGACCGGCAACCCCGTGCTGCTGGTGCCGCCGCTGGCGGTGACGCCCGCCTGCTTCGACCTGCGCCCCGGGCAGAGCCTGGTGCGCTTCCTGCTGGACCAGGGCAGACAGCCGTTCGTCATCGACTACGGCCGATTCGGTTACGCCGACCGCGATCTCGGGCTCGAGGACTGGACCCACGACATCCTGCCCGAGGCGATCCTGCGGGTCGCGCACGAGCACGACGGCCCGGTCGACGTCGTCGGCTGGTCGCTGGGCGGGGCGATGGCCCTGCTGACCGCCGCCGCCCACCCCGACCTGCCGATCGCCTCGATCACCGGCCTGGCCACCCCGATCGACCAGGCTCGCACGCCGATGCTGCAACCGCTGCGCTGGGCGGGCCGGGTCACCGGTGGTCGCGAGATGGCCGTGGCCACCCGTCTGATGGGCGGTATTCCGCAGGAGTTCGTCCAGCTCGGCTTCCGGCTCCAGGCGTTCGATCGCGAACTCGCCCGGCCGATGTTCCTGCTGCGCAACGCCCTCGACACCGAGGCGCTGGCGCGGATGGAGGCCACCGACCGGTTCATGTCCAGCATGCCCGGGTACCCGGGGCGGTCGTACTGGCAGATCTATCGCAGTCTCGTGCTGCGCAACGAACTGGCGAGCGGGTCGATCCGGCTGCGCTCGGACCTGGTCGTCGAACTGGCCAAGGTGACCTGCCGGGTCCTGCTGGTCGGCAGCCGCGCCGACCTCGTCGTGCCCGCGCGCGCGGTGCGGCGCGGTCTCGAGATCCTCCCGAACGCCGCCGAGACCCGCTTCGTCGACGTCCCCGGCGGCCACCTCGGCCTGCTCGCGGGTCCGGCCGCCGCCGAGACCACCTGGCCCGCGATCGAGGAATTCCTCCGGGGCTGACCGGTTCCACCACGCGACAGGGCCCGGTGACGTGGCGTCACCGGGCCCTGTCGCATCGGCTCGTCAGCCGGCGACCGGCGCCGAACCGTGCAGCTTGCGCAGTTCGTGCTTGACCACCTTGCCGCCGGCATTGCGCGGCAGCGTGTCCACCACGACGAGATCCTTCGGATGCTTGTAGCGGGCCAGGTGGGCGTTGAGGTGCGCTTCGAGATCGGCGAGGGTGATCACGTCGGTGTCCTCGACGGCGACGATCGCCACCGGCACCTCGCCCCACTTGTCGTCGGCCCGGCCGATCACCGCGGCCTCGCGGATGCGGGGATGACTGAAGAGCACGTTCTCGACCTCGGCGCAGTAGATGTTCTCACCGCCGGAGATGATCATGTCCTTCTTGCGGTCGACGACGTAGACGAACCCCTCCTCGTCCCGGCGGACCAGATCCCCGGAGTGGAACCAGCCGCCCGCGAACGCGTCGGCGGTGGCACGCGGGTTGTTCCAGTACTCGCGCATCAACGTCGGTCCGCGATAGACGATTTCGCCGATCTCGCCGGGTGCGACATCGTTCATCTCGTCGTCCACGATCCGGGTGGCGATGGTCGGGATCGGCTTGCCGACCGACCCGAGCTTGCGGATCGCGTCCTCGCCGTCGAGCACGCAGGTGATCGGCGACATCTCGGTCTGGCCGAAGACCGCCACATTGAGCGCGTCGGGGAAGGTCTCGGCCATGGCGCGCAGCACCGTGTCCGAGGCCGGCGCGGCGCCCCAGCTGATCACCCGCAGGCGCAGATCACGCTGCGGCACCGAGGGATCGGCACAGACGATCTGCCACTGCGCCGGGACCAGGAACACCGAGGTGGCCCGCTCGCGCTCCCACGCGTCGAGGACCTCGGTCGCGTCGAACGCCTTGAGCGGATGGATCACCGTCAGCGAGCCGAGCACGAAACAGGAAGCGATCGAACCCAATCCGGCGATGTGGAACAGCGGTGAGGCGCAGAAGGCGATGTCGTCGGGGCCGTAGCGCATGGCCCGGATACAGGTCAGCGCCTGCGCGTTCATATTGAGGTGGGTCAGCACCGCGCCCTTGGGGTTGCCGGTGGTGCCGGAGGTGTACATGATCAGCGCGGCGGTGTCCTCGGGCACGTCGATCGGCTCGTGCGGGTCACCCTCCTCGGCGAGCAGGTCGTCGTAGCCGAGCATGCCCTCGCAGGTGCCGACGCCGACCACGATGCGGGTGTCCAGGCCACCGGTCTGGGCGGCGACCGCGGTGACCAGCGGGGCGAACATCGCCTCGGTGATGATCGTCGTGGCGCCGCTGTCGGTGACCAGGTAGGCGATCTCGGGCGGGGTGAGCCGGAAGTTCACCGGCACCGCGATGGCGCCGAGCGTATTGACGGCGAACACCGACTCGATGTACTCGGTGTTGTTGAGCATCAGGATCAGCACCCGGTCGCCGGCGCCGACACCGCGCCGGGACAGGGCGTCGGCCAGCTTCTGCACCCGCTCGTGCAGCTCGCGCCAGGTGGTGGTCTCGCCGAGGTAGCGCAGCGCGGGCGCGTCCGGGATGGCGGTGGCGTGCATCGCGATCTGGTTCATCCAGTGATTGCGTCGCGAGCGCATCGGTTCTGCGGCAATGGACATCGTCGTCTCCTCGAGAGAGCTAGGCCGGGTCGGCGATCGGGCGGGGAGCGCCGGCGAAATTCGGGGCGCGACGGGTGAGCATCGCGGTCATCCCCTCCAGGAAGTCGGCGGAGGTGAGCAGTTCGGACTGGCCGTCCTTCTCTCGCGCGAGCGCCCCGTCGAGCTCGGACAGGGTGGCGGCGTTGATCGCGGCCTTGGTCAGCTCGAGCGCCCGGCGGGGGCCCGTCGCGAGCTTCGCGGCGACGGTGTCGACGTGCTCGGTGAGGTCGGCGGCGGGCACGCTGCCGGTGATCAGGCCGGCCGCGGCGGCCTCGCCCGCGGGCAGGCGGGCACCGAGCAGCGCCATCTCCGCGGCCCGCGCCCGTCCCATCGCCGCCGCGACCAGTGCCGTCGCGCCCCCGTCGGGCATCAGGCCGATGGAGGTGAACGGCAGCAGCAGATAGGTGTCCTCGGCCGCGTAGATGAGATCGGCGGCCAGCGCGATCGAGGTGCCCACCCCGGCGGCGGGGCCGTTGACCTGCGCGATCACCGGGAGTGGCGAGTCGACGATCGCGCGGATCACGCCGTTGGCGGTGTCCATCACCACCTCCGGCGACGCCTCGTTGCCGCCCGCGGCGGCCGCCGCGGCGAGATCGGCGCCGGTGCAGAACGCCTTGCCAGCGCCGGTCAGCACGATCACCCGGGTGGTCGGGTCGTCGGCGGCCGCCCTGATCGCCTGGGACAGGTCGGCCATGGTCGCGAGGTCGACCGCGTTCATCCTGGCCTGCCGATCGATGGTGATGCGCAGGACGCCGTGTTCGGTGTCGACGTGCAGGCTATCGCTCATCGGGCGACCGCCTCGACGATGCTGCCCGACAGCCGGCCCGCGATGAGGTCCTCGGCCTCGCGCACGATCCGCGCGACCAGATCACCGCAGGTGGGAATGTCGTGGATCAGGCCCTGACACTGGCCGACGCTCCAGATGCCGGCGTCCACATCGCCCTCCTCGTAGACCTTGCGGCCCCGCGCGCCCGCGACGAGATCGCGCACATCGGCGAAGGTGCCACCGCCGCGCTCGATCTCGACGACCTGGCGGCTGACGGCGTTGTCGGCGACCCGGGCGGTGTTGTTCATGGTGCGGAAGATCAGCTTGGTGTCGAGCTCGGTATTGGCGACGATCTGCTCCTTGACCGCGTGCGCGATCGGCGACTCGACGGTGCACAGGAACCGGGTGCCCATGTTGACGCCGTCGGCGCCCAGCGCCATCGCGGCGACCAGGCCGCGCGCGTCGGCGATGCCGCCGGAGGCGATCATCGGGATCTCGAGTTCGCGCGCGGCTGCGGGGATCAGCACCAGGCCCGGGGTGTCGTTCTCGCCGGGGTGACCGGCGCATTCGAAGCCGTCGATGCTCACGCCGTCGACGCCGACCTGCTGCGCCTTGAGCGCGTGCTTGACGCTGGTGCACTTGTGCAGCACCTTGATCCCGGCGTCCTTGAGGAAGGGCAGGTGGGTGGCCGGGTTGCCGCCCGCGATCTCCACGATGGGCACACCGCCGTCGATGATCGCCTGCCGGTACTCCTCGTACGGCGGCGGCGTGATCGACGGCAGGATCGTCAGATTCACCCCGAACGGCTTGTCGGTGAGGTCCCTGGTGCGGGCGATCTCCTCGCGCAGCGCCTGCGGCGTCGGCTGGGTCAGCCCGGTGACGATGCCGAGGCCGCCCGCGTTGGACACGGCCGCGGCGAGCTCGGCTCGGCCGACCCACATCATGCCGCCCTGCACGATCGGGTGCTCGACACCGAAAGCCTCGGTGAATCGGGTGCGCAACATCGCGCCCTCCCTCCGGATTCGACGTTCCCGTCGGCCGCAGTCCGCTGGGAATGCTTTGCAACCGACGAGAACCATGATTAACTTAACGAGAATTGTGATTAACTTAACGGCGGTCGGCGCGACCTGTCAACAGTCCGCGCCGCCCCGTTGGATCCCAGGAGCGTCCCGCTCGGCCGTCCGGCCGCGGGATGATCACCGAGTTGGCCGAAGGATGGTCGAGGATGACCGAAACCCCCACTACCGCACCTATTTCTGCGACAATGATCGCCACCGCGAACCCGGCGACGGGCGAGCCGGTCGGCAGCTGGCCGGTCGACGACGCCGCCGCGGTCGCCGCGGCGGTCGAGCGTGCCCGCGTGGCGGCGCAGACCTGGCGTGAACTCGGGTTCACGGAGCGGAAGCGGGCCTTACAACGATGGGCCGCCCACCTCGTCGTCAATGTCGACGAGTTCGTGGCGCTGATCAGCGCCGAGAACGGCAAGACCGCCGACGACGCCTACCTCGAGGTGGTCACCGCCGTCGAGCACCTGAACTGGGCCGCGGTGAACGCCCGCAAGATCCTGGGGCCGAAGAAGGTGTGGCCCGGAATGATGATGGCCAACCACGAGGCCGTGATCGAGCAGCGCCCGCACGGCGTGGTCGGCGTGATCGGGCCGTGGAACTACCCGGTGTACACGCCGAACGGGTCGATCGCCTACGCGCTGGCCGCGGGCAACACCGTCGTCTTCAAGCCCAGTGAGCTGACCACCGGCGTCGGCCACTGGTACGCCGACGCCTTCGCCGCGGCGAATCCCGCACTGCCCGAGGGCATTCTGAGTGTGGTGAGCGGTCCGGGGGAGACCGGCCGGGCGCTGGTCGAGTCGGGCGTCGACATGATCGCGTTCACCGGGTCGACCGCGACGGGCAAGCGGATCATGGCCGCTGCCGCCGCGCGGCTGACCCCGGTCGTGCTGGAATGCGGTGGCAAGGACGCCGCGATCGTGGCCGAGGACGCCGACATCGCGGCCGCCGCCGACGCGATCGCCTGGTCGGCGATGGCCAACTCCGGGCAGACCTGTGTGGGTACCGAGCGCTGCTACGTCGTCGCCTCCGTGCTCGACGAGTTCCTGGCCGAGCTGACCAAGCGGGTCACCGACCTGCGGCCGGGCTCCGGCACGGACGCCTCCTACGGTCCGATGACGCTGCCGAGCCAGGTCGACGTGATCACCAAGCATGTCGAGGACGCGCTGGCCAAGGGCGGCACCGCCGTGGTGGGCGGGCCCGCATCGATCGAGGCGCCGTTCGTCGGGCCGATCGTGCTGCTCGATGTGCCGGAGGACTCGATCGCGGTCCGCGAGGAGACCTTCGGGCCCACGCTCACCGTGCGCTCGGTGCGCAATGTCGAAGAGGCGATCGAGCTGGCCAACGCCTCCGAGTACGGGCTGGCCTCTTCGGTGTTCTCGCGCAAGCGCGGCATGGCGATCGCCCGGCAGCTGCGGGCGGGCGCGACCTCGGTGAACAGCCCGGCCGCCTACGCGGCGATCCCGGCGCTGCCCTTCGGCGGTGTCGGCGAGTCCGGGATCGGCCGCATCCACGGCGCCGCCGGCCTGCTCGGGTTCACCCGGCCGCACTCGATCGCGCGGCAGCGCTTCGTGATTCCCGGCATGGCGTTGCTCTCGTTCGCCCGCACCGAGTCGACGCTGTCGACGGTGCGCAAGCTCACCGCTCGCCGCTTCGGGCGAGCCAAGTAGACCCATCCATCGATCGGTACGGAAAGAAGAGGGACAGTATGGGCGTCGAATTCAGCCCGGAACAGAAGGATTTCGCCGCGGCCGTGGCCGCGTTCGCCAAGCGTGAGGCGGGGACGCGGGAACAGCGCGACGCGCTGACCGACCACGACAGGGAACAGCACAACCCCGGCGTGTACGCGAAGATGGCCGAGCTCGGCTGGCTGGGGCTGACGGTGCCCGAGGAGTACGGCGGCTCGGACGCCTCGATGGTCGACATGTGCATCCTGCTCGAGGAGTCGCTGCGCGGCATGCTGCCGATCGGCGCGATCGGCCCGACGCTGATCACCGGTGGCGCCTACGCCAAGTTCGGTACCGAGGCGCAGAAGGACAACGTGCTGCGCGGCATCGTGCGCGGTGCGTCGCAGTCGATCTCGATGTCGGAGCCCGAGGCGGGCTCGGATGTGGGCAACCTGTCGACCAAGGCGGTCAAGACCGCCGACGGCTGGCTGATCAACGGCCAGAAGACCTGGTGTTCCAACGCGCACATCTCCGAGAACATCCTGCTCGTCGCGCGGACCTCCAAGGAGGGCGGCAAGCACGAGGGCATGACGATGTTCCACGTGCCCGCCGATACGCCCGGTCTGCAGATCTCGCCGATCGAGCTGATGGGCAATCAGAAGGAGACCAACGACCTGTACTTCACCGACTGCGTGCTGCCCGAGGACGCGGTGGTCGGTGAGGAGGGCAACGGCTGGCGTCAGCTGATGACCGGGCTGAACTTCGAGCGGCTCATCCTGGCCGCCATGAGCCTGGGCGCCGCCGAGCGCGCGTTCGAGGACACGATCGCCTTCGTCACCCAGCGCAAGCAGTTCGGCCGTCCGGTCGGTTCGTTCCAGTCGCTGCGGCACCGCCTCGCCGATCTGGCCACCGAGATCGAGTGCACCAAGCTGCTGATCTACAGCGTGGCCAAGGAGGCCGACGCCAACCCGACCAAGGTGCTGGCCAGGGAGGCGTCGATGGCGAAGCTGAAGGCCACCGAGGTCAGCAAGCGGGTGGCGCTGGAAGGCATGCAGATGATGGGCGGCTACGGCTACGCCCGCGAGTTCGACATGGAGAAGCACGTCCGCGGCGCGCTCGTGTCGACCATTTTCGGTGGTACCAGCGAGATCCAGCGCGACATCATCGGTCGCACCCTGGGTCTGTAGCGGTCCACCGACCCCTCGCCGCCGCACCCTCTCCCGGCGGCGGCGAGGGGTCAGGCGTGGCCGAACAGCGTGGTGCGGTGCAGCGTGGTGACGCGGTTGCGTGGCGCGATGCCGTCGTCGCCGAAGGCGCGGCCGAGGTCGACGACCAGCGCGAACCCGGCATGGACGAGGATGCGGGCCTCGGCGTCGGAGAGCTCGGGGCGGACTTGGACCAGGAGCTTGGTCCACTCGGCGATGACCAGCTGCTGGATGTGATGCAGCGTCACCCGGTCCTCGGCCGCGACATTGCCGAATTCGGCGTAGTAGACGTAGGTCAGCGCCCGCTCGGCGAACGAGCCGTCGACATACAGGTCGATCAGGCCCGACAGCGCGTCGGCGGGGGTGGCCGACGCGGTCACCATCGGTCCGATCGCGCCCGAGACGATATCGGCCGCGCGCCGGAAGGCGGCGGCGAGCAGGTCGCTCTTGCTGCGGTAGTAGCGGTACACGGCCGAGGCGGTGGCCAGCTCGGCGGCGGTGGCGATGTCCTCCACGCTGACGTTCTGGTAGCCGCGCTCGTGGAACAACTCGACCGACTTCGTCAGCAGCACTTCGTGCATGAACGGCGATCCCGGCTCCGGCTCCGGCGGGGCCGGCGTCGGCTCCGGTGCGGGCAGCTCGACGTCGATCAGGGCCCGGCAGGTCGCGGCGAGCAGGGGCGTGAGGAGCCGGGTCGGCAGCGTCGCGTGGTGATCGCCGATGCTGCTGACCACGCTGAACACCGCGACCGAGCGGACCGCGACATCGTCGCGGGCGAAATCGGGGTGCAGCTCGCGGACGATGGCGCCGAGCAGGCGCACGGCCTCGGCGAACTTGTCGTCGAGCGCCTGGCGGTCCTCGTCGTCGAGGTAGCGGCGTTCCCAGCGGACCAGCGCCGTGGTGGACCGGTTGCCGATGGTCTTGGCGATGATGGCGTCGATGACGTGATCGAGGCGCTCCCGCGGCGTCCAGCTCGCGGCGTCGTCGGGCAGGGTCACCGCCTGCACGGTCACCTCGGCCAGCCGGAACAGCTCCTCGCGGAAGAGGGCGTACTTGCTGCGATAGTGCCGGTACAGCGCCGCCGAGCTGATGCCGAGCCGACCGGCGATGTCCTCCATGCTCACACCGTGATACCCGTGCGCGCCGAACGCGGTGGCCGCTTCCGCCGCGATCTGGGCGCGCCGGTTCTTCGGCCGCCGCCGCACCACCCGCTCCGGCGCCGCCGTCTGCGGACCGGCCTCGGGCGTCTTCGTCTCGGCCCGCTGCTCGGTATGGTCGGTGACGCTCATGGATCGATCGTACGGAGCCGCGCGGGTCGCCCCGACCAGTGGTCGCACCGGCGCGGCTATCCGGTGGTGGCGCGGGTGGTGTCGCGGGAGAACTGGATGGCCAGGGCGCCGAGGATCACCACCAGCGTGAGGACGACGAGCCACGCGGGGAGCCAGTAGGCGGCGGCCGCGGCGACGCACAGCACCGCCGCGCCGACGACCCGGGGAATCCAGCCGGTGCCGGTCTCGCGGCGGAAGTAGAAGGCCTGTGACAGCAGGTAGACGGCCGGGCCGAGCAGAATGAGGACGCCTGCGACGTGCGCGGCCGGCTCATGGGCGTGGGCCAGCAGGGTTTCGGCACCCGCGGCGAAGAGGACCAGACCCGCGACCACGCCGTAGATCGCGCTCAGGCCGATATGCACGGCGGCGATCGGGTCGGCGCTGCCGGTGAGATGGTCGACCACCTGTTGTTCGGCGCGGGCGAAATACATCTGCCACAGGCAGACCAGGGCGAGGAAGCAGCCGAAGGCGAGTGTCAGGATGAGGGCGTCGTCGTGGTGGTCGGCGATGACGCGGCCGAGCGTCAGCACCGTCTCGCCGAGCATGATGATCAGGAACAGCCGCATGCGTTCGACGATGTGCTCGGCATCGAACGACAGTGCGGTGCTGCGCATCCGGTGCCCGGGGAGTGGATGCGCCAGCCACGTGCCGACGAGGTCGATCGCGGCGCCCACCGCCCAGAACGCCAGCCGGGCGTCCGGTGCCATCGCGGCACCGATGAGCCAGAACGGCGTCGACACCGCGAACCAGATCAGCACCCGGCCGAAATGCGCGCGGAGCGGCGCGTTCGGCGCGGTCAGCGTCGCGTAGGCCGAGGGCCCGATGAGCGCGGCCAGCATGGGGATCACGAACAGCCACGGACTGTCGTCGAAGGCGTGCGCGATGCCCGCGTTCGCGAACAGCCCGAGCGCCATCACGACCACCGTGACCGCCTTGGTGCCGCGCCGCTCGATGTCGAGCATCGCGACCTCGAAGGTCGTGAAGGTCCAGATACCGACCACGGCGATGAGCGCCACCAGGGTCTCGGCCGCGCCGCGCCAGGTCAGGTGCGCAACGAGATGGTGGGTGAGCTGTCCCAGCGCGAGCACGAACACCAGGTCGAAGAACAGTTCCAGCGGGGAGACGGCACGGGCGTCGGGCGTGCGCTGCGCAGTCATCGGCGTCCTCCTCCGGTTCGGCATCCGCGACGGTGATGCTAACGCCGACGGCCCGCCCGCGGGGTGACCGCTGCGGGCGGGCCGGACGCGTCGGGTGCCCCGGGGCCTAGCCGGTCACCGCCGGGTCGGCCACCGTGGGTGCCGGTACGGCGGTGTCGGCGCGCGGCAGGGTGAAGGTCGCGAGCACGGACAGGATCGCGATGACGAAGCAGGCCAGCGTGTACCAGAGATTGCCGATCGGATCGCCGTTGGCGGTCTCGCCGTTCACCGCGTCGAAGAAGTCGGGCAGCGCGGCGAGCCAGAGTCCGGCGAACGCCACCAGGTACACCACGGCGTAGCGCTGGACGAACGGGTTCGTGTAGCGCGGTTCCGCCGTCTCACCCCGGCGCAGGTCCCGCCACCGGCGGACCAGCACGACCGCCGCCACCACCGACAGCGTGATCAGCTCCAGCGCGTAGACCACGCCGCGCACCGTCGTACTGCCCGCGCCCAGCACCGTCGCCGGCAGCGGCAGCAGGAAGGTGCCGACCGAGGCCAGCAGGCCGATCACGACGGTGCGCCAGACCAATTCGACACCGGAGAAGTCGCGGCCCTGGTCGACCTGACGCCCGACGAAGTACTGCACGCAGAACGCCAGCGACATCGGCCACAGCGCCGCGAACACCACGACGCTGCCCACCGGGACCGAGTCGAACATCGGCTGGTTGATCGGATTGTCGATCGACCACTCCCACCACCGCAGCTGCGGCCCGAGATGGTCGAAGATCTCGTAGAACGCGTGGTGCACGAAACCCACGCAGGTCGCGCCGACGAGGACGCCGTAGCGGCGGAAGACGCCGAGCATCCGGACGATCCCGAAGGCCAGCGTGGCCATCAGCGGATAGATCGCGATGATGTAGATCGGCAGCCTGCCCCACAGGAAGTCGACGGTGAACACGTTGTGCGCGAACATCGTGTCGACGTGGTCCTCGATGCCGAACGCGGCCGGGAAGTACAGCGGCGGCTCGATGACGAACAGGTAGGCGGTCGCGCCGAACCACAGCACCAGATCGGTGGGGTCGCCGTGGCGGCGCAGGCGCACGATCGCGTAGACGAGCGCGAGCACCGCGCCGACCACGATGGTGAGTTCGAGAACGGGCAGCGTCCAGTTCTCCAGGGCGAACGGATTGCGGAACTCGACGAGCCCACCTGCCTCCGCACAGGAGAACCCGAGCTGGGAGGCGAGATCGGCGAAGGTGGGGGAGCAGTGCTCGGCCATCGGGGTGCTCCTAGGAACTCACGGAATCGGCGGTGTACCAGCGGGTCACGTCGTAGCCATCGTCGTAGCGGCGGAACCACTCGTCGGCGAGCGCGGGCAGGTTCTCGTGCGCGGGATTGTGCCGGGGCATCTGGCTGCGGATGATGCCGCCCAGGGCGACGAGCTGTTCGCCCAGGCCCAGATCGTCGAACGCGCGCGGCATGGTGCCGTTGTCGGCGGGCCGCAGCCCGGGCAGCAGCCGGCGCAGGGTCTGTCCGCGCCGGTAGTTGGCGAACATCGACAGCGCGTCGACCTGCCGATCCGCCAGCGGCACATGTTCGTTGAAGCCTTCGCAGGCCACCCGGATCACCTGCAGCACGTGCCGGAAGATCGAGGGCGCCACCCGCATCCGGTACAGCTCGCTGTTCACCACCGAGTTGAAGATGATCAGCGCCGAACTGCGGTGCTCGACCTCCTCGACGAAGTGCCAGATGAACAGCGAGGCCACCCGGTCGTCGCCGGGGGCGAACAGGCTCGCGTCGTTGTCGAGCATCAGCTTGAACACCGGGGTGAAGGTGGCCTCGAGATCGGCGGTGTAGGCGAGGCGGTATTTGACCGGGGTGCTCGCGGTGAGCTTGTCGAACTCGGCGATCACCGCGTCGAGGGTCTGCTGCAGGCCGGGGTAGCGGCGGATCAGCGCCTTCACGTGCTGGCGGTGCGCGGTCGAGTGCTGACCCTCCTGCCGCATGAACGCGTCGGCCTCTTCGGCCACCTCGGGGTCGGTGATCTGCGGCTTCGCCTGCGTGATCAGCTGCACGATCATCTTCTCGAAGCCGATCGCCAGGAACGACACGGCATTGGCCATGGAGGAGAAGGCCGGGTTCTGCGGGTTCCACAGGAACGGCACATCGTAGTCGGCGAAGGCGAAGTCCATTTTGCGGACGTGGAGATCGGTCACGGTGGAGTACCTCGTTGTTCTCGGGCGTGCGCGAGCCGCTCGGCTGGAGTGACGTAATCATACGAATGTATATCCATGTGTATGATCACTTTCGCGGAATTCGCGCTGACCTGGGGTTGTGCTAGCGTCCACCCGGTGGCGCGCAGACGTGGATGGGGTGGCAGTCCACCGGCGGACGATGCGGAAGCGTCGCGCCGGATCATCGCCGCCGCAGTGGATCTCATCGGCCGGACCGGGGCGGAGATCAGCATCGCCGACGTGGCGGAATCGCTCGGCGTCATCCGCCAGACCGTCTACCGGTATTTCCCCAGCGCCGACGCGCTGATGACGGCCGCGGCCATCGCCTCGGTGGACGGCTTCCTCGACCGGCTGACCGCGCACGTCACCGGACTCGGCGACCCGGCCGACGCGATGATCGAGGCCGTCGTCTACACCCTCACCGAGGTCCGCCGGACCCCGCACCTGGGCATCCTGCTCTCGGGCTCGTACTCGAGCCAGCACGCCGACCGCATGACCTCCGACGAGGCGCAGGCCTTCGGCATGACGATGATCCGGCGCTTCGATGTCGACTGGGCCGCACACGGATACGACGACGCGGCCCTGCGCGACCTCGTCGAATACGCGCTGCGCACCATGCAGTCGTTCTTCCTCTCGCCGGGCGATCCACCGCGGACCGACGACGAACTCCGGCGCTACCTGCGCCGGTGGATGGGGATCGCGATCAGCGCCCAGACGGCGGCGACGCCCGGTCGATGAGATCGGCCAGGGCGGTGTCGATATCGGGCCCGGTGAGCGGGTGCCGGACGCTGCGCAGGACCAGTCGGCGCGGTCGCGGGCAGTCCGGCGGTCCGGAATCGGCGTCGGTGGGCACGATGCGCGCCGGGGCACCGATGCGGTCGCGCACCCGGGTCAGCAGGTCGTAGCGGCTCACCGCCTCCGGGCCGGCGAGGTGGACCACGCCGGTCTCGTCGAGCAGTTGCTCGAGCAGGGGCGCGAGGCTGGGCAGATACAGCGGGGTGCCGACGATGTCGGTGCGCGCCTCGAGTACGGGCGCGGCGAAGCGGGCGAGGAACTTGTCCGAGCGGGGGCTGCGGCCGTAGACGAGCGGGAGCCGGACGACGAGGTGCCCGGCGCGGGCCAGCACCCGGTGTTCGGCGGCGGCCTTGGTGCAGCCGTAGACGTTGATCGGGGTGCGCAGCGCGGTTTCGTCGTAGGTGTCGCGGGTGCCGTCGAAGACGTTGTCGGTCGACAGGTAGACGAGCTTGGCGCCCGCGTCCTCGACCGCGTCGAGCAGGGCGGCCATCGGCGCCACGTTGATCGCGAAGGCGGCGTCCGGATCACGTTGGGCGGCGGCCAGATCCACGATGCCCGCGGTGTGGATCACCACGTCGACGTAGTCCGCGACGAGCGCGCGGACCGCGTCGGCGTCGGCGAGATCGAGTGGGACCAGCCCGGATCCGCCGCGGCGGCTGGTCCCGACGACCTCGTGGCGCGCGCCGAATTGCGCGAACAGTGCGCCGCCGACGAAGCCCGAGGCGCCGAGAACCAGGATCCGCATCGTGGTCAGCGGGCCTGCCAGTTGGGCTTGCGCTTCTCGGCGAAGGCGAGGGTGCCCTCGCGCACGTCCGCGGTGCGGGCCACGCTCATGATCTCGCGGTTGGTGAGATCCCAGGCGGCGTCGTCGTCGATCTTGCCGTCGACCAGCCCCAGTGCGACCCGCTTGCTCGCCTGCACCGCCAGCGGCGCGTTCTCGGCGATCCGGCCCGCCAGCTCGAGCGCGGCGTCGAGGACCAGGTCGGCCGGGACCACCCGATTGACCAGCCCGAGCTCCAGCGCCCGGGCGGCGGTGATCGGTTCGCCGGTCAGGATCATCTCCATGGCGACCTTGCGCGGCAGCTGCTCGGGCAGCCGGAACGCGCCACCGGCGGCCGCGAACAGGCCGCGGGCGACCTCGGGCAGGCCGAAGGTGGCCGTCTCGGCGGCGACGGCGAGGTCGCTGGCCAGGACGAGTTCGGTGCCGCCACCGAGGGCGAAGCCGTTGACCGCGGCGATGGTCGGCTTGCTGATCGGGTGGCGGACGTAGCCGGCCAGGCCCCACTGCTCGTTGCCCGGCGCCAGGATGTTCTCGCCGCGACCGAGCGCCTTCAGGTCGGCGCCTGCGCAGAAGGCGCGCTCGCCGGCACCGGTGAGCACGACCGCGCGGACCTGCGGATCGGCCTCGGCCTGCTCGAGCGCCGCGCCCACACCGGTGCTGACCTCGGCGTCGACCGAGTTCATGGCCTGCGGCCGGTTGATGACGACGACGAGCACGTGCTCGCGTTGCTCGACGAGGACTGCGCTCACGAGGAACTCCTTGACTCTCCGCCTGTCCGCCGTGTCGCGTGACAGGTCACCTCGAGATGTATCACGCCGGGGCGCGGTGGGTCCCCGGATCGGGCTACTCACCGGTTCTCGCGCGGTCGCCGGACACTGTGGAAAACTCGGGGAAGAAATTTTCGGTCGGTTGTCGATCGGTGTCGTCGCCCGTTCGACCTAGGGATGAACAGGGACCCACCCGGGTCCACACCTACCCGAGGAGACAGACCATGAAGTACATGCTGATCATGCGCGCGACCGACGACGCCTGGGCCAAGGCCGCCGAGCTCGACTTCGACGAGATGCTGGAAACCATGGGCAAGTTCAACGACGAGCTGATCCGGGCCGGCGTGCTGGTCGCCGCCGAGGGCCTCGACGACCCCGCCGAGACGGTGGTCGTCGACTACGCCTCGGAACCGCCGATCGTCACCGACGGCCCCTACGGCGAGACCAAGGAACTGTTCGGCGGGTACTACATCCTCGATGTCACCTCCAAAGAGGAGGCAGTGGAGTGGGCCAAGCGGATGCCGATGACCGGCCCCGGCGTCAAGACCGAGATCCGCCGCGTCCCCAGCATCGAAGAGTTCCCGCAGGACAACAAGTGGATCCTGAAGGAGCGGGCCTGGCGCGAGGACACCGGCCAGCTCTGAACCCGACGATGACCCAGGACACCGGCCGCGAGGCGGTCGCCGCGGTCTGGCGGATCGAATCGGCCAGAATCGTCGGTGCGCTCGCCCGCTACACCGGCGACTTCGCGATGGCCGAGGATCTCGCGCAGGAGGCGCTCGCCGAGGCGCTGGTGACCTGGCCGCGCGACGGAGTCCCGCGGCAACCGGCCGGCTGGCTGCTCACCGTCGGCCGCCGCCGCGCGATCGACGCCTACCGGCGGCGCGCCGCGCTCGACGACCGCTACGCCACCCTCGCCGGACATCTCGGCGAGGGTGGCGTGCTGACCGGCGGTGAGGCGGCCGACCCGATGCGCACGGCCGACGCCGTGCTCTGGGATCCCGACCAGATCGACGACGACGTGCTGGCGCTGATGTTCATCTCGTGTCACCCGGTGCTCTCCCGGGAGGCGCGGCTGGCCCTGACGCTGCGCGTGGTCGGCGGTCTGACCAGCGACGAGATCGCCAAGGCGTGCCTGGTGCCGACCGCGACCGTCCAGGCCAGGATCACCAGGGCGAAGAAGACCCTCGGTGCGGCGGAGGTCGCGTTCGCGGTGCCGCCCGCCGCCGAGCGCGGCGCGCGCCTCGGCTCGGTGCTCGGGGTGATCTACCTGATCTTCACCGAGGGGTCGTCGGCCAGCGCGGGCGACGATCTCATCCGCTTCGACCTGGCGGGCGAGGCGCAGCGGCTGGCCCGGGTACTCGCGCGGCTGATGCCCGGCGAGCCCGAGGTGTACGGGCTGCTCGCGCTGCTGGAGCTGACGGCGGCGCGGTTTCCCGCCCGGACCGGACCCGACGGCGAGCCGGTGCTGCTCGAGCAGCAGGACCGCCGCCGCTGGGACCCGTCCGCGATCCGGCGCGGCCGGGCGGCGCTGGCCAAGGCCGCGCAGGCCGGTCGCGGCCTCGGGGCCTACGGACTGCAGGCCGCGATCGCCGAATGTCACGCCGTCGCGCCGTCGGTCCAGGCGACCGACTGGGAGCGGGTGGTCCTGCTCTACGAGGCGCTGGGCAGGCTCGCCCCCTCGCCGGTGGTGGACCTCAACCGGGCGGTGGCGGTGTCGATGGCCGACGGGCCCGCGGCCGCGCTGCCGATCGTCGACGAGCTGGCCGCCGGGGGAGCGCTGGCGCGGTCGCACCTGCTGCCGAGTGTGCGCGGTGAACTCCTCACCCGGCTCGGGCGGGTCGCCGAAGCGCGCGAAGCGTTCACCGAGGCGATCCGCCTGTGCGGCAACGAACGCGAAAAGACCGTTCTCACAGGCAAACTCACCGCTCTCGAGTGAGGTACGACGTTTCCGGCCGCCGGGGTCGCGCGGGAATCGTCGCACAGTCGTAAAGTTTGCTCGGCTAATTGTCGGGTAGCCCGTAGAGGCGACGACGAGAGGTTTGTGTAGATGTCACAGGAATCGAAATCGGTGCTGCATCGCGCGATCGGTGCTTCGGCGATCGGCAATGCGGTCGAATGGTTCGACTACGGCGTCTACGCCTATCTGGCGACGTATATCGCGGCATCGCTCTTTCCCGGTGACGGCGAGGGGTCGAGCGTCGTCTACACACTGCTCGGATTCGCCGTTTCCTTTTTGATCCGCCCGATCGGCGGCATGATCTGGGGCCCGCTCGGTGACCGGATCGGGCGCAAGCGAGTGCTCGCGACGACGATCGTGCTGATGGCCGCGTCGACGCTGGCCGTCGGCCTGATCCCGAGCTACGAGGTCATCGGGATCGGCGCGCCGATCCTGCTCTACCTGCTGCGGATGGTGCAGGGCCTGTCGGCGGGCGGCGAATACGGCGGTGCCGCGACCTTCATGGCCGAATACGCGCCCGACCGCAAGCGCGGGTTCTACGGCAGTTTCCTGGAGGTCGGCACGCTGGCCGGATTCACGCTCGGCAATCTGGTGGCCCTGCTGCTGGTGAATATTCTCGACGATCCGGCCATGGAATCGTGGGGCTGGCGAATTCCGTTCCTCATCGCCGCGCCGCTGGGTTTGGTCGGAATGTATCTGCGGAGCCGGGTGGAGGATACGCCGGTCTTCCGCGAGGTCGAACGCAATGACGAGACCGAGGAAACCATCGGCGTCTATCGCGACCTGGTGACCAAATATCTGCGCCCGGTCCTGACCCTGTTCGGTTTGGTGATCGCGCTCAATGTGGTGAATTACTCGCTGCTCAGCTACACACCGACCTATCTCGGCAACACCCTCGGCATGGCGGAATCCGACGCGCTGCTGGTTCCGCTGATCGGCCAGATCGCCATGCTGGTGACCCTGCCGTTCCTCGGCGCGCTCTCGGACCGGGTGGGCCGCAGGCCCATGTGGCTGTTCTCGTGCGCGGCGCTGATGATCATGGTCATCCCGGTCTACAAGCTGATCGGCAGCTCACTGACCGGCGCCATCGTCGGCTTCGCGATCCTGGGCCTGCTCTACGCGCCGCAGCTGGCGACCATCTCGGCGACCTTCCCCGCCATGTTCCCGACGATCGTGCGCTTCGCGGGCGTGGCGATCGGCTACAACGTGGCCACCTCGCTGTTCGGCGGTACCGCTCCGGTGATCAACCAGGCGTTCATCGACGCCACCGGCGATCACCTGTTCCCCGCGTACTACATGTTCGGCGCCTGCCTGGTCGGGCTGGTGGCAGCCTGGTTCCTCATCGAGACCAAGGGTGTCTCGCTGCGTGGCACCCAGGTGCCGGGCACCCCGGAAGCGATCGAGGAACAGCGCGACCTGGGCGACGATCCCGTCCCGGTCCGCTGAGGCGGATGCCGGTCGCCGTGTGGCGACCGGCATCCCGGTCAGCCCGCGACCGCGGCGCGGAAGACCGCGAGCGCTTCCTCGCCCAGATGCGGCCCGCTGACCTGCACCGGCACATTCGAGGTGGCGACCAGGTCGGCGCAGGTCAGCGCGAAACTCGGGCCGCCGGTCAGGATCTTGCCGAACTCGGCGGACGCGGCGGCGAACACGATCCGCCCGACCTGCGCCCACACCATCGCGGCCGCGCACATCGGGCACGGTTCGCCGCTGGCGTACACGGTGGCGCCGCGCAGCGCCTCGGCCTTCCCCGCGGCGGTGGCCGTGGTGATGGCGACCAGCTCGGCGTGCGTGGTGACGTCGCCGCTGCTGCTCACCGCGTTCTCGCCCTCGGCGACGACCCGGCCGTCGCGGTCGACGGCGACCGCGCCGAACGGGCGGTCACCGCGCGCGGAGGCCAGGCCGGCGAGCTCGATGGCGCGACGCAGATGCGTGATGTCGTTCTCGGTGAGTGTGGTCATGCGCTGAGGTCCACTTCCGTTCCGATGCCGTTGGCGCGAGCCTTGTCGATGAGCAGCCGGGCGGCGGCCAGGTCCTGCAGGCCGATGCCGACCGAGTTGAACAGGGTGATGTCGCGATCGCCGGTGCGGCCCGGTGTCCGCCCCGCGACGACCTCACCCAGCTCGGTGCCCACCGCCGCCTCGGTGATCGCGCCCTCGGCGATGGCCAGCAGCGTGTCACCGGACTTGGTGAGCGTGGTACCGACCGAGTCTACGACGACCCGCGCGCGGCGCATGGCCGCGCCGTCGACCTCCCGGTGATCGGCCCGTGGTGGCGCGCCGACCGCGTTGACGTGCAGCCCGTCGCCGAACCAGGCGCCGTGCACGATCGGCTCCCGCGAGGGCGTGAGCGTGCACAGGATGTCGGCGGCCCGGGTGACCGCCTCCGGCGACGGCTGCGCCCGCACCTCGAGGCCGAGGTCGGCGACGGCCGCGCGAAACCGTTCGATGGTCGCGCTCGACCGCGACCAGACCAGCACCGTGTCCAGGGCGCGCACCCGGACGATCGCGCGGGTGTGCTCGACGGCCAGCCCGCCGGCACCGATCAGGCCGAGAACCGAACTGTCCTGGCGCGCCAGATATTTCGTCGCCACCGCGCTGGCGGCGGCCGTGCGGACCGCGGTCACGAGCCGCCCGTCGATGAGTGCCTCGCAGCCGCCGTCGGTGGCCGAGGTCACCAGGATGGCCGAGCGCTGCACCGGCAGCCCGCGCTCGCGGTTGGCGGGCAGGTCGGCGAGCAGTTTCACCACGGCGGCGCCGGCGGCCTCGGCGGCGGCGACCATCGGCACGAAGGCCGCGCCGCCGAGGGCCACGGCGGGCGGCGCGGGGACCAGCGCCGTGCCGAGCGCGAGGTCGGCGTGCGCGCGTTCGACCGCGGCCAGCACCTCGGCACGGTCGAGGACGGCGGCCACATCGGAATGCGACAGGATCAGAGTCAACGCGGGTACTCCTCGAAAAGCGGGGACGGGTCAGGAAGTTCGGGCGAAGGCGACGGTCAGGTCGCGCGGCGAGCGGCTGTTGCCGACCAGGCCGCTGACGGCGACGATCGCGATCAGATAGGGCAGCATCACCAGCAGCGCGAACGGCACGTCGACGCCCAGCGCGGGCAGCGCGAACTGCAGCGCCTGCGCGATACCGAAGAACACCGAGGCCCAGATCACGCCGAGCGCGCGCCAGCGGCCCGCGATCACCGCGACCACGGCGAGATAGCCGATGCCGCCGGTCATGTTGTCGCTGAACGAATGCACCTCCGACAGCGCCAGTTGCGCACCACCGAGACCGGCGGCGACCGCGGCCAGCAGCACGCAGCCGTAGCGGACGGCCCGCACGGACAGGCCGGTGCGATCGGCGGCGACGGCGTCCTCGCCGATGGCGTCGATCACCAGGCCGAGCTTGGTGCGGCGGGAGAACACGATCGCGAGCGCGGCCACGAGGGCGAGGCACAGATAGCCGAGCGCGGTCTGACCGAACAGGGCCGGACCGATCACCGGGATCCGGTGCAGCAGCGGAATCCGCAGCGGGTCGAAGCCCGGCACGGAGTGACCCTTGCCGTCGGCCAGCAGCAGCCGCGCGCCGTAGGTGGTCGCGCCGAGGGCAAGGGCGTTGCTCGCGATGCCGACGACGATCTGGTCGGCGCGCAGACCGATGCTCCAGATCGCCTGCGCCACACCGAAGATCAGCGCGGCGACGACGGCGGTGAGCGCGCCGAGCACCGGTGATCCGGTGGTGACGGCGCCGAGCACACCGGCGAACGCGCCGGTGAGCATCATCGCCTCCAGGCTCAGGTTGAGCACGCCGGCGCGTTCGCTGACCAGCTCGCCACTGGCGGCGACCAGGATGGGCAGGGTGAAACCGATACCGCTGGTGGCGATGTCGGTGACCGTGTCGAGGCTCATCGCTGCGCTCCTGCCAGGTCGGGGGAATCGGTTGTATCGATCGCGGAAACCGTTGGGGGCGTGGCGGGTTCGGCGGCGCGGGCCGATCGGGTCCACAGGGCCGCACCCGCGATGAACACGATCATCAGCGACTCCACGACCGAGATGGTCGAGGCGGGCACGTTCGCCGCGAGCTGCAGATTGATCCCGCCGGAGACGAGGAAGCCGAGCAGCAGCGACACGGCGACGACGGCGGACAGTGAGCCACGGGCCAGCAGGCCGACCACCAGGCCGGAGAAGCCGTACCCGGAGGAGAAGCCCTCGGCCAGCACGAACGGTGCGGTGGCGACGAGCAATCCGCCCGCGACACCGGCGAACGCGCCCGCCGCCGACAGGCTCAGGAAGCGCAGCCGGGGCACCGGCAATCCGAGCCTGGCCGCCGCGTCGGGATTGAGCCCGACCGCCCGCAGCCGGGTGCCGAGCGCGGTGTGGCGCACCAGGATCGCCGTGCCGACCGCCGCCACCACCGCGATCCACAGGGCGATCGTCGCGGGGGAACGCTCGATGCCGAGCAGCGGCAGATGCGCGGCGGGCGTGAGGGGTTCGGACTGCGGCAATGTCTCCGAGGACGTCACCGGCTGCCGCAGCAGCGCTGGCTCGTGCACCACCAGCAGCACCATCGCCAGGCCGACGAAGTTGAGCAGCAGCGTGGTGATGATCTCGCTGGTCCCGCGCCGCACCCGCAGGTAGGCCGCGATGGCGGCCCACAGCCAGCCCGCCGCGCCTGCGCCCACGATGACCGCGGGCAGGGTGACGGCGGCGGGCGCGCCGGTGAGGGTGGTGCCGATGGCGGTGGCGGCGATGCCGCCCGCGCAGATCTGGCCCTCCCCACCCACATTCACCAGCCCGGCCCGGTGCGCGATGGTGAAGCCGACCGCCACCAGCATCAGGGTCGCCGCGACATTGAGCGAGGCGCCGATCGCGTAGTCGCTGCCGAACATGCCCTCCCACAGGGCGGTCATGGTCGCCGCGGGGGCGGCACCGGCCGCGGCGGCCAGAATCAGCCCGATCACCCCGGCGGCGAGCATCGCCGCCACGGCCACGACGACCGGCTGATGCGCCCACCGGCGCAGGGGGATTCGGTGCGCGAGCGGTGTGGTCATGCCGCGACTCCCATCATGAGTTCACTGATCTGCTGGGCCGCCGTCGGATCGGACGTCTCGACCGGGCCGGTGAGGGCGCCGCGATAGGCGACGAACACCCGGTCGCACAGGGCGAGCAGCTCGGGGACCTCGCTGGACACCACAAGCACTCCGCAGCCGTCGGCGGCGGCCGCGCGCAACTGGGTCAGCACGAAATCGACCGCGCCGATGTCCAATCCGCGGGTGGGCTGAGCGGCCACCAGGCAGCGCAGGTTCGCGGTGGACAGCTCGCGGGCCAGCACCACCTTCTGCTGGTTGCCGCCCGAGAGCGCGCCCATCCGGACCCACGGTCCCGCCGCGCGCACGTCGAACCGCTCGAGTTCGGCCTGCGCGGCCCGGCCCATCGCGCGCTTGTCGAGCAGACCGAACCGGCGGAACCGGCCCAGCTGTCCGAGGAAGAGGTTCTCGGCGATCGTCATGTCGGCCACCATCGCGTCGCGGTGCCGGTCCTCGGGGACGATCCCGAGTCCGAGCCCGGTGCGGGTGGCCGGACGCGCGGTGGTGATGTCGGTGCCGTCGAGGGTGACCGTGCCGCCGGTGGCCGCGACACCGCCGGCCAGCACGGCGACGAGTTCGCTCTGGCCGTTGCCCTCGACCCCGGCGATCCCGACGATCTCGCCCGGCCGCACCGCGAGCCGGACCTCGTCCAGCGCCACACTGCCGTCCGGGCGCTGCGCGCTGACCCCGTCGACGGAGAGCACCGGCGCGACCTCGCCGAGGTCGGGTGCCGCCGCGCGCACCACGGGTTCGGCCGTCGGGTCGAGGCCGAGCGTGGCGGCCACGGTCGGGTCGAGATCGGCGGCGGTGCGTCCGACCATGGCCGTGAGCAGGTGCGCGATGCTGGTGTTCGACATCCGCCCACCTCCGGCGACCGTGCCGCGGCGCAGCACGGTCGCGGCGTCGGCGACCCGGGCGACCTCGCCGAGCTTGTGCGTCACCAGCACCACCGCCTTGCCGTCGGCGGCGACGGCGCGGCAGGTGTCGATGAGCGCGTCGATCTCGGCCGGGTCGAGCACGCCGGTCGGTTCGTCGAGCAGGATCAGCGACGGATCGCGCAGCAGCGCCTTGACGATCTCGACCTTCTGGCGCGCGCCGACCGGCATGGTCGCCACCCGCTGGTCGAGATCGATCCGCAGCCGGTAGCGCCGCGCGATCTCGTCGAGCCGGTCGGTCAGCTCCGCCCGGCGCATCCGCACGCCCCGCTGGGTGAGCAGCAGGTTCTCCGCGACGGTCATCGTGGTGACCAGGCTGAAGTGCTGGTGCACCATCGCCACGCCCGCGGCCATCGCGGCGGCGGGGGAGTCGGGCCGGAACTCGGTGCCGCCCAGCGTCATCCGGCCGGTGTCGGGCCGGTAGCCGCCGAAGACCAGGTTGCACAGCGTCGACTTGCCCGCGCCGTTCTCGCCGAGCACGCAATGGACGGTGCCGGATTCGACGGTGACGTCCACATCGTGCAGGGCCTGCACGTCACCGAAGCTCTTACCCAATCCCTGCAGGGTCAGTGCGGAAGCGCTCATGCCGGCCTCAGTACGGCTTGACCGCGCCGGTGGACAGGGCCGTCGTCGCCTTGGCCAGCGCGTCGGCGACCGCGGGGTCCTTGCTGCACAACACGAAATCGGTGCCGTGGTTGGGTGAGGTGAGCCCGAAGCGGACGTTCTCGGCCTTCCAGGAGTTGTCGAGCGCGGCGTTCACGGCGTACTCGACCTCGGCGCCGATGTCGGTGTGCACGTAGCCCAGGTAGACCGGGTTGGTGCAGTCACCGGGGATCGGGCCGCCGACCATGGCCGCGCCGGACTGGGTCGCGGCCTGTTCCATGCCCGCCTTGCCGAGGTTGACGATCTGGCCGAGCGCGCCCGCGCCCGCGCCGTAGTCGGCCAGGGCGGCCTGCTTGGCCTTGGCCGGGTCGTTGAAGTCGCCGACGTACTGCGGGGTGAGCACCTTCACGTCCGGCTTCGCGAACCGGGCGCCGTTGCCGAAGGCGTTGGCGGCGTTGACGATCGCGGGCAGCTCGACCCCGCCGACGAAGGCCACCGCGCCGGTCTTCGCGCCCGCCGCCGACACCGCGCCGCTGAGGAACTCGGCCTCGGCCTGCTGCGGGTCGTAGTAGGCGAGATTGGCCATCGGCTTCGCGTCGGCAGGCCCGCCGATCTCGACGAACTTCACGTTCGGGAACTGCGGGGCGACCTTGCGCACGTCGGCGTCGGTCTGGCCGCCGAGGGAGATCACCAGGTCGTTGGTGGAGGCGAAACGGACCAGGGCCTGCTGGTAGTCGCTGGCGGCGACCTGTTCGACCTTGCTCAGTTCCACCTTGTCGCCGAGGGTGTCGGCGATGCGCTGGTAGCCGAGGTACCCCGACTGCATGAAGCCGGTGTCCGACAGCGAGCCGGGGAAGAACACGCCGACCTTCAGCTTGCCGCCCGACGCGGCGGAATCGGAGGACCCGCAGGCCGACAGCAGGGCGGCGGCGGCGAGAGCGGCCGAGCCGACGGCGATCGCGCGCCGAGTGGACTTGTGCACGGGGTACTCCTTGATCGAACGAACCGCTCACTTAGCGGTATACCGTTAAGTGTCAGCCTGGTGCCCGCAGATGACGGGCGGATTACCGAAACGTAAGAAACGGTCGCTCCCGGCTCGCGGTACTACCGTGGGGGCTGTGCAGGCGCGGAAGGATGGTGCGGTGACGGAGGAACCGGCGAAGAAGTCGCTGCGGGATCGGGCCTATGAGGAGCTCCGCGACCGGATCATCGACCTGCGGCTGAGCCCCGGGCAGCGGCTGGTCGAACGCGATCTCGCGACCGAGCTGGCGATCTCCCGGATCCCGCTGCGCGAGGCGTTGCAGATGCTCGAGCGCGAGGGCCTGGTCGTCATCGTGCCGCGGCAGGGGGCGATCGTCGCGCCGTTCACGGTCACCGATGTGCGCGACCTGTTCGACGTCCGCGAGAGCCTGGAGGTGCTCGCGGCGCGGCTGGCCGCCGAGCGCGCCGAACCCGCCGACCTCACGGCGCTGCGCGACCAGCTCGATTCCGCGCGCCGCGCCACCGCCGCCGGTGACCAGGCCGCGATCGCCGCCGCCAACGCCGGTTTCCACACCCTCATCGTCGAGGTCTCCGGCAACCCGCTGCTGCACTCGCTGCTGCGCCCCTTGGAATCCCGGGTCCGCTGGCTGTTCCACCTCACCAAGGAACGCGACCCCGGCACCCAGTGCGAGGAACACGAAGCCCTCTACGCCGCTATCGCCGCGGGTGATCCGGACGCCGCCGCCGAGATCGCCTACCGCCACGTCGCCTCGGGCCGCGAACCCAGCCTCGCGCTCTCGGCCCAGTGGTCCATGCCCGCCATCGACCCGGTCTCCGCCACCCGCACCCGCCAGCGGACGTCGCAGCGCGAGAAGAGCGCGTGATGATTCCGGAGCAGGCGGAGGATTCGTCGGGGGAGACGATCGCGCGCGCGGTGCGCGCGGAGATCCTGTCGGGCCGATTGCCCGCGGGGGAGCGGCTGGTCGCCGAAGCGCTGGCCCAGCGGTTCGGTGTGTCGCGGATTCCCGTGCGGGAGGCGCTGGCGCGGTTGCAGTCCGAGGGCTTCGTGACGATCGTCCGGCATCGCGGTGCCACGGTCGCGGAGCCGCCGGTGTCGGTCGCGCGGCAGTTGCTCCAGGTGCGGCGGGGAATGGAAGTGCTGGCGGCGCAGCTGGCCGCGGAGAATCGTGGTGGCGCGGTGGCCGGCGAGCTGTCCGGCTACGTGGACGGCGAGAGCGCCGAATCCGGCGGCGCCGGATCGCCGTTCCACGATCTGATCGCGCGCGCCTCCGGCAACGACGAGCTGCGCAGGCTGCTCGGTGATGTGAACGCGCGGGTGCGCTGGGCGCTCGGCCACAATCCGGAAGTGTCGGCGAGTGACCACCGCGCGGTGGCGATCGCTGTCCTCAACGGCGCTGTCGTGCAGGCCGGTTACCTCATGGACGAACACCTGCGCCGCGACGACGTGTACTTCGCGGGCACGTTCTCCTCCTGAGTCCCGATCAAGATTGCATTCAATCTGGGGGGATATATCGATCAGTTAACGTGATTAGATGTGGTCGAAACGTGTAGGTCAACGGGATTGCATACAAAGTAGGCAGCTTGCTTCCAGTGCTGCTGAGGCAGCTCGCCGATGCGAACGCTGTCGGTGTCGCTCCCGTCCCCGGAGTCCGCGATGTCCCTCACCTCCTCTGACACTCCGTCCACCACCTCCGCGCCCGCCGCGTCCCCCGGCCTGGCCGCCGCGCTCGATCGCATCGGCTTCGGCCGGGTGCAGGTCGTCGTCATCGCCCTGCTGATGGCCGGGCTGTTCTTCGACTCGCTCGAACAGAACTCGACCGGCGCCATGGGCCCGCTGCTGAAAGACGCCTTCGGCATCGGCAATGCCGAGCTCACCCTGATCAACACGGTGACCGTGATCGGCGGCCTGGTCGGCCGGCTCGTCGGCGGCTATCTCGCCGACCGCTGGGGCCGCCGCACCGCGCTGAGCCTCAACCTGCTCGTCTACACCCTCGGCGGTCTGATCAGTGCCGCCGCCGTCGACTACGAGATGCTGCTGGCCAGCCGGTTCGTCGTCGGCGTCGGCCTGGGCGGTGAGTTCACCGTCGGCTTGGCGATCCTGGCCGAACTGGTGGCCACCCGGCACCGCGGGTCGCTGCTGGCGACGCTCAACATCTCCTCCGGCGGCATCGGCAACATCGCGTCCTTCGGCTTCTTCGCCCTGGTGCTCGGTCCGCTCGGCGGCGTCCTCGGCGGTGACGACACCTCGTGGCGCTGGACGTATGTGATCCTGGCCGTTCCCGCGGTCCTGGTCGTCTACTTCCGCAGGTATCTGCCCGAATCGCCGCGCTTCCTGCTGTCGAAGGGGCGGATCGACGAGGCCAATCTGAGCCTCACCCGGCTCGGGAGCGGCAGCATCGCCGGGCTGCGGCACCCGGGCGCCACGGTTCGCTATGTCACCGAGGCCGATATCCCGCGAAAGACCAAGTCCTCGTACGCCGAAGTCTTCAAGGGCCGCAATCTGCGTCGGGTCGCCGCGGTGGGCGCCGCCTCGTGGATGTCGTTCGGTGCGCAGGTCACCCTGCTGTTCCTGATGCCGATCCTGCTGGTGTCGCGGGGCTACTCGCTCACCGATTCGCTCGCCTTCACCATGATCATGAACATCGGCAGCCTGTTCGGTGCCTGCGCCGCCTGCTATCTCGCGGGACGCGCGCCGCGCCGGGTGACGGTCATGGCGGCGGCCGTGCTCGGCTGCGTCTCGGCGATCGCCTTCGCCCTGTTCGCGAACTCGACGCTGCTCCTGCTGACCCTGGGCATGATCTTCCAGTTCTTCACGATGCTGCTCAACACCATGCTCTCGGTGTGGTCGCCGGAGCTGTTCCCGACCTCGGTCCGCGCGATGGGCGCCTCGGTGGTCAACGGGATCGGCAATGTCGCGGGCGCCGTGATGCCCTTTCCCGCCCTGTTCTTCTTCGACATCGCCGGTGTCCCCGGCGTTTTCGCGATGATCGCCGCGATGTACGCGCTGCTGGTGATCGCCGCCCGCTTCGGCCCCGAAACCTTCGGAAAGCCCCTGGAGGTCGTCAGCGGGGAAACCGCTGCGGCCTCCGCCTAGTCCCCGAACGTTCGAGCAGAGGAGCCCGATCATGGACGAACTGAAGATCTCCGCCACCGCGCACGGACTGAACTATCTGCCGGAGTATGTCGCCGCCGATACCGGTCTGTTCGCCGCGCACGACCTGGCGGTGACCGCCACCGCCAAGGATCCCTGGACCGGCGTCCTCGACGACCTGGACAGCGGCGCCGCCGACATCGCCCTCGGCGGCCTGTGGGTTCCCGGAATGTACTGGGGCACACCACGGGAACTGACCGTCTTCGCTCAGCTGAACCACCAGTTCCCCAAGGCGCTGGTGGTCCGCGACACCCACGATGGCTTCGGCTGGGCGGATCTGGTCGGCCGGACCGTGCTGGCGCCGGGCATCGGTGGCAGCGCGCCGTACGCCTTCACCGCGGGGCTCATCCGCGAGGCCGGCGTCGATCCGGCCGGCATCGAATTCCTGCGCGATCTGTCGACGCCGATGTTTGTCGAGCTGTTCGAGGCGGGTCTGGGCGACGCGATCATCCTCGACCTGACGACCGCGCAGATCCTGCAGGACAGGGGAACCGGCGTCATCGCGATCGACTACACCGAAGCCGGGGGACTGGGTCCGAACAGCGTGTACTACCTGCGCACCGATCGGTTCGAGGAACTGTCGGATCGTCTCGTGCGGTTCACCTCGGCCCTCGACCTGGCCATGCGGCGCCTGCGGACGACGGCGGTCGCCGAGCTCGAACCGCTGCTCGCCGCCCACTGGCCGGAGGTGGCGACGTCGACGCTGCTGCGGTCCTGCGAGCGCATCCGGGCATCGCGCACCTGGGAGACGGTCCGCATCGACGCCGCCGCCAGCGATCGGTGGATGCGGATGCTGGCGGAAGCGGGGATGGTGCGCACGGCGCCGCCCTTCGCCGACCTGATCGAGACCGGCATCGTGGACAGCATCGCGCTGACCGGCTCGCCCCGCTGAACCCAACCGGCGGGGGCCTGCGCCTGGTCCGGCGACGGCCCCCGCCGTTCGGCAACCCCGTGCTCAGACGGCCGAGTCGGTGCGATCCGCGGCGGCGCGCAATGCTGTTCGCGCGGCCTGGACCGCCGGGTGGGCATCGGTGCCGTTGCGGTGGGCCAGATAGGTGTGGCGCCGGATCGGCAAGGGGGTCAGCGTGATCGCGGCGGGCGGGGAGTGCAGGGCCATCGCGGGAACGATTGCGGCACCCGCGCCCGCCGCGACCAGTGCCAGCACGGTGGTGAAATCGTCGGCGTGATGGCGGATGCGCGGGGTGAAGCCCGCGGCCTGGCAGACGCGCAGCGTGACGGTATGACACAGCGTGCCGGGAGTGCCCGCGATCCACGGAGATTCGACCTGGGCGCGGAGCGGATCCGGTGTGCGAGCCGGGGTGCGCGTGGCGAGGTGGACCGTCTCGGAGTGCAGGGGCTCGGTGCGCAGGGCCGCGTCGGGGGTGGCGGGGACCAGGTCGTAGTCGTGGGTGAGGGCGATGTCGAGGGTGCCGGCGCGCAGGGCGTCGGGGACCTCGGCGGGGTCGATCTCGGTCACTGTGAGTTCCAGGCGCGGATGGTCGGTGCTCAGGGTGACCAGGGCGGGGGAGAGCAGGGTGCGGGCGGCCGTGGGGAAGGCGCCGATACGCAGGGTGCCGACGAGTTCGTCTCGGGCACAGGCCAATTCGGCATCGGCGCGTTCGAGGGCGGCCAGCACCGTCTCGGTGTGGCCGACGAGCAGATGCGCCGCGGGGGTGAGCAGGACGCGTCGCCCCGTGCGTTCGAGCAGGGGCACGCCCGCCTCGCGTTCGAGCGCGGTGAGCTGCTGGGACACCGCCGACGGTGTGTAGCTGAGCGCGTCGGCGACCGCGGCGATGGTGCCGCGATGAGCGAGTTCGCGCAGGAGGCGGAGTTTGCGGACATCCAGCATCAGTTCAGCTTACATTTGTCGTCAGGAACGTGAACTGGACCTGATGTATTCGTGGCCCGACGATGGACCCATGACATCGCTGCAGGGACTGTTCGTCCCCATGATCACCCCGTTCACCGCCGACGGCGAACTCGCGCTCACCGCCCTGGAACAGCACGCCCACCGGGTGCTCGACGCCGGCGCGACCGGGCTGGTCGCCCTGGGCACCACCGCCGAGCCGTCGGCCCTCACGGTCGAGGAACGGGCGCTGGTCCTGGACCGCTGCGCCGGCGTCTGCGCCGAGCGGGACGCACCGCTGATCGTCTGCGCGGGCGGCAACGCCACCGCCGACTCGGTCCGGGCGGTCGGCGCGCTGCGGCAGCCGATCGCGGGCGTGCTCGCGGTGGTGCCGTACTACGTGCGGCCCAGCGAGGAGGGCGTGATCGCGCACTTCACGGCGCTGGCGGCCGCCAGCCCGGCGCCGCTCTACGTCTACGACGTGCCCTATCGCACCGCGCGCCCGCTCGGCGGTGACACGCTCGTGCGGCTCGCCGGCATTCCGAATGTCGCCGGGTTCAAGCACTCCGTCGGCGGTGTCGACGCGGCCAGCGTCGAATTGCTGGCGCGGGCGGGGGAGACGACGACGGTGCTGTGCGGCGACGACCGCTTCGCCTCGGCCCTGCTCGCGCTCGGCGCGCGCGGCGGCATCCTCGCGGCGGCCAATATCGCGCCCGCCGCCTACGCGGAGCTGATCGCCGCCTGGCTCGCCGGTGACGTCGCCCGGGGCCGCGCGCTCGGGCATCGCCTCGACGCGCTCGGCGCCGCGCTGTTCGCCGAACCCAATCCGACGGTGATCAAAGCGGTGCTCGCCGACCGGGGCCTGATCCCCAGCGCGGCTGTCCGGCTGCCGCTGCTGTCCGCTTCGCCCGAGTCCACGATCGCGGCGCTGCGGGCGGCGGAGGCGGCGGCGGTGACGCCGGTGTGACCCGAGATCACGAACAGTAAATTTCACTGGTCTTCGGGAGCGAAAGGTGCCAGGCTCAAGCGGTGACGAAACCTCCGGATATCGGCGCCGCCGATCCCACCTCCGACAAGCTGGACGCCGCCGTACTCAAAGTGGCGGGCGTAGTCGTGCTCGGCGCGGTGATGTCGATTCTCGACATCACCGTGGTCACCGTGGCGATTCCGACGTTCATGGCGGATTTCAACGCCTCCGTCGAGGTCGTCGCCTGGACCATGACCGGCTACACCCTGGCCCTGGCCTCGGTCATCCCGATGACGGGCTGGGCCGCCGACCGCTTCGGCACCAAACGCCTCTATATGGCGGCACTGTCCTTCTTCATCATCGGGTCGGTGCTGTGCTCGATGGCGTGGAGTATCGAATCGCTGGTGGCCTTCCGCGTCATCCAGGGCATCGGCGGCGGCATGCTCATGCCGCTGGGCATGACGATCATGACCCACGCCGCGGGCCCGCAGCGGATCGGCCGGGTGATGGCGGTCCTGGGTGTGCCCATGCTGCTCGGCCCGATCTGCGGCCCCATCCTCGGCGGCTGGCTGATCGACTCCTTCAGCTGGCACTGGATCTTCCTGATCAACCTGCCGCTGGGCCTGGTCGCGCTGGTCCTGGCCTACATCGTGTTCGCGCCCGACAAGCCCAAGCCCTCGGAATCGTTCGACTTCCTCGGCATGCTGCTGGCCTCGCCCGGCCTGGCCCTGTTCCTGTTCGGCGTCTCCTCCATCCCGGAGAAGGGCACGGTGCTCGCCGCGCGCGTACTCGTCCCCGCGATCATCGGCGCGGTCCTGCTGGTGGCGTTCGTGTTCCACGCGCTGCGCACCGAGCATCCGCTGATCGACCTGCGCCTGTTCCGCAACCCGTCGCTGCGCTTCTCGGTGCTGACCATGTCGCTGTTCGCGACGGCGTTCTTCGGCGCGGGCTTCCTGCTGCCCAACTACCTGCAGCAGGTGCGCGGTGAGACGGCGTTCGACTCCGGTCTGCTCATGGCCCCGCAGGGCATCGGCGCCATGCTGACGATGCCGATCGCCGGCTTCCTCGTCGACAAGATCGGTCCCGGCAAGATCGTGCTGTTCGGCATCACCTTCATCACCGTCGGCCTGGCCGGCTTCACCCAGCTCGAGGCCGACACGTCCTACCTGATGATCGGCGGCGCGCTGTTCGTGATGGGTCTGGGCATGGGCTGCACCATGATGCCGGTGATGACGGCCGCCATCCAGACGCTCTCGCACGCCCAGGTGGCGCGCGGCTCGACGTTGATGAACATCATCAACCAGACCGCGGCCTCGATCGGCACCGCGACGATGTCGGTGGTGCTGGCCGCCCAGCTCAACGACCACCCGGCGACGAAGATCGGCATCGCCTCCAACGCCAAGCCCGAACTCGCGGCGCAGTTCCCGCCCGAGCTGATCCAGCAGGGCCTGGACCTGGCCGCCGAGGCGTTCAGCCACACCTATTGGGTCGCGGTGATCCTCGCCGGCCTGACCCTGATCCCGGCGTTCTTCCTGCCGCGCACCAAGCCGGACGCCCCGGTCGACGCCGAAGCGTCGATCATGGTCTGATCCGACTCGCGAAAGCCCGGGTGGAACACGGTGTTCCACCCGGGCTTTCGCGGTATCTCAGCGCCGACCGGTGATCTCGTGCAGGACCCGCACCATCCGATCGATCTCGTCGACGGTGTTGTAGAAGGCGAACGACGGCCGCACCGTCGCCTCCACACCGAGCCTGCGCAGGATCGGCTGCGCGCAGTGATGCCCGGCCCGCACCGCGATGCCGCGTTCGTTGAGCGCCCTGCCGATGTCGACGGGATCGCATCCCTCGATCACGAACGAGAGCACGCTCGCCTTCTCCGCCGCGGTCCCGATGAGCCGGGCGCCCGGCACCGCGGCGACCAGCGGGGTCGCGTAGGCGAGCAGTTCGTGTTCGTAGCGGCCGATGACGTCCATGCCGATGCGCGAGACGTAATCGATGGCCGTGGCGAGGCCGACCGCGTCGGCGATATTGCCGGTACCCGCCTCGAACCGGCCCGGCGGTGGCTGGAACGTGGAGCGTTCCAGCGTGACATCGGCGATCATATTGCCGCCGCCCTGCCACGGCGGCATGTCCTCGAGCACCGCGGACTTGCCGTAGACGGCGCCGATTCCGGTGGGCCCGAACAGTTTGTGCCCGGAGAACACGAAGAAATCGGCGTCGATGTCGCGCACATCGATCGGGGTGTGCGGCACCGACTGCGCGCCGTCGATCAGCACCGTGGCCCCGACCCGGCGTGCCTGGGCGGTCAGCTCCCGCACCGGGGTGATGGTGCCCAGCGCGTTGGACACCTGGGTCACCGACACCAGTTTCGTACGGTCGGTGAGCAACCGGGTGTACTCGTCGAGCAGTAGCTGACCGCGATCGTCGACCGGGATCACCTGGATCCGCGCGCCCGTCTCCGCGGCCAGCAACTGCCACGGCACGATGTTCGCGTGGTGCTCGAGGTGCGAGATCAGGATCTCGTCGCCCGCGCGCAGGTTCTTGCGACCCCAGGTCTGGGCGATCAGGTTGATGCCCTCGGTCGCGCCGCGCACGAACACGATCTCCGACGGCGACCCCGCGCCGAGGAAGCGGGCGACGGTCTCGCGCGCCTGCTCGTAGGCATCGGTCGACCGGGCCGCCAATTCGTGTGCCGCCCGGTGGATGTTGGAGTTCTCGTGCGCGTAGAACGACGCCAGCCGATCGATGACCGCGCGCGGCTTCTGCGTGGTGGCGGCATTGTCGAACCACACCAGCTGATGCCCGTTGACCCGCTCGGCCAGGATCGGGAAATCGGCGCGCACGGCGTGCACGTCGAAGGCCGGATGCGGATCGGCCGCGACCGGCGGGACCGGCCCGCCGTCGAGGAAATAGAACGACGGCGCGCCGGGCGGGGCCGGTGCCACCGGAGCACGCGGCGGCGACAGGATGTCGCGCAACGACGGCAGCACCGCGAGGAACGGATCGACATGCACCGCGTCGGCCCGCACCGGCGGGCTCGACGGAACGTGTTCGGCACCCCAGCCCGGCACCGCGGGCGCGGTGGTCGGACCGCCGGGCACCGCACTGCTCGACGCCCCCATCGGAGGTGCGGGCTGGAAGACCGGCGGTGCCTTCGTGGCGGGCGCGGGTGGCGTGACCGGCGCGGACGGGGCGTCCGGTTGCAGTAGGGACACTCCCGGTGTGCCCGCCGCTCCGGTCGGCAGCGCGGCGAAGAACTCGCCCGCGAGGCGCGCGAGCGTCGCCTCGTCCGGGAGTCCGTCGCCGCCGCCCGCCTCAGGCCCGGTAGGACGGGGCGTAGTCATGGAACTTGTCCACGTCGGCACCCTCGAGCAGAGCCACCGCGTCGTCGGTCAGGATGGTCAGCGAGCAGTACAGCGACACCAGGTACGAGGCGATGGCGCTGCGATCGATGCCCATGAACTTCACCGACAGGCCCGGCCCCTGCTCCCCGGCCAGCCCCGGTTGATACAGCCCGACCACACCCTGGCGGGATTCGCCGGTGCGGATCAGCAGGAACGACGTCTTGCCGTCCACCACGGGCACCTTGTCCGACGGAATGATCGGAATCCCGCGCCACGTGATGAATTGGGAGCCGAACAGACTGACCGTCGGTGGCGGCACTCCACGCCGGGTGCATTCCCGGCCGAAGGCGGCGATACCCTGCGGATGCGTGAGGAAGAAGCCGGGTTCTTTCCAGACCTTGGTGATCAGATTGTCCAGGTCGTCGGGGGTCGGTGGCCCGGCCAGCGTCGTGATGCGCTGGCGCTGCACGGTATTGGCGATCAGCCCGTAGTCGGGGCTGTTGATCAGCTCGCCTTCCTGGTGCTCCTTGATCGCCTCGATGGTCAGCCGCAACTGCTGAGCGATCTGATCGTGCGGGCTCGAATACAGGTCCGAGACCCGGGTGTGCACGTCGAGAATCGTGTTGACGGCCTTGAGGCGGTACTCGCGCGGTTCCTTCTCGTAGTCGATGAAGGTCTCCGGCAGGGGCGACTCGTCGAAGTTGTCGCACTGGATATCGACGGTCTGTTCGTGCGTGACGCGGTTGCGTCGATAGATACCGGCCTCGACCGGTACCCAGTTGAGGAGATGGACCAGCCACCGTGGAGTGATCGACTCCATCTGGGGGACGGTCTTGGTCGCGTTGGCCAGTGTCCGGGCGGCGACATCGCCGAGGGCTACCGGGCGCGGTACAGCGTTGGTCATCGAACCACCTTGCGTATAGGCAAATCGACGGTTAACCGGCGGAGTCAGCCTAACTCCGCCGGGATCGCCTGTCGTGCCGGAACGCCCGTGTCCGACCGCTGTTCACACGCGGAAACGCGATCTCAACCGTAAAGCTTCACAAATGCCTCGAGCGAGCGTTCGATGTCGCCGCGCAGCGCCTTGGCCACGGCCGAGCCGATCGGGCCGAACAGCGGCGCGCCGCCGAGGTCGATGTCGACGCTCACCTTCGAGCCGCTGCCCTTCGGCTCGACCAGCATGGCCAGCCCGAACTTGGTGCCACCGATGCCCGCCCCGGTGAGCGCGAGCCGACGCGGGGGCTCGGCGGTGCGCACGGTCCAGGTGACCTTGTTGCGGAATCCCTTCACCCGCGCGATGCCGACGAGCACGGTGCCCGGGGTGAGATCGTCGGGCAGGGTGCCGCGCCACGCCTCGTGGATGGTCAGCCAGTCGCCGAGCGCGGGGAGGTCGGAAGCGTGCGCCCACGCCTGGTCCGGCGGGACGGGGACATCGACGGAGAGCTTCAGTTTCGCCACGCCCGGATGGTATCCGGTACCCGAGGTTCCGCCTCGACCGGATCGCGGCATAGCAAACCAGAATAGATCAACTGCCCAGCTGGACGTGCGGGAATTCTGATGCCGGACAGGACGATCCGCGCCGGAGTCGATCATGGTGCTGCTACTGTGTGCGGGTCGCTGGAAGCGGGGCGTGTCGATCGGATATCCGAAGCCACCGCGCTCCCGGGCGAATGCCTCCCGGGCGGGCCGGTGAGGGCCCACCGGCCAGGGCGTGGTGTGGTCGACGACGACGAAAGATCTGATGAACTCAGGAATCGCGGTGCTGTTACTCGTCATCGGAGCGCCGCTGTTACTGCTCGCGCTGGCCGTGACGGTCTTCGCCATGCGCAACGAGCGCCAGCAGCGACTACGGGCCGACGCCGCCATCCGCGAGCGGGTCGCGTGTGAGAACGCGCTGATCCAGCTGGCGCAGACGACACTCCCGGGGATCACCGCGGCCGTGCGCAGGCACGAGATCCCCGCGGTCGCCATCGAGCTGCCCGCCGAACTGCAGGGGACACAGGTCGGCCAGGTGCTGCAGATGATCGCCACCGGTCACGCGGAGGACCTGCGGGTGGTCACCGAGGAGACCAGGGCGATGGTCGAGCGCTACGGCGAGCAGCGGCGCACCAGCGAGGTGCAGGCCGCGCAGGAATCCGCGCGCGCGGATCTGTCGGCCACCTCGCGGGCCGCGACCAGCGCCGCGGTGCGCTCGTTCGGTACCTCCGTGGTGAGCCTGGGCACCGACCTCGGCCAGGTGGTGAGCGCGGCGCTGCGCGAGCACCGCGACGACGCGATCTACGAGACGCTGACCAGGATCGACCACACCGTGCAGCAGATGATCCGGCAGGCGCAGTCCTACGTGATCGTCTCCGGTGGTCTGCCCGGCAGGCGCTGGCCGCAGCAGTCGCTGACCGATGTGGCCGGTGGCGCCACCGGACGCGTGCGGGAATATCTGCGGGTGCGTTCGGGGCAGTCCGACCGGGTGGTGATCAGCCGCGCGGTCGAACCGCTGGTGCACACCCTGGCCACGCTGCTGGACAACGCGCTGCGGTATTCGCCGCCGTCGTCGTTCGTCGAGGTCGGGTTCCAGGAGGGGCATCACGGCGTCACCGTCATCATCGACGACGCGGGCATGCGGATGAGCCCGGAGCAGCTCGAGGACGCGCGCCAGGTGCTCAGCGGCGAACGCGCCGTCGACATCCACGATCTCGGTCCCGCGCCGAAGGTCGGTTTCCCCGGTATCGCGGCGCTCGCGCGGCGCTACGGGTTCTCCGTCCACGTCGACGGGCCGAACATCTTCGGTGGTATGCGGGCGATGGTCTACGTGCCGTCGGCGCTGCTGGTCAGCGGCGCCGCGCCGCGGCTGCCGGAGCCGGAACTCGCCGCGCCCGCGCACCTTCCGGTGCCCGTGCCGACGCTGGTCGAGGTCGACGCGCCGCACGCCGAGGTACACGAGATCACCAGTGGGGGACTACCCAAGCGCCGCCGCAGGCCGGTCGCGCCGGATTCGGCGGGAGTGCCCGCCGACGACGCGGGGCAAGCTCGCCCCGACCTCGCCGCTGCCTGGCACAGCGGCTCCCGCAGCGGTCGCCTCGCTGCGGCCGAGCGAACCACGGAAGGAACCGCCGATGAGCACACCGGTAGCCGATAGCACGAACCGATTGGCATGGCTGCTCGAGGACCTGGAGATCCCCGGCGTCCGCTTCGCGGTGCTGCTCTCCGACGACGGCCTGCGGATCGCGCACTCCCGGGGCGTGGCCAAGGACGACGCCGAGCGCTTCGCCGCGGCCGCCTCCGGCCTGCGCTCGCTCGGCAAGGCACTCGGCGAGTTCTGCGGAGGTCCCGCGAACACCGTGCGCCAGAACATGACCGAGTACGACGAGGGCATGATCATGATCACCGCCGCCGGTGCGGGCGCGCTGCTAGGCGTCGCCACCACCGCGGACGTGGACGTCGCGCTGGTGGCGCACCGGATGAACGAGCTCGCCTCGCGCGTCGGCCACGAGATCGGCAGCGCGCCGCGGCACGGTGGCAGGTAATGAGCCGGGGCAGGCGCGATCCCGACCTGGTCAGATCGTATGTGCGCACCGGCGGCCGGGTTCGGGCCGCCCATGAGCTGGACCTGGTGACCCTGGTCCGTTCGGTCGCCGACGCGCGACCCGATCACCGTCCCGACGAGCGCCGGGTTCTCGCGCTCACCAGCCGCCGCGGTGCGCTCTCGATCGCGGAGCTGTCGGCGTATCTGGATCTGCCCGCGTCGGTCGTGAAGATCATCGTGTCCGATCTGCTCGACAGCGGTCATCTACAGTGCCCGACTCCGGCCGAGGTGAAGCCGGAACTCGCGTTGATCAAGGAGGTGCTGCATGGTCTCCGTGCCATCGCGGGGTGAGGTCGACTACGTCGCGGAGACCGTGACCCGATCGGTGAAGATCCTGGTCGCGGGCAACTTCGGGGTCGGCAAGACGACCTTCGTGTGCGGGGTGTCGGAGATCCGGCCGCTGCGCACCGAGGAGACCATCACCGAGGCCAGCATCGGCGTCGACGACATGGCCGGGCTCGGCAGCAAGGTGCAGACCACCGTCGCCCTGGATTTCGGCAGGCTCACCCTGAATCCGCAACTGGCGCTGTACCTGTTCGGCACGCCGGGCCAGGAGCGCTTCGCGCCGCTGTGGGAGGAATTGGCCCGCGGTGCGCTCGGCGCGCTGGTGCTCGTCGACACCCGCCGCATCGAGAAGGCCGACGACGTGCTCTCGGCGCTGGAACAGCGCGGGGTGCCGTACGCGGTGGCGGTCAACGAGTTCGAGGGCTTCCGCCGCTACCCGCTCGAGGAAGTGCGTGAGGCGCTCGACCTGTCGCCGGAGACGCCGGTCGTCGCGGTCGACGCCCGGCGCCGCGACCACGGCCTGCGCGCGCTGATCACGCTGGCGGAGTACCTGTTCCAGCGGCAGGAAGCGACAGCGTCATGACGGTCGACCTCGCGGTGGCCGAGCGGGTCCCGATGTACGCCCCCGAGTTCGCCGCCGATCCCCAGGCGGCCTACCAGGAGATGCGGCGCCGGTTCGGGTCGGTGGTCCCGGTGGAGTTGTCGCCGGGGATCCACGCCACCCTGGTCATCGGCTATCACACGGCGGTGCGGATCCTCAACGATCCCGAGCACTTCCCGGCCGACCCGCGGATGTGGCAGCGCAACATCCCGCAGGACTGTCCGGTGCTGCCGATGCTGCAGTTCCGCCCGGCCGCGCTGCGCACCACCGGTGCCGAACACGTCCGGTACCGGCAGGCCAATGTCGCCGGGATCGCGGGCGTGGACCTGTACGCGATGCACGCCACGATCGAGCAGTTCGCGATCCCGCTGATCAACAGCTTCTGCTCGACCGGCTCGGCGGACCTGTTGAGCCAGTACGCGTTTCCGCTGGTGTTCCAGGCGCTGAACTCGATGCTGGGCTGTACGCCCGAGATCGGTCAGCAGGTGGCCACCGGCATGGCGCAGATCTTCGAGGGCGATGACGCCGAGGCGGGCAACAACCTGCTCGCGTCCGCGCTGACCGACCTCGTCGCACTGCGGCAGCGCGAGCCGGGCGACGACGTCGCCACCCGGCTGCTGCACCACCCGGCCGCCCTCACCGACGAGGAGATGGTGCACCAGCTGCTGGTGCTCTACGGCGCCGGTATCGAGCCGATGCTGAACCTGGTGGTCAACACCCTGCGGCTGATGCTCACCGACGATCGCTTCGCCGGCAACGTCCTGGGCGGGAGCCTGTCCACCCGCGACGCGCTCGACGAGGTGCTGTTCACCGACCCGCCGCTGGCGAACTTCTGCATGACCTATCCGCGCCAGCCGATCCTGGTCGACGAGATGTGGCTGCCCGCCGACGAACCGGTCGTGATCAGCATGTCGGCCTGCAACAACGACCCGGCCATCGCCGGGCGCGATGTGGTCGACAACCGGGCGCATCTGGCGTGGAGCGCGGGCCCGCACGGGTGCCCGGCCAAGTCGGTGGCGTACCTGATCGTGCAGGACGCGATCGACCAATTGCTCGACGCCCTGCCGGAATTGCGCCTGGCCGTGCCCGCCGAGGACCTGGTGTGGCGACCCGGCCCGTTCCACCGTTCACTGGCGGCCCTGCCGGTCGAGTTCCCGCAGACGCCGCCGCTGCCGCTGCCCTGACCCGCGTTCAGCGCGGGCGCAGGGCCGGGCCGACGAACCGCTCGACCAGCTGCCGTTCGGCCGCGGCGTCGGGCAGCGGCCAGGTGAGCAGCGAGAGCACCACCCGCACGATCCAGCCCGCGGCCGCGTCGTCGGGGGCGATGTGGGTGAGCGCGGTCGCGATCCGGCCCAGTTCCGGTGCGTCGGCGAGGACTTCGTCGGTGTCGGGGGAGCGGTGCCGGACCAGCCACTGCCGCAGCACGGGATCGGCGCGGATCGCCGCGACCGCGGCCAGGATCGCCTCGACCGGGCGTCGGCCTGCGGGGACCTGAGCGACCGCGGCCTCGACGCGAGCGGCGACGGTGCCCGCCGCCCGGACCATGACCGCGCGGACCAGGCGTGGCTTCCCGCCGACATGGCGGTACATCGTGGCGCGCGAGCAGCCCGCCGCCGCGGCGATGTCGTCGGCGGTGACCGCGTCGATGCCGCGGTCGAGGAACAGGGTGAGCGCGGCCCGTTCGATCCGGTCGATCGCGACCGCGCGGCGGTCGCCGCCCGCCAGCCAGTCGGTGCTCATCCCGGTGTCCTTCGGTGTCTCGATGTGAGACGGTTTCGGTAATCTGTCTACCTCATTCCTCCCAGGCAGAACCTCATTTTTGGGAATCGTCTGCTGCTCAGCTCTTGAGACCTTCTGTCTCATCACGAGACGGTTGTTGACCCTCTCGTCACCCCGGGGGACCGTGAGCGCCGACAACCTGATCAGGAAAGGCGGCGACGATGACCACGGACCTCGGGGCGATCGATCTCTTCGACGCGGCAGTACTCGACGACCCCTACCCGCTCTACGCGGCGCTGCGCGAGCACGCGCCGGTGTATCGGGTGCCCGGCACCGACTTCTTCCTCGTCGCGTCGTGGGCCGCCGTCACCGAGGCCACCGCGCGGACCCAGGACTTCTCCTCCCATCTGACCGCCGTGCTCGTCGCCCAGCCGGGCGCGGCACCGGTCACCTTCGACCTCGACGCGACCGGACAGGCCGTGCACGTGCTCGCGACCGCGGACGGCGCGGTGCACGCCGCGCATCGCGGCGTCGTCGGCCCCGCCCTGGCCAAGCGGGTCCGGACACTGGGTCCCGTGGTCACCGAGCTCACCGAACAGCTGTGGGCGGAGGAACTCGACGGTGACCGGATCGACTGGGCGAGCGGCATGGCCGACCGGCTGCCACTGGCGCTGATCGCCGAACTCGTCGGATTCCCCCGCGCCGACGTGCCGCGATTGCTGGCCTTGGCCTACGACTCCACCGAGATGCTGGGCGGCGTCGTCGCCGACGGCCGGATGACCGACCTTGTCACGTCGGCCGCCGAACTGGCCCACTACGCCTACCTCGCGGTGAACGCGGCGATCGCACGGGCCGACGCGCAGGAGGTTCCGGAGGCACTGATCGATGTGCTCGCCGCGGCCGTGACGGCGGGCCGGATCGACGAACAGCAGGCCGTGTTGATCGTGGTCCAGCTGATCGGTGCGGGCGGTGAGTCGACCGCGGGCCTGATCGCCTCGGCGGCCCGCCTGCTGGCCACCGACCTCGAGTTGCAGGACACGCTGCGCGACCGTCCCGAGCTGATCCCCGCGTTCCTGGACGAGGCGCTGCGGGTGGAATCGCCCTTCCGCGGACACCATCGGCACGTCGTCGCCGACACCGAACTGGCGGGAGTGGCCCTGCCCGCGGGCAGCCACCTGCTCCTGCTCTGGGGCGCGGCCAATCGCGATCCGGCCATGTTCGCGACGCCGGACGTCGTCGACCCGGCCCGGCCACGCGGCCGGACGCACGCGGCCTTCGGCGCGGGCGCACACTTCTGCATCGGGTCCGCCCTGGCCCGCCTCGAGGCCACCGCCGCCATCACCCTGCTGCTCGAACGCACCGAACGGTTCACCCTCGTCGAGGACGCGCCGCCACGCTGGGTGCCGAGCCTGTTCGTCCGCCGACATGCGAGTCTGCCGCTACGGGTAGTCCTCCGCTGATCGACCGGTCGCCGGTGCGCAAGCGCCGCGCCGGACGCACGGCGACGGCTGGGCGCTACGCCCAGTGCCCACAGTGGACGGCGCGCATGACGTCGGGTGCCCCTCGCAGCGGCCGGTGGGTGGGTGCTGGGCTGGCTGTCGCCGTGGCGGGCGGGTGCAGCGCTGGATGGCCCGCAACGGAGGGCGCGTGCAACGCCGGATGCCTGCGGTGGAGGTGACCGGTGTCGGCGATATCGCGTGTGGCACGGTGGCGGGGTGCGCACCACGCTGCTTCTGCCTGTCTGTCTGCTCCCGGCCACTGTGCTGTTCGCCGGGTGCACCACCACCCCGGGACCAACGGCTGCTCCGGCGACAGTGGAGTCCGTGACGAAATCCGCGTCCGCCCAGGCGGTTCCATCCGCCTCGCCGGTGTCGTCGGTCGTACCGCCGGTCGCGGGCCGGACGGTCGTCCTCGATCCCGGGCACAACGGCGGCAATGCCACGCATCTCGCGCAGATCGACGCGCGGGTGCCCGACGGCCGGGGTGGTGTCAAGGCGTGCAACACCACCGGGACCGCTGCGGCGAGTGGGTACACCGAGCACGAGTTCACCTGGGATGTCACCCAGCGGGTGCGCGACGCGCTCGTCGCCCGGGGCGTGCGGGTGATCCTGACCCGCGACGACGACACCGGCGTCGGACCGTGTGTCGACCGGCGCGCGGCGATCGGCAACGACGCGGCGGCCGACGCGGTGGTCTCCATCCACGCCGACGGCAATACCGGAGCGGGCGCGCACGGTTTCCACATCGCCTACTCGGACCCGCCGCTGAATCCGGTGCAGGCCGACGCGGGCGTACGACTGGCGACCGCCCTGCGGGACGCGATGATGCGCGGTGGCGCGGTGCCGTCCACCTATGTCGGTTCGGCCGGGCTCGACCCGCGCGCCGACCTCGCCGGTCTCAATCTCGCGCAGCGTCCGTCCGCCCTGGTCGAATGCGGCAACATGCGCTCCGATATCGATGCCGAACTCATCGAGACACCGGCGGGCCGGGCCCGCTACGCCGAACTCATCACCGCCGGGATCCTGGCCTTCCTCGGCTGAGCGACACGAATTTCGAGGAAGTCGCGCAACGTTCGCCGGTCCCGTTCGGCGGCGCCGCGCGCCGCTCTCGGTAAGTGTCCTTGTTGTCAACTGGACGTCATTCCGGCAACATTCGGCAAACATCCGGAAACCCCGGAGCTGGACTGTTAGCCGATTGCTTGCGGCTGATGCGAACCGGTCGGTTCGAAACTCGGAACATTCACCGTATTCGCACCGTGTGAACAACGGTGCCGAATACCGGTGAGTAGCCGTATTTTTCGCTATTCCGATGGTTGACGGGTGATCTTCGCCGCCCTACTGTCCCTGTCACAGTTCGATATCGAAGTGTTCGTGACATCGCTCGAAATGTTTCCCCCCGGATGGCACGCCGGCCCCTGCCGTCCTCCGTGTGCGTTTCCTAGGAGTATCGATAGTGCGAAGCCGAATTCTGTCCGTCGCCGGAGCCATGGCCCTGACGCCCCTCGTCACCTTGCTGGTCCCCGCCGTGAACGCCGAAGCCCACGGCTGGGTCGCCGGACCGGCCAGCAGGCAGGAACAATGCGCCCGCGGACTCGTTTCCTGCGGTGCGGTGAAATACGAACCACAGAGTGTCGAAGGTCCGAAAGGGCTGAAGAATTGCAGCGCGAACAAATATCCCGAACTCGACGACGACAGTCTCGGCTGGGTTCCCCAGAAAGTCTCCGGGCGCACCACCTTCACCTGGAAGAACACCGCCAATCACCGCACCCTGAATTGGGAATACTTCCTCGGTGACACCCGGATCGCGGTGATCGACGGCCGCAACGAGCAGCCGCCCATGGAGGTCAGCCACACCCTCGACCTGTCGCAGTACTCCGGCCGCCAGAAATTGCGCGCGGTCTGGAATATCGGTGATACCGAGGCCGCCTTCTACAGCTGCGTCGACCTCGAGATCGGCGGCGGTGGTGGCGGAACGCCGACCACGACCACCCCGAAACCGACAACGACCACGCCGCCAGCCACCACGACGAAACCCCCGACGACGACACCGCCCGCCACGACGACCAAACCCCCGGCCACGACCACCCATCAGCACCCGACCACCACGGCCCCGGCCGCGTCAGCGTGGCGACAGGGCGCCACCTACGCGATCGGCGACAAGGTCACCTACCAGGGCACCACCTACAGCTGCAGGCAGGCGCACACCGTGCACGACCCGAATTGGACCCCGCCGAACACCCCCGCGCTCTGGTCGCGGATATAGCACCCCGGGCCGGGAAACGTTTCGTGTGTTCTCCCACCATCGGTCGCGCGATGGGGCGAGGATTGACCTCGACTCGCCGGCCTCGCGTTCGGCCGGCCCCGCAGCACAAGGACGTGAGATATGAGTGACAGGAAATTCGCCCTCGCCATCGCGGCCACCGGGACGGCGTTGCTGGCCATGACCGTTGGTACCCCGTCCGCGTCCGCGGTGGTCTCGCAATTGACGGTCGATCCCGGACTCAGCTTCGGGCTGGCAACCAATTACGGCACCGGCTGCACCCATCATCTGGTGGCCCGGCTCAGCGTCGACCTCGAACCTGTCTCCTTCTACGACAACGGCGTGCTGCTGGCCGTGGTCGTTCCGCTCGACGGCACCGCCAGCATCGACTGGATCCCGGCCGGCGGCGGTCCGCACAGCCTGGCGGCCCTGCAGGGCGGGGTCGGCCGCGGCGCCGACGTGCACGTCGGCAAGGGCTACCGCTTCGGGGAATCCTGCGTGGTCACCGGCGGCTGACCCGCGACACCGACGATGGCCCGGTCCGCACGGACCGGGCCATCGTCGTCTCCGCTACTTCTTCGACGAGGCGAGCTTCTTGTCCCCGCCCTTCTTCGCCGACTTCTTGGCGGGCTTCGCGGCCTGCTGCTTCGGGGCCGATCCGTTGGTATCCGCGGTGTTCGCCGGGGCCTGGGCGGTGACGACGAGATCGTCACCGGCGGTGTCGACCAGCACCGTCGCCCCCGGATCCAGCCCGCCGTCGAGCAGCAGCCGCGAGATCCGGTTGTCGAGCTCCTTCTGCACCGTGCGCCGCAGCGGCCGGGCGCCGAACTCGGGCTGGAACCCGCGATCGCCCAGCCAGTCCACCGCCGAGTCGCTGATCTCGAGCCCGATGTCCTGGGCCGCGAGCATGCGCCGGGTCTTGTCCAGGATCAGGTTCACGATCCGTTCCAGCTGCGTCTTGTCCAGCCGATGGAACACGATCTGCTCGTCGATGCGGTTGAGGAACTCGGGCCGGAAGTGCCCGCGCAGCCGCTCTTCGAGCTCGGGCACGATCGAATCCAGATCGCCCTCGGGTGCCTTCAGGATCAGGTCGGAGCCGATGTTGGAGGTCATGATCACGATGGTGTTCTTGAAATCGACGGTGCGGCCCTTGGAATCGGTGACCCGGCCGTCGTCGAGCAGTTGCAGCAGCACGTTGAACACATCGGGGTGCGCCTTCTCGACCTCGTCGAACAGGATCACCGAGTACGGCTGCCTGCGCACCTTGTCGGTGAGCTGGGCGGCGTCGTCGTAGCCGACGTATCCGGGCGGCGCGCCGACGAGCCGGGAGACCGTGTGCTTCTCCTGGAACTCGCTCATGTCGAACCGGATCAGCCGGTCCTCGTCGCCGAAGACGGCCTCCGCCAGGGCTTTCGCGAGTTCGGTCTTGCCGACACCGGTCGGGCCGAGGAACAGGAACGAGCCGATCGGCCGGTTCGGATCCTTGAGCCCGGCCCTGGCCCGGCGCACCGCCTCGGCCACCGCGACGATCGCCTCGTCCTGCCCGATCACCCGCTTGTGCAGGACGTCCTCGAGCTGGAGCAGGCGCTGCTTCTCCTCGGCGGTCAGGTCGGCGACGGGGATGCCGGTCTGCCGGGAGATCACCTCGGCGATGTCGACGACCGCCACCTCGGGCTCGCCGGAGCGGACCCCGGATTCCTCGAGCTCCTCCTCCTTGGCCGCGATATCGGCCTTGATGGCGTTGGCCTTCTCGTAGTCCTCGTTGTCGACGGCGGCGTCCTTCTCCCGGTACAGCCGCGCGATCTCCTCGTCCCTGGCCTTCACCTCCGGATCGGGGGTGCCCGAGCGCAGCCGGACCCGCGCGCCCGCCTGGTCGATCAGATCGATCGCCTTGTCGGGCATGAACCGATCGGTGATGTAGCGGTCGGAGAGCTGGGCCGCCGCGACCAGCGACTCGTCGGAGTAGCGCACCTGGTGGTGCTCCTCGTAGACGTCGGCCAGGCCGCGCAGGATCTCGATGGTGTCCTCGACCGAGGGCTCCGACACCATCACCGGCTGGAACCGGCGCTCCAGCGCCGCGTCCTTCTCGATGTACTTGCGGTACTCGTCGATGGTGGTCGCGCCGACGACGTGCAGTTCCCCGCGGGCGAGCGCGGGCTTGAGCAGATTGCCCGCGTCCATCGAGCCCTCGCCGCCGCCACCGGCGCCGACGATGGTGTGCAGTTCGTCGATGAAGACGATCAGTTCGTCCTTGTGCGCGCGGACCTCGTCGAGGATCTTGGTGAGCCGCTCCTCGAACTCGCCGCGATACTTGCTGCCCGCCACCAGCGTCCCGACATCGAGCGCGATGACCCGGCGGTCGGCGAGCGTGGACGGCACATCGTTGTTGACGATCCGCTGCGCCAGGCCCTCCACGATGGCGGTCTTGCCGACACCGGGGTCACCGATCAGCACCGGATTGTTCTTGCGCCGCCGCGAGAGGATCTCGATCGTCTGCTCGATCTCCTCGGCCCGCCCGACCACCGGGTCGACGAGTCCTTCGCGGGCCTCCGCGGTGAGATCGCGGCCGTATTCGTCCAGCGTCGGCGTGTCGGTCTGCTGCTGCCGCTTGGTGGGCGCGCCCGTGGTGGCCGGACCGGAGGAGTTGCCGCTCTGGGTGGCGGCGATGCCTGCCATCAGGGCCTGCGCGGCGACCGAGTCGGGGAGCGAGGCGATGCCGAGCAGGATGTGCTCGGGGCCGATGTAGCTGCTGCCGGACTGGGCGGCCTGGCGCTGGGCGGCGCGCAGCGCCATCTTGGTGCCGGGGCTCAGGGTGATGTCGGCGAGGTCGTTCTCGCTGGGCGAACCGGTGTCGAGGAAGTCCTGCATCTGCTCGGCAACCTGGTCGGGGTCGAGGCTGAGCTCGGCGACGATGCTGCGGCCCGGCTCGGATTCGGTGGCGGCGTAGAGCAGATGCTCGGGCGTGATCTCCGGATTGCCCCATTCCTGGGCCGCCTCGCGCGCCGAACCGATGAGCAACTTGGCGTTGTCGGTCATCAGTCTGCCCAGGTCGATGCGCTGCACGGGGGGCTTGGCCGACATCCCGGGGCCGAAGAATCGCTGGAAGATGTCATCGAACGAGTTCATCGAACTACCTGGCCAGCTGGCTGTCATGTCCACACCTCTTCGCTCGTCGTGCCGCTCGCGCGGCGACTCATGCAGATCGGGTCGGTACTGCTAGCAATACTTCGGCATCCTCCGATGGGGTGCAAGCGATTGGACAGTTTCACATCTGCAATGTCGTGAGGTGTGGCGCGCAAACCAAAGTCCGGCCGAAGCGGCCCGAAACCACCGGTTTTGTCTGATTCTTGATCGAGGAACGGCACGGGCGGGTAGCGTGACGACCCGCGCGGCGGTATCGACCGTGGCGCCCATTTTTGCCCGCCGACCGACTGGTCGAACAGGCCGACGGGAAGAGCACGGAGTTTGGTCACCGACGTCATCGATGTCACCGCGGATTTCACGATCTCGCGTCAATCACTGTGGGACGTCCTGCTGGACCCCCAGAGCTATCCGCGGATGTTCACCGGCATCGGCAGCTGCGAACGGGTCGAGCGCCCCGACGGTTCGGTGGTCTGGCAGGTGCGGGTCGGCTCGGCGAGCACGGGGATCGAGACCCACGAGTTCGTGCTCGAGATCGGGCGCTGGTACGAGAGTTTCGAGCTGCGCAGCTCCGCGCTGGGCAGTTTCGCCGCGATCCGCCTGCGCGGTGACGAGCAGCGCACCCGCCTCGACATCACCCTGTTCGCCGCGGCCAGGGTGCACCCGATGCTCGGCGCGCGCAGCAACTCCGCGGTCACCGACTGGGTGAAGGCCGGACTGCGCCGCACCGCCGACATCATCGCGGGCACCAGATCCTCGATCGTGATCAACGCCGAGCGCTCGGTGGTGCGCCGCAATACCGGGGTGGTGCGCAGCATCGCGGCCACCGGGCTGATGCGCCCGGAACCCGTCTCGATCGTGAAACAGCTTCGCTCCCTGGCGAAGTGGGGCTTCAACCTGGCCGGCGGCTACGCCGCGGGCGCCGCGCACACGCCGACGCGCCTCGCGGTGATCGATCCGCACGGCACACGCACCTTCGCCGAGGTCGACGAAAGGTCCACCGCGCTGGCCGGGGCGATGTACTCCCTCGGCCTGCGCGCGGGTGACGCGATCGGCCTGCTCGCGCGCAATCACGCGGGCATGGTCGAAACCATGGTCGCGGCGGGCAAACTCGGTGTCGACGTGGCCCTGCTCAACGCCGGGCTGTCGGGGCGGCGGATCGAGGAGATCGTGCAGCGGCACCGCCTCAGCGCGGTCTACGTCGACGGGCAGCTGGAGACCCTGATCCGCTACCTGCACAGCGACGTGCCCCGGTTCACCACCGACGACCAGCCGCCGGACCCGGAACGCACCACCATCGACGGCCTGATCACCTTGGCGCAGAACGATTTTCCGGTGCCCGCCCATCCCGGCAGGCTGATCGTGCTCACTTCCGGAACCAGCGGCTCACCGAAGGGCGCGCGCCGCCCGCACCCCAAGGGCTTCGGCACCATCGCGGCCCTGCTCTCGCGGATCCCGATGCGGGTCGAGGAGGTCGTACTCATCCCGGCGCCGCTGTTCCACACCTGGGGCCTGGCCGGGTTGCAGCTGAGCACGGCCCTGCGCGCGACCGTGGTGCTGACCGACGGCTTCGACGCGCTCGCCTGCCTGCGCGCGATCGTCGAGCACCGGATCACCACGCTGATCGTCGTCCCGACGATGGTCGAGCGGCTGCTCGACGTGCCCGACGAGGTGCGCGCGAGCTTCGATCTGTCCAGCCTGCGTCACGTCGTCAGCTGCGGCGCGCCGCTGGCCGGGGCCACCGTGCTGCGCTTCCTCGACACCTTCGGCGACGTGCTCTACAACGTGTACGGCTCGACCGAGGTGTCCTGGGCCAGCGTCGCCACGCCCGCCGACCTGCGGGTCTCGCCGACCACGGCGGGCCGCCCGCCGCTGGGCACCCGGGTGGCCGTGCTCGGTCCCGACCTGCGCCCGGTGCCGGTCGGCGCGACCGGGCACATCTTCGTCGCCAACCACATGCTCTTCGACGGCTATGTCAACGCCGCGCCGCCGGAGGAGGCCGACGGCATGCTCGACACCGGCGATCTCGGCTATCTCGACGCCGCGGGCCGGTTGTTCGTCGCGGGCCGCGACGACGAGATGATCATCTCCGGTGGCGAGAACGTCTTCCCGCGGCCGGTCGAGGAGGCGCTGGCCCATCTGCCGCAGATCACCGAGGTGGCCGTGGTCGGCGTGCCCGATCGGGAGTTCGGGCAGCGGCTGGCCGCGTTCGTGGTGAAACGCGAAGGGGCTGGCCTGGATTCGGACATGGTCCGGACCTACATCCGCAACCGGCTCAGCCGCTTCTCGGTCCCGCGCGATGTCACCTTCCTGTCCGCGCTGCCGCGCGGGGAGACCGGCAAGATCCTCAAGCGGGTGCTGGTGCGCCCGGAGTCAGCCCTGAGCGAGTAGCCGCCGCACCGCCCGCTCGATCGCGGCCGCGGCCTGTTCGCGCGAGCGGCCGCGCCGATCCCGCAGGTGGTGGTGGGCGGGCCAGGCCAGCGCGCCCTCGACCAGGTCGAGCAGTTCGTCGTCACCGGCCAGCTCGGGAGCGAACAGGGCCGCCAGGGTGTCGCGGATACGGTCGTCGGTGCGCCGCATCCGCGCGTCGATCGCGGCGACCGAGCGGGATTCCTGCAGACCGGGCAGGCGCGGGGACCGCTGCAGGTCGAAGATGGCCGAGCTCTGCCGGACCGCCAGCGTGATCCGCTCCGCCAGTGGCAGGGTGGGGTCGGGGGTGACCAGGCAGGCCTCGACCGTCGCCGACTGGCGCTCGACCGCGGCGACGAGCAGGGCCTCCCGATCGGCGAAGTGCACGAAGATGCTGCGCTCGGAGGTGCCCGCCCTGGCGGCGATCGTGCGCGTGGTCGGCGCGAAATCGCCGTCGATGAGGGCGGCGAGGAGCCCGTCGATGATGGCCTCGCGGGTCTTCTCCGGATCGCGGCGCCGACGCGGCGGGCGCGCCGTGTGCTCGCCCGCCGCCGCGGCCTCGTGCCCTGAACTCATCGGCCCATCACAGCACAGACCGCCCGGCCCCGGGTCACTCGCTCGGCGGCACCGCCGTGCGGTTCATCACCGAATGCGTGCGCGAGTAGCCGAAGTAGACGATCAGACCCACCACCAGCCACGCCAGGAACCGCAGCCAGGTCTCCCACGGCAGTGAGTAGATCAGGTACGCCGAGAACCCGATGCCGACCAGCGGGATCACCGGCATGAACGGCAGCCGGAACGAGCGCGGCGCGTCGGGCCTGGTGCGGCGCAACACGATCACCGCGACGCACACCACGATGAAGGCCATCAGGATGCCGATGTTGGTGAGCTCGGCGACGGTGTTGATCGGCAGCACGCCGGCCAGGATCGCCGCGCCGACGCCGACGATCCAGGTCACCCTGGTCGGCACCTTGCGGGTCGGGTGGGTCTTGGCGAACCACGCGGGCAGCAGCCCGTCGCGGCTCATCGCGAACCACACCCGGGTGACGCCGAGCATGAACGTCAGCACCACGGTGACGATGCCGACGATCGCGCCGACGGCGATGATGTTGGCGACGCCCGGCATCCCGACCGCCTCGAACGCGGTGGAGAACCCGCTGGTCGGGCTGATCTCGGTGTACTTCTGCATCCCGGTGAGCACCAGCGTGGCCAGCACGTAGAGCACCATGGCGATGGCCAGGGAGTAGATGATCGCCTTGGGCAGGTGCTTGCGCCCGTCGACGGATTCCTCGGCCGCGGTGCTCATGGCGTCGTAGCCGAACACGGCGAAGAACACCGTCGCGGCGCCCGTCCACACCGCGCCGACGCCGAACGGGAAGTACGGGTCGTAGTTGGCGCTGTCGATGTGGAACACACCGAGCACGACGATGAGCACGACCAGCGCGACCTTGATCCCGACCGCGACGGTCTCGAACCGGCCGACGCTGCCGATCCCGCGCGAGAGCACCCACGCGGTGCCCAGGCAGAACAGCACGGCGAACAGGTCGACGACCCGCCCGTCGCCGGTGTCGGGCGCGCCCAGCATCCACTCGGGCAGGGTCAGGCCGATCTGGTCGAGCAGGAACCCGAAGTAGCCGGACACGCCGATCGCGACCACCGCCGCCACGGCGATGTACTCCAGCAGCAGGTCCCAGCCGATGAACCAGCCCGCCAGCTCACCGAGCGAGACGTAGCCGTAGGTGTAGGCCGATCCCGCCTTGGGCACCATGCCCGCGAACTCGGCGTAACACAACGCCGCCGCCGCGCTGGCCACGCCGGCGATCAGGAACGAGATCAAGACCGCGGGACCGGTGACCGAGTGGGCGACCGACCCGGCCAGGGTGAAGATGCCCGCGCCGATGATGCCGCCGACGCCGATCGCGGTCAGCTGCCACAGCCCGAGCGACTTGGCGAGCCGCTCGTCGCTCGGGATCTCGTCCTCGACCTCGACGAGGGGTTTGCGGCGCAGCATCTGGGCGCGCAACTCTGCGAAAGACATTCGCGTTCCTTCCGTCGACGCACACCAGTACACCGCCACGTCGGGGCCGCGGGCGCCGAGAGTGAATATTGTTCAGCGCCCGCCGACCAGCGCGCGCAGGAAGAACCCCAGGTTGGCGGGCCGTTCGGCCAGCCTGCGCATGAAATATCGGTACCACTGGTCACCGTAGGGGACATAGACCCGAACGTGGTTGCCCGCGTCGGCGAGTCGCTGCTGTTCGTCGGCGCGGATGCCGAACAGCATCTGGAACTCGTACTCCTCGGTCTTGCGTTGCGCCGACTGCACCGCGACCCCGGCGGCGGCGAGCACCGCCGGATCGTGCGAGGCGATCATCGGATACCCCGCGCCCGCGGTCAGGATCGCCAGGCAGCGCAGATAGGAGGCGTCGACCTCGGCGCGGTCGCGGAAGGCCACCGATTCGGGTTCGTCGTAGGCGCCCTTGCACAACCGGATCCGCGAGCCGGGACCGGCCAGCGCGCGGCAGTCGTCCTCGGTGCGGCGCAGGTAGGCCTGCAGGACGGTGCCCAGCCACGGGTAGTCGGCGCGCAGCTCGCGCACGATCTCGAGGGTCGAGTCGGTGGTGGTGTGGTCCTCGGCGTCGACGGTGACCCACAGGCCCGCGGCCTCGGCGGCCGCGCAGATCCGGTGCGCGTGCTCGCGGGCGATCGCGTGTCCGTCGCGGGGCAGGGCTTGGCCCAGCGCCGACAGTTTCACCGACACCTCCAGCGGCCGCACGGCGCCCGCCGCCACCTCGGCCTGGGGGAGCCGGCCGAGCGCGGCGATGAGTGTGCGGTACTGGGCGACGGTCGATTCCGCGCTCGCCAGATCGGTGGTGTCCTCGCCGAGATAGTCGACGCTGACGAAACGGCCGGAGCGCAGCAGGGTTTCGGCCGCGCGCACTGCCTGGTCGACGGTGGTGCCCGCGACGAAGCGGGCCACCACGTCCCGGCTGACCGGCAGCCGGGTGACGGCGCGTTCCAGTCGCGGCGAGCGGGCGGCGGCGAGCAGGGTCGAGCGCAGGACGGCGGACATCAGCGGACCTCCGGGTCGGGTGCCTGATGGGGATAGCGGTGCTCGGTCGGCGGGGTGAAGGTCTCCTTGATGGTGCGCGCGGAGGTCCAGCGCAGCAGGTTCTGCGCCGAGCCCGCCTTGTCGTTGGTGCCCGAGGCGCGCCCGCCGCCGAACGGCTGCTGGCCGACGACGGCGCCGGACGGTTTGTCGTTGATGTAGAAGTTGCCCGCGGCGAAGGTGAGCCGCTCGGTGGCGGCGGTGATCGCGGCCCGGTCCTCGGCGATGATCGAGCCGGTCAGCCCGTAGGCGCTGCCCCGGTCGACGAGATCCATGGCGGCGGTGAAGCCGTCGGGGACGCGGTCGTCGTAGACGTGCACGGCCAGGATCGGGCCGAAGTATTCGGTGTGGAAGATCTCGTCGGCGGGATCGTCACCGACGACGACGGTCGGTTCGACGAACCAGCCGACGCTGTCGTCGCTGTGGCCCCCGGCCACCACGGTCAGTCCGGGTGTCGCCTTGGCTCGCTCCAGCGCGGCGGTATTGCGGTCGAAGGCGCGTCGATCGATCAGTGCCCCACCGAAATTGGTGAAGTCGGCGACGTCGCCGTAGCGCAGCGCGGCGGTCCGCTCGATCAGGTCCTCCGACATCGCCGCCCACACCGAGCGCGGGACGAACGCGCGCGAGGCGGCCGAGCACTTCTGCCCCTGGTAGTCGAACGCGCCGCGCAGCAGGGCGGTGGTGAGGACCGCGGGGTCGGCCGAGGGGTGGGCCAGCACGAAGTCCTTGCCGCCGGTCTCACCGACGAGCCGCGGGTAGGTGCGGTACCGGTCGATCCGCTGCGCCACCTCGCGCCACAGGTGCTGGAAGGTGGCCGTCGAGCCGGTGAAGTGCACGCCCGCCAGCCGGGGATCGGCGAGGACGACCTCCGAGATCGCCGGTCCCGCACCGTGGACGAGGTTGATCACCCCGGCGGGCAGTCCCGCCGCCTCGAGCAGCCGCATCGTCAGGTAGGCGGCGACCGCCTGGGTGCGGGCCGGTTTCCACACCACGGTGTTGCCCATCAGCGCGGGCGCGGTCGGCAGGTTGCCCGCGATGGCGGTGAAGTTGAACGGCGTGACCGCGTAGACGAAACCCTCCAGCGACCGGTACTGCATCCGGTTCCACACCCCGGGCGCGGAGATCGGCTGTTCGGCCAGGATGCGGCGGGCGAAGGAGACATTGAAGCGCCAGAAGTCGACCAGTTCGCACGGCGCGTCGATCTCGGCCTGGTAGGCGGACTTGGACTGGCCGAGCATGGTCGCGGCCGCGATCGTCTCGCGCCAGGGTCCCGCCAGCAGATCCGCGGCGCGCAGGAAGATCGCGGCGCGATCGTCGAACGACATCGCCTGCCAGGCCGGTGCCGCCGCGGTAGCCGCCTCGACCGCGGCGGCGGCCTCGGCGGCGGTCGCGTCGTGCAGGGTGCCGAGGACGGCGGCGTGCCGGTGCGGCTGGACGACGTCGACGGCCGGGCCGTCGCCGGGCAGGTGGCGGCCGTCGATGACGTGCCGGATGTCGGTGGGGGTCGCGGACAGATCGGCGAGGGCGGTGCGCAGCCGGGCACGCTCCGGGGTCCCCGGGGCGAAGCTGCCGACCGGTTCGTTGACCGGCGGCGGAGTGGTCGCGATGGCGTCCATGAGGGCGGCTCCTGCGTCGAGTGGTGGCGGGATGTGACGTAGTCAACACCGGCGGTGACGCGGCATAATCGGCTGATCGGACGAAGAACGCCGCGCCGGTTCATCCGATCGGACAAAGCCGGGAGGTCTGTGATGCCGGACGACGCCACGACGCTGGGCGAGCTGATCGCCGCCCTCGACCACACCGTCGCCACGCTGGTCGACGCGCCGGCGGGGGAGTCGGTGCCGCTGCGCTCGGTCGCGCTCGCCGAGCCCGCCGATCTGCCCGACCAGCTCGAGACCGAGGGGGCGCTGCCGACGGTGTATCTGCTGGTCGGTGTCGATGCCGAGGCGACCGTGCGCTGGCTGCGGGGCGTGGCCGCCCGCGATCCCGGCCAGCGCCCCCGCGTGCTGATGACCAAGAGCGCCAACGACTCGCCCGCCGTGCGGGCCGCGGCGTCGGCGGCCGGGCTGGCGCTGGTGCACGTGCACCGGCAGGCCCGCTGGGACCAGGTGTTCGCGCTGGTGCGCCGGATGCTGGCACGCTCGCCCGGCCAGCGCGCCGCGGCCGACGAGCACGACCTGCTCGCCCCCGACACCGACCTGTTCGGCCTCGCGCAGGTGGTCGCCAAGGAGACCGGCGGCATGGTGTCCATCGAGGACCCGCAGTCGCATGTGCTGGCCTACTCCGCCTCCGACGCCTCCGCCGACCAGCTGCGCATCCGGTCCATCCTCGGTCGCGAAGGACCGGGCGACTACCTGCGGATCCTGCGGGAATGGGGGGTCTTCGACCGGGTGTGGCGCAGCGACGAGGTCGTCGACGTGCCCGAACACCCCGAACTCGACATCCGGCGCAGGCTGGTGGTCGGCATCCGGCGCGGTACCCCCGAGCGGGTGCTCGGCACCATCTGGCTCCAGCAGGGCGACCGCCCGCTGCGGCCGGACGCGGCGCAGGTGCTGCGTGGCGCGTCGGCGGTCGCGGCGCGGATCATCGCGCGCGGGCTGGACGCGCCGTCGACCGAGGCCCTGCTGGTGCGCCGGTTGTTCGGCGCCCACGGCGACGGTGTCGACGTCCCGTCCGTCGCCGCCGCGCTACACCTGCCGACCGCGGGTCCCGCCGCGGTGATCGGCTTCGCCCCGGTCGGCCCGGTCGCCGACCTCACCGCCTCCAGCGGCCTGATCCGCTTGCACGCCAGCGCCTTTCGCGACGACTCGGTGACCGAGGCGATCGGTGACCGGGTGTATGTGCTGCTGCCGTCCTATCACTCCGAGCGTGGCGTCGGCTCCTGGCTGCGCAAGCTCGTCGCGCAGCTGGAACAGGCGCGCGGGCTGGTGGTGCGCGCGGCCGTCGCGGCGCCGGTGGCGGGGCTGACGGCCGTCGCGGGTGCCCGCGCCGAAGTCGATCGCGTGCTGGACAGCCCGGCGGCCGCGGCGTCGGGCAGCCGGGTCGCCACGCTGGCCGAGGCCAGGACGGCCGTGCTGCTGGCCGAGATCGTCGAGCTGGTCCGGGACCGGCCGCATCTGTACGATCCCCGGCTGGCCGCGCTCGACGCCTACGACCGCGAACACGCCGCCGAGCTGCGCGGGTCGGTCCTGGCCTATCTGCGGGCGCACGGTGAGGTGAGCGCCGCGGCGGCCGCGCTGCGCGTGCATCCGAACACGCTGCGCTACCGCTTGCGCCGGGCCGAGGCCGTGCTCGGGATCGACCTGACCGACCCCGCCGACCGGCTGCTGCTCGAGATCCAGCTGGCCGCTGTGCCGATTGCTCAGCCGTAACTCAGTTATTGCAGTTATGCTGCAATAGCGGCGCCGGTCGCACCGCTCGTGCGGCGGGGAAGTGATCACCTGAGTGAGGATGTAGTGGTGGACGGGACGAACACGGATCGGTTCGAGGTGTCGCGCCGCGGGATGCTCGGCGTCGGAGCCGGGGCGGCCGCCGCGCTGGCCGTCGGCCTCACCGTCACCGGCTGCGGCGACGACAGCGGCGAGGTCAGCCCGTCGATGACGCAGACCGACCCGACGAAGTCCGTCGCCGACGCCAATCGCGCGCTGACCGACACCCTGCCCTTCGGCGACACCGCCGATTTCGCCGACGCCGATCGCGGCTGGATCGCCTCGCTCGAGCCGGGCAAGGTCACCGACGCGGCGGGAAAGGTGGTGTGGGACACCGACTCCTACGAGTTCCTCGCCGGTGCCTGTCCGCAATCGGTGAACCCGAGCCTGTGGCGGCAGTCCCAGCTCACCGTCAAGCAGGGGCTCTACGAGATCGCGCCCGGCTACTACCAGATCCGCGGCCTCGACCTGTCGAACATGACCCTGATCGAGGGCGACACCGGCGTCGTGGTGATCGACCCGCTCGTCTCCGCCGAAACCGCGGCGGCGGGCCTGGCGCTGTACCGCAAGCACCGCGGTGACCGGCCGGTGACCGGCCTGATCTACACCCACTCCCACATCGACCACTTCGGCGGCAGCTACGGCGTCCTCGCCCCGCAGGATGTCACGGCGGGGCGCTGCCCGGTGCTCGCGCCGGCCGGCTTCCTGGAACACGCGGTCGCCGAGAACATCTACACCGGTACCGCGATGGCCCGCCGCGCCGCCTACATGTACGGCGCCGCCCTGCCCCGCGGACCGAAGGGCCAGATCGGTTCGGGTCTGGGGCAGACCACCTCGACCGGAACGGTCAGTCTCATCCCGCCCACCCGCGACATCACCCACACCGATCAGACCGAGACGGTCGACGGCGTGCGGATGGTCTTCCAGCTCACGCCGGGCACCGAGGCGCCCGCGGAGATGAACATCTACTTCCCCGACCGCCGCATCCTGTGCATGGCCGAGAACGCCACGCACACCATGCACAACATCGTCACCCTGCGCGGCGCGCTGGTCCGTGACCCGCACGTCTGGGCGAAGTACCTCACCGATTCGATCAACCGCTACGGCCGCCGCTGCGAGCTGGTGTTCTCCTCCCACCACTGGCCGATCTGGGGCACCGACCGGGTCGTGGAATTCCTGTCCCTGCAACGCGATCTGTACGCCTACCTCAACGATCAGACGCTGCGGCTGCTGAACAAGGGCTACGTCGGCGCCGAGATCGCCGAGATGATGACGATGCCGCCCGCGCTCACCGCCGCCTGGTCGACGCACGGCTACTACGGCTCGGTCAGCCACAACGTGAAGGCCGTCTACCAGCGCTACATGGGCTGGTTCGACGGCAACCCGGCCCACCTCTGGGAGCATCCGCCGGTGGAGAACGCCCGCCGTCACGTCGACGCCATGGGCGGCACCGCCGCGGTGCTCCAGCAGGCGCAGCGGGCCTACGACGCCGCGGACTTCCGCTGGGCGGTGCAGCTGCTGAACTACGCGATCTTCGCCGATCCCGACAACGGCACCGCGAAAGCCCTGCAGGCGAGCGCGTTCGAACAGCTGGCCTACGGCGCCGAGAACGCCACCTGGCGCAACTTCTACCTCAGCGGCGCCTACGAACTGCGCAACGGCTCCTTCGGCACCCCGACCGCGGCGAATTCGGCGGCGCTGGCGGCGGCGCTGAGCGTGGAGCAGGTGTTCGACGCGATGGCGCTGCGCATCGACGGGCCCAAGGCCTGGGACGTCCGGACCACCAGCGACTGGCGGATCAGCGACGAGGGCAACCGAACCCATCGCGTGGAACTGCGCAACGGCGTGCTCGTGCACTACGACCGGTTCCCCGGCGACGAACTGCCCGCGCCGGACGCCACCCTCACCCTGACCAGGCCCGTGCTGATCCGCAGCCTGGCCGGCGGCGGCGATCTGAAGAAGGAAGTGCTCAGCGGCGACATCGTCATCGAGGGCGACATCACCGCGCTGACGAAGCTGCCCGGCCTGATCGACAAGCCGGACCCGAACTTCGCCATCGTGACGCCGTGAGCGGTTACCGCTTGGCGTAGTCGGCGACGCCCTGCCAATCGAGCATCACGCAGGCTTCGTCGCCGACCACCCAGGCGTCGTGACCGGGCGGCACCACCATCAGGTCGCCCGGCCCGAACTCCTGCTGCTCGCCGTCGTCCATCACCACCACCATCCGCCCCGACAGGCAGTAGCCCATGTGCGGTGCCTGACAGCTCTCGGTCCCCGCGATCGGCTTGACGTGCAGCGACCAGCGCCAGCCCGGTTCGAACACGGCCCGGCCCACCGGTCCGCTGTCGAGATTCACGAGATCGAGCTTGCCCTTGTCCTGCTCGAAGGGCCTGGTTTCCTCGGGTGCGTCGAAATTCTTGCGCGTCAGGGCGGACATCATCGGCTCCTGGGTCGTCGGAGGTGGCCGACGGGTCGGGTCCACCGGGCGCGTGTGCGCGCTCGGCCCACGACGGCAGCCACCGCACAGTCAATGGTTCGCCGGTGGGGGACCGTTCGCAAGCGAAACGTCGGTTCAGCTGACCCGGCGTCAACTGTCATCCGGACAACGCCTGTCCGTGGCCGTCCCGAAACTCCGGTGCGGGACACCTGACGGATGAGTTATCCCCGCGCCGCGGCCGACGTCGCGCGGCCCGCCCCGCGCGCGGCCCCGCACGTCGTCGCCGCGCGCGCGACCGCGCTGCTGTGCCTGGCGGCGATCGCACTCGAATGCGTCGCCGACATCCTGCCCGACGAACCGATCACCTGGATCGTGACCCCGACCCGGCTGGTCGTCCTCGTCGGGCTGCTGGCGGTGGCGCTGACCGGCGAATCCCGGTTCCGCACCGCGTTCGACCTGCCGATCGCGCTGCTGCTCGTCGCCTCGGCGGTGGCCAATCAGCTGGCGGGACAACCGTGGTCGTCGTGGCGCGGCCTGCTCACCGTGGTGGCGGTCTACTACCTGGCGGTCGGTGTGCGCCGGGTGGTGCCCGATTCCTGGCCCGCGATCGCCCTGCTAGCGCTGGCCTGCACCACGATCGCGAGCATCGTCGCGTTGCAGCAGATCGTGCAGGAGACCCCGACCGGCTTCTGCCGTGGCGCGATCGACGGATCCGCCGACATCTGCGGTCCCGACACCATGATCCGCGCGGTCGGCACCTTCGCGAACCCGAATCTGCTGGCCGCCTACCTGGTGCTGCTGTTGCCGGTGGCCGCCGCGGGCGCCGCCTCGCTGGCGGACATGCGGTCGCGGCTGGTCGCGGGCGGATTGGTCGTGCTGGGGTACCTGGGGGTGCTGCTCACCGGATCGCGTGGCGGGGTGATCGCGGCGATCGCGGGGCTGGCGGTGTACGTCTTCCTGCGGCGGCTGCGGCCCGGCAGGCACGCGACGACCGATCGCTGGGTGCCGTGGATGATCCCGCTCGGCGCCGCGCTCGTCGCCGGGCCGGTCCTGGTCGCCCTCGTGACCCGCGGGAAGGTCGGCGTGCGGGCGGACGTGTGGACGGCCGCGGCGCGGCTGGCCGCCGACCGTCCGCAGGGTGTCGGACCGGCCCGCGCCGGCGCCCACCTCACCGCGGCGGTCGACAGCACGGAGCAGTTCCAGCACGCGCACAACCTGTGGTTGAACTTCGCGGTCGAGGCCGGCGTCGGCGGGTTCCTGGCGATGCTGGCGATCACCGTCGTCGGTACCTGGACGGCCGTGACGGCGAGCGCCGCCGGATCGATGACGGCGCCCGCCACGGCGGCCGGACTGTGCGGTTTCCTGGTGATCAGCCTCGGCGACCATCCCGCCAACACCCAGCGGATCGCGTTCGCGGCGGCCGCGATCGCCGCCGTCCTCGTCACCGACGAGACCCGGCGACGACAGGCGCAACCGGCGATCGACGCGCAACCCTGGCGCGCGGTGTCGCTGTTCGACGAGACGATGCCGCTGCCCCGCGACATCACCCGGACCCTGCCGAGAGCCCGTGCGCCCGAACCGGACCGGGGCCGCGCGGGCCCGGGGTTCGTGCCCACTCCCCGTGGCACCTGGTGACCGCGGCGGGCGCCGCGGTCCCGGTCTCCGGCCTCAGGAACCGGTGGGGACCTCACCCACGGCCTCGGCGGGATCGATGACGCCGAACACCTCGCCCTGGGGTGCCTGCACGATGCCCATCCGCCCGAACGGGCTGTCGTCGGGGCCCATGATCACCTTCGCGCCCAGCTCGGTGGCCTTGGCCAGGGCCGCGTCGGCACCGTCGACCTGGATCCAGGTGAGCCAGTAGGTGGGAGTGCCCAGCGCGGACGCGTCCATCACTCCACCGATGGTGTGCGTCTCGCCGGGCAGCGCGAAGGTGGAGTAGACGAAGTTCTCGCCGTCACCGATCTCGGTGTAGTGCCAGCCGAACACCGTGTTGTAGAAGTCGTGCGCCCGGTCGTAGCCGCCGGTGTGCAGTTCGTTCCAGCAGTAGGCGCCGTGCTGGTTGTAGACCCCGGCGCCGGTGTGCGCCTTGGCTTCCCAGACGCCGAACACCCCGCCGGTCGGGTCGGCGCCGATGAACATGCGGCCCACGTCGAGCACGTCGAACGGCGGCATGAACACCTGGCCGCCCGCCTTGCTCACCTTCTCGGCGATCTCGTCGGCGCGCGCGGCCGCGAAATAGGTGGTCCAGGCCGAGGGCATCGGCATCCCGTCGGGCTTCGGTCCGATCCCGGCGGCGGGCCTGCCGTCGAGCATGGCCATCAGGTACCCGCCCGCCTCCGCCGGGCTGTCCTGGATGTCCCAGCCGAACAGCGCGCTGTAGAAGTCGCGGGCGGCGGTGGTGTCGTCGACCTGACAGTCGATCCAGCAGGGCGTGCCCTGCGGCCAAGCTTCGTCACGTGTGGGCATGTCGAACGTCCTCCTCGGCGATGGATGGAAGCCGGCCGGATCCGCGCCGGCAGGTGACAGTCAACCACCGGCCACCGACAGCCGCGTGGACCCCGCGACGCGCTGAACTGGAACAACACGTCTTCACTGCGACAGTCCGAGCGGGCCGACGCTGGCCGCCTCGGGTCGTTACCCCTGTTACAGTTTCCGCGCTCGATCGTGCGGCGGCTAGGTCAACAGTGGAGACGAACGAACCGGTCGGGGAGCGACACACAATGGCAGTGAGAGGTTCCGAACGCGGGCTCGTCCGGATGCTGGTGACGATCCTCGCGGTGACGGTCGTGCTCGGATGTGGCGGCGGTCCGGCGGCGGGTGAGCCGGCCGAACCGCCCGCGGCGCGCTGGACGGCCCTGCACGACGGGCCTGCCGCCTACCCCGAGGTGCGGGTGGAGCGCGGCACGCAGATCACCATGAGCGACGGTGTCGTGCTCAAGGCCGACATCTACCGGCCCGCGAACGCGTCGGGCGAGATCGAGCAGCGGCCGCTGCCGACGATCGTCAGCCTGACGCCCTACTCGAAACTGATGACGGGCCTGATCGAATCCGCCGCCGCCGTCCCCGGCCTGCAGGCCACCGCCGTCGACATCGTGCGCAGGCTGAACCTGTCGGCCACGCCGATCAGCGGGTTCGGCGACCTGATGCAGGCGCTCGACGGCGGCATGATCCAGACCATGCTCGGTGTCGACCGCAAGCTGATCAGCAGCGGATACACCGTCGTCGTCGCCGACGTGCGCGGAACCGGGCTGTCGCAAGGCAAATGGGACACCCTCGGCGCGCGCGAACAACTCGACACCCGCGAGGTGATCGACTGGGCGGCCCAGCAGCCGTGGTCGAACGGGCGGATCGGGATGAGCGGCGGCTCCTACTCCGGCATCAACCAGCTGCGCGCGGCCGAGAACGCGCCCGCCGCGCTGCAGGCCATCTTCCCCGTGGAACCGGGCAGCGACCTGATGCGCGATGTGGTCGCGCCCGGCGGCGGTGTCGGCACCACCTTCCTGCCGCTGTGGCTGAACTCGGTGAACCAGCTCAAGCTCGTGCCCGATGTGGCCTCGATGGCCGACGGCACCTTCGACTGGACCTGGTTCCACGATCGTCTCGCCGATCCGACCACCAATTTCGACCTGCTCGCCCAGTCGCTGCTCACCCCGTCGCTGTCGAACATGCCGCCCGCGCTCGACGGCGCCCTCGACGACACCTCCGCGTTCCGCGAGGCGATCATGGGGCGTCCGGAGCAGGTCACCGTGCCGACGTTCGTCTACGGCGGCTGGCACGACATCTTCGCCAACAGCGCGACCAAACTCTACGAGCAGATCCCGCTGCCCGCGGGCCGCAAGCAGCTCGTCGTCGGCGACACCTACCACGCCAATCCCGGTGCGGGAACCGGTGTTCCGGGCGCGCCGCCGCGACTGGACGTGCTGCAGCGGGCATGGTTCGACAAGTGGCTCAAGGACATCGACAGCGGCGTGGACGGCTTCGGCCCGGTGACGGTGAAACAGCAGGGCGGCAGCTGGATCACGCTGCCGGAGTTCCCGATGCCGGGCGTCACGCACCGCCGCGTCTATTTCTCGGCGGCGCCCAGCGGCAGCACCGAGGACAGCCTGCACGACGGATCGCTCAGTGCCACCGGGCCGTCGGGCACCGAGAACCTCACCGTCGCGCCGGGTCTGAGCACGATGTGCTCCCGCGACGCGGCCCAGGGCTCGGCGGGGATGGCCGCGGCGCTGGATACCTGCGCGAAGGACTCCCGGATCGCCGAACGCAACGCGCTCACCTTCACCAGTGCCCCGCTCACCGAGCAGACGGTGATCTCGGGTCCGATCAACGTGCGGCTCAACACGGTGCACGACACCACCGACGGGTTCTGGAACGTCACCGTCAACGATGTGGCGCCCGACGGCACCTCGACCGTGCTGACCACCGGCCAGCTCACCACGTCGATGCGCGCCATCGACGAACGGCGCAGCGCACGCTCGGTCAACGGCGACCTCACCGCACCGTTCAACCCGCTCACCGTCGACCATTTGCTGCCCGTGGTGCCGGGCGCGCCCACCGATCTCGACGTCGCTGTCATCCCGACCCAGGCGGTCCTGGCGCCCGGACACCGCTTGCGCATCGATGTCTACGCGGGCAACGCGCCCAAGGCGCTGCCGTTCCGGCCGATGCTGAACGCCAGCGGGATGGAACCCCAGCACCTGCGGCTGGACCCGGCCGCGCCGAGCTTCGTCAACCTGCCCACCGACCGTCCCATTCCCTGAGCCTGCGCTGGAATCGATCACCGGTTCGGCGTTTCCCTGACCCGGTTCCGGCCCGGTGTGTGAGCCTGGAGGGCAGTGGCTCGGACGAGGAGGTCGGTGTGGTGCAACCCGTCATCGTGGTGATGGGCGTGTCCGGGTGTGGCAAGACGACCGTCGGCGCGCTCACGGCCGAACGGCTGCGGGTGCCCTATGCCGAGGGTGACGACTTCCATCCCATCGCCAATATCGAGAAGATGGCGGCGGGCATCCCGCTGACCGACGAGGATCGCGCCCCGTGGCTCGATATCGTCGCGGGCTGGCTGGGCGAGCATCAGGAATCCGGTGGGGTCGCCGCGTGCTCGGCGCTGCGTCGCGCGTATCGGGACCGGCTGCGCCGTGGCGCGCCGAACACCTACTTCGTACACCTGGCCGCGGGCCGTGAGGAACTGCTGCGCCGGATGACCGGCAGGCTCGGCCACTTCATGCCGACGGCCCTGCTCGACTCCCAGCTGGACACGCTGGAACCGCTACAGCCCGACGAAGCGGGCATCACCCTGAACGCGCTCGAACCGCCGACCCTCCTCGTCACCGAGGCCGTCGCGGCCTGGCACGCCGCTCACCGCTGAAGCAGCGGGTGCAGCTGCTGCACCGGCGCCAGCAGCAGCGCTCCGCCGACGACCAGCGCGGCCAGACACAGGACGGTGAAGAGCCCCACCCACAGCAGGGCGGGAAGATGGGTGAGCCGGGCCAGCTGGTCGGCGTCGGAGGCGGTGTGGCCGGGCTGCCTGCGGCGGCTGCGCTGCAGTTCGATCACCGGGCGGACCGCCGCGGCCAGCAGGAACCAGGCGGCCAGATACGCGAACGCGGCCTGCATCTGGTCGGTGCCGAACCAGGACACCCCGAACACCAGCGCGCCGAGTACGGCGACGGTCAGCAGTCCGTAGATGTTGCGGACCTTGATCAGGACGGCGGCCAGCATGAGCAGGGTCGCCCACAGCATCAGCGTCACCCGGCCCGAGCCGAGCAGCGCCGCGTAGCCGAGCCCGAGCAGCGCGGGCGCCGGGTAGCCCGCGGCCGCGGTGAGGATCATGCCGGGACCGGTCGGCTTCCCGCTGGACACGGTCAGGCCCGAGGTGTCGGTGTGCAGGGTGATCGCGTGCAGCCTGCGGCCGGTGAGCAGGGCGACCAGCGCGTGCCCGCCCTCGTGCGCCACGGTGACCGCGGCCCTGGTGAGCCGCCACAGCGGCCGGTAACCGACCAGGACGAGCGCGACGGCGGCGGTGGCCAGCACCAGCCACCAGGCGGGCGCGGGTTGGGTGGCGAGGAGACGGTCGAGCAGCGAGCTGGCGGATCCGGTGTTCACCGCCGCACTTTAGCCGTCCACGGCGTGCGGCGTGCGTTCCCGCGTGACCTGGGACGGCAGCGGGTGATCCGGTTCCAGCGCGGGCAGTCCGTCGATGCTGGTGGCGTTGTCGCCGGCGATCCGGCGGGCGAAATCGGCGTCGGTGCGGCGCGCGTGCGCCTCGTCCAGGATGGACCGTTCCTCGACCAGTTCCAGGTAGGGCACCGACCACCCGCACGAGTCGGCGATCCGGTCCACCGTGATCACGACGATCGCCCGGATACCCGGGTGCTCGGTGCCGAATCGCGTACGCAGCGTGTCGAATTCGGTCGAGTCGGGCCGGACGATCCGGCCGGTGCCGAACAGTCGCAGAATCCGGGCGGTGCGGGCGAACGAGCAGAACATGACGGTGATCCGCCCGTTGTCGCGCAGGTGCGCGATCGTCTCCGCGCCGCTGCCGAACAGGTCCAGGTAGGCGACGGTGTGCTCGTCGAGCACGGCGAAGGTGTCGCGATAGCCCTTGGGGGAGACGTTGACGTGGCCGCCGTCGGAGGGCGCGGTGCCGACGAAGAAGATCGGCTGCGCGCCGATGAAGGCCCGTAACTTGTCGTCGATCCGGTCGAAGATCTTGCCCATGACGCGCTCCCTCGTCCCACCCGTCGGCGGGCTCCCCCTCCCTACTGTATCGATCGGCCGTCCCGGGACCTCCGTTCGGTTCACGGTGAGGGTTACCGCAGACGCGCCGGGCCGGTGCGGCGACGATGGCGGGATGACGCAGACCGCCCCCAGCCCCGTCCACCTCGTGCAGCAGCGCTACGCCGATCCGGCGGCCGAGGTTCCCGAACAGTGGAACCCGGTGCTGGAGGTGCTGCACAGCCACAAATCGGTGCGCCGGTACCTGCCAGATCCGGTGTCGCCCGCGACGATCCGGCTGCTGGTCTCGGCCGCGCAGTCCGCGGCGACCTCGTCGAACCTGCAGGTGTGGAGCGTCGTGGAGGTGCGCGATCCGGCGCGCAAGGCCCGCCTGGCCGAGATCGCGGGCGGTCAGGAGCACATCGTGCAGGCCCCGGTGCTGCTGGTGTGGACGGCCGACTTCGCCCGGCTGCGTCAGCTCGCCGACGATCGCGGGGTGCCGCTCGAGGGCGCCGACTATCTCGAATCCAGCTACGTCGGTTTCGTCGACGCGGCGCTCGCGGCGCAGAACGCGGTGGTCGCCGCCGAATCCCTCGGGCTCGGCACCGTCTACATCGGCGCGCTGCGCAACGATCCCGAGCGAGTGGCCGCCGAACTGGGGCTGCCCGACCACGTCTTCGCCGTGTTCGGTCTGGTCGTCGGCCATCCCGACCCTGCCGAGGGCACCCGGGTGAAGCCGCGCCTGCCGCAGGCCGCCGTGCTGCACCAGGAGACCTACGACCTGGCCGGTCAGCCCGCGGCGATCGACGCCTACGAGGAGCGCATCGGCGAGATCTACTCCGACCAGGGTCTGCCGTTCTCGTGGACCGAGCGGGTGCTGGCCCGGCTCGCCACGGTGGCTTCGCTCAACGGCCGCCACCGGCTCCGGGAGTCGTTGCGTACCAGGGGATTCCGGCTGCTCTGAGCCGATCCGGGCTCAGCCGTTGATCGCCTTGCTGCTCAGCTCGAGCGAACGGATCCTGGCGTCGATGTCGTAGACCAGGGTGTTGAGCATGAGCTCGTCGGGCGAGGTGGCGGCGAGCAGTGCGGCGGCCTGCGCGCGCACCGTGTCCGGCGAACCCTGGAGCTGACCGGCCTTGCGCTGCGCGGCGAAGCGGCGCTCCGCGTCGCTGCCGGGGAAGGCCGCGGCCTGTTCCGGGGTGGCCAGCGCCTGCGGGCGGCCCGCGCGCAGCTGGGCGAAGGCGAGATCGCGGGGCGCGGCGAGCCGGTCGGCCTCGGCATCGGTGTCGGCGCAGATCGCCGAGGCGGCCACGATCGTGTAGGGCTCGCTCAACGTGTCCGAGGGCCGGAAGTTGTCGCGATAGAGCGCGAGCGCGGGGGCCGTGTTCTCCGGGGCGATGTGATGGGCGAACGCGAACGGCAGCCCGAGCACCGCGGCGACCTGGGCGCTGTAGCCGCTCGAGCCGAGCAGCCACACCTCCGGTTCGGCGCCGCGGCCGGGACTGGCGACGATGCCTTCGGCGTCGGCGCCGCGGAAGAACCCGATCAGCGCGGTGAGTTCACGCGGGAACGATTCGCCACCGAGCCCCTCGGCGCTGCGGCGCAGGGCGCGCGCGGTCACCGGATCGGTGCCGGGCGCGCGGCCGATGCCCAGATCGATCCGGCCGGGATGCAATGCCTCGAGCGTGCCGAACTGCTCGGCCACCACCAGCGGCGGATGGTTGGGCAGCATCACCCCGCCCGAACCGAGCCGGATACGCGAGGTCGAGGCGGCCAGATGGGCCAGCACCACCGCGGGTGCGGAGCTGGCGATGCCGGGCATGTTGTGGTGCTCGGCCACCCAGAATCGGCGAAAGCCCAGTTCCTCCGCGTGCTGGGCCAGCCGCGTCGTCGCGTGCAGTGCCTCGCCCGCGCTCACGTCGGCTTGTACCGGCGCCAGATCCAGAACCGACAGCGTGACCGCGCTCATGAGCCTCCTCGACAGTGATCCGACCCCCGCAAGAGGCAACCCGGGCGGGACGGCGGGTATTTCCGCGCCCCGGTGGGGGTGACCGGTGCCACGGTTGCCGGGCGGTAGCGTGCAGGACTGATCGACGCGACGGAAGGACACGATCCATGTCAGCTGACGGCCCCGGGCTATCCACCGCAGCCGTGCAGGCGCCCACTCCGACGACCGAATCGGAGGGCTACGCGCGCGGCCTGAGCCCGCGCACCATCCAGATGATCGCCATCGGCGGCGCGATCGGTACCGGCCTGTTCTACGGCTCCGGCGCCGCGATCGAGCAGGCCGGGCCGTCGTTGATCCTGGCCTATCTGGCCGCGGGCCTGGCCATCTTCGTCATCATGCGCGCGCTCGGTGAGTTGCTGACCTATCGGCCGGTGTCGGGCAGCTTCGCCGAATACGCGCACGAATTCCTCGGCCGCTTCGCCGGTTTCGCGACCGGCTGGTCGTACTGGGCGGTGTGGGTGTCGACCTGCATGGCCGAGATCACCGTCGCTGGCAAATACGTGCAGTACTGGTTCGACATCCCGCAGTGGGTGACCGCGCTGGTGGTGCTTGCGGTGCTGTTCGCCGCGAACCTGATCTCGGTGCGGATCTTCGGTGAGGGCGAGTTCTGGTTCTCGGCCATCAAGGTCACCGCGATCCTGGCGATGATCCTGATCGGCATCGGCGTGCTGGTGTTCGGCTTCGGCCACGCCACGAACCCGACGGTGACCAACCTGTGGGCCGACGGCGGCGTGTTCCCGCACGGCTTCGGGCAGACCCTGCTGGTGCTGCAGATCGTCGTGTTCGCCTACGTGGGTGTCGAACTGGTGGGCGTGACGGCGGGGGAGGCCCGCGATCCGAAGGCCACGCTGCGCAAGGCGATCAACACCCTGCCGTTCCGCATCGGCCTGTTCTATGTCGGCGCGCTCGTGGTGATCATGTCGGTGGCGAGCTGGCGTACCTTCCACGCGGGCCGCAGTCCGTTCGTCGAGGTGTTCGAGCAGATCGGCATTCCGGCCGCCGCGGGCATCATCAACTTCGTGCTGCTCACCGCGGCGCTGTCGTCGTGCAACTCCGGCATCTACTCCACCGGGCGGATGCTGCGCAGCCTCGCGCTGCGGGACGAGGCGCCGGGCGGTTTCGCGAAGCTGAGCAAGCAGTCGGTGCCCTTCACCGGCATCTGCGCCTCGGCGGCGGCGATGGTGATCGGTGTCGTGGTCAACCTGGTCTCGCCGGACAAGGCGTTCGCCTACATCACCTCGGTCAGTACCGTCGGCATCATCGTGGTGTGGGGCGTGATCCTGGTGTGCCACCTGAAGTATCGCGCCAAGGTGCGGGCCGGCGAGCTGCCCGCCAGTGACTACCGGCTGCCCGGCGCGCCCGTGACCACCTGGGCCGCACTGGGCTTCCTCGGTCTGGTCGTGGTGCTGCTGCTGTGGACCGACGGCGGGCGCACCGCGCTGGTGGTCGGGGCGGTCTGGGCGGCGCTGGTGTGCCTGGGCTACTACGCCTTCGGCCGCCGCGGCGTCGCGCACACCGGCTGACCGCGACCCCCTGTTTGCTGGAAAGCCGCTGGCAGACAAGCGTTTTCTGTCATACCCCACCGGTATCGTCGAAGGGTCACACAAACGAGCCCGGGGCGAGTGTGGCCGGGCGGTGCGAGAACGGGGGCACGGGGATGAGTGACGACGACCGGGGCGATCTGCAGCCACCGAGCAGGCATGGGACCACCTGGCGGGAATCGGAATACCGGGTCCTGGCCGACGATCTGCGCGCGGGGGCCGACCTGGCGCGCACCGCGAAGACGGTGGGGCGCACCGAATCCGCGGTGCGCGCGGCCCTGCGCAACTTCGTGCCACCCGAGGACCGGGTGCCGACGGCCGAACGGGAACGCTGGATTCGCGGTCGGCTGGTGGCCGAGCCGGAATGGGATTGGTGGGCGGTGGTGGTCGATCAGCACCGCCGCACCCGCAGCGGCCTGTGGTTCACCCGGCACGAACACTGCGCGCGGATCGGCTGGCGCCGGCGCACGCCGATGACGGCGCTGGCGCAGGAACTGGGGACCTCGGAGCTGTCGGCCGCCGAGCTGCTGCGCTCGCTCGGGCTGGTCGCGAGTATCGAGGAGGCGGCCGATCAGCTGGGCGCGACACCGGGACTCGCTCTGGCCAAACGGGTCTCGGCCCGCCGCGACGACGCCGTTGGCGCGCGCTGGATCCTGGTGATCGACGGCGCGGCGGGCACCACCCGCTCCCGCAACGCCCCGGTCCGCAGGCAGGTCTCCCTGCACGAGACCCGCGCGGCCGCCGAGGCCGAACGCGACCGGGTGCTGGCCTGGCACACGCGCGTCGGCGCGGGCGAACCGGAAGCGCCGGTGTGGTGGACCATCGCCGAACGCGGGCTCGGCGCGACCACCGGGCACACCCGCTGCGGCACGTTCGACCCCGCGGCGGCGGCCGGTGGCCCGGTCCGGGCCGAGGCGCTCGCGGTCGGCGACGTCATCCGCGTCGGCGTCCCCGACGGTGGCTTCCTGCAGGACCGGATCACCGCGATCGCTCAGGCGGGCGCGGGCGCTCCGATCGTCGTCGACCTCGCGCCCGTGGCGAATTCGCGGGTGCGACGCGTCGTCGAGTTCGCCCCGGGCGAGGTCGTCGATGTGGTGCGTGGCCTGGCGGAACGCGCGAGCTGACCGCTCAGTGCCGAGGTGATTCGCGCAGCACGGCCCGGATCACCTCGGTGCGCAACGGGAAGTCGAACTCGCCCTCGGCGGTCGCCGGGGTCGCGCGCAGGTAGGCCCGGATGCGGTCGAGTAGAGCCGTTCGCTGCTCCGGCGGGATCACCACGGTGTGCGAATGGGTGCCGATGGTGGTCACCAGCGATTCCGCGGTGCGCCGCTGGCTGTGTGGGAACTCGGCTTTCTCAAACGTCGCGAACAACGGGTGCGCGGGCAGCTTCTCTTCGTCTTCGGGCGGGGTGAAGGACACCTCCGAGCGGGAGACGCGCTGGAGTCCGGCCACCCACTCGGCGCTGGTGTCGTCGGTGTTCCAGAACGCCGCGAACACCCCACCGGGCCGCAGGACCCGGGCGATCTCGGGGAACGCGCGGTCTTGATCGAACCAGTGGAACGCCTGCCCGGCGACCACCGCGTCCACCGACCCGTCGGGGAGCGGAATCGCCTCCGCCGCACCGGAGCGCGCGGTGACCGAGGGATACCGTCGCACCAGTTCGGCGAGCATGGCCGCATCGGGTTCGACGGCGATCGCCTCGGCCCCGGCCGCCAGCAGGCCGTCGGTGAGCTTGCCGGTGCCCGCGCCCAGGTCGAGGACGGTCACGTCGGTCCGGCCGACCGGCTGCAACGCCCATCGGATCGCGGCTGCCGGATAGTCCGGCCGATGGTCGGCGTATACCGCGGCCTGTGCCCCGAACGAACTCGCCCGGCTCGTGCGCCGCGCCGCCGGATCCATCGAATCCCCTGTTCCCCACACGATCTCGACCCTACCGATACTTTCTCCTGGCGACGCCGCACAGACCGGGCGGATCGATCAGTCGATCTGATCGGCCGTGGCGGGCGCGGGTCGTGCTCCGGGCATGGTGGCCGCCGCGGCCAGCAGCACGATCGACATCGCCAGCAGTGTCACGAACACCAGGTGGATCGCGTCGGCGAGTTCGCCGGGATCCGGGCGGTCGACCGCACTCACCTGGGCGTTCACGATCGCGCCGAACACGGCGACGCCGACCGCGCTGCCGATCGAGCGGGCGAACATGGTCGCCGAGGTGACGACGCCGCGTTCGGCCCAGGCCGCGTCGGTCTGGGCGGCGATCAGGGTCGGATTGGCCACCAGACCCATGCCCGCGCCGATGAGGAAACAGGCGCACGCCAGCTGCCACGGACTGGCCCGATCGCCGATCGGCAACAGCGCCACGCAGCCGACGACCGCGATCGCGCTGCCGATCAGCGCCGTCGTCCGGAAGCCGAGGCGCAGGTAGAACCGGCCCGCCTGGGACGCGGTGATCGGCCAGCCGATGGTCAACGCGCCGACGGTGAGTCCGGCGAGGGTGGCGGTGGTGCCGAGCACGCCCTGGGCGAAGGTCGGCACGTAGGAGGTGAGGCCGAGCACGATCGCGCCGATCAGCATCGAGACCGCGCTCGCCGCGACCACCACCCGGCGGGTGAAGATCCACAGCGGCAGAATCGGATTCGCGGTGCGGTGCTCGGCGAAGGCGAAGACGACCAGCACCACGGCGCTGCCGACGAACAGGGTCAGGCTCGTGAGGGAGTTCCACGCCCACGCTTGGCCGCCCTCGAGCAGCGCGAGGATCAGCGCGCCCGCACCGAGGGTGAGCAGGGCCGCGCCGAGGTAGTCGACCTGCCCGCGGGCCCGGCGCGGGGTGGTCTCGGTGAAGTTGCGCAGCAGCATCACCCCGGCCAGCGCCGCCAGCGGCAGATTGACCAGGAAGATCCAGCGCCAGCTGGCGAAATCGGCGAAGGCGCCACCGACCAGTGGACCGAGCACCGCCGATCCGGCCCACACCCCGGCCAGATAGCCCTGCACCTTGGCTCGCTCGGGCAGGGTGTACAGATCGGACGCGATGACCATCGTCATCGGCTGGATCGCGCCCGCGCCGATGCCCTGGATCGCCCGGAACACGATCAGCGCCACCATGCTCGTCGCGAGCCCGCACAGCAGCGAGCCCAGCGCGAACACCACGATCCCGAACAGGATCACCGGCTTGCGCCCGACGGTGTCGGCGATCTTGCCGTAGATCGGCACCGTCACGGCCTGGGTGAGCAGATAGATCGAGAACAACCAGGGGAACAGCGCGAAGCCACCCAGATCGGCGGTGATGGTCAGCACGCCGGTGGCGATGATCGTGGAGTCCAGCGCGACCAGGCTCGTCGACATCATCAGCGAGGCCAGGATCGCGCCGCGGTCGGAGCGCAGCCCGACCGCGGGACGTGCGGTATCGGTCGCCACCAGGGCTCCCTTCATGAGCTCAACTAAACAAATACAAAGTATCGTCCCAGGAATTCGGGCGGACCCGAACGGGTGCGGGGGAGTGGGGTCAGTCCGCGGCGGCGAAGGTGGCGGCGATATCGGCGGCGGTGACCTTGGCGAGTTCGACGAAGAACGGCACCCGCTCGTCGATCATCAGCGTGACCGGGCCGCGCAGGCCGAGCGCGAAGCGGCACCGGCCCTGCGGGTCGAGGATGGGCAGACCGATGGTGCGGAATCCCGGATCGAGCTCTCGATCGTTGAACGCGTATCCCCGTGCCCGGGTCGCGACCAGTTCCGCACGCATCTCCGCGGCGTTCGACACGGATCGCTCGGTGCCCTCTTCATAAGGGAGGGAACGCAATTCGTCGTCATCGACCTCGGACCAGGCCAGCAGCGCCTTGCCGAGGGCGCTCGCGTGCAGCGGCAGGCGTACGCCCTGCAATTCGTGCCCGTCGCTCTCGCGCCAGCGGCTGGTGCCGAGCAGGACGGCGTGGATGCCGTGGCGGGTCGCGACCGAACCGGTGGCGCCGGTGGTCGCCGCCAGCTGCTCGAGATACGGCTCGGCGAGATAGATCTTGTGCTGGCGGTAGGCGATCTGCCCGTACTCGGCCAGTGCGCCGCCCATCCGGTAGCGGCTGGATTCGGCGTCCTTCTCCAGGAATCCGGCCTGCACCAGGGCACCGAGCAGCCGGTGGGTGGTGCTCACCGCCAGTCCCTGGGCGCGCGCGACCTCGGAGACGCCCCGTTCCTCGCCCCCACGGAAGCAATCGAGTACCGACAGGGCCCGGGTCACGGTCTGCACGCTGGAGGTCTCCACGGAGCCGACGGTAACACAGCGTGACGCGTGCGAACCCTGGCCGCTTTCCGATATTCGGAAAGTGTGGGCGGGTTTGTCGCGGAAAGCGGCCATAGATTGCGGGATCGGCGGCTGTCAAGCTTTCCGATCCCTGGAAAGACATACCTCGTTCGGTGCCGTGTCCGCTCCTACGCTGCGAAAGCACCACCCGCCCTTCCCCGAACACAGGAGCCCCGATGTCCCGCAGGCTGCCGGCCTTCTCGAGGATCGCGCTCGCGATCGTCCCCGTCGTCGCCCTCGTCGCGGCGTGTGGCTCCGGTTCCACGCCCGAACCGGGCGCGCAGCCCTCGTTCGTTCTCAAGGTCACCGATCCGGGCAACACCGGACCGCTCGCGGTCGGCAAGCGCGACGGCACCTTCGACGCGGCGCTGGCTCCGCTCGGCGCGAAGATCCAATGGGTCACCACCACACCGGGTTTCAGCTCCATGCTGAAGCTTTTCAACACCGAGGAACTCGACGTCTCCGGTGCCGCCTTCAGCCCCGTCGTCGGCGCGCTGTCCAAGGACGTCGGCGTGAAGATCGTCGCCGTGGCCGACCCCGCCGGTCAGGATCAGAGCGGCATCGTCGTCACGCCCGAGTCCGGGGTGACCTCGGTGGCCGGGCTGGTGGGCAAGCGGATCGCGGTGAATCCCGCGGGCAAGGGCGAGTACATCACCCTGAAAGCCCTCGCCCAGGCGGGAATCCCGGCCGACAGGGTGACCAGGGTCCCGCTGCAGCAGAAGGACGCCGCCTCGGCCTTCGCCACCGGCAAGGTCGACGCCTGGGCCTCGTTCCTGGTGCCCTACCAGGAGGCCAAGGCCGCGGGCGCGCGCGAGATCGTCACCGAGAAGGCGATCGGCTCGCACGACAACACCGTCGTCGTGTTCCGTACCGAGGTCCTCGACCAGCGGCCCGACGTCGCCGCCAAGTACCTCGAAGTCCTGCAGGGACTCACCGCGAAACAGAAGGCCGCGCCCGCCGACTTCGAGAACGTCTTCGAGAAGACCGGTCCGCGCGCGCTGACCGGCGATCGCCTCGCCGACGCCATCCGGGTCGGCGGTGAGGTCACCGTGCCGCGCCTGCCCGCCGAATCCGACGCCACCGACCTGGCCGACGTGGTGAACACCTTCGCCGACAACGGCGTGATCAGCCGCCGCATCGCCGCCGCCGACATCTTCTACGACCTGCGCTCCAAGCTCAGCCCGGAGCAGCTGGCCGCACTGAAGGACAAGTGACATGACCACCCTCGAACTGGCGCCGCCGCGGGCCCGGGTCACCGGACAGCGCCCTCGCTGGCTGTCGCTCGGCCTGCGCGCCGCGCTGCCCGCGGCCATCGTGGCGGCCTGGTGGGGTGGCTCGGCGAGCGGCGCGATCTCACCCCGGGTGATCGCCAGTCCCGGCGCGGTCTGGGCGGCGTTCCTGGAACTGCTCGACAGCGGCCAGCTGGTCGACTTCGCGCTGGCCTCCTTCGGCCGGGCCGCCGCCGGCGTCGCCATCGGCGTCTCGGTGGGCCTGGTGCTCGGGCTGCTGTCGGGGCTGTCCAGCCTCGGCGAGGAACTCGTCGACTCGACCATGCAGATCGTGCGGGCGGTGCCGTTCCTCGCGCTGGTGCCGCTGTTCATCTCCTGGTTCGGCATCGATGAGCTGTACAAGGTGCTGCTCATCGCGGTGGCGACCACGGCGCCGATGTACGCCTACACCTATCTCGGGGTGCGCAATGTCGACCGCAAGATGGTCGAGGCCGCCCGCAGTTTCGGGCTCACCGGCACCCGGCTGATCGCCGAGGTGATCGTGCCCGCCGCGCTGCCCGGCATCCTGATGGCGCTGCGGATCTGCCTGTCGATCAGCATCACCGGCCTCATCGCCGCCGAACAGGTCGGCACCCAGCAGGGCGTCGGCTATCTGGTGACGCTGGCCCAGGAATACAACCGCACCGACTACATGGTGCTGTGCGTCGTGCTCTACGCCCTGCTCGGCCTGGTGTTCGACGCGCTCGTACGGCTCGCGGAACGCTACGCGATGCCCTGGCGGAAGCAGGTGGCGATCCGATGACCACGACAGCGGCCGCGCCCGTCGAGACGACGGTCGAACCGCAGGCACCGGTGGCGGTCTCGATCACCGGCCTGCGCAAGGCCTTCGGCGACAAGACGGTGCTCGACGGCGTCGACCTGACCATCCGGCGCGGCGAGTTCGTCGTGCTGCTCGGCCCGAGCGGCACCGGCAAGACCACACTGCTGCGCCTGCTCACCGGCCTGGAAGTGCCCGATGCCGGCGAGGTGCTGGTCCCGCCCCGGCGCACCACGGTCTACCAGGAACCCCGGCTGATCCCGTCGAAGCGGGTACTGGCCAATGTGCTCGTCGGGTTGCGCCGCGGCAAGGCCCAGCGCGACGCCGGGCTGCGGGCACTGAGCGAAGTCAACCTCGACGGCAAGGCCGGACAGTGGCCCGCCACCCTGTCCGGTGGCGAAGCCCAGCGGGCCGCCCTGGCCAGGGCCCTGGTCCGGGAGCCGGAACTGCTGCTGCTCGACGAGCCGTTCGCGGCGCTGGACGCGCTGACCCGGCTCCAGATGCAGGACCTGGTCGGCGATCTCGTCGCCCGGCACCGGCCAGCGGTCCTCATGGTCACCCACGATGTCGACGAGGCGATCCGGCTCGCCGACCGGGTGCTCATCCTCGACCACGGCCGCTTCGCCGTCGACGAGGTCATCGACCTGCCCCAGCCGCGCGACCACGCGGCACCCGAAACCCTCGGTTACCGAACGCAATTCCTCGCCCATCTCGGCGTCGGACCACACACCAGGAGCCTGTCATGACCGAAACCCTGTGGTACACCCGCTGCCCCGTGCCGACCGCGAGCGGTCTCGCGCACAGCTTGGGCTGGCTCGGCGAGACCGCAGTCAGCGCAGGCCTCGACTTCGGTGTCCTGCAGGACGCGGGCCCCGAACTCGCCGGCCACCACTTCCTGCACGATCTGTCCGGCCTGATCCGCGAGGGCGGCAACGTGCCCGCGCTGGCCGCTCGCGCGCAGGGCTCGCCGACCCGGCTGATCGGCCTGACCTGGATCGACGAATCCCAGGCGATCCTCGTCGGCCCGGACTCGCCGGTCACCGACGCGGCGGGACTGGCCGGGCTGCGGGTCGGTGTGCCCGCGTGGGCGCAGGACCAGGCCCGCAGCTTCCCGCGGGCGATGGCGCTGCACGGGTTCGCCAACGCGCTGCGCCCGGCCGGGCTGACCCTGGCCGACGTGCGGGTCACCGAACTCGACGTCGAGCGGGATCCGCAGGTGCGCACCGCGATCCAGGCGGCCCGCCGGTCCACCACCTGGGGTGTCGAGGAACTGCTGGCAGGCAAGGTCGACGCCATCTATGTCAAGGGCGCTCGCGCGCAGGAGGTCGCTCGCGAGAACGGGCTGCGCGTCGCGGTCGACCTGGACGCCTCGGCCACCAAACACCTGCGCGTCAACAACGGCACCCCGCGCCCGATCACGGTGCACGCGGATCTGCTCGAATCGCGGCCCGAGGTCGTCGTCGGCTTCCTCGCGCAGAGCCTGCGCGCCGCCGACTGGGCGGCCGGTGACCTCGACGGTGTGCGCGCGGTGCTGCAGCGCGAAACACTGTCCGGCCCGGAGGGCGTCGTCGCCGCCTACGGTGACGAGTTCCATCGCGGACTGCACCCGTCGCTGAGCGAGGAACGCGTCGAGCTGCTCGGCGTGCAGAAGCAGTTCCTCTACACCCACGGCTTCCTGGCCGCGGACTTCGACCTCGAATCCTGGGTCGCCGCCGAGCCGTTGGCCCGGGCGCAGGAGCTCGTCGCCGCCGAGCGGGTGCCCGCATGACCGAGTTCGTGTGGAAGCTGCCCAGCCGTGGTGACGGTCGCCGCGCCGCGCCCGCCCTGCGCGGCCGCGGCGGATTCGGGCCGCGGGCGCCGCGCACCGAGGCCACCGATGTGCGTCCCGGCCGGTTCGGCCCGTTCGACGATCTCGCCCAGATCGTCGACGCCGCGGAGCTGAACGGCTTCGACGGTGTGCTTGCGCCCTATGATCCGCTCGGCGAGGAATCCTGGATCGTCGCGGGCGCGGCCCTGCGCGCCACCCGGTACGCGCGGGTAACCGTCGAATTCCAGCCCGCCTTCGGCACGCCGGTGTACGCCGCCAAGATCTCGGCCACCCTGCAGCGGCATGCGCGGGGCCGGTTGAACTGGCAGCTCGCGGTCGATACCGACCAAGCGGAGGCCCATTCGCGTGGCGACCACATCGGCGGCGACGACCGCTACCGGCGCGCCGCCGAATTCCTCACCGTCGCGCGCGGCGTCTGGAACGAAACCGAGGTCGGCGCGGCCGGATTCGCGGGCACCGGGTTCGAATACGCGGGGCAGTACTACGACGTGGTCGACGGCGGTTTCCGCGGCATCCTGTCCGGCCTGCCGTTCCCGACGGTCCACCTGAGCGGCACCTCGGCGGCCGCATTGGAGCTGTCGGCCGCGCACGGCGACGTCCACGTCTTCGGCGAGGAACCCGACGGGATCTCCCGGGCCGCCGCCGAACTGGGCGAGCGCGCCGCCGCGGCGGGCCGCCGGGTCCGGATCGCACTGGACCTGCCGATCATCGCCAGGGAGACCGAGGACGAGGCCTGGGCGCGCGTGCACCGCCAGTGGGATGAGCTGGGCCGCACCGATTCCGCGGCCGCGCACGCCCTCGGCGACGGCCGCTGGGCCGGCTTCGACGCGCTCGGCTACGACCGGCGGATCGGCCTGGTCGGCAGCTATGAGCAGGTGGCCCGCCAGCTCTCGGTGTACGAGATCGCCGGCGTGCAGACCTTCGTGCTGTCGGGGCATCCGCAGATCGAGGAGATCCACCGGGCGGGCGAACACCTGCTGTTCCTCGCCGATCCGGCAGGCCGCACCCTCTCCACCGCGCAGGAGCTCACCGCATGACCATCGACGTCTACTGGCGCATCGGGATGGAAGGCGACCACGCCTCCCTGCGCACCCCGCGCCGCTACAACCGCGGCAACGCGGGCGGCTACGGTCCCGGCAATCTCGCCCCCGCCATCCGCGGCGGCGCGCTGGACGAGTACAGCTACCTCGACCACGTCGCCGCCGTGGCCAAGGCCTCCGAATCGGCGGGCTTCCTCGGCGGGCTGCTCCCGTCGTTCCCGGTGACCGACGATCCGTGGGCGGTGGCTGCCGCGCTGGCCGCCGAGACCACCACCTACCGCTTCATGGTCGCCTTCCAGCCCGGTTTCCTGCACCCGGTGCAGGCCGCCAGGATGTCGGCGAGCCTGCAGCGCGCCACCGGCGGCAGGCTGGTCTACAACATCATCAGCGGCGGCGGGGGACCGGCCCAATTGTGGTGGGGCGACAAGGTCGCCCACGACGACCGCTACGCCCGCACGAGCGAGTTCCTCGACGTCCTGCGCGGTGTGTGGGACGGCGAACCGTTCGACCACGACGGCCGCTTCTTCCGCACCGAGGGCGCCGCACTGCCGCCCGGCCTGGCCGGTCAGCCGTTCCCCGAGGTGTACTTCTCGGGGTCCTCCGGCGCAGCGGTGGCCGCCGCGGGCCGCCATGCCGACTACTACCTGTCCTGGCTCGAGCCGTTCGCCGACCTGCGCGCCAAGTTCGACGGGGTCCGGCGCAACGCCGAAACCCTCGGTCGCACACCGAAGTTCGCGGTCCGCATCGACATCGTCGCCCGGCACACCGAGGAAGCGGCCTGGGCCGAGATCGAGAAGGGCTGGGCCTTCGTCGACCGCGACGCCGCCAACCGGGCCGCCCAGGGCGACTCGGTCGGCGCGGCCAGGATCGCCGGCTGGGTGCCCGAAACCATCACCGGCTACCGCGATCTGGAAGTCCAGCCCAATGTCTGGTGCGGCTTCAGCCTGATCCGCGGCGGACCCGCCTTCGGCCTCGTCGGCAGCTACGAGCAGGTCGCCCAGCGGCTCGACGAACTCGTCGACCTCGGCGTCGACGCCTTCATCCTCGCGGGCAACCCGCACCTGGAGGAGGCCTACCGAGTGGGCGAGGAAGTCCTGCCCCTGCTCGGCCGCTCCCGGCTCACCACCCCGTCCACCGACACCGTCCTCGCGACGGCCCGATAACCCAGGAGTCCTTCGATGACCACCACCGAAACCCGTCTGCCGGAGGCCGTCACGGCCTTCGTCGCGGCGGCGACCCGCGACGCCGAGACCGCGTTCCGGGTGTTCCGCGAAACCGGCACCGTCACCGGCAACGGCACCGTCAACTTCGTCGAGCGGGTGCCCGGCGAGGAGATCGCCATCGCGCTCAACGCGCCGGGCCCGTGGGCGGCCGAGCGCACGGTCGAGCCCGTCGTCGCCACCTTCGACGGGGAAGTGCTGTCCGGCACGGGTTCCGCCGGTTTCGTCACCGGATACGCCGAGGTGTTCCGCGCGCACCCGGAGATCACCTCCGTCGTGCACATCCACACCCCGTGGCTGGGCGGCTGGGCGCAGACCCACCGCACCCTGCCGATCCGCTACGCCGCCTCGCAGCGGCTGACCCTGTCGCGGGAGATCCCGCCGCACATCGACCGCACCATCGGCGCGGGCGAATTCATCCTGAGCAAGCTGACGACCGACCCGCACCTCGTCGCGATCTTCGAAGCCAACGGTGGCGCCAATGTGCTCGGCCGCGCCGGGCTGCTGGAACTGGCGAAGTTCGTCGTCCTGCTCGAGGAGGGTGCGCAGTACCAGGCGATCGCCGAAACCCTCGGCGGCTCGGTCGACTTCGACCCGTCCAACCTGGCGGTGCAGTGGCGCCGCAGCGGCCTGGCCGACGAGGCCCGCCGCCTCGGCCTGATCGGTGATGCCCGATGAGCCTGCGCGTCGGGTACTTCCCGCACAACAACTCGCTGTTCGTCCTGCGCCACCTCGGCATTCTCGAGCGCGCGATCCCCGACGTCGAGTGGGTCGACCTGCGCGCCCTGCCGCAGGCCGAGCGCGTCGACCCGAAGACCGCTCTGCCGGGCGAACATTCGGACTGGCTGTTCACCGAGGGCGGCTACGACATCATCGGCACCGGCTTCACCCCGCCGCTGACCGCGCTGGCCAACCAGCGCGACATCGTCTACCTCGGCATCTCCGGGCCGCGCGTGGAGAACGGCAGGCTGGTGGCGACGGCCGCGAGCGGCATCACCTCCGCCGCCGACCTGAAGGGCAAGCGGGTCGGCATCGCGCACGGGTCGTGGCAGACGACGCTGCTGCTGTTCGCCCTCCACCAGGTGGGACTGACCTGGGCCGATGTCGAACCGGTCGACGTCGACGTGCGCGGTGGCGGTGCCGCTCTGCTGTCCGGTGAGCTCGATGCCTGGGTCGGCACCTACCCCGGCCTGCGGGAGGTCGAGGCCGCCACGGAGCTGATCACCCTGGTCGACACCGCCTCGGTGTTCAGCCATCCGTCGCTGTGGTTCACCCGCCGCGACCTCGCCGAGAACAACCGGGCCGCGGTCGAGGCGGTCCTGGCCGCGCTGCGGGAGTCCGACGCCTGGATCGTCGCCAACCCGCGCGCGGCGGCCCAGTACTTCGTCGACGACGCGCGGGCGCGCGGCCTGCCCGCCGACCTGGACGCCTGGGAAGCCGCGCTGCGCGGCCGCCCGTTCGGCGTGCACCCGGTCAGCGAGGACTTCCTCGACGAACAGCAGCGCGCCGCCGATCTGCTCGCCGCCAACGGTCTGCTCCCGCGCACCGTCGACGTGCGGTCGGCGGTCCTGCCGTGGATCGGGACACTGCTCACCGAGCAGACGCCCGCCGCGGTCTGAGCCCGGCACCACGATGCCCCGGTACCGCTTCGGTGCCGGGGCATCGCTCGTGTGCGTCAGCTCCGCTTCGACCCGGTGACCCACACGGGACCGGTGAGCAGCCAGATCACGGTGATCACCCCCAGCGAGCCGAACACACCCATGAGCTGTTCGCGTTGCTGCGCATCGGCCACCGTGTAGCTCAACGCCAGGGTGAGCGCCCCGGCGATGGCCGCCGCGCCGAGCCAGCGCGCGAAGTCGGCCCACTCCTTGCGGGCGCGTTCCGGACCGTCCTTCGGCACCCGCACCGGCGCCGGTCCACCGGCGAAGCGGTAGGCGAAACGCGCGTCGAGCCACGCGATCATCCGGTGCCCGAACATCACCGTGCAGCCGAGGTAGATGCCGGCCAGCCGGTGCGCGAAACCCACCTCGCCGCCCCGGTGCAGATCGATGGCCACCGCGACCACCAGGACCACGTCCAGTACCGGGACCAGCGCCAGCGTCACCAGGCCCGCGCGGCGCAGCCGCACGACATAGCGCAGCAGCAGACCGCCCACCACGAGCACCCAGAAACCGACCTCGCACGCGGCGATGGTCAGCAGTACGGGGTTGTTCCATGCGTCCATTTCCCCACTGTGCCGGGCACACCGGTGCGCCGTCGTCCCGCTGACGGCGCGCCCGCGGTCCCCCTTTCGGGGGACCCGGGACCCGGTCCGGGTGTGCTGAAATGAGGCATGCCCCCGTCCCCCACGCTCCTGTCCCGGCTCGTGGCGGTGTACGACAGCGCGACGGCGGCCGCCGTCGGCGTGTTCCTGGTCGGGCTGCTGCTGTGGGCCGTCGGCGGCTGGCCGGTGGTCCTCGACCGCGATCTGTACCCCCCGGCGGCGAAGCTGGCGCTGCTGTGCGCGGCCTTCGCGATCCAGCTGACCGCCCAGCATCGGCCGGGTCTCGGCTTCGGGCTGATGGTCCTCCTGCTGGCCGGTGACTTCGTCCTCGGGCCGTCGTTGCCGCTGTGGATCGCCCTGTCGGATGTGATCTACCTGGCCGTCAGCGCCGGCTCGGACCGGCTCGGCGTGGTGGTCGCCGGGTTCGCGGTGGCGGTGACCGTGGGCGGGGCGCTGCTGGCGCTGACCGTGCTCGGGCTCCGGGTGGCGATCTACACCGCGCTGATCGGGGTCGCGATCACCTGGTCACCGCTGGGCTACGCGCGGGCGGTGCGGGCCTCGCGCCGCATGGTCGGGGTGGAGCGCAGCGCGGCCAGGGCCGAACTCGCCGCCCGCGACGCCGAGCGCTCGGCCGCACTCGGCGACGAGCGCAGGCGGGTCGCCCGGGACCTGCACGACACGGTGGCCGGTCACCTGTCCGCGGTCGCGATCCTGGCCGAGGTGGCGCAGAAGAACCCCGGCGACACCGCCGTCCTGCAATCGATCCGGGCAGGCAGCCTGGCCGCGCTCGACGAAATGCGCGCGACCATCGACCTGCTGACCTCCCCCGACGACACCGCCGTCACGGCCCGCCTGTCCTCCTTGGACGGGTTGATCGATGCGGCCGAGGCCGCCGGGGGCACGGTGACCCTGCGCCGGCAGTCCGATCTGCCGCTGTCCACCGCGGTGGAAGCGGTGCTCACGCGCATCCTGGGCGAGACGATCGCGAACGCGACCAAGCACGCACCGGGCGCGCCGCTGGCGATCGACGTGCGCCGCGACGCCGGCCGGCTGGTCATGACGGCATCGAACCCGATCCCGCCGGGGCGGCCGGAGGGGGAAGGAAACGGATTGCGCAACATGATCTTTCGTGCCGAATCGATCGACGGCACGCTCACCGCGGGTGCCGAGGACGGCACCTGGCGCGTGCGCGCGCGGATTCCGCTGGGTGAGCGATGACGGTCACGGTGGTGGTGGCCGACGATCACGCCACGATCCGGGCGGGGATCACCATGCTGCTCGAGTCGTCCGGGCAGATCCGGGTCGTCGGCGAAGCGGGCGACGGGGTCGCCGCCGTCCGGCAGACCCGCGCGCTGAATCCCGACGTGGTGCTGATGGACGTGCGCATGCCGCGCGTCGACGGGCTGGAGGCCACCGCCGCGGTGGTCGCCGAGACGACCGCGAAAGTGCTGGTGCTCACCACCTTCGCCATCGACGACTACGTCCTCGGGGCGCTCGCGGCGGGAGCGAGCGGGTTCCTGCTCAAGTCCGTCGGTGGCGACGAACTGGTGCGTGCCGTCCTCGCCGTGGCCGACGGCGACGCGGTGCTCGACCCGAAGGTGACCCGCGCGGTGATCGCCGCGCTGCCCCGGGCGGCCACCCAGGCGCCGCCGCCCGACCTGTCCGCCCTCACCGACCGCGAACGGCAGGTCCTCGCCGGTCTCGGCGCCGGACTGTCGAACCAGCAGATCGGCAGCCGCCTGCACATCGGCGAGGCCACCGTGAAGACCCACGTCTCCCGGGTGCTCACCAAACTCGGCGTGCAATCGCGGGTGCAGGCGGCCGTGATCGCCACCCAGGCGGGCCTGGAACCGTACTGACCGCGCGACGGCGATGCCCCGGGACCGCGTGCGGTCACCGGGGCATCGAGTCGGCGGGGCGGTGTTCAGCGTGCGGGGTGGGGTTCCGTCCGATCGTGACGGATCCGTCGTGATTCAAACCAATAGGTCAGGGAAACGGTGGCGTAGGAAGCCACTACCACTGCTGCGGTCACCAGAAGAAACGCGACGATCAAGGAAATCAGGAAAGCCATGTGCCCTCCTCGCGGTACGGTAGACAGGCGATGAAGGTGGTGGTCAGCGCCTCGTCGCGCCGATTCCGGACAAGCCCCGCGCTCTCGATAGTAGGGGCCCGGCGCGACAGTGGCACGGTCCGACGGGTGTGACGGCGGTCATGGTCGTCGCGGAGTGTCGGCTACGCCATCGAAGCGGCCTGAGGTTGAATGTTCAATGGATCTGGGGTTCTACCGCGTCACGAGTTCTCGACATCGGCTTCACCACGAACATCCGACGAAGGAGCACGATCGTGAGCATGATCCTGGCTGTGTTGGACGGCGCTGTTCTCGCGCAGGTCGGCAACCCCACGCCGGAAGCCCCGCCGATGGCGGAGAAGATCTTGCAGTTGGGCCGGTACTTCACCTGGATGATCCTGCTGTCCGGCGTCACCGCCATCACCTACGGCGGTGGCCGGTTCGCCTGGGAGAAGTGGAGCGGCGGCGGTCTGCAGTCGCCGAAGATGATCGCCAGCGCCATGGCGGGCGGCGCCGTGGCGACCAGTGCGGGCACGATCATGAACGCGGTGATCGGAGCCTGACCTCCGGTCCCGTGGCGCGCGGCCCCGGCTAAGGTCGGGGCGTGCGTATCTTCCTCGCCGGCGCCACGGGCGTCATCGGAACGCGATTGCTGCCGTTGCTGATCGGCGCGGGCCACGAGGTAGCTGGCCTGACGCGCTCCCCGGGCAAGGCGGCAGCGATCCGCGATGCCGGAGCCCACCCGATCGTGCACGACGTCTACGACGCGCCCGGCCTGGTCGCGGCGGTCACCGACTTCGCGCCCGATCTGGTGCTGCACCAGCTCACCGACCTCCCCGACGATGTCGCCGAGCTGGCGACCTCCGGCGAGGCGAACGCGCGCATCCGCACCGAGGGCACCGCGAATCTGCTGGCCGCGGCCGACGCCGCAGGCGCACAGCGCTTTCTCGCCCAGAGCATCGCCTGGCAGCCGCCCGCCGGACGCGGCGCGGTGATCGCCGCGCACGAGGCCGCGGTGCTCGCCGTAGGCGGGATGGTGATCCGCTACGGCCAGTTCTACGGCCCGGGAACGTATTACGAGTCGACGCCACCGGAGCATCCCCGCATCCACGTCGACGACGCGGCTGCCCGCACGGTCGAGCTGCTCGACGCCCCGACCGGCACGGTGATCGTCGCCGACCCGGTGGACGTGCGGAGATAGGCCACACGCCGCGGTAAGCCGAAGCTCGATAGTGGCTATCTATCATGATGGCCATGGAGCTGCGTCATATCCGGTACCTGCTCGCCGTCGCCGACCACGGGAACTTCACCCGGGCCGCCGAGTCGCTGCACATCTCCCAGCCGACGCTGTCCCAGCAGATCAAACAGCTCGAGCGGCTGCTCGGCGTGCAGTTGCTCGACCGCTCCGGCCGGACCGTGCGGCTCACCGACCCCGGTCGGGTCTACGCCGAACACGCGCGTAACGCGTTGCGTGACCTCGCCGCCGGGGAGCGCGCGGTCCACGATGTGCAGGACCTGACCAGGGGACACCTGCGGGTGGCGATGACGCCCACGATCACCGCCTATCTCATCGGCCCGCTGATGGATCGGTTCCATCGCGCGCACCCGAAGGTCACCGTGGCGGTCGCCGAGACGACCCAGGATCGGCTGGAGGAGGACCTGCTCGCCGACGTCATCGATCTCGGCATCGCCTTCAGCGGCACCCATGCCGCGGGCATCGACGGCACGGCCCTGTTCACCGAGGACCTGAGCCTCGTGGTCGGTGCGGACCATGACCTCGCCGCGCACGCCGGGCCGCTGCGGATCGCGGATCTCGCCGTCGTGCCCCTGGCCCTGCTCAGCCGCGATTTCGCGACCCGCACCCACATCGACGTCTACCTCGCCGACCACGAGGTGGCGCCGCGCATCGCGATCGAGGCGAACTCGATCAGCGCGCTGGTCGAATTCACCCGGCGCGGCACGCTCGGCACCGTCCTGCCCGATGCCATCGCCCGCGCCCACCCGGACCTGCGCCCGGTCCCGCTCGAACCCGCGCTGCCGAGCCGGACGGTGGAACTGCTGCGCCGCGGCACCGCCTATCACTCGGCCGCTGCCCGTGCCTTCGCCGCGATCGCCCGGGACACCGCCGCCGAATCATAGATGGCATCAATAGGAACTGTAAGAACTGCATATTGGACGCTATAGCTCCCGGCGGGCAGGCTGGATCTCGATCAGCAACACCGAGCCGGCACCCACCGAAGGGAGCGATCCATGACCGACCTCGCGGACGGCGTCACGCACTTCCAGCACGACGTCTTCCCTGGCAAGGCAGCGCTTTTCGCCGATCTGGCGACCACCCACACGCCCCACACGCTGTTCATCAGCTGCTCCGACGCGCGCGTCGTGCCGGAGCTGATCACCAGCAGTGAACCGGGCGAGCTCTTCGTGATCCGCACCGCGGGCAACCTCGTGCCCGCCTACGCGCCGGGGGCAGACGGGATCGCCGCCAGTATCGAATACGCGGTCGCGGTGCTCGGGGTGTCGCGGGTCGTCGTCTGTGGCCATTCCGGCTGCGGCGCGATGACCGCGGTCGCCGAGCGCCACGATCTGAGCGCGATGCCCACCATCGCCCAGTGGCTGCGGCACACCGATGCCGCCGCGGCCCGGCTCGGCGCGGTCGGTGCGACCGACCTGCCGAGGCTCGTGCGCGCCAATGTCGTTGCGCAGCTGTCCAATCTGGCCACCCACCCGTCCGTGGCCCGCGCGCTCGGCGCGGGTGCGCTCGTCGCCGAGGGCTGGGTGTTCGACATCGGCTCCGGCGCGGTGACGGTGGTCGACCGCGCCGGAGCCGAACACACTCCCGCCGCCTGAATCCCTCCACGAAAGGACACCACCTCATGGTGCACGCACAGTTCGATCCCGCCGCCCGCGCGTCCCTGGCCGTCACCGCGGTCGCCGCGAAGACGGCGAAAGACCTGACCTGGCAGGAGATTTCCGACGCCGCGGGTTTGTCGGTGGCCTTCGTCACCGCCGCCGTGCTCGGTCAGCACGCTCTGCCCGAGGCCTCCGCGGTGGCCGTCGCCGAGCTGCTCGGCCTCGACGCCGACGCGGCGACCCTGTTGCAGACCATCCCCACCCGCGGCTCGATCCCCGGCGGCATCCCGACCGATCCGACGATCTACCGCTTCTACGAGATGCTGCAGGTCTACGGCACCACGCTCAAGGCGCTCGTGCACGAACAGTTCGGCGACGGCATCATCAGCGCGATCAACTTCAAGCTCGACGTGCGCAAGGTCGCCGACCCCGAGGGCGGCGAGCGCGCCGTGATCACCCTCGACGGCAAGTACCTGCCCACCAAGCCGTTCTGAGGTCGTCGTGGATTTCGCACAGCACACCATCGACCTGGCCCGCCGCAATGTGGAGGCGGGCGGGCGTCCGTTCGCGACAGTGATCGTGCGCGACGGCGAGATTCTGGCGGAGAGCCCGAATCTGGTCGCGCAGACCAGCGACCCGACCGCGCACGCCGAGATCCTCGCCATCCGGGCGGCGTGTACGAGGCTGGGCACCGAGCATCTGGTCGGCGCGACGATCTACATCCTCGCGCTGCCGTGCCCGATGTGCCTGGGCGCGCTGTACTACTGCTCGCCCGACGAGGTCGTCTTCCTCACCACGCGCGACGCCTACGCACCGCACTACGTCGACGACCGGAAGTACTTCGAGTTCACCACCTTCTATGACGAGTTCGCGACCCCGTGGGATCGGCGTCGGCTGCCCCTGCGGCACGAACCGCGCGCGGATGCCGTCGAGGTGTATCGCCGCTGGCAAGAGCGCAACGGTGGTGACCGCCGGGTCGGCGGCGTCCCGATCGCGGGCTGATCAGCGACCCGAACGCACTTCGCGCACCGCGCGGCGCTTGAGCTGGATCGACCGCAGCAGATACACCGGCGAGGGCGGCAACCAGCCGAGCTGCCGGGCCATGCCCAGGTCGTCGCGGTTGGCCCAGTGCTCGAAGATCTTGCCGTCGCGCATGCGGAACCAGTGCGATTCGGTCATCGCGAAGGTCTTGCCGGTGGGCGGGAAGGCGTTGTCCACGGCGCCGGACTCGGTGTAGAAGACCAGCGGGCCGATCTGGCGGCCGTGCATCGTCGCGTAGACGGTCACCAGATCGCCCTCGACCGCCGTGGCGTGGATGTCGTAGGACATGTCGGTGAACGCCTCGCGCAGCCACTCGGCGAGCGCGTGGATTCCGGCCGGGCCGGTGCCGCGCGCCCAGGGCGGTGCGGCTCGGCGTTCGCGGGTGATGCCGTCGGGATGGGTGACCTCGGCGAGGTCGGCGACGCTGCCGTCCACCATGAGATGGATGCCGCGGATCGCCACGGACGTCAGGTCGCCTGCGACGACCTGCGGGCTGATGGTGTTCATGATGACGCTCCGTCTGTGATAGAACTCCAATTGGGTAAAGTTGGACTGTATCTAAAAGTATTGGACCCCTCATGACCGAAGTCAAGAGGCGCTACGACGCGTCGGGGCGGCGCGCGCGAGCCAAGGTGCGGCGCCATGCGATGGTGGCCGCGGCCCAGGAGCTGTTCGAGCGCGACGGGTTCCGGCCGACGACTATCGCGGCGATCGCCGAGCGCGCAGGCGTCTCGGCGGAGAGCGTGTACAAGGCGTTCGGTACGAAGGCGGCGCTGGCCAAGGCCGTGTTCGATGTCGTCATCGCGGGCGACGACGACGATGTCCCCGTGTATCAGCGCCCCGAGCAGCAGGCGATGCTGGCCGAACCGGACGTGCGCCGCAAGATCACGATGTTCGTCCACGGGCTGGCCCGGCGGCAGGCCCGGTCGGCCACGGTCCAGTTCCTGATCCGCGACGGCCGCCACGTCGACGATTCGCTCACCCCGGTGTGGGACAAGCTGGCCGAGGAGGGCCTGGTCGGGATGACCATGCTGGGCGGGCACCTGCTCGACACGGGGCAGCTCCGGCCCGGGATCGAGCTCGACGAGGTCCGCGACGTGCTGTGGAACTACCTCGCCATCGACACCTACGAGCGGCTGGTCCTGGCCAGGGGCTGGCCGGTGGACCGCTACGCGGACTGGGTCGCGCGCACGATCATCGCCGCGCTCACCTGAGACCGAGCCACTCGGGTGCGCGGTCCAGCCGCGGCAAGGTCTCCGACACCTGGGACACCAGCTGCCAGGGGCGGTTCGTGTCGGTCCCGGCCTTGCCGCTGGTGAGAATCGCGCCCGCGAGTCCGCGCTCGGGATCAGCCCAGCCGTACTGCGTCGTCAAACCGCTGCGGCCGAAGTGGAACCGGGTGTCGCGGCCGAATTTCGATCGGCGCCCGCCCAGTTCGAATCCCGCGCGGCTGACCCGGCCCGCCGCACCGGGCATCCGGTCGGCGGGCCGGATCGCGTCGCGGAGCGTGGCTGGTTCGATGATCCGGATGCCGTCGAGTTCGCCGCCCCGCGTGAGGATCTCGTAGAAGCGCGACAGCTCGGTGGCGGTGGTCACCAGGTTGCCGGACGGGAGTTCGGCGGTGAGGAACGCGTCGTTGTCGGCCTTGGACGCTTTGTCCATCCGCCCGCCCAGTGCCTTGCGCGCCAGGAACAATGACAGCCGCGACGGTGGCGGCCCGGTCTTCACGCTCGGTACGACCCGGTCGAGATCGGCCGGGTCGACGCCGAAGGTGTTCCAGCGGAAGCCGAACGGCTCCAGTACCTGCTCGGCGAGGTGCTCGCGCATCCGCTTGCCGGTCGCCCGCTGCACGAGCAGTCGCTGGATCAGCCCGCTGGTCAGGGCGTGATAGACACGGAACCGGCCGGGCGGCCAGCTCGGCACGAGATCGGCGAGCGCCGCGACGGCCAGATCCTCGTCCGGCACGACCTCGCTGCCTTTGTACGGCGGGGTGATGAACGGGACGCCCGCCGAATGCGACAGTACGTCGCCGATGGTGATCCGGTCCTTGCGATGCGACGTGAACTCCGGAATGTAGTCGCACACACGGTCGTTCAGTGCGAACGCACCCTGCTCGACGAGCATGGACATCACCGTCGCGGCGACACCTTTCGCGGTCGAGAAGCCGCAGAACGGCGTGTCCGGAGTCGCCAGGATCTTCTCGGCATCGGGGGCGTCCCTGGGCGCATTGCCCCAGCCGTGGCCGATGGTCCGGTTCAGCACGATCTTGCCGTTGCGCCGCAGACACACCTGGATCGCCGGCGAGGTACCCATCGCGTACCAATCGCGCACGGAGTCCCACAGCCGAGCGACCGCCTCGGCCGACGTACCGGCCTCGGCCGGGTCGTCCTCGTGGCCGACGGTCGTCACCGTGTCCAGGTCCTCGGCGACCGTCACCAACGTGCCCGAGAGTGCGCTCATGCGACCCAGCCTATCGACGCCGCGGATCACCGACACTGTGACGCGGGCATCTCGAGGCTGTGACCTGGGGAGATATCGGGAAGATCGGATCGATGGGAACCGTAGGTGGACCGCAGTCGGGCTCGGTCGTCCTCGGCGCGGATGCTGTCGGCCGAACCGCATCGCGCGCCGTCCGGCCGCCGTGGTCGACCGACGTCGCCTCGAGAGAGCCCCGCGCGGTGGCGGCGATACTGCCCCGTGCGGGTGAACCTGAGCCGGCCGGTGCGGACGGGCGGATGTTGCCGGGAGGTATGACGTCGGTTGGCGCGGAGGAGCCGGTCTCGCCCGGTATCGGTCCGCGCATGCCGTTCCCCGCCGAGCGGCCGACATTGCCGACCCGGCGCCTGAACTGGGTTGTGCGCCGTCGCCTGGACCGTGTCGCTGCGGCGCTACGGCACGGTCCCGATCCGACGCCGCTCACGCGCGCGCGTCGGACAGCTCGGCGGCCCGGGCCGGGTCGCCCGGGGTGCGGCCCGCCGCGACGACGGCACGCCGGGCGTAGGCGCGGACATCGGCGTCCGGGTCGGCGATCGCGGTCTCGAGCGCGTCCACGGCGGCGGTGTCGGTCGGCCAGGTCGCCAGGGCGAGGACCGCGGCCTTGCGGACGTCGAGATGCCGGTCGGTGAGGGCGTCGGCCAGTGGCGCCACGGCCGCTTCGGGGGCGGCGCCGGCGAGGCCACGGGCCGCACCTACCCGGACCTGCCAGGCCGAATGCCGCAGTGCCGCAGCCAGTCCCGTGACGTCCTCGGCACCGGGACCCAGCGCGGCGTAGGCCGTCAGCGCGGCGGCCCGTACCAGTGGATCGGGATCGGTGCCGAGCACCCGGATGACCTCGACCCCGCCCGCGCCGATCGACGCGAGCCCCTGGGCGACGGCGATGCGCACCTCACGGTTGGTGTCACCGGCGATGGAGGCCACCGCCGCGGCGTCGTCGAGCGAGACCAGCGCCCGCACCGCCTCGATCCGCACCCGATGGTCGGTATCACCCAGCGCCGCACGGTAGTCCGCCGCCGATCCGGCCCGCAACGCCCGCAGCAGGTCGATCACGGTCGCCCGGACCAGCGGATCGGGCGAGCCCAGGTGCTCGGCCAGCGCACCCGCGCCCGGGAGCACCTCCACCAGTTCGCGCAGGCTCTCGGTCGCGGCCCGGCGCACCGAGGCCGCCTCGTCGCCGAGCGCGCGCACCAGTTCGGTGGCGAATCCGTCGGGCGTGTTCTCGGTGAGCACCGACAGCGCCGCCACCCGGACGACGGGATCGGGATCGGTCAGGTAGCTCGACACCTCCTCGACGCCAGGGGAATCCAGCGCGAGCAGGGTCACCAGCCGCGGCGAGGACGGCGATGTCGCGACCGGCCGTTCGCGCACCGGGGCCTCCTGGGGCGCCCGCGTCCCGACGAGCGCGGGCTGGGCGATCACCTCGACGATCGGTTCGGCCGACGGCACGTCGTCGAGACCGGGCACCGGCACCAGATACGGTGCCACCGAGCGCTTCACGAACTCCATCTCCCCGTCGGCGGTCTTGCGCAGATTCAGGTGGAAGTTCCACGACGCGTCGTCGCGCTCGGGCAGGTCGGCCCGGTCGTGATAGAGCCCCCACCGGGATTCGGTGCGGGTCAGCGAACTCCGCGCCGCCATCTCCGCGCAGTCGCGGATGAACGAGACCTCCGCGGCCCGCATCAGCTCGTGCGGGGTGCGCGCGCCGATGCCCTCCACCTCCCCGCGCATCCGCTCGAAGGTCTCCACCGCGATCGACAGCTTGGCCGCGGTCTTCGGCGGCGCCACATAGTCGTTCACGAAACGCCGCAGCTTGTACTCGACCTGCGGCTGCGGCGGGCCCTCCGGCTGGCGCAGCGGCCGGTAGACGAGCTCGTGCGCGTCGGCCAGCTGATCCTCGGGCAGCTCGGCGGGGGCCGCGACCTCGGTCAGTGTCGAGGCCGCGTGCGCGCCCGCCAGATCGCCGTAGACGAACGCGCCGATCATGTAGTTGTGCGGCACGCAGGCCAGATCGCCCGCCGCGTACAGGCCGGGGACCGTGGTGCGCGCGTTCTCGTCCACCCAGACGCCGGACGCGGAATGCCCACCGCACAAACCGATCTCGGAGATGTGCATCTCGATGTCGTGGGTACGGTAGTCGTGGCCGCGATTGGCGTGGAAGGTGCCGCGGGTGGGCCGCTCGGTGGTGTGCAGGATCGACTCGAGCGTGGACAGCGTCTCGTCCGGCAGGTGCGAGACCTTCAGGTAGATGGGCCCGCGCGCGGACTCGATCTCCTGCTTCACCTCGGCCATCATCTGCCCCGACCAGTAGTCGGAGTCGACGAACCGCTCACCCTCGGCATTGACCTGGTAGCCGCCGAACGGGTTCGCGACGTAGGCGCACGCGGGTCCGTTGTAGTCCTTGATGAGCGGATTGATCTGGAAGCATTCGATGCCCGACAGTTCGGCGCCCGCGTGGTAGGCCATCGCGTAGCCGTCGCCGGCGTTGGTGGGGTTCTCGTAGGTGCCGTAGAGGTAGCCCGAGGCGGGCAGCCCGAGGCGGCCGCACGGACCGGTCGCCAGGATCACCGCTTTCGCGCCGACCGCGACGAACTCACCGGTGCGCGTGTTCAACGCGGCCGCGCCCACCGCCCGCCCGTTCTCGGTGAGCACCCGCACCGGCATCAGCCGGTTCTCGATGCGGATCTTCTCGCGCATCGTGCGCTGGCGCAGGACGCGATAGAGCGCCTTCTTCACGTCCTTGCCCTCGGGCATCGGCAGCACGTAGGACCCCGACCGGTGCACCCGGCGCACCGCGTACTCGCCGTACTCGTCCTTCTCGAACTTCACGCCGTAGCGTTCGAGCCGCTGCACCATCGCGAAGCCTCGGGTCGCGGTCTGATACACGGTGCGCTGGTCGACGATGCCGTCGTTGGCGCGGGTGATCTCGGCGACGTAGTCCTCCGGCTCGGCCTTGCCGGGGATGACGGCGTTGTTCACGCCGTCCATGCCCATGGCGAGCGCGCCGGAGTGCCGCACGTGCGCCTTCTCCAGCAGCAGCACGCTCGCCCCGGACTCCGCGGCGGTGAGTGCGGCCATGGTGCCCGCGGTGCCGCCGCCGATGACCAGGACGTCGCAGTCGAGCCGGACGCGGTCGGACAGGTCGGGAATGTTCACAGTGACTCCAGGATTCGGTCCCGTAGCGCCTGCCGGTCCACCGGCTCACGCGGGTCGGGCACCTCCACGAGCGCGCGCAGCGCACCGTCGCCGAGGACGGCGATCCGATCGCCGAGCAGCAGCGCTTCGTCGAGGTCGTGGGTGACGAAAACGATGGTGGTGGGATGCGCGCGCCAGGTGTCGACGAGCAGGCGCTGCATCTCCGCGCGGGTCTGGCTGTCGAGCGCGCCGAACGGCTCGTCCATCAGGACCGCGCGCGGCGACCCGGCCAGGCTGCGGGCCAGCTGCACCCGCTGGCGCATGCCGCCGGACAGATCGCGCGGCAGATAGTCGGCGTAGCCGGTCAGCCCGACCTCGTCGAGCCAGCGCTGCGAGCTCCGCGCCCGCTCGCCGCGCGGTACGCCGCGAAGCCGCAGGGCCAGCTCGACATTGGCGCGCGCGGTGCGCCACGGCAGCAGCGCGTCGTCCTGGAACACCAGCGCGCGATCGGCCGACGGACCGGTCACGGTGTCCTCGTCGGCCCGGATGATCCCGCCGCTCGGACGGCGCAGCCCGGCGAGCGCGCGCAGCAGCGTCGACTTGCCGCAGCCGGATTTGCCCACCAGGACCAGGATCTCGCCGGGCGCGATGTCGAGGTCGACGCCGCGCACGACGGTCTTGGCGCCGTAGCTGATCCGTACCGATTCCAGGCGCAGCCGCATGCCGACCGAGACGGCGGGCGCGGCGGTGGTCGTGGTCATGACGCGACCTCTCTCGGCAGCCAGCGGGTGACCCGGCGGCCTGCCAGTTCGACGATTCCGGAGGTGAGGAAGCCGAGCACGCCGATGGTGATCATGCCGACGAACACGGCGGGGTAGTCGACGATGGTGTAGGACTGCCAGGTGCGGTAGCCGATGCCGAGCCGCCCGGAGATCATCTCGGCGGAGATGAGGCAGATCCAGGCCACGCCCATGCCCACCGAGAGCCCGCTGAACACTCCGGGCAGGATGCCGGGGACGACCACCCTGGTCAGCACCTCGCGCCGGGACGCGCCGAGCGTGCGGATCGCGTCCTCCCAGATTGTCGGCAGCGCCCGGGTGGCGTGCCGGGTGCTCACCAGCACCGGGAACAGCGACGCGGTGAAGGTGATGAACACGATGCCGGACTCGTCGCTGGGGAACAGCAGGATCGCGACCGGCACCAGCGCGATCGCCGGGATCGGGCGGACCAGCTCGGCCAGCGGACCGAACACGTCGGCCAGCAGCCGGGACCTGCCGAGGCCGATGCCCGCCAGCACACCGACGATCGCGGCCAGCCCGAACCCGGTCACGATCCGGATCAGCGACTGCGCCACATCGAGGTAGTACTGCCCGGTGCCCAGATGCTCGCCGAACTCGGCGACGATCTCGGTCACCGTCGGCAGTGTGTCGAAGCGCAGGCCCGCGCGCACGTCGCCCGCGGTGAGCAGCTGCCACAGCCCGACCGCCGCCAGCACCGAGGCGACCCGGATCGACCGCGAGATCCACACCGACCGGCCGGTGTCGCTGTCGACGTCGTCGGGGTGCCGGGCCGCCGCGCGGGTGTCGTCCACCGCGGCCGCGGTGCGCGGACCGGAAACCGTACTCATCCGCGGACTTCCGTCACGGCCTGGTCGTAGGCGATCGGCGTGGCGGCGGGATGGGCGGCGCGGTAGCGGTCGGCGGCGGCCTGCGTGGTGAACGGCAGGTAGCGGTCGGCGTCGCGCAGCCAGATCGCCTTGTCGGCGAACCAGCGGGTGCCCAGCTCGGCGTCGGGGAGGTAGACCGCGCGGATCGTCTTGCCCTGCGACTTGGCGGCCTGTACCGCCCGCAGCAGGCAGGCCGGGTTCGCTGCGGGCTGCGGCTTGTCGGCGCCGTCGACCCAGATCTCGCCCGCCAGCGCCGGATCGGTCACGGGCACCGCGCAGATCGGGTCGGTTCCGGTGACCTTGCTGGGGTTCACCCGCGCGGCCAGCGCGGTGTCGTAGTCGCCGCGCCCGGTCTCGGCGAAGGCTTGGCGCAGCGGGCCGTCCTGCACGAACGCGTCGATGTCGAGGTCGGCGAAGTCGCCGATCGACTTCAGGTAGGTCACATCGTCTTTGAACGCGGCGATCAGGTTCGCCTTGAGCGTGGTGTCGAAGCTGGTGCCGCCGGGGCCGTTGTAGAGGTAGACGACTTCCTGCGGCAGGCCGGAGCCCTTGGCGACGAGATCGGCGGCCTCGAACGGCTTCTCGTTGAGGAACGCGGTCGCGTCCAGCTGCGCGGCCAGGAACGCCTGCAGCACTTCGGGATGGTCGGCGGCGTAGGCGCGGCGGGCGACCACGCCGTGGAAGGTCGGCACGTTCAGCTCGGCGCCGTCGTAGAGCAGCTTGGCCTTGTTCTGCTGCACCAGCAGACCCGGCCAGGCCACGAACTGCGAGAGTGCGCTCACCTGATGCGATTCCAGCGCGGTCGCGCCGACCTGCGGCTGCTGGTTGAGCACCTCCACGCCCTTGGCGGGGTCGATGCCCGCCCGGCTCAGCGCCTGCACGAGCGTGCCGTGGCCCGCCGAACCGACACTGGCCGAGATCTTCTGGCCCGCCAGATCGGTGAGCGAGCGCGCGGGCGAATCATTGGGCACCACCACCATGTTCAGCGCGCCCTTGGGGTTGTAGCCGGTGATCGACACCAGCTCGGTGCGGGCGCGCTCGTTGGCCTGGGTGCGGGAACCGTTGATGAGCAACGGGTAATCGCCCATCGAGCCGATATCGATCTTCTCGGCCACCATCTGCGCGGTGATCGGCGCGCCGGTGTCGTAGTCCTGCCACTCCACCTGGTACTTCGCGCCGCCGGCGTCGGTGATCCGTTGCAACCGCTGCTCGAGGTAGCCCTGCGCCTTCAGCAGGGTGCCCGCGGTGACGGTGTTGATGGTCTTGGACTGGTAGCCGATGACGACCCTGACGGTGCCCGCCGGCGCGGCGTCGGTGCTGTCGAGCGAGCAGCCCGCCGCGGTGAGCGCGAGGGCGAGCACGGCGGGGACGAGACGAGTGAGCTTCATGCGTGGATTTCCCGGGTTCAGCGGAGCAGATAGGGCATGTTGACGGTGACGGCGCCGGTGGGGCAGCGGGCGGCGCACGGCCCGCAGTACCAGCACTCGTCGACGTGCATGTAGGCCTTGCCCGAATCCTCGTGGATGGCAAGGGAATCGAGCGGACACATGTCGACGCACAGGGTGCAGCCGGTGATGCACAGCGATTCGTCGATCGTCACGGGGACGTCGGCACGCTGGGGGACGAGCGCCATCTAGAGGACCTTCCATTCGGGTGCGCTGCGGGTGAGGCTGCCGCGCATGGTGATGCGGTCACCGCGCATGCGGATGTATTCGAGATCGACGGGCCTGCCGTCGTCGAGGTGGGTGAGGCGCTCCAGCATCAGCAGCGGGGCGCCGGCGGGGGTGTCGAGGGTGGTCGCGGTGTGCGGGTCGGCGGCCACCGCTTCCAGGGCGAGGTCGGCCGCGCCGAGCGACTGGCCGGTGACCTGCTCGAGCAGGACGAACACGTCGGTCGTCTCGAGGTCGTTGGCCAGTACCGCGTCGCCGACATCGGGCGCGAGGTAGGTGAGATCCAGGCTCAGCGGCAGGTCGGCGAGGAAACGTAGCCGCTCGATGTAGACGACGCGGTCGCCGGGGGCCAGGCCGAGCCTGCGCGCGACGGCCGGGGGCGCGGTGATGTGGGTGGCCGCGCGCACCTCGTTGCGGACGGTGCCGTGCTCCTTGAGCGTCTCCTGCAGGCCGAGCAGGGCGTCGAGGCCGTGGTCGTACTTGCGGGCGGCGACGCGGGTGCCGACCTTGGGCGCGCGATCGATGAGGCCCTCGTCGCGCAGCAGCGCCAGCGCCTCGCGGACGGTGTTACGGGAGGTGTCGTGCTCGGCGGCGAGCTCCTGCTCGCCGGGCAACGCGCCCTGGACCGCGCCGGCCAGGATCTGGTGGCGCAGGATGTCGGCCACCCGGCGCGCCCGATCGGCGCGCTGGCCTCGGATCGGAGTGGGATCGGCGGCTGCCGTTTTCTCGCTGACCTGCATGAACAGCGACGATAGCGGCCGTTATGCGGCCCCGAGCCCGACGCGAATCGGGCCCGGATTCAGGGGATGTTTCTGCGCCGGGTGACCGTCGCCGGGACCTGCGGCGATCGGCGTCGGCGGCGGTATTGCGCCACCCCGGCCGGTGCGGGCGACATTCGGATCACGTCGATCGCAATGTCGCCCGGCGGCCGGGACGGATCAGGGCTGACCGGGCTTGAGGAGGATGAACAGCCCGTTCGCCTCGGCGCACAGGCGCTCGCCGTCGTGCATCGTGGCCCGCAGGTACACCTTGCGGCCGTCGGTCCGCTCCACCCACGCGCGCACCGTCAGCTTCTTGTTGAGCGGGGTGATCGAGCGGTAGTCGATCGTCAGCGAGGCGGTCCGGGTGACGGCCTTGGTGTGCACCGCGGCGGTCATGCCGAGGATGTCGTCGAACGCGACGCCGATCTGGCCGCCGTGCGCGGCGTTGTTGCCGCCCAGGTGGAAGGTGCGGAAGGTCAGCTCGGCGGTGACACCGTCGACGTCGGCGCTGGACACCGTGTACGGCGGCAGCGTGATGTTGCCGCGCGAGGGCAGGTCGGTGCGGGTCCAGCTCGGCGCCGACCACTCGTCCACGACCGCGGCGTCCAGGCGCGCGTTGAGCTGCTCGAGCGTCGCGATGGTCTCCTTGGCCAGCTCGTCGGACGGGTTGAGCAGGCGCGCCCGATCCATCAGCTCGCGCACCTGTTCGATCAGTTCGCCGTAGTGCGGGCCGCCGATGGTCTGGTCCTGCATCGCCTGCCTGCGCTGCTGGATCAGCTCGGCGACCGGCCGGAACCCGCCCTCGTGGTGCTCTGCGTCCGGCAGCGAGTTGCCGACCTGTGTATCGTCCATATGCAACACGTTATCGCTGCGGAGCTGGATGTTCGCGTCCGGTGTCCCACTTGTGTCCGCGCTCGTGACACGGCTCACCGCCGCAGGCGCTCCTCTATTAGGCTGGTCGGCGATCACCGAGCAGGTCTGTACGTACCGAGAGTCGGCGCGCCCGCGGGGTGCCCGGCGGATGAACGGCGAAAGGCTGAGCGCATGGGTATCGCGGCGGTTGTGTTCGACATGGACGGCGTGCTGATCGATTCCGAGCCCCTCTGGGAACAGGTCCGGCACGACTACGTCGACCTCAAAGGTGGCCGGTGGCAACCGGATTCGCAGCGCAAGATGATGGGCATGAGCACCCAGGAATGGGCCGCGTACATGAGCGACGATCTCGGCGTCGCCATGCCGCTCGACGACATCTCGACCAAGGTCATCGATCTGATGGCCGACAAGTACGCCCACCACGTGCCGTTGCTGCCGGGCGCCGTCGAGGCGGTGCAGCGCTGCGCGAGCCAGTGGAAGCTCGGGCTGGCCAGTTCGTCGCCGCGCTCCCTGATCGACCTGGTGCTGGCCAAGGCCGGGCTGCTCGAGTACTTCTCCGCGATCCTGTCGACCGAGGAGGTCGGGCGCGGCAAGCCCGCGCCCGACGTCTACCTCACCGTCGCCCAGCGCCTCGGCGTCGACCCGGACAGCTGTACCGCCGTGGAGGATTCGACCAACGGCCTGCGCTCCGCCCACGCGGCGGGCATGCGGGTGATCGCCGATCCCCGTCCGGAGTTCCCGCCGGTGCCCGACGCGCTGGCGCTGGCCGCCGTGGTGATCGACGATCTCGATCAGCTGACCACCGAGGTGATCACCGGGACCGCCTGAGCCGGGTCAGAAACTGCCGGTGACGCCGTCGATCCGCTCCCGCAGCAGGTCGGCGTGGCCGTTGTGCCGGGCATATTCCTCGATCATGTGCAGGTACACCCAGCGCAGGCTGTAGCCGTCGGACCGCCACGGGACATGGAAGACGTGGTCGAGCGGCAGGTCGGCCACCGCCGCATCGCAGGCGGCGACCTCGGCGTGGAAGAGCGCGAACGCCTCCTCGGCGGGCACCGAGGTGAGGTCGTCGAAATCGGCGTCCGGTTCCGTCTCGGACCCGTAGACCGGGTCGACGGGCTCCCCGGCGGCCGAGACCCGGAACCAGCCGCGCTCGACCTCGGTGAGGTGCCGGATCAGCCCGAGCAGCGAGAGTGTGGACGGGGGGACCGACCGGGTGGCGAGTTGATCGCGGTTGAGGCCGCCGCATTTGTTCAGCAGGCTCTGGCGATGGAAGTCCAACCAGGACTGCAACATCGGGCGTTCCGCCACCCCGACCAGCGTGCGGGTCGGGATGATTTCGGGCGCTGTCCACGTCATCGGGCCGACGGTACCGCTCCGCGCCGCGCCGCGCAGTCCGATTACCGTCGCGCGGCACCGATTCACCGGGACCCCTGGTCCCGTCCGCCCTCGATCCGGCACACTGGCCGGATGGGTGCGCAGCGTGACGAATCGCCGGCGGTCGTGGTCCACCTCGGCGACGGTTCCGGCGCGCCACGGGCCGTCGACCCGGCCGATCCCGGCACCGCGGCCACCGACCCCGCCCCCGATCACCCGTTCCTGCTGCTGACCCGCACCGCCACCGAGCGGATCCAGGCCAGGTTCCTCGACGACGGCACCTACGAGCTCGAGCACACCGACGGCGGCGACCGCCGCCAGCTGTTCACCACCGACGCCCTGCTCGTGCGCGATGTCGTCTGGTCCTGGGTCCAGCAGGACCGCTGGTGGCGCGACACCGTCGCCTGGACCACCGTCGATCCCGCGATCGCCGAACTCGACGCCCTGCGCGCCGAACTGACCGAGATGCTCGACGGCATCTCGGTGCTGGACGCCGTCACCGACGACCTCGACCGCGCGCTGGCCAGGGCCGACGAACTCCTGGCGGCCGACCCCGACCCGGACTAGTCCGCGTCCTGTAGTCGTTGTGGTCGTTGGTCTTAGCTGTACGTCGTGGTTGGTCGGGGTGAGTTGACTGATTGGGCATGGGCCCGAATCGAACCGCTGTTGCCGGTATCAGGGGTGGGCGATGCTGGCGTGATCATCGGCAGGTGATCAGCGCGATTCTGTGGAAACTACGGACGGAGCACCCTGACGCGATCTGCCCGAGCGGTCCGGTCGTGGAAAACCGCGCACAAGCGATTGCGGTTATGGACCGCCAACGGCACCTGGCAACGTTTGCTGGATCAGGTGATCGTCAAAGACGACTCGATCGGCGAGATCTAGTGGGCACCCGGTGCGCTAAACGCCTCGCCTACTTCCACGCCGCACTCACCATCGCCGCGATCATCCTCCGGCTCCGATGATCTACAGAGCCGAACCTAGACTTTCGAGGATTCCAGCGAACTCTGCGGGCTCGATCTCGACCTCGAAGATCCGTCCCACGTGCTCGGGATGGTTCAGCAAATGCGCCTCACGCCAGAACCGCAACGTGATCACCAGGTGGTCAGCGCCGCGGAAGACGAAGGCCTGCAAGTTATCGGTCGTGGGTCCCCAGCGAAGAACCCAAAACTGCTCGCGCAGCCCGCAAATCGGGTCGTCGTCGGTCGCGATATCGAACCGACGATGAGTGGCCACCGGAGACAGCCCGGCAAAGGGCAGTGGCGGAACACACCCTGAACGTACCGAGGCAGCAGTTTCCTCCACAGATCGGCGGAACTGCTCGACATAGACCATATTGTCGTCGCAGGTCAACCACTGATCGGCGGCCCACAGGTCCACTCGACGCAGCCCCGAGGCCCGATCGCCAACTTCGACAGCGAACCTGTTCTTATCACCCAGAAGTACGGCCACCTGGAAACGATGTCAGGTTCGTCGTGTCGCGCACAACCGAGTCACCGACGACACCAGTGGTGAGGTCGAGTCGAACGAACCAGTGACGTCGACTGATCCTCCAGCCCGGACGACTTGCAGGACCCGGACTAGTCCGCGTCGCCCTCGCACCAATCGTCGAAGGCGTCGAAGGCGGGCTCGGCGAAGGCGGGGACGGAATCCTCGATGGCGTCCTCGATCGGGTCCCAGACGCGGTCACACCCCGGCGGGGCAGGCGGCCACGACTCGATGAACCCGACCAGGGGGTCTTTCGGTGGCGTGGTGTCCTCGGCGGCGGCGATGCCCGTGCCCGCGGCGAGCAGTGCCACGGTGGCGCCCGTGGCGGCGACGATCCGGTACCCGATCCTCATGACATCCTCCTGTCGATCCCGACATGCGATGTCCCGCGATCGTAACCGCCGGGCGGGGCGTCAGCGGGCGCGGGCGCTCCAGCGGCCGTCGTCGTAGCGCACCTCGATGGGGTGGGCGAAGGCGGTGGAGACATGGTCGGTGGTGATGACCTCGGCGGCCCGGCCGGTGGCGACGGTGCGGCCGTCGGCGATGAGCAGGGCGTGGGTGGTACTGCTCGGCAGCTCCTCGAGATGGTGGGTGACCAGCACCGACGCGACCTCGGGGTGGGTGCGGTCGAGGGAGTCGATGGTGGTGAGGAGTTGTTCGCGCGCGGCCAGGTCCAGGCCGGTGGACGGCTCGTCGAGCAGCAGCACGCGGGGGCCGCTGATCAGGGCGCGGGCGATCAGGGTCCGGCCGCGCTCGCCCTGCGACAGGGTCGGCCAGATGTCGGCGGCCCGCCCGGTCAGGCCGAGGGTGTCGATGATCGCGTCGGCGCGGGCCAGGTCGTCGGCGGTGGGGGACCAGCGCATCGGTGTGTCGATCGTGCCCGTGATGCCGGTCAGCACGACCTCACGAACGGTGAGCGCATAGCGCAGCGGATGGCGCGGATTGACGTGGCCGATGGAGCGGCGCAGCCGGGCCAGCTCCACCCGGCCGAACTGCTCGCCGAGCACCCGCACCGCGCCGGTGGTGGGGAAGGTGACCGCGCCGCAGAAGCCGAGCAGGGTGCTCTTGCCCGCGCCGTTCGGGCCGAGCAGCGCCCAGTGCTCCCCGGCTCGCACGGTCAGCGAGATGCCGTTGATGATCTTCTTGCCCTCCCGCCGGAAGGTCACCGCGTCGAGTTCGATCACGGGCGCGCCGGTCATGCGAAGGCCTCCTTCAGGGCGGACAGGTGGGTGCGGCTGAACGCGGCCGCCGCCGTGGGGTTCCGGTCGGCGACGGCCTGGGCGAGCTGCTCGTGCGCGGCGTGGTCGGCCTGCTCGGAGGCGACCGGGCGCAGTTCCAGCATGTCGATCATGGCCAGGCGCAGGCGCGGCAGGAAGCTGTCGAACAGCTGGGTCAGCACGTCGTTGTGGGCGGCGACGATCACCGCGCGATGGAAGGCCATGTCGGCGTCGACGTGCTCGGCCACGGTCTGGCCGTCGGCGCGGCGCCCGGCCAGCGCGCGGCGGATGGCGCGCAGGTCGGCCGGTGTGCGGCGCTGCGCCGCGAGCGCCGCCGCCTCGGCCTCGATCGCGATGCGGGCCTCGATCACCGCCGCGATGGTCGCCCCGCGCAGCACGACGTCCCAGTCCTCGCTGACATCGAGCGCGGTGACGAACACCCCCGCGCCCTGCCTGCTGTCGAGCACCCCCTTGCCCGCCAGCTCCCTGATGGCCTCCCGCAGCGTCGACCGGCCCACCCCGAGCTGGGCGGCGAGCAGCGTCTCGCCCGGTAATCGGTGGCCCAGCGGCCACTCGCCGGCGCGGATCCGCGCGAGTAGGAGTTCGGCCGCCTGAGCGGCCAGCGGCTGACGCCTGACCTGTGCAACCACCGGAGAACCTCTCTACTTGTCTGAGGAGTTGTGGTAGAAGTGTACCCATCATGACGCACACCGCGCTGCTCCTCCGCCGCCACGGCGGGGCCTGACCGACCGGCCGCCCCGCCGTGGGGCTCTGTCGTGGCCGGTCGCCGTCGTCTCGTGGCCGTTCGGCCAGGAAGCAGCACCGTCATGACCCCTTTTCCCACCCTGACCACTCCGAGCGGCGCGGTCGGCGCCGGCGCACCCGCCTGGAATCGGCAGCGGCGCTCGGCCATGCCATCGCACCGCTATCGCGATGTCCATCGGCGCGTGGAAGTACCCGCCGGACACCGGGAGTGGCCGAATGCCCGGATCACCACCGCCCCGCTGTGGGTGCCCGTCGACCTGCGCGACGGCAATCAGGCGCTGGCCGAACCGATGGACCCCGACCGCAAACGCCGGTTCTTCGAACTGCTGATCGCCATGGGGTACAAGGAGATCGAGGTCGGCTATCCGTCCGCCTCGCAGACCGACTTCGATTTCGTCCGCCTGCTGGCGCGCACCCCGATCGCGCCGCCGGACGTGACGGTCGTCGTGTTCACCCCGGCCCGGCGCGATCTGATCGAGCGGACCGTCGAGTCGGTGCGCGGCCTCACCAACGAGGTGGTGATCCACCTGTACACGGCCACCGCGCCGGTCTGGCGGGAGGTGGTGCTCGGCAGGTCTCGCGAGCAGATGCGGGAGCTGATCCTGGCCGGGGCCCGCGATGTGCTCGGCACGGCGGGCGATCTGCCGAATGTGCGCTTCCAGTTCTCACCGGAGGTCTTCAACCTGACCGAACCGGACTTCGCGCTGGAGATCTGCGACGCGGTGAGCGAGCTGTGGCAGGCCTGCCCGCAGCGGCCGGTGACGCTGAATCTGCCCGCGACGGTGGAGGTCGCGACGCCGAACGTCTACGCCGACCAGATCGAGTACATGCACCGGAACCTGGCCCGGCGCGCCGGGGTGATCCTGTCGGTGCACCCGCACAACGACCGGGGCACCGGCATCGCCTGCGCCGAACTGGCCGTGCTGGCCGGCGCGCAGCGGGTGGAGGGCTGCGTCTTCGGCAACGGCGAGCGCACCGGCAATGTCGACATCGCGACCCTGGCACTCAACCTGCACGCCCAGGGCGTCGACCCGATGATCGACTTCTCCGACATCGACGAGATCCGTCGCACGGTCGAGTACTGCACCCGGCTGCCCGTGCACGAACGGCATCCCTATGTCGGCGATCTCGTGCACACCGCCTTCTCCGGCACCCATCAGGACGCGATCCGCAAGGGGCTGGCGCATCATCGCGCGACGGCGGCGTCGGCCGGGCTCGCCGAGCGCGAATCGCCGTGGCAGGTACCGTATCTGCCGATCGACCCCGCCGATATCGGTCGCTCCTACGACGCGGTGATCCGGGTGAACTCGCAGTCCGGCAAGGGTGGCATCGCCTACCTGCTGCAGACCGGGTACGGCTTGGACCTGCCCCGTCGTCTGCAGATCGACCTGGCCCGGCGGGTGCAGCGGCACACCGACGGCACCGGCGCCGAAATCACCGCGAAGGACCTGTTCACGTTGTTCGAGCAGGCCTACACGGTCGCCGATCCGCGGATCGTGCTGGCGCGGTGGCAGATCACCGACGCGAGCACCGAGATCGTGCTTGCCGTCGACGGTCGCGAGGTGCGCTCGGTGCGGCACGGCATCGGACCGGTCGACGCGGTCGTCGAGGCACTCGCCGCCGTCGGCCATTCGATCGAGATCCTGGGCCTGACCCGGCATTCCGTGGACGACGACGTGGACAGTGCCGCCGTCAGCTACCTGGAGTTCCGGGCGGCCGGGCGCACCGGCTGGGCCTTCGGGCGCGGCACCTCGGTGCTCGCGGCGTCCCTGGCGGCGGTGCTCAACGCGGTGAACGCGACCACCTAGCCGACGATCTCGTGGGGCGGCCCCAGCCCGCCCCACGAGAGACCGGTCAGCACCAGCCGGTGAGGTACATCAGGCCGAGGCTGGCGATACCGAGGATCAGGCCGAGCGCGCCGCCGAGGACCAGCGGCCGCACCCCCGCGCTGCGCAGCCGCTCGACACTCAACGAGGTGCCGATGGCGGCCAGGACCGCGGCGATGAGCCAGCCGCTGGTGGTGGCCAGCGGGGCGGTGACCGCGCCGGGCAGGATGCCCAGCCCGGCGATGATCGACGCGGCCAGGAACAACACGACGAACAGCGGGAACGCCTGACGCAGCGAGCCCGCGGGGGCACCGGTCTCCGCGGCGAGACGACGGCGGCCGACATGCAGGCCGATACACAGCGGGACGATCGCCAAGCTGCGCACCAGCTTCACGATCACCGCGAAATGCGCGGCACCGGCGCCGAAGATGACACCCGCGGCCAGCACCGAGGAGGTGTCGTTGATCGCGGTGCCCACCCACAGCCCGAACGCCTCCTGCGAGAGCCCGAGCGCCCGGCCGAGCGGCGGATACACCAGGACCGCGGCGACATTGAAGACGAAGATGGTGCCGAGCGCGTAGGCGACGCGCTGCTTGTCCGGCCGCAGGACCGCGGTGGCGGCGGCGATCGCGGACGCGCCGCAGATCGTGGTGCCCACCGCCACCAGCGTCGCCGACTCCCGGTCGACCGCCAGCATCCGGCCGACGAAGAACGCCGCCACCGCGCCGACGAGCAGCGTGCCGAGCAGCACGACGGCGGTCTCCTTGCCCACGCTCATCACCGAGCCGAGCGGCAGGCCGAGCCCGAGCAGCACGATCGCCGCGCCGAGTAGCCGCTGCCGGGCGACGTCGAGGCCGGGGCCGAACGTCGCACCCGTCGCGTCCCGGCGACGCAGCACCATCCCGGCGACGGCGCCCCCGGCCAGCGCCAGCACGGGCGCGCCGATCATCGGCAGGGCCTTGCCGAACGGCATGGCCACGGTGGCCAGGAGCGCGGCGAGGGCCAGGCCGGGAGCGAAGGTGCGTACTCGGTTCACCCCTTCACCTTCGCCGCGCCGCAGACTTCCAGGTAGAGGCCGGTTTCCTGGGTGCCCATAAGGCTGACTTATGGGCAGGTGTGGTTTCCTGGAAGAGTGCGGACACCAACCCGGCTCGCGCTGACCGCCGCAATCGCAGTGATGCTGTGGGGCGAGTGGGCGAACTGGCGCGCCTCCCGTCGGTGCGTCGGCTCGGCGGGCCCCGGGGCAGAGGCGGTCGTGGTGCTCGGCTATCGGGACGCGGGTCCGCGGGCCAACGCGATGAACCGGTGGCGGGTGCGCGCGGGCCTGCGCTCGATCGACCCGGCGGCCACCGAATCCCGGCTGGTCCTGTGCGGCGGCGCGTGCGCGGGACCGGTCTCCGAGGCGGCGCTGATGGCCGACTACGCCACGGGGGAGCGGGGCTACCGCGGCGACCTCGTGCTCGAGGAGTCGAGCCGATCCACCTGGGAGAACATCGCTTTCGCGATTCCGTTCCTGAAGGACGCCGACCGGATCAAGATCGTCTCCCTGCCCACGCACGCCGCGACCGGGCGCGACTATCTCTGGGAGCAGAGCCCGGAACTGGCCGTGCGGCTGGTGCGGAGCGGGGAGTACCGCTTCGGTGAATGGATGCCGCTGAAACCGGTGGTCGCGCTCTACGGGGTGATCCGGAATCTGCGCGGCCGATACCGGGCCGAACACGACGACGAGAGTGCCTGATGCGGCGCGCCCGCGCGCGTCGCCCATAATCGGCGCATGACCCTGCCACCCGGAACCCCCGACCTGGAGGTCCTCGACCTCCTCGTGTCGGTGGCCGAGCTGGGCAGTCTGGGCGCGGCCGCCCGCCGCCACGGCATCAGCCAGCCCGCCGCCAGTATGCGGATCCGCGCCCTGGAACGGCGGATGCGGGTCAAGCTGCTCGACCGCGGGCCCACCGGCTCCGCGCTGACCGACGCGGGCCACGCCGTGGTCGAGCACGCGCGGATCGTGCTCGCCGCGGTGCGCGATCTCGTCGACGACGTCGATCGGCTGCGCGCCGCCGCCGCGCCGCGGTTGCGCATCGCGGCCTCGAAAACGATTGCCGACCACCGTATTCCGCACTGGCTGGCCGCGCTGCGCACCGACCATCCCGAGGTGCTGATCTCGCTGGAGGTGGAGAACTCGACCCAGGTCGCGGCGCTCGTGCGCGACGGCGTCGCCGATCTGGGCTTCGTCGAGGGCCCGCATCCGCCCGCCGGGCTCGGCAGCCGCGTGCTCGGCACCGACGACCTGGTCGTCGTGGTCGCGCCCGACCACCCCTGGGCGCGCCGGACCACCCCGGTCGCGCTCGCCGAACTCGCCGGCACCGCCCTGCTGTGGCGCGAACCCGGCTCGGGCACCCGCGACACCGTCTGGGACCTGCTCAGCACCGCCGCGACGCCCGCGGGACCGGCCGCCGAACTCGGCTCGGCCGCGGCCATCGTGGCGGCGGCCCGCACCGGCATGGCCCCCGCCGTCCTGAGCCGCCTGATCGCCGCGCCCGATCTGGCGACCGGCGCGCTGGTGGCGGTGCCGTGTGCCGACGCCGCTCGGCTGACCCGCAAATTCCGGGCCATCTGGCGCCGCACCACCCCGCCCTCGGGGCCCGGCGAACTGCTCGTCGACCGGGCCGCGCAACTCGAGATCGCCCGCTCGCCGGTGGTGGGACTCCCGAACGAGGGTGCATCGCCGCAGGTAGAGGGCGTGGAGCCGCAGCGCTAACTGGCGTAACGATCCGGTAATTGCCCGAAACGTCCGCCGTAACGCGGCGTTCGGAGCATGTGCCGCATGACAGCCACTCCCTTTTCCTCGGCCCGGCCCCGGCCCCCCGATCCGGGCGCGGGCCGCCGCAGCGCACCGGCCCGTCGCATCCGTGACGTCCTGCGCGCCCGTATCCGCAGCGGCGTCTACGGCACCCGGCCGCTGCCCGCCGAGGCCCAGCTCGCCGTCGACTTCGCCACCAGCCGCAATATCGTCCGCGACGCGCTCACCCTGCTCCGCGACGAAGGCCTGATCGACCGGGTGCCGGGCGCCGGCACGTTCGTCGTCGCCGAGAAGGCGGTGCAGGGCCTGGACCGCCTGCGCGGCCTGGCCGAGACCTTCGAGACCCGCAGCGACCGGGTGGTGAACCGGGTCCTGCTCGCCGAGGTCGTGCCCGCCACGCCGCTGGTCGCCGAGCGGCTCGAACTGGAGGCGGGCGACCCGGTCGTCGCGCTGGAACGGGTGCGCTACCTCGACGGCGCCCCGCTGTCGCTGGACGCCAGCTATCTGACAGCCGATGTCGGCATCCCGCTGCTCGACAAGGACCTCACCGGCTGTGACGTGTTCGGCCTGCTCGAAGCCGAACTCGGGCTCCCGCTGGGCTCGGCCGCGGTCGCGATCGAGGCGGTCGCCGCCGATCCGACGGTCGCCGGGCTGCTGGAAGTCCGGGCGGGCTCCCCGCTGCTGTTCCTGGAGCGGCTCACCTCCACCGATTCCGGCAGGCCCGTCGATCTCGAATACATCCGCTATCGCGGTGACCGGTTCTCCCTGTCCGGGCGGCTGGACCGCGTCCCGGTGACCCCGCGACGCACCGTCACCCGCGATTCCCACGAAAGGGGTTGATCCTCATGCAGATCCCATCGCTCACCGACCGGCGCGAGCTCGTCTGCGACGTTCTGATCGTCGGCGGCGGCACCGCGGGAACGATGGCCGCGCTCACCGCGGCCCGGCACGGCGCGAACGTGCTGCTGCTGGAGAAGGCGCACGTGCGGCACTCCGGCGCGCTCGCCATGGGCATGGACGGCGTGAACAACGCCGTGGTGCCCGGCAAGGCCAGCCCGGAGGACTACGTCGCCGACATCACCGTCGCCAACGACGGCATCGTCAACCAGCGCACCGTCTACGAGACGGCCACGCGCGGCTTCGAGATGGTGCAGCGCCTCGAGGGGTACGGCGTCAAGTTCGAGAAGGACGAACACGGCGAATACGCGGTGCGCAAGGTGCACCGATCCGGCTCGTACGTGCTGCCGATGCCCGAGGGCCGGGACGTGAAGAAGGTGCTCTACCGCACCCTGCGGGCCCGCGATGTGCGCGCCAAGGTGACGATCTCCAACCGGGTGATGCCGGTACGGGTGCTCACCGTCGACGGGCGCGCGGTCGGCGCGGTCGGATTCGACACGCGCACCGGGGAATTCGTCACCATCTCGGCGGGCGCGGTGATCCTCGCCGCGGGCGCGTGCGGCCGTCTCGGGCTGCCCGCATCGGGCTACCTGTACGGCACCTACGAGAACCCCACCAACGCCGGGGACGGCTACGCGATGGCCTACCACGCCGGCGCGGAGCTCTCGGGGATCGAGTGCTTCCAGATCAATCCGCTGATCAAGGACTACAACGGTCCGGCGTGCGCCTACGTCGCGAACCCGTTCGGCGGCTACCAGGTCAACTCCGAAGGCAATCGGTTCGTCGACTGCGACTACTGGTCCGGGCAGATGATGGCCGAGGTCAAACGCGAACTCGACAGCGCGCGCGGGCCCATCTACCTGAAGCTGAGCCACCTGCCCGACGCCACGATCCGCGAGATCGAAGGCATCCTGCACACCACCGAGCGGCCCACCCGCGGCACTTTCCACGAGGGACGCGGCACCGACTACCGCACGGGCGACATCGAGATGCACATCTCCGAGATCGGTTTGTGCAGTGGGCATTCGGCGTCGGGAGTCTGGGTCGACGAGCACGCGGCGACGACCGTCCCCGGCCTGTACGCCGCCGGTGACATGGCGCTGGTGCCGCACAACTACATGATCGGCGCCTTCGTCTACGGCGACATCGCAGGCGAGCACGCGAGCGCTTTCGCCCGCGGCGCGACGCATCCGGAACTGCCCGCCGACCAGATCGAGGCCGCCCACGACCTCATCTACCGCCCGCTGGGCAATCCCGACGGCCCGCCGCAGCCGCAGGTGGAATACAAGCTGCGCCGCTTCGTCAACGACTACCTGCAACCGCCGAAGGCGCAGTCCTACCTAGCGCTCGGTGTCGCCGCCTTCGAGCGGATGCACGCCGAGATCGCCGCCATGGGCGGGCAGACGCCGCACGAACTGATGCGCTGTGCCGAGGTGAGCTTCATCCGCGACTGCGCCGAGATGGCGGCCCGCGCCTCCCTGCGCCGGACCGAAAGCCGGTGGGGGCTCTACCATCAGCGCGCCGACTGGCCCGCCCGCGACGACGCGGAATGGTTCTGCCACCTCAATCTCTATCGCGGCGCGAGCGGGTCGATGGAGTTCCGCACCCGCCCGGTCGCCCCGTACATCGTGCCGGTCCCCGGTTTCGTCCGGCCCGACGGCGTCGCCGATGTCGCCGCGCCCGACCTCGTCGGCGCGTGGGGTGCCCGATGAGCGCGCGCCTGCTGACCCTGCTCGACCTGGCCGACGAGTGCCCGGAACTCGACGACCTCACCCCGTACCTCGCCGACCCCGATCCCGAGGTCCGGCGCACGGCCCTGTCGGTGCTCAGCGAGACCACCGAGGACTGGGCCGCGGCGGCGCCGATCATCGCCGGCGCCCTCGCCGATGCCGACGTCGATGTCCGGCACACCGCGATCGGGCTGCTCACCGAACTGCTCGAGGTGCTGGTCCCCGGACCGGAATTCGATGCGGCCCTGCGCGACTGCGTCACCGCGCCGGAACCGGCGGTGCGCTCGGCCGCGATCGAGGCGCTGTGGCGGCACCGCAGGGTGAGCGCCAGGGACCTGCTCGGGTGGCTGGCCGACCCCAACGCGACCGTGCGGCGCACCGTCGTCGGCGGACTCACCTCGGTCGACGCCATCGACGAACTGGCCACCGCGGCGGCCGACGAGGAGCAGAACGTCCGGATCGGTGTCGCGAAAGGGCTTGCCGCCGTCGGTGATCCGCGCGGCGCCGTCACCCTGCTGACCCTGGCCGGCGACCCGGAACCGCTGGTCCGGGCCGCCGCGCTGGCGAGCCTGGCCGGCACCGGGTGCGACGACCAGGCCGCCGCCGTCGCCATCGCGGCGATGACGGATCCGGCCTGGCAGGTCCGGCAGGGCGCGGCGGTCGCGCTGGCCGCGGCCGATCCCGAGCTCGCGGCGGCGCCGCTGTTGGCGGCCGTCTCCGACCCCAACCTCGACGTCCGTAAGGCGGCGGTGCGCGCACTGGCCGAACGGATCGCCGAACGCCGTGACATCACCACGGCGTTGCAGCGGGCACTCGACGACCCGGACGCCGACGTCCGCGCCTTCGCCCGCATCGGTATCGCCAACTCTGGAAAGGAACTCTGATGGCCCTGGTCAATGCCCGTCTCGATGTCCCCGTCTCGGTCGACGAGGCCACCTGTATCGACGGCTGCACGCTGTGCGTCGACATGTGCCCGCTCGATTCCCTCGCCATCCACCCGGAATCGGGCAAGGCCTACATGCACGTCGACGAGTGCTGGTACTGCGGGCCGTGCGCCGCGCGCTGCCCGGTCGGCGCCGTCACCGTCAACATCCCGTTCCTGTTGCGCTAGAAGAAGAACGGATCGACCCCATGAGCTCTGCCTGCTTACGCCTGACCGCGCTGCTGCTCGGCGCCGCCGCGGTCGCCACCCTGGCCACCGGCTGCGGCGCCGGTGACGACGGCAAGACCGTCACCGTGAACATCGGCTATCAGTCCAAGACCATCAACACCGTCACCGCGGGCACCCTGCTCCGCGACCGCGGCACCTTCGAGGCCGAACTCGCGGCACTGGGCAAGACCACCGGCCTGACCTACCGGGTGGAGTGGAAGGACTTCGCCGCGGGTCCGCCGCTGACCGCGCAGATGCTGGCCGGACAGGTCGACATCGGCTCGATGGGCGACGCGCCGATCCTGGTGAACGGCTCCAAGACCCGTGATCACGCGGATGTGAAATCGGAGCTGATCGCGGTCACCGGCTACAACCTGCGCGGTTCGCTCAACCAGATCGTCGTCCCGCTCGATTCGCCCGCGGCCACCCTGGCCGATCTGCGCGGGCAGATCGTCTCGACCAGTGTCGGTTCGGCCGCGCACGGCATGCTGGCGACCGGGCTGTCGGCGGCGGGGATGACCCTCGACGACGTGAAACTGCTCGGCCAGGACCCCGCCGTCGGCGCCTCGGCGCTACAGGGCGATCAGGTCGCCGCGCTGGCCCAATTCGTGCCGTGGCCACAGAAACTCGTGCACGACGGCAAGGCCCGGCTGCTCTACGACGGCGGCAGCGCGGGCATCCCGACCTTCCACGCGGTCGTGGCCAACGAGCGGTTCGGGACCCAGCACCCCGACGTCGTCACCGCGTTCCTCACCGCCCAGCGCAAGACCACCGACTACCTCAACCAGCAGCCGCTCGAGGCCGCGCAGCGGGTCGCCGAGATCACCGGTCTGCCCGCCGAAGTCGTCTACCTCTACAACGGCCCGAACGGCCTGGTGAGTTTCGATCCGACGATCAAGCCACGGCAGGTCGACGCGCTCGGGACCCTGCTGCCGTTCCTGAAGAGCCTGGGCGCGCTGTCCGACCTGAACCTCGGCGAGTTCGTCGACGACCGGTACGTGCGGGCGGTCTACGGCGCCGGTTACGAGACCGCACGGGACTCGGTGATCGCGCCGTCGCCACTGACCGGCACCGACAGCGTGTGCGGGGGAGTGGTCGACGGACTCGCGACTGCCTCGGAAGCCTGGTTCGCCGATCCGGCGACGACGTCGGTCGCCCGGACCCCGACCTGCCTGCTGCGGCAGATCGGGACCACGGGCGGCACCGTACGCGCCGCCTATGTTCCCGACCACGGCACCGGGACCAGGCTGTTCGCCGCGACCGCGACCTGGGTCAGCGATCCCGGCGCCGGACCCGACGATCGATTGCTGCCGTTCGCGATTCGCGCCGACGCCCAGCAGTACGCCGCCGCGCATCCGGGTGCCACGGTCATCGATTACCAGGCAGCACTGAAGTCCCGCTAGTTCCGTCACGTGAGACCAGGAGGCTCACCATGACCGTTTCCGCAGAACCCCTCGCCGCTCCGGTCGCGGCACCCGATCCGGCCGCGCCCCGCGCGGAGTCACCCACTCGCTTCACGCTTCCGCGTCGGGCGCGCAGGACCGTCCTGACCGCCGTCCCGTTGCTGGCGCTGCTGCTCGCGTGGCATCTGCTCACCACCTATCAGGTGGTGCTGTGGCTGCGCTTCGACAAGATCCCCACGCCCGCCGCGGTCTTCGAGTCGTTCCGCACCCAGCTGGGCGCGGCGAGCTACTACCGCGACATCGTCTCCAGCACCCGGCGCATCCTGGTCGGCTTCGGCCTGGCGACGGTGTCCGGTGTCCTGATCGGGATGGCGGTCGGCCGGTCGGCCGTCGTCAGCGCCCTGATCCGACCGGTGCTCGAGGTCTTCCGCCCGATCCCCGCGATCGCGCTGGTACCGCTGGCGATCCTGCTGTTCCCGACCGGCGAGCAGGGCATCGTGTTCATCACCTTCTTCGCCGCCTTCTTCCCGGTGGCGGTGAGCACCATCCACGCCATGCACGCGCTGCCCCGGGTGTGGGAGGAGGCGGCGCACACCCTCGGCGCGCGCCGGCGCGACATCCTCTTCCAGATCGCGCTGCCCGGCGCGCTGCCCGGCATCTTCTCCGGCCTGTCCGTCGCGATGGGCGTGGCCTGGATCTGCGTGATCAGCGCCGAGATGATCTCGGGGCAGTTCGGGATCGGCTATTTCACCTGGCAGTCCTACGGCCTGCTGGACTATCCCGGCGTGATCGTCGGCATGCTCACCATCGGGCTGCTCGGCTGGTTCACCGCCTGGCTGGTGGAACTGGCGGGGCGCCGGGTGAACCGGTGGCTGCCGAGGGCCCAGCGATGAGCGCCGGCGCCGCGGTGCGGCTGGCCGGTCTGCGCATCGCCTACGGTGCGAGCCTCGCGGCCGAAGTGGATCTCGACATCGAGGCCGGACAGATCGTCGTTCTGCTCGGTCCCTCGGGCTGTGGCAAATCCACGGTGCTGCGCGCGATGGCCGGTCTGCTGCCACCGGTCGGCGGCACGGTCTCGGTCGACGGCGGGCCCGCGGCACAGCACTGCTCGATGGTGTTCCAGGAGGACGCGCTGCTGCCGTGGCGCACCGCGCGGCGCAATGTCGAGTTCGCGCTGAAGCTGCGCGGCGTCGCCCGCCGGGACCGCCGCGGCGAGGCGCAGGAACTGCTGAACCTGGTGGGGCTCAACGACTTCGGCGATCATCTGCCCGGCGCGCTGTCGGGCGGCATGCGCCAGCGGGTGCAATTGGCGCGGACGCTGGCGGCGCGACCGCGGGTGCTGCTGATGGACGAACCGTTCGGCGCGCTGGACGCGCAGACCCGCGCCGACATGCAGCGCCTGCTCATCTCGGTGTGGCAGCAGCGGCGGACCACGGTTCTGTTCGTCACCCACGACGTCGACGAGGCACTGCTGCTGGCCGACCGCATCGTGCTGCTCACCCCGCGCCCGGCCCGTATCCAGCGGGTGATCGAGATCGACGCGCCCCGCGCGCCGGGCGCCCGATTCGAGCCCGAATTCGCCCGTCTGCGTTACGAAATCCTCGCCGCGCTCGGCGAGCCGAACGAGAAGGAACTACAGCCATGAGCTTCGTCGTCGGAGCCGCCTGCGTGGACGTGCTCGACCGCGCCTGCGTGGAGGAATGCCCGGTCGACTGCATCTACACCGGTGACCGGATGGCCTACATCCATCCCACCGAGTGCGTGGACTGCGGTGCGTGCGAACCGGTCTGCCCGGTCGAGGCGATCTCGCTCGCCGAGGACGTCCCGGCGGGCCAGGAGGGCTTCGTCGCGGCGAATGCCGCCTTCTTCGACCTGCCGCTGCCCGGTCGCGACGCCGCGCTCGGATCACCGGGCAGCGCCGCCGCGGTGGGTGATCTCGGCGTGGACACGCCCTTCGTCGCGGAGTACCGGAAATGACGGCCGCGCGTCATCCACTGCGCGTGGCGATCATCGGGGCGGGACCGGCCGGTATCTACGCCGCCGACGCATTGATGAAGTCCGATGCCGATGTCAGCATCGACCTCTACGAGCGCATGCCCGCGCCCTTCGGCCTGATCCGCTACGGCGTCGCGCCCGACCACCCGCGCATCAAGGGCATCATCACCGCCCTGCACAAGGTCCTCGACAAGGACCAGGTGCGCCTGCTCGGCAACATCGACTACGGCACCGACATCACCCTCGACGACCTGCGTCAGTTCTACGACGCGGTCATCTTCTCCACCGGCGCCAACGCCGACCGCGCCCTGCCCATCCCGGGCATCGACCTCGACGGCTCCTACGGTGCCGCCGACTTCGTGTCCTGGTACGACGGGCACCCCGACGTGCCGCGTTCGTGGCCGCTGGAGGCGGAGAAGGTCGCCGTCCTCGGTGTCGGCAACGTCGCCCTCGACGTGGCCCGTGTACTGGCCAAGACCGGTGACGAACTGCTGCCCACGGAGATCCCGCCGAACGTCTACAAGGGTTTGAAGGCCAACAAGGCCGTCGAGGTCCACGTCTTCGGCCGTCGTGGTCCCGCCCAAGCCAAGTTCACCCCGCTCGAGCTGCGCGAGCTCGACCACTCGCCGACGATCGAGGTCATCGTCGATCCCGAGGACATCGACTACGACGAGGGCTCCGAGGCCGCGCGCCGCAACTCCAAGCAGGTCGACATGGTCGCCAACACCCTCGAGCAGTGGGCGATCCGCGATCAGGGCAACCGCCCGCACAAGCTGTTCCTGCACTTCTTCGAGTCCCCGGCCGAGGTCATCGGCGAGGACGGCAAGGTCGTCGGTCTGAAGACCGAGCGCACCCAGCTCGACGGCACCGGCAATGTCAAGGGCACCAGCGAGTTCAAGCAGTGGGACGTGCAGGCCATCTACCGCGCCGTCGGCTACCGCTCCGGCGCAGTGGCCGACATCCCGTTCGACGAGGACACCGGCACCGTCCCCAACGCGGCGGGCCGGGTACTCGCCGACGACGGGCCGCTGCCCGGCGTATACGTGACCGGCTGGATCAAGCGCGGCCCGGTCGGCCTCATCGGCCACACCAAGGGCGATGCCAACGAGACCGTCGCCTGCCTGCTCGACGACCGGCCCGCACTGGCTCGCCCGGCTCGTCCCGATCCCGGCGCCGTCCTCGAATTCCTCACCGGCGCGGGCATTCCGTTCACCACCTGGACCGGCTGGTACCGCCTCGACGCGCACGAACGCGCGCTGGGCGTGCCCGAAGGCCGGGAGCGGGTCAAAGTCGTCGAACGCGCGGAGATGCTGCGCGCCAGTCTCGGCCGATGAAGGGCACACCCATGCGCTTGCTCAATTCTCCGACCGCGGGACCGGGCGGCACCGCCCTCACCGCCCCGGACTCCCCGACGACGGTGTACTGCGTCGTCTCCGGGAAAGGCGGCGTCGGAAAGTCCAGTGTCACCGTGAATCTGGCGGTCGCCCTCGCCGCGCGTGGCCTGCGCGTCGGCCTCATGGACGCCGATGTGCACGGGCACTCCATCCCCGCCATGCTCGGCATCACCACCGGACCGACGCTGGTGGAGCGAAGGATGGTGCCACCCACCGTCTTCGGTATCCGGGTGCTCTCGGTCGGGATGTTCGCCGAGGACAACGCGCCGATCGTGTGGCGGGGCCCGATGCTGCATCACGCGCTGCGGCAGTTGGTGCACGACGTCGACTGGGGTGAGCTCGACGTCCTGCTGATCGATATGCCGCCCGGCACCGGTGACATCGCGATCTCCCTCGCCCAGCTGCTGCCCGCCGCGCAACTCCTGGTCGTCACCACCCCCCAGCGCACCGCGGCCCGGATCGCCGAGCGGGCGGGGGCCGTCGCCGCCAAGACCGGGCAGCGGGTCGCGGGCATCATCGAGAACATGTCCTGGTACGACACCCCCGACGGCACCAGGCACACCCTGTTCGGCGTGGGCGGTGCCACCGCCGTCAGCCGGGCGCTGAGCGGACTCCTCGACACCTACTGTCCCGTGCTCGGCCGGATCCCGTTCGACCCCGGCGTGTGCGCGGCGGGTGACGACGGCGCCCCGTTCACCCACACGGCCCCGGAGTCCGCGGCCGCCCGCGCGGTCGCCGAGATCGCCGCGACCCTGGCCGCCACCCGCTCGCTCCACTCGGGCTGACCGCGGGCCGAGGCCCCGATGAACCGCTCGGTACAGCGAAATGGTGCGTAAGCGACACGGACGGCTCTAGTCTGTATCCGCTACACACTGTGGAGGTTGGATCAATGACGGTCGAGATCGTGACCGAGCCGGCGCCGGAGGACCTGTGGACCGGAGCGGGCCGGGCCGCCGGTGCGCCGCCGACGTCGATGATCGAGCGGATGACGCTGATCCTCGACGCGTTCGACGCGACCACCCCCACGCTCACGCTGCTCGGCCTGGCCGAGCGCACCGGACTACCGCGCTCCACGGTGCACCGCATCCTCGACCAGATGATCCGGCTGCGCTGGCTCGCGCACACCCCCGGCGGCTACCGGCTCGGGCTGCGGGTGCTGGAACTGGGCGGGCTGGCCGCCGAGCACAACGAGCTGCGCGAGGTCGTCGGCCCGCTGCTCTACGACCTGAGCCAGCGCACCGGCCTGATCGGGCATCTCGCCGTGCTCGACGGGCGTGAGGTGCTGTTCCTGGACCGGGCAGGCGGCCGCAGCCAGGTCGCCATCCCCACCCGCGTCGGCGGGCGGTTGCCCGCGCACTGTACGGCGGTCGGCAAGGCGCTGCTGGCCACGCTCGAACCGGGTATCGCGGAGGCCTCGCTGCGCGGGGTCACCACGCCGCGCACCGCCAGGACCATCATCGATCGCGCCGAACTGCACCGGGAACTGGCCCGGATCCGCAATCGGCAGGGCGTGGCCGTGGATTCCGAGGAATCGCTGCCCGGCGTCGGCTGCGTAGCGGTGCCGATCCGCGGCCGCGGTGTCGCGCTGGCCGCGATCTCGTTGTCGGGCACGGTGCAGGGCGACCGCAGCGCCCTCGACACCGCGCGGCTCGCCCGCGCGCTGGCCGAGGTGGCCAAGGAAGCGGCGCGTGCCCTGGGTCCCCGGCACGGCCGCCCCCTCTGACCGGATCTCAGCCCCGCGCCATCGCGCGGCCCGCCGCGCGGCCGGAGAAGATGCACCCGCCGAGGAATGTGCCCTCGAGCGCGTTGTAGCCGTGCACGCCGCCACCGCCGAAACCGGCGACCTCACCGGCGGCGAACAGCCCGGGGAACACCTCGCCGTCCGGACGCAGCACCCGGGAGTCCAGATCGGTCTGCAAGCCGCCCAGCGTCTTGCGGGTCAGGATGTTCAGCCGCACCGCGATGAGCGGGCCGTGCGCCGGATCGAGAATCCGGTGCGGCTTGACCACGCGCCCCGCCTTGTCGCCGAAGTACTTGCGCGCGTTGTTGATCGCGGACACCTGCGCGTCCTTGGTGTACGGATTGGTGACCTCGCGGTCCCTGGCGACGATCTGGCGTTCCAGCACGGCGGCGTCCAGCTTCGGTCCGCGGGCGATCGCGTTCATCCCGTCGACGAGCTCGGTCAGCGAGTTCGCGACCACGAAGTCCACGCCGTGCTGCTTGAACGCCTCCACCGGTCCCGGCGCGCCCTTGGCGACCCGGCTGCGCAGGGTGAGCTTGAGGTCCTTGCCGGTGATGTCGGGATTCTGCTCCGAGCCCGAGAGCGCGAACTCCTTCTCGATGATCGTCTGGTCGAGCACGAACCAGGAGTAGTCGTGGCCGGTCGCCAGGATCCGGCGCATGGTCTCGTTGGTGTCGAAACCGGGGAAACACGGTGCGGGCATGCGGATTCCGTCGGCGTCGAACCACATCGACGACGGGCCGGGAATGATCCGGATCGCGTGATCGGGCCAGACCGGATCCCAGTTGTTGATGCCCTCGGTGTAGTGCCACATCCGGTCCCGGTTCACCAGCGCGGCGCCCGCCTGCTCCGAGATGCCGAGCATCCGGCCGTCGACATAGGCGGGCACACCGGAGATCAGCGTCTCCGGGCACGGGCCGAGCCGGTCGGTGGGCCAGTTGCGGCGGATCAGCTCGTGCGCGTGCCCGATGCCGCCCGAACTCACCAGCACCGCAGGCGCGTGGAAGGTGAACTCGCCCACCGTGTCCCGGTTCGAGGCCACGCCGCGCTCGGTGTCGCTGGGGGCCAGCACGCTGCCCGTGATCCCGGTGACGGCGCCGTCGGCGACGATCAGCTCGTCGACCCGGTGCCGGAACGCGAAGCGCACCAGGCCGCGGGCCTCGCCGGCGAGCACGGGCTCGAGGAAGACCCGCAGCACCTCGGGGCCGGTGCCCCAGGTGAGATGGAACCGGGGGACGGAGTTGCCGTGCCCGTCGGCCAGCCCGCCGCCCCGCTCGGCCCAGCCGACCAGCGGGGTGACCCGAAGACCCAAGGCGTGCAGGTAATCCCGCTTCTCGTCGGTGGCGAACCGGACGTAGGCCTGCGCCCACTGCCGCGCCATCCGGTCCTCGTCTTCGCGGTCGAAACCGGCCGAGCCGAGCCAATCCTGCAGCGCCAGTTCATAGGAATCCTTGATACCGAGCCTGCGCTGCTCGGGGCTGTCGACGAAGAACAACCCGCCCAGCGACCAGAAGGCCTGGCCACCGAGGTTGGCGCGGTTCTCCTGCTCGACGACCAGGACCTTGCGGCCGGCCAGGACCAGCTCGTGCGTGGCGACCAGGCCGGCGAGGCCTGCGCCGACGACGATCGCGTCGGGGGTGAAGTCGTCGGTGGGCTCTGACACTGTGCTCGACATCCACGGAACGTAGCATTGGTGCGTCGGTGGCCGGGGGTAAGTCTTGGAAAATGCCCTGACCAGCGGCGTTTCGTTCGAGAGAGGTCTGGGAATCCATGAAAGTCCGAACCCGTACCGGTGCCGCGCTGCTGGTGTTCACGGTGCTCGCCGGTCTCGGCGTCACCTCCTGCTCGCGGTCGGAGCGGTGGTGCGAGCGTGACCAGGGCGATGTCCTCGTCGAGAACTCCTACTGCGAGCGCGGCGTCCCCGGCTACGAATGGGAGCCCGACCACGACAAGCCCAAGAAGAAGAAAAAGCCGAAGAAGCACTGATTAGCCTGCGGCCTTGTGCCGCAGGATGATCCGAGACCCGACCGTGGCGCAAGAGATGCCGACTTCGGATCGAGTCGATGCAGGTCAGCGGGTATCCCATCCCTGAGCGCACCGAATACCGTTGTGGTGGACGGTGATCGCTCATCTCTATTTCTCACAACGGCGTGAGTGGGTGGGTGCCATGACCAATCGGAAGGTAATTCGTAACGTCGCACGACGGACAGCCCGAGTGCTGTCGGTGTTGCTACTGGCCGCGGGGATCGGGACAGCGATGTCACCGGGACTGACGGCGTTCGCGCAGAGTTGCGCCACGCTCGACGTCGTAGTCGCCCGTGGCACACAGGAACCCGGCTATCTCGGCGCCGTGGTCGGCGATCCGCTCTACGCGGTGCTGAGTGCGCAGCTACCGGTCGACACCACCGCCCACCGGGTCGAATACCCCGCGGATCTGCTGGTGCCCTCCTCGGTCAGCGACGGCACCCGGGCGATGACGACGCATGTGCTCGCCCAGGCCGCGGCCTGCCCCGATCAGCGGTTCGTGCTCGTCGGTTACTCGCAGGGCGCGGCGGTCGCGCACGGTGTGCTCGGTTCGCCGGCGATGATGATCCTGCCCGGGATGTGGGTGCTGCCCCCGGAGGTGTCCTCACGCGTGGTGGCGGTGCTGCTGTTCGGTGACCCGCTGCGGCTCGTCGGCGGCACGGTCGCGCCGTTGTACGCCGATCGCACCGCGAACTACTGCACCGCGGGCGATCCCGTGTGCGCGGGCGGGGTGTTCCCCACGGCGCACGGCGCCTACAGCTGGGCCTTCGCGAACGCCACCGGTCAGGTGAACGCGCGGCTGTGAGGCCCGCTGCCCGTCGTCGTCAGGCGACGGGCAGTACCCCGGCCAGGACAGCGCCGATCTGCGCCACCGCGCGGTCGACGCTGCCGGTCGGCTGGAACAGATGACTCAGCGTCAGCCGGACCATGATCTCGACGAACGAGGTCAGCTCGTCGTCGGACAGTTCGTCGAGCCGGTAGTGCTGGCGCACGGTCCCGGTGAGCGTGGCGACCGCGCGGCCGAGGACCGGCTCCGGGTCGCTCATCAGCGCGGGCAGCAGGGCGGTGTCACCGTCGGTCCGCGCCGCGAGCACGGCCTTGATCAGGGTGTTGTCCCCGGCGTTGCGCAGCGCGTACTCCGCGGCGGCGGTCATGCCCGCGATGGGGTCGGTCGGATGGTCGGCCAGTGTCTCGGCGATGCCGGCCAGGTAGACGCCCAGTTCGCGCTCGATCAGGGCGTCGGCGAGCGCCTGCTTGGTGCCGATCTCCTTGTACAGGACCGGCCTGCTGATGCCGACCTCCTTGGCCACGCGCGACATGTTGACCGCGCCCCACCCTTCGGTGACGACCATGGTGCGGGCGGCATCGAGCATGCGGTCACGCAACAGCAGACGCATCTCGGCGTGGAAGTTCGGCGATTCGGCCACTCGATCATCGTACATGTGCTATCGAATCTGCTCGTTCATTGACAAATACTCCAACAGTGTATTCACTGAGAACACATTGCGCTATGTTGTAAACGAAGACGGCAACAACCGAGCCTGTGTCTCGGCGATCAGGAGAATGACAATGACGACATCTCGTATCGACGACCACGAAGGGTCGACGGCGGTCCTGCACTGGCGTGACCCCAAGCGTTACCTCTGGCTGTTCGGCCTGATCGCGCCCAGCGCGACACTGCTGGCCGTCGCCTTCGTGTGGACGTTCAACCAGCTGGGCTGGACCGCGGTCGCGCCGGTCTGGTGGTGGCTCGGGCCGCTGCTGGTCTACGTGCTGCTGCCGATCCTGGATCGCTTCTTCGGCCCCGACGGGAAGAACCCGCCGGAGGAGATGATGGAGCGGCTGGAGAACGACAAGTACTACCGGTACTGCACCTACGCCTACATCCCGCTGCAGCTGGTCAGCCTGGTGTTCGCCTGCTACCTGTGGTCGGCGCAGAACCTGTCCTGGCTCGGCATCGAGGGTGGTCTGGGCCTGGTGTCCAAGATCGGCCTCGCCTTCACCATCGGCGCGATGGGTGGCATCGGCATCAACACCGCCCACGAGCTCGGGCACAAGAAGGACGAGCTGGAGCGCTGGCTGTCGAAGATCACCCTCGCGCAGACCGGGTACGGCCACTTCTACATCGAGCACAATCGCGGTCACCACGTACGGGTGTCCACCCCGGAGGACCCGGCCAGCGCCCGCTTCGGCGAGTCGTTCTGGACCTTCCTGCCGCGCAGCGTGTGGGGCAGCCTGGTCTCGGCCTGGGAGCTCGAGCGCACCCGCCTCGAGCGACTCGGCAAGGGGCCGTTCACGATTCACAACGACGTGCTCAACGCCTGGCTGATGACGGTAGTGCTGTGGGTGGCGCTGGTCGCGGTGTTCGGCCCGGTGATCCTGCCGTTCCTGCTGATCCAGGCCGTGTACGGCTTCTCGCTGCTGGAGACGGTGAACTACCTCGAGCACTACGGCCTGCTCCGGCAGAAGACCGCCTCGGGCCGCTACGAGCGCTGCACCCCCGAGCACAGCTGGAACTCCGACCACATCGTCACCAACATCTTCCTGTACCACCTGCAGCGGCACAGCGATCACCACGCCAACCCGACCCGGCGCTACCAGACGCTGCGGCACATGGATGGCGCGCCCGAACTGCCCAGCGGTTACGCCAGCCTGATCGGCCTGGCCTACCTGACGCCGCTGTGGCGCAAGGTGATGGACCCGCGCGTGCTCGCGCACTACGACGGTGACATCACCCGGGTGAACATCCAGCCCGCCAAGCGGGACAAGGTCCTGGCGAAGTACGGAGCGCGCTGATGGCCGCCTACACCTGTCCGGTCTGCGACTACCGCTACGACGAGAGCGCCGGCGCGCCCCGCGAGGGTTTCCCGGCGGGCACCGCCTGGTCGGCCATCCCCGACGACTGGTGCTGCCCGGACTGCGGGGTCCGCGAGAAGCTCGACTTCGCCCCGAGCGAGGAGGTGTCGCGATGAGCGACTACAAGCTGTTCCGTTGCGTGCAATGCGGTTTCGAATACGACGAGGCGCTGGGCTGGCCCGAGGACGGCATCGAGCCGGGCACCCGCTGGGACGACATCCCCGACGACTGGTCGTGCCCGGACTGCGGCGCCGCCAAGGCCGACTTCGAGATGCTCGAGGTGAGTCGCGGATGAGCGGCCGGATCGTCATCGTCGGCACCGGCGTCGCCGGTGCCACCGCGGCCCAGACGTTGCGCCGCGAGGGCTACGCGGGAGAGATCGTCCTGGTCGGCGACGAGCCCGACCTGCCCTATCGCAGGCCCGCGGTATCGAAGGAACTGCTGGCGGGCACCGGTTCGTTCGATCGCACGGTGCTCAAGCCGGTGAAGTTCTGGGTCGACAACCGGATCGATCTGCGTCCCGCGTTCGGCGTCGAGTCCGTCGACACCGACCGTGCGACCGTGCGATTGGGCACCGGCGAGGTGCTCGGCTACGACAGCCTGCTGCTGGCCACCGGCGCCCGCGCGCGGGCGATCGACACCGCGTCGACCCGGGTGCACACGCTGCGCACCCGCGCCGACATCGCCGCGCTCCAGGCGGCGATCACCGCGGGCGGCTCGCTCCTGATCATCGGCGGTGGGCTGATCGGCTGCGAGGTCGCCGCCACCGTCCGGGGCCTGGGCGCCCGGGTGACCCTGCTCAATGCCGGTCCCGCGCTGATGGATCGGGTGGTCCCGGCGGTGGTGTCGGACCTGATGCGGCGGATCCACGAGGAACACGGTGTCGTGGTGGCGAACGACGTGCTGACCACCCAGCTGGTCGACGCCGGTGACGGCGTCACCGCCACCGCCGCCGACGGGCGCACCTGGTCGGCCGCCGCCGCGCTCGTCGCCGTCGGCTCGGTCCCGGAGACGGCACTGGCCGAGGCCGCCGGGATCGCCGTCAACGACGGCATCGTCATCGACCAGCACTACCGCACCTCGGCGGCGGGGGTGTTCGCCGCGGGCGACGCCACCACCGGATTCCATCCGCTGCGTGGCGAATTCGAACGCGGCCAGCACTGGAACTCCGCGATGACCGCCGGTGCGGCCGCCGCGCTGTCGATCCTCGGCCATCCGGCCACGCCCGCGGAGGTCCCGTGGGGCTGGACCGATCAGCACGGTGTCTCGATGCAGTTCGCCG
>NZ_JBFAHQ010000008.1:0-211079 GCF_040654235.1 Nocardia sp. NPDC050718 | reverse complement strand
CGCGACGACACCCTGCCCCGCGCGCTCAAGTGCCACCGCCGCGGTTCCGCGCCGACCCGCGCAACCCGCCCGGCTGAGAACGGCGCTCGCATCGAACCCGATGCGAGCGCCTTTTCCGTCGTGATCAACTCATCGGGTCGTTCGTTGTCGAGGGGGGATCGTGGATCGTGATCTGTTGCCCTGGCCTGCGGGCTTCGGGTCCGAGCGGCCCGGTTATCCGATGGCCGCCGTGATCGCGGGGTTCTTCGTACCGGGGACTTTGCTGTTCGTGTCGGGCGTCTTCTCGGCGGTCGACGAGTCCGATCCGCTGCTGGCCGTGTTCTGTGGGGCGGGAGCCCTGATGTGTGGGTCCGGGTTGTTCGTGCTGCCCGTGTTCCTGCGGGTGCGGCGGCGTCGCGTGCCTCGAATGACCATCACGCAGGAACCGGCGATGTACCTCCCCACTCGGCGGAGCACCATGATCGCCGCGCTCGGCGTCGTGCTCGGGGCGAGCGTGTGGACGGCCTGCGTGCTCGTGCTCGTCCTCACGATTCGGGAACCGGCCCGCGAACTCGACCACGTGTGGAACTACGGCGTACTCCTGGCCGCCCTGGCGCTGAGCTTGCTCGGTGCTTACGGCGGCTGGGCGATCGCCAACTGGCTGCGATATCGGCTCGGGGTGCGCCTCGGACCCGAGGGTCTCGCCGTCGAGTCCGGATTCATCCACCAGACCACCGGCTGGGACGACATCGCCGCCATCGTGCCCACGGAGGAGAACCGTCATCGGGTGGTCGTGGTCCACTCGCGCGACCTCGTCACGGTCCGGCGCACCCGACTGGTGCGGCGCGGCGGCGCCACGGCCGGGCAGATCCGGGTGAACGCGACCGCGCACCGGATCGACCCTGCCCTGCTCTACCACCTGCTCCAGTTCTATCGCGCCAATGCCGATCGTCGCCGCGAACTCGGTACCGAGACCGGCCTCGATCGGGTCCGGGCGGGCGAGCTCGGCGGGGCGTGAGCCAGGCGGGTGGGATAACTCACGTTCGGCTCGGGTAGCGATCGGGGAGTGGGGCCCGTTGCATGGAGGCGTGACTTCTTCCGTTTCCGCGCCCGGTATCGTCGAGACGCCGCGTACGAGCTGGCATGTGCCCGCGATGCTGGCGCTCGCGCTGGGTGGGTTCGGGATCGGGACGACCGAGTTCGTGACCATGGGGCTGCTGCCGAATATCGCGGCCGACTTCGATATCTCCGAGCCGACGGCCGGGCACGCGGTGTCGGCGTACGCGCTGGGGGTGGTGGTCGGGGCGCCGCTGATCGCGGCGCTGTGCGCCCGGGTGCCGCGCAAGAAGCTGCTGATCGCGCTGATGGCCGCGTTCACCGTGGGCAACGCGGCGACGGTGCTCGCCCCGACCTTCGGCACGCTGGTGGCGGCCCGGTTCGTCTCCGGTCTGCCGCACGGCGCGTACTTCGGTGTCGCCTCGCTGGCGGCGGCCACCCTCGCGCCGGTCGGGCAGCGGGCCAAGGCGGTGGCGGCGGTGATGCTCGGGCTGAGCGTGGCGAACGTGATCGGGGTGCCGGGCGCGACCTGGCTCGGTCAGCATCTGGGCTGGCGGGACGCCTACGTCGTGGTCGCCGTGATCGGCGTGGCCACGGTGGCGGCGCTGTGGCGGTTCGTGCCCAGCCTGACCGGTATGAAGGTCACCAACCCGCTGACCGAACTCGGCGCGCTGCGCCGCCCGCAGGTGCTGCTCACCCTGGCCGTCGGCGCGATCGGCTTCGGCGGCATGTTCGCCGTCTACACCTACATCGCCACCACCATGACCGACGTGGCGGGCATGGCGATCGGCACCGTCCCGATCGTGCTGGCCCTGTTCGGCCTCGGCATGGTGGCGGGCAACATCGCCGGCGGCGTGCTGGCCGATCGCGGCGTCGACCGCTCCATCTTCGTCGGGATGATCGCGATGGTGGTCATCCTGGCCGGCTTCGTCCTGGCCGCGCACAACCCGATCACCGCCTCGATCGGCGCCTTCCTGGTCGGCGCGTCCGGCGCGGCCCTGGCCCCCGGCCTGCAGACCCGCCTGATGGACGTCGCCGCCGACGCCCAGACCCTCGCCGCCGCCCTCAACCACGCCGCCCTCAACATCGCCAACGCCGCGGGCGCCTGGCTCGGCGGCCTCGTCATCGCCGCCGGCCTCGGCTACACCGCCCCCGCCGCCGTCGGCGCCCTCCTGGCAACCCTCGGCGTCGCCCTCTTCACCATCACCGTCTGGGCGGCCCGCCGCTCGTCCTGACCGCGGCTCGAACTCCCACTCCGGCGTTGTGCACAACACGCCGTACCGATTTCGGCCCTCCGCTCCTCGGCTATACGGTGCGCTGCATGCCGAGCTACCTGCACGAAGGCTTGCTTGACCTCTTCCGCACAGACATCACCCTGGCTCCGTCGCTGCTGGTCGAACAATTCGGAATGCGGCTGCCCGAGCAAGCCGAGATGCGGGCGGAGCCGTGCGACTTCACCGACATCGGGCCCAAGGAGTATCGCGGCGATTTCGCGCTCAGCACCTGCGATGACCGAAATCGGCCGGTCCTCGGCGTGTGCGTCGAGGTCCAGCTGAGCTGCAAGGACGATCGGCGCTGGAAATGGCCCGTCTACGTCACCACGCTGCGATCACGCTTGCACTGCCAAGCCGTGTTGCTGGTGGTGACGCCCAGCCGACAGGTCGCGAAGTGGGCCTCGAGTCCGATCGAACTCGATCCCAACGGGTCGGTCATCCACCCGCGGGTGCTCGGACCCGACCGGTTTCCCATCGTGACCGATCCCGACGAAGCCCGCCGGAGTCCAGAACGCGCGACGCTGTCGGCGATCGCGCACGGGGCCGGTCCGCACATGGACGGGGTGCTCTCGGCCTTTCTCGCCGGGCTGATGAAAACCGACGATGAACGTGTGAAAATGTACCTTGATCTGGTCGACGACGAGTTGACCGTTGCGGCGAGCCGACGTCTGGAGGAACTTGTGAAGAGCTCTCCCGAATACCGTGGCCGCATCGCCACCAAATATGTGGCCAAAGGTCGTGAAGAAGGCCGAGAAGAAGGGCGCGAAGAAGGGCGCGCGGAGGAAGCCGCCCATGCCGTTCGCACCGTGCTGACCGCCCGCGGGCTCGAGCTGTCCGTGGCGCAACGCACCACGCTCGCCGAATGCACCGATATCGATCAGCTCAACGCCTGGTTGGTGCAGGCCGTAACCGCCACGCGGGCAGAAGAACTCTTCGACTGACGCCCCCACAAGCGTGGTGTCACACTTCGGCCCGCCACATCGTCTTCTCGGTGCGCAACATTCGGCAAGAGGAGAAGGTGTCATGTCAGTAGTGATCAGCAACCCGTCCGAGCTGCACGATCCGACGGGGTTCGGGTACAGCCATGTCGCGCGGGTGACCGGTGAACTGGTCGTCATCGCGGGGCAGTACGACTCCGATGCCGAAGGGCACACCACCAGCACCGATTTCGGTGAGCAGGTGGACCGGGCGTTCGTGAATCTGGGGATCGCCCTGCGGTCCGCGGGCGCGGACTACGCCGACGTCGCGCAGCTGCGCACGTTCATCGTCGACCACGACCTGGACAAGTTGCAGGTGCTCGGCGCCAAGATCGCCGAGATCTGGGGTGACCGTCCACCCGCGCAGACTCTGCTCGGGGTCGCCGCGCTCGCACTGCCCGGCATGCTGTTCGAGGTCGACGCCCTCGCGGCACTGGGCTGACGCGCGTCGCGCACTCGCCGACCGCCCCGGCGGCGAGTGCGCGCACGAACCCGCCGCGGACAGGCAATGCGGGACTCGCAGTCTCGCATATATGACCAATCGGTCGCAATAGACGTTGGTATGCTCGGAAAGTGGCGCGTACCAAAGAATTCGACCCCGATGTGGTCCTGGACCGCGCGCTGGAGCTGTTCTGGCAGCGCGGCTACGAGACGACCTCGATCGCGGATCTGATCGAGCATCTCGGCATCGCCAGGGGCTGTATCTACGCCACGTTCGGCAGCAAACACGAACTGTTCATGATGGCGCTGCAACGCCACCTGGAACGCGTCGACGAGATGATCACCGCGGTCCTGGCCCAGCCAGGACCGGCGCTGCCCGCGATCCGCGAGCTGGTCGACCGGGTCGTGCGTGAGTCCTGCGCGCCGGACAGATTCCTCGGCTGCCTGGTGACCACCGCCGCGGTCGAGCTCGCCGCCCGCGACGCCGATGTCGCCCGGCTGGTCGAATCCAGCTGGGCGCGCACCGAAACGGCGCTGTTCTCCGCGCTGTCGCGCGCCCGCGCGCAGGAGGAACTGCTGCCCGACGCGGACACCAGGGCCATGGCCCGCTTCCTGGTCGTCTTCTTCCAGGGCGTCTGGGTGCTCGAGCGCGCGCCCAATTCCGCCACCCGCCTGCGCGACGCGGGCCGGGTGGCCGTCTCGATCCTGGGCTGAGTCCACGTCCGTATTCGTGAACGACCGGTCGGGATCGTGCGGGGCTATCGCTCGGCCGACGTACCGCCCGCCGGCCGAGCCCAGCCGACGCTGAGCTGCACCGCCCGCTGCCACCGCTCGTACTCCTCGTCGCGCACGGCGCGCTCGGCCTGCGGCACCCACTGCGCCGCCACCCGCCAATTGCGCCGCAGCCCTTGCAGATCCGGCCAGTACCCGACGGCGAGCCCGGCCGCGTAGGCCGCGCCGAGCGAGACCGTCTCGGTCACCAGCGGACGCATCACCGGAACGCCCAGGACGTCGGCGATGATCTGCATGAGCAGATTGTTCGCCGCCATCCCGCCGGCCACCCGCAGCGATGTCGCCCGCAGTCCGGCGTCGGCGTTCATCGCCTCGACGACATCGCGGGTCTGCCAGGCCGTGGCCTCGAGCACCGCGCGCGCCAGGTGGCCCTTGGTGACGTAGGAGGTCAGCCCGATCAGCAGCCCGCGCGCGTCGCTGCGCCAGTGCGGTGCGTAGAGCCCGGAGAAGGCGGGGACCAGGTAGCAGCCGCCGTTGTCGTCGACGGTGCTCGCGAGGGTCTCGATCTCGGGCGCGGTGGCGATCAGGCCGACGATGTCGCGCAGCCACTGCACCAGCGATCCGGTGACCGCGATCGGGCCCTCCAGCGCGTACACCGGGTCGGGACCGACCTGGTAGCCGATGGTGGTGAGCAGCCCGTGCCGGGAGCGGATCAGTTCGGCGCCGGTGTTCATCATCAGGAATCCGCCGGTGCCGTAGGTGCATTCGGTCTCGCCGGGCGCGAAGCAGGTCTGGCCGAACAGCGCGGCGTGCTGGTCGCCGAGGGCGGCGCCGATCCGGACGCCGGGCGCGACCGTGCGGGCGGTCCCGAAATCGCCGGTCGATGGTTCGATGCGGGGGAGCATGGCGCGCGGAATGTCGAAGAACCGCAACAGTTCCGCGTCCCACTGCCGGGTCGCCAGGTTCATCAGCAACGTGCGCCCGGCATTGGTGACATCGGTGACGTGCGCGCCGGTGAGGTTCCAGATCAGCCAGGACTCCATGGTCCCGAACAGCACCTCGCCGCGTTCGGCCCGCGCCCGCAGTCCGTCGACGTGGTCGAGCAGCCAGCGCAGCCGGGGCGCGGCGAAGTAGGTGGCCAGCGGCAGCCCGCTCAGCTCCGTGATCCGGTGCGCGCCGGGCATTTCCCGGAACCGCTCGACGAGTTCCTCGGTGCGGATGTCCTGCCAGACGATGGCGGGCCGCACCGGTATCCCAGTCACGCGATCCCACACCACGGTGGTCTCGCGCTGATTGGCGATCCCGATCGCCGCTACCTGCTCGACGGTGATCCCGGCATCGCGCAGCGCCGCGGGCACGATCTTCTCGACCGTCCGCCAGATCTCCAGCGCGTCCTGCTCGACCCACCCCGAGCGCGGATAGCGCTGACGGTGGGTCCGCTGGGCCAGCCCGGCCAGCCTGGCGTGCCGATCGAAGACGATGCAGCGGGTGGAGGTGGTGCCCTGGTCGAGGGCGAGCACATACCGTTGCGTCACCGGAGCCTCCCGTTCATCGTGCCGCGCCGAGATCGCGGTGCACGGCCTGGGCGGCGGCGCGCACCAGTTCCACGGTCGCGGGCCGGATCCGCAACCGGTTGTCGCACAGCCGATCCGTCGGTCCCGAGATGCCGATGGCGGCGACCACCAGTCCTCCTCTGGCGCGGATCGGCGCGGCGATGCCAGCCTCGCCGGAGCGGTATTCCTCGACCTCGCCGGCCCAGCCGGTCCGCCGGACCTCGCCGATCGCGCGGTCCAGCGCTGTCGGGTCGACGATAGTGCGGTGCGTGAACGATTGCAGCGCACCGGAATTCGTCGCGGCGTCGTAGGCGAGCAGCACCTTGCCCAGTGCGGTGGCGTGCGCGGGCAGCACCTCGCCGACCGCGAGCACCTGCTCGGTGTTGTCCGGCCGGAACACGTGGTGCACCACCGTCACCCCGGCGGGGCGCGCCACCGCCATCCGCACCGACTCGCCGGTCCGCGACGCGAGCGCGTCGGCGCGGTGGATCGCCCGCGAGCGCAGTTCGTTGACATCGAGGTGATCGGTGCCGAGCTCACCCAGCGCGGGCCCGAGCAGATACCGGCCCGTCGCCGGATCCTGGTCGACGAACCCCACCCCGAGCAGGGTCCGCAGAATGCCGTGCGCGGTGGGTTTGGCCAGGTCGAGCGCGGCGGCGACCTCGCCGACCGCCATCGGTCCCGATCCGCGCGCGAGCAGCCGCAGCACGGCGGCGGCTCGCTCGATCGACTGGATCGGACCCGGCACCGCCCGAACCTATCAGCCCGAGCGTTCAGCATTGTCGAACGGCAGCCGTGGCGGCGCGGTCGGGCCGTTCCTAGCGTGGTGTCGGGCTCGACGGTGAGCCCGCGCGAAAGGACCACGATGAATCGGTATGTGGGCGCGATCGACCAGGGCACGACCTCGACGCGTTTCATGGTTTTCGACCACGGCGGCGCCGTCGTCGCCCGGCATCAGCTCGAACACGAGCAGATCATGCCGCGACCCGGCTGGGTCGAACACAACCCCGACGAGATCTGGGAACGCACCCGCACCGTCGTCAAGACCGCGCTCGCCGCGGCCGACCTCACCGCCGCCGACCTGGCCGCGATCGGCGTCACCAACCAGCGCGAGACGACCGTCGTGTGGAACCGCCACACCGGCCGCCCGTACTACAACGCCATCGTCTGGCAGGACACCCGCACCGACCGGATCATCGCCGCGCTCGACGCCGCCGGTCACACCGACCTGATCCGCCGGCGCACCGGACTCCCGCCCGCGCCCTACTTCTCCGGCGGCAAGCTGCGCTGGATCCTCGACAATGTCGAGGGCGTGCGCGCCGACGCCGAACGTGGCGACGCCCTGTTCGGCACCCTCGACACCTGGCTGATCTGGAACCTCACCGGTGGTGTTCGCGGCGGCATGCACGTCACGGATCCCACCAACGCCTCGCGCACCATGCTGATGGACCTCGAGACGCTGGCCTGGGACGACGAACTGCTGCGCGTCTTCGACATCCCGCGTGGGATGCTGCCCGCCATCGCGCCGTCGTCGAACCCGGCGGGCTTCGGCACCACCGACCCCGACGGACCGTTCCAGGGCGCGGTCCCGATCGCCGGGGTGCTCGGCGACCAGCAGGCCGCGAGCGTCGGGCAGGTGTGTTTCCAGCCGGGCGAGGCCAAGAACACCTACGGCACCGGCAATTTCCTGATGCTCAACACCGGTACCGACATCGTGCGCTCGGCGCACGGCCTGCTCACCACCGTGGCCTACCGGTTCGGCGACGACAAACCCGTCTACGCGCTGGAGGGGTCGATCGCGGTCACCGGCTCGGCCGTGCAGTGGCTGCGCGACCAGCTCGGCATCATCGCGGGCGCCGCGCAGATCGAGGACCTGGCCGGCCAGGTCGAGGACGCGGGCGGGGTGTACTTCGTGCCCGCGTTCTCCGGGCTGTTCGCGCCGTACTGGCGACCCGACGCGCGCGGCGCGGTGGTCGGCCTCTCGCGCTACAGCAACAATGCCCACCTGGCCAGGGCGACCCTGGAATCCATCGCCTACCAGACCCGCGACGTGGTCGAGGCGATGCAGCGCGATTCCGGCGTGCGGCTGGCGACGCTGCGCGTCGACGGCGGCGTGACCATGAACAAGCTGGCCATGCAGATCCAGGCCGACCTGCTCGGTGTCCCGGTCTCGCGGCCGGTCGTCGCCGAGACCACCGCGCTCGGCGCCGCCTACGCGGCCGGCCTGGCGGTCGGCGTCTGGGACTCCACCGACGAACTGCTCGCGAACTGGCACGAAGACGTCCGCTGGTTCCCCTCCTGGTCCGACGAGCAGCGCGAGCGCGGCTACCGCCGCTGGCTCAAGGCCGTCGAACGCACCCTCGACTGGGCCGAACTCGACTGATGAACGATCACCTCGACAAGGAGCAAGCCGTGTCCGTTCCCCTGGACTCCCTCTACCGCGACAAGGCGATCGCGGCACTCGGCGACCACGAGGTCGACGTGCTGGTGATCGGCGGCGGCGTGACCGGTGCCGGCGCCGCGCTCGACGCCGCCTCGCGTGGTCTCTCGGTCACCCTCGTGGAGGCCCGCGATTTCGCCGCGGGCACCTCGAGCCGGTCGTCCAAGCTCATCCACGGCGGCCTGCGCTACCTGGAGCAGCTGGACTTCGCGCTGGTCCGCGAGGCGCTCAAAGAGCGTGGGCTGCTGCTGAACTCGCTCGCGCCGCACCTGGTGCGTCCGGTGCCGTTCCTGTTCCCGCTCCAGCACCGGGTCTGGGAGCGCGCCTACATCGGCGCGGGCGTCGCCCTCTACGACACCCTCGGTGGCGCGCGGGCCGTCCCCATGCACAAGCACCTGACCCGCTCCGGCGCACTGGAACTCGCGCCCGCGCTGCGCCCGGACGCGATGACCGGCGCGATCCGCTACTACGACGCCCAGGTCGACGACGCCAGGCACACCATGATGATCGCCAGGACCGCCGCCGACCACGGCGCGACCGTGCTGACCCGCACGAAGGTCACCGGCCTCGTGCGCGACGGCGCGCAGGTCGTCGGCGCGCACGTGGTCGACCTGGAAACCGGTGTCGCCCACACGATCCGGGCCCGCAGCGTGATCAGCGCGACCGGCGTGTGGACCGACGACATGATCAAGATGACCGGCGTCGACTTCCCGTTCCACGTGCGGATGTCCAAGGGCGTGCACATCCTGGTCCCGCGCGACCGGCTGGACCTGCACACCGGCCTGATCATGCGCACCGAGAAGTCCGTGCTGTTCGTGATCCCGTGGGCCGAGCACTGGATCATCGGCACCACCGACACCGCGTGGTCACTGGACAAGAACCACCCCACCGCCACCGCCGCCGACGTGCAGTACATCCTCGACCACGTCAACGCGCTGCTGCGCGAGCCGCTGACCAGGGCCGACATCGTCGGCACCTACGCCGGGCTGCGGCCGCTGATGACCGGCGCGTCGAAGGAGACGGCCAAGCTCTCGCGCGAGCACGCCGTCGCCGAGCCCGCGCCCGGCCTGTTCGTGATCGCGGGCGGCAAGTACACCACCTACCGGGTGATGGCCGCCGACGTGGTCGACGCCGTCACCGCGCGCCTCGGCGGTGACATCCCCGCCTCGGCGACCGCGGGGCTGCCGATCGTCGGCGCGCTGGGCTACCGCGAAATGCTCGTCGAGGCAGCCGAACTGGCGGCCACGGTCGGGCTGCCGGTCGAGGTCGTCGAGCACCTGCTCGGCCGCTACGGCTCGCTCGCCACCGACATCTTCGACCTCGTCGCCGGCGATCCCGCACTGCGGCAGCCGCTGCCGGGCGCGCCCGACTATCTGGCCGCCGAGGTCGTCTACGCGGTGACCCACGAGGGCGCGCTGCACCTGGACGACCTGCTCACCCGCCGCACCCGCATCTCCATCGAGGTTCCGGATCGCGGGCTCGCGGCCGCGCCGGAGATCGCGCGGCTGATCGCGCCGCTGCTCGGCTGGGACGACGAGACGGCCAACGCCGAGATCAACCGCTACTTCGACCGGGTGCACGCCGAGCTGGCCGCCAACCAGGCGGGCGACGACATCGCCGCGAACACCGCGCGCTTGGTCGCTGTGCGGTGACGCGCGGGGTGCCGCTCGTGCCGATGCCGCACACGCGTGGCGTCGCCACGGCGGTATTCCGGTGCGACCGCTGACTGCCGCTTACCAACAGGTCTGTATGTAAGCGGTAGGATCGGCCGATGACCAGCACCGCAGCCGACAAGCCGCCGCGCCGGACGCAGGAACAGCGCAGCACCGAGATGCGCGTGCGCCTGCTCGACGCGACCATCGACTGCCTGGTCGAGTACGGCTACGCGGGCACCACCACGCCCCGGGTCGCCGAGCGCGCCGGCGTCACCAGGGGCGCGCAGGTGCACCACTTCGGCTCCAAGCACGACCTGGTCGTGGCTGCGATCAAGCACCTGGCCGAACGGCGGGTCGCCGCCGCGATGAGCGAGATGACCCAGGTCAGGGTGGGTGACGATCCGGTCGGCGCGGCGCTCGAGTTCCTGTGGGACCTGCATCAGGGACCGTTGTTCATCGCGACCGTGGAACTGTGGGTGGCGGGCCGGACCGATCCGGTGCTGGCCGCGGCGATGGAAGAGGTGGAACCGCTGGTCAACGCCGCGGTGCTGCGGGCGGTCGCGGAGGTGATCCCGGACGACCTGCGCCGCAAGGGCGCCCGCGATTTCGCCTACACCGCGATGGACGCGCTGCGCGGCATCCTCGTCGCCAATTTCGTCGTCCCGGACCCGGAACGCGCACACCGCCGCTGGCGTCGCGCCATGGTCGACCTGCGCGCCGCTGCGGCCGCCGTGATCGCCGCGGGGTCCGCTGACCCCGGGGCACGGGGAGAGGTTCCGTCGACGGGCACCGGATGACTAGCGTGAGCGCATGGAATCGCACATCGAGCCCCTACCGGCACCGGCGGTAGCGTCGTGAGCCGGGGCACCATCGTGATCACCGGCGCCAGCTCCGGCCTCGGCGCGGAGATGGCCCGCCAGTTCGCCGCCCTCGGCTACGACCTGGGCCTGTGCGCCCGGCGCACCGAACGCCTCGACGAACTGCGCGCCGAGATCCTGGCCGCGCATCCCGACCGCGCCGTCTCGGTGAAACAGCTCGACGTCACCGACGACGCCGCCGTGTTCGCCGTCTTCGACGAGTTCGCCGCGGAATTCGGCGCGATCGACCGCGTCGTGGTCAACGCGGGACTCGGCAAGGGCGCGCCGCTGGGCACCGGCAAGCACGCCGCCAATCGCGAGACGGCCGTCGTGAACTTCCTGGCCGCCCTGGCCCAGACCGAGGCCGCGATGGCGATCTTCCGCGCCCAGGGCCGCGGCCACCTGGTGATGATCTCCTCGATCTCCGGCCTGCGCGGCATGCCCAAGACCCTGACCACCTACGCCGCCACGAAGGCGGGCGTCGCGGCCCTGGCCGAGGGCCTGCGCGCCGAAGCCGTCCCCGGCGTCGACATCTCGGTGATCTACCCCGGCTACATCCGCTCGGAGATGAACGACCGCATCAAGCACCAGCCGAAGTTCATGGTCGACACCGCGACCGGCGTCCGCGCCATGGTCGCCGCCATCGAGAAGCGCCGCGCCAAGGCCTACGTCCCCGACTGGCCCTGGATCCCGATCGCCTTCGCCCTGCGCACCCTGCCGCTGCCGCTGGTCCGCAAACTGCTCTGAGCACGACGAAGGCCGTGACGGGCGAAAGATGTTCGCCCGTCACGGCCTTCGGTTGCGCGATCAGTGCTGGCGGGGCAGCAGGTGCTTGCCTTCGCGGTCGGTGGACAGGGCGAGGGAGCTGATGTACTGGATCTCGCCCTCGGGGCCGGGGATCGCCGAGGCGATCATGTCCGGGCGCTCGAACTCCATACCGGTGACGTGGCACGGCAGCAGGTCGCCCGACGGGTTGCCGTGCTCGTCGAACATCGGCAGCTCGATGCCGTCGTCGGCGCGGCGCAGGTAGTACTTGCCCTTGGTGGCGATCGCGGTGAGCGGGGTCGCGACGAAGGCCACCAGCACCGCGACCAGCGGTGAGTACGGCTTCAGCAGCTCACCGAAGAGGCCGAAGAAGGTCATGATCGACAGCACCGCCGACAGGCCGAAGCCGACCAGGCCGACCGGGTTGAAGTCGTAGAGCATGCCGCGCCGGAACTCCGGCACCTTCGGCGAGATCTTCAGCAGGTACTTGTTCACCGCGATGTCGGTGGCCACGGTGACGATCCAGGCGATGCCGCAGTTGGCGTAGAAGCCCAGGATGTTGTTGAGGAAGTCGAACATGTTCGCTTCCATCAGCACCAGCGCCACACCGAGGTTCACCACCAGGAACACCAGGCGACCGGGGTAGGTCTTGGTCACCCGGGTGTAGGAGTTGGTCCAGGCCAGCGAGCCGGAGTACGCGTTGGTGACATTGATCTTGATCTGGCTGATGACCACCAGCACCACGGCCAGCGTCATGGCCAGCCAGCCCGGCACCATATCGCGGTAGATCTCCAGGAACTGGTGCACCGGCTGGTTCGCGATGCCCTGCGCGGCGGGCAGATTGGCGATCAGGTAGACCGCGAGGAACAGGCCGACGACCTGCTTGGCCGCGCCGAAGAGCACCCAGCCCGGACCCGCGAGCAGCATCCAGCCCCACCACTTGGCCCGGTTCTCCGGCGTGCGCGGCGGCATGAACCGCAGGTAGTCGATCTGCTCGGCGATCTGGGCGATCAGCGACAGGCAGACGCCCGCGGCCAGCAGCGCGCCGGACACGCTCACGCCGCCCCCGTTCTCGCCGCCGTAGGCGAAGAACGAGCCCACCGAATCGGGGTGGCGCACCAGCAGGAAGCCGAACGGCGCCACCATCAGCAGCAGCCACAGCGGAGTGGTCCACACCTGCAGCTTGGCCAGGGTGTTCATGCCGTAGATGACCAGCGGGAAGATGATCACCGTCGACGCCAGATAGCCCATCCAGAGCGGAATTCCGAGGCCCAATTCCAGGCCCTGGGCCATGATCGAACCTTCCAGCGCGAAGAAGATGAAGGTGAACGAGGCGAACACGATATTGGTGATCACCGAGCCGTAGTAGCCGAATCCGCTACCGCGCGTGATCAAATCCAGATCGATGTTGTAGCGCGCCGCGTAATAGGCGAGCGGAAATCCGGTCAGCATCACGACGACGGCGAAGATACCGATGCCGATCAGCGCGTTTCCGGTGCCGTGCGCGATTCCGATATTGGCGCCGATCGCGAAATCGGCGAGATAGGCGATGCCGCCGAGGGCGGAGATGCCGACCACCGCGGGGCTCCATTTGCGGTAGCTCCGCGGGGCGAAACGCAGCGTGTAGTCCTCGAGTGTTTCTTTGGCAGCGGTGTCCGCTCCGGCCATTTTCCCTCTCCCTCATCCACGCGGCCGTCGAATTCGGCGGCTCACCGACGGTGCTCGATGGATGTAGACACCAATTTTCCGAACCGTTACGCCGCTGTTACGCGGGCGGATGGTGACCGGGGTCACGGAAACCGTTGTGAAGATACATGCAGAGCTGTATGTTTGTGCGCAAGCCTGAGGATGGGAGTTCGATGACGAACAAGGTCTATGTGGTCGGCGTAGGGATGACGAAGTTCGAGAAGCCGGGCCGCAAGCTGGTCGAGGAGGCCGACGGAACCACCCGGGCCTGGGACTATCCGGACATGGCGCGGGAGTCGGGCACCAAGGCCCTGGCCGACGCCGGCATCGACTACCGCGAGGTCGAGCAGGCGTATGTCGGCTACGTCTACGGCGAGTCGACCTCCGGGCAGCGCGCGGTCTACGAGCTCGGGATGACCGGCATCCCGGTGGTCAATGTCAACAACAACTGCTCGACCGGCTCCACCGCGCTCTATCTGGCGGCGCAGGCGATCCGGGGCGGGCTGGCCGAGTGCACGCTGGCGCTGGGCTTCGAGAAGATGCAGCCCGGTTCGCTCGGCTCCACCTGGGACGACCGCGAACAGCCGATGGCCAAGCACGTGCTGGCACTGGCGGAGATCTCCGAGGTGCTGTTCCCGGTGGCGCCGTGGATGTTCGGCGCGGCCGGGCGCGAGCACATGAAGCGCTACGGCACCACCGCCGAGCACTTCGCCAAGATCGGCCACAAGAACCACAAGCACTCGGTCAACAACCCGTATTCGCAGTTCCAGGACGAGTATTCGCTCGACGACATCCTGGCCTCGCGGATGATCTACGACCCGCTCACCAAGCTCCAGTGCTCGCCGACCTCGGACGGTTCCGGCGCGGCGATCCTCGCCAGCGAGGCGTTCGTCGACCGGCACGATCTGTCGGAGCGGGCGGTCGAGATCGTCGGGCAGGCGATGACCACCGACTACGCCTCGACCTTCGACGGCACCGCCAAGAACCTCATCGGCTACGACATGAATGTCGCTGCCGCGCGGAAGGTCTACGAGCAGGCGGGCCTGGGCGCCGACGACTTCCAGGTGATCGAGCTGCACGACTGCTTCTCCGCCAACGAGCTGCTGCTCTACGAGGCCCTCGGACTCTGCGGCGAGGGCGAGGCCGGGAAGCTGATCGACGCGGGCCAGACCACCTACGGCGGCAAGTGGGTGGTGAACCCCTCCGGCGGCCTGATCTCCAAGGGGCACCCGCTCGGCGCGACCGGCCTGGCCCAATGCTCCGAGCTCACCTGGCAGCTGCGCGGCACCGCGGGCAAACGCCAGGTCGGCGACGTCACCGCCGCCCTGCAGCACAACATCGGCCTCGGCGGCGCCGCCGTGGTCACCGCCTACCAGCGCGCGGTGCGCTGACCAGCACGAGGAGTACCGCAATGGGACACATCGAAGCCACCAAGACCGTCACCGCCACCCCGGAAGCGCTGTGGGCGGTCGTCTCCGACCCACAGACCTGGGACAAGTGGTTCACCATCCACGAGAAGTTCATGGAGGAACCGCCCGCCGTGCTGGCCGAGGGCGCCGCGCTGGTCGCCAAGATCGTCATGCTCGGCATGGCCAACAAGATGGAATGGACGGTCAAGGCGGTCGAGGTACCGAACCGGCTGACCCTCACCGGCGCCGGAATGGCCGGTGTCCGTACCGAATTCACCTTCGACATCCAGCCGTCGGGAGCGGGCAGCACCATCCTGGTCTCCGGCGACTTCGAAGGCGCGCTGATCAAGGGCGCGCTGGGCAAGGCGGTGGAGAAGGACGGCCGCACCCAGCTGGACAAATCCCTCGACCAGCTCGACGCGCTGGCCTCGGCGTAGGGGGCTTCGAATGACAGCACACGCATCCGGCCGCATCGTCGAGTTCGACGACGCGGGCCTGGAAAAATGGGGTGACGCCGAGGAATTCGCGGTCACCGCGGACCGGATCGCGGACTACGCCGCCGCGACCAACGATCCGATCCAGGCGCACCGCGACGGTACCGTCGCGCCGCCGGTCTTCGCCATCGTCCCGGTGTTCGAGTCCATGATGATGCCGATCATCGACGTGGCGCCGATGGACATCTTCGGCCGGGTGGTGCACGGCGAGCAGGACTTCCACTTCCATCGGCCGATCCGGCCCGGTGAGCAGCTGGTGTCGCGGTCCAAGGCGGTCGGCTACACCAGCAAGTCGACCGGCACGACCGTCACCATCCTGGTCGAATGCCGGGATGCGGCAGGCGAACTGGTGAACGAGCAGTACCTCACCGCCTTCTTCCGCAATATCGACGCGGGCAAGTCGGTGGGGGAGCAGGCGCCGGCGCATCGCTTCGACGAAAGCCTGCGCGCGAGTGAACCGTGCGCGGTCGTCGAGCATCACGTCGACGACGACCAGACCTTCCGGTACTCGCCCGCCTCGGGCGATCCGATGCCGCTGCACCTCGACGAGCAGGTCGCCAAGGACGCCGGACTGCCCGGCATCATCGCGCACGGGCTGTGCACCATGGCGATGGCGTCGTGGGGCGTGCTCACGGCGACGGCGGGCTCGGATGTGCACCGGCTGCGGCGCTTCGCGGTGCGCTTCGCCAAGCTCGTCTTCCCCGGTGACGACCTGCGGACCCGGATCTGGCCGGTGACCAGCGCCGACGGCATCACCACCTACGCCTTCGAGACAGTGCGCGGCGAGGACGTCGTCCTCAGTGACGGCCTCGCCGAGATAAGGAGTCAGTCATGAGTTCCCTGGCGGGCAAGGTCGCCGTGATCACCGGCGCCGGCCGCGGCATCGGCCGCGAGCACGCGCTGCTGTTCGCGCGCGAGGGCGCGAAGGTCGTGGTCAACGATCTCGGCGGCAGCAATGCCGGCGAGGGCGCCGACTCCGGTCCGGCGCAGCAGGTCGTCGACGAGATCGTCGCGGCGGGCGGTGTCGCCGTCGCCAATACCGACAATGTCGCGTCCTGGGACGGCGCGCGGAACCTGATCGCCCAGGCGGTCGGTGAGCTCGGCGGGCTCGACATCGTCATCAACAACGCGGGCATCCTGCGCGATGTCTTCGTCGCCGCGATGGACGAGGCCCACTGGGACGCGGTGATCGCCGTGCACCTCAAGGGGCATGCCGCCGTGCTGCACCACGCCGCCGCCTACTGGAAGGCGCAGAGCAAAGCGGGCAACCAGCCCAACGCCGCCGTGGTGAACACCGCGTCGGCCTCGGGCGTCACGCTGCCCAACGCGGGCCAGGCCAACTACGGCGCGGCCAAGGCCGGGATCGCCGCGCTCACCCAGGTCGCCGCCGAGGAGCTGGGCCGCTACGGCGTGCGGGTCAACGCGATCGCGCCGATCGCCCGCACCCGGCTCACCCTGGCCACGCCCGGCATGGGCGCGATGTTCGCCGCCGAGGCCGCCGCGGCCGAGGAATCCGGCGGGTTCGACGCGTTCAGCCCGGCCAATATCTCGCCGCTGGTCGCCTATCTGGCCTCGGACAAGTGCCCGATCACCGGCAAGGTGTTCGCCGTGCAAGGAGGCGCCATCTCCGAGCTGGCCGGCTGGCACGATGTGAAGACGATCGAGACCGAAGGGCCGTGGGCGATCGACGACATCGCCGTGCGGCTGCCCTGAGCGCGGGAGACGACGATGATCGAATGGTCCGAAACCGATCTGATGATCCGCGACGCCGTGCGGACCTTCATCGACAAGGAGGTCCGTCCGCATCTGGACGCCCTCGACAGCGGTGAGCAGCTGCCCTACCCTATCCTGCGGAAACTGTTCAGCCAGTTCGGGATCGACGCCATGGGCGAGGACGCGGTCACCAAGATGCTGGCCAAGGAGGCGGCCGGTCCCGGCGAGAAGTCCGGCGGTGGCGGTGGGTCACCGTTCGCTGGGCAGCAGTCGATGATGGCGGTGCTGATCAGCGAACTGTCCGGGGTCTGTATGGGATTGGTGTCCGCGCTGGGTGTCAGCATCGGGCTGGGCGCCACCACCATCATGTCGCGGGGCACCCTGGCGCAGAAGGAACGCTGGCTCGCCGACATCGTCACCCTGCGCAAGGTGGCGTCCTGGGCGATCACCGAGCCCGACTCCGGCTCGGATGCCTTCGGCGGCATGAAGACCCGGGTCGAGCGCGACGGCGAGGACTACATCCTCAACGGCCAGAAGACCTTCATCACCAACGGCCCGTGCGCCGACGTGATGATCGTCTACGCCAAGCTCGACGAGGGCGACGGCGCCGACAAACGCCACCGCAAGGTGCTGACCTTCGTCCTGGACAAGGGCATGGAGGGACTCACCCAGGGCAAGCCGTTCAAGAAGATGGGCCTGCACTCCTCGCCCACCGGGGAACTGTTCTTCGACAATGTCCGGCTCGGCCGCGACCGGCTGCTCGGCGAGACCGAGGACCATCGCGGCGGCGACGGACGCGACAGCGCCAGAGCCAGTTTCACCGCCGAGCGGATCGGCGTCGGCTTCATGGCGCTGGGCATCATCGAGGAATGCCACCGGCTCTGCGTCGACTACGCGCGCACCCGCACGCTGTGGGGACAGGAGATCGGCAGGTTCCAGCTGATCCAGCTCAAGCTGGCCAAGATGGAGGTCGCCCGGATCAATGTGCAGAACATGGTGTTCAACGTGCTCGAGCGGGGCAAGGCGGGCAAGCCGCCGAGCCTGGCCGAGGCGTCGGCGATGAAGCTCTACTGCTCCGAGGCGGCCACCGAGGTCGCGATGGAGGCGGTGCAGCTGTTCGGCGGCAACGGGTACATGAGCGAGTACCGGGTGGAGCAGCTGGCGCGCGACGCGAAGTCGCTGATGATCTACGCGGGCAGCAACGAGATCCAGGTGACCCACATCGCCAAGGGTCTGCTCGGCAAGTAGGCGAAGACGAACCCGGCCGCGCGCGTGTCGCGCGGCCGGGTTCGCGCGTGTTCAGACCGCGCGCAGGTGACCGCGGCTGGCGTAGATGTGCTCGGCGATCAGGGTGGCGATCCGGTCCGGTGCCTCCAGCATCGGCACATGACCCACGCCGTTGACCAGGATGCGGTCCGCGGATTCGGGGAGTTCGCGCAGGTAGCGGGTGGCGTAGACGTGGTTGGGGATGATCCGGTCGTACTCGGCGAGCAGCATGCGGACCGGGGTGGACAGCTCGTTCAGGTCGTCCATCGCGGGCGCGCGCAGGCCGCCGAGCAGCATCGGGATGATCGCGTCGCAGTGCAGGACGGCCGCGATGATCGTCGCGAGGTCGCGCCGGGCCACCGCGCCGGTGTGCTTGCTCAGCATCAGCGCGGCGACCTGCTGCACCACCGGGTTGTTGATCACCAGGCCGCCGAGCCGCTTGCCGACCTCGACGAACGGGACCATGGAGGCGAACTTCGCGCCGACCCGCAGCTGGGTGAACGAGGGCGTACTCCAGCCGCCCGCCGGCGCGATCGCGGTGAGCGTGCGGGCCCGCCCGCGCCGCGCCAGCTCCAGGCCGACCCAGCCGCCCAGCGAGTTCCCCGCGATATGGCAGGTCCGCCAGCCCAGTTCGTCGAGCTGATCTTCGATCTGATCGGCCAGCGCGTACACGTCCAGGGACCAGCCCTCGACCTTCGGCCCGCCCCAGTGCCCGGCGAACGCGGGCGCGTACACCTCACAGTGGGCCGACATCCGCCGCGCCACCTGCTCCCAGCAGTGCGGCGACAACATGAACCCGTGCAACAGCAGAACCGGGTCACCGGACCCGAGGTGCAGCGCCGCGACTGGCGACGGCCGGGCAGTGGACTTGGCGGTGCGTGACGTCATCGTCAATCACCCCTTCCTGGACGACGGTGTCCGGGGGAGCATTCCTGACCTGTCATTGTACGGTCGACCGGTGGCTCTCATCCTTTCAACAGTGAACGTCAACGGCGTGCGCGCCGCGGCGACCAAGGGCATGCTGCCCTGGCTCGCCGCGACCGAGGCCGACATCGTGTGCTTGCAGGAGACCAGGGCGACCGATGCCCAGGTCGCCGCCGCACTGGCGCCCGCGCTCGACGCGGGGTGGGTGCTCTCGCACGCCGAACCGGAGTCGAAGGGGCGCGCCGGGGTCGGCATCCTGTCGCGCCGGACGCCCGACGCGGTGCGGATCGGCTTCGGCAGCAGCGAGTTCGCCGAGTCGGGGCGCTATCTCGAGGCCGACTTCGGCGAGGTCACCGTGGCCAGCGTGTATGTGCACTCGGGGGAGGAGAACACCCCCAAGCAGGACGAGAAGTACCGGTTCATGGCCGAGTTCGGCGCGTACCTGCAGGCGCGTACCGGCGATTTCGTCGTCAGCGGGGACTGGAACATCGCGCCCGCCGAGGTCGACCTGAAGAACTGGAAGGGCAACCAGAAGTCGGCGGGCTTCCTGCCCGAGGAACGCGCCTGGATCGCCGACCTGCTGGCGGCGGGCTACGTCGACGTGGTGCGCGCGCTGCACCCCGGCGTCGCGGGCCCCTACAGCTGGTGGTCCTACCGCGGCCGCGCCTTCGACAACGACTCCGGCTGGCGCATCGATTACCAGCTGGCCCTCGGCGAGCTGCCGGGGCGCGCCAAGCAGGCCGTCGTCGAGCGCGCCGACGCCTACGATCAGCGCTGGTCCGACCACGCTCCCGTGACGGTGCAGTACCGGTGAATCTCTCGCGCAAGACCCTCGGCCTGCTCGGCGGGCTCGTCCTCATCGTGCTCGCGGTGGGCTTCACGCTGCTCACCGGGCGCGGCGGCAACGACACCACCGCGGCCACCAGCACCCGCGCGGCCGCCGGGATCACCACCACCAAGGCCGCGCCGAAACCCGGCCCGCCCGCGGGCAATGCCAGTGCCGCGCCGGTCACCAAGGCGGCGGGCGTGCCCGATCGGGCCTACGTCACGCTCGTGGAGATCGACGCGGGGCGCTGGCCGGATTCGGCGAACGCGCCCGGCACCAAGGGTGGCGAGCAGTGGATGAACTGGGGAACCAAACTGCCGCCCAAGGATTCGGCGGGCAAAGCCGTGACCTACCAGGAGTGGGACGTCAACCCCAAGCAGCGCAACCGGGGCCGGGACGCCGAACGCATCGTCACCGGCAGCGACGGCACCGCCTGGTACACCGGCGACCACTACGAGACCTTCACGAGGATGCGCTGATGACGACGCGAATGACGCTGTCGCAGTTCCTTGCTCGTCCCACCCTCGAGGCGCCCGCCGCCCCGCGGCCGGTGCTCGGCGCCCTGCCCGTCGACCCCGCCGCGTTCAGCGGCGTGCGCTACGACGCGCCGGCGGACTACCGCGTGCGCGAACTGCGCGGCCCCAAGATGCGCACCACCGCCGAGCTCTTCGACGAGTTCGCCGCGGCCTTCCAGTTCCCGTACTACTTCGGCGCGAACAAGGACGCCTTCGACGAATGCCTCCGCGACCTCGACGATTTCGTCGGCGACGCGCCCGGCTACGTCGTCGTGGTGCGCACCGCCGCCGACCTGCTCGCCGACGACCCCACCGAGCGCGCCTGGTTCGACAGCGCCATGCGCGACTGCGCCGCCTACTGGTCGCGCCGCGACGTCGTCTTCCGCGTCGTCCTCCAGGGCGAACCCGCCGACTTCGGCGCCGTCGCGCTGACCGACTGACAGTCGCTCCGTCGGTGGCGTAGCCCTCAGCGGTGGCGTTCGGCCAGGTCGTCGCCGAGGAGGACGAAGACCTCGGTGACCTGGTCGATCAGTTCCTCGCGGGTGAGATCGAGATCGCCGGCGAGCCAGGTCGTGAGGGTCTGGGTGAGGCCGCCGATGAGGTAGATCGCGCGGAAGTCGACGAGCTTCTGCGGCACCTCGACCCCGTAGAAACCGGTGCCCTCCGCGGCGACCAGGCGGGAGAACGCCCGCACCGTCCGGGCCGTGCGGGCGCGCAGTTCCGGGGTCGCCATGCCCGCGATCAGCGCGGCCTTCGCCTTGCGCGGATCGTCGATGAGTACCGAGATGCCCGCGTCGATCGCGGCGCGGGACTGGGACCGGCTGTCGGGCGCGGCGGTGGTCAGCGCCGTCACGATCGCGGCGGTCAGTTCCTCGGCGATCCGATCGAGCAGGGCCTCCAGCACGCTCTCGCGATGCTCGAAATTCTCGTAGTAGTAGCGCTCGTTGAGTCCGGCGCGGGCGCAGAGCCCGGCGACGGTGAGCTTGGCCTGCCCGTCTTCGGCGACGATGTCGAGCGCCGCGTCGAGGAGGGCGGTCCGGCGTTGGGCCTGTCGTTGTTCGGCCGAGACGCCACCGTAGGTGCGTTGTGCTGCCACAGCTCCCATTCTGCGTCCTGCCGTCGCGGGGAGGTTTTCTGGTAGAGACTCTTGCCAGATTATCAAATCTGGTGGATTCTATTGCCAGATGCACTCGACGAGGAGGCGCAGCATGGCCGCACGGCAGGGCGAACCCGGATATTTCGCCGACGATTCGATGATCCGACGGGTGATGAGCAAGCGGGCGGTGGGGCTGACCTACGGCGTCCGGGCACTGGTGATCGGCGCGGTGCACCCGCTGCTGTTCGTCGGCACCAGTGAGCACACCGCCCACCGCGCGACCCCGTACACCCGGCTGGCCATCACCGGGGCGCTGTTCGAGGCGGTCTTCCTCGGCAGCAAGACCGAGGCCGACCGGGCCCTGGCCTTCACCCGGCGCAAGCACGAGAAGGTGGTCGGCACCCTGCCCGAGCACGCGGGCGAGCACTATCCGGCGGGCACCGCCTACGCGGCGCACGATCCACACCTGATGTTCATGACCATGGCCTTCACCTTCGACTCCGCCGAGGCGATGTACGACCGGCTGGTGCGCGAACTCACCGCCACCGAGCGCGAGGACCTCTACCAGGACTACGTCCGCTGGGGCGAGCTGTTCGGGATGCCGCGCGACGCCGCGCCCGCCGACTACCCGGCCTTCCGCCGCTACTTCGACGACTACCTGAACTCGGCCGAACTGTTCCTCACCGAGGAGGCCGATCTGGTCGGCTCGTATCTGGCGGGCCACCGCAAGGCCTATCGCCTGCGCCCGCCCGCCGAACAGGTCGGCTCGGCGCTGTACCTGCTGGTGCAGGGCAGCCTGCCGACCCGGATCCGGGACATGTACGGCATCGAGTGGGGCATCGCCGATCAGGTGGCCTACCGCACGCTGTGCCGCAGCCTGCGGACCGCGCACGTCGCGCCGCCGCTGGCGCCCCGGGTGCTGGCCGGCGCGCTGGCCGGGCCGAGCACACCCTCCTATCAGCTGCTGGCCCGCCGCGAACAGCGAATGGTCAAGGCGGGCAAGCCGAGCATGCCCGGCGTCGATCCGCGCAACTGGGTGCAGCGAAATACCGCTTGAGCGTCATGGAAAGATCGGGGGCATGTCCAGTCCTGCCCCGGCCGCGACGGCCGAACGCAAGCAGCGGGTGCTGTCGGGCATCCAGCCCACCAGCGACTCCTTCCACCTCGGCAACTACCTGGGTGCGCTGCAGTACTGGGTGACCATGCAGGACGAGTACGACGCGCTGTACTTCATCCCGGACATGCACGCGATCACCGTCAGCCAGGAGCCCAAGGCGCTGCGGGCCCGCACCAAGGCCGCGGCCGCGCAGCTGCTCGCGCTCGGCATCGACCCGAAGAAGTCGACCCTGTTCGTGCAGAGCCAGGTGCCCGAGCACGCCGAGCTGTCCTGGGTCCTGAGCTGCATCACCGGTTTCGGCGAGGCCAGCCGGATGACCCAGTTCAAGGACAAGTCGGTCAAGCAGGGCGCGGACAACGCGACGGTCGGCCTGTTCACCTACCCGGTGCTGATGGCCGCCGACATCCTGCTCTACCGCCCGCACCAGGTGCCGGTCGGTGAGGATCAGCGCCAGCACCTGGAGCTGACCCGAAACCTGGCCCAGCGCTTCAACACCCGCTTCAAGAAGACCTTCGTCGTGCCGGAGCCGCACATCGTCAAGGGCACGGCGAAGATCTTCGACCTGCAGGATCCGACCGCGAAGATGAGCAAGTCGGCCAGCACCGACGCCGGCTTGATCAACCTGCTCGACGATCCCAAGGTCACCGCGAAGAAGGTCAAGTCGGCGGTCACCGACACCGAGCGCGAGATCCGCTACGACCCGGAGCACAAGGCGGGCGTGAGCAACCTGCTGGTGATCCTGAGCTCGCTCACCGAAACCCCGATCGTCACCCTCGAAGAGAATTTCGCGGGCAAGGGCTACGGTGATCTCAAGGCCGACGTGGCCGACGCGCTGGTCGAATTCGTCACCCCCGTCCAGCAGAAGGTGCAGGAATACCTGTCGGATCAGGCCGAACTGGACCGGATCCTCGCCTCGGGTGCCGAGCGGGCGCGCGAGATCGCAGGCAACACACTGGCGCAGGTGTACGACCGGGTGGGCTTCCTGGCTCGCTGACCCGGTGTGCGCCTGCGGCTTTCGGCTGAAGGGGCGCGTGCCATGCAGCTCGTCGACAACATCTCGGCCGCGGTCGAGCGGCAGATCGGGCGCAGGCCCTGGCTGGATCATCTGGTCAGGGCGGGCGGCCGATTCCAGCGGCAACGCGGTGACTACTACGCGGCGGGCATCACGTACTTCACTGTGCTGTCGCTGTTTCCGCTGTTGATGGTGGCGTTCTCGGTGGCCGGTTTCATCCTGGCCGGGCAGCCCGAGCTGCTCACCCGGCTCCAGGACAGCGTCGTGGAGAACATCCCCGGGTCCTTCGGCACCCAGATCAACGACCTCATCGATCAGGCGATCAGCTCGCGCGGCACGGTCGGTCTGCTCGGTCTGCTCGTCGGCCTGTACACCGGGCTCGGCTGGATCGCGAATCTGCGCGCGGCGCTGACCGAGCAGTGGGAGGTGCAGAGCCCCGAGAGTCCGTGGTGGCGGAGCAAACTGTCGGATCTGGGCGCGCTGGTCGGCCTCGGCCTGGCGTTCGTGGTCTCGCTCGGGTTGTCCGCGATCGCGTCGAGCGGGCTCGGTGCCCAGGTGCTCGCCGCGCTGGGGATCGATCACCTGCCCGGCGCGACCGTGGTGCTCGCGGTGGTGTCGATCGCGCTCGGTCTGCTCGCCTCGTGGGCGGTGTTCGCCTGGATGATCGCCCGCCTGCCGCGTGAGCCGGTCTCGCTGCGCAGCGCGGCGCGCGCGGCGGCGCTGGCGGCGATCGCCTTCGAGATCTTCAAGCAGATCGCCGCCATCTACCTGCAGATCGTGCTGCGGAGTCCGGCGGGCGCGACCTTCGGCTCCATCATCGGTCTGATGGTGTTCAGCTACACGACCTACCGCATCCTGCTGTTCGCCACCGCCTGGGCGGCGACCTCGTCCGACAACGACCGCGCCGCCGAGATCGCGCCGCCGAACGCGGTCGTCATCCGACCGCGCGTGGTCGACCACAGCATCTCGACCGGCACCGGCGCCGCCTACTTCGGCGCAGGCGCGGTCGCCGCGCTGGCGCTGCTGCTGTTCGGCAGGCGCCGCTGAGTCAGCGCCTGCGCCGGTAGGACCGCCGCGCCCACAGCAGCAGCACCATGACCACGATCGGCCCGCCGATCAGGGTCGCCACCCGTGCGGCGTGATGCGGCTGCTGCTCCGGCTGGGCCTGCGTCCCGTCGGCGCGCGGCGGCGGGGTGGCCAGCGGCACGCTAGGATGCACTGCCGCACTGCCCGATTCGGGTAGCTTGCCGATCCGGGCGTCGGCGTCGAGGGCGAAACCGTAGTCGAGCAGCCGGGCGGCCTGCTCCCACGGCCGGATCGGGCGCACATCGGCCTTGAGCAGCGTGACGACCAGCCGGTGCCCGTCGCGCTCGGCGGCGGCGACGAAGGTCTGCCTGGCGTCGTCGGTGAAACCGGTCTTGCCGCCGATCGCGCCCGCGTAGTTGTAGAGCAGCTGGTTGTCGTTGGCGATGGGGAAGCCGGGATGGTCCTTGTCGTCGGGGATCTTCGGATCGGCCGGGTAGCCGGGGAAATCGGCCTGCTCGGTGTGGATGAGTTCGGCGAACAGCGGAATGCTCATCGCCTCGCGGAACAGCACCGACAGGTCGTAGGCCGAGGTGCTCATCCCTGGACCGTCGAGGCCGGACGGGGTCGCGGCACGGGTGTCCAACGCGCGCAACGACTTCGCCACGTCGTTCATCTTCGCGACGGTCGCCTTGTCACCGCCGAGCTGGGTGGCGATCGCGTGCGCGGCGTCGTTGCCCGAGCACATGATCAGCGCCTGCATGAGCTGACGGTTGGTGTACTGCCCGCCGGGACCGATGCCGACCCTGGTGCCGTCGACGTCGGCGTCGGCCTGGGTGCCGGTCACCACCTTGTCCAGGTCGAGGGTGCGCAGCGCGACGATCGCCAGCGCCACCTTGATCGTGCTGGCGGGCCGGTAGCGCCCGTGCGGGTCCTTGGCCGCGAGCACGCGGCCGGTGTCGAGGTCGGAGACCATCCACGCGGTCGCCGAGATGTCGGCGGGCAGCAGCGGCGCGCCCTTGGGCAGCACGACGCCGCATTCGCTCATCCGGTCGCCGCCGATCGGGGCGTCGGGCACCGGGAGCGCGCTCGGCGTCGGTTCACCCGGCGCTGGCACCTCGGAGGTGTCGATGGGGGCGGGCGGCTGCGTCTTCTGCGGGCAGCTGTCGGTGTTCGGCGTGGTGAACGGGGGTGTCGTCGTCGTGCTCGCGCCGTTGCCCGGCGGTGTGTCGGAGCTGGGGACGGCGGTGGCGGCGGGGGCGCAGACCAGGGTGGCGGCGATCGCGGCGGCGCCGAGGGTGCTGGCGGCGCGCACGCCGAGTTCGCGGATCTTCATCGCCACAGAGCGTAGCGAGCCGATCGAGGCGAGGTGCGGCGGCCGCGCGCAACTCTTGACAGAATCTACTAAATGAGAGTTACTAGCAAATGACTGTAACTATCATTTTGGAGGAGATATGCGGACGGAAGCCACCCGCCGCTGGCTCGCCCTCGGCGCCCTCGCCCTGGCGATGCTCACGATCGGACTCGACGTCACCGTGCTGACGGTGGCCCTGCCGACCCTCGCGGTCGACCTGGACGCGAATACCGCTGCGCTGCAATGGTTCAGCAGCGCCTACACCCTCGCGCTGGCCGCGCTGATGCTGCCCGCCGGTGCGCTGGGCGACCGCTACGGGCGCAAGAAGGTGCTGCTCGGCGCGCTCCTCGTCTTCGGGGTGGCCTCGCTGGCCTGCGCGTTCGCCGGCACGGCCGGTCAGCTGATCGCCGCCAGGGTCGTGCTCGGTGTCGCGGCCGCGGCGATGATGCCGCTGTCGATGGCCGTGCTGCCGGTGCTGTTCACCGAGCCGGCGCAGCGTCAGCGCGCGCTGACGATCTGGGTCACCTCGACCGCCGTCGGCCTGCCACTCGGCCCGATCCTCGGCGGCTGGCTGCTCCAGCACTTCTGGTGGGGCTCGGTGTTCCTGATCAATGTGCCGCTGGTGATCGCCGGCGCGCTGGCGGTCGCGACCCTGGTGCCGGAATCGCGCGGCGACACCGGTTCTCGCATCGATCTGGCCGGTGCGGTGCTCTCGGCCGCGGGCATGCTCGGGCTGACCTACGGCTTCATCCGGATCGGCGAACGCGACTGGGCCGACGCCGTCGGCTGGCTCGCGGTGGCCGGGGGCGTCGTGCTGCTCGGCGCGTTCCTGTGGTGGCAGCGTCGCTGCGCCCACCCGCTCATCGATGTCGGCCTGTTCGCCGCGCCCGGATTCCGCTGGGGCACCGCGTTCTCCATCCTCGTCAGCTTCGCTATGTTCGGCATGTTCTTCACCGTCCCGCAGTACTTCCAGGCGGTGCTCGAGGTCGACGCGCTCGGCAGCGGGCTGCGGCTGCTGCCGATGATCGGTGGGCTGGTGCTCGGCAGCAGGCTGGTCGACGTCCTGCTCCCGCGCCTCGGGGTGCGGGTGGTGCTCACCGCTGGCTTCCTGGTGCTGGCGGGCGGGATCGGGCTCGGCGCGCTGACCAGGGTGGACAGCGGCTACGGGCTGACCGCTCTGTGGACGACGGTGCTCGGCGCAGGCATGGGGCTGGTCATGCCCGCGGCCATGGGTCTGGCGATGGGGGAGCTCACCGCCGCCCGCTCCGGCTCGGGTTCGGCACTGCTGCAAGCACTTCGGCAGGCGGGTGGCACCATCGGCGTCGCGGTCCTCGGCACCGTGCTGGCCACCACGTACCGGACCGAGCTCGGTGCGCTGAACCGGGAGCCGATCGCCGACGGGGTCACCGCGGGCGTTGCCGTCGCGCACCGGGCGGGCGATCCGGCGATGCTCGCGCAGGTGCGGCACGCCTTCGTCGCGGGAATGGACACCATGCTCGGGGTGTGCGCCCTGCTGTGCCTCGGGGCGGCCGTCGTGGCGGCCGCGGTACTGCGCGGGCGAGCGGCGGCACCGGCCGCCGCGCCGGATGCGGCAGAATCGATGCATGTCGGTTGAGATGTCGCTGCGTGAGCGGAAGAAGGAGCGGACCCGTCGCACCATCCGGGTCGAGGCGTTCCGGCTGTTCCGGGAACAGGGCTACACCGAGACGACGGTGGAACAGATCGCGGCGGCCGCCGAGGTCTCGCCCAGCACCTTCTTCCGCTACTTCCCGACCAAGGAACAGCTGGTCATCGCCGACGATCAGGACGCGCTGATGATCGAGGCCCTGGCCGCGCAACCGCGCGGCCGGCACCCGCTGACCGCCTTCCGCAACGCTCTCGAGGCGGTGTACGCGGCCATGCCCGCCGCCGACCTGGCCTTCGAGCAGGAACGTCAGGCCCTGCTGTATCACGTACCGGAGCTGCGCCCCGCGATCGGTCTGGAATTCCAGCGCAGCATCGAATTGGCCGCGCAACTGATGGCTGAATACACCGGCCGAACCGCCGACGATTTCGAGGTGCGGATCGCCGCGGGCGCGATGATCGGCACCATGCTGGCCATCGTCACCACCACGCCGGTCAACGCCGAGAACGCCGGCCACGCCCTGCGATTCCTGCAGGCCGGGCTGCCGTTCGGTCCGGACGACGGACCGAACGGCAGCGACCGGAGCTGACTAGTCGGCCGTGCCGTGCTGCACGGGGCAGCCGTGCGCCAGCGGGCCGAGCAGCTTGTTGTTGTCGTAGAAGTGCTCGAGCTCGAGAATGCGCAGGTCTTCGCTGACCCGGGCGATGGTGACGCCGAACATCTCGATCTGCTCACCGGTGGGCTGGTGGCCCTTGTACTCGCCCTCGTACCTGCCCCAGTGCCGCCAGCGGAAGCTCACGGTCGGGGGACCGGACAGTACCTCGATGACCTCCCAGAAGAAGCCGCCGGGAAACGCGGTGTGGAAGACGTGGTGCGAGGACTCGAAGGTCTCGTTCGCCGCCTCGTAGTAGGGATTGTCGCCGATCAGGATGTTGTAGCTGCCGATCCGCGCGAATTCCTCGGCGTCCTGCCATTCGCCGCCGTTGACCCGGCCGCGGTATTGCTCGGCGACCACCGACAGCCAGGTGGCCGGGTCGCCCTTGTGCGAGACCTCCATCTCGAAGACCTTCACCAGGTCCTCGACGATCGCCTCGAGCGAGCCCGGGGCGTGCTCGGTGGTGCGCTCGCGCGGGATGACTTCATGGCTCAATTCGTAGTCCGGGACATTGCCGCGCCATTCGGTCGGCGCGGCCGCGGCGATCACCGCTTCGCGGCCCTGCAGCCACAGCGGGGCCTCCGGCTCGGGATTCTGATCGGCTTGCGTATCTGTCACATCCACAGTCATTTTCGGTCTACCCGACCCTTTCGGAAAAGCTCGTAGAACCGGTCGAAGGTAACAGCGACCGCTCCGCCGCGCCTGTCGCGTCTCAGCAGATGAGAATCGCGAAATATCGAACTGTGTTCTGTGACAACGTTTTCGGAAACGCTATGCGACGGGGTGTGGATGGTGTCCGAGTCGGGCCGGGGTCTCGTCATCCATGGTCGCGAAGAATTCGCCGAGCACGCCGACGATCTGATCCACCGAATCCGCGCAGAACAGCACCGGCTGGTAGTGGGTGATGTCGTAGTCGATCGTGCCCATCGCGGCGACGTCGAGCGGACGTAGCCGGGCGTGCCGGAATTCATCGATCTCACCGTAGGAGGACAGCAATCCGGCGCCGTAACACCGGATCTCGCCGGCCTCGCGGACTACGCCGAACTCCAAAGAGAACCAGAAGACGTCGGCCAGGAATTTCAGCGCCGTCTCGGTCTCCAGCCGGGCCACCGCGGCGCCGACCGTCTCGTAGAGCGCGGCGAATCTCGGGCTCGCGATCTGATTCGCGTGGCCGATGATCTCGTGGATCGCGTCGGGCTCGGGGGTGTAGAGCGGGGCCGAGTGGTGGCGGATGTACTGGGTGGAATGGAAGGTGCGCTCGGCGAAGGAACCGAAGAACTCGCGCAGCGGGACGAGCCCGGCGGCTGGCACGTAGCTGAAGCCGGTCAGCGGGGCGAGCAGGCGCGACACCTCGTCCAGCTGCGGGATGTGATCGCGCGGCAGGGCCAGCGCCGCCGCCGCGTCGCGGACCTCGCCGCAGGCGTAGATCTCGTGCTTGCGGGCCAGTTCCGCCGAGGCGATCCGCCACACCCGCTGCTCGTCCTCGGTGTAGGCGATCTGCGGGACAAGGCCGCCCGGCCGGTAGTCGAGCGCCATCGCGGCGATGGCGTTGCGGCGGGTGCGGTAGTCCTCGTCGTTCACACCGGGGTGATCCGCGCTCAGATGCACGGTCACATCGCCGTCGCGCTCGCGCGTCACCGGCGAGTACAGCTGGGCCTCGGTGAACATGCCTCCAGGCAAGCACCGCGCGTTCCCGTCGACAACAACGACGCGCACAACTGCGCAAACTGCACAGTTATCGTGGCGAAAATACGCTGATTCCGGCGATCATCAGGGTTTTCTGTGCGCTTGCTGGCGACCGATCGCGGTGCTCGCCACCGGTTGCTGTGCGGACTTGCGAACGCGGGTATTCGGTAACGACGCGGTGAATCGGCGCACGCGCCCGGCGCGAATAACGCAAGATTGCGATCGACGAAGGAGGACGATTGCGATCCCTGCGGATAGATCTCGATCAGCACCTGCTGGCCGCGGCGGCCGACATCATGGGCACCGCCGACAGCAACGCGACCGTCAACGAGGCGTTGCGGCGCATCGTCGTACACGAGCGGCAACTACGCAATCTCGAACGGCTGATGGCCGATTCGATCTTCAGCACCCCGCGGGAGGGCGAGCAGGCGCCGATCATGGCCGCGGACGGGGTGGCCGAAGGATAGCTCGGGCGCGAATGTGTCGGTACCCGCTGGAATCATCGGTCCCGTCGCCGATCCGCAGGGGGAACGATGTCGGTACCGATCGCGAATCTGCCCGTCGCCCAACGTCCGCGTGAGCGCTTGCTGCTGCTCGGCCCGCACGCGCTCAGCGATGTCGAGTTGCTCGCGCTGCTGCTCGGGCAGGGCACCCGCGGGCAGTCGGCGCTGGAGCTCGCCGCGCAGCTCCTCGGCGAGTACGGCGGATTGGCCGAGCTCGCCGCCGCCCGCCCGGAGGAGCTGGCGCGCAGGGCGGGCATCGGTCCGGCCAAAGCGGCGACGGTGATCGCCGCGTTCCATCTCGGCACCCGCTCGCGGATCACCGAAGCGGTGCCGCGGCTGAGCTCACCCGCCGATATCGCCCGCGTCGCGGTGCCGCTGTTCGCCGGCGCCAGGGTCGAGCGCCTGCTCGTGCTGATCTGCGACACCCAGCATCGCCTGCGCCACCGCGCCTTCGTCGCCGAGGGCGCCATCGACCACGTAGCCGTCCCGGTCCGGGAAATCCTCAACACCGTCCTGCGCCACGACGGCCGCGCCTTCGCCGTCGTGCACAACCACCCCTCCGGCGACCCCACCCCCAGCGCCGACGACCGCCGCGCGGGCACCCTCCTCGCCCGCGCCGCCGACCTCGTCGGCCTGCGCTACCTCGACCACCTCGTCATCGCCGGCGAATCCTGGTCCACCGCCCCACCTCTGGACTGACCCCTACTGTTCGATGTCGGCGGCGCGGAGGCGGGCCAGGGCGGTGGGGTCGGGCCAGTGGCGGGCTTCGAAGCGGGTGGGCTCGATGGTGGGAAGGGGTGTGAGGCCGAGGATTTCGACGACCGTGGGGAAGGGGACGGTGCAGAGCAGTTCGACCTCGTCGTTGTCGTCGCGGCGCAGGAAGCGCACGACGTCGGTCTCCGGGAGCAGGTATTCCACCCCTTCGCCCCAGACCACCGAGGTGAAGGCGCCGTCGGAGGACTCCTCGTAGTTGACCGTGGCCGCGTAGGCGGGGGCGATGTCGAGGTCGGGCAGCTCGAGGTACTCCTCGAACACATCGTTCAGATGGTCTGTCTGGATGCTGTATTCGGTCGCGGCCAGGCCGGCGCGCGCCCGCAGCGCCAGCGGCATCGACGGGTGTGGGCCCGCCTCGTCGAAGGGGACGACGGTGCCGTGCTCGTCGACCGTGTAGCCCTGCGGCGAGACCGGACGGGCCGCGTCGCGGTACTGCTGCTCGATCATCTCGAACACCTCGACGAGCAGCTCCGGATCGTCGGGAACGACCAGCAGGGAATCGTTCTCGGCGATGAACGCGACCGGCCTTGCCTCGCCACCCGCGTACCCGGCCAGCCAGCCCGGCACCAGCAGCCAGGAGGCGAAGTAGGAATCGCCGTCCTCGACGAAGCGCAGGATCTGTAGTTCCGCGGGGGAGCCGGGCTTGCTCAGCGCCGTGAGATTGTCGCGCGCCGCGGCGAAGACCTGCTCGGCGTCCACACCCCAGCTCGCGACCTGATCGACGGACACGAACGACCTGGTCCGCGGCAGATCGACGACGACGATCTCGTCGATGAACGGGAACGCCGCGCGGTGCAGCGGCCGCGGGCCGTCCTGGCCCAGCGTCACCGGACGCAGGACCGAACGCAGCATCGGGCGCACCGATTCCCAGTCGCCCGGCACATCGTCGGATCCGGTCATCGCCGCGATGAACGCGGTGATGCGCTCTTCCCGCTCCGCCGCGCCGAGCTGCTGACACTCACGAAAGATGTTGTCCAGGAAGATCACCCGGCCGTCACTGTGATGCACGCTGAAGTCCTCGGCCGAGTACTCGGCATCGCCGATCCCGTGCGCGCGCACAGTCGTCATCACGGTTTCCACGAACTGCTCGCGTTCCATCGCCGCGTCACTCCCCGTCCCTGTCGGTTACCGTCGATCTTGACCGACGGCACCGACACTGTCGAGGCGTCGGTCACTCAGTCGGCGAAACCGGTGGTCCTGGCCAGGTCGGCGAGCATGGCGTCGAACATGATCTCCGGGTCGGCCAGCGGGATGGGGTAGTTGCCGAACACCTCGAGGGTGACGTGGCCGAACAGTCTGGCCCAGATCTGCACCATCAGATAGGTGACGCCCAGATCCAGCTTCTCGGCCGGGAACTTCTGGCCGGACTCCGAGAGCATCGCCAGCAGGTCGGTCTGGAAGGCGACGAGATCATCGCGCAGCGCGGGCGGGATGGTCTCACCGGGCGGGGTGGCGATCTCGAAGCCGACCAGCAGCCTGCCCGCCGCGGCGAGGAAGATCCGGCCGAAGGGTTCGTCGAACCGGCGCATCATCGACCGGCCCGAGGTGGGCGAGGCGAACACCAGGGTGAACTCCCGGGGATTCGCCAGCGCCCACCGCCGGAAACCGCGGCAGATGGCCAGGAACTGCACCGCGCCGTCGTCGGACAGCACGGCGATCTCGGTCGAGAGGAACGCGGCCAGATCGGTGCAGAACTCCACCCGCAACCGCTCGATCAGCTCGTCGCGCGAGGCGTAGTGCCGATAGAGCGCGGGCGCGGTGACGCCCAGCTCGCGGGCGATCGCGCGCAGGGTGACCGCGTCCGGTCCCTGCGCGGCCAGCTGCGCCCTGGCGACCCGCCGGATATCGGCGTCGGTCACCACGGGCGCGCGCCCACGCGCCTTGCCCGTCACCCGGCCACCCCCTCGATCATGTTTCGGGTCAAGCGTATTCGACCTCCCAGCGCTTGATGCCGTTGAGCCAGCCGCTGCGCAGCCGCACCGGGTCGGCGACCTGACGCAGGTTCGGCATCGCGTCGGCAATGGCATTGAACATCAGGTCGATCTCCAGGCGGGCCAGATTCGCCCCGACGCAGTAGTGCGTGCCGGTGCCGCCGAAGCCGACATGCGGATTCGGGTTGCGCAGCACGTCGAACTCGAACGGGTTGGTGAAGGGCTCCTCGTCGAAGTTGGCCGAGCTGTAGAACAACCCGATCCGCTGGCCCTTCTTGATCTGCTGCCCGCCCAGTTCCAGGTCGCGGGTGGCGGTGCGCTGGAACGCGGTCACCGGGGTCGCCCAGCGCACGATCTCGTCCGGCGCGGTGCGCGGGCGCTGCTCCTTGTAGAGCTCCCACTGGGCGGGGTTGTCGACGAAGGCCTTCATGCCGTGGGTGATCGAGTTGCGGGTGGTCTCGTTGCCCGCGACGGCGAGCAGGATGACGAAGAAGGCGAACTCGTCGGAACCCAGGTGCTCGCCGTCGACGTCGGCGTTGACCAGCTGGGTGACGATGTCGGCGGCCGGACACCCCCGGCGCTGCTCGGCCATGTTCCAGGCGTAGCCCATCACCTCGGCGGTGGCCACGTGGTGGTTGCCCTCGAACTCCGGATCGTCGTAGGAGATCATCTGGTTGGTCCAGTCGAAGATCTTGCGACGGTCCTCCTGCGGGACGCCGAGCAGTTCGGCGATCGCCTGCAGCGGCAGTTCGACGGCCACCTGCTCGACGAAGTCGCCCCGCCCGGACTTCTTGGCCTCCCAGACGATCCGCTCGGCCCGCTCGGTGAGCGCGGCGCGCAGGTTCTCCACCGCGCGCGGGGTGAAGCCCTTGGACACGATGCGGCGGATCTTGGTGTGCTGCGGCGGATCCAGGTTCAGCATCAGCATGTTGCCGAGCATGTCGATCTGCTCGCGGGTGGTCTCCTCGTTGAACCGGATGATCGCGCCGTTCTCGTGCGAGGAGAAGTCGTCGGGGTTCTTGGAGATCTCCTTGATGTCGGCGAGCTTGCTCACCACCCAGTAGCCGCCGTCGTCGAATCCGCTGGCGCGGTCCGGCTGGGCGCACCACCAGACCGGGGCGGTGCGCCGCAGCTGCGCGAACTCCTCGATCGGCAGTCGGCTTGCGAGCAGATCGGGATCGGTGAAATCGAACCCCGCGGGGATGTTGGTGCTGGTCACGGCTGTCTCCTCCGGTCCGGTGCGCGGACGTCACAACGTGATGTGGAACACGTTCGTGATGATGAAACCACGTCCGACCCGTTTATGAACAGCGTTTAGTAATACCCGTTTATAAAACCTGTCGAGAAGAATCGGGCGGTTCGCCGACCGCGAGCCCCGCCCGCTGGGCAAGATGGCCGCGTGGACCTGCCGTTTCTGCGCGCGAACCCGCATCTGCTGCCGACCTTTCTCGCGCACCAGCGGTTGCGCACGACGCCCGTGCCGGGCGGCTCGATCAGCGTCGCCGAGCGGATCGTGCTCGACGACGGCACCCAGTTGTTCCTCAAGACCTGGCCGGGCGGCGTGTCCGCCGCGCCGACGGCCGAGGCCACCGCCGCGCCCGCCGGTCTCTTCGCGGCCGAAGCGGACGGTCTGCGCTGGCTGAGGGCGGCGGGCGGGGTCGCGGTGCCCGAGGTGTACGCGGTCACCGGCGAACTGCTGCTCCTGGAGTGGATCGAGCACGCCGAGCCGAGTGCCGCCGCCGCCGAGCGTTTCGGGCGCCGGCTCGCCACCACCCATCGAGCGGGCGCGCCCTGCTTCGGCGCGGCAGTGTCACTCCACACCGCCCCCTCGGGTGCCGGGCAGCGCTCCCGCACGCCCGATGCCGCCGTGCCGGCCGGATTCCTCGCGGGCCTGCCCCTGGACGACACCCTGGGCGAGGACTGGCCGACCTGGTTCCGTGCGAACCGCATCCTGCCGCTGCTGGAACTCGCCGTCGACGCGGGCGGTCTCGACCCCGCCGACGCCGCGCTCGTCGCAACGATCCACATCGAGGCGCCGTCGGAACCTCCGGCCCGGATCCACGGCGACCTGTGGCCCGGCAACATCGTCTGGGGCCGCGACGACACCCCCTGGCTGATCGATCCCGCCGCCCACGGTGGCCACCGCGAAACCGACCTGGCCACCCTGACGCTCTTCGGCGGTGCCCCGCACTTCTCCCGAATCATCGCCGCCTACAACGAGATCCACCCCCTCGCCCCCGGCTGGAAAGACCGCATCGCACTCCACACCCTGCCGATCCTGCTGGTCCACGCCACCCTGTTCGGCCGCTCGTATCGCACGGCGGTCCTCGACGCCGCGCGGCGCTATCGATAGCGAGTCGATCGCCGCTGCCCGGATAGACTGGCTGAGCAGGCTCGATGGATCGAGGTGGCCGCTATGTCCAGCCATCGCGGCGGTGCTCGCCGGGTGCGTGCGGGCGAGGTCGGCCTGGAGGTGATCATCGGTGGCGCCGGGCCGCCGCTCGTCCTGATCCAAACCGGGCTGCTCGCCGAGGAATGCGCGCCGCTCGCGACCGCGCTCGATCGTGACTTCAGCACGATCCGCTACCACCGTCGCGGGTACTCGGGCAGCGACCCGGTGTCGGGACCCGGCTCGATCGGCCGCGACGCGCGGGACTGCGCGGCCCTGCTGACCGCGCTGGGCATCGACTCCGCGCATGTGCTCGGGCTCTCCTACAGCGGGGCCGTCGCTCTCCAGCTGGCGGCCGACGCGCCGGAGCGGGTCCGCTCGCTCGTCCTGATCGAGCCGCCGCCGGTCCACGTCGCCGAATTCCGTTCCGTCAACGCCGAACTCCAGCGGGAGTACCGGGCGGCGGGGAGTGCCGTCGCCCTCGACCACCTGATGGGCATCGTCAGCGGATCGGGCTGGCGCGACATCCTGGATCGGCAGCTGCCCGGGGCGCGGGAGCAGGCGACGGCCGACGCCGAAACCTTCTTCGCCACCGATCTGCCCGCGCTGCTGACCTGGACCTTCACCGCCACCGACGCGGCCCGTGTCCAGGCGCCGGTGCTCTACCTCGGCGGTACGGCGAGCGGCCCGTGGTTCGCCGAGGTCGCCGAGCTGATCACCACCTGGTTCCCGCGGGCCGAATCGGTGCTGTTCGCCGACGCCGACCACGGCCTCGCCCTCACCCATGCCGCCGGTCTCGCCGTGGCGATCACCGCCTTCGTGGCCGATCGGTAGCGCGTCGTGACGCCCCTGGATTCGGGATTACAGATTTACGTTTCCTGTAACGATTAGATGTAGAGCTTCCCGAGTGGCGGCCGCAAAGATGGGCGCATGATCAAAATGCCTCATGTTCAAACGACTGGCACTCGCCGCCCTGTGCGGTGCGGCCGCACTGCTCCCCGTCGCTCCCGCCGGCGCCGCGCCACACGCGGGCCCACCGGCGAAGATCGCCTCCTACAACGTCTTCATGCTGCCGGAGGCCCTCTACCCCAACTGGGGGCAGGAGCAGCGTGCCGATCTGATCGCGCAGCAGAATGTGCTGGCCGATCAGGACGTGGTGGTGCTCCAGGAGCTGTTCCACAACGAGGGTGGTGACCGGCTGCTGAACAATCTGCGGCGGACCCACCCGAACCAGACGTCGGTGGTCGGCCGGTCGCGCTCGGGCTGGGACGCGACCCAGGGGTCGTACTCCGCGACCACGCCGGAGGACGGCGGTGTCGCCATCGTCAGCCGCTGGCCGATCAGCCGCAAGGTGCAGTTCGTGTACAAGGACGCGTGCGGCGCGGACTGGTTCTCCAACAAGGGCTTCGCCTACGTGAAGCTGGCCGCGCCGGGCGGTGCCATCCACGTGATCGGCACGCACATGCAGTCCGAGGACGACGGGTGCAGCGCGGGCCAGCCGGGTCAGGTGCGGGCCAAGCAGCGCGCGCAGATCGCGGCGTTCCTCGCCGCCGAGCGCATCCCCGCCGGCGAGCCGGTCTACGTGGCAGGCGATATGAACGTCATCGAATCCAGCGCCGAATATCCCGCGATGCTCGCCGAACTCGGCGCCGTCGGTCCCGAGCACACCGGGCACCCGCACTCGTGGGACTGCGCCGACAACTCGGTCTGCCTCGACCAGTACGGCCCCGAATACGCCGCCGAGCACCTCGACTACGTGTTGCCCATCAGCGGCCACCCCGTCCCCAGCCGCTACGTCAACGAGACCCGTCGCGTGAAGAGCCCCTCCTGGAGCGTCACCGCCACGGGCACCACCTACACCTACACCGACTACAGCGACCACTACCCGGTGTTCGGCTCCAACGGCTGACCGACGACGAAGGCCGCCTTCATCTCGAAAGATGAAGGCGGCCTTCGTGGACCGGGGGAGGGTCAGCGGGTGAAGAGCAGGGCCCGCTTGACTTCCTGGATGGCCTTGGTGACCTCGATGCCACGGGGGCACGCGTCGGTGCAGTTGAAGGTGGTGCGGCAGCGCCACACGCCCTCGACGTCGTTGAGGATGTCGAGACGCTCGCGGGCGGCCTCGTCACGGCTGTCGAAGATGAAGCGGTGCGCGTTCACGATCGCGGCCGGGCCGAAGTAGCTGCCGTCGCTCCAGTACACGGGGCAGGAGGTGGTGCAGCAGGCGCACAGGATGCACTTGGTGGTGTCGTCGAACCGGGCACGGTCGTGCTGGCTCTGGATGCGCTCGCGGGTGGGCTCGTTACCCGAGGTGATCAGGTACGGCTTGACGGCACGGAACGCGTCGAAGAACGGCTCCATGTCGACCACGAGGTCCTTCTCCACGGGCAGGCCGCGGATCGGCTCGACGGTCATGGTGAGGGTCTTGTCGCCCTTGGGCAGCAGGTCCTTCATCAGCACCTTGCAGGCCAGCCGGTTCACGCCGTTGATCCGCATCGCGTCCGAACCGCACACACCGTGGGCGCAGGAGCGCCGGAAGGTGAGGGTGCCGTCCAGGTAGGACTTGATGTAGATCAGCACGTTGAGGAAGCGGTCGGTCGGCAGGACCGGCACCTGGAACGAATCCCAGTGCGCGCCCTTGTCGTCCTCGGTGCTGAACCGGGCCACCTTGACGGTGACCATGACCGAGCCCTCGGGAACGGGAGCCGGCTTCTGCGTGGTGGGTTCGGCTACAGCAGTCATCAGTACTTACGCTCCATCGGCTCGTAGCGGGTCTGCACCACCGGCTTGAAGTCGAGGCGGATCTCGGAGAGGAGTTCCGGACCCTCCTTGTAGGCCATCGTGTGCCGCATGAAGTTGACGTCGTCGCGGTCCGGGTAGTCCTCGCGGGCGTGGCCGCCACGCGATTCCTTGCGGTTGAGCGCGCCGACGACGGTGACCTCGGCCAGCTCGAGCAGGAAGCCCAGCTCGACGGCCTCGAGCAGGTCGCTGTTGTAGCGCTTGCCCTTGTCCTGCACCGTGATCCGGGTGTAGCGCTCCTTGAGCGTGTGGATGTCGGTGAGGACCTTCTTGAGGGTCTCCTCGGTGCGGAACACGCCCGCGTTGGCATCCATCGTGGCCTGCAGCTCGGTGCGGATATCGGCCACGCGCTCGTTGCCGTGGTCGGACAGGATCAGCGCCAGCCAGTCCTGCACCATCTTGGCCGGGTCCTCGGGCATCTCGACGAACTCGGTGCGCTGGGCGTACTCGGCGGCGGCGATACCGGCGCGCCTGCCGAACACGTTGATGTCGAGCAGCGAGTTGGTGCCCAGGCGGTTCGCGCCGTGCACGGACACGCAGGCGCACTCACCGGCGGCGTACAGGCCGGGGACCACGTCGGTGTTGTTGCGCAGCACCTCGCCACGGATGCGGGTGGGGATACCGCCCATCACGTAGTGGCAGGTCGGCATGACCGGCACGAGCTCCTTGACCGGGTCGACGCCCAGGTAGGTGCGCGCGAACTCGGTGATGTCGGGGAGCTTCTCCTCGAGCACGTCCTCGCCGAGGTGGGTCACGTCGATGTAGACGTAGTCCTTGTTCGGGCCGGCGCCGCGGCCCTCGGCCACCTCGAGCACCATCGAGCGGGCGACGATGTCGCGCGGCGCGAGGTCCTTGATGGTGGGGGCGTAGCGCTCCATGAAGCGCTCACCGGAGGCGTTGCGCAGGATGCCACCCTCACCACGAACAGCCTCGGAGATGAGGATGCCCAGGCCCGCGAGGCCTGTCGGGTGGAACTGGTGGAACTCCATGTCCTCGAGCGGCAGGCCCTTGCGGAACACGATCGCCATGCCGTCACCGGTCAGCGTGTGCGCGTTCGAGGTGGTCTTGTACATGCGGCCCGAGCCGCCGGTGGCGAACACGATCGACTTCGCGTGGAAGACGTGGATCTCGCCGGTGGCCAGCTCGTAGGCGACGACGCCGGTGGCGACGGGGCCACGCTCGGTGTCGGTCATCACCAGGTCGAGCACGTAGAACTCGTTGTAGAACTCGACGTCGTGCTTGACGCAGTTCTGGTACAGCGTCTGCAGGATCATGTGACCGGTGCGGTCGGCGGCATAACACGCGCGACGCACGGGCGCCTTGCCGTGGTCACGGGTGTGGCCACCGAAACGACGCTGGTCGATCTTGCCCTCGGGCGTGCGGTTGAACGGCAGGCCCATCTTCTCCAGGTCCATCACCGCGTCGATGGCCTCCTTGGCCATGATCTCCGCGGCGTCCTGGTCGACCAGGTAGTCACCACCCTTGACAGTGTCGAAGGTGTGCCATTCCCAGTTGTCTTCTTCGACGTTGGCCAGCGCGGCGCACATGCCGCCCTGGGCCGCGCCGGTGTGGCTGCGCGTCGGGTACAGCTTGGTCAGGACCGCGGTGCGAGCCCGGGGACCGGCCTCGATCGCCGCGCGCATACCCGCGCCACCGGCGCCGACGATGACGACGTCGTAGCGATGCTCCTGAATCGGACGGGATTCACTCATGCGAGGTGGCCTGTTCCTAACCGGTGATGTTGGGGTCGAAGGTGAAGATGACGTACGTGCCGACGCTCATCACCAGGATCATCGAGACCGCGAGAATGGTCTTGAGCCAGAACCGGGTGGAGTCCTTGCGGGAGTAGTCATCGATGACGGTCCGCAGACCGTTGCCGCCGTGCAGCTGGGCCAGCCAGAGCATGGTCAGGTCCCAGAACTGCCAGAACGGGCTGGACCAGCGACCGGCCACGAAGGCGAAGTTCAGCCGGTTCACGCCACCGTCGATCATCAGCATGATGAACATGTGGCCGAGCACCAGCACGATGAGCAGCAGGCCGGAGAAGCGCATGAACAGCCACGCGTACTTCTCGAAGTTGCCGTTCGCCTTGGCCCGGGGGGAGCGGGGAGCGTCGAGGCTGGCCGGGCGGTCGTAGGACTTGCCGAGGACAGGTGCAGACATATCAGTGCTCCGTCAGCAGGTAGAAGAACTGGCGGCCGACGCCGGCGGCGGAGACCAGAACCCAGATGGTCAGCACGATCCACAGCATCTGCTTCTGGAAGCGCGGGCCCTGCGACCAGAAGTCGACCAGGATGACGCGGACGCCGTTGAGAGCGTGGAACAGCACGCAGACGACGAGACCCATCTCCATGAGCGCGACGAGCGGGTTCTTGTACAGCTCGATCGCTTCGTCGTAGGTGACCGGGTTGACCCGGACCAGTGCCGTGTCCAGCACGTGCACGAAGAGGAAGAAGAAGATCGTGACACCGGTGATCCGGTGCAGCGCCCACGACCACATGCCAGGGTCGCCGCGGTACAGCGTCTTCCGCTTCGGCTGGGCCGGAGCCGGAGCTTCTATCGTGGTCATAGAGTGCGGTGCCTCCAACGTCGTTGATGGACCCGGTCACAGATCCGACGCCGGCGTGCGTGGAGAGGCAAATGCCCAGGTGGCTGCGCTGTGTTCGCGAGCGCTGGCCCGCCGCCGGGAACCTGAACCGATCTTCGGCTGACTCTAATCCTCTCTGTTTCGCGGAACTAATTCGGCGTGCCGTGCGTTGCGTGCGAATCGGCCGAGTTAGGTTTACCTTTCTCCTTGCCGGATACTGGTGCGAAGGCCCGTTTGTCGACGCGTTCGGCGGGATCGGCTGGAGGTTCGCGATGCCCGAAATCGACTGGAATACCTTGCATGACATGGCAATTCGCGCTATGGGGTCGGCGTATGCCCCGTACTCGGGTTTCCCGGTCGGTGCGGCGGCTCTCACGGCGGACGGCCGAATTGTGAGCGGTTGCAATGTGGAAAATGTCTCATATGGGCTAACGCTGTGTGCCGAATGTGTACTCGTCGGTAACTTATTCGCCTCGGGTGGCGGCCGTCTTGTGGCCGTCTCGGTGACCGATTCCCGGGGCGAAATCCTGATGCCGTGCGGGCGCTGCCGTCAGCTGTTGTTCGAGCACGGCGGCGCGGAGTTGCTCGTCGACCATGCCGCGGGGCCGAAGCCGCTGAGCGAGCTGCTGCCGTACGCGTTCGGGCCGGACGATCTGGCGGCCGGGCGCCGGTAGCCCTCCCGAGCTGCCCCTGTCCCGCCGCGGTGCCAGACTTGGCGCATGACGGCACTGGATGCGGTATCGGTCATCACTGGTAAGCGCGATGGAGCGGAGCTCTCCGACGCGCAGATCGACTGGGTGGTGGATGGCTTCACCCGGGGGATCGTCGCCGACGAGCAGATGTCGGCGCTGGCCATGGCGATCGTGTGGCGGGGGATGACCCGGCGCGAGACCGCCCGCTGGACGGCGGCGATGATCGGCTCGGGCAGCCGGATGGACTTCACCGACCTGCCCCGGCCCACCGTGGACAAGCATTCGACCGGCGGGGTCGGCGACAAGATCACGCTGCCGCTGGCCCCGCTGGTGGCGGCCTGCGGTGCCGCGGTGCCGCAGCTGTCGGGCCGTGGGCTCGGGCACACGGGCGGCACCCTCGACAAACTCGAGTCGATCCCGGGCTGGCGCGCCGATGTCACGGTGCCGCGGATGCGCGAGATCCTGGCCGACCCCGCGATCGGCGCGGTGGTGTGCGCGGCGGGTGCCGATCTGGCGCCCGCCGACAAACGGCTCTACGCGCTGCGCGATGTCACCGGCACGGTCGAGTCGATCCCGCTGATCGCGAGTTCGATCATGAGCAAGAAGATCGCCGAGGGGACGGCGGCGCTGGTCCTGGACGTGAAGGTCGGCTCCGGCGCCTTCCTCAAGACCGTCGACGGTGCCAGGGAACTGGCGACGGCGATGGTCGAGCTCGGCCGGGACGCGGGCGTGCGGACGGTCGCCCTGCTCACCGCGATGGACACCCCGCTCGGGCGGACCGCGGGCAACGCGCTCGAGGTCGCCGAGTCGGTGGAGGTGCTCGCCGGCGGCGGCCCGGCCGACGTGATCGAGCTGACGCTCACGCTGGCCCGCGAGATGGTCGCCCAGGCCGGACTGCACGTCGACCCGGCCGACGTCCTCGCCGACGGCCGGGCCATGGACCACTGGCGCGCGATGATCCAGGCGCAGGGCGGCGACCCCGACGCGCCGCTGCCGGTCGCCCGGCACACCGAGGTCGTCCGGGCCGAGTCCACCGGCGTCCTCACCCGGCTCGACGCGATGGGCGTCGGCCTCGCCGCCTGGCGCCTCGGCGCCGGTCGCGCCCGGCAGGGCGAGCGGGTCCAGGCGGGCGCCGGGATCGAGATGCACGCCAAACCCGGCGACGCCGTGATCGCAGGCCAGCCACTACTCACCCTGCACACCGACACCCCGGAAGCCTTCGACGGCGCGCTGGCCGCCCTCGTCGACGCGGTGGCCGTCGCGCCGACCGCCGAGACGAAGCCGGGAGACCTGGTCATCGACCGGATCGGCTGAGAACGCCGGGCGCGGGGGGCCGGATTCGGGCGAAGGAGCCGACCGGTCGAGCCGTCGTGTCGTGCCGGAACTGCCCGGCCGATGCCCGCGCGGGTGACCCGCGATAGACCGTCGCAGGGCGGATAATCAACGAGACGGTTGCCACGGGGCGAGTTCGCTGCCGGAAGTCGCGCGCCCCGCTACCGTCGATACATGACTGGACCGGCGCCCCTAGACCTTGCTTCGATCCGACGCGCACCGAAGGCTTTGCTGCACGATCACCTCGATGGTGGTCTGCGGCCCGAGACGGTGCTAGAGCTCGCCGCCGACTGCGGCTATGACGAATTACCCGCCCATGACGCCGAGAGTCTCGGGGCGTGGTTCCGCGATGCCGCCGACAGCGGATCGCTGGAGCGCTACCTGGAGACCTTCGCCCACACCGTCGCCGTGATGCAGACCCCCGAGGGCCTGCGGCGGGTCGCCCGTGAGTGCGCGATCGACCTCGCCGCCGACGGCGTGGTCTACGCCGAGGTGCGGTTCGCGCCCGAACAGCACCTGGAGAAGGGCCTGACCCTCGACGAGGTCGTCGAGCACACCATCGCCGGCTTCCGCGAGGGCGAGGCGATCGCGGCCGAGCGGGGCGACCTCATCCGGGTGACCTGCCTGCTCACCGCGATGCGGCACGCGGCCAGGTCCCGGGAGATCGCCGAGCTCACGGTCCGCTTCCGGGATCGCGGCGTCGGCGGCTTCGACATCGCGGGCGCCGAGGCGGGCTTCCCGCCCACCCGCCACCTCGACGCCTTCGAATACCTGCGAGCCAATCACGCGCACTTCACGATTCACGCGGGTGAGGCGTTCGGGTTGCCGTCGATCCACGAGGCGCTGGCGTTCTGCGGCTGCGATCGACTCGGCCACGGCGTGCGGATCACCGACGACATCACCGTGCCCGGCAATATCGAGGACGCCCAGCTCGGCCTGGTCGCCAACTACGTGCGCGACATGCGCGTCCCGCTGGAGCTGTGTCCGTCGTCGAACGTGCAGACCGGCGCGGTGCCCTCGCTGGACAAGCATCCCTTCGACCTGCTCGCGCGGCTGCGCTTCCGGGTCACCGTCAACACCGACAACCGGCTGATGAGCGACACCACCATGAGCGCGGAGATGCTCAAGCTGGTGGACACCTTCGGCTACGGCTGGAGTGACCTGGAACGCTTCACCATCAATGCGATGAAGTCGGCGTTCATCCCGTTCCCGGACCGGCTCAAGATCATCGACGAGGTGATCAAGCCGGGCTACGCCGTGCTCATCGGCTGAAACGCGAACAGGGCGGTGCCGCCTCGGCACCGCCCTGTTCCGTCGAGCTCGTTACTCCTGCGTGAGCCGCGCTTCGAACGCGCGCTGCAGGTCGCGGAACTGCTGGGCCTCCGCGGCGAACGGCGGGTTCGGCGCCATCCGGTTAGGGTCCGGGTTCAGCAGGTAGGAGACGTACCAGCCGAGCGGATTCGACTGCGCCAGCGCCTGTTCCACGCTGTCGTCGTCGGCGTAGTCGGCGGCGTCGCTGAACAGTTCGACGGCCAGGTCGAGCTGCTCGATGTCGACGGCCTCCGGGCCCTCGGCCAGATCGTCGACCAGACCGGTGAGCACGTAGACGTTCTCGTCGGTCACCTCGACCTCGAGCGAACCGTCCACCGCCGCGGTCTGCACCTCGGCGAAGGTGGAGACCCGGGCCAGCTCGTGCTCGTGATCGTCGGCCAGGTAGCGGGCCAGCGCGCGCTCGGAACCGAACACCGTGATGGTGCGGCCGTCGCCGAGGAAGATCGGCTCGTCGTCGAGGTAGCAGCGCAGGGTGAAGTGCTCGCCGTCGGAGGTGACGATCTTGACCGGGTCGATGCCGACCTCGTGCCAGAAGGAGTCGTCCTCGTCCTCTTCGTCGTCGTCCTCGGCGTCGAGGTCGACGTTCTCGAACTCCTCGTCCTCCTCGGCGGCGTCGTCGGCGTCGACCTCGTTCTCCTCGGCCGCCAGCAGTTCGGCCTCGGCGACGGCGACCGCGGCCGCGTCGACCTCGGGCGTGCTGACGACACTGTCGATCGCGTCGAGCACGTCGTCCCAGCCCTTGACGATGGCCGCGCCGACCTGGTCCCACAGCTCCTCGCCGTCGCGGCCGACGAAGGTGTTCGCCCCGCTGGCCAGCGCGCCGAGCACCGGGTTGGACCCGAAGAACTTGGTCACCACGTCGAGCTCGCACACCTCGCCGATGTTGCGCACCATCGCCAGGGTGTCCTCGAGCTCGCCGACGACATCGACGTCCGGATCGCCCGCGGCCAGCTCGGGCACGGCGACCAGATCGAAGCTGAAGTTCTCCTCCGGCTCCAGCTCGGCGGCCGAGAGACCGGCGATGATCGCCCAGGACGGGTGGTCGACGAGGTCGTTGTCGGAGTTGGTGCGGATGAACGCCGCCAGCTCCGCCACGGACTCGAATCCGTAGAGGTCGTCCTCGTGACCGAGGAACGCCTCCCACTCGTCGTCACCGTCGCGCCAGCGCGGTGCCCACAGGGTGACGAGATCGCCATCGGTCAGACCGAGCTCGATCGGGACGATGTCTCCAGAAGCCATGACGCGAAGCCTATCGACCTTCAGCGCCGGGCACTATCCGGCCCGGGTGCTAATTGCTCCGACCCCTGCGGGGCGGACCCGGTGAGCGATTCGTTCAGTGTCGCAATGATGTTGGAACGTGCCGCACCGGCGGTCTCGGTCGCCTGTTTGCAGGCCGTCAGGATGAGCTGCGCGGCCTCGGTGGGGGCCAGGGCGGTGATCCCCTCGTCCAGGGACAGCGCGACCAGGGCGCCGTCGCTGTTGACCTCGGCGGTGACGAGTCCGTCTTCGGTCGTGAATCGCCCGTTGACCTGCTTCAACCCGTACAGCGCCGCCTCCAGCGCCTCCAGCTTTCCGGTCACCCCGGCGACCAGGGCATCCATTTCCGCGCTCACAGTGGCCTCATCCAACTCGTCTGACCGGTGTCGGCGTCGTCGATGCGATCGAGCTCGTCGACCGCCTGGCGCCGGGTGGGCAGGTTCATCCGGTCCAGCAGGTGGTCCGGGATCTCGGCCTGCTCGCTGTAGATCTCGCGCAGGCGGGCCGCGGCGGCGATGGTCGAACGCCTGGTCAGGCGGAGGATCTCATCGGCGAGCGCCTGGGCACCGTACTGGTACTCGCTGCGTTCGAACTTGATCGCGATCGGCAGGCCCATGCTGGTCGCGCGGACCGAGATGGTGCCGGACCGGTTGGTGCTGACCGCGGACTCCACATTGGGAACCTCGGGGATCGGCGTGCCGGTCATGCGGTAGGCCTGTAGAAGCCGTAGAACTCCATGCCACTGTTCTCCGTTCGGATGGAACTGATCGAGACGGGATCGCCTGCCTCGACGAGCTGCCCGTTGCCGACGACCATGGCGACATGGCCGTCCCACACGGCCAGATCGCCCGGCATCAGGTCACCGGGGGACACCTGAGGATGTCCGATGTGCTGTTCCTGGGCGAGCCGGGGCAGGTCGACCCCCGCCTCGCCGTAGGCGTACTGGGTCAGGCCGCTGCAGTCGATGCCGGAGCCCGGGCTGTTGCCGCCCCACACGTACGGGGTGCCGACGGCGCTGATCGCCGAGCGCACCGCCGTCGCGGCCTCCTCGTTGGGCGCCTCGACGGTGCTGCCGTCGGGCAGGGTGATCTTGACGCCGGTGCCGGTCGACCCGGTCGACGATCCCGACGAGGACCCGGTCGAGGTCTTGCTGCCGTTGTTCGTCGTGCCGGTGGTGGTCGACTTCGAGCTGCTCGAGGTGCTGCTCAGCGCGCTCGACAGACCCGAGGTGACGGCGCTCAGCACCGAGCCGCCGGTGCCCGACAGCAGGCTGGAGGCCGAGGACGCCAGGCTGGAGATGCCCGAGGACGTGCTCGCCAGCGAGGTGCTCGACGGCGCCGGGGTGAGTTCCTGGATCGCCGCGGTCTGGGTGCCCAGCTCCTCCTCGACCCGGCTGACGACGCCGAGCCCCTGACCGATGTGGTCGATCGCCGAGCTGACCACCGCGGCCAGGCCGACGGGCGTGGCCAGGGTGGGGCTCAGCGCCGACACGTCGGCGAGGAAGGAGTTGACGATGGTGTCGAGATCCTTCTGCCCGGTCTCCACGTAGGCCGCGGCCTGGTCGACGACCGTCGCCATCTCGTTGCCGGTGTCGGACAGGGTGGCCGAGGAGGTCTGCACGCGCAGCGCCTTGGAGGTGGCCGCGTCGACCGCCATGCCGTCCCAGGCGGTGTTCACATTGTTGATGCTGTTGCGGCCGAGCTCGTAGATCTGGTCGAGATTGGTCGAGGTGGAGCGCAGGCCGTCGGACGTGCCGTCGGTGCCGAGCACGCCGGTGCCGAAGCTGGACAGCAGATCGAGCAGGGGCTGGGCCAGTCCGCTGAGGTCGATCATGCGTCGGTGCCGATCTCGCTCGCCGAGCCGAGCCCGCCCGCGAAGTCGGCGTCGGTGTCGACCAGAGTGGTGGCCGCGCTCGCGGTGGCCGCGCTCATGCTCGCCATGACCGCGGAGAGCTGGCCGATCGCGGCTACGTGACCGGCGTGCGCCGCCGAGTACGCGGCGACGAAATCGCCGCCGATCAGACCCATGATCGGGCCGAGCAAGCCGGGCGCGGAGGCTACCGATCCGGCGACCGCCGTCGCCAGGTCGGTGGACATGACCCCAGCGGTCGCGCTGTAGGCGACGATGCCCTCCGCATCGGCCGACATCTTCGTCATCGAACTTCCCCCATCCTCGAGTTCCCGGGCAGAGTACGTCACTCCATTGCTTGGACGCACCGAGGCCGCATTCGGTTCCCTCGACCGCGAAAATTTCCCCAGCAGCCGTACCCGGAGCGCCTGGTGACCCTATCGTTTTTTCATGCGCACCGACACCGTCGACCACCCGCTGGCCGCGACCCTGCTGAGCACCATGCGGGACGCCCGTACCGACAACGCCGCCTTCCGCACGGCATTGCGCGACCTCACCGGCATTCTGATGTACGAGGCGCTGCGCGACGCGCCCGTCGTGCGTGCGCCGATCGACACGCCGGTGGCGGTCACCGAGGGTGTCCGGCTGGCCGCGCCGCCGCTGCTGGTTCCGGTGCTGCGCGCCGGCCTCGGCATGGTCTACGCCGCCGCCGATCTCGTGCCGCAGGCCCGGGTCGGTTTCGTCGGCATCGCCCGCGACGAGGAGACCCACCAGCCGGTGCCCTATCTGGAATCGCTGCCCGCCGACCTGACCGGCCTGCCCGTCTTCGTCCTCGACCCGATGCTCGCCACCGGCGGCTCGATGCGCCACACCCTCGAGCTGCTCGTCGCCCGCGGCGCCACCGACATCACCGCCGTCTGCGTCGTCTCCGCTCCCGAAGGCATTGCGGCCCTGGCCGACTCCGGTCTGCCGGTCCGGCTGGTCACCGCCGCCGTCGACGAGAAGCTCAACGAGAACGCCTACATCGTCCCCGGCCTCGGCGACGCGGGTGACCGCCAGTTCGGCCCCCGCTGAAATCCCGTCGCCGACCGGGCGATCTGTGTCATCCTGCCTGTATGGGGAGTGTGGACGAACCGGTCGATCCGGTGTACGCCGACGTGATGGAGTGGGTGTCGGGGTATTTCGTCGCGCTGGCCGGTGACAGCGTGGGATACCGGCCGGGTGAGCAGGTGCACTGGTGCCCCGAATGGTGGCGACATGCCGGTGCCGTGGTCCGGCTCGACGCGCTGTGGAAGGCGTGGGAGGACCTGCGGCGGGGCGGCGGGTTCGGCATCAGCGTGTGGCTCCTCGATCACATGGATCCCCATGTCCGCGTGCTGCTCTCGTCGTCGGGGCCGTTCCGGCACTGCTCGATCGAGCGGGGCCACCGCGCGACCGAGCCGTTGCCGGTGGCCGAGCCGCCCGAGGCAGCGCTGGGATTCTTCGACGGTCCGGCGGTGCGCGGCACCCGGTGACGGGGGTGGCTACCCGGTCGCCGGACCGAGGGACCGGCAGTACGCGGCCAGCTCGGCGAGGCGGTCGGCGGCGGAGGCCCGCGCCCGCGGAAGGGCGGCGGCGTCCCCGACCGGGGCGAAGACCTCCAGGTAGCACTTGAGTTTGGGTTCGGTGCCCGACGGCCGGACGACGATGCGGAAGTCGTCGGCGTCGAAGATCAGGGCATCGGTGCGCATCCGGCCGCGGACCTGGGCCTGGTCGGTGAATTTCACCGGTGTTCCGGCGATCTCGCTGGGCGGGTCCGCGCGCAGGGCGGCGGCGAGCGCGCCCGCCGCGGCCTGATCCGGCAGGCGCAGGGAGACCTGGTCGCCCGCGTGCAGGCCGAATTCGACGGCGTAGGAGTCGAGTTCGTCCTGAAGGGTGCGGTGCCGGGCCTTCAGCAGGGCGACCAGGTCGGCGGCCGAGACGGCGGCGGAGATGCCGTCCTTGTCGCGGACGGTGGCCGGATCGACGCAGTGGCCGATCGCCTCCTCGTAGGCGTAGACGAGTCCCTCGCCCGCTCTGGCCAGCCATTTGAAGCCGGTGAGGGTCTCGGCGTAGCGGGCCGAACGGGCCGGGGCCAGCTTCGACAGCAGGCGCGAGGAGACGATGGTGGTCGCGACGAGGGGGTCGGCGGTGGCGGTGCGCAGCACGTAATCGGCCAGCAGGACACCGGTCTCGTCGCCGCGCAGCATGTGCCAGCCCCGCGCGCCGCGCACGCCGAGGGCGCAGCGATCGGCATCGGGGTCCAGCGCGATCGCCAGGTCGGCGTCGACCCGCTCGGCCAGGGCCAGCAGCAGGTCGGCCGCGCCGGGCTCCTCCGGGTTCGGGAAGGCGACGGTGGGGAAGTCGGGGTCCGGGGCGAACTGCTCGTCGACGACGTGCACATCGGTGAACCCTGCGGCCGCCAGCGCCCGCACCGCGAGCTCGCCGCCGACACCGTGCAGCGCGGTCAGCGCGATCCGCACCGGAGCCCGCTCACCCGCACCGCCGAGCACGCCGGGCAACTCGGCGACCCGTGCGAGGTAGCGGTCGACCAGTTCGGCCCCGGACGGGGAAACGGACTCCCGCGCAACAGGTTCCACGACGTAGTCGATGCACCGTTCGATCTCGGTGTCAGCGGGCGCGATCAGCTGGGACCCGCCGTCGAGGTACACCTTGTAGCCGTTGTCGGCCGGCGGATTGTGCGACGCGGTGATCTGCACCCCGGCCACCGCGCCGAGCTGCCGGACCGCGAACGCCACCACCGGCGTCGGTACCGGTTCGGGCAGCAGTGTCACCGGAAAGCCCGCCGCGGTGAAGATCTCGGCGGTGGCGGTGGCGAACTCGGCCGAGCCGTGCCTGGCATCGCGCCCGACGACGACCGCGCCACCACCGAGGCACCGCTCACGCAGCCAGGCCGCGACACCAGCGCTCGCCCGCGACACCGTGGTCACGTTCATGCCGTCCGGGCCGTCGCGCAGCGGTCCACGCAGGCCCGCGGTCCCGAAGCGCAGCATCTACACGCGCTCCAGGATCCCGCGCAGCAGCTTGCCGAGCCGGGGCGCGGCCGCCTGCCCCTCGGCGAGCACCTCCGCGTGCGACAGATGCTGGCCGGTGACCCCGGCCGCCAGGTTGGTGACCAGCGAGATGCCGAGCACCCGCGCGCCGCGCGAGCGCGCCTCGATCGCCTCGAGCACCGTCGACATACCGACCAGGTCGGCGCCGATCGTGGCCAGCATGCGGATCTCGGCGGGCGTCTCGTACTGCGGTCCGGTGAGCCCGGCGTAGACGCCCTCGGTCAGGCTCGGGTCGATCTCCCTGGCCAGTGCGCGCAGTTCGGGGTCCCAGGCGTCGACCAGATCGACGAAGCGGGCGCCTTCCAGCGGCGTGCGCGCGGTGAGGTTGAGGTGGTCGGCGATGAGCACCGGCTCGCCGACCTGCAGGCCGGGCCTGATGCCACCCGCGGCATTGGTGAGCAGCACGATCTCGGCGCCCGCCGCGATCGCCGCCGTCACCGGGTGGACCACCTGCTGCGGTGTGTAGCCCTCGTACAGGTGCTGACGGCCCATCAGCAGCAGCACGTCGTTGTCGTCGACGGTGACCGAATGCACCATGCCGCCGTGGCCCTGCGCGCTGGGTTTCCCGAAGCCGGGTAACTCGGGCATGGGGATCGAGGCCTGCGGCGCGCCGATCTCGGCGGCGGCCTCCTGCCACCCCGATCCCAGCACCACGGCCACGCGATGACGCGGCACTCCCGTACGTTCGGCGATCGCCTGAGCGGCCTGTTCGGCAAGCATGAGGTGAGTCTATGCGGCGCGGGCGCCGGGTGTTCGCGGCACCGGAGGGCCACGGGGCTACCCGCAAGTAGGTAGCTGCCGAGCTGCGGTTTATCCTTCCCGTCATGCCGTATTTGGAGCGCTCCGGTGATGTGTTCGTCCTGTACCTCGGAAACGAGGGGGAGACCGACAACGAGAACCGTTTCTCGCCGGGCTGGATCGATGCCTTCCACGCCGCCCTCGACGAGGTCGAGGCGTCCGAGGGCGCTGCCGCGCTGGTCACGGTCGCGACCGGCAAGTACTACAGCAACGGTCTCGACACCGACTGGGTGTTCGGCAACCTGGACAAGATCCACGGCTACCTCGACCGCGTGCACACCCTGTACACCCGGCTGCTGACCTTCCCGATGCCCACCGTCGCCGCGATCAACGGCCACGCGTTCGGCGCGGGCGCGATGCTGGCTTCCTCGCACGACTTCCGGGTGATGCGCGGCGACCGCGGCTTCTGGTCGCTGCCCGAGGTGCACCTGGGCATGCCGTTCACCATCGGCATGAACGGCCTGCTCAAGGGCCGGTTGAGCAACCAGGTGTGCGTGCAGGCGATGACGACCGGTCACCGGTTCGCCGCCGACGAGGCGATCGCCGCCGGCATCGTCGACGCGAAGGCCGACGCCGAGCAGGTGCTGCCCGCCGCGCTAGAGCGCGCCGCCGCGCTGACCAGCCTGCGCAAGCCGATCACCCCCGTCATCAAGACCGCGCTGCACGCCGAGACCCTCGCCGCGCTGGCCACCCCGGTCACCGCCGAGAACCTCCCGTTCGGGAACTGAGCCGCTCGCCGGTGCGCCACTGACACCCCCTGATGCGAGACTGGGGGTATGGCACCCTCGCGCACCGGCGAACTCTCGGCCACCGCATCCGATGCCGCGATCACCGCGGCGGCGGATGAACTGATCGGGCTCTCGCACGCGATCCACGCCGAACCCGAGCTCGCCTTCGCCGAGACGCGCAGCGTCGCCAAGATCCTCGCGTCGCTGGCCGAGCGCGGTTTTCTCGTCACCACCGGCGTGGCGGGCCTGCCGACCGCGTTTCGCGCCGTCTACGGCAGCGGCCCGCTCACAGTCGGTATCTGCGCCGAATACGACGCCCTGCCCGAGATCGGGCACGCGTGCGGGCACAACATCATCGCCGCGTCGGCGGTCGGCGCCGCGATCGGGCTGGCCGAGGTCGCCGACGAGCTCGGCCTGACCGTCGTCGTGCTCGGCACGCCCGCCGAGGAGAGCGGCGGCGGCAAGGTGCTCATGCTGGAGGCGGGCGCCTTCGACGACATCGCGATGGCGATGATGGTCCACCCCGGCCCCGCCGACATCGTCGGCGCCCGCTCGCTGGCCCTGGCCGACCTGTCGATCGTCTTCCACGGCCGCGAGGCGCACGCGAGCGCCGCGCCGGAACTCGGCCGCAACGCCGGCGACGCGGTGACCCTGACCCAGGTTGCCGTCGGCTTGCTGCGCCAGCATCTACGCCCTGGCCAGCAACTGCACGGTATAGTCGCTGACGGTGGCGTAGCCCCCAACATCGTGCCCGGACGGGCGGAGTTGCTGTACTACCTCCGCGCGGCCGATTCCGCGTCACTCGACGACCTGATGCGACGAGCGAAGGCGTGTTTCGAGGCGGGCGCCCTGGCAACCGGCTGCACTCACGACATACGGACGCTCGCGCCCACCTATACCGAGCTCACCCCCGATCCGGTTCTTTCGGCTGTCTACCGCGCGCAGATCACCGGATTGGGCAGGGTGCCGATCGCGCCCGAGCTCGAGGTGCTGCGTCCGCTCGGGAGCACCGACATGGGCAACGTCACCAACGTGATCCCCGGTATCCACCCGGTGATCGGCATCGACGCCGGTGGCGCGGTGACCCATCAGCCGGACTTCGCCGCCGCCGCGGTGAACGCCTCGGCCGATCGTGCGGTACTCGACGGTGCCCGCGCACTGGCGCGTACCGCTGTCGCGATAGCGCGCGATGAAGTACACAGGGACAGGTTGTTGCAACGGCTGGTCGAACGACAGGAGGACATTCGGTGAGCATTTCCGGCTATTCGGGCACCGCGCGCGCAGGCGCCGACGCGCTATCGATGGGCGTGGGAGCCCACTCGATGATGCGTGAGAACGCGGTCTGTCCGACCATGCCGGACACCGAACGAACCGATATGCCAGGAGCGGAGATCGTCGACGCGTGGCTGGCCGAGCACACCGCCGACCTCGTGCAATGGCGGCGGCACATCCACGCCAACCCCGAATTGTCGCGCGCGGAGTTCGCCACCACCGAGTTCGTCTCGGGGTGGCTGACCAAGGCCGGGCTGAGCTGGGAAGTGCTGCCCGGCGGCACCGGCCTGACCTGTGATCTCGGGCCGACCGACACCCAGCGGATCGCCCTGCGCGCCGACATGGACGCGCTGCCGATGCAGGAGTTCACCGGCCTGAGCTTCGCCTCGACCGTGCCCGGCGTGTCGCACGCCTGCGGGCACGACGCGCACACCACGGTGCTGCTCGGCACCGCGCTCGCGCTGGCCGAGGCCGAGCACACGCTGCCGGTCGGGGTGCGGCTGGTGTTCCAGCCCGCCGAGGAAGTGATGCCGGGCGGTGCGCTCGACGCCGTCGCCGCGGGGGCGATGCGGGGTGTCGACCGGATCTTCGCGCTGCACTGCGATCCCCGCCTGGAGGTCGGCAAGGTCGGGCTGCGGACCGGGGCGATCACCTCGGCCGCCGACACCGTCGAGCTGGTGCTCGACTCACCCGGCGGGCACACCTCGCGCCCGCACCTGACCAGCGACCTGGTCTACGCGATCGGCACGGTCATCACCGGCCTGCCCGGTCTGCTGAGCCGCCGGGTCGATCCGCGGACCAGCACCGTGATGGTGTGGGGCGCGGTCAGCGCGGGCAAGGCGCCGAACGCGATCCCGCAGACCGGCATGCTCACCGGCACCGTCCGCACCGGCGACCACGCCACCTGGCTGCTGCTGGAGCCGCTGGTCCGCGAGATCGTCGACGGCCTGCTCGCCCCGACCGGGGTGCGCTACCAGCTCAACTACAACTGCGGCGTCCCGCCGGTGGTCAACGACGCGACCTCGGCACTGATGTTCGAGAACGCGGTCCTGGCCATGGGCCCCGACGCCCTGGCCGACACCCCGCAGTCCGGCGGCGGCGAGGACTTCTCCTGGTACCTGGAGGAGGTCCCCGGCGCGATGGCCCGCCTGGGCGTCTGGTCCGGCACCGGCGACCAGCTCGACCTGCACCAGCCCACGTTCGACATCGACGAACGCGCCCTGGCCGTAGGCGTCCGCACCTTGACGAACATCATCCTGCAGGCATAGCGAGAACATGGGTAACTCACCGGGTACGGGCTGACCCGACCCACCCCTGACCGCCGGCCGCCGACGCAACGTCAGCGGCCGGCGAGTCCGGCCAAAATACGCGGAGAGGCGGTCAAGCGCCGGGGCCGACGTTCTTGCTGTTGCGGGTGCGCAGGGCATGGACGTAATCCTCGGGGGCGCCTGCCTTTTCGGCCGCGTCGGCGATGACGCCGATGTACCGCGCCGAAGGCAACCCGCCCTCGTAGGCGTCGAGGACGTAGAGCCACGCCAGCCGCGACTCGCCCTGGGTGCCGGTGACCCGGATCCTGATCTTCTTGTGGATACCGAAGTCCGAGCCTTCCCAGCGGTCGAGGCGTTCCTCGTCCTCGGGGGAGACGTCGTAGAGGACGACGAACACCCGGGAGCCCGGATCTTCGACGACGGTGGCCAACGGCCCTTCCCAGCCGATGTCGTCACCGGCGAAGGTCAGGCGCCAACCTTCCAGCCACCCGGTTCCCGACATGGGCGAATGCGGGCAGCGTTCCAGCATCTGCGTCGAGTCCATGTTGGACCCGTAAGCGGCATAGATCGGCACCTGACGAACTGTAGCCAATAACAGCAGCGGAATTCCTGTCTCCCACCCAGATCGGCTGACGGTCACAGTTGTGGCGGGTCCCGACACGCCGAACATGTTCACCGATCCGACCCCGGACCGTCACAACGCACCTGAAATGATGGAGCGACAGTACGGACGGGTCCCCACAAGGGACGCGGCCGATCAGGCGAATACAGGGAGCGTGGCTGTGGCACGGATTGCGATCATCGGTGGCGGACCGGCGGGATATGAGGCAGCCCTGGTGGCCGCCCAGCACGGGGCCTCGGTGACCCTGGTCGACGCCGACGGCATCGGCGGCGCGTGCGTGCTCTGGGACTGCGTTCCGTCCAAGACCTTCATCGCCTCGACCGGTCTGCGCACCGATCTGCGCCGCGCCCGCGATCTGGGCATCACCCTCGACGCCAGCCAGGCCCAGGTGCACCTGCCCGAGGTGAACGGCCGCGTCAAGGCGCTCGCGCTGGCCCAGTCCGCCGACATCCGCGCCAAGTTGCAGGCCGCCGGGGTGCAGTTGCTGGCGGGCCGGGGCGAATTGGTCGGTCCCGCGACCGGTTTGGCGCATCGGGTCAAGGCGACGCTGGCCGACGGCAGCACCGAGGAGTTCGAGGCCGAGGTCGTGCTCATCGCCACCGGCGCCAGCCCGCGCGTGCTGCCCGGCGCCGAGCCGGACGGCGAGCGCATCCTGAACTGGCGCCAGCTCTACGACCTGCAGGAACTGCCCGAGACTCTGGTGGTGGTCGGGTCCGGTGTCACCGGCGCCGAGTTCGTCTCCGCGTACACCGAGATGGGTGTGCGGGTGAAGCTGGTCTCCAGCCGCGACCGCGTGCTGCCCGGCGAGGACGCCGACGCGGCGCTGGTGCTCGAGGAAGCGCTGGCCGAGCGAGGCGTCGAGCTGGTCAAGCACGCCCGCGCCGACGCGGTGGAGCGCACCGCCGACGGCATCGTGGTGAAGCTGTCCGACGGCCGTACCGTGACGGGTTCGCACGCGCTGATGACCGTCGGCTCGACGCCGAACACCGACAGCCTCGGCCTGGACCGGGTCGGCATCGAACTCGATCGCGGCGGATACCTTCGCGTCGACCGGGTTTCGCGTACCTCGGTGCCCGGCGTCTACGCCGCGGGCGACTGCACCGGCCTGCTCCCGCTGGCCTCGGTGGCCGCCATGCAGGGCCGCATCGCGATGTATCACGCGCTGGGCGAGGGCGTGAGCCCGATCCGCCTGAAGACGGTGGCCTCGGCGGTGTTCACCCGGCCGGAGATCGCGACCGTCGGGGTCAGCCAGACCGCGATCGACAACGGCGAGGTGCCCGCGCGCACGGTGATGCTGCCGCTGAACACCAATCCGCGCGCGAAGATGTCGGGACTGCGGCGCGGTTTCGTCAAGATCTTCTGCCGTCCGGCGACCGGCGTGGTGATCGGCGGCGTTGTCGTCGCGCCGATCGCCTCGGAGCTGATCCTGCCGATCGCGCTGGCGGTGCAGAACAACCTCACCGTCACCGATCTCGCGCAGACGTTCTCGGTGTATCCGTCGCTGACCGGTTCGGTCACCGAAGCCGGGCGTTTGCTGATGCGCCACGACGACCTGGACTGAGCGCCGCGCCGAAAAATGTGAGTCGGATCACTGATCGGCGAGGTTTCGAATTGTCTTGTTCGACAACGGTGGTCGTCGATTCCCGATGGTGGTCCCGGACCGTGTTTCCGCAGGCGGAGCGGCGGCGGTGCGAAACTTACTGCTGCGTTGCCTGTCCCGCGCTCATGTGGTTGACTCACGGCCGAGGCGCGATCAGTTGTGGTCGCGTGGTGGAGCAGTGGGGGATTCCCTCCGGGAAAGGGATAAGCGAAAAGTGAAGCATCGTAAGCCGAGTCGGGCGCAGCGAGCGATGGCCAGCACGTCGTTGCCCCTGGCCGCTGCGGCCGCCGTGGCAACCATTCTCGCGGCTCCGGCCGGCGCGGTCCCCAGCGACCAGCCGACCACTCCCGCGACCCCGGCGCCTGCGCAGCCGGGCACCCAGCAGCCCTCGGAGGAGGCGCCGGAGACCGGCGGCCCCGAGCAGACGCAGCCGGAGACGCCGGAGAACGTGAAGCCGGGCGAGAACAAGCCCGGACAGACCAAGCCGACGCCGGCCCAGCCGGGCGTCACCAGCCCCGCGCCGGGTCAGCCGGGTCAGGCCACGCCTGCCACCCCGACCCCGAGCCAGCCGGGTGTCACCAGCCCGCGTGTCGCGCCGCTGCCGGTGCCGGGTCAGACCGGCCAGGGCAGCCAGGCGCAGCCGGCCGTCCAGCCGGAGCGCGCTGGCACCACCCCGGAGCAGGAGACCACTCCCGGCCAGCAGGGCACCACCCCGGGTCAGCCTGGCACCACGCCCGGTCAGCAGTCGCAGGGTCAGCCCGCGCAGCCGTCGCAGACCCAGCCGAGCGTGCCGTCCGATCAGGGCACGGGCACCGAGGGCGAGGGCTCCGACCAGCTCGTGCAGACGCCCACCTGGACGGCGCCGCACTTCACCGACGCTCCGGCCGCGCCGGTCGTCGAGATGGAGGGCCCGCACCAGGAGGTAGGTGTCTCCATCGACGGCGGCGGCGTGCTGCCCGGTGTGGTCAACACCCACCACTACAACAACGCCTCCGGCTACGTCGGCACCGTCGGCTACCGCACGCCGACCGGTTTCGGTGACGCGGGCGTCTCGGTCGAGTACGTCGGCGAGAACTCGGTGAAGGTCACCACCTACAACGGTGGCGACGGCCGGGCCGACAACACCACCGTGACCGTCCTCGACACCACCCAGGCCAACCTGGCCAAGGCGGCGGTCGAGAACTGGATCAAGGCGCAGCCGGGTGGCGCCGCCGCGATGGAAGCGGCCGCGAAGGCTACACTTCCGGTGCCGGGGGAGCTGCTTCAGACGGTGAACGTCGCAGGTGTCACCACCCAGTGGGGTGGCTCGCTCCAGTACTGACACGCAGTACGTCGTGTGGGGCGGTCGGATGGCGACCGCCCCACACGTGTGTCCTGGGGAAAGGATTGGATTTGGGCACCGACGGTGACGACAACGAGCGCGGCGACAAGCAACCCGCCGCCGGATTCGGTCCTCCCGTAGGCGATTTCGGGCCGCCTGTGGACGACGCGACCACCGGTTTCGGTGGCCCGCTCGCCGCGGCGCCGCCGCCCGCGCCGCCCGGGGGTCACCCGGAAATGGGCTGGCGCCCGGCCGCCGCGCCGTCGTCCGCGCCCGGCCCGTTCGGCGCGCCGATCGCCGGGCAGCCGCCGGTCCCGCCGCCGCCCGGTCCGCCGACCATGCCCCCGCGCCCGCCGGTCCAGCCCGCCGCGCCAACCTCCGTCTTCGGTGACGCCGTGGCCACCCCGCCGCAGTCCTCCTCGCCGTTCGGCGCCCCCGATCCGCGCATGAGCGCGCCGTCGGAGGACCAGACGGTCCGCTTTACCGGCGAGCTGCCGCGCCGGGAGGGTTCGCCGTTCGGCGACTCGGTCCCGGTCAACTCGGGCCGGGAGCACACCGAGGTGATCCGGCGCGAGCGGCCGACACCCCGCGCCCAGGCGCCCGCCGACACCCCCGCGCCCGAGACCGTGCGGGTGCCGGCGCCGGAGACGGTGCGCGCGCCGATCGCCGAGGAGCCCAGGTCCGACGACAAGGCCTGGTGGAACAGCCCTGACGAGGGCGGTGCCGTCCCGAAGCCGCCGTCGGAGCCCGGACTGTCCTGGGCCGACGACCCGATCGCCCGTCGCCTCGCGCCGAAGACCCCGGTGACGCCGGTCAGCGAGAAGCAGGACACCGACAAGCGCCGCCTGCGCTGGATCATCGGCGGCGCGGCGGCCGCGGTGCTGCTCGTCGTCGCCCTGATCCTGACGATCGCCCTGGTCAAGCGCGGTGGCGGCAGCGATCCCGGCGTGACCGCCGCCCCGATCCCGTCGATCGCCTCGCCCACCGAGTGCAAGGCGGTTTCCGAGGCGGCCGTCACCGTCGGCAACGGCCCCGGCGACACCTCGTCGGGCGCGAAGGCCATCCTGGGCTTCCAGTACGCCTTCTACGTCGACCGGTCCGGCGCGAAGGTGCGCGACTACGTGGCGCCCGACGCGGAGAACATCTCCACGGCGGAGACCATCCAGAAGGCGATCGACGAGCTCATCCCCGCCGGTTCCAAGCACTGCGTGAAGATGCGTGAGACCGCCACCGGCCGCTACGACGTGGAACTGCGCGAGTGGCATCCCGACGGTTCGGCGATCGTCTACAAACAGGAGATCGTCACCACCAACACCGACGGGAAATGGCAGGTCAAGTCGATCACGGCCCGATAGAGTCTCACTATCTGAGACCCTTATTTCACATTCTGGCGAACGGTATGTAATCGTGGGATGATTGCGGTTCCGTGGCGTTCCCGGGAGGTTTCCATGTTGTCGACAACTCCAGCATTGGCGAGCAAGCTCGCGAGCCTGCAGAGCTCGGCGATCAGGGACCTGCTCAAGCTCACCGCGCGCGCCGACATCATCAGCCTCGCGGGCGGGCTGCCCGACGCGGCGCTGATGCCCCGCGAGCGGATCGCCGTCGCCGCGCAGCATGCCCTGGCGGACGCGGCGGTGCTGCAGTACACCGAGTCGCCCGGCTGGCCCGCGCTGCGTGCGGTGATTGCGGCGCGGGAGTCCGCGCGGATCGGGCGTGCGGTGCCGCTGGAGGACGTGTTCATCACCCACGGGTCGCAGCAGGCGCTGTCGCTGCTCGCCGAGGTGCTGCTCGATCCCGGCGCGCTGGTGATCGTCGAGGACCCCGCGTATGTCGGTGCGCTGCAGGTGTTCCGGGCCGCGGGCGCGCGGATCGTCGCGGTGCCGCTGGACGGCGACGGCATGCGCGTCGACGCGCTGGAGGAGCTGCTCGCCGCGGGGGAGCGTCCCGCCGTCGTGCACACCGTCTCCAACTTCCACAACCCGGGCGGGGTCACCCTGGCGCCCGAACGCCGTCGCCGCCTCGCCGAACTCGCCGAGGCGCACGGCTTCTGGGTGATCGAGGACGACCCGTACGGCGAGCTCTGGTTCGACCGGCCCGCGCCCGACCCGGTCGCGAGCTACTCGCCCCAGGTGATCCGGCTCTCCAGCACGTCCAAGATCCTGGCGCCCGCCCTGCGGGTCGGCTGGATGGTCGCCCCCGACCACGTCTGTCGCGCCGTCGAACTGCTCAAGCAGGGCGCCGATCTCTGCGGCTCCGCGCTCACCCAGCAGATCGCCACCGAGCTGCTGACCGACACCGATTGGCTTGCCGCCCACGTCGATTCGGTCCGGGCCGCCTACGGCAGCCGGGCCCGCGCGCTGGTCTCGGCGGTCCGTGACACCTTCGGCGAGCGGGTGCGCAGCACCGACGCGACGGGCGGCATGTTCGTCTGGGTCGACTTCACCGACGGCACCGACACCACGGATCTGCTCCCCGCGGCCCTCGAGGCAGGCGCGGCCTACGTCCCCGGCGCGGCCTTCGCGGTCGCCGACGCCTACCGCTCGTCGATGCGGCTGTGCTTCACCACCTCGGACGAGGCGACCCTGGCCGAGGCCGTGGCCCGGCTGGGTCGCGCGCTCTGAGTCGTCAGACCCAGCCGTAGGTGCGTTCGACCGCCTTGTTCCACTCGGTGTAGCGCAGGATGCGCTCGTCGTCGGACATGGTGGGTGTCCAGGTGTGGTCGGCGGTCCAGTTGGCGCGCAGGTCGTCGAGGCCGGACCAGTAGCCGACGGCCAGCCCCGCCGCGTAGGCGGCGCCGAGGGCGGTGGTCTCGCGGACCACCGGGCGGACCACGGGGACGTCGAGGATGTCGGCCTGGAACTGCATGAGCAGGTCGTTGCCGGTCATGCCGCCGTCGACCTTGAGGGTGGTCAGTTCCAGATCGAGCTGCTGGGCGGCGGCGTCGGCGCGCATGGCGTCGACGACCTCGCGGGTCTGGAACGCGGTGGATTCCAGTGCGGCCCTGGCCAGATGGGCCTTGGTGACGAACCGGGTCAGGCCCGCGATGACGCCGCGGGCGTCGGGCCGCCAGCGCGGCGCGAACAGTCCGGAGAACGCCGGGACGAAATAGGCGCCGCCGTTGTCCTCCACGCTGCGGGCCAGCGGCTCCACCTCCTCGGCCGAGGCGATGATGCCGAGGTTGTCGCGCAACCACTGCACCAGCGAACCGGTGACGGCGATGGACCCCTCCAGCGCGTAGACGGCGGGCTGGTCGCCGAGCTGATAGCACGCGGTGGTGAGCAGCCCGTGCTTGCTGATCACCGGCGTGGTCCCGGTGTTGAGGAGCATGAAATTGCCGGTGCCGTAGGTGTTCTTGGCCTCGCCCGGCGACAGGCACGCCTGGCCGAAGGTCGCGGCCTGCTGATCGCCGAGAATGCCCGCCACCGGCGCGCCCGCGAACGGTCCGCGGGTGATCTCGGCGTAGACCTCCGAGGAACTGCGGATCGTCGGGAGCAGCGACATCGGGATGTCGAACTCGGCGCAGATCCGCGGATCCCATTGCAGCGTGCGCAGATCCATCAGCATGGTGCGCGAGGCGTTGGTGACGTCGGTGCGGTGCTCGCCAGTCAGGTTCCACAGCACCCAGCTGTCCATGGTGCCGAAACAGAGGTCACCGGCCTCGGCGCGGGCGCGCACGCCGGGGACGTTGTCGAGGATCCAGCGCAGCTTCGGGCCCGCGAAATAGGTCGACAGCGGCAGCCCGGTGCGCTCGGCGTAGCGCTGCGGGCCCTGATCGCCCGCGAGTTCGGCGCAGAGCTGATCGGTGCGGGTGTCCTGCCAGACGATGGCGTTGTACACCGGTTCGCCGGTGGCGCGATCCCAGACGACGGTGGTCTCGCGCTGATTGGTGATGCCGATGGCGGCCAGGTCGCCCGCCGAGCAGCCGGCGTGGCCCAACGCCGCGCCGAGGGCCCACTCGGTGTTGCGCCACACCTCCGCCGGCGCGTGCTCGACCCAGCCCGGTTTCGGGAAGATCTGGCGATGCTCCCGCTGCGCGGTCCCGACGATCCGGCCCTGCCGGTCGAAGACGATGCAGCGACTCGAGGTCGTGCCCTGATCGATGGCGGCCACATAGCGACGCATTGCTGCAGGCTACCGAACCCCGGACCGGCGCTGCGCCGGCTTCGTCGGATGACACCACCGCGCCGACGCTCGCTGGTTTTCCGCACCGAATTCGCTGCCACGCCCCGCCACGGTCGGCCCGCGCGCCGCGCAGGCACTACGTTGAGTTTGTACGCAGCGGCGCCGGGACCGTGGACGGCGTCGACCCACTGTCGGCTGATTCCGACCGAGCGCGGTCGGCGGCGAGGAGTCGAGCATGTCGCAGACACCGGAGTTTCCGTTCCTGCACCCGGGGGAGCTGGTCGCGGGCGGCCAACGGCTCGGGCCCGGTCAGCTCGGCCCCGACCAGCGGCGCGCCGCCTGGGAGCGGCTCGGCAAGGACCAGTTCGACGTGCTGGTCGTCGGCGGTGGCGTGGTCGGCGCCGGGATCGCGCTGGACGCGGCCACCCGTGGCCTGTCGGTCGCGCTGGTCGAGGCCCGCGACCTGGCCTCGGGGACCTCGAGCCGGTCGTCGAAGATGTTCCACGGTGGCCTGCGCTACCTCGAGCAGCTCGAGTTCGGGCTGGTCCGGGAGGCGCTGAAGGAACGCGAACTGGCGCTGTCGACGCTGGCGCCGCACCTGGTGAAGCCGCTGCGATTCCTGTACCCGCTGACCCACCGGGTGTGGGAGCGTCCGTACGTGGCCGCCGGTCTCACCCTCTACGACACCATGGGTGGCGCGAAATCTGTTCCGGGACAGCATCATCTGACCCGGCACGGCGCGATGCGGCTGGCGCCGGGATTACGCAGGGACGCGCTGATCGGCGGCGTCACCTACTACGACACCGTCGTCGACGACGCCCGCCACACCATGACCGTGGCCCGCACCGCCGCGCACTACGGCGCGGTCATCCGCACCTCCACCCAGGTCGTCGGCTTCCTGCGGGAGGCCGACCGGGTCGTCGGGGTGAAGCTGCGCGACACCGAGGACGGGCGCACCGGGGAGGCGCGCGCGAATGTGGTGATCAACGCGACCGGGGTGTGGACCGACGAGGTGCAGAGCCTGTCGCGGCAGCGTGGCCGGTTCCATGTGCGCGCGTCCAAGGGCGTGCACATCGTGGTGCCGCGCGACCGGATCGTCAGCGATGCCGCGATCATCCTGCGCACCACCAGCTCGGTGCTGTTCATCATCCCGTGGGGCGCGCACTGGATCATCGGCACGACCGACACCGACTGGAACCTCGACCTCGCCCACCCCGCCGCCACCAAGGCCGACATCGACTACCTGCTCGACCGGGTGAACGAGGTGCTGGTCACCCCGCTCACCCCCGCCGACATCGACGGCGTCTACGCGGGCCTGCGGCCGCTGCTGGCCGGGGAGAGCGACGAGACCTCCAAGCTCTCGCGCGAACACGCGGTGGCCCGCGTCGCGCCCGGCCTGGTGAGCATCGCCGGCGGCAAGTACACCACCTACCGGGTGATGGCCGCCGACGCGATGGACGAAGCGGCACAGGACATTCCGGCCCGGGTCTCGCCGTCGATCACCGAGAAGGTCGCGCTGATCGGCGCCGACGGCTACTTCGCCCTGGTGAACCAGACCGTGCAGCTGGCCGAGCACTACGGCGTGCACCCCTACCGGATGACCCACCTGCTCGACCGCTACGGCTCGGTGGTCGACGAGGTGCTGTCGCTGGCGGCGGGCAGACCCGAACTGCTGCAACCGATCACCGACGCCCCCGCCTACCTCCAGGTCGAGGCGGTGTACGCGGCCGCCGCCGAGGGCGCGCTACACCTCGACGACATCCTGGCCCGGCGCACCCGCATCTCGATCGAATACGCCGATCGCGGCGCGCACTGCGCCGAACAGGTCGCGCACCTGGTCGCGCCCGTGCTGGGCTGGGACGCCGACGAGATCGACCGCGAGGTGACCACGTACCAGGCGCGGGTGCGCGCCGAGATCGAATCGCAGACCCAGCCCGACGACATCTCCGCCGACGCGCTGCGGGCGGCGGCGCCGGAGCCACGGCCCCAGCTGCTGGAGCCGGTACCGCAGGACCAGTGAGCGGCCGCTAGACGGTCGCCCGCTGCAACGCGGCCAGTTCGACGGCGTTGTGCGCGCAGAACACCTCGACCTCGTCGCCGTGGCCGCGCAGCAGTTCGCGCAGCCGCTCCTGATTGTCGATCCGGGCAGGCCCGACGGTCTGCATCAGGCGTTCGAACAGCGCGGCGGCGGGTGGCTGGTGCGGGTGCTCGAGATCGAGCTGACCGGGGTGGAAGTAGGCGTCGCCGACGGCGAACTTCCAGCCCGCTCCGGTGTCGATCGCGACGCCGGCGTGGCCCCGGGTGTGCCCGGCCAGCGGGATGATCAGCAGTTCGGCTGGTAGGCCGCGCAATTGGCGCACCGCGCCGAAGCCGAACCACGGCTCGCCGAGCTCGTCGTAGCTCTGCCAGCGGGGCTGATGCGCGAATTGCGCCGCGCGATAACGGAACTTCTCGCGCGGTCCGTAGTGCCCTTCCAGCGCGCGCAGTTCCTCGTGGTAGACGTGCACGGTGGCCTGGGGGAATTCGGCGAGCCCGCCCGCGTGGTCGAGATCGAGGTGGGTGAGCACGATGTCGGTGACGTCCTCGCGGCGGTAACCGAGCGCCTCGATCCGGCGCGCGATGGTGCCCTCGAGCTCGAGCACGGGGCGGGTCATCCGGATGAAGCGGCGGCCCAGCCATTCGTCGGGACGCCGGACCGCGCCCTCGCCGATGCCGGTCTCGATCAGGACCAGCCGGTCGTCGAGTTCGACGAGGACGCAGTGGCAGACCATTTCGGCGCGGCGGGTGAGGCCGCCGACGCCGTCGAGCAGACGGCCGCCGAAGGGACGCATGGTGCCGCCGTCGAGGTGGTGCAGACGCATCAGGAGAGCTCCTGTTCGAGAGTGGCGCGCAGGTGGTCGGCCACCGCGCGCAGGGGGGTGAGGTCACGTCGGGTGCGGGCGAGCAGCAGCCCGCCCTCGAGCATGGCCAGCGCCACGGTGGACAGCTCGTCGGCGCGTTCGTCGGGAATTCCCTTGGCGCGCAGGAATTCGTCGATGGCGGTGCGCCAGGTGTCGAAACCGGTGACGCAGGCTTCGCGGATCGGTTCGCTGTCGCCGCCCGCGTCGAGGGCGATGGTGGCGATCGGGCAGCCGCGCTGGAAGTCCGAGTCGGTGAGCATCGCGCCGAGAGCGGCGAAGACGCCGTCGATATCGCCGGCCTCGAGCGCGGCGGTGAGCAGCGCGCGCAGGCTGTCGGCCGACTGGACGATGGCCTCGGCGGCGAGTTGTTCCTTGCCGCCGGGGAAGTGGAAGTAGAACGAGCCCTTGGGCGCGCCGCCCGCGCTGACCAGCTGGTTGACGCCGGTGGCGTGGTAGCCCTGGGTATGGAACAGGTCGGCGGCGGCGTCGAGGAAACGCTGCCGGGAGTCCGTGCGTGGGGTCACCGGCTCAGCGTAGCTCGAGTATGACGACCGGTCTAGTTAGTTGGTTCGGGTTGGCAGCGGGGACAGAAGTAGATGCCGCGTTCGCGCTGGGTGATGCGATCGGCGGGGTCGTCCTCGCCGAGCAGGCGCGAGACGATCGCGGTCCCGCAGCGTGGGCAGGGGCGGCGGGTGCGGCCGTAGGCCATCGGCCGCCACGGGGGCTGGTGCGCGGCCTTGCCGAGCACCCGATGTGCCTCGTCGACGAGGGCGGGCAGGTCGGCGATGTCACCGACCGGCGTCGCGGGGTGGACGCGGCGCAGGAAGCAGATCTCGCTGCGGTAGATGTTGCCGATGCCCGCCAGATTGCGCTGATCGAGCAGGGCCAGGCCGATGGGGCGGCGCGGGTACTCGTCGAGCCTGCGCAGGGCCTCGACGGCGTCCCAGTTCGGGCCGAGCAGGTCGGGACCGAGGTGATCGATCACCGTGTGTTCCTCGGCGCGGGGCAGCACCTGGACCTTGCCGAGGGCGAAGCCGACCGCCTCGACCTCGTCGTTGGCCAGCACAACGCGCGCGGTGACCCGCGGCTTCGTCCAGCGCTGGCCGCAGTGGAACACCCGCCACTCGCCCTCCATCTTCAGGTGGGTGTGGATGCTCACCCGATCGGTCCGGATGAACAGGTGCTTGCCGTAGCTGCCGACCTCGGTCACCAGATCGCCGACCAGGTCCACCGTCGCGTACCGGGGGACGCGGAAGTCGCTGCGGGTGAGGGTCTTCCCGGCCAGGGCGGTGCGCAGGCGCTCGGCCGTGCGGAAGACGGTGTCGCCCTCGGGCATTCGGCTACACCTGCCTGCGCAGCCGCAGACCGCGCGGGGTCATCGAGAAGCCGGACTCCACCAGGACGTCGGCGAAGGTGTTGCCGTGCACGGTCTCCCCGTTGATCTTGTCGATCACCAGGCCGTCGACCCGGCGGTCGTGCACCAGCCCGGCCAGCGCGGTCGCGGCCAGCCGGCGCAGCCCGGGGTCCTCGGTGAAGCTGAGCAGCGTCTTGCCGCCGCGCTCCACGTACAGCACCAGCTCGCCGCCGACCAGGACCACCAGGGCGCCCGCCTTGCGGCCGGGCCGGTGGCCGCCCTCGGCGTCGCCCTTCGGCCAGGGCAGCGCGGCGCCGTACGGGTTGGCCGGATCGCAGGCGGCCAGGGCCAGTGCGACGCCGGGCTGGGCGGCGGTGCGGTCGGTGTCGAAGGACCGCAGCCGGTCGACGGTGTCGGTGGTGGAGAACTGGGCGCCGCCGAGAGTGTCGACGAAATAGCCACGGCGGCACCGGCCCCGGTCCTCGAACTCGGTCAGGACCCGGTACATCAGCGCGAAACCGCCTGGCACGCCTTCGTTCTGGACCGAGCCGCGGGTCAGCACGCCGTAGCGCTCGATGAGCTGGTCGGCGGTGGCGTGGGCGCGCAGGGTGTTGTCCCGCACCCGTTCCGGCAGGATCGACCAGCGCCCGGCCAGGGTCGGCGGGCCGGAGCGGGTCGGCATCGACGGGCGCGGCAGGTAGGCGCGGCCGCGCGGGGCTCGGCGCGGGGTGCGGTGGGCGGTGGTGCTGCGGGCGGTGCCGGAGAGCAGGGCGCGCACGGGGGCGAAGGTGTCGCCGGAGACGTACCCGGCCCACACCAGTTGCCAGAGCGCGTCGCCGACGGCCTTGTCGTCGAGCAGGCCGGTGGCGTCGGCGAGCTGGCGGAAGAAGTACGCGCCGCCGCCGTGCAGGGTGGGCGGCAGGCGGGGGTTGTCCTGGCCCGCGGTCGCGGCGGCGGCCGAATCGTGGGCGGTGCTGCCGTTTCCGCGGGCCTTGCGGGCGGTGTCACCGTTGGTGGTGAGGGGAGCGGTGGCGCCGTTGGTCGGCGCGGCCTCGGATTCGGCAGGCCCGGACGCCGCCGGCGCGTCGAGGTCGACCGTGGGCGGTTGCGGGGTGCGCGGTGGCCATGGCTCCAGCTGTGCGCCGAGCGCGGCCAGGAGGCCGAGCTGGATGTCGGTGGGGTCGATATCGTCGGGCGGCGGCAGAGTGAAGGGGGCCTGGTCGGCCAGGTGCAGGGCGATCCAGCCGTCGCGGGCGGTGATCGCGCCGTGCCCGGACCAGATCACCTCACCGCTCGCCATCAGCTCGTCGAGCATGGCGGGGGAGTAGTCACGCACCCGCATCGGCAGGATCAGTGATTCCCACGCCGACGCCGGGATCGGCACGCCCGCCAGCTGTTCCACCACGGTGGCGACGCCGTCGATGCCGCGCAGCTCGCCGGAACCGACGTGCTGCCACGCGGGCAGGAAGCGGCCGAGCGCCGCGGTCGACACCGGCTCCACCTCGTGCCGGGCGGCGGCCAGCGACCGGCGGCGCAAGCGGCGCAGGACCTGGGCGTCGCACCATTCGGTGCCCGCCGTCGCGGGCGTGAATTCGCCTTCCACCACGCGCTTCTCGGCCAGCAGCCGATGCAGCGCGGTGGCGGCGACGGCCGCGCCGAGGCCGAACCGGGCAGCGACATCGGCGGTGCCGAACGGCGCGTGGGTGCGCGCGTAGCGGCCGACGAGGTCGCCGAGCGGGTCGGGGACCGGCTCGATGAACGCGGCGGGCACACCGATCGGCAGCGGCACACCCAGGGCGTCGCGCAGGCGCGCGGCATCCTCGATCGCCACCCACCAGGTGCGGCCCGCGAACGAAACCTCCAGTGCGCGATGGGCATCGCGCAGGTCGGTGAACCAGGCGGGCGCGTCGGAGTTGGCGAGCACGTCGGAGTCGGCGGGCGCGTCGGAGTCGGCGAGCACGTCGGACGGGTGCTCGGCGGTGTCGTCGTGGCCGCGCGCGTCCGCGATCGGCGATCGACGATCGGCCGTGTCGCTCTCGGCCGCGGCGGTGCCTGTGCCAGGGGAAGGACCGTCGGCTGCCGGATCGTGCGGGCCGCCGAGCGCGGCGTCGCGGTCCCGAGCTTCGGCGTCGGGCGCGGCGCCATCGCGTCGCACGCAGCGGGCGGCGGCTTCGGCGGGGGTGACGGGGCCGAGCAGGCGCAGCAGGTCGGCCAGGCCCTCGGCGTCGCGAGCCCAGCGTTCGGGGGTGAGGCGCTGGAGTTCGCGTTCGGTGAGGGCGATGACGGCGGGGTCGAGGAGTTCGCGCAGTTCCACGCGGCCGAGGAGTTCGGCGAGCAGGCTCGAGTCCAATGCCAGGGCGGCGGCGCGGCGTTCGGCCAGCGGGCTGTCACCGTCGTAGAGGAACTGGCCGATGTAGGAGAACAGCAGGGCGTTGGCGAACGGGGACGGGCTGGCCGTCTCGACATCGATCAGCCGCACCTCGCGGCGGGCGACCTTGGTGAGCAGATCGCGCAGGGACGGCAGGTCGTAGACGTCGCGCAGGCATTCGCGCACGGTTTCCAGCAGGATCGGGAAGTCCGGGAACTTGCGTGCCACATCCAGCAATTGGGCCGAGCGCTGACGCTGCTGCCACAGCGGTGCGCGCTTGCCCGGATCGCGGCGCGGCAGCAGCAGGGCCCTGGCCGCGCACTCGCGGAACCGGGAGGCGAACAGCGCCGAACCGCCGACCTGCTCGGTGACGATGTCGTCGATCTCGTCGGGTTCGAAGGCGAACAGCTCGGCGCCGGGCGGGTCGTCGGTGGTGTCGGGCAGGCGCACCACGATGCCGTCGTCGGACGCTGTCGGGGCCGCGTCGATGCCGAAGCGTTCCTGGAGCCGCGCGCCGACGGCCAGGGCCCACGGCGCGTGCACCGGGGTGCCGTAGGGGGAGTGCAGGACCAGGCGCCAGTCGCCGAGCTCGTCGCGGAAGCGCTCGACGACCAGGGTGCGGTCGGTGGGCAGCCGGCCGGTGGCGGCGCGCTGTTCCTCGAGCAGCCCGACCATGTTCGCGGTCGCGTTCTGGTCCAGGCCCGCGGTGCGGACCAGCTGTTCCAGCCGGGCCGCGGCGGTGTCCGGGAGCTCGGCGCCTTTCGCCCCACTGGACTTCTTCGCGCTCCCGTTCGGTGCTGGTACGCCGAGCGTCGTCGAATTGTCCTGTGACGCAATCGATCCGGGGCGAACGCCCATGTCCGCGACGATCCGGGACAGCTCGTCGGCCGACACCTGACCCGCCGTCCGCACGAATTCCCCCAGAGCGGTGCCCAATTCGGCCGGGCGGCCCAGGCTGTCGCCGTGCCAGAACGGCAGCCGGCCGGGGAGTCCGAAGGCGGGCGAGACCAGCACCCGGTCGAAGGTGATCTCCTCGATCCGCCAGCTGGTGGCGCCGAGCGCGAACACGTCGCCCACCCGCGACTCGTAGACCATCTCCTCGTCGAGTTCGCCCACCCGGGAAGCCTTCTCGCCCACCATGAACACCGCGAACATGCCGCGATCGGGGATGGCGCCGCCGGAGGTGACGGCGAGGCGTTGCGCGCCGGGGCGGCCGGTGAGGGTGCCCGCGTCGCGGTCCCAGACCACCCGGGGACGCAGTTCGGCGAACTCGTCGGACGGGTAGCGGCCGGCGAGCAGGTCGAGCACGGATTCGTAGGCCGAGCGGGGCAGGTTCGCGTAACTGCCGGTGCCGCGGACGATGTCGAACCAGCCGTCGACATCGATCGGTTCGAGCGCGCACGCCGCCACCGTCTGCTGGGCCAGGATGTCGAGGGGATGCGCGGGGATCTGCAGCAGTTCGATCTCGCCCGCGAGCATGCGCTGGGCGGCGACGGTGCAGTGGATGACATCGGTGCGGTGCTTCGGGAACAGCACGCCGCGCGAGACCTCACCGACCTGGTGCCCGGCCCGGCCCACCCGCTGCAACCCGCTGGCCACCGAGGGCGGCGCCTCCACCTGCACCACCAGGTCGACCGCGCCCATATCGATGCCCAGTTCGAGGCTGCTGGTGGCGACCACACAGCGCAGGCGCCCGCTCTTGAGGTCGTCCTCGATGATCGCGCGCTGTTCCTTGCTGACCGAGCCGTGGTGGGCCCTGGCCAGCAGCTGCTCGGCACCATGTATGACCTCGGTGGACGGGCCCAGCTGGGCGGGCGGCGCGTGCTCGGTGTCCACCGGCTCGCCCAGCCGCGCCGCGTAGGCCTCGTTGAGCCGCGCGGTCAGCCGTTCGGCGAGCCTGCGCGAGTTCGCGAACACGATCGAGGACCGATGTTCGAGCACCAGGTCGACGATGGCCTCGTCGACATGCGGCCAGATCGACCCCGGCTGCTCGGAATCGCCGGGATCGGTCATATCGGCCACCGGGACCCGCACCGAGAGGTCGAAGGTCTTCGGCGCGGGCGGGCGCACGATGGTGATCGGCGCCGCGCCCACCAGGAACCGGCCGACCTCCTCGGGCGGGCGCACCGTCGCCGACAGGCCGATCCGCTGCGCGGGCCGGTCGGTGAGCTGATCCAGCCGGGCCAGCGACAACGCCAGGTGCGCGCCGCGCTTGGTGCCCGCGATGGCGTGCACCTCGTCGACGATCACCGTGCCGACCTGGGCCAGGCTCTCCCTGGCCGCCGAGGTGAGCAGCAGGAACAGCGACTCCGGCGTGGTGATGAGGATGTCCGGCGGCGTCCGCTGCATCGCGCGCCGCTGCGCGGGGGTGGTGTCGCCGGAGCGCACCCCCACCGAGATCGCCGGCGGGTCCAGTCCCAGCCGCTTCGCCGTCTGCGTGACCCCCACCAGCGGCGCCCTGAGGTTGCGCTCGACGTCCACCGCCAGCGCCTTGAGCGGCGAGACATAGAGCACCGACGTCCCGCGCTGCGTCCCCGGCTCCGGCGCGGGCCGGGTGGCCAGCTGATCGATGGCCCACAGGAACGCCGAGAGCGTCTTGCCCGACCCGGTGGGCGCGACGACCAGCGTGTGCTCCCCGTCCGCGATCGCCTGCCACGCCCCGAGCTGGGCCGACGTCGGCCCGGCGAAGGCCCCGTCGAACCACTGCGCGGTAGCGGGCGAGAACCGATCCATAGCGTTCAGTGTGCACCGGCCCACCGACAACCCCCGTCGACGCGCGGCCCGCGCCCCCACCACACCGAGCCCGGTGGCGGGCTGGTGGCAGCGTGAATGTGACGAACGCTACTCTGGGCTCTCGTGCAAACGGTGCTCAGAGTCGACCTCGTCGGCCACAGCCTGACCGAGGCGGTACGTAAGGCGCGATTCCCTGTCGACGAACCACTGGACGAGTCGGGGCGAGACGCGCTGCGCGCGTATTCGGTGCCCGACGGCGCGCAGGTGCGGACCGGGCCGGAACGCCGGGCCCGGGAGACCGCCGAGGCGCTGGGCGTGGTCGGCGAGCTGGATCCGCGATTACGGGATCTCGACGCGGGGTCGTGGCGCGGGACCGAGATGAGCGGGCTGGCACAGGATCAGCTGTTCGCCTGGCTCACCGACCCCGAATTCCGGGGACACGGTGGCGAATCGGTGACCGATCTGGTGGAGCGGGCACGGTTCTGGCTGGCCGAGATCGCCTCGGCGGGCCGTGACACGGTGGCGGTGACCCATCCGGCGGTGGTCAGGGCGGTGCTGCTGGTGGTGCTCGACGCGCCGCCGAAGTCGTTCTGGCGCATGGATGTTCCGCCCGCCAGCGTCACCCGGCTGCACTATCGCGGCAACTGGACCCTGCGCCTGGGCGGTTCGTAGAAACGGCGAAAGCCCCGGAGCCGAAACTCCGGGGCTTTCGTCTAGTAGCGGGAACAGGATTTGAACCTGCGACCTCTGGGTTATGAGCCCAGCGAGCTACCGAGCTGCTCCATCCCGCGTCGTAAACACCACCTTACACGGCGCGGCGTGGATGACGAAATCGGTTTCTGATCAGCCGAAATGTATCCCCTGGGCCAGTGGCAGCTCGGCCGAGTAGTTGATGGTGTTGGTGGCCCTGCGCATGTAGGCCTTCCACGAGTCGGAGCCGGATTCGCGGCCGCCACCGGTCTGCTTCTCGCCGCCGAACGCGCCACCGATCTCCGCGCCCGAGGTGCCGATGTTGACATTGGCTATGCCGCAGTCCGACCCGGCAAGGAAGCGCTCGGCCTCGCGCTGGTCGAGGGTGAAGATCGACGAGGAAAGGCCCTGCGGCACACCGTTGTTGAGGGCGATCGCGTCGTCGATGTCGTCGTAGACGAGGACGTAGAGAATCGGCGCGAAGGTCTCCTCGCGCACCAGCTCGGTCTGCGCGGGCATGCGCACGATCGCGGGGCGCACGTAGTAGGCGTCCGGCCCGACCAGCTCGACCCGCGCACCGCCGCAGACGATCTCGCCACCGGTGTCCTCGGCCTGCAACAGCGCCTTCTGCATCGAGATGAACGCGCGCTCGTTGATCAGCGGGCCGACCAGCACGCCGTCGTCGAGCGGATTGCCGACGCGCAGCTGGGCGTACGCTGCGGTGAGCCGGTCGACCAGCTGATCGACGATGGACCGGTGCGCGATCACCCGGCGCAGGGTGGTGCACCGCTGACCCGCAGTGCCCGCCGCCGAGAAGACGATTCCGCGCACCGCCAGTTCCAGATCCGCGCTCGGCGCGACGATCGCGGCATTGTTGCCGCCCAGTTCCAGCAGGCAGCGGCCGAATCTGGCGGCCACGCGCGGGGCGACGGTGGCGCCCATCCGCACCGAGCCGGTGGCGCTGAGCAGCGCGACCCGCGGGTCGTCGACCAGGGCCTCGCCGACCGCCGCGTCGCCCTGGATCAGCTGGTGCACTTCGGGATCGGCGCCGACGTCGACGGCGGCGCGGCGCAGCAGGGTGTGGCAGGCCAGCGCCGTGAGCGGGGTGGTCTCCGAGGGCTTCCACACCACGGTGTCGCCGCAGACCAGCGCGATCGCGGTGTTCCACGCCCACACCGCGACCGGGAAGTTGAACGCCGAGATCACACCGACGACACCGAGCGGGTGCCAGGTCTCCATCAGCCGGTGGCCCGGCCGCTCCGAGGGCATGGTGGCGCCGTAGAGCTGGCGGGAGAGCCCGATCGCGAACTCGCAGACGTCGATCATCTCCTGCACTTCGCCCAGCGCCTCCGGCCCGATCTTGCCCGCCTCCAGGGTGACCAGTTCGGCCAGCTCGCCCTGGTGGGCGACCAGCAGCTGGGCCAGCCTGCGCACCAGCGCCGCCCGCGCCGGCGCGGGCACCGTGCGCCAGTTCAGGAACGCGGTGGCCGCCCGTTCGATCGCGGCGTCGACGCCGTCGGTGGTGTCGGCGGTGAGCTGCGGCAGGGCGCCGCCGGAGATGGGGGTGCGGGCGCGCAGGTCACCGGACTCGGGTAAGTCGGCGCCGAGTCCGTGCAGCAGCGCCCTGGCCCGCAGTGCCAGCTGCTCGGAGAAGTGCTCGGTCACGGTGTCGGTCATCGCTGCTCACCTTCTGCTGTTTGGTAGGGCTCACGGAAAAGTTCGGTGGAATTCGGTGGGGGAACAGAAAGAAGTTTTCCGCGCGCAACCCCCGTGCTGCGTTAGCCTTCGCTGATGGCGGATACACCGGCTAGACCCCAGCTCGACGACATCGACCGACTATTGATCAAAGAACTGATGAGCGATGGTCGCGCCACGTTGTCGAACCTGGCGGAGAAGGCCAGCCTCTCGGTCTCGGCAGTGCAGTCTCGGGTGCGCAGGCTCGAAGCGCGCGGAGTGATCCGCGGGTACGCGGCGCACGTCGATCCCGAAGCGCTCGGGCACCTGCTGTCGGCGTTCGTCGCGATCACTCCTCTCGACCCGTCCCAGCCCGATGACGCGCCCGCATTGTTGCAGCACATCCCCGGCATCGAGGCGTGCCACTCGGTGGCGGGCGAGGAGAGCTACGTCCTGCTGGTCCGGGTGGCCTCCCCGCGGCACCTGGAACAGCTGCTGCAGGAGATCAGGGCCACCGCGAATGTGCGGACGCGCAGCACCATCATCCTGCAGACATTCTACGACAGGTAACGATTCCTCGTAATTGTTCCGCGATTCCGTAGAGGTTCCGTAAATATTTGCGTACCCTCGGTTTTGTGACCATCGAACTGGAGCGCCCCGGCGCGGCGGTCACCCCCGCCAACCGGGTCCACGAAATCCTGTCCTCGCACATCCTCGCGGACGGCTTCGACCTTGTGCTCGACCTGCACAAGTCGCACGGCCGGACACTGATCGACGAACGAGACGGCACCGCCTACCTCGACATGTTCGGCTTCTTCGCCTCCAACGCGCTCGGGATGAACCATCCCGCGCTCGCGGCGGACGAACGCTTCCGTGTCGAGCTGGCCACCGCCGCGCTGAACAAACCGAGCAACTCCGACATGTACACCGTGGAGATGGCCCGCTTCGTCGAGGCCTTCGTCCGCGTCGTCGGTGACCCCCGCCTGCCGCATCTGTTCTTCGTCGACGGTGGCGCGCTGGCGGTGGAGAACGCGCTCAAGGTCGCGTTCGACTGGAAGAGCAGGCACAACGAGTCGCACGGCCGGTCACCGGAACTCGGCACCAAGGTGCTGCACCTGACCGGCGCCTTCCACGGCCGCAGCGGCTACACGATGTCGCTGACCAACACCGACCCGGTCAAGACCGCGCGGTTCCCGAAGTTCGACTGGCCACGCATCGACACACCGCACACCTTCGCCGGCCCGGACATCGCCGCGCTGGAGGCCACCGCCATCGCGCAGGCCGCCCAGGCCTTCGCCGACCATCCGCACGACATCGCCTGCTTCATCGCCGAGCCCATCCAGGGCGAGGGTGGCGACCGGCACCTGCGGCCGCAGTTCCTCGGCGCCATGCAGCGCCTGTGCCACGACAACGACGCGCTGTTCGTCCTCGACGAGGTGCAGACCGGGGTCGGGATGACCGGAACCACCTGGGCCTACCAGCAATTGGGGGTCGAGCCCGATGTCGTCGCCTTCGGCAAGAAGACCCAGGTGTGCGGCATCATGGCGGGCGGTCGCGTCGACGAGGTGCCCGACAACGTCTTCCGGGTGAGCTCGCGGCTGAACTCCACCTGGGGCGGCAACCTCACCGACATGGTGCGCACCCGGCGCATTCTCGAAGTGCTGGAACGGGATCGGCTGATCGCGAAGTCGGTGCCGCTGGGCGCCTATCTGCTCGACCAGCTCGGTCAGCTCGCCGCCGCGCACCCGGACAAGGTGAGCGAACCGCGCGGGCGCGGCCTGATGTGCGCGATCACGCTGGCCACCCCGGACCTGCGGGACCGGGTGGTGACGGCGCTGCGCGAACGTCAGCACGTGCTGCTGCTCGGCACCGGGACCAGCGGCATCCGGTTCCGGCCGCCGCTGACGGTCACCGAGGAAGAACTGGAGCGGGCCGTCGACGCGCTGGACGCGGTGCTGACGCGAGAGCGGCTGTAGCGCAACGGGTGCCGCCCATGGCCGGTTCACCGCGTGTCGATCGACGACGCACCGAGGCTGTGGGCGGCACGCTGTCCGAATTGCTAGATTTTCGCTGGGCTTGCTTCTAGGCTTCCCTTCCATGTCATTCGGGCTTCATCCCGGCGTGGAACGGTGCAGCGCGTGAACCGCCGAACCGAGCGAATCGGACAAATTGCTGCCGCCTTGCTGCTCGCCGTGACCGCGGGCTGTTCCAACAGCGAGGCCGTGACGGTCGAGACGCCCGTCGCGCCGCCCACCTCGACCACCACGCCGACCGCGATGCCGCCGCACATGACCGACCTGCTGCCCGGCATGCCGCCGCCGCTGTCCCCGGTCGACATCTACGCCGCCAACCGGGAACTGAGCCCGGCGGTCGCCGATCATCGGCCGCTGGTCTACGTGCCCAACAGCAAGTCCAACACCGTGACGGTGATCGACCAGAACACCTTCCAGGTGCTCGACACGTTCTCCTCCGGCGGCGCCGAGCCGCAGCACGTGGTGCCGTCGTACGACATGCAGACGCTCTACGCCACCAACGATCTGCCGATCGGCGGCGGCAGCCTGCTGCCGATCGACCCGCGCACCGGAGCGCCCGCGGGTCCGGCGTTCCCGGTTCGCGATCCCTACAACATGTATTACACGCCCGACGGGCAGTTCGCCCTCGTCGTCGCGGAGGCGGACAAGTCGCTGGACTTCTACGACCCGGTGACCTGGCAGAAGCTGCACGCGCTCGCGGTGCCCGAGTGCGCGGGCGTCGACCACATGGACTTCACCGCCGACGGCCGCTTCGCCGTGGCCAGCTGCGAATTCATCGGGCGGATGGCGGTCTTCGACGTCGCGCAACGCACCCTGATCAAGATGATCGACCTGCCCGGCGGACGCGGCGGCATGCCGCAGGACGTGAAGCTCTCGCCCGACGGGCACGTCTTCTTCGTGGCCGACATGATGGCCGACGGCATCTACACGATCGACGCGCACACCTTCGAGAACACCGGCTTCATCCCCACCGGCAAAGGGACACACGGGCTCTACATCACCCGCGACTCCCGGCAGATGCTGATCACCAACCGGCACGAGGGCAGCATCTCGGTGTGGGACTTCGCCGCCAACGGGCTGGTGCACAAGTGGTTCATCCCCGGCGGCGGCAGCCCCGACATGGGCAACATCTCCGCCGACGGGCGGGTGTTCTGGGTGTCGGGGCGGCACAACAACGAGGTGTACGCGGTCGACATCGCGAACTGGACGCTGTTGGCGCGCATCCCCGTCGACCACGGGCCGCACGGGTTGACGGTGTGGCCGCAGCCGGGGCGCTACTCCACCGGGCACACGGGGGTGATGCGGTAGCGCGCGTCAGGCGGGGACGGCGGTCAGGCCAAGCGCGCCCGCGACGAACCGGTGGACCGAGGCCAGGCCCGCCGCCAGCGCCTCGTCCTCGCCGGGGCGGGCCCAGCCGGTGACGGTGGCGGTGTCGCCGGGACCGGGCGTCACGCCGATCTCGGCGACCAGCTCGGCGGTCGTCGGGACGCAGACGGCCCAGGAGAAGTGGGTTTCGTCGGCCCACTGCGCGGAACGGGTGGCCACGTAGCCGGGATCGGTGATGCCACCGACGGCCAGGGCGGGGCGGTCGTCGATGCGCTCGTCGGCCCGCAGGGCGCGCAGGTACCAGGCGCCCGCGTTGATCTCGATCGGTTCCACTCCGGCAGCGTACTGCGACGGCTACCGGTAGTAGGGCGTGGCCTGCACCCAGTGGAATCCGCGTGCGACGGCCGGGAACCGGTCCAGGTCGACCTGGTCCAGCCGCATCCGGACCGGACGACCGCCGAGCGTGCCCTCCAGGATCAGCCGACCGGGTTCTGTGTGCACGTAACCGAACGTCGCGAGCTTCCACTGGTGCGCGGTGTCGCGCGACAGCGTGATGGTCTGCTGATCGGTGTCGATCCGGGCGGGAAAGGAGACGATCGAATCGTCGAGCCGCTGCGCGGTCATGCCCTGCGGGATATCGAAGATGATGCGGCGGAAGCGTTCGGTGGCGCCGGGTGGCTTGCCCTCGGTGGGTGCGCGGAAGTCGACGAGCGCCGGGACCTGCTCGCCCGCTATCGAGTACTCGGTGACGTCCCAGATGCCGTAGAGCGGGGACTTCGGGCGGGCACTGCCGTAGGTGTGCCAGCCGTCGTAGGCCTCGACGGTCGTGGCGACCAGCAGCCACAACCCCAGCAGCACCTGGGCTCCCACCAGGATCCGGTTGCCGCGCGGTGTGGTCCGCGCGGGGACGTCGTGTCCGAGCAGAGCCCGCACGATCCGGACGATCTCGGGGGCGGCCAGCACCAGCGCGTACAGCAGGATCTGCAGGGCGAACAGCTTCACCGGCACGTCGAAGGTGAGGTTCACCAGCACCACCTGCAGGGCGACGAGCACCGCGAGCACGGACCCGAGGCCCGCGGTCAGCGGCACGATCAGCAGCAGACCGGCGGTGACCTCGGCGGCGCCGAGCGCGATTTCGTAGGGTTCGGACAGCGCGGACTGCGCCCACAGCACCGCCATCGGGCTCATGTGCCCGTACGGTTCGACCAGCCGCTCCAGATTGAACGACATCTGGGTCGGCAGAATCTTGATCATCCCGTACAGCAGCAGCGCGCTGACCAGGGCGAAGCGCAGCAGGAGCCGGAACAGGACGACCAGGCGCACGTAGTGCGTGCGGCGGCGGTCGAGCACCGACCAGACGCCGGTGACCGGCACCGCGACCAGGATCACGGTGAACGCGGCCAGCCATTTGGCGGCGGTGTCGCCGCTACCGGTGACGGTGTAGTCGACCCGGATGTCGAACAGGGTCGTGCCGAGCCACTCGGTGAGCGGGTACAGCGTCGTCCACTTGTCGATCGCGGTCACGGTCCCCAGTGACAGGCCCAGCGTGCGCAGCAGGGCGTGCAGCAGCCACGTCCCCGCCATCCCGAGGCCGACGGACACGAATCCGAACCGGAACAGGATGCGGGTGGCCGGGTGCCATCGCGTCGTTTCCGGCGCGGGGCCGGGACCGGCGACCTCGGACTCCGGTCGAGTCAACACCTCTGTACGCACCCATCACTCCTCCGTCGGCCGTCGTGCCGGTGAAACGCTAGGGGAGCGTGGGGAACTGGGGAATCCGGAAATGTTGGTGCCCCGACAACTCGGGGGCGGGGTCAGGCCAGCCGGGGTTGGGCGCCGAGCAGGGAGTGGACGGCGGTGCGGCCGATGTCGAGGGCGCGGGTGAGCAGGTCGGTGTCGCGGGCCGCGCTGTCGATGGCGGGGGAGTCGGCGGGCGGGTGCACCTGGAGGACCCGGTCGCCGAGGCCGGCGAGGAAGTCGTCCTCGACGGCCTGCTGGCCGGGACGCTGGGACCACGCGCGGAAGGCTCCGGGGGCGATGGCGCGCATGTAGCCGCCGCCGACGATGCGGTGCAGCAGCGGCGCGGGCGGGCGGACCTCGTCGGTACGGCGGGTGCGCAGCACCAGCGCGTGCGTGGTGCCGGCGGCGACGGCGCTGCGGATCGGGACGGTCTCGGACAGGCCGCCGTCGAAGTAGCTGCGGCCGCCGAGGTCGACGGGGGGACCCGCCAGCAGGGGCAGGCCCGCGGAGGCCCGTAGCGCGGTCATCAGGGTGGTTTTGTCGACGATGTGGGGTCCGAGGTCCACCGACTGCCCGGTATGGACGTCGGTGGCGATCGGGTGGAACGTGGTGGGGTTGGCCAGGATGGCCGGGAAGTCCATCGGCTCGATGCCGTCGTAGACCTGGTGCACCAGGTAGCGCAGGTCGAACACCGGGCGGCCGCGGAAGATCCGCACCGGGTCGACCACGCGGCGCATGATCGTCGAATCGGTCCAGGACCGCATGCCCGTCGCCGCGCGCCCGCACAGCAGCCACGCGCCGTTGATCGCGCCCGCCGAGGTGCCGTACACGGCGTCGAACACCGCGGACAGGCCGAGCTCCTCGAGTGCCTGCACCATGCCGCTGGAGTAGACCCCGCGGCTGCCGCCGCCCTCGATCACCAGCGCGAGGCGATGGCCGTCGTCCCTGGTCCCGGCGTGCCTGCGGGACTGGATCACCTCGGCGACCGTGGCCGGACCCGGTGCCGCCGAGGGGTCCTGATCGATACGCGCAGTGCTGGTCACCCGATCCACGATACGACAGGTGCCCGGGGTCCGGCCTGGTCCGATGCTCGATCTTCGCCGCCCGTTCACCCGGATCGCGGTGCTCGTTCCCGCGGTGTCGGAAACGACGACGGGCGCCGGTCGTGATCGACCGGCGCCCGTCTCCGACTACCCGCTTACTTGATCTCCGCCAGGACGGTGCCCTGGGTGATCGCGGCGCCCGCCTCCACGGCGAGGCCGGTGACCACGCCCGCCTTGTGCGCGTTGACCGGGTTCTCCATCTTCATGGCCTCGAGCACCACGATCAGGTCGCCCGCCTCGACGGTCTGGCCCTCTTCGACCGCGACCTTGACGACGGTGCCCTGCATGGGCGCGGTGACCGCGTCACCGGAGGCCGCGCCGGCACCCGCGCCGCCACGCTTGCGCGCCTTCGGCTTCTTGCGGATGACACCGGCACCGTTACCGGCCGAACCGGCGGCGCCACCACCGAGGGTGAACTGACCGGGCAGCGACACCTCGACGCGACGGCCACCGACCTCGACGACGACCTTCTGCCGGGGCAGATCCTCGTCCTCGTCGTCGGCGGGAGCGCCGGCCGTGAACGGCTCGACGGTGTTCTTCCACTCGGTCTCGATCCACTTGGTGTAGACCTCGAACTTCTCGCCGTCACCGACGAAGGCCGGGTCCTCGACGATCGCGCGGTGGAACGGGATGACCGTCGCCAGGCCGTCGACCTGGAACTCGGCCAGGGCGCGACGGGCGCGCTGCAGCGCCTGGTCGCGGTTCTCGCCGGTGACGATCAGCTTGGCCAGCATCGAGTCGAACTGACCGCCGATGACGCTGCCCTCGACGACGCCGGAGTCCACGCGCACACCGGGGCCGGTGGGCTCGCGGTAGACGCTGACCGGGCCGGGGGCGGGCAGGAAGCCGCGACCGGCGTCCTCACCGTTGATCCGGAACTCGAAGGAGTGGCCACGCGGGGTGGGGTCTTCCTTGATCGAGAGCTCTTCGCCGTTGGCGATCGCGAACTGCTGACGCACCAGGTCGATGCCCGCGGTCTCCTCGGTGACCGGGTGCTCGACCTGCAGGCGGGTGTTCACCTCGAGGAAGGACACGGTCTCGCCCTGCACCAGGTACTCCACGGTGCCCGCGCCGTAGTAGCCCGCCTCGCGGCAGATGCGCTTGGCCGAGTCGTGGATCTTGGCGCGGACGTCGTCGGACAGGAACGGCGCGGGCGCCTCCTCGACGAGCTTCTGGAAGCGCCGCTGCAGCGAGCAGTCGCGGGTACCGGCGACGACCACGTTGCCGTGCTGGTCGGCGATGACCTGGGCCTCGACGTGGCGGGCCTTGTCCAGGTACTGCTCGACGAAGCACTCGCCGCGGCCGAAGGCGGCGATGGCCTCACGGGTCGCCGACTCGAACAGCTCGGGGATCTCCTCGATGGTGTGGGCGACCTTCATGCCGCGGCCACCGCCACCGAAGGCGGCCTTGATGGCCACCGGGACGCCGAACTCCTTGGCGAACGCGACGACCTCGTCGGCGTTCTTGACCGGGTCCTTGGTGCCCGCGGCCATCGGCGCGTTGGCGCGCTCGGCGATGTGGCGCGCGGTGACCTTGTCGCCCAGGTCGCGGATGGACTGCGGCGAGGGGCCGATCCAGATCAGCCCGGCGTCGAGGACGGCCTGGGCGAAGTCGGCGTTCTCGGAGAGGAAGCCGTATCCCGGGTGGATCGCGTCGGCACCGGACTTGGCGGCGGCGTCGAGGATCTTGTCGAACACGAGGTACGACTCGGCCGAGGTCTGACCGCCGAGGGCGAACGCCTCGTCGGCGAGCTTCACGAAGGGAGCGTCGGCATCGGGCTCGGCGTACACCGCGACGCTGGTGATCCCCGCGTCCTTGGCAGCCCGGATCACGCGGACCGCGATCTCGCCGCGGTTAGCTACGAGTACCTTCGTGATCCGTGCGCTGGCATGGCTGGGCACTGAGCCTCCTGTGTGCAATCTTTGGTCGCTTCGGGGGACGGGTCGCCGTGTAGGCCCCGTGCCCGGTATCGACAACTTTCGTCTCGGGCGAGTGTAGGCAGTCTGCCAATTGGACCCGAACTCGGCTAGCCCTACTGTCGAGTAGGTCGCAGGTCACAGTACTCGGCGCGCTGTGATGTGAACACGTTTCAATTGATCCGGTTCGCACTGCCCGGTTCGAGGCCCCGGCTGATCGGCAGCCGCACCGAATTGCCCCATTCGATCCAGGAGCCGTCGTAATTGCGCACCGACCTGCGGCCGAGCAGGAAGGTCAGGACGAACCAGGTGTGGCTGGACCGCTCGCCGACCCGGCTGTAGACGACCAGATCCTCGGCGGGCAGCGCGCCGTAGATCTCGTCCAGCTCGGTCCTGGACCGGAACCGGCCGTCGGTGGCGCAGGCGTGCGCCCACGGAATGTTCACCGCGGTCGGCACGTGTCCGCCGCGCAGCGTCGCGTACTCCTGGTCGAGCGGCTTGTCCTCGCCCTCGCCCGAGTACTCCTGGGCCGAGCGCACGTCGACCAGCGGGCTGCCCAGGCGGGTCAGCACCTCCTCGCGGAACGCGCGGGCGGCGGTGTCGTCGCGTTCGACGTCGGGGTAGTCGCTGGGCGCCGGGTAGGGCAGGTCGAAGGTGGTGTCGCGTTCCTCGGAGATCCAGGCGTCGCGGCCGCCGTCGAGCAGGCGGACGTCCTCGTGGCCGAAGAGGGTGAAGATCCAGGCGGTGTGCGCGGCCTGCGCGTTGTCGCGGTCGCCGTAGATCACGATGGTGTCGTCGCGCCGGATGCCCTTGGCGCGCATCAGCTCGGTGAACCGGGCGCCGTCGATGTAATCGCGGGTGACCGGGTCGCTCAGGTCGCCACGCCAATCGATTTTGACCGCGCCGGGCACATGGCCGATGTCATAGAGGAGGATGTCATCGTTCGACTCGATGATCTTCAAACCGGGTACACCGATGTTTGCGGACAGCCATTCTGTGGTTACCAATCGGTGCGGGACTGCGTAGGAACCGAAGGCGGGGTGCGGATCCGGGGCGACGGGCACGGTGTGGTCCTTCACGCGAGAGTATGGGCGGGTGCGACAGTGTGCTGTGGTCGTAGCCGATGGTATGTCTGTGTTGGCACATCACGAATCGACACAATGGTCGAATAAAGCGCAGAGCTGTCCGATAAAGTCTCTGGAGAGGAGGGGTGAGCTATGTCCGATTCTTGGCCGCGACGGCGACTGCTCGCGATCCTACGTGGCGCCACCGAGCCCCTCGACGCCCAGGAACTGGCCAGAATCACCGGACAGCATGTCACCACCGTCCGATTCCATCTCGATGTCCTCACCCGCGAATCCCTCGTCCGGCAGTTCCAGCAGCCGCCCCGCGGCCGTGGCCGTCCCCGCATCGGGTACCGCGCCGTGCAGCGCTCGGTGGGCTATCAGGAGCTCGCGCAGGTCCTCGCCGACCATCTCGGCCCCGATCCCGTCACCCGCTCGGCCGCCGCGGTAGCCGCCGGTCGCGCCTGGGGCGCCCGGATGGACATCGGCACGCACCCGGTGGAGACGCTGGCCGACGCCAGGGACATCACCATGTCGCTGATGTCGGAACTCGGCTTCGCGCCGGAGAAGGACCCGGTCGGCGAGACGGCCGAGCACGTGCAGATCAACCTCACCGCCTGCCCGCTGCGGGAACTGGCCCGCTCGCACGCCGAAGTGGTGTGCGGGGTGCACATGGGGCTCATGCGGGAGGTGCTCGAGCGCAACGGCGCGCGCGGACGGGTCGACGTGCAGCTGCACCCGTTCGTCGAGCCGGAACTGTGCACGGCCCGCCTGGAACTCACCCTCGGTGCGGAGAACTCCGCGCCGGAGCGGGCCGCCGGACCGGTCGCGACCGGGGAGAAGCCGGTGATCGCGCCGTCAGGCCCGCGCGTCCCGCCACAGCTGCGTGACACCGACGCCGACGTCTTCGAGCAGCCTGCGCAACAGCGGTAGGCCGATCCCGATCACGCTGGACGGATCGCCCTCGATCCGGTCGACGAACCAGCCGCCCAGCCCGTCGAGGGTGAACGCCCCCGCGACCTGTAGCGGCTCGCCCGTGGCGATGTAGGCGTCGAGCTCGTCGGGAGCCGGCTTGGCGAAATGCACCGTGGTGCTGCTGCACTCCGCCGACTCGGCGACGACGGCGCCGTCCCGCAGCCGCAGCACGCAGTGCCCGGTGATCAGATCGGCGCTGCGACCCGCCATGCCGGCCCAGCGGGCACGCGCCACCTCGGGCGTGTGCGGTTTGCCCTGCAGCTGCCCGTCGACGAGCAGCATGGAATCGCAGCCGACGACGACACAGTCGGCGGCGAATTCGGGAATCGACGCGGCGACGTCGACCGCCTTGGCGCGAGCCAGGGCGACGACGACATCGTGCGAGGAGGTGTCAGGGGGCAGCGCGGCCGAGACCGCGTCCTCGTCGACGTCCGAGACGCGCACGACGGGATCGATACCCGCCGTGCGCAGGATCCCGAGGCGGGCCGGGGACGCGGAGGCCAGAACCAGCCGGGTCACCGGTGCATCAGCGCAGGTGCGACAGCAGCGGGTACGCGTACGGCGAGAACGGGGACGTGCCCCGGTGCATCAGCGTCGCCCTGCCCCAGTTGTCGGTCGGGCCGGTGGCGCCGCCGGCGGGGGCGTTCGCGGCCGCCGCGCTCAGCACGGCCACCAGCGCCGCGATGTCCTCATCGGTCGGCGAGCCCTTCACGATGCGGAACATCGGCTCACCGAGGCTCTCCGCGGGCTCGACGGCAACCGCGCTTGCGGACAGTTCGACCTCGTCGACGAGTGGTTCGACGGCGAGCTCGAGCTCGGCGGCGGTCAACACGTCTTCTTCTGCCACAGTTGTCACAGTGCCAGATCCTTCCTGCCTCGTCCGGGAGATCTTCCCCGGTGGCGAAGCTGTGGTACTCCGATGTCCTACAGCGCGGTAGACGCGATCATTCCCGGTAGGGACGCGACGATCAATAGTTGCGTCATAGCAACAAGTGTGCGCGGCCTACCGGGGATATCGCGCTTTCAGAGCGGAATGTTGCCGTGTTTCTTCGGCGGCAGGGTCACCATCTTGCGCTCGAGCAGTCGCAGCGCCGACACGATCTGGCCACGGGTGTGCGAGGGCGGGATGACCGCGTCGACGTAGCCGCGCTCGGCCGCCACATACGGGTTCACGAGGGTGTCCTCGTACTCGTTCTGCAGCTCGAGGCGCAGAGCGTCCACGTCGGCGCCGTTCTTGGCGGCCTCGGACAGCTGCTTGCGGTAGACGAAGCCGACGGCGCCGGAGGCACCCATGACGGCGATCTGCGCGGTCGGCCACGCCAGGTTCACATCGGCGCCCATGTGCTTGGAACCCATGACGTCGTAGGCGCCGCCGTAGGCCTTGCGGGTGATGATCGTGATCTTGCCCACAGTGGCCTCGCCGTAGGCATAGAGCAGCTTGGCGCCGCGGCGGATGATGCCGTTGTACTCCTGGCCGGTGCCGGGCAGGAAGCCGGGGACATCGACCAGGGTGATGATCGGGATGTTGAAGGCGTCGCAGGTGCGCACGAAGCGCGCGGCCTTCTCCGAGGCGTCGATGTCGAGGCAGCCGGCGAACTGGGTCGGCTGGTTGGCGACGATGCCGACGCTGCGGCCGTCGACGCGACCGAAGCCGCAGATGATGTTCATCGCGCGCTCGGCCTGGACCTCGAGGAACTCGTCGTCGTCGAGCAGCCGGGTGATGACCTCGTGCATGTCGTACGGCTGGTTCGGCGAGTCCGGGATGATCGTGTCGAGCTCGAGGTCCTCGTCGGTGAGCGAGTCCTCGATCGCGCCGTTGATCGGGTCGCTCGGCGCGTGCCGGGGCGCCTCGGCGCGGTTGTTGCTCGGCAGGTAGCTGAGCAGGTCCTTGACGTAGTCGAGGGCGTCCTGCTCGCCGGAGGCCACGTAGTGGGCGACGCCGGACTTGGTCATGTGGGTGTGCGCGCCACCCAGGTCCTCCATGGTGACCTCTTCACCGGTGACGGTCTTGATCACGTCGGGGCCGGTGACGAACATCTGCGAGGTCTGGTCGACCATCACCACGAAGTCGGTGAGCGCGGGGGAGTACACGTGACCACCGGCGGCGGGGCCCATGATCAGCGAGATCTGCGGGATCACGCCGGAGGCCTGCACGTTGCGGTGGAAGATCTCGCCGTAGAGGCCGAGGGAGACGACGCCCTCCTGGATGCGCGCGCCCGCGCCCTCGTTGATGCCGACCAGCGGGCGGCCGGTCTTGATGGCCAGGTCCATGACCTTGACGATCTTCTCGCCGTACACCTCGCCGAGCGAGCCACCGAACACGGTGACGTCCTGCGAGAACAGGCACACGTCGCGGCCGTCGATGGTGCCGTAACCGGTCACCACGCCGTCGCCGAGCGGGCGGTTGTTCTCCAGGCCGAAGTTCACGCTGCGGTGCTTGGCGAGGGCGTCGAGCTCGACGAAGGAGCCCTCGTCGACCAGGGCGAGGATGCGCTCGCGGGCGGTCATCTTGCCCTTGGCGTGCACCTTGTCGACCGCGGCCTCACCCATCGGGTGTTGCGCTTCTTCCAGCCGATTCCGCAGGTCAGCCAGCTTCCCGGCGGTCGTGTGGATATCGGGGGTGCCCGCCGAATCCGATGCGGGCTGCTGCTGGACACTCGTCATGGGTTGCGAGTGTAACGAGTGACACCACGTCGCACTACGGCAGTCTCGCCTACCGGCCAGTACAGAAACCCCAGCTAGGTACGGTCACAATGTCGCCCCTACGCGGCCGAGTAGCGTTCCCGGAATGAACAGGGCACCGATCGACGCGCCACGTCTGCGCAGCTCTCTCGCCACCCCGGCACCGGCGTTCTACGACCGGATCGACGTGGTCGAATCGACCGGATCGACCAATGCCGACCTGGTGGCCCGTGCCGCGGATCCGGCCGTCGACCGGCAGGCGCTGCTGGCCGAGGAACAGGTGCGGGGCCGCGGCAGGCACGCCCGCACCTGGGTGAGCCCGCCGCGCGCGCAGATCTCGCTGTCGATCCTGGTGCGCCTGCCCGGCATCGACCCCGGCGCGCTGGGCTGGCTGCCCCTGCTGACCGGGATCGCGGTCGTCGACGCGGTGCGCGGCACGGCCGGGGTCGCGCCGGAACTGAAGTGGCCCAACGACGTTCTGCTCGACGGCCGCAAGCTCTCCGGCATCCTGGCCGAGGTGGCCGCGACCGGTGTCGCGCCCGCCGTGGTGGTCGGGATCGGTCTCAATGTCGACCTCGACGAGGCGGAACTGCCTGTCCCGCACGCGACGTCGCTGCGACTGGCCGGTGCCGCGAATCTCGACCGGACCGCGCTGGTCGCGGCGATCCTCACCGAGTTCGCCCGCCGCTTCACCGCGTGGGAGCGGGCCGGGTGGGCGAGCGACGAGCTCGCGGCGGCCTATCGGGAGCGCTGCGCCACCCTCGGCGTCGAAGTACGGGCCGAGCTGCCCGGCGGCAAGACCGTCACCGGGGTCGCGACCGGTATCGACGACACCGGTCGGCTGCTGATCGGCGCCGAGGCGGTCTCCGCGGGCGACGTGAGCCACCTGCGCGGCCAGTACTGAGGTGAGCGGTCCCGGCGGGCCGGGACCGCTCGGCCCCGATCAGCGCGCGGCGACGCTCGCGTTGCGCTCGGCCACCTCGCGCTCGCGCGCAAGCAGCCGGTCGCGCTGCTCCTCGAAGCGCAGCACGTCCTTCTCCAGCTTGTCGATGAACTGCGCCAGATCGTCGCGCGCCGCCTCGCCCGCCGCGCCGAAATCGGTGCGGTCGAAGATGTTCCACTGCTTGAGCACCGGCTGGACGACCTCGTCGAGGTGCTGGCGCAGGTCGTAGATGCCGTGCTTGGCCATCAGCACGCCGTTGCGCCGCCAGTTCGGCATGCCGGCGCCGGGCATCTGGAAGTTGGTGAGCACCTTGGTGATCGCGGGCATCGCCTGATCGGGGACCAGGTCCAGGGCCGCGCCGCAGAGGTTGCGGTAGAAGATCATGTGCAGGTTCTCGTCGGTGGCGACGCGGGCCAGCATGCGGTCGGCGACCGGGTCGTCGCAGACGCGGCCGGTGTTGCGGTGGCTGACCCGGGTGGCCAGCTCCTGGAAGGTCACGTACGCGACGTTGACCAGGAACCCGCCCCAGTTGTCCGGCGCGTGCGCGCCCTGGGTCATGTGGATCATCCTGGCCTCTTCCAGGGCGACCGGGTCGACGCCGCGGGTGACGACCAGATAGTCGCGGATCACGATGCCGTGCCGGTTCTCCTCGGCGGTCCAGCGACCGACCCAGGTGCCCCAGGCGCCGTCCTGGGAGAAGTTCTCGGCGATCTCCCGGTGGTAGGACGGCAGGTTGTCCTCGGTGAGCAGGTTGGTGATCATCGCCGCCTTGGCGACGTCGGAGAGCCTGGATTGTTCCGGCTCCCAATCGATTCCGCCCATCGCGGCGAAATTGCGGCCTTCCTCCCACGGGACGTAATCGTGCGGATTCCAGTCCTTGGCGATCGAGAGGTGCCGGTTGAGATTCTGTTCGGCCACCGGTTCCAGGGCCGTCAGGATTTCGAGCTGAGTCAGAGCTTTGGTCACGCGTGCCTCCACTGTCGGGTGTCGAGCAAGCAGATATGGGCAAAACCTGGCATCTAGCGTGGAAGCCACAGTATCGCCTCGGCCGTGGCATCGGGAAATGCGGCGTCCCAACGGGGTATCGTTCGGCCATGGGGTACCCGGAGGACGTTCTCGCGCCCGACGAACAGCTGATCCTGCACCGCCATCCGCACTGGAAGATGCTGGTGTGGCCGGTCGTCACACTCATCGCCGGAACCGCTGTCGCCGGCTTTCTCGGCGGCCTCGCCTGGCGCAACACCGAGGGGCACGTGCGCACCGTGTTGCTGCTGCTCATCGGGCTGATCTGGCTCGGGCTGATCCTGTGGCGCTGCGTCGGCAAGGTGATCGCCTGGAAGTCCACCCATTTCATCATCACCGACCGCCGGGTGCTGGTCCGCCAAGGCGTGCTCACCCACACTGGCATCGATATCCCGCTCAGCCGCATCTCCAGCGTGCAGTTCCAGCACGGGGTGTTCGACCGGATGCTCGGTACCGGCACGCTGATCATCGGCTCGTCGTCGGAGGAACCGCTCGAATACGACGACATCCCCCAGGTGCAGCAGGTGCACGCGCTGCTCTACCACGAGGTCTTCGAGGCGGGCAGCAGCCGCCGTGACCAGACCTGGGGCGGTTATCGGTGAGCTCCCGGCCCACCGGGACCGGTATCCGTAATCTGAGCACATGACCGCCGTACTGCTCGCCGAAGACGATGAGGCGATCGCCGCGCCGCTGTCCCGCGCCCTCGGCCGCGAGGGCTACACCGTCACCGTCGAACGGTTCGGTCCCGCGGTGCTGCGCCGCGCCCTCGAGGGCGATCACGATCTGCTGATCCTCGACCTCGGCCTGCCCGGCATGGACGGGCTGGAGGTGTGCAGGCAGGTCAGGGCCAGCGGCGCCGACCTGGCGGTGCTCATGCTCACCGCGCGGACCGACGAGGTCGACTTCGTCGTCGGGCTGGACGCGGGCGCCGACGACTACGTCGGCAAGCCGTTCCGGCTGGCCGAGCTGCTGGCCCGGGTGCGCGCCCTGCTGCGGCGCAGCGGCATCGGTGACGACGCGGTGGAGGTCGGCGGGATCCGGCTGGAACCGGCCGCGCGCCGGGTGCTGGTCAACGGCGCCGAGGTGAACCTGGCCAACAAGGAGTACGAGCTGCTCAAGGTGCTCATCGACCGGGCCGGGCAGGTGGTGCCGCGCGAGACCATCCTGCGCGAGGTCTGGGGTGACGCCGACCTGCGCGGGTCCAAGACCCTGGACATGCACATGTCCTGGTTGCGCCGCAAGATCGGCGACGAGGGCCCGATGGCCGAGCGTCGCATCGTCACGGTGCGCGGTGTCGGGTTCCGGCTCAACACCGACGGGCCGTCGAGCGCGGGCCGAGGCTGATCAGGGCCGTGCGCCGCCGCATCCTGCGCTCGATCCTGACCGTGCTGACCATCACCACGGTGGTGCTCGGCGTTCCGCTGATCTACACGGCCTGGCTCTGGGTCGAGGACATCACCCGCAACGACCTGCAGAGCCGCCTGGACCGGGTCGCCGCCGAGGTGATCGCCCAGGAGCGCGGCGACGGCACCGTGCACGACGGCCTGGACGTGCGCGCCATGCGGGCGCTGGTGCCCGAGGGCGGCAAGCTGACGATTGTCTACCCGACGCCGCTCGACAATGCCGCGCGCACCGATATCGGTGTCGACCACGTCGACGATCCGCTCGTCGAGTCGCTGTCGATGGGTACCTCCGGGTCACTGCGGCTCGAGGTCCCCGCCGGGCCCATGCACGCCCGGCAGGAGCAGGCGGTGGCCGCGGTCGCGCTGGCCGTGCTCGCCTCGCTCGGCGCCGCGTTCTCGGTCGCGGTGGTGACCGCGCGCCGGGTCGCCGACCCGCTGCGCGACGTGGCCGCCCGCGCCGCCCGGCTGGCCATGGGCGACTTCCGCCCCGACCCGCGCAGGCACGGCATCGCCGAGCTGGACCGCGTCTCCGACGTGCTCGATTCGGCGACCGTCGAGATCGCGGGCAGGCTGCAGCGCGAGCACGCGCTGGTCGCCGACGTCTCCCATCAGCTGCGCAGCCGCCTGACCGCGGTGCGCCTGCGCCTGGACGAGCTGTCCACCCACGCCGACCCCGAGGTGGTGCACGAGGCCGAGGAGGCGATGGCGCAGGTCGACCGGCTCACCGAGGCCATCGACGACCTGGTCCGGGCCTCCCGCGACGAGGACGCCGCCGACCGCGATCCGGTCCCGGTGATGGCCGAGCTGCGCGGAGTCATGGCCGAATGGGCCCGCCCGTTCACCGAGGAGGGCCGCGAACTGCGCCTGATCGGCGACGAGTCCCTGCGCGCCCCGATCACCGGCTCCCGGCTGCGCGAGGCCGTCGCGGTGCTGGTCGACAACGCCCTGATGCACGGCGGCGGCACCTGCACGGTGTCGGTGCGCACGGTGCCGACGATGAGCTCGCGCGATCCGCTGATCTGCGTGGAGGTGGCCGACGAGGGCGAGGGCGTGCGCGACGAGCTCGCGCCGCACATCTTCGACCGCGGCTTCTCGGCCGGTGGCTCGACCGGTGTCGGCCTGGCGCTGGCGCGGGCACTGGTGGAGGCCGACGGTGGCCGGCTGGAACTCCAGCGACGCCGCCCGGCCCTGTTCGCGGTGTTCCTCGGCTCGAAGGTCAACCGGTCGCCGAACGCGACCCTCACCGAGCCGCGCTGACTCAGCTGCGGCCGAGCGGTTCCTGTTCCTCTTCGATGAGGTCCTCGAGCTCGGCGACGATCTCGTTCATCTCGTCCGGGAAGACCCAGCGGCGCATCGCCCAGAACCGGAACGCCATCTGCAGCAGGTTGCCGATGATGAACGCGCTGACGAAGTCGGCGACGTTCTCGACGAGGAAACTCACATCGGGCTGGCGCAGATCGAGGACGTAACTCGAGATCCACAGGGGAATGTTGCTCAGGATGACGCCGATGCCGCTGACACCGAAGAACAGCAACGCCTCGTGATGCTTCTCTCGGCCGCCGCGATTCTTGAACGACCATTCCCGGTTGAGAACGTAGGACGCGATCACTGCCACGACCCCGGAGATGATCTTGGCGGTGACCGGTTTCTCGGCCAGAACCGTCCATTTCAGGAGGTAGAACAGGCCGCTGTCGATCACGAACGTGGTGGCACCGACGATGGCGAACTTGATCAGCTCTTGATGCCGGAACGCTAGCTCGCGCAGGCGCGGGGGAAGGACGCTGACCACGTCGTCGACGATTGACACGAGTTCCGAGTGTACCGGTAGCAAAGATTCGCTTTCGACATGACAACATTGCACGACGTGAGTGCACGTTCGTTCGATCCGTCCGCCATGCCCACCGTCACGATGGTCGGTGGTGGCCAGCTCGCGCGCATGACGCATCAGGCCGCCGTCGCCCTCGGCCAGCGTCTCCGGGTGCTCGCCGAGCGCCCGGAGGACCCTGCCGCGCAGGTGACCCCCGACGTCGTCCTCGGCAGCCACGACGATCTGTCCGCCCTGCGCAAGGCCGCGGTCGGGTCGCACGCGCTGACCTTCGATCACGAGCACGTGCCGACGGCACACCTCGAGATCCTGGTCGCCGAGGGCGTCAACGTGGCCCCGCCGCCGCAGGCGCTGATCTTCGCCCAGGACAAGCTGGCCATGCGGACCAAGCTGTCCGAACTCGGGCTACCGGTGCCCGCGTTCACCGAGGTCACCGCCCCCGCCGACGCGATCGCCTTCGGTGACGAGCACGGCTGGCCGTTCGTCCTCAAGGCCGTGCGCGGCGGCTACGACGGCCGTGGCGTGTGGATGCCCGCCGACGCGGCCGAGGCCGAGCGGCTGGTCACCGACCAGCTCGCGCACGGCGTGCAGTTGCTCGCCGAGGCGAAGGTCGACCTGAAGCGGGAGCTGTCGGCCATGGTCGCGCGGTCGCCGTTCGGTCAGGCCGCGACCTGGCCGGTGGTGGAGACCGTGCAGCGCAACGGTCAGTGCGCCGTCGTGATCGCGCCCGCCCCCGACCTGCCCGAGGATCTGGGCGCCCAGGCGGAGACGATGGCGCTGGAGCTGGCCGCCGGCCTCGGCGTCGTCGGCGTGATGGCCGTCGAGCTGTTCGAGACCCACGACGGCGCGCTGCTCGTCAACGAGCTCGCGATGCGTCCGCACAACTCCGGCCACTGGGGCATGGACGGCGCCCGCACCGGCCAGTTCGAGCAGCACCTGCGCGCGGTCCTGGACTACCCGCTCGGCGACACCACCCCGCTCGCCCCGGTGACGGTGATGGCCAACATCCTGGGCGCCCCCGAGGCGCCCGAGATGCCGATGGACGAGCGCCTGCACCACCTGTTCGCCCGCCTGCCCGAGGCGAAGGTCCACCTCTACGGCAAGGGCGAACGCCCCGACCGCAAGATCGGCCACATCAACATCCTCGGCGAGGATGTCACCGAGGTCCGCGAGAAGGCCGAACGCGCAGCCCACTGGATGTCACACGCCGTCTGGACCGACGGCTGGGACCCCCACGGCGCCTGAACACCCACCCCAAACCCCGACCCCCCAACGTGACCACCACGTTTTCGGCCGCCTCGCCGCCGAGGGGCGAGACGTAACGCCGAAGGCGCAGTATCGCCCCTCGGCGGCGAGGTCACGAGGCCGAAAACCCGCGGCGCCAGCCGCCATGAACCCAGGAGCGCACGTGAGCAACATCGGTCCCCAGGTCGGCTTGATCATGGGCAGCGATTCCGACTGGCCGACGATGGAGGCCGCCGCCGAGGCGCTGGCCGAGTTCGGCATCCGTTTCGAGGTGGGCGTGGTGTCCGCGCACCGCACCCCGCAGCGCATGCTCGACTACGCGCGTGACGCCGCGGGCCGTGGCCTGCAGGTGATCATCGCGGGCGCGGGCGGCGCCGCCCATCTGCCCGGCATGGTCGCCTCGGCCACCGCGCTGCCGGTGATCGGCGTTCCGGTGCCGCTGAAGTATCTCGACGGCATGGACTCGCTGCTGTCGATCGTGCAGATGCCCGCGGGCGTCCCGGTCGCCACCGTCTCCATCGGCGGTGCCCGCAATGCCGGTCTGCTGGCCGTGCGCATCCTGGCCGCCCATGATCCCGCCCTGCGCGCCCGGATGGAGCAGTTCCAGGCGGGACTCGAGCAGATGGTCCTCGACAAGGACGAGGCGCTGCGCACCAAGCTGCTGGGCTAGCCCTGGCGTGCCGCGGTCAGCGCGGTCGCCGGGTTGGCCGCCGCGTAGCGCTTCGCCCAGGGGTAATCCGCCTTGCCGCTGGGCTGGCGCCGGATCTCGTCCACGATCCAGAAGGTGCGTGGCACTTTGTATCCCGCGATCTTGGTGCGAACGTGGGCGTCCAGGGCCGCCACATCGACCGTCGCGCCGGCGCGCGGCTGCACGAGGGCGGCCACCGCCGCGCCGAACCGCTCGTCCGGCACGCCGATGACCAGCGCGTCGACGATCTCGGGGGCCGACTTCAGCGCGCCCTCGACCTCCTCGGGGAACACCTTCTCCCCGCCGGTATTGACGCATTCCGAACCGCGTCCCAGCAGGGTGACCATGCCGTCGGCCTCGTAACGCGCGTAGTCGCCGGGCACGACATGGCGCACCCCGTCGATCTCCACGAAGATCGTCGCGCTCTTTCCCGGGTCCTTGTAGTAACCCAGCGGCACCGGCCCGCTGCGGGCCATCCGGCCGACGGCTCCGGGCACCGGGGCGACCGGGGCGCCGTCGTCGTCGATCAGCACGGCCTGCGTGCTGAAGCGCACGCGCGGCCCCACCGAATGATCGGTGTCCGCGCTGAGCTGGCCGATCCCGGTCAGCCCGCTCTCCGAGGCGCCAACGGTGTCGGTGATGATCAGGGTCGGGAACGCCTCGACGTAGCGGGCCTTGAGCGACTGGGAGAACAGCGCCGCGCTGCTGTTCATGGTGAGCAGCGACGACACGTCGTAGTCGCCCGCCAGGTAGGCCTCCAGCAGCGGACGGGCCATCGCGTCGCCCGCGATCTGGAGCATGTGGACCCGGTGCCGCTCGACGGCGCGCCAGATGTCGTCGGGGTCGAACCGCGGCGCGAGCACGAGGGTGCCGCCGGAGTTCAGGGCGATGAACGCCGTCCACTGCGCCGCACCGTGGATCAGCGGCGCGACCGGCAGCCAGGTCATCACGTAGTCGGTGGCCGCGGCCTGGTTCGCGAATTGGTATTCGTCGGCGATGTACTCGCCGGTGAGGTGCTGGATGCCGCCGCCCTGTGCCCGCCAGACGTCCTCGTGGCGCCACATCACGCCCTTCGGATATCCGGTGGTGCCGCCCGTGTAGAGGACGTAGCGGTCCTCGGCGCCGCGTTCGCCGAAATCGCGGGCGGGCGAGTGGGCCGCCAGCGCGGCCTCGTATTCGACACCGCCGTAGCGGGCGTAGTCCGCGTCCGATCCGTCCTCGACGACGATCGCGTGCGCGAGCTTCGGGAGCCGGGGCGCGACCTCGGCGACGATGTCGGCGTATCCGCGCTCGTGGATCAGCGCGACCAGGTCGGCGTTGTCGGCGAGATACCGGACTTCGTCGGCCACATAGCGATAGTTCACGTTCACCGGCACCGCGCGCAGTTTGAAGGCCGCGTACATGGCCTCCACCGCCTCGATCGAGTTCCGTGCGTACACGCCGACGTGGTCGTCCTTGCCGACGCCGCGGGCCGCCAGGTGATGCGCCAAGCGGTTGGCTCGATCGTCGAGCTCCCGATAGGTGACCCGGCGTTCGCCGCAGATGATCGCGGTGCGGTCGGGCACGGCGTCGACGGCGTGTTCGAAGAGGTCGGCGAGATTGAAAGCCATGCAGCACAAGGTAGAACGAGTATCAGTTGTCGGCAATAGACCGCGCTGGGAGCTGGGTTCCCTCACTTGCGTTGCGCCGGAACGTGTTCTACTGAGGTGCGCCGACCGCACCGGGGCGGGCACGGGCGCACCTGGTGACCACGGATCCGGCGGTTCCCTCCGCCGGAACAACCGGCGTCATCGGCCGTCGTGGCCGGTGACTACGGTGGTCGGGTGGCACACGACGATGCGGCGCAGTTCCGGCTCACGGTGGTGGATCAGGCGTTGCGGTTGTTCGCCGAGCGGGGGTACGAGGCGACGACGGTGGACGAGATCGCGGTGGCGGCGGGCATCTCCCGCCGGACCTTCTTCCGGCAGTTCCGGTCCAAGGAGGACGTGATCTTCGCCGATCACGAGTTCCAGCTGGCCCTGGCCGAGGAGTCGTTGCGGCGGGCCGAGGGCGACCCGTGGGAGGCGGTGTGCGAGGCCGTGATCGGGGTGTTCGAGCGGTTCACCCAGTGGCGCGATATCGCCGCGCGCCGGTATCAGGTGGTGCGGCGGGTGCCCGCGCTGCGCGAGCGCGAGATCGTGACGGTGTTCCGGTACGAGCGCCTGTTCACCGATTACCTGCGCGAGCAGCTGCCCGATGTGCCGGACCTGGTCCGGGTGCAGTTCACCGCCGCGGTGACCGCGACGCACAACTATCTGCTGCGCCGGATGGTGCGCGGCGAGTCCGCGGCCGCGGTCGCCGATCTGCGCACCGAACTGGCCATGATCCCGCGCGGCAGGCGCGAGCAGTCGCCGCGCGAGGAGCTGGTCGTCGCGGTCTTCCCGCGGGACATGCCGCCGCGCAAGGTGGCGGACCTGATCACCGCCCAGCTCGGTAACCTGTGAGCGCCGCTCCGGCGGCTACAGCTTGAGGTGACACTGAGTGCCACCGGTATATCCCCATGTGGGGGTAGAGTGCCGGGCGTATAATCAAGTCCGATTGGCACTCGGTGCCGATGCAGGACGCGCTGTCGACCGCAGCGATCACCACCACGACCAGGAGAGTGCCCGATGGCGGGAAACCCGGATTTCAACCTGTTCCAGCTCGAGGACTTCCACGATGAGCTCCGTGGCGCCATCCGTGGCCTCGCCGAGAAGGAGATCGCGCCCTACGCCAAGGACGTCGACGGCAACGCCCGCTTCCCCGAGGAGGCGCTGACCGCCCTCAACGCCGCCGGCTTCAACGCCGTGCACGTGCCCGAGGCCTACGGCGGCCAGGGCGCCGACTCGGTCGCCACCTGCATCGTGATCGAGGAAGTCGCCCGCGTCTGCGGTTCGTCCTCGCTGATCCCCGCCGTCAACAAGCTCGGCACCATGGGCCTGATCCTCAACGGCTCCGAGGAGCTGAAGCAGAAGGTCCTCGCCGACCTGGTGAACGGCAAGATGGCCTCCTACGCGCTGTCCGAGCGGGAGGCCGGCTCCGACGCCGCCTCGATGCGCACCCGCGCCAAGGCCGACGGTGACGACTGGATCATCAACGGCTCCAAGTGCTGGATCACCAACGGTGGCAAGTCCGAGTGGTACACCGTGATGGCGGTGACCGACGCCGAGAAGGGTGCCAACGGCATCTCCTCGTTCATGGTCCACAAGGACGACGAGGGCTTCGTCGTCGGCCCGCTCGAGCACAAGCTGGGCATCAAGGGTTCGCCCACCGCCGAGCTGTACTTCGAGAACTGCCGCGTCCCCGGCGACCGCATCATCGGCGAGCCCGGCACCGGCTTCAAGACCGCGCTGCAGACCCTCGACCACACCCGCCCGACCATCGGCGCGCAGGCCGTCGGCCTGGCCCAGGGCGCGCTCGACGCCGCGATCGCCTACACCAAGGATCGCAAGCAGTTCGGCAAGACCATCGCCAGCTTCCAGAACACCGAGTTCATGCTGGCCGACATGGCGATGAAGATCGAGGCCGCCCGCCTGATGGTCTACACCTCGGCCGCCCGCGCCGAGCGTGGCGAGAAGAACCTCGGCTTCATCTCCGCCGCCGCCAAGTGCTTCGCCTCCGACGTGGCCATGGAGGTCACCACCAACGCCGTCCAGCTCTTCGGTGGCGCCGGCTACACCACCGACTTCCCGGTCGAGCGCATGATGCGCGACGCCAAGATCACCCAGATCTACGAGGGCACCAACCAGATCCAGCGTCTTGTGATGGCGCGCCAGATCCTGCGCTGATCGCGGCGCACCAGCGCGACACCCCCGTGGCCCCCGGCGAATCCCGCCGGGGGCCACGGCTGTTCCCGGGTGCGGGTGATTTCGCGGGCGTTATCTCGATAGTCGCTGCGTAGCGGCCGATTGACGATCGAATTGTGCCTTTTGATTAAGAGGAGAACGGGCCGAGAAATTCAACCGACATCAGAGGGTTATTTATTCGTGCCCTGAGAGCGAATCGTTTCGCTGTCTCCGTGCAATATACCAGGACAGGTGGGATCCAACTGAGCCGTCGGGGTCGTTGTATGTGGCCGATGTCGAATCCTCCTGAGTAGATAAGGGCTGTGAGCTGGCTCTTTGTCCGTCTATAGCAGGAGTCGGCAACATGGTGCATAACGCTGAAACCTTAAGTGGTCCGGGCCGCCGCAGATATTCGAGTGGTCCGCTACTCACGTGTGCGGCCGTGCTTCGGGGGAATACTCGACCTCGTGATGTGGCGAGGTGAAATATGACCGAGGTAATTTTCGGATCCCGCTCTGGAATGAGCTGGTACCCGCTGTCGACCGCCACCGAGACCTCGCGTTTCACACAGGCCACACTGGACGGGATTCGCACCTGGGCCCGCGAGCATCTGACCCAGCCGCTGGGTGAGATCGGGCGCGACGGTCCGGTCTGTCCCTACGTCGGCCCGGCGATGCGGCGCGATCTGATCTGGGTCGGCCGGGTCGCCGGCGCGCAGCCCTGGCCCGCGTACGTGCGGCTGGTGCTCTCCGACGCGCTGGAATTGTTCCCGAAGCTGCCGCCGGACGGTGGCGGCGCCGCGGTGCTGCGCTGCCTGGTGACCGCGATGCCCGAGCTGCACGACTACACCGTCATCGACGACCTGCACGATCAGCTCAAATCGGAGTTCGTCGAACGCGGCCTCATGCTCGGCCAGTTCTACCCCGGCTGCACCCAGCCCGGCCTGTGGAACCGGGAATACCACCCGCTCGACTCCCCGATCCCGATGCTGGTGGTGCGCACGATGATGGCCACCGACTTCCCGTTCCTGATCTCCCGGCCGGAGTGGATGTCGGCCTACGTCAAGAAGTTCGCGCCCGGTCTGCCCGCGCACGTGCGGCGGGTCGTGGTCGGCAGGCTCATCGCGAACGCGAACGCCGAGGTCCCCGCGTACTACGACGAGGAACTGCACGGGGCGATCGCCGGGAGCAGCGGGCGATGACCCGCGAACTGTCCACCGCGCCGACGACCGACCCGGCAGCGGTCGAGGAGTTTCCGCTCTCGCCCGCCCAGCTGGGCATGTGGTACGCCCAGCAGCTCGACCCGGCGGTGCCGCTCTACGAGGCGCAGTACATCGACATGCGCGGTCCCCTCGACGTCGACCTGCTCGTCGCGGTGTCGAAGCAGGTCAGCCGGGAGTTCGAGTCCGGGCTGCTGCGGCTGGTCGACACCGGCGACGGGCCGCACCAGGTCGTCGACCGGCGAATCGAACTGACGATGGCCGTCCTGGACTTCAGCGACGCCACCGATCCCGAGGACGAGGCCATCCGGTGGATGCGCGCCGATGTCGCGGCGCCGATCGATCTGCTCGGCGACCGGCTGGTCATGACGGCGCTGCTGCGGATCGCGCCCGATCGGGTGCTCTGGTACTCGCGCGCCCACCACATCGTCATCGACGGATTCGCGTCGGCGACGGCGCTGTACCGGGTCGCCGAGCTCTACAACGCGGCCCTGGCCGGGCAGTCGCCGAAGCCGAGCGTGGCGGCCGGGTTGCGCACGGTGCACGAGGCGGAGACGCGCTATCGCGACAGCACCCGCTACACCGCCGACGCCGAGTACTGGACGCAGCGGATCGCCGACATGCCGCGCCGGTGCAGCCTCGTCGACGCCCCGGCGCCCGCCCACGCGCTCGGCCGCCAGCACCGCGCCGAGCTCGCGCCCGCGGCGAAGTCGCGCCTGGACGCGGCGGCGGCCCGCTACGGCGTCGGCACGGCCGGGCTGGTGATGACCGCGCTGGCCGTCTACTACGCGCAGGCCACCGGCACCGAGGACGTCGTGCTGAGCCTGCCGGTGTCCGGCCGCACCACCGCCATGCTGCGCCGATCCGGCGGCATGCTCGCCAATGTGGTGCCGCTGCGGGTGCCGGTCCGCGCCGACAGCACGGTCGCCGAGCTGGTCGATGTCATCCGGGTCGAGGTCTCGGGCGCGCTGCGGCATCAGCAGTTCCGGCACGAGGAGATCCGGCACGGCGACGGGGCGGCCGAGGCGGGCGGGCGCGGGTTCGTCGGCCCGGTGGTCAACATCATGCTGTTCCCCACCGAGGTCGATTTCACCGATGTCGAGACCAGCCTGCACGTGCTGACCTCGGGCCCGATCGAGGACCTGTTCGTCAACTTCTACCAGCACGGCGCGCACAGCCCTGTCCACGTGGACTTCACCGCCAACCCCGACCGCTACGACGCGGAAACCCTGGCCCGTCACCATGAGCGCTTCCTGGCGCTGTTCGACGCGATCATCGACGCCGAGCCGGAGACCGAGGTGCGTGCGCTCGACTACTTCCTGCCCGACGAACGACCGCTGCGCGCCGGACTGCGCGGTGCGCCCGCACCGGCGCCCCGGCTGCTCGTGGACGTGCTCGAGGCGGGGATGGCGACGGCGGGCCCGGCGGCCACGGCGGTCGTCCACGGCGACCGCGTCCTCGATTACGCTGCGCTGGATCAGCTTTCGGATCGGCTGGCGCGGCGGCTGGTCGCGGCAGGCGCGGGTCCGGAGACCGCCGTCCTGGTGGCGTTGCCGCGCTCGGTGGAGTCGGTGGTGGCGTTCTGGGGTGTCGTGCGCTCCGGGGCGGCCTACGTGCCGGTCGGCGTGCAGAACCCCGCACCGCGCCTGGCCGCCATGGCGGCGGAATGTGGTGCGCGGCTGGGGATCACGACCGCGGACCGGCGCGCGGAGCTGCCCGACACGGTGACCTGGATCGCGCTCGACGAACCCGGCGCGGACGACCTCGGCACCGCGTCGTTGCCGCGCGCCCGGATCGACAACCCCGCCTATCTCGTGTTCACCTCGGGTTCCACCGGCACCCCCAAAGGTGTCGTGGTCACCCACGCGGGCATCGCCGGGCTGGCGTCCGCCGTGCGCGACGCCTACGGCGCCGACCGCGACTCCCGCGTAGCGCACTGTCTCAACCCGAGTTTCGATGCCTCCCTGCTCGAACTCCTGGTCGCCTTCACCGCGGGTGCCACCCTGGTGATCACCGACGCGGCCGCGGGCGCCGAACTGGCCGCCGCGATGCGCGATGCGGCGATCACCCACCTGTGCTCGACGCCCGCGGTGCTGTCGTCCCTGCCGCCGGACGCGCTCGACGGCGTGCGCGCGGTCTCCACGGGCGGGGAGGCGTGCCCGCCCGAGGTGGTGGCGCGGTTCGGCACCGGTCGCGCCCTGATCAATTCCTACGGGCCGTCCGAAACGACGGTGGCGGCGACCTTCACCGAACCGCTGGCCGCTGGCCACCACACCGGCATCGGGTCGCCGGTGCCCGGTGTCACCCTGCGGGTCCTCGACCATCGGCTGCGTCCCGTGCCCGCCGGAACGCCGGGTGAGTTGTTCATCGCCGGTCCGGGACTGGCGCGGGGCTATGCCGGGCGCGCCGCCGCGACCGCACAGCGGATGGTCGCCGATCCCTTCGGCGCGCCGGGCGCGCGCATGTACCGCTCCGGCGACCGGGTCCGGTGGCGCGCCGTCGACGGCACGTTCGTCCTCGACTACCTGGGCCGCACCGACTTCCAGGTGAAATTGCGCGGGATGCGGGTGGAACCGGGCGAGATCGACGCCGTCCTGGCGACCTGCCCCGGCGTCGACTTCGCGGTGACGGTGGTGCGGACCGGGGCGTCGGGGCGCGACGTACTCGCGTCGTACGTGGTGCCGGTGCACGGGACCGGCGAACTCGACGGCGCGGCGCTGCGCGAATACTGCCTGCACCGGCTGCCCGCGCACATGGTGCCGAGTTCGGTCACCGTGCTCGCCTCGCTGCCGCTGACCGGCAACGGCAAGGTCGACCGGCGGGCGCTGCCCGAGCCGGCGGTGGCGCCGTCGGCACCCGCCGCGGCAGGCCCGGAGCGGGCCCTGTGCGCGCTGTTCGCCGAGGTGCTCGGGGTGCCCGAGGTGGGGCCGGGGGCATCGTTCTTCGCGCTCGGTGGTGATTCGATCCTGTCGATTCAGCTGGTGTCGCGCGGCCGGTCCGCCGACCTGGTCTTCTCGGCGCGCGATGTGTTCGAGCATCCGACCCCGGCCGAGCTGGCCGCCGTCGTCGCGGTGCCGGGGGAGCGGGCGGTGCTGCGCGAATTGCCCGGTGGCGGTGTGGGTTCGGTGCGGCGGACGCCGATCGTGGACTGGTTGCTGACCCAGCCGGGGTGGGGGCGGTTCGCGCAGACGATGGTGCTGGCGCTGCCGCCCGACATCGATCGCGCGCGGCTGACCCGCACACTGCAAGCCGTGGTCGACCAGCACGACATGCTGCGGGTCCGGATCGTCGACGGTGACCGGCTCGAGGTCGCCTCGCCGCGGACGACCGACGTGGCCACCTCGGTGGAGCACCGGCCCTGCGCGCGGATCGAGCCCGGCGACATCGCCGCGGCGACCGCGACGGCCGTGGATCGGCTCGACCCCGCGGCAGGCAGCGTGCTCGCCGCCGTCTGGCTCGATCCGGGCGCAGGCGGGCGGCTGGTGCTCGCGGTACATCACCTGGCCGTCGACGCGGTCTCCTGGCGCATCCTCATCGCCGATCTGGTGGCGGCCTGGACCGCCGTCGCGGCGGGCGCCCCGGTGCGGCTGCCGCCGGTCGGCACCTCTGTGCGGACCTGGGCGGAGGCGCTCGACACCGCGGCCGACGCCGCGGCATGGACCGAGCAGCTGGACTATTGGTGCGACGTGCTCGGCACCTCCGAGCCGCGCCTCGGCGCGCGTCCCCTCGACCCGGCGCGTGACGTCGGCGCCGGACTCGACCGCGTCGAGGTCGTCCTCCCACCCGCGATCGCGGCACCGCTGGTCCAGCACCTGCCGACCGCCCTGCGCTGTGGCGTGGAAGAGGCGCTGCTCGCGGCACTGGTGTCCGCGGTGCGTGCGCATCGTGGTGAACCGGGGCCCGCGCTGCTGATGCTGGAGCGGCACGGCCGTGACGAGACCGTCGTGCCGGGGGCCGACCTGTCGCGCACGGTCGGCTGGTTCACCAGTCAGTTCCCGATCGCGCTCGATCCGGGTGCCGATCCGGGGCCGCTGGCGGCGGTGGCCGCGGTGAAGGAGCAGCTGCGCGCGGTGCCGCGCGGCGGGTTCGGGTTCGGGCTGCTGCGGCACCTCCGCCCCGCGTCTGCGGCCCGTCTCGGCGCGGCGGGGAGCCCGCAGATCGGGTTCAACTACCTCGGCCAGATCGCCGACGCGGACGCCGAAGTTCCGTGGCTGCCGGTCGATATGGCGGAGCAACTCGGCGGTGCCGGTGGCGGCGAGCTACCGGTGTCGACCGTGCTCGCCGTCGACGCCGCGACCCTGGACGGGCCGGACGGGCCGACGGTACGCGCGGTGTGGCGGTTCCCGGCCGATGTCATCGCCCGCGACGCGGTGCAGCGGATGGCCCGGCACTGGGTGTCGACGCTGGCGTCGATCGCGCGCGCCGTCGCCGAGCCGGGCGCGGGCGGGCTGACCCCGTCGGACCTGCCGCTGGTGCGGGTCACCGGCGAGGAACTGGACCGCTGGCAGCGCCGCTACGACGGTGTCGCGGACGTCTGGCCGCTGTCACCGTTGCAGCAGGGACTGCTGTTCCACACCCGGCTGGCCGCCGGGCACACCGACAAGTACATCGTGCAGTCGGAATTCGCGCTGGCGGGCCCGGTGGATCTGGATCGGCTGCAAACCGCGGCGACGGCACTCGTGCGCAGGCACGCCGCCCTGCGCACCGCGTTCGTCACGACGGCGAACGCCGCGGTGCAGGTGGTGCTCGACGAGGTCGAGGTGCCGTGGCGGGTGCTCGACGCCGACCCGGCCGACTGCGCGGCGCTCGCGGCGGCCGAACTCGCCTGCCCCTTCGATCCCGAACAGCCCCCGCTGCTGCGATTCCTCTGTCTGCGTCGCGGTCCCGACGACGTGCGCCTGATCGTCACCAATCACCATCTCGTCCTCGACGGCTGGTCGATGCCCCTGCTGCTGGGCGACCTGCTCGCGCTCTACGACGGCACCGCGCCCCTCGGCGAACCGGAGCCCTATCGGCACTACCTGGAGTGGCTGGTCCGCCAGGACCTGGCCGCCGCCAGGGCCGCGTGGACGGACGCGCTCGCCGGACTGTCCGGCCCGACCCTCGTCACGGCCGCCCGCGTCCAGCGAACGCACGGGGCCGAACCCGTCGACCTGCGGGTGGCGGTTCCGCTCGCGCCGGACACCACCGCCGCGCTCGACCGGCACCGCGCGGCCGGTATCACCACGAATACCGTCGTCCAGGCGGCCTGGGCGCTGCTGCTGGCGGAGCTGACCGGGCACACCGACGTGGTCTTCGGTGCCACGGTATCCGGCCGCCCCGCCGAGCTGCCCGGCGCCGATCGCATCGTCGGCATGCTGGTGAACACCCTGCCCGTGCGCGTCGCCCTGATCCCGGACGAGCCGGTCGGCGCGCTGCTGGCACGCGTCCAGCGCGAACAGGGCGCGCTCGTCGACCGGCACATGGTGGGACTCAACGAGATCCAATCCGCCGCCGGGCTCGGCCCGCTGTTCGACACCGGCATGGTCTTCGAGTCCTATCCGATGGACGCCGAGTCCCTGCGCGCCGCCTCGGACCAGGCGCGCCTGCGCGTCACCGACTTCCACGGCCGCGACGGCACCCACTACCCCCTGTGCCTGGCCGCCCACGACCGCGGCGACCTGCGCCTCACCCTCACCTGCTCGGACCGCTACTTCGACGACACCGAGGCCACCGCCCTCGCACACCGGCTGGCCCGCATCGTCGCCCGGCTCGCCGACCCCGCGACCCCGGTCGCCGCGGTGCGCGGAATCGAGGGCGCCGAGGTCGTCCGCACCCGGCCGCGACCGATCCAGCTGCTACCGGAGCTGCTGGCCGCAGGCGCAGGCGCAGGAGGAGTCGCCGTCATAGGATCTGCTGTCGCGCACGAGATACCGGTGAGTCGTCGGGAATCCGGGCAGGACAGTGGGCAATTCGAGACCGGCACACGCGATGGGTCAGGCCAGGGCAGGGCGGTCGTCGGGCACGGACTCAGTGCTGGGCGTGGCGCCGTCGAGAGCGCTGCTGTGGCGACCCGTCCAGGGTCCAGCTTCGGGAGCGGGGTGGCCGAGCTCGAGTACGTCGAACTCGATGATCGGTCGAATCGATTGGCGCGCACGCTGATCGACGCCGGTGCCGGGCCGGAGTCGGCGGTGTTGATCGCCCTGCCGCGATCGCCGGAGTGGTTGGTGGCGGTCTGGGCGGTCGCCAAGGCGGGTGCCGCGTTCGTGCCCGTCGATGTCGAGCATCCGGCCGAGCGGATCGCCGCGGTCGCCGAGGGCAGTGCCGCCCGCCTCGGGCTCACCCTGGACGCGCATCGGAATGCCTTGCCGGACACCATGTCCTGGCTGGTGCTCGACGACGCGGCGACCGTGGACCGGGTGGCCGCCCACTCGGCCGACCCGGTGACCGACGCCGACCGGGTGCGCCCGCTGCACGCCGGGCATCCCGCCTACCTGATCTACACCTCCGGCTCGACCGGCACGCCCAAGGGCGTCACCGTCACCCACGCCGGGCTCAGCGGACTGGTCGAAGGCGTCGCCGCCCGGCTGCGGCCGAGCCCGCGCGACCGGTTCCTGCTGTGCATGAACCCCGCCTTCGACGCCTCGATCCTGGTGTGGCTGACCTGCTGTCACTCCGGGTCGACCCTCGTCCTCGCCCCGCCGGCGGCAACGGCGGGCGACGATCTCGCCCGGGTGATCACCGACCAGCGGGTGACCCGTCTGGTCGCACCGCCCGCCGTCCTCACCACGCTGCCGACCACGGCCGTCGCCGGTGTCCGCACCATCGTGACCGGTGGCGAAGCCTGCCCGCCGGAACTGGTCGCGCGCCTCGGCACGGGCCGGACGATGCTGAACTCCTACGGCCCCGCCGAGTCGACGGTGGCGGTGACCCTGAGCGCCCCGCTGACCCCGGACGACGCGGCCGACCTCGGCGCCCCGCTGCCCGGCTGCGCGCTGGCGGTTCTCGACAGCTGGCTGCGCCCGGTGCCCCAGGGCGCGGTCGGTGAGCTGTACCTGATCGGCCCCGGCCTCGCGCGCGGCTATGCCGGTGCCGCCGCGCGCACCGCGGAACGCTTCGTGGCCAACCCGTTCGGTGTGCCCGGCGAGCGGATGTACCGAACCGGCGACCTGGTGCGCCGCACCTCGGCCACCCGGCTGAACTATGTGGGCCGCAACGACTCCCAGGTGAAGCTGCGCGGAATCCGGGTGGAGCCGGGCGAAGTGGACGCCGCGCTGCTCGCCGCGCCCGGCGTCGCGCTCGCCGTCACCGTTCCCCGGCCCGGCCCGATCGGTGACCAGATCCTGGCGGCGTATGTCGCCCCGATCGCCGGCGCCGAGCTGACCCCGACGGCGCTGCGCGAGTTCCTGGTGCGGCGGCTGCCCCGGCACCTGGTCCCCGCGACGGTCACGGTGCTGGACGCGCTGCCCGTCACCGGCAACGGCAAGGTCGACCTGCGCGCGCTCCCCGAACCCCAGCTCACCCGCGCGCCGTACCTCGCCCCGATCGGCGCCGAACGACTGGTCGCGCAGGCCTACGCCGTGGTCCTCGAGCACCCGGAGGTCGGCGCCGACGACGACTTCTTCGCCCTCGGCGGCGATTCGCTGTCGGCCGCGCGGGTGGCGGCGCGCCTCGGCGCGGAACTGGGTGTTCAGGTGCCGGTGCGGCTGCTCTTCGAGGCCCCGACCGTGCACGGGCTCGCGGCCCGGCTCGGTGGCGAGGCCGTGCTGCCCGCCGGGGTGCTCGGCGGGCCGAGCGCGGGGCCGCGTCCCGACCGGATCCCGCTCGCGCCCGCGCAGCGGCGGATGTGGTTCGTCAACCAGTACGACCCGGCCTCCGGCGCCTACAACATCCCGGTGGTCCTGCGGCTGACCGGACGACTCGACCTCGCCGCGCTGCGGGCGGCGCTGTCCGACGTGGTCGAACGGCACGAGGCGCTGCGCACCGTGTACCCCGGCCACGACGGCGTCGGCTACCAGGTGATCGAGGCGCCGGACCGGCTCGCCGACCGGTTCGAGGTCACCGACATCGACCCGTCCCGGCTGCCCGCCGCCGTCCTCGCCTGCGTCACCGAGGGTTTCGATGTCGCGGCCGCGGTTCCGGTGCGGCTGCGGCTGTTCCGCGTCGGCCCCGAGGAACACGTGCTGGCCGTGGTGGTGCATCACATCAGCGCCGACGGCTCCTCGATGGGGACGCTCGCCCGCGACGTAATGACCGCCTACACCGCGCGCGCGGCCGGGTCGTCGCCCGTGTGGCCGAAGACCGCGGTGCAGTTCGCGGATTACACCCTGTGGCAACGGGATCGGCTCGGCGGCGCCGACGATCCCGAGTCGCTGTCGGCGCGCCAGCTCGCGTACTGGACCGACACCCTGGCCGGGCTCCCGGACCGGCTGGAACTGCCCGCCGATCGTCCCCGCCCACCGGTCGCCTCCCTGCGCGCGGGCACCGTCGCCCGCACCGTGGACCCGGAGCTGCGGGCGGGTCTGGAACGCCTCGCCGCGACCCGCCGGTGCTCGCTGTTCATGGTCCTGCACAGCGCGCTGGCCGTGCTGTTCGCCCGCCTCGGGGACACCACCGACATCGCGGTCGGCACGCCCGTCGCCGGTCGCGGGGTGGCTGAACTCGACGATGTCGTCGGCATGTTCGTCAATACCGTGGTGCTGCGCACCGAGGTGCCCGCCGCGCTGTCGTTCACCGACCTGCTCGACCGGGTCCGCCGCACCGACCTGGACGCCTTCGCGCACGCCGACGTGCCCTTCGAGAACCTCGTCGACCTGCTCGAACCCACCCGTTCGGCGGCCCGTCACCCGCTGATCCAGGCCATGCTGATCTTCCAGAACCTGGGTCGCGCCGAGTTCGCGCTGCCCGGCCTCGGCGTCGAGGCGGTCGAGCTGGACCAGCAGAGCCTGCGCTTCGATCTCAGCGTCACCGTCGGCGACGACAGCGCCGACGGGCTGGCGGTGCGCCTCGGCTACGCCACCGACCTGTTCGACGCGGCCACCGCCGCCCGCTTCGCCGACCGCTGGCTCCGTATCCTGAGGGCCGTCGTCGCGAATCCCGCGGTGCCGGTGGGTGATATCGATCTGCTCAACGCCCGCGAGCGCACGATCCTGCCCGGGACGCCACTGCCCGCCGTCGTGGCCCCGGCCGTCCTGCCCGACCTGCTCGCCACCGCCGTCACCACCAACCCCGACGGCATCGCGATCATCGACGGCCCGGCCCACCTCACCTACCACGAGCTCGACGAACACTCGAACCGCCTGGCCCGCACCCTGATCCGCGCCGGGGCGGGCCCGGAGACCCCCGTGGTGATCGCGGTGCCCCGCAGCGCCGCCTCGGTCACCGCCGTCTGGGCCGTCGCCAAGACCGGCGCCCCCTTCGTCCCCGTCGACCCCGCCTACCCCACCGACCGGATCGCTCAGATCATCACCGACTCCGGCGCCCACCTGGGCATCACCACCCGCGACGCCACTTCGATCCGCCCCTGGCTCGACGCGCGGGGCGCGCTCGGCCTCGGGACTATTGATCACGCGGTTACCGGCGACGGTGACTCCGGAGGACGGATCGTGAGCAGCGGAACGGCGAACAGCGTGCGCGTCGGAAACGCGGCGACCGACGGTGTGGTCGGCGATGGAGACGGGCACCCCGTCGGCTCCACGATCCCCGGTGTGCAATGGCTGGTCCTCGACGACCAGGCCGCACACGCCGTCTCGTCAGCGCTGATCGAACCCGCCGAACGCCTGGCGCCTCCTAACCTCGCGCACGCCGCCTACATCATCTTCACCTCCGGCTCGACCGGCAGGCCGAAGGGCGTCGTGGTCACCCATGCCGGGCTGGCGAATCTGGTTGCCGCGCAGCGGGAACGGATGAGTATCACCCCTGACTCCCGGGTGCTGCACGTGGCCTCGCCCGGTTTCGACGCCGCCGTGCTGGAACTGCTGCTGGCCGCGGGCGCCGGCGCCGCGCTGGTGGTCGCCGGGCCGACCGCGTACGGCGGGGCGGAACTCGGTGAGCTGCTCGCCGGGGAGCGGGTCACCCATATCGCGCTCACACCGTCGGCGCTGAGCTCGGTGGACACCGTCGACCACGAGCACCTGCGGGCGATCGTCACCGGCGGCGAGCCGTGCCCGCCGGAGCTGGTGCAGCGGTGGGCGGCGCCGGGACGGGTGCACTTCAACGACTACGGGCCGACCGAGGCCACCATCTGGGCGACCGGCGCGGGCCCGCTGCTGCCCGGCTGCGAGATCACCATCGGCACCCCTATTCCCGGCCTGGCCGCGCTGGTCCTCGACGACCGGCTGCACCCGGTGCCCGACGGCGTCACCGGCGAGCTGTACCTGGCCGGGCCCGCGCTGGCCCGCGGCTACCAGGGGCGCCCCGATCTCACCGCCGCCCGTTTCGTCGCCGACCCGTTCGGCAGGCCGGGCGAACGGATGTATCGCACCGGCGATCTCGTGCGCCGACGCGCGGGCGCGCTGGACTATCGCGGTCGCGGCGACCTCCAGGTGAAGCTGCGCGGGCTGCGGATCGAGCTCGGCGAGATCGAGTCGGCGCTGGCCGCCGAGCCCGCCGTGCACCAAGCCGCTGTGACGGTCTACACCGACGCCGCGGTCGGTGAGCTGCTGGTGGCCTACCTGGTACCGGAACAGGCCGGTCAGCTGACGGTGGAGTCGGTGAAAGCCTCACTGGCGCTGCGCCTTCCGTCGTACATGGTGCCGGCGTCGTTCGTCGTCCTGGACGCGCTGCCGCGCACCGGCAACGGCAAACTCGACCGGCGCGCGCTGCCGGCCCCCGACATCAGGTCCGGCCGGTTCCGGGCACCGGTCACGGCGGCCGAGCGAGCGGTGGCCGACACCTTCGCCGACCTGCTCGGCGTGCCGAAGGTCGGCCTGGACGACGACTTCTTCGCCCTCGGCGGCAACTCCCTGATCGCCACCAGGATCGCCGCCCGCCTCGGCGCCGCCCTGGACGCCCGCGTGCCGGTGCGCACGGTCTTCGACGCGCCGACCGTCGCCGAACTGGCCGCCGCTCTCCGCGCCGACGCCATCCCGCCCGGCCCGCGCCCTGGGCCACGGCCGCGCCCCGACCGGATTCCGCTCTCGGCCGCCCAGCGGCGGATGTGGTTCCTCAACCGGTACGACCCGGACTCGCCCGCCCAGAACGTGCCGATCGCGGTCGAGGTGAACGGCGAGATCGACCCGGTGGTGCTGCGCGCGGCGATCGCCGACGTGCTGGCCCGCCACGAATCGCTGCGCACCGTGTACCCGATCGACGCCGACGGCGACCCGTACCAGGATGTGCGTGGCCCGGAAGCCGAAGTGACACTGCATGTCTCGACGATCACCCCCGATCGGATCAGGACCGCGGTGGCGGCCGAGATCGCGCGGGGCTTCGACCTCACCCGCGACGTGCCCGTGCGGGTCAGCCTGTTCCGTATCGCCGACCACCGCTCGGTCCTGGCGGTGACCATGCACCACATCGCCTCCGACGGCTGGTCACTGGCCCCGCTCACCCGCGACGTGGCGATCGCCTACGCGGCCCGTCGTGCGGGCGCCGCGCCGATGTGGTCGCCGCTGCCGCTGCAATACCCCGACTACGCGCTGTGGCAGCACGAATTGCTCGGCGACGCCGACGATCCCGGCAGCGTGGCGTACCAGCAGCTGGCGTACTGGCGCGACCGGCTCGCCGGCCTGCCCGAGGTCTCGGCGCTGCCCAGCGACCATCCGCGACCCCCGGTGCTCACCCACCGGGCCGGACTGGTCGAGTTCGAGATCGACGCCGCGATCCAGATCCGGCTGCGCGAACTGGCGCGCTGGCACGGCGTCAGCGTGTTCATGGTGGCGCACGCGGCGCTGGCGGTGCTGCTGGCGCGGCTGTCCGGGACCGAGGAGGTGGCGATCGGTTCGGTCATCGCGGGCCGTGGTGCCGGCGAACTCGACGATCTCATCGGCATGTTCGTCAACACCCTGGTCCTGCGCAGCCGGGTGCGGTCCGAGGACACCTTCGAGACCCTGCTCGCCGCGACCAAGGACGGCGACCTGGACGCCTTCGGTAACGCCGATGTCCCCTTCGAACAGCTCGTCGAGGTGCTGGCCCCCACCAGGTCGACCGCGCACCACCCGCTGTTCCAGGTGCTGCTGGTCTTCCAGAACTTCGACCGGGAGTCGTTCGACCTGCCCGATCTGCACGTGCGGCCGATCGAGATGCCGCCGGTCGGCGCGAAGTTCGACCTCGAGTGGATGCTGGCCGAGGAGTTCGGCCCCGACGGCGCGCCCGCGGGCATGTCGGGCACCCTGACCTTCGCCCGCGACCTGTTCGAGGAGTCGACCGCGACGACCCTGGCGCACCGGTTCGCCGACGTGCTCGACGCGGTCACCACCGATCCCCGCCTGCTGGTCGGCGCGCTCGATGTCACCGCGCCACCCGGCACCGTCGTGCACGCGCTCGCCCCCGCGCCGGTGCATCGCACCGACCTGCACTATCGGCCGCCGGTGACGCCGACCGAGCAGGCCGTCGTCGCCGCGTTCGAGACCGTGCTCGACGTCGACCGGGTCGGCTTGGACGACAACTTCTTCGAACTCGGCGGCACCTCGATGGTCGCCGTCCGGCTGGTCGCCCAGGTGCGCGAGCTGCTCGGCTTCCCGATGCCGGTGCAGTGGATGTTCGGCGATCCGACGCCGGGCGCGCTCGCCGCGCGCATCGCCGCGTCGGGGGACGACCCGGTCGATCCGGCCCTGCGGACCCTGCTGCCGCTGCGCACCGGTGGCACCGGTCCGGCGCTGTTCTGCGTGCATCCGGCGATCGGCGTGGCCTGGTGCTACGCGGGCCTGGCCGCGCACCTCGATTCCGGCTTCCCGGTCTACGGCCTGCAATCACCGGGGATCGCGGCCGAGCAGCCCGACCGTCCGCTGCGCGACCGCGTGGCCCACTACGCCGACGAGATCCAGGCGACCCAGCCCGAGGGGCCGTACCGGCTGCTCGGCTACTCCGCGGGCGGGCCGATCGCGCACGCGGTCGCGGTCGAGCTCCAGCGCCGCGGCGCCGTGGTCGACGCGCTGACCATCCTGGACGGCCGCGCCGATGTCGACCCGGCCAGCGCCGCGGAGATGCCGCCGATGGAGGCGCTGCTCGCCGAGTTCGGTGGGGCCGACCAGGCCGACCAGGCCGCCCAACTGCTTCGCGCCGGCGCTCCCGCCGACGCCGTCGATCGAACCGGTCCGCCAGTGTCGTCGGCCGATTCCGCGGGGTATCGGGGTACTGCCGCACCGCTGCCCGGCGCCGACAACGAGGTCGGCGCCGGCCCCGGCAGCCTGCTCGACACGATCACCGACGCCGACCTGCGACGGCTCTACGCCGACTACCAGCAGATCGTCCGGGAGGCCGCCGACTACGCGCCGGGCGTGTTCGACGGTGGCCTGCTGTTCTTCAGCAGCACCAGCGCCCGCCCCGGCTACGAGCCCAACGCGCATACCTGGCGGCCCTACGTCAGCGGCGAGATCATCGACCACCAGACGGGCCACGAGCACAACCACCTCACGAGCCCCGAGGCGCTCGCCGTGATCGGCCCGATCCTGGCCGGGTACCTGCGCCGCTAGGCGACCAGATCCGCGTACTCGCGGTGCTCGGCGATGTACTTCTCCACGTACCAGCAGGTGGGCACGACCTGGTAGCCGGCGGCGCGGGAATCGTCGAGGCCGAACTTCACCACGTCGGCGGCCACCCCGCGGCCCCGGTACTCGGGGAAGGTCATGGTGTGGTGGAAGTCGCGGACCTTCGGGTCGTCCCGTTCGGCGTAGTCGGCGTATCCCGCGAGAACGTCGTCGTGGTAGATCTCGTATCGGGTGTCGGCGACGTTGTGCTCGAGCCTGGTGGTCATACCGGATGCTAACCCGGGGCCGGGACGGGTTGTTCCGCTAGAGCACCGCGCCGGGGTTGAGGATGCCCGCGGGATCGAGCGCGTCCTTGATCCGCTTGGTCAGCGCCATCACCTCGGGTCCGACCTGATCCGGCAGCCACGCCTTCTTCAGCCTGCCGACCCCGTGCTCACCGGTGATGGTGCCGCCCAGCGCGATGGCGAGGTCCATGATCTCGCCGAACGCGCGATGCGCGCGAGCGGTGTTGTCGGGGTCGGTGGGGTCGTGCACGATCAGCGGGTGGGTGTTGCCGTCGCCCGCGTGCGCGATCACCGACACCAGCACGTCGTTGCGCTCCCCGATGGCGGCGACCCCGGTGATCAGCTCGCCCAGCCGGGGCAGCGGCACCCCGACGTCCTCGAGCAGCAGCGGCCCGATCCGCTCCACCGCGGGAATCGCGAATCGCCGTGCGGCGGTGAAGGCTTCGCCCTCCTCGGGGTCTCCGGTGTCGAAAACCTCTGTCGCTCCAGCTTTCTCGCACAGCGACACCATGAGCTGCGCTTCGTGCGCGGCGAACTCGCCGGGCGCGTCGGACCGGGCGACCAGCAGGGCGGCGGCGGTGCGGTCCAGCCCCATCCGCATCTCGTCCTCGACGGCGTTGATCGCGACGGTGTCCATGAACTCGAGCATCGCCGGGCGCAGGGTCGAGGTGATGGCCAGGATCGCGTCGGTGGCGGCGGTGAGCGTGCCGAAACTCGCGACCACGGTCGCCTGCGGCGGCTGGGCGGGCAGCAGGCGCAGGGTGAGCTCGGTGATCACGCCGAGCGTGCCCTCGCTGCCGACGAACAGCTTGGTCAGCGACAGCCCGGCCGAGTCCTTCAACCGCGGCCCGCCGAGGCGCACCACCGTCCCGTCGGCCAGCACTACCTCCATCCCCAGGATGTAGTCGGTGGTGACGCCGTACTTCACGCAGCACAGCCCGCCCGCGTTTGTCGCCGCGTTGCCGCCGATCGAGCACATCTCGAACGAGGACGGATCGGGCGGGTACCACAGGCCCTCCGCCGCGACGGCCCGCTTCACCTCCGCGTTGATCAGCCCCGGCCCGACGACGGCGGTCCGGGTGACCGCGTCGACACTGATCGCGCGCATCAGTTCGGTGCTCAGCACGATCCCGCCGTCCACCGCGGTCGCCCCGCCGGACAAGCCCGACCCGGCCCCGCGTGGCACGACCGGCACCCGCCCCGCGTGCGCCCACCGCAGGGTGGCCGCCACGTCGGCGGTGTCGCGGGCCCGCACCACCGCGATCGGGGTGCCCGCGTCGGGATCGCGCGCCCAGTCCTGCCGATAGCCCGCCAGCAGATCGGGATCGATGACCACAGCCCCCTCGGACACCGCGGAAATCAACGCATCGAGGTCAACCCTGCTCTCGTCCACCCACTCAAACTAACCCGCGGCGACCACCCCGCGCCGGTACTCGGGCCGGACTCGTGAACAGCACGAAGACGCACCGGAGGTGATGGTCGGTTGACCAATGTGATGTGCGGCCGACCAAGTGAATTCGCGCATGATTGTGATCCGGCGCGCCCGGTTGGTGTATACGGCGTCCAACCCGTCACAATGCCCATAGCGGGTGTGTTCGACGGCGATTCGCCGCCGCGCACCCGGCGTGTTTCGCATTCCGCTCTACGGTGCGCCCGCTCGCGCATCGCACACATCGACGCGCCGCGTCGCACCGTAACTCGCCGGGAGGGGCCGGAAGATGAAGGAACCGCAGGACCGCAACGAGCTGGTCGGCGCCCTGCTCGCCGCCGAGTACGCCGATGCCGGGATCGACTCCGACGCCATGCGCCGGGTGCGCGACGGCGAGCACGAGGAGTGGCTGTCCGCGCTGGAGGCGACCGGCATGTTCGGCATCCGCGCGCTGGCCGAGATCGCCGGCGAATGGACCGCCGACCCGCGCCTGCTGCGCGACGCGCTGCTCGCCGAGGCCGACGAGTTCACCCGCCGCCGCTGCCTGGCCACCTGGACCGCGCTCGGTCGTCCGGCCGCCGAGCCGCCGGCGCGCGCGGTGGCCGTCGCCGTGCCGCACTGAGGCCGTTTGCCGACTGCTCATCTCGACGTCATCTCGCGCTGGCACGCTGACGGTCGTGGAGCAGCACACGGGTGTCACCGATTCGATGGCCGACCGGTTCACCCGCTGGTGCGAGGCCGTCGTCGCCCGCCTGCCGTTCGGGCTGGACCGGATCGTGCCCGCGACACTGCTCGGCTTCGGCCTGATCAACAGCTTCACCTTCGGGGTCGACCTGCTGCTGCTCACGCTGCTGCACTCCGGGCTCGGGCTGCCGGTGCCGGTGTCGATCACGCTGGCCTACATCGCCGCGTTCGGCCTGGCCTTCCTGCTCAACCGCACCTTCAACTTCCACTCGCACGCGCCGATGGGCAAGCAGGCGGTGGTGTACGCGGTCGTGGTGCTGGTGAACTACCTGGCCTTCATCCTCGGGGTCGGCTCCGGGCTGGTGGCGCTCGGCGTGGAGTACCACGTCGCGCGGCTGGCCGCCGGGGCCTGCGAGGCCGTCTACATGTATTCCGCGATGCGCTGGATCGTGTTCCGGCGCAAGCGCTCAGCCGAGCCGGTCGTCGCCGATCGGTGAGCGGCCGCGCAGCACCTCGGTGTGTTCGCCGTCGACCAGGACGACGTCGTCGTCGGTGAGCGCCCAGTGCGCGGTGCCGTCGGCGCGATAGCGGGCCAGCAGCCGCGCGGACTCGCCGTCCGGGTCGGTGGGGGAGTCCAGATGGACGACAAGCGGGCGATCCACCAGACCCAGTCCGTCCCACCGCGCTTCGACGCCGGTGGCCGGCCGCACTTCGGCGGGGTCGTCCATCGTCTCCAGGCCGTGCAGGTCGGGGGCGAGCAGGCAGGCGCCCGCGCTGTAGCCCGCGTAGACGAGGGCGTCCTCGGCGAGCAACGCGGGAAGCACGGAATCGGCTCCGCTGCGGGCGAATTGGGCGCGCAGGACGAAGGTGTTCCCGCCGCGCACCCACAGCATGGCGAACGCGCGCAGGTGCCGTTCCAGCTCGCCCGGCTTGCCGACGTAGTCGCGCAGGTCGACCACCTCCGGCGCGTACCCGTGCTGCCGGAGCGGGGTCAGGTCACTGGCCACCGCCGACGCCCACGCGGCGGGCCACGCGTCGCAGGCGTTGGGGATCACCGCGACCCGGCCGCCCGGCGCGCCGACCAGCCCGGCGAGCCGGTCGGCGAAGGCGCCGAACCGGTAGGACGCCAGGAACAGCCGCATCAGATGGTGAAGGCCAGATTCTGCACGAGGCGCTCGCCGAGGGCCTTGTCCCCGGTGACGATGACCTCGTCGCGATGCGCGTCGGCGGTGGTCCGGCCGCCGCGCAGGCGCGCGAAGAGCCCGGAGTCCATGCTGATCACGGCATTCGGCTCGGCGTCGGCGGCGTCGAGGACCGCGCCGCGGCCGTCGGCCACCGCGAGGTGGATCTGCCGGGTGACCGGCCCGGTGAGGTCGAAGGTCAGGCGGGTGCCGTCGGGGGCCTTGGCGCCCTTGACCACCGCCCGGCCCAGCCCGATGGTGAGTTCGGCGAAGGCGGTCTCGGCGCGCGCGCCGCCCTCGGACACGGTGCGGCCGATGCCGTCGGCGAGGTCGAGCTCGTGCATCCAGCAGTCGAACAGGCGGACCCGCATGAACCGGCCGTAGGGCACCTGCCCGACCGGCGACACCGTCGGCGTCTGCCAGGCCTGCTCGTCCATCGCGACCAGCGCGGCCCGCCGTCGATCGGTCACCTCGTCGAACAGCGCGAGCAGGCGCTTGCCGGACAGCGGGCGTAGTCGGTCGACCCAGATCTCGTTGAGCACCGCGACCTCGTTGCGCACGTGCGGCAGGGTCCGCACGTCGGTCTTGGGCCGCAGCGGGTCGTGCGGCGGCGGGGTCTCGCCGAGCAGCCACGACTCGGTGCCGATCACGTGCGCGACCACGTCGAACAGCGTCCAGCCGGGCAGCGGCGACGGCTTGCGCCACGCCTTCTCGTCGAGGTCGGCCACCAGGTTCCCGATGGCCTCCCACTGCTGGGCGAGCAGGTCGGTGAGCTGTTCGCGGTCGGGCGTGCCCTCGGTCATCCCTGTGCTCCTTCAGAGTCCAGCGCCGTCAGGCCGGCGCGGATCGCGGCCGCGGTCGAGTTCGGTTCGTGGGGACGGCGCAGCAGGAAGCCCTTGGCGAAGCTGAGCTTGTCACCGTGTCGGCGCGGCACCACGTGCAGGTGCACGTGGCCGACGGTCTGGAAGGCCGCGGTGCCGTCGTTGAGGATGAGATTGGCGCCGTCGCTGCTCAGGCCGCTGCGGCGCAGGGCGCGCGCGAGCCGGTGCCCGGTGCGGAAGAGCGTCGCGCCGAGATCGGGATCGAGATCGTCGAGCTCGGTGGCGTGCTGTTTGGGAACGACCAGGGTGTGTCCGCGGGTGATCGGCCTGATGTCGAGGAACGCGCACACCGCGTCGTCCTCGTAGACCTTGGTCGCCGGTGCGGCACCCGCCACGATCCGACAGAAGACGCAGTCGTTCACAGCGACGACCCTACGGTGTGGTGTGGGTCGCGCAACAGTCCGAACCACCTGCGGGCATGACGCGCGTCACGTGCGCCCAGCAAGCCGGTCGTCTGACCAGTATTCGTACCCGGAGGTAGGTAGCTCACCGGCAGGTGCGGTCTTGTCCGGCCCTACCTGCGGCGACGAATCTGAGGACGGGCGCGGGGTCGCGTCCGAGGCGCGGAAACGTCGTCAACTTGGCGAAACGGGTCGGCTCTGTCCGATTTCCCAGTGGATGGTCCAGCCCGCCGATGTGACCGGCATCTCGGCTAGGCTCACCGCGAGCCGAGTACAGTAGCGAGGATTTCAGCCGAACCTACTCGCAAGTAACGTCGGCTGACCCGTTGTTCCCCGGCTCGAAGCCAGCACAAGAAGGAAGTCTGACTAGTGGAGACAACGCAAAACGTGGGCGAGGGTTCGCCGCGCGGCGCGCGTGTCGGAGTCGTTCGCGAATCCGGTGCGGGTGAGCGGCGGGTCGCATTGGTGCCCAAGATCATCCCCGCCCTGTCCAAGCAGGGTGTCGAGGTGGTCGTGGAAGCCGGTGCAGGCCTCGGCGCCCTCATCCCCGACGAAGCCTTTGTCGAGGCGGGCGCCACCATCGGTGACCCGTGGTCGGCCGAGGTCGTCGTCAAGGTCGCCCCGCCCAGCGATGCCGAGGTGGCCAAGCTGTCGTCCGGGCAGACCCTGATCGGGTTCCTCGCGCCCCGCAACGCCGAGAACCAGATCGGCGCGCTGAAGTCCGCCGGGGTGCAGGCGTTCGCCGTCGAGGCGATCCCGCGTATCTCGCGCGCCCAGGTGATGGACGCGCTGTCCTCGCAGGCCAACGTCGCCGGCTACAAGGCCGTGCTGCTCGCCGCCTCCGAGTCCACCCGCTTCTTCCCGATGCTGACCACCGCCGCGGGCACCGTGAAGCCGGCCACCGTGCTGGTGCTCGGTGTCGGTGTCGCCGGCCTGCAGGCGCTGGCCACGGCCAAGCGCCTCGGCGGCCGCACCACCGGCTACGACGTGCGCCCCGAGGTCGCCGATCAGGTGCGCTCGGTCGGCGCCCAGTGGCTCGACCTCGGCATCGACGCCGCCGGTGAGGGCGGCTACGCCCGCGAACTCACCGACGACGAGAAGGCCCAGCAGCAGAAGGCGCTCGAGGACGCCATCAAGGGCTTCGACGTGGTCATCACCACCGCGCTGGTGCCGGGTCGTCCCGCGCCGCGCCTGGTCACCGCCGCCGCTGTCGAGGGCATGAAGCCCGGCAGCGTGATCGTCGACCTGGCCGGTGAGACCGGCGGCAACTGCGAGCTCACCGAGCCCGGCGAGATCGTCGTCAAGCACGAGGTGACCATCGCCTCGCCGCTGAACCTGCCCGCCACCATGCCCGAGCACGCCAGCGAGCTGTACTCCAAGAACATCGCGGCGCTGCTGGAGCTGATGCTGGTCGACGGCAAGCTCGCGCCCGATTTCGACGATCAGGTGCTCGCCGATTCCTGCGTCACCCGTGAGGTGGAAGCCTGATGTACACCGAACTTCTCGCGAACATCGCGATCCTGGTTCTGTCCGGATTCGTCGGCTTCGCCGTCATCTCCAAGGTCCCCAACACCCTGCACACCCCGCTGATGTCGGGCACCAACGCCATCCACGGCATCGTCGTGCTCGGCGCGCTGGTGACGCTGGGCAACGTCAAGGACCCGTCCCTGCTGGTCCAGATCATCCTGTTCGTCGCCGTGGTGTTCGGAACGCTGAACGTCATCGGTGGCTTCGTGGTCACCGACCGCATGCTCGGCATGTTCAAGGGTAAGAAGAAGGCGGCCGAGTGATGCACGCAGTCGACAACATGACCTACCTGGTCAACGGCCTCTACATCGTGGCCTTCTCCATGTTCATCTACGGTCTGATGGGCCTGACCGGCCCGAAGACCGCGGTGCGCGGCAACCAGATCGCCGCCGTCGGTATGGCGATCGCCGTCATCGCGACGCTGATCTCCATCCGGCACACCGAGCTGCTGAACTGGATCCTGATCGCCGGCGGCCTGGTCGTCGGTGTGGCACTGGGTGTTCCGCCCGCCGTGCGCACCAAGATGACCGAGATGCCGCAGCTGGTCGCCGCGTTCAACGGTGTCGGTGGTGGCACGGTCGCGCTCATCGCGTGGGCCGAGTTCATCGACAGCTCGGGCTTCTCCCAGCTGCACGACGAGCCGAACATCCACATCATCATCGGCTCGCTGTTCGCCGCGGTGATCGGTTCGGTGTCGTTCTGGGGCTCGATCATCGCCTTCGCCAAGCTGCAGGAGATCCTGTCCGGCAAGCCGATCGGCATCGGCAAGCTGCAGCAGCCGCTGAACCTGCTGCTGCTCGTCGGCGCGGTGGTCTGCGCCGTGGTGATCGGCCTCGGCGCCGACAACGGCGGCGTCTCGCAGCTGTGGATGATCGCGCTGCTGGTGCTCGCGGGCATCCTCGGCCTGATGGTCGTGCTGCCGATCGGCGGCGCGGACATGCCCGTCGTCATCTCGCTGCTCAACGCCCTGACCGGGCTGTCGGCCGCGGCCGCTGGTCTGGCACTGAACAACACCGCGATGATCGTCGCGGGCATGATCGTCGGCGCGTCCGGCACCATCCTCACCAACCTGATGGCCAAGGCCATGAACCGCTCCATCCCGGCCATCGTCGCCGGTGGTTTCGGTGGTGGCGGCGGTGCGGCCGCGAGCGGTGGCGGCGAGGCCAAGTCGGCCAAGGCCACCTCGGCCGCCGACGCCGCGATCCAGATGGCCTACGCCAACCAGGTCATCGTGGTGCCCGGCTACGGTATGGCCGTCGCCCAGGCCCAGCACGCGGTCAAGGAGATGGCGTCCCTGCTCGAGGGCAAGGGTGTCGAGGTCAAGTACGCGATCCACCCGGTCGCCGGTCGTATGCCCGGGCACATGAACGTGCTGCTGGCCGAGGCCGAGGTCTCCTACGACGCCATGAAGGAAATGGACGACATCAACGGCGAGTTCAACCGGACCGACGTGGTCCTGGTGATCGGCGCCAACGACGTCACCAACCCGGCAGCGCGCGAGGACAAGTCCAGCCCGATCTACGGCATGCCGGTCCTCAATGTCGACCAGGCCAAGAGCGTCATCGTGCTGAAGCGCTCGATGAACTCCGGCTTCGCCGGCATCGACAACCCGCTGTTCTACGCCGACCACACCTCCATGCTGTTCGGCGACGCCAAGAAGTCCGTCGGTGCGGTGACCGAGGAACTGAAGGCGCTGTAACCCACGCGGCTACGCACACGGGCCCCGCTGTTCTCCGAGAACAGCGGGGCCCGCTGCTGTTGGTGACCGCGACAATCGATGGTTGTGTCGCACACCACATTCCCACTACTCTCTTGTTTGAGACGATGGCGTCTCAAAGGAGGCCGGGGAACCGGTGTGCAGAACGGAGTCCTCGATGACGAGGTCGCTCACCCGCCGACCACGCTCGCTGTTCACCGCTGTGCTGGCGGCGGTACTCGCCGTCGGCCTTCCCGGCCTCGCGCACGCGCAGGACATCACGCCCGGTGTCACCGCGCAGAGCGTCTTCGATCGGCCGGGACCGCACCCGGTGGCCACGCCGACGGTCACCAACCCCTGTCAGGAATCCGTCGCCGGGATGATCGCGCACCTCACCGTGCACCTGTTCGGCAACCGGGACGACGCGCGATGCACCCAGGCGTTCCCCTACGGCTTGCAGTCGCCGGTCGGCGTGAACACCTACTACCCGGCCGATCTCGCGGGTGCGGACAAGGCCCCGCTGATCCTGTTCGAGGGCGGCATCACGTCCAATCCCGGCATGTACGACACCCTGGCCCGGCAGTGGGCGGGCCACGGCTTCGTCGTGGTGATCACCTACGACTTCGTCAACTCGCTGGCCTACCTGCCCGCGATCGGCCTGGCCTCGGCGATCGACCAGCACCGCGATCCCGGTTCGCCGCTGTTCGGGCGGATCGATCTCGGGCGCACCGTGCTCGCCGGGCATTCCGCGGGCGGGGGCGCCTCCCTGCAGGCCGCGGCGCTGTTCCCGCCGATCGCCGGGGCGATCGATCCGGACTTCGCGGTGATCGGCGTGCTGGCGATCGAACCGGGACCGGTGGGCGTCGGTGCCCTCATCGGGGTGCCGACGCTGTTCCTCACCGGCTACAACGATTTCGTCGTTCCCGATTTCGCCTGGGTGCGCTGGTGGCAGTACAACCTCACCTTCCACGCCCCGGCCTGGATCGCCAATGCCCGTGGCGTGAGCCATTTCTCGCCGGTCGACGGCCCCGGCGCGTACCTGTCCGCCGGGACGGCGGTGGCCTGGCTGAAGTACGTCGCCTTCGACGACGACACCGCCCGCCGGTTCTTCGTCGGCCCCGACTGGCTGCTGCGGGCGGATCGCACCTACTACAGCGTCGAGCGCAACGCACGGGCCGACAGCCTGCGATGAGCTACCGCACCCCGACGATCGGAAAGAGATCCACCATGTCCCGCCGCCTGTTCCGGCCAGCTGTCCTCGCGGCCGCCGCGCTCACCGCCCTCGTGGCGGCGGCGCCGGTCGTGTCCGCCGACCCGAGCGGCGAACACCGCTGCGCCGAGCCGGTACCCGGGCACGCGGCGCCCCGCGCGACCCCCGAGGACGTGGGCATGGACGCCGCCGTGCTGACGGACGCGCTCGACTTCGGCACGCGCGCGGGCGGAATCGCGGTCCAGGTCTATCGGCACGGCTGCCTCGTCGGCGACCGCACCCCGACCGCGAACGTGCCACTGCCGCTGGCCAGCGCCACCAAAGGCGTCACCTCGGCGGTGGTCGGCAGGGCCGTGACCCTGGGGCGCCTCGGCGTCGACGACCCGCTCGGGAAATTCTTCCCCCTGGCCGACCCGGCGCACGCGAATCTCACGGTGCGCCAGGTCTTGACCCAGACGACCGGCCTGCATTTCAGCTGGCCCGCCGACCTCGCCGGACTCCAGACCGACGCGGTCGGGCAAACGCTCGCCGCGCCCGCCGACCACGCCCCCGACAGCACGTTCCAATACGCCCAGAACACCCCGATGCTGCTGGCGGAGATCGTCGAGATCGCCACCGGCGTCGACTTCCAGGACTTCGCCCAGCGAGAACTCTTCGCGCCCTTGGGCATCGACCGCGCCAACTGGGTGTGGCTGCGCGACCGCAGCGGCAACACCGCCGTCAACGGTGGGCTGGCCATGCGCCCCGACGACCTCGCCCGCCTCGGCAGGCTCCTGCTCCAGGAGGGCCGCTGGGGTGGCGCGCAGCTCATCGCCGCCGACTACCTGCGTCAGGCGACCACCGGTACCACCGCCAATCCGGGCTACGGATTCCTGACCTGGCTCAACTCCGGCGATACCTACCGGGGCACCGAGGTGCCGACCGCGGTCTCCTACGATCGTCCGCAATTCCCCGGCTCCCCGCGCGACATGTACTCCTACGAGGGCGCGCTCGGCCAGTTCCTGACCGTCATCCCGAGCCGCGACCTGGTCGTGGTGCGCCTCGGCGTCCCGCTGCGGGTCGACCTGGACAACCCGGTCGCCATGCTCACCGGCAGCGGCAACCCCGACAACAAGGAGCTGTTCCAGCGCGTCACCCGGGCGGTGACCGGAATCCCCGCCGAGCCCTACGTCGACCCGCTCGGTCTCGACCATCCGCCGCTGTCGATCCGCACCCCGGACGACCTCGCCCGGCTGGCGGACCCTGGCACCGCCGCGGCCATCCTGCTCGGGGTCGGGCCGTACGCCTCGACCGGCTGCAACATCCTGTGGTGCGACGGCTCGTTCGTCGCCGTCGACGTGTTCCGCCTCGTCCTCGATGTCGGCGGGCAGGTGGCGGCCGCGGTGCTCGCACTCGGCAACACGCCGCGCTGAGGCGTCGGCTCAGTACGGCCGGTTGTGCTTGCGCGTGCCGGGGAGGTCCAGGTAGGGGCAGTCGGCGGAGCCGGTGCGCAGGGTGGCGGTGGGGTCGTCGGGGGCGATCCACAGGAGTGTGCCGTTGTCGAGCCAGGGCCGCAGATCGAAGTCGGGGCGGTTCGAGCCCCAGTTGTCGTCCCAGGCCGCGTATCTGCCCGGGGCCTGATCGACCTCGTAATGATCACTGCCCCAGACCGGTTCGAGCGCGATGCCGCGTGGCCGGTAGGTGGCGCAGTGATAGGTGATCGGCCAGCCGGTGTGCGGGCCGATCCGCACCTGGGTGATCACGGCCCGCATGTCGGGATGAGCGAGGACCCCGGGGAAGACGTAGGGCACATCGGGGCCGAGCACACGAAGGAACGGCGCGGGCGCCATCGGACCGTCGAGCCGCATCGCGCCGACCATCAGCAACCAGCTGCGCGGCACCGGGTCCAAGCGGCGCACCGTATGGAACGAGCTCCAGAACCAGCCGTCGACGTCGACGATGTCGAGCGGCCAGTACACCAGTTCATCCCGGAACGGGCACCGCGAGACCACGATGTCGGGCAGCAGCTCGCGGTAGCGGTCGTGCAGCGCACTGGCACCGTAGAAGGCGGCCCACCCCTCCTCGCACGCGCCCAGCTCCTTGTAGACCGCGCTGAGGCGGTTGCCCTCTTCGAGCAGCGCCGCCCGCTCGGTGATGAACGGCTCCAGGCCGACGATCTTGCGCACCGATGTCCCCCACTCCCACACGACAATCGCGGGTCCGACTGTGCCACAGCCGAACCCGCGTGCCAATCGTCAGGCGGTGCGCCGCTGTGCCTTCTCGGCGGCGGGCGCGGTGCCGAGCTGCTGGATCAGCTCCTCGGTCCCGGTGACCGCGCCGCAGCGCCGCGCGACGTAGTTCAGCGCCATCAGGTGCTCGTCGCGGCTGAAATCGGCGGTCGCGTCGAAGACCAGGAACGGCCGCACATCGCTCATGAACGCCTCGGCGGCACTGAGCATGCAGCCCATGTGGGTGTACACGCCCGTGATCAGCAGCTGGTCGCGGCCGTAGTAGCCGAGCAGTTCGCGCAGGTCGGTGCGCTGGAAGGCGGAGTACCGCCACTTGGTGACCTGGATGTCCTGCGGCTCGGGGGCGATGGCGTTGATCACCTCGGTGTCGGCGCCCTCGGCCATGCCCGTACCCCAGAAGTCGGCGAGGATGCCGCGCCGTGAGGGGTGCTGGTTGCCCGGCTGCATCGTGTAGATCACCGGGATGTCGAGTTCGTGGCAGCGGTCGCGCAGCCGCGCGATGTTCGCGATGAGGGTCCGGGCGGGGTCGCGGTAGATGTCGTAGGCGTCGAGGAAGTACTGCTGCATGTCGTGGATCAGCAGGGCGCTGCGGCCGGGTTCGACGGTCCAGGCCACCTGGTCGGCGGTGAACTCGTCGGCGCCGGGCATCGGATACGGCGCGATCTTGGGAATCGGCATGACGGCCTTTCGGTGGGGTCGGCGTCAGCCGACGGAAACGGGCAGGTCGGCGATCCCGAGCGGGGCGAGGATGCGCTGGAATTTGCCGGTGGTCTCGGCCAGTTCGGCCGCGGGATCGGACGCGGCGACGATGCCGCCGCCCGCGTGCGCGAGCAGGGTGGTGCCGTCGGCGGACAGTTCGGCGCAGCGGATGCTCACCATCCACTCGCCGTTGCCGTCGGCGTCGCACCAGCCGACCGCGCCCGCGTAGAACCCACGTTCACCTTCGAGTTCGGCGATGAGCCGGGCGGCGGCGCCGGTGGGCGTGCCGCAGACCGCCGGGGTGGGGTGCAGGGCCACCGCGAGTTCGAGCGCGGAGGGACCGGCGAGCGGGACGGTCGCCGAGATCGGCGTGCCGAGGTGCCACATGGCCGGCGTCGCGGTGAGTTCCGGTGCGGACGTGTCGACTTCGGCGCAGCGGTCACTGAGCACGGCGGCCACCTGATCGACGACATAGCGGTGCTCGGCGTGGTCCTTCGTGGAGGTGAGCAGCGCGTCGGCGGCGGCGCGATCGGCGGCCGGATCGTCGGTGATACGCCGGGCCGAGCCCGCCAGCGGGTGGCTCAGGATCTCGGTTCCGGTGCGGCGCACCAGGATCTCGGGACTGGAGCCGACGAGGTGACGGCCGAGATATCGGCCACCGGCGGCGGAGAGGTCTACCAGGAAACCGTTCGACAGCGGGTCCGAGGCCACCATCAGATCCAGGATGTCGGTCGCCCGCACCGGCTGCGGCGACACCGCGCGAATAGCCCTGGCCAGCACCACTTTACGCAGGGGATGGCCGGGATCGGCGAGCAGTTCGACGGCACCGGCCACCCGCCGCTGGTGCTCGTCGGGAGCGGGCACCGCCGCGTCGATGGCGAAGTGGGGGAGTCGGGTGCCCGGTGCCCGGCGGTGGGGCGCCTCGGTGACGCGCACCGAGTCCGGTGCCCACAGTGCCGTCGGCGCACCGGGGGTGAAGGGCAGCGCGCCGACGATGTGGCTGATCCGGCCGCTGCGCAGCGCGGTCACCGCGTCGTGCGCCGATCGGAAGATCGTCCCGCCCGCGGACGCGGACACGGTCCGCTGCGGACGGGACAGGACGAAAGCGGGGTCTGAACTGTCGGTACTGATGGTGCTCACCCTTTCGGTTTCACATGTCGAGCGTCGCGCCACCGTCGACCCGCAGGTCGTGCATGGTGATGTGGCGGGCGCCGTCGGACGCCAGGAAGTGGACGGCCGCCGCGATGTCGGCGGGAGCGGCGATGCGGCGCAACGGGATACCGAGCCGGTAGACCGCGGGGTCGCCGTCGAGGAGCGCGGTCTCGGCGTCGTCGTCGAGCGGCGTGCCGCCGAACATGTCGCGCAGCATGGCGGTATCGGTGGACCCGGGGGACACGAGATTGACCCGCACCCCGAGCGGCGCGACCTGCAGGGCCAGCGACCTGGTGAAGGCGGTCGCGGCCGCCTTGGCGGCGCCGTAGGCGGCCATGCCGACGCGCGGTGCGGCCGCGGCGTTGGAGGAGACCACGACGATCGACCCCCGGCCCGCGGCGGCCATGTCGGCGGCCGCGCGCTGGGTGACCAGCATGGTCCCGGTGGCGTTCACGCTCAGGCACCTCGCCCAGTCTGCGGCGTCGAGTTCGAGGGCGCTCCCGCCGACCATGACGCCCGCGGCGTGTACCAGCACATCGGCCGGTCCGTGCGCGGCGGTCAGCTGGTCGAAGGCACGTCGCACGGAGTCGGCGTCGCTGACGTCCACCTCCTGGCTGTGCACAGAAGCCGTTGGGGAACAGTCGATGTCATCGCTATCGGCGCCGTCCCGCGGAGCGGCGAGTGCGGCGGCGGTCGCGTGCACCCGGGGATCGAGGTCCCACAGGGAGACGACCCGGTCCTCGGCGGCGAACCGGGCGGCGATCGCGGCGCCGATACCCCCGGCCGCGCCGGTCACGACAACGTTCCGTCCGGTGAGATCACCATTTGACATGAGGTTAGCCTAACCTGAATTCATCGTCGGATGGTTACCTTCCCTCACAACATCCGACGGGAACGCCCGCAGGTCCGTTGGAAAGAGGTGCTCGACTTGACCGATCCCGTGCTCCCCGGCTTCACCCCGTGGCCCACTGAGCTGGCGCAACGCTATCGAGAGCAGAACTGTTGGACCGGTGAGACTTTCGCCGATGTGCTCGCCGCGCGCGCGGCCGCCGCACCCGACCGGATCGCCGTGCTCGACCCGGCGAACAGCTGGACCTACGCCGAGCTCGACCACCGGTCGAGTGCGCTCGCCACCGGCCTGGAGCGGCTCGGCCTCGGCGCGGGCGACCGGGTGCTGGTCCAGCTGCCCAACCGCGCCGAATTCGTGGAGGTGATCTTCGCGCTGTTCAAGCTGGGCGCGCTGCCGGTGTTCTGCCTGCCCGCGCACCGCGGTGCCGAGCTGGTCCCGATCGCCACCGCCGCCGCGGCGACCGCGATGATCACCTGCGGCACGCACCAGCGCTTCGACTACGCGGCGCTGGCCGAGTCGGTCCGCGCCGAGGTGCCGAGCCTGCGGCACCTGCTGCTGGTGCTCGACGAACCGGGGCGCGAGCTGTCCGCCGATGTGCACGACATCGCCGAATTCCGCGACACCCCGGGCGAACTGGCGGGACCGTCGGCGAGTGCCGTCGCGTTCCTGCAGCTCTCCGGTGGTAGTACGGGCATCCCGAAGCTCATCGCCCGCACCCACGACGACTACCTCTACAGCGTGCGGCGCAGCGCCGAGATCTGCGAACTCGACAGCGACACCGTGTATCTCGCGACGCTGCCGGTGGCGCACAACTTCCCGATGAGTTCGCCGGGCATCCTCGGCGCGCTGTGGGCGGGCGGCGCCGTCGCGCTGACCCCCGATCCGACGCCGGCGACGGCGTTCCCGCTGATCGAGCGGTTCGGCGTCACCATCACCGGCCTGGTGCCACCGCTGGCCCGGTTGTGGACCGAGCGGGCCGAAGCGGGTGACACCCCCGATCTGTCCAGCCTGCGGGTGGTCCAGGTGGGCGGGGCGCGCTGCCAGGAGGAGCTGGCCCGCCGGGTCGGCCCCGCCCTCGGCGTGACCCTGCAGCAGGTGTTCGGCATGGCCGAGGGGCTGGTCTGCTACACCCGGCTCGACGATCCGATCGACGTGGTGGTCGGCACCCAGGGCCGTCCGATGTCCGAGCACGACCGGATCGCGGTGGTCGACGACCACGGCGCCGAGGTGGCACCGGGCGCGACCGGCAACCTGATCACGCAGGGGCCGTACACGATTCGTGGCTACTACGACAATCCCGAGGCCGACGCCCGCAGCTTCACCGCCGAGGGCTGGTACCGCACCGGCGACATCGTCGCCGTGCGCCCGGACGGCAACCTGGTGGTCGCGGGCCGGGCCGGTGACTGGGTCAACCGGGGCGGGGAGAAAGTATCGGCCGAGGAGCTCGAGGCGCATCTGCTCGAGCACCCGGACGTGCGGGACGCGGTGATCGTCGGCACCCCGGATCCGGTGCTGGGACAGCGCATCTGCGCGTTCGTCCAGCCCGCCGATCCGGCCGTGCGACCGTCCCTGATCACGGTGCGTTCGTTCGTCCGCGCGCGCGGTGTCGCGGCGTGGAAGATGCCCGACACCGTCGTCGTCGTCGACGAGTTCCCGGCGACCGGCGTCGGCAAGACCAGCCGCAAGGAGCTGCGGCAGCTGCTCGCCGACGGCGCGCTCGGGCAGTGACCGCGCCGGGGGCGGCGCGCTCATCGCGCCGCCCCCGGGCCGGTCAGGCCAGTTGCTCGATCCATGATCCGAGCACGGGATCGCCCGCCAGCGTGGGGAAGTCGATGTGGGCGTAACCGTCCGACCGCCATTTCTCCACCAGCGACATGATGCGCACCGAATCGAGTCCGGCGTCGAGCAGATCGGTGTCCGCGGTGAGTTCGGCCGGGTCCACACCCAGCGCCGTGGCGACATCGCCGATCACCTGATCGTCGGTCATGGTCATTCCTCTCGATCGAAGTCGGCGACGCCGCGCTTCCAGTAGCCGGCGATGAGCGAGTCCTTGGGGCCGATGCCCAGGTCGGTGCGGACCACCTTGCGGATGCCGCGCAGGCAGCCCGCCTCGCCCGCTACCCAGGCGTAGACCCGCTGTCCGGCGGCCACTTCCACGGTGCGCACGGCCTGCTCCAGGATGTCGCTGGTGCCCGCCTCGGCCGCGCCGCGATGCAGCCAGCGCACCTCGACGCCGTCGGGGGCGTCGATCGCGATCTGCTCGGCCGCGTCGGCCACCTCGATGAAGGCCCAGCCCGCCGCGGTGCGCGGCATCCGCTCCAGCCAGCGGGCGATGGCGGGCAGCGCGGTGATGTCACCGGCGAGCAGGTACCGGTCGTAGGAATCCGGGACGACGACGCCGCCGGGCGGACCGGCGATGTGCACCCTGGTGCCCGGGGTCACCGCGCTCGCCCAGTCGGAGGCGAGGCCGCCGGGGTGGAGGGCGAAGTCGATGTCGAGTTCGCCGTCGGGAATGCTGTGGCGGCGCACCGTGTACTCGCGCGAGACCGGACGCGGCGTGCCCCATTCCAGCGAGGTGCCGTCGCGTTCGGGCAGCCGCAGCACGCCGTCCTCGCACGGGAAGATCAGGCGCACATGCTCATCCGGGACATAGCTGTGGAACGTCGCCAGCTCGGGCCCGCCGAAGGTGATCCGCAACAGCGCGGAGCCGATCCGCGCGGTGCGGATCACCTCCACTTCCTGCAGGCCGATCGGATAGGGGACCTTCGCGCCGTGCGCACCGCCGAGCACCTCGGCGATGTTCGCGGCGTAGGCACTGCGATCCTTCACCTCTGTTCCTTTCTGTGCAGCGGCCCGGCGGCGAGCGCCATCAGGCCGGTGAGTACCAGGACGACGACGCCGTAGAGCACGAGCGCGGTTCCCGGAGCGAAGAATTGGCCGACGGTTCCGGCCACCATGGAGCCGACCGCGGTACCGGTGACCGACTGCACCATCAGCAGTCCCGACATCCGGCCGCGCATGTGGTCCGGTGCGGCGCGCTGCAACATCGCGTAGCGCAGCACCATGTTCACGGCCCTGGCCAGGCCGAACCCGGCGAGCCCGAGGAACACCAGCGCCGCGTGCGACCACAGCCCCGCCGCGATCACGCCGAGCGGCATGAGCGCGAGCGAAACCAGCAGCGCCAGTCCGGTATTGGCGCGACTCATCCAGCCGCTGGTGAGCGAACCGAGTACCGCGCCCGCACCGGGCGCCGCGTAGAGCAGGCCCAAAGTGCCGGGGCCCGCGTGGAGTTCGACATCGGCGAAGGCGGGCAGCAGCACCAGCGGTCCGCTGACCAGCATCGCGATCAGGCCGGTCAGCAGGATCAGCCGGATGGATTCGTGGCGCACCGCGAAGGAGATGCCCGCGACGAGCTCGCGCAGGGGGTTCTGTAGATCCCGCTCCGGCGGCGGCGACGGGCCGATCGCGGTGATCAGCCCGACGGTCGCGGTGGTCGCGAGCGCGCAGAGGAAATAGGCCGAGGCCACGCCGGTTTTCGCGACGAGCAGCCCGGCGATCGCCGGGGTGATCATGGTGCCGAGGTCGGTGGTCAGCGACACCAGCGCCCCTGCGGCCGCGACCTTCTCGCGGCCGACGAGCGCCGGAACCATCGCCATCAGCGCCGATCCGCTGACCCCGCCCGCGAGGCCGTCGATCACGGCGGCGAGGTAGATCACCGGCAGCAGCGGGTCCGGCAGCACGGCATTCACGCCGAGCAACAGGAAGCCGATGCCCGCCGCACTGCGCGACCACTGGATCACCGTGCGCCGGTCGTACCGGTCCGCGACCACACCGCCGGCGAGACTGCCCGCGAACAGGGCCGCCGCGGTCGTGGTGGCGACCCCGGCGACCTGCAGGCTCGACCCGGTCAGCTGATAGACCTGCAACGGCAGGGCCACCATGAGCAGCCCGATGCCGAGCACCGACACCAGCCGCGCCGCGAACGCGCACCGGAACGGGCGCGACGCCCGCAGCGGGCTGAGGTCGAGGAGCAGGCCGCCGGTCGCCGTCACTTGAAACGATCCTTCAGCAGCTCGAGGGTGCTCATGACCGTGCGATAGTCCGGTCGCGAGCTGATCGCGGGCAGCTCGTACACCGTGTTCGCGGTGAACGACGGCAGCTTCGCGTAGAGCGGGTCGGTCCGCAGCTGCTCGAGGGAGCGTCCGCCGTTGATGGTGACCACGAAGGTCACCGGCGCGTCGACCACGGTGTTGAGCAGCTCCGGGCTCATCGAGAAGTAGTCGGCGGCCTCGGGCATCTCCGGGTTGCCGGCCTTGGCCTTCACCTGCGTGTCGAGGGCGAAACCGACCTCGGCCAGCAGTTTCGGCAGCGAGGCGGACGGCACGAAGACGACCGGCTTGTCGCCCTTGGCCGACTGCACCAGCGTGGTGTTGCCCGCCGGGATCTTGATGGCGGACTTCACCTCGGCCAGCTTGGTGCGGTAGTTGCCGAGCAGGCCGTCGACCTGGTCGCCGCGACCGACGAGGTCGGCCAGATAGCGCAGCTGCTCCTGCCAGTCGGTGGTGCCGGCCGGCATCAGCGCGGTCGGGGCGATGGCGCTGAGCTGGTCGTAGGCGTTGAGCGTCTGCTGGGCCGGGTAGCCCTGACCGCCGCCGATGATCAGATCGGGCCGCTGGGCGGCGACGAACTCGAGATTGATGTCCTCGCCGGTCGGGACGACCTGGGTGCCCTGCTCTTTCGCGTCGGCGGCCCACACCTGCGGGAACTCGCCCTTGGGGGTGGCGACACCGAGCAGTCGCGGATCGGCCGCGACGACCGGGGCGTCCAGGTCGTAGAGGTAGCCGGCCAGCGCGCCATTGAGTACGACGATGCGCTTGGGGTCGGACGGCACCGAGACGGTGCCGCGCGCGGTGGCCACCTCACGGGTGCCCGAGGCGGTGTCCTTCGCCTCGTCGGCGGACGTGCCGCAGCCGGTGAGCGCGGCGATCGAGGCGACGGCCAGGACGGCCAGGGCCGCGCGGACGCGGCCGGTGGATCGGGTCAACACGGCCGGCCTCACTTGAAGCGCTCGACGAGCAGGTCGAGGGTGCTCATGACGGTGCGGTAGTCGGGCCGCGAGCTGGTCGCGGGCAGCTCGAAGACCTTGTTCGCCTTGAACGAGGGCAGCGTCGCGTACATCGGGTCGGCGCGCAGTTCCTCGAGCGACCGGCCGCCGCTGAGCGGGATGGTGAACAGCACGGGCGCGTCGATCACGGTGTTCAGCAGTTCGGGGCTGAAGCTGATGAAGTCGGCGCTCTGCTCCTTGGCCGGGTTACCGGCCTTGGCCTCCACCTGGGTGTCCAGGGTGAAACCGACCTCCGAGAGCAGGGTCGGCAGCGCGGCGGTCGGCACGAAGACCGTCGGCTTCTGGCTCTTGATCGACTGCATGACGACGGTCGCGCCGGCGGGCGCCTTGATCTTGCTCTTGGCCTCGGCCAGCTTGGCCTGGTAGTTCGCGATCAGGGTGTCGACCTTGGCCGGCTTGTTCACCGTCGTGGCGATGAAGCGCAGCTGGTCCTGCCAGTAGGTGGTCTCGGTCGGTAGCAGCACCGTCGGGGCGATGGCGGTGAGCTGGTCGTAGGCGTTCACCGACTGCTGGCCCGGGTAGCCCTGGCCGCCGCCGATGATCAGGTCGGGGCGCTGGGCGGCGATGAACTCGAGGTTGATGTTGTCCCCGGACGGCACGGCCTGCGTGCCCTGCTTCTTCGCGTCCTCGGCCCAGCCAGCGGGGAACTCGCCCGGCTTGTTGGGCACGCCCAGCAGGCGCGGGTCGGCCGCGACGACGGTGGCCTCGAGGTCGTAGAGGTAGCCGGCCAGATTGCCGTTGAGCACCACGATGCGCTGCGGGTCGGCGGGCACCTTGACCGGGCCCTTCGCGGAGGGCACCTCACGCGGGCCGGTGTCGGCGGACCCGGAATCCGAGCTACCGCAGGCGGTGAGCACCGCGACGAGCGCGAGAACCAGGAAGGCGAGGGCGGCGCGGAGGCGGCCCGATGAGCGGTTGGTGAACATGGACGGGGATTTCCTCATTTCTTCCGAACGGCGAACAGCGCTGGGCGGGAGGCTCATGCGCTGAGCGCCGGGTCTGTGTCGAGCAGTGCCGCGACCTCGGCCCAACCGGCGGGCGACACGATCTCGAAGTGGGAGTAGGGCAGCCTGCGCACCACCAGCCGGGCGCCCGCCGCCTGCCACCCGGCGATCTGGGCGTCGGTGCGGCCCGGCGTGGTTCCGGTGTCGCCGGCGTACAGGGCCATCGGCGCGTCGTAGGCGGCCGGGGCGGACGCGGTGACCAGGCCGAGCAGGGTGGTCGCCGCGCCGCGCAGGATCGTCGCCAGTTCCGGTGCGTCCTCGGGGATTTCGGGCAGCAGCCGGTCCAGCTCGGCGGGGTCGGCGGCGGCCCTGGCGGCCTGCCCGGCGAGATCGGCGAGCGCGAAGGCATCGATCAGCCCGGTGAAGGCGACCCGCTCGCCCGCGGCGGTCAGCGCGGCCGCGATGGCGTGCGCGATGGTGCCGCCGAGGGAGTAGCCGAGCAGGTGGTACGGGCCGTGCGGCTGGATCCGGCGGATCGTGGCCAGGTAGTGGGCGGCCAGGTCGTCGATGGTCTCGGCCTGGAAAGTGCTGTCGCTCAAGGTCGGTAGTTGCAGGCCGATGATCGGGCGGTCGGCGCGCAGGAGTCCGGCGAGCGGACCGAACTGCCAGGCGGTGCCGCCGACCGGATGGATACAGAACAGCGGCTCGCCCGCGCCGCCCCGGAGTTCGAGCACGTGATCGAGGCGGGTGCCCCAAGCGCTCGCAGTCCGGCCGGGCTCGGTGCCGTTGTCCTCGCGGTTGATTCGCGCCGCCAGCGCGACAGCGGTCGGCGCTTCGAAGATGTCGTCGAGGACGACGTCGAAACCCGCGCGGCGCAATCGGCCGACGACCCTGACCGCGGTCAGCGAATGACCACCCGCGGCGAAGAAGTCGTCGCCGTCGCCGAGGTCGGGGGCGGACAACACCACCGCCATCGCCGCCCGGATGTCGGCGACCAGGTCGGCCGCCTCCGCACCGTTCGCCCTTGCGGCGGCGTCCTGCTGCCGGGATGGGTGGGCATCGTCGAAGACGACGGCTCCGCCTGTGCCGGACCTCGCGGCGCGATCGGCGGTCTCGCCCTGCGCTGTCGCGGGTGTTGGCACGTGACCGTTCGGCCCTGCGGTCGAGTCGTAGACCGGGACCGGCAGGGCCTTGCGGTCGATCTTCTCGCTGGCCGTCCGGGGGATACGGTCGAGCACGACGAAGGCCGCCGGGACCATGTAGGCGGGCAGGGCGGTGCGCAGTGCGGCGCGCACGGCCGCGATGTCGATCGCGATGCCGGCCTTGGCGACGAGGTAGGCGGCCAGGCGCTGGTCGCCGGGGGTGTCCTCGCGCAGGAGCACCGCCGAGTGCGCGACGCCGGGGGTGGTCAGCAGGGCGGCTTCGATCTCGCCCAGCTCGATGCGCTGGCCGCGCAGCTTCACCTGGCTGTCGGCGCGGCCGACGTAGTCGAGTTCCCCGTGCGGACCCCAGCTGACCAGATCGCCGGTGCGGTACATGCGGTCGCCGGTGCCGCCGGGATCGGCGACGAACGACCCGGCCGTGCGGCCGGGACGGGACAGGTAGCCGCGCGCCAATTGCGCTCCGGTGAGGTACAACTCGCCGATCTCGCCCGGCGGCACCGGGCGCAGATCGGTACCGAGCACGCGGACGTCCGAGCCCGCCGCTGGCACCCCGATGGGCACGGTGCCGCCGTCGGCGTCGGAGGTCTCGTGGTGGGTGATGCAGACCGCGGCCTCGGTGGGGCCGTACAGGTTGTGCACGCTCGCGCCGGTGGCCGTCCGGATCCGCCGCGCGGTGCCCGGCGGCAGCGGTTCGCCGCCGGTGACCGCGAAACGCAGTGCGGTGCAACCACTCAGGTCGGCTTCCTCGGCGAGCACCGTCAGCATCGACGAGGTCATCTGCAGCATGCTCACTCGCTCGCGGGCCATGAGCTCGGCGATCTGGTGCGGATCGCGGTCCAGCCGTCCCTCGACGGGCGCGGCCAGCACCCGCGCGCCCACCAGCAGCGGCCAGAACAGCTCCAGCATCGAGGCGTCGAAGGTGGCCGCGGTGCGGTACAGGACGGTGTCGCCCGGCGCGAGCCGGTGCCGCCGCTGCATCCAGGCGAAGGTGCTGATGATCGCCGCGTGCGACACGCTCACGCCCTTGGGCTCACCGGTGGAACCCGAGGTGAACAGCAGATACGCCGCACCGGCCGGTCGCAGCGGCGCGAGCCGGTCGCGGTCGGTGACCGGGGTGGCAGGGAAGGCGGTGAGATCGAGGTCGTCGACCGTGACGACCGGCGCGCGCTCGGTGCCGAAACTGTCGGCGGTGGTGGTGAGGACCAGCGCCGCCTCGGCCGTGCGCAGGATGCGGTCGGCGCGCTGGGCCGGGCTCTGCGGGTCGATCGGCAGGTAGACGCCGCCCGCCCGGCAGATCGCGTGCGCGGCGACGATCGCGTCGATCCCGCGCGTCATCGTCACCGCCACCACGGTTTCCGGCCCGACGCCTTCGTCGATCAGCCAGTGCCCCAGCCGGGCGACCCGCGCGTCGAACTCGCGGTAGGTCAGGGTCACGCCGTTCGCGGTCAGCGCGGGCGCGTCGGGGTCGATCGGGGTGGTCGAGGTCCAGTCGGCCAGGGTGGTGCCGACCGTCTCCGGCGGCATCGCCACCGCGGTCACCTCGGCGACCGTGCGCCCGAGGTCGGTGGCCAGGGCGGCCAGGACCGCGCCGAGCCGATCGGCCAGGCGCGCGGCGACCGGCGCGGGCACGGCGACCGGATCGTGGTGCAGCATCAGGGTGAACTCGTCACCGGGCAGCGCGGTGACGGTGACAGGGAAGTCCGTCAGCCCGTCCACCTCGACGTCGACCACCTGCACGCCCCGGGGGTCCGGTTGCAGCAGACCGGCTTTCGGGAAGTTCTGGAACACCACGAGGGAGTCGAACAGCCGCCCGAGGCCCACCGCCCGCTCGACGGTCGCCAATCCCAGATAGCCCCGGGCCTGCGCCTCGAACGAGGCGTCCTGCACGGCCGCGAACTGCTCGGCCACCGGCCGCCCGTCGGCGAGCGTGACGCGCATCGGCACGGTATTGCTGAACAACCCGACCATCGCGCCGACACCGGGCAGATCGGCGGGCCGCCCCGACACCACGGTCCCGAACACCACATCGGTGCGCCCGAAGTGCTCGGCCAGCACCATCGCCCACGCGCCGTGGAGCACGGTGCTCATGGTCAGGCCGTGGGCTCTCGCGGTGGCGGTCAGCGTTTCCGCGACGGCGGAGACGTGGGGGACCCGCAGCCCGATCGGGCGCAGACGTGAGCTGGCACCGTGCTCGGACGACGTGCCCGCCGGTGTCCCGGACTCGTGCGTCGACTCGACGACGCGGTGCTGGAGCGGGGTCGCGAGCACGCTGGGGCAGGAGAGGCCGGTGAGCCGGTCGGTCCACCAGCGCAGGGTCGCGGTGGTGTCGCGGGCGGCCAGCCAGTCGAGATAGTCACCGAAAGACGGTGCCGGCGGCAGTGCTTCGTCGCGGTAGACGGCGAGGGTTTCGCGCACCATCGTCGGCACCGACCAGCCGTCGGCGAGCAGGTGATGGGCCACCAGGACCAGCCACTGGGTGGTGTCGGTGAGCCGGATCAGGCGGGCGCGGATCAGCGGCGGGCGGTCGATGTCGAGTGGTTCTGCGCCTGCGCGCCGAACCGCGAGGTCCGCTTGCGCTCGGGGATCGGCACTGTCGCGCAGGTCCTCGACCGCCCAGTCGACGGCCGGAGTGCGCGGCACCACCTGGACCGGCTGGTCGAAGCGCTCGTAGCTGAAGGCAGCGCCGAGATTCGGATGCCGCCGCAGCACGGCCTCGAACGCCGCGCCGAGCCGCGCCGGCTCGATCACGCCGTCGAGGGTGAAGCGCGCCGTCATCGTGTAGATGTCGTCGGCGCCGTCGCGAAGGGCGTGGAAGACCAAGCCCTCTTGCAGCGGTGACAACGGCAGCACGTCGGCGATCGGGCCGTAGGTCTGCGCCAGCGCGTCGAGATCGGCCGCGGTGAGCGACGGGATCAGGGCACCGGGAGTCCGACGCGCCGTCTCGGCGGCCCGCGCGGAACGGGAGTCGAGCGTCGCCGCCGGGGCCGGGTCACCCGGCAGGGGTGCCGAGCCGCCGCGCGGGTCACCGCCGGGTGCCGCCGCGGTGTCCGGCGTGGTCTGGGCGGCGGCCTCGGCCGCCAGGGTGGCGAGGCTGCGGCGGGTCAGGAGTTGCTGGGGCAACAGGGGCAGGCCGTCGGCGCGCAGGGCGCTGCTGACGGTGATGGCGGTGATGCTGTCGCCACCGACGGCGAAGAAGTCGTCGTCCATGCTGAGCGTGTCGAGGCCGAGCGTCGTCGAGATCGCCTCGTGGACAGCGTGTTCGGCACGGGTCTCGGGAAGCCTGCCGACCGTGTCGGCGGCCGGGTCCGGCAGGGCGGCGCGGTCGAGCTTGCCGTTGACCGTGCTCGGCAGTTGGTCCAGGACGACGAGGCGGGCGGGCACCATGTGCTCGGGCACCAGGTCGGCCAAGCGGGTGCGGATCGCCGCGGTGTCGAGACCGGGTGCCGCGACCACGTAGCCGATCAGGGCGGGGCGACCGCCGATCTCACGGATATCGGCGGCAGCGGACCGGATCTCGGGCAGACCGGCCAGGGCCGCCGCCACGTCACCGAGTTCGACCCGGTGTCCACGGATCTTCACCTGATTGTCGACGCGACCCAGGTACTCGTAGCCGCGGCCGGGCACCCAGCGTGCCCGGTCACCGGTGCGGTACATCCGCGCGCCGGGCGGCCCGTAGGGATCGGCGACGAAAGCGCCCGCGGTGGTGGCGAATCTGCCCAGGTATCCCCGGGCCAGCTGCGGTCCGGCCAGATACAACTCGCCGACCTGACCATCCGCGACGATCTGTAAACCGTTGTCCAGCAGGTGTACCCGCGAGCCCGCCAGCGGCAGCCCGATGCGGGGGCCGTCGCCGTCGATCGGCGCGCCGAGTACATCGACGGTGGCTTCCGTCGGCCCGTACATATTGACCGCCGCGACCCCGGCCCGGTCCAGCGCGCTCCACAGCTCTGCCGAGCAGGCGTCGCCGCCGACGACGATCAGTGTGGGCCGCCGCGCCGAACCGGCCTGGTCGAGCACCGGCGCCACGGCGTGCGTCACTGTCGCGTCGGGTCGCCGCGCTGCGGCGCGGAAAGCCGGCGTCGATCCTCCGGCGGGCTCGCTGACGCCGATCGCCGCCGGTCGCTCGGTCGCGGTGAGGTCGTCGGAGATCATCGGAGTGCCGGGCGTTCGCGAGCCGTCGGGGGCGGGTGGAGTCGGGGCGAGCCCGTGCTCGAGCAGGGCCGCTACCAGCGTCGGGGTGCCGTCGACGACATCGATGCCGTCGCGCGCGAACGCTGCGACCAGCGCGGCGGGGTCGCGCCGGGTTTCGCTGTCGTAGAGGTGGATTCGATGACCGTCGAGCAGCCACAGCAGCGGGTCGAGGGACGCGTCGAACGCGAACGAGGTGGTGTGGGCGACGGTGAGCCGCCGACCACCCGCCCGCCGCGCGGCCGCGCTGTAGATGCCGGCGCGGTGGGCCGCGACCAGCCCGGCGAGCGCGCCGTGCGACACGACAACGCCTTTCGGCCGACCGGTCGACCCGGAGGTGTAGATCACGTAGGCCGCGTGGTCGGGGCGCAACGCGACTTCGGCCGCGAGGCCCGGGTGCCGATCGAGCTGGTCGTCGAGATCGTCGAGCGCGACGACATCGTCGCCGAGCTCGGCCGCCAGTCCAGCCGAACCGAGGACCAGGACGGGTGCGGCATCGTCGATCGTCGCGCGCAGGCGCGCCACCGGATGCTCCGGATCCAAGGGCAGATACGCGCCACCCGCCCGCCACACCGCGAGCAGGGCGACCACGAACTCCACGTCGCGGGGGAGCGCGAGCCCGACGATCGTGTCCGGGCCGACGCCCGCGTCGTGCAGGTACCCGGCGAGCCGGTCGATCCGGTCCGCCAGTTCGGCCCCGGTGTAGCGGCGGGTCGCCGAGCTGAGCACGACGGCGGAGGAGTGTTCGGCGAGTGCCCGATCGAGCAGGTCCGTGACGAGTTCGGCCTGGACCGTGGCACACGCGCCGTCGGCAACGTCCGGGCGCGACGGCTGGGCGCCGTCGACGATGTTCGGACGCGACGGCTGGGCGTCGTCGGCGATGTCCGAGCACGGCGGCTGGGTGTCGTCGGCGATGTTCGGGCGTGATGGCTGGGTGTCGTCGGCGATGTTCGGGCGCGATGACTGGGCGACGTCGGCGCGGGTCGCGGCCGCCGCGCCGCCGACGGCCGGGTCGGCCACCAGTGCCGCGAGATCCGGTCCGCTGCGCAGCGAATCATCCTGCGACGGCGCCGGATCGAGCCGCAGGGAGACCGCCCGATCCAGCAGCAACCGCTCCCGCTCCTCGGCATCGAGCAACTCCAGCGCGCCCACCGCGGTCTTGTCCGACCCGATGAAGCCCGTGATCGCCCGGGTCAAGCCGGCGATCCGCCGCCGCACCATCGCCGCGTCGTTGGACCGCGCGTCGGACTCGAAGCCGAGCAGCACCGTGCCGTCGGGCAGCGGGGTGACGGTCAGGCTCAGATCCTCCGGCGGGCCACCGGCCACATTGCGCAGCACGCCGCGCGCGCCGTCGAAGTCGAGGGTGAAGTCGAAGACCTTGAGATTGATGCCGATGCCGTGCAGCAGCTCGCCCGCGCCGTGACCGTGGAAATCCCGGGCCAGGTCGTCGCCGCTGTAGCGCTGGTGGGCGCGGATCTCGCGCAGGGTGTCGGCGATGCGCGGGCCGAGCTCGCCGAGCCGGTCACCGGCGGTGACCCGGACCCGCAGCGGCAGCACGTTGACCGCCATCGACGGCGTGCGCAGGGCGGCCCGGCCGACCCGGCCCATCAGCAGCATGGAGATCACCACGTCACCGGTGCCGAGCAGGCGATGCAGGAAGGCGGCGTAGCAGGCGACGAGCGCGTCGGCCCAGGTGATGCCGTGCCGGTCGGCGGCCTCCCGCAGCTGGGTCAGTGTCTCGGCGGAGAGCGCCGTCTCGGCGCGGATGGTCCGCTCCACCACGCCGCCGAGGTGACGGCCGCGCCCGTCGAGATCGGGCCACGGGGTGAGCTGATCGCGCCAGTAGTCGCGGTCGGCGGTGAATTCGGGGCCGTCCCGATAGGTCCGCTCCTCCGCGACCAGCTCGGCGATCGTGCCGAAAGTGCGCTTCGGGGCGGGCTTTCCGCGCCGCAGCGCGGTGTAGTGCGCGGCGACCCGGCGCGACAGCAGCGCGGCGCTGTAGCCGTCGACGATGAGGTGGTGGTACAGCTGCACGCACCAGACGACCGAATCGGTGACCCGGATCAGCGTGTAGTTGTAGAGCTGCCGGTCGACCATGCCGCGGCACCGCTCGGCGGCATCGTGCCGTTCCAGCGCGACGGCCTCGTAGGCCAGCGCCATCGGCTCGGCGGCCGCCCGCAGATCGACGGTCGGCCGCAGTTCCGCCGCGGCCTCGGTGACGAATTGCCGTGGGCCCTCGGGGGTTTCCCGGAACCGCAGCCGCATGTTCTCCGCCTCGGCGACGGTGCGCCGGATCGCCTCGGCGAGCAGCTCGACATCGATCGGGGTGTCGCCGGTGATCTCGAGTACCTCGCCGACCAGGTACCGGCCGGAGTCGGGGTCGAAGCGCTGGGCGTTCCAGATGCCGAGCTGTGGTCCGGTCAGTGGCAACCCGAGACCGTCGGTCATCGTGTCTCCCCGCTTCGCCGTTGGCACGGCAACTCCCTTCGCCCGCACTGACATTCGCCCGTGAACCACCGGATGATCCGGCGAATCCAGGCACAAAGAGATAGGTTAGCCTAAACTAACTTATTGTGGAATAGCTACGTCTGCGAACGATCTCGCCGCGCGGCGCTCAGCGCACCTGGGCGGCGTCCTCGGCCAGCGGAACCACCAGCGGTGTCCCGGTTTCCGGGTCGTCGACGATCCGGCAGCGCAGCGAGAACACCTCGTGCACGAGGTCGGCCGTGACGATCTCCGTTGGTACGCCGGTCGCCACGATCCGGCCGTCGCGCATGGCGATCAGGTGATCGGCGTAGCGGAAGGCGTGATTGAGGTCGTGCAGCACCGCCACGACCGTGCGCCCCGACTCGCGGTTCAACGTCCGGCACAGGTCGAGCAGCTGGATCTGATAGGCGATGTCGAGGTAGGTCGTCGGCTCGTCGAGCAGCACGATCGGGGTGTCCTGGGCGAGCACCATCGCGATCCACACCCGCTGGCGCTGACCGCCGGACAGCTCCTCGACCGGTCGCGCCGACAATTCGGCGACACCGGTGGCCGCCATCGCCGCCGCCACCGCCTCCTCGTCGGCCGTGGACCACTGCCGCAGCAGCGTCTGGTGCGGATAGCGGCCACGGGCGACGAGATCGGCGACCCGGATGCCGTCCGGCGCGGTCGAGGTCTGCGGCAACAGGCCGACCTGCCTGGCGAATTCCTTGGCCGGATAGCCGGTGATCGGATTGCCGTCGAGCAGCACGGTGCCGGACTCGGGGGTGAGCAGCCGGGCCAGCGCGCGCAGCAGGGTCGACTTGCCGCAGGCGTTCGGGCCGATGATCACGGTGAACGCGCCGTCGGGGATGTCGACCGAGAGCTGATCGCTGATCGTGGTGCCCTTGTAGCCGAGGCGGACCCGGTCGGCGCGCAGTCGCGAGGCGTGAGAGTCGTTCATGTCGCTTTCCCTAGTTCCGTCGCGCTTCGGCGACCAGCAGATACGCCAGGTAGAGGCCGCCGACCGAGGCGGTGACGATGCCGACCGGCACGGTGGTCGGCGCGAACGCGTGCTGGGCGATCCAGTCGCAGGTGATCAGCAGGGTCGCGCCCATCACCGCCGCGGGCACCAGCGCGATCGACGGGGTGCGGGTGAGCTTGCGCGCCAGGTGCGGCGCGGCGAGGGCGACGAAGGCGATCGGCCCGGCCACCGCCGTCGCCACCGAGGTGAACGCGACGCTGAGCGCGATCAGCCAGCCGGTCGCCTTGCTCACGTTCAGGCCGAACGCGCGCGCGGTGTCGTCGCCGAGTTCGAGGATCTGCAACCGGGGCGCGGCGGGAATCAGCGCGAACGCCAGCACGGCCAGGATCAGCATCGTCGGCGCGACCTGCGGCCAGGACAATCCGTTGAGCGAGCCAGCGCCCCAGGCCGCCGCCGCGATGGCCGCGTCCAGGTCCGCGCGCATGATCAGCCAGGTGTTGACCGAGGCGAGCATGGCGCTCACGCCGATGCCGACGATGATCATCCGGAAGCCGGTCACATTGTGCCGGAAGGCGAGCAGGTGGATCACCAGCGCGGCGCCGAGTCCGCCGATGGTCGCGCCTGCCGCGGTCTGGAAGTTCCCGCCGCCGAGGGTCAGGATGACGATCAGCGCGCCGGTGTAGGCGCCGGTGTTGAAGCCGATGATGTCGGGACTGCCCAGCGGGTTCCTGGTCACCGATTGCAGGATCGCGCCGCTCACGCCGAGCGCCGCGCCCAGTGCCAGGGCCAGCAGGATGCGCGGCAGCCGCCAGTCCCACACGACCAGCCGGTCGAACCGCTCGTCGCCGATGAACAGCGCGCGCAGCACCCGCAGCGGCGGGATCGGGTAGTCGCCGCTGCCAAGGGCCAGCACCGCGGTCGCGAACGAGATCACCAGCAGCACGGCGCACACCACGATCGTGCGCACCCCGATCCGGGCGGTGATGCCCAGCTTGGGCGGGCGCACGACCAGCATGGTGCGGCCGAAATCGATTCCGGCGCTCATGCGGCGGCACCTACCTTCGCGCGGCGGGCCAGCCAGATCAGCACCGGCGCGCCGAGGAACGCGGTGATCAGGCCGGCGGGGACTTCGTCGGGACGGATGATGAGGCGGCCCAGCACATCCGCGGTGAGCACCAGGATCGGCGCCAGCACCAGCGAATACGCGAAGATCCAGCGCTGATCCGGGCCGACCAGCCAGCGGGCGATGTGCGGAACGGCCAGGCCGACGAAGGCGACCGGGCCCACCGCGGCGGTCGCGGTGCCGCACAGCAGCACCAGGGCGAGCGCGGTCCACAGCCGGGTCCGGGAGACGTGCACGCCCAGCGACTGCGCCAGATCGTCACCGAGCGCGACCGCGTTGAGCGAACGCGCGCACAGCGCGGCGATCACCAGCCCCACCAGGATGAACGGCGTCGCGCCCGCGACGATCTCGTAGCCGCGACCGGCCAGCGAACCGGAGTCCCAGCGGCGCATCTCGTCGAAGGCCTTGGGGTCCACCAGGATCAGGCCCCGGGTGAGTCCGCTGAGCACGGCGGTGGCGGCGACGCCCGCCAGGGTCAGGCGGACCGGGTCGGTGCCGGTGCGCCCCGCGGTGCCGAGCCGATAGACGACGATGGAAACCAGTGCCGCACCGGCGAATCCGAACCAGACATACGATGTGAGATCGCTCACGCCGAGCAGGCCGACCGCGATGGTGATGGCGAAAGCGGCGCCCGCGTTGACGCCGAGCAGGCCGGGATCGGCCAGTGGATTCCGGGTCAGACCCTGCATCAAGCAGCCAGCGACGCCCAGTGCCAGACCCGCGAGCAGGCCCAGCAGGGTGCGGGGGACGCGGTACTCGATCACCGTCACGTGGTCGGGTGTGGTGGAGGTCCCGGTCAACGCCAGCCAGACCTCGCCGACCGGAATCGATTTCGTGCCGATGAGCAGGCTGAGCAAACATGCCGCGACCAGCACGAATACCGCCAGCAACCACCCGCACAACCGCGGACTCTTCATCAGGGGTTTCTCTCTCGCGTCCAACTCTGTCTCACAGGAGGTTAGCCTAAGCAAGGTCTTGATAGGTGAGGCTTACCTAGCTATGGTCTCGGTTCGTTCGGTCCGCAGCTTCTGCGCCGCGCAGCTCACCACGAGGAACACGAAAGGCTCACCCCCGTGAAAATCACCAAGTTCGCCCTGTTGGCTTCCACCGTCAGCGTTGCCCTCGGCATCGCGGCCGGCACCAGCCACGCGGCACCGGCCGCGGATCCGAACGCGCCGATCAACTACACCGCGACCACGACCGAGACCGCCACGATCATCGGGACCGACGCGGGCTCGATGGTGGTCGAGGACGGCGTGTTCAAGATCAAGGCGGCGAACGGCGACACGGTCGCGGGCAGCGAACTGTCCTTCCGTGTCGACGATTTCGTCTTCCCGATCGCCGCCGACATCTCCGGCCGCACCGCCACCCTGACCCCGCAGTTCGACCTGGCGCACGCCACCTACAAGCCGGTCGCGCTGCCCTTCGAGGACAAGGCGCCGTGGAAGAGCGAGTACGACCGTGAGCAGGCCGCCTGGAGCCGCATGACCGGCACCATCTCCCTGGGCGCCAGCATCGCGACCCTGGTCGGCGGCCTCGGCGGCGGCGCCGTCGGCTGCGTGCTCGGCGGTATCGCGGGCGCCACCATCGCCTCGGCCACCATCGTCGGCATGTTCGGCCCGTTCATCCCGGCCGCGGCCGTCGGTTGCATCGCGGGCATCATGGCCATCGGCGCCCTGGGCACCCTCGCCGGCCAGATCTTCATCACCGCCCCCGTCGCGATCATGGCCGCGGTCCAGTACTTCACCACCATCAACTCCCCGATGCCGAACCAGGCGCCCGCCAAGTAGGCGCACCGAGAACGCTCGTGGAGGGGACAACTCGACGAGACGACGAATCCCGCCCGATCTGCATCGGGCGGGATCCCGTCGTCTCCGGGACCGGCCGAAATCCGCTGGCCGCGAGCCGAACCAGTTGGGCATCATGGCGGCATGCGTGACCGGTCCACCTCCGATCCCGGCGAGATCCCCGCCCCGGGACTGGTCGCCGCGTGGGTAGCGCTCGGCACGGTCCCGTCCGAGCGGATCCCGCTCTGGGCCGCGTACTGGCTGGTGGACGGCCACGACGGTGAATCCCTCCGTGACCTGGCCGGTCTGGGCGGCACCGAGCACCACGAGATCCTCGACATCCTGCCCGCGGCGCTGGCTGACTGCGCCACGACCGTCCCCGACTCGGCCACGGCCGCGGCCCAGGTGGCCTTCACCGACCTGGCCCGCATGCTCGCCGCCGACCGGGCCACCGAATTCTGGGTGCTGGACAAGGTCTACGAGATCGTGCACCGATCCGACTACGACGCGAGCATCCTGAACCTGCCGCTCGGCTGGATATACGAGCTAGCGGACGAGTGGGAAGCGGGTTGGGGGCGACCGCGCGACCAGCTCGAACGTGAGATCCAGGAGGCATGCCGTGCGCAACTCGCCTCGACGAACGTGCGCCGGACTTCCGGCGGCTCGTACTGAAACCGACGGCGGCCCAGCAGAATCGTGCGATGACAGCCGTCAGGAGTAAACGCCACGGGAGACTCGCCGCATTTCTGGCTTCCCGCAACGACTTCGAGCTCGCTGAGCTCGTGGATGCGGGCCGGGTCGTCGTGGGTGGGAGACACCGCGGCGACGATGAACGCCTTCTACTGGAAACTGTTCGGTGGTGACGTCCACGCGGTATATCCGGCCTAGGCGGGCTCGGTGTCCGGGGTGGACTTCGCTTCGTTCGGGGCGGGGAGGTGGCGGAGCAGGGCCAGGACCAGGGTGGCGGCGATGGCGGTGAGGCCGATGCCGACGAGTGAATTCACCTGGAGGGCATGGGTGTAGGCCTGGCGGGCCACGGTGGTGAGTTCGGCGCCGAGGGCGGCGGGGAGGCCTGCGGCGACCTGGAGGGCGCCGGCCAGGGTGTCCTCGGCGGCGTGGGTGACCTCCGTCGGCAGGCCGGTGGGCAGGTTGCCGGCCATCTGGCCGCGGTAGACGGCGGTGCCGATACTGCCGATCACGGCGACGCCGAGGGCGGCCGAGAGTTCCTGGCCGGTCTCGGAGATCGCGGACGCGGCACCGGCGCGGGCCGGGTCCACCGCACCGACGATCAGGTCGAGGCCGAGGACGAACATCGGGCTCAGGCCGAGCGAGAACACCACCATGCCGGTGACGATCAGCGCGAGATCGTCGGCACCGGAGAGCTGGGTGAACAGCGCGTATCCGGCCATCGCGAGCACCAGACCGCCCGCCATCAGATAGGCGGGCCGCACCCGCGGCGCGAGGGCGCTCACCACCCCGGCGGCCACGACCATCGCCGCGGCCTGCGGCACGGTCCACAGCCCGGCTTCGAAGGCGGACAGCCCGAGCACCAGCTGGAGATACTGCGACAGCAGCAGGAACAGCCCGCCCATGGCGAGCATCGCCACCATCAGCGCGACCAGCGAGCCACTGAACCGCACATTGCCGAACAGCGCCAGGTCGATCAGCGGATCGGTGAGCCGGCGCTGGCGCAGCACGAACACCGCGCCCAGCACCAGTCCGGCCGCCAGCACGGCGAGCGCGTCGACCGCCCAGCCGTCCTTGGCCAGCTCCTTGATGCCGTAGATGACGGCCATCACCGACAGCAGCGACAGCAGCGCGCTGAGCACATCGAGCTTGCCGGGGTTCGGGTCCTTGTACTCGGGCAGCAGGATCGGCCCGGTCGCCAGCAGCAGCACCATCGCGGGCACCGCGACCAGGAACACCGAGCCCCACCAGAAGTTCTCCAGCATCGCCCCGCCGACCAGCGGACCGATCACCATGCCGATCATGAAGCTGGTCATCCACACGCTGATCGCGGTGGTGCGCTGGCGGTCGTCGTGGAACATGTTGCGGATCAGCGCCAGGGTCGACGGCATCAGCGTCGCGCCCGCGATACCGAGCAGCGCCCGGGTGCCGATCAGCATGTTCGCGCTGGTGGAGTAGGCGGCGACGATCGAGGCGACGCCGAACGCGAGCGCGCCGATCATCAGCAGCTTGCGCCTGCCGATCCGGTCGCCGACGGTGCCCATGGTGATGAGGAAGCCGGCGACCAGGAAGCCGTAGATGTCGAGGATCCACAGCAGCTGGGAGCTGCTCGGTTGCAGCGCCTCGCTGATCTGCGGGATGGCGAGATAGAGGACGCTCAGGTCCATCGAGATCAGCAGCGTCGGCAGGGCGAGCACCGCCAGCCCGATCCACTCCTTGAGCCCGGCCGTCGTGGTGGGTTCGGTTGCGGCCTGCTCGCGCTGCGTGGACGTCACGGCACCGACGTTACCGAGGAATCGACCGCATGTGCCAGGCGTTTTTCGGTGTCGCGGCCGATCCGCGGGCCCAGAAGTCATTGGACATTGCCGGGCCGGTGCCGCGAGGATGGGCGCGGTGTCCACACGTAACGAACAGCTCAGGCTCGTCGATCCGCCGCGTCAGCCGGACGATCCGGGCGAGCGGTTTCCGTGGTCGGCGGCCATCGACTCCACCTACTCCACCCGCGACGCGATCGACGCGCTGGCGCTCGCGCCGTTCCTGCGCGGCGACCAGTCCTTCGCCCGCCAGGCGCACCTGGACCGGGTGCGGCCCGACGCGCCACTGCGCCCGGCGGACTCGCGGATCGTGCGCTCGGTCGCCGACGACGACAGCAGCGCCCTGCTGGTCGAAGGCGACGGCTGGTCGCTGCGGGCGGTGCGCTGGGCGGGCGGGTCGGCCACGGTCGAGGTGACCGCGGTCAGCGACGAACTCGCCGTCGAGGTGCTGGCCGCCGCCACGGCCGACGCCGTGCAGCCCCCTGGCGCGGGCGCCACCGTGGAGATGGGCTTCTGGCACATGGATGTCCGCAGGCCGTTGCGCAGGCGGCGCCAGATCAGCGCGCCCGCCTGGGCGGAGATCCGCGGCAACTACGCCGCGCCGGTCGCGGCGAGCATGGATCGGCTGATGGCGCTCGAGGTCGCCGAGATCCGGGGCAGGCTCGTGCTGCTGCACGGCGAACCGGGCACCGGCAAGACCACCGCGTTGCGCGCGCTCGCGCGGGCGTGGTCGTCGTGGTGTCAGGTGGACTGCGTCGTCGATCCCGAAGAACTGTTCAGCAATCCCGGCTATCTCATGGAGGTGGCCGCGGGCGCCGACGGTGACGACGGCAGCCGCTGGCGCCTGCTCGTGCTGGAGGACTGCGACGAACTCATCCGCGGCGAGGCGAAAGAGGCCGCGGGACAGAAGCTGTCGCGCCTGCTCAACCTCACCGACGGCATGCTCGGGCAGGGCCGCAATGTGCTGATCGCGGTCACCACCAACGAGGACCTGTCCCGCCTGCACCCGGCGGTCGTGCGCCCCGGCCGCTGCCTGGCCCAGATCGAGGTGGGCCGCCTCTCACCCGCCGAGGCCAGGGACTGGCTCGCCGCCCAGGACTGTCCGCCGGGCGACCCGATCGGTCGTGCGGGGGCGACGCTGGCGGAGCTGGTCGCCCGTCGCGACGGCGAGATCCAGATCCAGTCGGTCACCCAGGATTCGGCCGAGGTCGGCATGTACCTGTGACGGTCACGCCGGGGTATGCGCCCTGATCAGTTCGGTGAGATGGGCGCCGACGCGGTCGAGTGGCTCGGTGCTGTGCTTGGCCAGTGACATCACCACCGCGCCCTCGATCGTGGCGATGACGGTCGTCGCCAGCGATCGGGCGGTGTCGGGGGCGATGTTCTCCGCGCGCAGCCTGGTCGCCAGGGCCTGCTCCCAGTCCGCGAAGGCCTCGCCCGCGGCGTCGGCCGCCGACGGGGATTCCGAGCGGCCCAGCGCCGCGGCGACGACCGGGCAGCCGGCCAGGAAGTCGCTGGACTCCACGACGTGTTTCCACGCGTCGGCGAAGGAGGCGATGGTCGTCTCCGGTTTCGCGTTCGCGCTGAACGTCTCGATGAGCGTGGTCATCGCCCGCCCGGCGACCCGGGTGGCCTCGGTGATCAGCTCGGATTTGCCGCCGGGGAAGTTCAGGTAGATCGTCCGGCGGGAGAGCCCGCTGTGGTCGAGCAGCTGCGCGACGCCGGTCCCGGTCACGCCGTTGCGGCGGACCAGATCGATCGCGCTCTGCACGAGTCCGTCGCGTGCGGCCATTCGACGTCCTTTCGGTCGGTTCGATTGAAGTATACCGATCGGTGTACTACCGTTCGAGCAAGTACACCGATCGGTGTAGTGGGCGCGATCCGTGGAGGAACCGACGATGACAGCCCTGAGCGACCCGCTCGCCCTGCCCTGCGGCCAGGTACTCGGCAACCGGCTGATGAAGGCCGCGCTGAGCGAGGGCCTCGGCAATCCGGAGGCCGGGCCGGACGAACGTCTCGACCGGCTCTACCGCCGGTGGGGCACCGGCGGCTTCGGCCTGGTGGTCACCGGCAATGTCATGGTCGACCGACGGCACCTCGGCGAACCGGGCAATGTCGTCGTCGAGGACGAGCGTCACCTCGACGACCTGCGCCGCTGGTCGGCCCATACGACCGGGGCGGGCGCCCGGGTCTGGATGCAGATCAATCACCCCGGCCGCCAGGCGAATCCGCTGATGACCGCGGCGCAGCCGGTGGCGCCGTCGGCGATCGGCCTCGGCCTGCCCGGTATTCCCGCGCCGCGCGCGCTCACCGACGCCGAGATCGTCGATATCGTCCACCGCTTCGCCACCACCGCGCGGATCGCCGAGCGGGCCGGCTTCGACGGCGTGCAGATCCACGGCGCGCACGGCTATCTCGTCTCACAGTTCCTCTCGCCGCTGGCCAATCAGCGCGACGATCGCTGGGGCGGCGATCCCGAGCGGCGCTCGCGGTTCGTGCTGGAGGTGGTCCGCGCGATCAGGGCCGAGGTGTCGCCGACCTTCGCGGTCGCGATCAAGCTCAACTCCGCCGACTTCCAGCGCGGTGGCTTCACCGAGGACGAGTCGCGCGCGGTGGTGCGGCGCCTCGCGGCCGAACGGCTCGACCTGATCGAGATCAGCGGCGGCAGTTACGAATCGCCCGCCATGATGGGCAGGCCGGTGGCCCGCTCGGCGAGCACCGTGGCGCGCGAGGCGTACTTCCTCGAGTACGCGCGGTCGGTGCGGGCGGCCGCGGGCTCGGTGCCGCTGGCCGTCACCGGCGGGTTCCGGTCCCGCCTCGCCATGCTCGACGCGGTCGAGTCGGGGGAGTGCGATGTGGTCGGCCTCGGGCGGCCCAGCGCGGTCCATCCCGGCGCGGCCGCCGAGATCCTGCACCAGCGCACCGAGCGCCTGCACTCGCCGAGCATCTCGCTCGGCCTGCCGGCGCGGGTGGCGACGCTGCCCAATGTCAAGAGTCTCGAAGGCGCCCTCGACCTGCAGTGGCACACCGACCAGCTGCATCGCCTCGGCGCGGGCGCCGACCCCGATCCCGACCGCGCGCCGTGGCTCACGGCGGCGGCCATGCTGAAACACCACGGTGTCGACGCGTTCCGGAGCAGAAGGAGTTCGACCGTGACCCAGCCATCGAAAGACCCGGCCCTGCGCAAGTTCCGGTTCGAACGCGCGGTCGGGCGCTATCTCGCCAATCCGACGGTCCGCGCGCTGGGCCGGATCGGTATCCGCACCTCGTTCGCGACCGACCTGGAGACGACCGGCCGCAAGTCCGGCCAGGCCAGGGTGGTCCCGGTGTCGGTGTCGTTCGACGACACCGGCGCGTGGGTGATCAGCCAGCACGGCACCAGGTCGGGCTGGGCGGCCAATATCGGTGCCGAACCGAAAGTCCGCGTACGGCAGGGCAATCGGTGGCGCACCGGGATCGCGGAGTTGCGTCCGGCCGACGATGTCGTCGCGCGGGCGCGCAGCTTCGCGCCGAACCCGGTCTTCGCCGGGCTGACCGCGGCGACCTTCCGCGCGTTGCAGAGCACGCCGATGTCGGTCCGGATCACCTTCACCGACTGACGACCTCGGCCCGCGCGGCGCAGGCCAGGGTCAGCACGAGCGGCACCGCCAGCGCCGCGGTGAGCGGGACGAGCGCCGTCAGCCAGCCGATCACGGCGGGCCCGGCGAGCAGTCCGAGGTAACCGATGGTGAAGACCCGTGACATGTCGGTGGCGGCGGTGGTGCCGCCGAGATTGCCTGCGGCGGTGAAGATCTGGGGCACGCCACCGGCGAGTCCGAGCCCGCACATCGCCCAGCCCACCAGGGTCAGCGGCAACCACGGCGAGGCGATGACCACCGCGAAACCGGCCCCGGCCAGCAGGCTGCCGTAGCGCAGGATGGCGACCGGGCCGATCGCCCCGCTCACCCGGTCGGCCAGGAAGCGGCCCAGGGTCATGGTCGCGGAGAAGGCGCCGAACGCGAGCGCGGCGTCGGACTCGGACACGTCCAGGTGCTCGCGGGCCTGGAGGGCACTCCAGTCGGCCGCGACGCCCTCGGCGAGCAGCAGCACGAAGGCGATCACACCGAGGGAGAGCACTTTTCGGGTGCGCGCGGTGGCATGCCGCGCTCGCTTCGGCTCGGTGGCCGGGCCCGACGGCGTGATCGTCGATCGGGTGGCGTCGGTGCCTGCCGGTTCGGCGCGCACGGGCGGGGCGATATCCGGGCGTCCGTCGCGGGTCACCGGTTCGGCCGGGTGCGCCCGGTCGGGGTCGTCGACCGGGGCGTCGTAGTGCTCCGGCCGCGAGCCGGGATCGGACCGGTGGTGCGGAATCAAGTGCGGCACAAGCACCGCGGTGACGGCGAGGCCGGCGATCCCCGCGATGGTCAGTGTCAGCTGCGGTGACCAGCCGAGGCGCTGGGTGGCGGCCCCGACCAGCGCGCCCGCGAACCCGCCGCCGGAGAACATGGCGTGGAACGCCGACATGATCGGCCGGTGATAGGCCCGTTCGACGTGCACCGCCTGGGTGTTCATCGAGACGTCGAGCGCGCCGTTGCCGAGTCCGAAACAGGCCAGCGCGATCGCCAGGCTCACCGGGCCGGTCGCCAGCGCGGGACCGAGCACCGTCACCGAGATGGCGGTCGCGGCGACCGCGACCAGGGTGCGGCTGCCGAACCGGTCGGCCGCCGGGCCCGCGAGCCGCATCCCCACGATCGCGGCCCCCGCCAGCAGCAGCACGAACATCCCGAGCAGCGAGGACGACACTCCGGTCCGGTCGGTGATCGCCGGAATGTGGACCACCCACATGGCCAGCAGGAAACCGTTGAGCGTGAAAACGCCGAACACCGCGGCCCTGGCCAGCCGGAGTTCGCGGTCGATCGTCGCTGGAGTCACCGATTCGACGGTACCCGCGCCCGATGCCGGCCGCGGGCGGACCGAGATCACCACGCGCCAGCCGCGGTCGGCGCGTGGTGATCGGGCGCCCGGCTCACTCCTGGGGCGTCCAGATCCCGGTGGCGGCGGTTTCCTTGGCGTACTCGCTGAAATCGCGGGGCGCCCGGCCCAGCGCGCGCTGCACGCCGTCGGCGGTCGGGGTGTTGCGGCCGTCGAGAATGGTGCCGAAGAGGTAGTCGAGCAGGCTGATCACGTCGTCGGGGACCTGGTACTCGCTCAGGGCCGCAACGAATTCCGCGCGGGTGGCCGGGATGAACGCGATCTCGCGGCCACTGGCGGCGGCGATCTCGCCCACGGCCTCGGCGAAGGTCAGCGCCCGCGCGCCGGTGATCTCGTAGATCTCGCCCGCGTGCCGGGGATCGGTGAGCGCGGCCACGGCGACCTCGGCGATGTCGTCGGCGTGCGCGAACGGTTCGGGCACATCGCCGTTGGGCAGCGCGACCGCGCCGGCGAGGACGTCGGGGAGGAACGCGCCCTCGCTGAAGTTCTCCGCGAAGAAGGCGCAGCGCACCACGGTCCAGGCCAGGCCCGAATTCTCCACGATCTCTTCGCATTCGCGCGCCTCGGGCTCGCCGCGGCCTGACAGCAGGACCACCGTTTTCACGCCCGCCGCCTTGGCGGCCGCGGTGAACGCGCGGATGACATCCGGCGCGCCGGGGACGGCGAGATCCGGCTGGTAGGACAGGTAGACGGAATCGACACCGGCGAGGGCGGGGGCCCAGGTGGCCCGATCGGTCCAGTCGAACGGGATATCGGCGGTCCGCGAGCCGAGCCGGACCGGGTGGCCCGCGGCCTCGAGGAGCGCCGCGACGCGGCTGCCGGTCTTGCCGGTGCCGCCGGTGACGAGGAAAAGCTGCTGGTGGGAAGCGGTGTTTGTCATGAGATAAGTACATCGTCCGACGGCCCCGGGCAACATCGTCGTGCCGCTCGCGAACATGCGCGGTCGTCTACTGTGGACGATGTGGATGCGTTGGCCGGACTGCTCGAAGGGCCGCGGGCGCGCGGCGCGTTCCTGATGTGCTCGCTGCTGAACCCGCCGTGGTCACTGCGGATCCAGGACGAGGCGCCGTTGACGGTGCTCGCGATGATCCGTGGAAAGGCCTGGGTCAGTACCGATTCCCAGCCGCCACGCCAGCTCGGCGCGGGTGATGTCGCGATATTCCGTGGGCCGCAGCCGTATACGGTGGCCGACGATCCGGCGACCGACCCGCAGATCATCATCCAGCCTGGCCAGGTCACCACCACCCCCGATGGTGAGATCCTGTGCGAGACACTGAGTCTCGGTGTCCGGCAGTGGGGCACCGATTCCGACGGCGAGACGCTGATGGTCACCGGCACCTACGAATCCGCCGGCGCGGTGAGCAGGCGGCTGCTGCGGGCACTGCCACAGGTCGCGGTGCTGCCGCGCGGTGATCTCGACACCCGCCTGCTCGATCTGCTCGTCGACGAGGCCACCAAGGACCTGCCCGCGCAGACCGCGGTGCTGGACCGCCTGCTCGACCTGGTCCTGATCGCCGCCCTGCGCGCCTGGTTCGCCCGCGACGACGCCCCCGCCTGGTATCACGCCTACAGCGATCCGCTGGTCGGCAAGGCCCTGCGCCTGCTCCAGCACAATCCGGCCCACCCGTGGACGGTGGTCGCCCTGGCCGAGGCGGTCGGCATGTCCAGGGCCGCGCTGGCCCGGCGGTTCACCGAACTGGTCGGCGAGCCACCCATGACGTTCCTGACCGAATGGCGGCTGTCGCTGGCCGCCGACCTGCTGGCCGAGTCCGACGCGACGGTCGAGGCCATCGCCCACCAGGTCGGCTACGGCAGCGCCTTCGCGCTCAGCACCGCGTTCAAACGGCACTTCGGGGTGAGCCCGCGCGACCATCGGCAGGGGAACGTCGCCGCGCTGTCGTCTTCGGCCTGAGCGGGCCCATGCTGCATGATGACAGCGTGAGCTATCCCGTCCTGTGGCCGATGCCGACCCGGTGGGCCGACAACGACCAGTACGGCCACGTGAACAACGTGACCTACTACTCCTACTTCGACACCGCGGTGAACGCCTGGCTGATGCGTGCCACCGGCATGGACATCACCGAACTGCCCGCGCTCGGCGTCGTCGCCCAGACCGGATGCCGGTTCCACGGCTCGGTGAGCTTTCCCGACCAGCTCAAGGTCGGGCTGCGCATCGCCCGCCTCGGCACCTCGAGCATCACCTACGACCTGGCGATCTTCAAGGAGACCGAGGCCGGGCTCGAGCTCGCCGCGACGGGCGATTTCGTGCACGTCTACGTCGACGCCGACACCCGCAAACCGGTGGCGATCCCCGAGGTCGTGCGGACCGCCGCGGCCGAACTCGTCACCGAGTAGCGGCGCTCAGGAGGCGATGACGCCGACTTCGGGCCATTCGCTGGCCCGGCGGGCGCGCAGGATGATCTGGCCCGCCGGACTGTAGCCGGGCGGGCCGGGTAGCGCCGAGAAGGTGGTCTTATCGATCACGAGCGAGGAATCGAGCTGGTCGCGGCTGGGGCCGAAATGGTACTCGACCTGCGTGGTTTCGTCGCGAACCTTCTTGAAGTACACCAGTGTTGCCATCGCCGGATCTCCGCGTAGATCTGCGCCGGTCAACGGATCGTGACCGGCGGCTACCGACCATCGTGGCAGGGATCGAGCGATCGCGCGGCTACCTCGGGTGAATTGTTCCGACCGATCTCGGAACTCACCCGCGCAGCATCGCCTGGAACCGGCGCATGCCGGAAATCCACCGGTCGTAGTCGGAGCCCTTGTTGCGGTACATCTGCAGCACCTCCTGGTGCGGCAGGATCAGGAAGTGCTCGGCGGCCATCGCCTCGACGACGGTCTCGGCGACCTCCTCGGTCGAGAGCACCGCGCCCGCCATCGTCACGGCCTTGATCGCCAGCGCGGCCGCCTCCGGCGCGTCGGGGATCAGGTCGCCGCTGAGCAGCCGGGTGTCCACGCCCATCGGGCACAGGCAGCTCACCCGGACACCCTGGTCGCCGTAGGTGACCGAGAGCCATTCCGCGAAGCCGACGGCCGCGTGCTTGGTCACCGAGTAGGGCGCCGAGCCGATCTGGGTGAGCAGCCCGGCCGCCGACGCGGTGGAGACGAAGTACCCGCCGCCGCGTTCGACCCAGCCGGGGACCAGCAGCCGCGCGGCGCGCACATGCGCCAGCACGTTCACCTCCAGCGCCGCGGCCCACTGCTCCTCGGTGCTCTCCAGGCCGGGTCCGCCGCCGATGCCCGCGTTCGCGAAGTAGAGATCGACCGGGCCGAACGCGCGTTCCGCGGTCGCGATGAGCTCGGCGATCACCTGCTCGTCGGCCACGTCACCGCCGACCGCTACCGCGTTCGCGCCCAGCTCACCCGCGACCTTCGCCGCGGTATCCGCGTCGATGTCGGCGACGACGACCCGCGCGCCACCCGCGACGAGCCGATGCGCGAGCGCGGCGCCGATGCCGCCGCCCGCGCCGGTGACGATGCCGACCTTGCCTGCGATCTCCATGTCCGCACCCTAGCGGGCGCCCGTCACCGTCCGGCGGGAAATTCCGCCACCACGGTGTACAGCGCGGGATGGGCGACGGCGTAGCCGGGCGCGGTCGACAACCGCTGCTGGAACTCGGGGTTCGCGCCCGCGGCGTGCCAGGCCTGCTCGCCGTCCCAGTGCGCGATATTGATCAATGGGAAGCGGACATCGGGGTCGATGGCCCGGTGCAGGCGGTTGTCCCGGAATCCGGGCGCGCGCGACATCAGCCCGGCGCGGGTGTGCCAGTGCCCGATGAACTCGTCGATCCGGGCCACGGGCAGGTCGAAGGCGTTGACGAAGACGATGCCCGGATCGGTCGCCTCCGTCTCGGCGGTGTACTGGGCGGCCACCCCGTAGCTGCCGGTCGCGGCCGTGACCGGCGCCGTGAACAGGGGAGTGGTGTTGTCCACGCCGACGACGCCGACCGAGACGAGCTGATACGCGGTCCCCTTCGCGATCGCCCGCAGCAGCACGGCCGTGGCGACGCCAGGCACCAGATCGGGCCGCCACGCGGGGCGCAGCGCATCGGCTCGCGCGGCCGAGGTCTCGACGATGCTGATCTCGATCATGGTGCCCACCTGACGAATTCGGCCCGTTCCCGACGCGATGCCGCTGCGTCGAGAATAGGCCGAGTCGTGGTGTCGCGCCCGGTGTCAGCCGGTGACCACGGCAGGCTGCGGTGGCACCGGTGCGGCCGGGGCGATCGCAGCGCGGGCCATGGTGCCCAGGCGGGTGTGATTGAAGATCAGGTTCAGCAGGAACGCGGCACCCGCGCCCAGCGTGACCCCGCTGTCGAGCAGGATCTGCGCCGAGGTCGGGAACTTGGTGAACATGCCGCTGGTCAGCTCGGGCAGCAGGCCGATGCCGATCGCGGTGGCGGCGATGGTCGCGTTCACCCGGTCGAGCAGATCGGCCTGACGCAGCGTATTGACCCCGACCACCGCGACCGTCGCGAACAGCACCAGCCCGACCCCGCCGACCACCGGCTTCGGGATCGCCGCGACGACCTCACCGATCCGCGGCACCAGCCCGAGCACCACCAGGATCGCGCCGCTCACCGCGGTCACGTACCGGCTGTAGATCCGCGTCGCCGCCACCGCGCCGACGTTCTGGTTGAAGATCGTGTCGACGAACGCGGTGAAGACGCCGCCGAGCACGCCCGAGAGGCCGTCGCCGACCAGGCCGCGGGCCAGATCGCCCTTGCTGATCGGCTTGCCGGTGATCTCGCTGATCGCGAGCATGCTGGCGGTGGACTCGGCGAACACCACGGCCATCACGATGCTCATCGCCACCACGGCGGTCACCGGGAACTGCGGCGCGCCGAAGTGGAACGGCTGCGGGATGCCGATCCAGTCGGCGGTACCGATACCCTTCGTCGTCACCAGGCCCATCGGGATCGCGATCGCGATCCCGGCGACCAGCGCGATGAGCACGCCGAGCTGCGACCACACCCCGCGCCCGAGGCAGACGAAGCCGACCGCGATCAGCACGACGACCGCGGCCAGCCCGATGTTCAAGGGCGCGGCGAAACTCGGCGACTTCGGGTCGGTGCCGATGATCAGGCCCCCGGCGACCCCGATCAGCGACACGCCGACCACCGTCAGCACGGTCCCGGTGACCAGCGGCGGGAAGAACCGCACCACCCGGGCGAACGGCCAGGCCAGCGCGACGCCGACGACACCACCGATCAGCATCGACCCGTACACGGCCTCGAGGCCGTACTCCTTGGCGATGAGGATCATCGGGTTCAGGCCGACGAAGGTCGCGCCGCACACGATCGGCAGGCGCGCGCCCGCCAGCTTGCCGACACCGAGGCTCTGCACCAGCGTGATGATCCCGGCGACCAGCAGGTCGGCGCTGATCAGCAGTCCGATGGTCGACCGGTCGAGGCCCGCCGCCGCGCCGAACACCAGCGGCACGGTGATACATCCCGTGTACATGATCAAGACGTGCTGGATGCCGAACACCAGCTGCCGCGCGAACGGCAGCCGGGTGTCGACGGGATGTAACTCGCTCATGCCCCCGTTTGTAGCCCGCCATTTTTACCGCCGATGGGCGTCGTGTTTCGGCGGTGTGACGGGTCGGATATATCGCTCAGACGCGGCTGAGCAGCGTCAACGGGTCCTCGAGGAAGCCGGCGGTGGTCGCGAGGAAGCGGGCGCCGAGCTCGCCGTCGACCATCCGGTGATCGAAGCTCAGGCCCAGTGTGGTGACCCAGCGCACGGCCAGTTCGTCGCGGAACACCCACGGCCGCTTGCGGATCGAACCGAGGCACAGGATCGCGGCCTCACCCGGATTCACCAGCGGCACGCCGCTGTCGACACCGAACACCCCGACATTGGTGATGGTGAAGGTGCCGCCGCGCAGATCGGCGGGCGTGGCGTTGCCCGACCTGGCGGTCTCGGCCGACCAGCCGATCTCCCGGCACAGCTCGCGCAGGCTCAGCGACTGCGCCTCCTTGAGATTGGGCACCAGCAGGCCGCGCTCGGCCGCCACCGCGATGCCCAGGTTCACGTAGTGCTTGGTGACGATCTCCTGGTTCTGCTCGTCCCAGGCGGCGTTGATCCCCGGATATTCCGCGATCGCCGCCAGCACCGCCTTGGCCACCAGGGCCAGCGGGGTGAGGGTGAGGCCCTCGAAGGATTTGGTCGTGCGCAGGTGGTCGAGCAGTTCCATCGAGGCGGTGCAGTCGACGGTGACGAAGGTGCTGGCCTGCGGGATGGTGCGGGAGCTGGCCTGCATCGCGGCGGCGGTGCGCTTGCGGACGCCGGTGATCGGGGTGCGCTCCTCGCGCGCGGTCGGCGCGATCAGCCCGCCGTCGGCGTCGCCGGAGTGTCCGTCGAGCGGCGCCGGCGTTGCCGCGCCGACGCGCGCGGGGGTGCGCGGCGCCGTCACCGGAACGGCCGAGCGCACGTCCTCCACGGTGACCGCGCCCTCCGGCCCCGAGCCCGCGACGAACCACAGATCGATGCCGAGTTCCTTGGCCAGCTTGCGGGCCGCGGGCGTGGCCGCCGCGCGGTGGGTGCTCGGCGTGCTCGCCGCCATCGCCGCCGCCGGGGTGGCGGCGCGTCTGCGCGAGGTGGCTTCGGCCTCGGGGCCGTAGCCGACCAGGACGTCGTTGCGGGTGACCTGCTCCGCCGTCGGCGGCGCGGCGACCTCGAGGTCGTTGCGCACCCGGATCAGCGGCGCGCCGACCGGCACGGTGTCGCCCGGCTGCGCCAGCAGCTCCACCACCACCCCGGAGAACGGCGACGGCAGTGCGACGACCGCCTTGGCCGTCTCCACCTCCGCGATGGTCTGGTTCAGTTCCACCGTGTCGCCGACGGCGACGGCCCACGACACCAGGTCACCGTCGGCGAGACCCTCGCCCAGATCGGGGAGGCGGAATTCGAGAACATGACCGTCGTCGGCGGCTTGTTCGGGCACTCCAGGCACCTTTCATCACGCGGCTAGACAGCGATCGACCGCCGCCAGAATGCGGTCGGGGTCGGGCAGGTGGTGCTTTTCGAGCTTAGCCGGGGGGTAGGGGATGTCGTAGCCTCCGACGCGCAGCACCGGCGCCTCGAGGTGATAGAAGCAGCGCTCGGTGATCCTGGCCGCGATCTCGGCGCCGAGCCCGGCGAAGACCGGCGCCTCGTGCACGATGACCAGCCTGCCGGTCTTCTCGACCGATTCGGCGATCGTGTCGACGTCGATCGGTGAAAGGCTGCGCAGATCGATCACCTCCAGCGAATGTCCTTCCTCGGCCGCGATCTTCGCCGCCGTCAGCGCGGTGGCGACGGTGCCGCCGTAGGCGACGACGGTCGCGTCCGCGCCCCGCGTGCACACCCTGGCCCGGTGCAGCGGCAGATCCGGTTCGCCGTCGAAATCTACGTCGGATTTGTCCCAATAGCGACGCTTCGGTTCGAAGAACACCACCGGATCGTCCAGCGCGATGGCCTGGCGGATCATCGAATACGCGTCGGCCGGGGTGCTCGGCGAGACCACCCGCAGACCCGCCGTGTGCGCGAAATACACCTCCGGCGATTCCGAATGATGCTCCACCGCGCCGATGCCGCCGCCGAAGGGAATGCGAATCGTCAACGGCGCCTTCACCTTGCCGCCGGTGCGGTAGTGGATCTTGGCGACCTGGGAGACGATCTGGTCGAAGGCGGGATAGACGAAGCCGTCGAACTGGATCTCCACCACCGGCCGGTAGCCGCGCAGCGCCATCCCGAAAGCCGTTCCGACGATGCCGGATTCGGCCAGCGGGGTATCGATGACGCGGTTGTCGCCGAAGTCCTTCTGCAAGGTGTCGGTCACCCGGAACACGCCGCCGAGCCTGCCGATGTCCTCGCCGAGCAGCACCACCTTGGCGTCGTCCTCCATGGCGCGGCGCAGGCCGGTGTTCAGGGCGGCGGCGAAGGTGGTGATCATGACTGCGCTCCTTCGGCGAGGTAGGCCGAGAACTGCTGTGCCTCTTCGGTGATCAGGGGGTGCTCGGTCGCGTAGACGTTGTCGAACATGCGTGCCGGGTCGGGGTCGGGCATGGCCAGCGTCGCGGTGCGCACGCGGCGGGCGACGTCGTCGGCGGTGTCGGCGACCCGGCGCTCGAACTCCGGGTCGAGCCGGCCCTCGCGGTCGAGCAGCAGGCGGATGCGCTCGATCGGGTCGCGGTGTTCCCAGTACTCGGTGTCGGCGGCGGTGCGGTAGCGCGACGGGTCGTCGGCGGTGGTGTGCGGGCCCATCCGGTAGGTCATCGCCTCGATGAAGGTCGGGCCGCCGCCGGTGCGGGCCCGCTCCACCGCCTGGCGGGTGACGGCCAGCACGGCCAGCACGTCGTTGCCGTCGACCTGCACGCCCGGGATGCCGTAGCCGTCGGCCCGGCGCACCAGCGGCACATGGCTCTGCACCGCGACCGGTTCGCTGATCGCCCACTGGTTGTTCTGGCAGAAGAAGACCACCGGCGCGCTCCAGGTGGCGGCGAAGCCGAGCGCTTCGGCGATGTCGCCCTGGCTGGTCGCGCCGTCGCCGAAATAGGTGATGGTGGCGATGTCGGCGCCGTCGAGATGGGCGGCGTAGGCGTAGCCGGTGGCGTGCAGGCCCTGCGAGCCGACGACGATGTTGGCGTTGGTCATGTTGACCGCGTCGGGGTCCCAGCAGTGGTGGGCGGCGCCCCGCCACAGGGTGGTCAGCTGCTCGGGCGGGACGCCGCGGACGTAGGCCACCGCGGTCTCGCGGTAGGAGCAGAACACGTAGTCGTCGGGGTGCAGGGCGTGTGCCGAGCCCACCTGGGCGGCCTCCTGGCCGAGCAGCGGTGGCCACAGGCCGAGCTGTCCCTGCCGTTGCAGGGCGGTGGCCTCGACGTCGATCCGGCGGGTCACGACCAGGTCCTGATAGAGCTGTCGCAACCGCTCGGCATCGATGTCGGCGACCAGTGCGGCGTGTTCGCGATCGAACACCCGTCTGCCGTCCGGCTGTACCAACTGGACCGGGTAGGTCTGTTTCTCCGACATCGAGATCGCCTCCTCACCATCGCGCCTTGTGGGCCGATGCAAGTACGACAATCGCTGAGTGCGATGTGTATCACTCAGCATCCACGATAAAGCCGACTGCGCAAGCGACCGACACGGCAGTGCGCAGAATGCACGGTCTGGGCCCGTCGCGCGCTGTCATACTGCGTTGTATGACCAGTCGCGAACCCGACGCTGTGACTCTCGACGCCACCGACGCCCGGCTGCTGCGCGAGCTGGTCGCCAATCCCCGGGCCACCGGCGTCGAACTGGCCGCCCGCCTCGGCCTGTCCCGCAACACCGTCCAGGCGCGGCTGGCCCGCTGGGACAGCGGCGGCGTCCTCGGCAGCTTCGAACGGCGCGTCGAACCCCGCGCCCTCGGCTACCCGCTGGCGGCCTTCGTCGCGGTGGTCGTCGACCAGCACCAGCTCGACGCCGTCGTCGACGAATTGGCCGACGTCCCCGAGGTCACCGAGGTCTGCGGCATGACCGGCTCCACCGACCTCACCGTCCGCATCGTCGCCCGCGACGCCGACGACCTCTACCGCATCGCGGGCCAGATCCTCAAGATCCCCGGCGTGGAACGCACCAACATGGCCCTCGTCATGCGCGAACTCGTCGGCCCCCGCACCATCCCCCTCCTCGACCGCCTCGCCGGCCCGAACTGATCACGCCGCGTGCACTGGGAGGAAGATAACGCATGTCGTTATTAACGCCATGCGTTATGGGCTACCACTGAAGGAGGTGACGAGATGGGCAAGCTGGCGCCGGTACATCCGGGCGAGGTCCTGATGGAGGACTTCATCGAGCCGCTCGGAATCACCCAGCACCGGGTCGCTGTGGCGATCGGTGTGCCGCCGCGCAGGATCAACGAGATCGTGCACGGGAAACGACGGATCACGGCCGACACCGCTCTGCGACTCGGCCGGTACTTCGGCACGAGCGATATCTTCTGGTTGAACCTGCAGAATCGCCACGACCTCGAGATCGAGCGCGATGCGATCGGCGAGGCATTGGCGGCGATTCAGCCGTTGCGGGTCGCGTAGCTACTTGCCGGCCGGGAGGAAGCGGCGGATGAGGAGGCCGGCTAGGAGGGCCCAGAAGGCGCCGCCGATGCCGAATAGGGTGGTGCCGGAGGCGGCTACCAGGAAGGTGACCAGGCCGGGCATGCGGTGGTCGGGGTCGGACAGTGCGCCGGTGAGGGCGGCGGCGAGGGTGGCCAGCAGGGCCAGGCCCGCGACGGTTTCGAGGGTGCCCGCCGGGGCGGCGGCGATCAGGGTGACCAGGGCGGCCGAGGCGAGGCCGAGGATCAGGTAGGACCCACCCGCGGTGGCGGCGGCGATCCAGCGTCGTTTCGGGTCGGGGCTCGCGCTGGGGGCGGCCGACAGGGCGGCGCTGATGGCGGCGAGGTTGATCGCGTGCCCGCCCGCCGCGGCGCCGGCGATGGTGCCGATCCCGGTGACGAGCATCGACGCGCGCCACGGCACCTGGTAGTCGAACGAACGCATCACCGCGACGCCGGGAATGTTCTGCGAGGCCATCGTGACGATGTAGAGCGGCACCGCGATGCCGACGATCGCCTGCCAATGCCAGTGCGGCGCCGTCCATTCCAGCGTCGGCACCATGGCGGCGAGGTCGAGCTGACGGTCGCGGACCGCGATGTCGATCCCGGTGCCGACCGCCGCGGTGACGAAGGCGACCAGCACCGCCCACTTCGGCGCGTACCGCTGCAGCACCAGCCACACCAGGATGACCGGGACCACGACCGCGGGGGAGGTGCGCAACGCCTGCACCGGCGCCAGGCACAGCGGGACGAGCACACCGGCGAGCATCGCCTGCGCGATCGGCACCGGGATCGCCGCCACCAGCGACCCGAGCCGCTGCCACAACCCGGTGATGACGACGAGCACACCGGTCACCGCGAACGCCGCCACCGCGCCGGGCCAGCCGCCCGCCACCAGCCCGGTGCTCGCCAGCAGCGCCGCACCCGGTGTCGACCAGGCCAGCGTGATCGGGATCCGGTACCGGAAACTGAGCAGCAGGATGCCGATGCCCTGCGTGAAACACAGGATCATCAGCCCGGATGCCGCCTGCGCCGGACTCGCCCCGACCGCCCGCAAGCCACTGAGCACCACCGCGAACGAACTGGTGAACCCGACCAGCGCGGTGATCGCGCCCGCGCCGAGCGGCTGCGCGATCCCCGCTCTCGGCTCGCTGAGCTCGTCCGGCGTGGTGGTGGTGACCTGCGACATTGTGCCGATATTGCCTGTCCGGGCCGCCGCTGTCGCCTGCCAGTACCGGGAAAGTGGCCTGATCGGCAGGTCGGCCGCGTCGGTCCAGTTCGCGATCCGGTGGTCGGCAGATGTGGCCGACGGACCTGGCCGTCGCCGCCGGTGCCTCGCCGAACCGGCTGGGCACGCCGACGGCCTCGTCGACCGACCGGCGAGAAGGCAGGCGCCGACGCGAGACCCATCGGCGCCAAGCCGAGGTCGCGGGCAGGTTCGGCACCGGTGCACCGCCACACTGCGTAGGGTGGCGACTGCGGGGGCTTCAGCGGGTACGACGTGGTGAGGAGTGGCAGTGGGCGCGGTATTGATCTCCCCGGAAGAACTCCGGGAAGAACTGGCGGACAAGAAGATCCACCTGCTCGATGTGCGGTGGGCGCTCGGTGATCCGAACGGCCCGCAGCACTATCTCGACGGGCACATCCCGGGCGCGGTCTTCGTCGACCTGGAGACCGAGCTCGCCGCCGCGCCCGCGCCCGCGCGCGGCCGCCATCCGCTCCCCGATCCGGGCACCTTCGAGAAGTGCGCGCGCAGTTGGGGACTGGGCGAGGGCGAACCGGTGGTGGTCTACGACGCGACCGGCGGGATGGCCGCGGCCAGGGCCTGGTGGCTGTTGCGCTGGGCCGGCGTCGCGGACGTCCGCATCCTGGACGGCGGCCTGCCCGCCTGGACCGCCGCGGACGGCGCGCTCGCCACCGGCGCGGAGCCGGACCCCGAGACCGGTGACCTGGTGGTCCGCCCCGGCGGCCTGCCGGTGATCGACGCCGACGCCGCGGCGGGCTGGTCCGGCGTGCTCCTGGACGCCCGCGCGGGCGAACGCTATCGCGGCGAGGTGGAGCCGGTCGACCCGCAGGCCGGGCACATCCCCGGCGCGGTGAGCGCCCCGACCGCCGAGAACCTGGACGCCACCGGACGTTTCCACACCGCCGACGCCCTGCGCGCCCGCTTCGCCGCCTTCGGCGAGGGCCCGGTCGCGGTGTACTGCGGCTCCGGCGTCACCGCCGCCCACCAGGTCGCGGCCCTCGCCGTCGCGGGCATCCCGGCCACCCTGTACCCGGGCTCCTGGTCGCAGTGGTCCAACGACCCGAAGCGGCCGGTCGCCACGGGCGCCTGAGCCGGCGCTGACTGAGCCGGCGCTGACCCGGTACGCAGCGCTGACCCGGCGGGGCGATCGAACCGGGCGTCGCGGTCGGTGACGGCGTGCCGACTCGGCAGCGGATGCCGACTCGTCCGGCGCCGACCACTCGGTCCTAAGGGCACCCACGGGCGATGTCGTGGAGGGCGGCGTTGTCGGCGGCGGTGATCGGGAGGTCGTAATCGACGGCAACCGTGAGGTACTTGGCGGCGTAGAAGCAGTGGTTGGCGCGGGCCGGGGGCAGCCAGTCGGCCGGGGTGTCGTCACCCTTGGACTGGTTGGTGGCGGCGCCGGTGGCCAGCAGGTTCACCGACAGATCGTTGGCGAAGCGCAGGCGCCGCGCGGGCGGCCAGGCGGCGGCGCCCATGTCCCAGGCGGCGGCCAAGGGGTAGACGTGGTCGATCTGGACGCGCCCGCCGTCGGACTTGCGGAAGGCGATATCGGTGCCGGTGTAGGGATCACTGAGGACGCCCTCGACGACGACACAGCGACCGCGCAGCACCACCTCCCGCAGCTGGGCGGCGAGGACGTTATTGCGCGTATCGCAGCCGTCGTGGCCGCCGGGGGCCTCGGTGTCATCGGACCAAGCGGTGCCGAACACACACGCCTGACCCGCCTTGCAACCACGTTCGTAGCCGCCGGGCCGCGGGCGGGCCGCGATCACTCGCACCTGGTCGAGCAGGGCGGTCACCTCGGCACGCGTCGGACTGCCGGGTGCCGGGGTGACCGGTTCATCCGGGGCGAGAACGCCACAGCCCGCGACCGCGAGCACCATTACCAGCAGCCACACCCGAGTCCGCATACCTGCAGGTTGTAGTCGGAGGCACCGACAACAAACCCGCGCGGGGTCTGGTCCGGGCGGTGCCGCCCATCGGCTCGTACTGTAACGGCGTTCTCCTGAGGCGATGTCGTAGTTGTAGTGTTGTGTTGAAATATATTGTGGCCGAGTTGGATTCGTTGGTTACCGGGATTGGTTCTGCCGATCCAGAAGCTGCAAACCACACTGTCCGGCGACCATCAGAAGGACACCAGCGCCCTCAGCACGCTGGGTTCGGGTCTGGGGACCGCGGCCACTCTGACCCGGCTACTCCGGTCAGGTCAGTCGGGCGCGAATCCGTTGATCTCGAAAGAAATCACGACAGCGGCGACCGCGGCAGCGCCGAGGACGATCGTCACCGTGGCTGCCAGTGCGAAGACCCGGACGCGCCGCCACCGGGACAATGCCCACCCGGCGGGAATCGCAATGAGTACCGGTACCAGCCATGTCACCCAATACCACGGCGAAATCGGTTCCGTGTCGCCTCGGTATTTCTTGGGAGTCGCCGTGAGCTCGGGGACGTCGAAGGCATTCTGCAGCAGCGCGACCAGGGGGAAATAGGCGATCACCGCCAGCATGCCGCCGGCGATGACGCCGAAGGTTGCCGGCACCAGCGCATCATTCGTCCCGCTGTTCTTGTCAGTCATATCCCCACCTATTCGAACCCGACCAGGAGTGCACCGCGCCGGAACCGTAGACCAGGAACGACTTGGCAAGGCCGAGTTCCTCGCTCGGCGCCATGGTGTTCACGGCGGCCTGGGCCATGTTGCCGTAGTCGGCGGCGGTATGGAAATTGTAGATATCGCAGATAGGGGACTGCTGCTTCAGCTCGATCTGGTGTGATCCGGCCGCACCTGGCTGGTCGACCACCACGGTGGTCGAGGCGAGGCTGTACCGGCCGAGCGATTGGACATGATCGTTCGAGATTCCGGCGACGATGACCCAGTCGGTGGACAGGATGACCTTGACGGGATTCTGGGTCTTGTCCACTTCGGTGATCGCCCGGCTCGACTACCGGGAAATTTGGATGAATAGAAGTGTCGCAACTCTTGATCGGCGGCGCTTGTCCATTCTCGCCTTCTTGAATTTCCCCGTACATTGCATTCCCCCACTCGCAGGTATTCGATATTCCTGCGCGGTCCGATGTCGGTCGGGCAACTCGGACTCTTGCGGGCCGTCACCTCGGCACGCGTTGGACTGCCGGGTGCCGGAGTGGCCGGTTCATCCGGGGTGAGAACGGCACAGCCCGCGACCGCGGGCACCAGCAGCCAGGCCCGAGTCCGCATACCTGCAGGTTGTAGTCGGAGGCACCGACAACAACCCGCGCGGGGTCTAGAGCCAGGCGCGGGCGAGGATGTCGTCGGCGGCCACTTCGCTGGAATTCGGTGGGAACCGCGTCGCCGCGATCGAGGACACGTGCGTGCCGTCGTGGCCGACCAGCCAGGACCCGCCACGGTCCTCGCATTCGGCGATCTTGGCGAACACGGTCAACAGGAAGGTGATCGACTCGCGCGGATCGACCGTGTGCGCCAGACGCTGGGATTCGCCGGGTCTGGACAGGTCGAGCCACACACCGGATTGGCCGTCCAGGCGCATGCCGACGATCTTTCCGGTGTCGATGAAAGTGAATTTGCGCCGTTCCCACGGGGTTGTCGGGGTATAGCTCTGCTCGAGAACCTGGAGCAGAATCGTCATCACTGCCCTCCACACGCATTACAGGGGGTTCATCGGCCGAGCCGGAGCGAGCCCGGTTCGCCTGGGTCGTTATGCAGTTGTCGCCGGTGGATGGTCCGGCCCGTGACCAGGGGATATCCAAGTATGTTCCGGGATCGGCGAGAAATCCAGGGGGAGGAGGCGCCGCGCCGGTTGTCGGTGCCGACTGCTTGGATGGAGCCCATGCTGCACGGTCTGTGGTCCCCCGGGTCGGGCCTGCTGCTGTGGCACGACGGGGAGCCGGTGGCGGTCGGCTCGGTGCTGGGCGACATCCTCGAACGCGCCAGGTTCCGGCATCGCGCCGAGGTGCTCGTCGTCGATGCCGCGGGGCAGTCCGGTACCGCCGAGGTGCGCGCGCACGCGCTCGCGCCGCCGACGGCGGCCGTCGTGCTGCGCAGCAGGCTCGGGCGCGAGCACATCGCCGGCGATCTGCGCTTCCTCGGGCATGTCGCCCGCGGTGTCGAGCGGTGGGTGCGGGCGGGCCGGGTGGTGCCGCAGGTCGAGCGGGCCGACGGCCAGTGGTGGGTGCGCTGGCGGCTGGTCGGCGGGCAGCGGCAGCGGGCGTGGCTGGCCGAGCTGGCCGCCGCGATGCCCGCCGCGTTGCGCGTGGCGGGGTCGCCGTCGGCGGTGCTGGAGGACCTGGTCACCGAGCTCACCGACCCGATCGCGCGCGAATACCTCGCCCACCGCACGCTCACGCACCCGCTGCTGCAGGCCCTGGTCGGTGACACCCCGCTCGAGACGGGCTCCTACCGGCTGGCGGAGACGCTGGACCAGTGGCGGGCGGGCTACGCCGCCGACGAACCGGAACTGGTCCTGCGCCTGTGCGAACCCGACGGCGAGTTCGGCGCCGTCGACGAATCGGTGGCGCTGTGGCGGTTGCAGGTCTGCCTGCGCCCGGTCGACGACGCGCCCAAACCCGTTGTCCTCGATGATGATCCGGTTCTCGTCCGGACCGCGGCGGAGAAACTCGGCCACGCCCGCAAGGCGTATCCACGCCTGCGCGACCTGCCCACCGACCCGCGCGGGCTCGACCTGCTGCTGCCCACCGCCGTCGTCGCCGACCTGGTCGCGCACGGCGCGCACGCCCTGCAGGAGGCCGGTATCCGCCTGCTGCTGCCGCGCGCCTGGAACATCGCCGAACCGAGCATGCGGCTGCGGGTGAGCAGTCCGGCCGCCGCCGAGACCACCGTCGGCCTGAGCGGATTGCTGTCCTACCGTTGGGAACTGGCGCTCGGCGACCTTGTGCTCACCAAGGCCGAGATGGAACGGCTGATCCGCAGCAAGTCCGACCTCGTGCAGCTGCGCGGGGAGTGGGTGCAGGCCGACCACCGGGTGCTCGCCGCGGCCGCCCGCTACGTCGCGCTGCACGCCGACGACACACCGATCACGCTGGCCGACATGATCGGCGAACTGGCCGCCGAACGCGTCGACGATGTGCCGGTCACCGAGATCACCGCCGTCGGCTGGGCGGCCGAGTTGTTCGCCAGGGAGGGCGAACCCGAGCCGGTGCCGGTGCCGGTCGGTCTGAAAGCCGAGCTGCGGCCCTATCAGGAACGCGGCCTGAGCTGGCTGGCCACGATGAGCAGGCTCAGCTGCGGTGCGATCCTGGCCGACGACATGGGCCTGGGCAAGACGGTGCAGGTACTGGCATTGCTCGCGCACGAACGCGAGACGAGCACGGTCGACGCCGGTCCCGCTGCAGTCGGCCCCACCCTGCTGGTCTGCCCGATGTCGGTGGTCGGCAACTGGCAGCGCGAGGCCCAGCGATTCACCCCCGACCTGCGGGTGCTCGTCCACCACGGACCGGGCAGGCTCACCGGCACGGCCTTCGCCTCAGCGGTGGCCGACGCGGACCTGGTGGTGACGACCTACGCCCTGCTGGCCCGCGACGCGACCCTGCTCAGCGAGCAGCGGTGGGAGCGGATCGTGCTCGACGAGGCCCAGCACATCAAGAACGCCGCCACCCGCCAGTCGCGCGCGGCGCGCGCACTGCCGGCGCGACACCGGCTGGCGCTCACCGGAACGCCCGTGGAGAACCGCCTGGAGGAACTGCGCGCGCTGTTCGACTTCGCCATGCCGAAACTGCTCGGGAGCCCGCAGTCGTTCCGGGCCAAGTTCGCCGTGCCGATCGAACGCGAACGCGATCAGCAGGCCGTCGACCGGTTGCGGCTGATCACCGACCCGTTCGTGCTGCGCAGGCTCAAGACCGATCCGGCCGTCATCAGCGATCTGCCGGAGAAGCTGGAGATGACGGTGCGGGCCAACCTCACCGTCGAGCAGGCCGCGCTCTACCAGGCCGTCGTCGACGACATGCTGGCCAAACTGAAGGACGCGAAGGGCATGGCGCGCAAGGGCGCGGTGCTCGGCGCGCTGACCCGGCTCAAACAGGTCTGCAATCACCCCGCGCACTTCCTCGGCGACGGCTCGCCGATCCTGCGCCGCGGCAGCCACCGCTCCGGCAAGCTCGCCCTGGTCGAGGACGTGCTCGACGCCGTCGTCGCCGACGGCGAGAAGGCCCTGCTGTTCACCCAGTTCCGCGAGTTCGGCGACCTGGTGCTGCCGTTCCTCACCGAGCGCTTCGGCACCCCCATCCCGTTCCTGCACGGCGGGGTGTCCAAGAAGGGTCGCGATGAGATGGTGACCGGGTTCCAGACCGAGCACGGCCCGCCGCTGATGCTGCTCTCGCTCAAGGCGGGCGGCACCGGGCTCAACCTCACCGCCGCCAATCACGTGATCCACCTGGACCGCTGGTGGAATCCGGCGGTGGAGAACCAGGCCACCGACCGGGCGTTCCGGATCGGCCAGCAGCGCGCGGTGCAAGTCCGCAAGCTGGTCTGCGTGGACACCATCGAGGAGCGGATCGACGAGATGATCAGCGGGAAGAAGCAATTGGCCGAGCTCGCCGTCGGCGCGGGCGAGAACTGGATCACCGAACTGAGCACCGACGAACTGCGCGAACTGTTCACCCTCGGCGCCGAGGCGGTGGGCGACTAGTGGCCGATTTCAGTCAGTTCGGGCCGCGCAGGCCGGTCACCGGTGGTGCCGCGGCGCGCGGCGGCTTCGGCCGGACCTGGTGGGGCCGCTCCCTGTTGGACGCGGTGGAGCAGGTGGCCGACGCGGGCAGGCTCTCGCGCGGGCGCACCTACGCCAGGGTCGGCCAGGTGGTGAACTACCGGATCGAACGCGGTGCCGTCACCGCCGAGGTGCAGGGCAGCCAGCCGAGCCCGTTCACCTCGGTCCTGGCGATGCGGCCGCTGCGCGCGGAGGAGATCGACCTGCTGCTCGCCGAGATCAGGGCGGCGCCCGGCATGCTCGCCGAGATCGCCTCCGGCGCACTGCCGCCCGCGCTCGGCCCGCACCTGCTGCCCACCACGGCGTCCGAGCTCGACTTCTCCTGTAGCTGCCCGGACATGGGCTGGCCGTGCAAGCACGTCGCCGCGGTCTGCTACCTGCTCGCCGAGCGCCTCGACGAGCAACCCGGCGAGATCCTCACCCTGCGCGGCCTCGACCTCGACACCCTCATCGGCGGCGTCGAGAAGTCCGCCCGCACCGACGAATCCGACGACCCCTACGGCGACGATCTGCACCTCCCCGAACTGCCCCGCGTCGAATTCCACGCCGTCATCGAGGATCTCGACCCGATCCCGCTGCGGCGCGCCCTGCGCATGTCCACCGAGGACGAACAGACCGCGGCGACCGGCCTGCGCGAATTGCGTTCGCTGTACCAGGAATTCGACAGCTGAGTCAGGGCAGCTCGTAGTCGAACCAGATGTGGTGGCCGCCGGTGGCGTCGACGTAGAGGGCGCCGGTGCCGGTGATGCCGGCGAGGTCGCCGGTGCCGCTGGCGGGGACGATGTGGAAGAACTCGTCGGTGCGATCGGTGCCGCCGGTGGTGGCGGAGTGGACGAAGTTGAACGCGCCGGACCTGCCTGCCAGAGCACCCTCGAAGGACTCCATGGCGATGTAGGTGCCCGCGCCGGTAGACATGTCGAACGCCGCGGTGAACAGCGTCGCCGAGGTGCCGGTGATCTCGCCGGCGTAGACCTTCGTCATCAGGGTGACGCCGACCGGCAGCCCGGTGTCGATGGGCGGCTGCGGCCGCAGGTCGGTGGGGTCGAACGCGGTGACTTCGAACGTGCCGGTTGCCTTCATGCGGCGATGCTAAACCGGGCCACCGACACGGCCGTCACTCCGTCGCCGCCGTGTCGATGCGGTAGATCCGGACCGCATTGCCGCCGAACACCTTCCGCAGGTCCTCGGCGCCCACCCCGGCCTCGGTGAGTACGCCCGCGACGGTCTCGACCGCGCCGGTGAGGCTGGTGATCGGCTTGTCGACCGGGAAGTTCGAGCCCCAGATCAGCCGGTTCGCGCCGAACACCGTCAGCGCGTGGGTGAGCATCGGGCGAACCCGGTCGATCAGGGTGGGCACCGGCGTCGGGACGCCGCGCGGAGGCACCGGGTGTCCGAGGACCGGCATCATCAGGCCACTGATCTTGGTCACCACATTGGGCTGGGCGGCCAGATCGGTGAGGTCGTCGCGCCAGCGGTCGAACAGCGCGGCGCGCTGGGCGGCGGTATGCCCGGTGTCCTTGCCGACCGGGCCGAAGATGCCCGCGGGCGTCCCCAGGTGGTCGAGCACGATCGTGACCTCGGGGAAGCGCTCGGCCAGCGCGGTCACCTCGGCCAGCTGCCCGGAGTACACCCAGGCGTCGAAGGACAGGCCGCGCTCGGCGAGCAGGCCGAAGCCGTTCAGGAAGCCGGGGGAGGTCAGGTGACCGTCGGTCGGCGCGAACGACTTCACGCCCGGATCGGGGTGGTGGGCGACCATGGACCTGATCCCGCGCAGCAGCGGCGAGGCCGACTGGTGCGCGTCGAGCACCGCGCCGAAGTCCGCGGCGGCGGGATCGGCCGCCCCGATGATGGCGGTCAGGGACGGGGTGTCGACGCCGAACGGCAGGCTCGCCACCCAGCGGGTCTCGTCGGGCTTCCAGCCGGTCCATTCCACTTCGCAGTGCCCGATGCCGCGGACCGCTGTTTTCCCCAGGTCGTCGCGATAGTCGGCGGGCAGATACGGGCCGGTGTAGGCGGTGGGATCGCCGACGAATTCGCGGTCGCGCCGCGGCGCCAGCTTCGCCGCGATATCGATCGGCAGCGGCAGGTAGCGCAGCAGGGTGGCGAGCTTGCTGAATTCGCGCGGCGTCGCTCTCGGATCCCATTGATGGATGTGCGCATCGATGATGTCGAGGTCGGTCAGGTCCATTGCTGTACGTCCCATCGCCGCCGCTGGCTGGTGCTGGCGGCAATTGTCACACGCGCGCGCCGGGTGTGTACGGATTCGTGCTCGCGGCGATCGCTTCAGACGGTCCGTCGATACTGACCACCGACAGCGAAGAAAGCATCGGTGACTTGCTGTAGGGTGCACACCCGCGCCGCGTCCATCAGTACCTCGAAGATATTGCCGTCGGTATGGGCGACCTCGGCCAACCTGGCCAGCGCGCGATGGGATCGTTCGGCGTTCTCGTCGACGAATGTGTGCAGCCGGTCCAGCTGGGAACGGCGCTCCTGCTCGGTGCCGCGGGCCAGTTCCAGCGGCCCGTGCGCGGCCTCGTCGTCGTGCCCACGGAAGGTGTTCACCCCGACGATCGGCAGGGACCCGTCGTGTTTGCGCTGTTCGTAGCGCATCGACTCGTCCTGGATGCGACCGCGCTGGTACCCGGTCTCCATCGCGCCGAGCACCCCGCCGCGTTCACTGATCCGCTCGAATTCCAGCAGCACCGCCTCCTCGACCAGATCGGTGAGCTCGTCGACGACGAAACTGCCCTGGAGCGGATTCTCGTTGACCGCCAGCCCCCATTCCTTGGCGATGATGAGCTGGATGGCCAGCGCGCGCCGCACCGAATCCTCGGTGGGAGTCGTCACCGCCTCGTCGAAGGCATTGGTGTGCAGGCTGTTGCAATTGTCGTAGACCGCGATCAGCGCCTGCAGCGTGGTCCGGATGTCGTTGAACTGCATTTCCTGCGCGTGCAGCGAACGCCCCGAGGTCTGCACGTGATACTTCAGTTTCTGCGCGCGTTCGCCCGCGCCGTACCGGTCGCGCATCGCGACCGCCCAGATCCGCCGGGCGACCCGGCCGATCACGGTGTATTCGGGGTCCATGCCGTTGGAGAAGAAGAACGACAGATTCGGCGCGAAGTCGTCGATCGCCAGCCCGCGCGCGAGGTAGGTCTCCACATAGGTGAAGCCGTTGGCCAGCGTGAAGGCGAGCTGGCTGATCGGGTTCGCCCCGGCCTCGGCGATGTGATATCCGGAGATCGACACCGAATAGAAATTGCGCACATCGTTGCGCACGAACCATTCCTGCACGTCGGTCATCATCCGCAGGCTGAACTCGGTGGAGAACAGGCAGGTGTTCTGCCCCTGGTCCTCCTTGAGGATGTCGGCCTGCACGGTGCCGCGCACGGTCGCGAGCGTGCGCGCCCTGACCTCGGCCGCCTCGTCCGGGGTCGGCGCGCGCCCCTCGGCCTCGGTGAACCGGTCCAGCGCCTGGTCGATCGCGGTGTTGAGGAAGAACGCGAGGATGGTCGGGGCCGGTCCGTTGATGGTCATCGACACCGAGGTCGTCGGCGCGCACAGGTCGAAACCGTCGAACAGCGTGCGCATGTCCTCGATGGTGGCCACCGAGACACCCGAGGTGCCGACCTTGCCGTAGATGTCGGGACGCTCGGCCGGATCGTGGCCGTAGAGGGTGACCGAGTCGAACGCGGTGGACAGCCTGGTCGCCTCGGCGTGCGCGCTGAGCACCTTGAACCGCCGGTTGGTCCGCGCCGGATCGCCCTCCCCGGCGAACATCCTGGCCGGGTCCTCGTTGTCCCGCTTGAACGGGAAGACCCCGGCGGTGAACGGGAACCGGCCCGGCAGGTTCTCCGCGCGCAGGAAGCGCAGCAGTTCGCCGTCGTCGGTGTAGCGCGGCAGGGCGACGCGCGGAATGCTGGAGCCGGACAGGGATTCCCGCCGCAGCGGGGTGCGGATCTCGCGATCGCGGACCCGCACGATCTGTTCCGCACCCGCGTAACTCGCGGTGACGGTGGGCCATTCGGCCAGCAGCGCGGTCGACGCGGGGGAGAGGGTGTCGCGCGCGGCGGTCAGCAGGTCGGCGACGGCGGCGTCGCCGGGCAGTTCCTCGTGCACCAGCCGCAGCCGCTGAACACGCTGGGCCGCAGCGACTTCCGCGGCGGTGTCGGCGTGGTAGGAGCGCACGGTCTCGGCGATCTCGGCCAGGTAGCGGACCCGGGACGGGGGCACCAGCTGGGCGAACCGGGTCGAGACCAAGGTGTCGACCCGGGGGAGCGCGCCCTGTTCGAGCGGTAGCCCGCGCGCGCCGAGGAGCCCGGTCAGGTGCTGGTAGAGGGCGGTGACGCCGTCGTCGTCGAAGGTGGCCGCGCTGGTGCCGTAGACCGGCATGTCGGCCGGCTGCGCGCCGAATTCGCCACGGTTGCGGATCAATTGGCGCGCGACATCGCGGACCGCGTCCGCCGCGCCACGGCGCTCGTACTTGTTGACCGCGACCACGTCGGCGTAGTCGAGCATGTCGATCTTCTCGAGCTGGGAGGCCGCGCCGAACTCCGGCGTCATCACGTACAGCGCCACGTCGACGTGGTCGACGATGCCCGCGTCGCCCTGGCCGATGCCGGGGGTCTCCAGGATCACCAGGTCGTGGCCCGCGGCGCGGCAGGCGGCGATCATGGTGTCGATGTCGTCGGGCAGTTCGTGATTGCCCCGGGTGGCCAGCGACCGGAAGTACACGTGGTCGCCGTCGAGCGCGTTCATCCGGATGCGGTCGCCGAGCAGCGCGCCGCCCGCCCGGCGCCGGGTCGGGTCCACCGCGAGGACCGCGATGCGCAGCTTGTCCTGCTGATCGGTGCGCAGCCTGCGCACCAATTCGTCGGTGAGCGAGGACTTTCCGGAGCCGCCGGTGCCGGTGATGCCGAGCACCGGTACCCGGCGCTTGGCCGCCGCGGCCAGGATCGCGGTCCGGTCAGCGGCGGGCAGCGCGCCCTGCTGGAGGCAGGTGATGGTGCGCGCCAGGGCGTTCCGGTCGCCGGTGTAGAGGACGTCGAGGTCGGGCGGGGTGGCGGCCAGGTCGACGTCGCACTCCCGGACGAGTTCGTTGATCATGCCGGGCAGGCCGAGGCGCTGGCCGTCCTCGGGAGAGAAGATCCGCACCCCGGCGCGCGCCAGTCGCTCGATCTCCTCGGCGACGATCACGCCGCCGCCACCGCCGAAGATCCGCACGTCGCCCGCGCCCGCTTCGCGCAGCGCCGTGGCCAGGTACTCGAAGAATTCGATGTGCCCGCCCTGATAGGAGCTGACCGCGACGCCCTGCACGTCCTCCTCGAGCACCGCGTCGACGATCTCGCGCACCGACCGGTTGTGGCCGAGATGGATCACCTCGGCGCCTTGGGCCTGCAGGATGCGCCGCATGATGTTGATCGCGGCGTCGTGCCCGTCGAACAGGGCCGCCGAGGTCACGAATCGCACGGGATGGACCGGCACATGCAGGGCGCTGGACTCGCTCATGACTGCCTCCGCAGCAGATAGTACGACCAATACTAGGACGTCCAACTAATTGTAGTATGAACTGCGTCACTCCGGCGCGAAACGCGGCGCGCGGGATTCGGCCGAATCGCATACCCCGGTCGACATACTCGACGGATGGTTCGCGAACACAGGGTGGGTGTGGCGCTGGAGCGGCTGGTGGCGGCGGGCGTGATCAGCGGCGACCAGCGCGGTGCGGTGCTGCGGGCGGTTGATGCCGAGGACCGGGCGGGCCGGGCGAGCGCGGGCCGGATGATCGCCGAGATCGTCGCGTATCTGGGCGCGGGCCTGGTGGCGGCCGGGGTGGTGCTGTTCCTCGGGCGGGCGTGGTCGGACGTGGCGCAGACCGGACGGGTGGTGTTGCTGCTGGTCGTGGCCGGGTGTGCGATTACCGGTGCGGTCCTGCTGGCCGGTGGGTGCGACGGGATCTTCCGGCGGGTGCCGATCGCGTCGGCGGGGCGCAGCCGACTCGCGGCGGTACTGCTGGTGCTGGCCGCCGGCATGGTCTGCGGTGCGGTGGTCACGGCCTTCGGCGACGAGGCCGAGATCGCGGCCGCGGTCGCGGGGTTACTCGTCGCGGTGCTCGGGTATCTGCTGGTGCCGACCGTGCTCGGGATGGTCGCGATGGGCGGATTCGGCGTCGCGAGCGCGGTGACCACCACCTCGGCGGTGTTCGACTACCGGTCCGCGTGGCCGGGCGTGCTGCTGATGCTGTTCGGCGCGCTGTGGATCGGGTTGGCCTGGACGCGGCTGTTCGTCGCCGACTGGGCCGGGTACCTGATCGGCGGACTGATCATGGTGGGCGGGGCGCAATCGGTGACACCCGGCGAATCGCTGTGGCGGCCCGCGCTGACCGCCCTGGTCGGGGTGGCTTTTCTGGTGCTGTACGCGGCGCGGCGAGAACCGGTCCTGGTGCTCGGCGGGGCGGCGGCGGTGGCGATCGCGGTGGGACAGACGGTGGCCGAGCGGACCGACGGCGGTCCGGTCGTCGCCAGTGTGGTGCTGGCGATCGGCGCGGTCGTGCTCACCGTCGGCTTGATCGTGCTGCTCGCCGGGCCGGGGCAGCCGGACTGATCAGCGGATCAGCGTGGTCTCCTGCGCGCGGATCGTGCGGAAGAACCGCGGGCCCACGTCGGCGCCGTTGTGGTTGTAGCTGTCGATGATCTCGGCCAGCTCGTCGGCGAGGCGGCGCAGATCCGCGGTCGCGGTGGTGCGGTCGAACTCGTCGGACTCCCAGCCCCACGCGGGCGGGATATCGGCGATGGTGACGACGATCTGATCGGCGAACGGCGTGCTCACCGCCACCGTGAGCTCGGCGGGCGCGGCCGCGAGCGGGCTGTGCACCGTCAGCTCGCCCGGCCCGCCGACCACGGCGAAGGTCCGGGCGAAGGCGATGTCGTCGCGGACCGACTCGACGATCGAGGCGGTGCTCGCGTGCCTGCCCGGCCGGTGGTGCCTGGCGCCGTACACGCGATCCGGCGCCGCGGCGGCGACGGTGTCGCCGTGGGACTTCCGCAGAATCCGGTCGAGCATGCGCTGGGCCGTCGCCCGCTCGTCCACGCCGGTGTTCTCGTGCTCGATCAGCGCGCGCAGCCGGGTGATCCGCGCGAATTGGTCGGTGGCCATGCCCCGATTGTGCCTCAGCGGCTCGGGCACACCGGGCATTCCGCCACGCCTACTAGCCGGTTTGCCCGCGTGGCCGAGGGGCGGCCGGGCTCGGTATCGTCTGCACCATCCGTGACCACTGAAGAACAAGAGGGTGCCTGGTGACCGATTTCGAGACGATTCTGCTGGAGCGCAAGGGCGGCGGCGAGGGCAAGGGCGCGGTCGGCTGGATCACGCTGAACCGGCCCAAGGCGCTCAACGCTCTCAACGCGCAGGTCCTCGAGGACGTCATCGCCGCGCTCGACGAGCTGGAGAACGACGACTCCATCGGCGCGGTTGTCATCACCGGCTCGGAGAAGGCCTTCGCGGCGGGCGCCGACATCAAGGAGATGGCCGACAAGTCCTACATGGACATGTTCTCCGCCAACGCCTTCGCGGGCTGGGATCGACTGGCGAACTTCCGCAAGCCGACCATCGCGGCGGTCGCGGGCTTCGCCCTCGGCGGCGGCTGTGAGCTGGCGATGCTGTGCGACATCCTGATCGCCGCCGACACCGCCAAGTTCGGTCAGCCCGAGATCAAGCTCGGCGTGATCCCCGGCATCGGCGGCTCGCAGCGGCTGACCCGCGCGGTCGGCAAGGCCAAGGCCATGGATCTCATCCTGACCGGCCGCACCCTCGGCGTCGAGGAAGCCGAGCGCGCCGGGCTGGTGTCCCGGATCGTGCCCGCCGACCAGCTGCTCGACGCCGCGCTCGAGACCGCCCAGACCATCGCCTCGATGTCGCTGCCGGTCGCGATGATCGCCAAGGAGGCCGTCAACCGGGCCTTCGAGACCACCCTGACCGAGGGTGTGCTGTTCGAGCGCCGGGTGTTCCACTCGCTGTTCGCCACCGACGATCAGAAGGAAGGCATGGCCGCCTTCGTCGAGAAGCGCGCGCCGAACTTCACCAACAGCTAGTTCTGTTTCAGCCGCAGCGAATCGTCGGTGAGCTGGGCAGTCGTCGGCGCGGTTCCCGGTTCGGGGGACCGCGCCGACGGGTCGTCGGTGCCGAGCAGGCCGGCGACCGTGCCGCCGAGCGTGGCCGTCACCGCCATCGCGGCGATGAGTTTTCGCCTGCCCGGCCGGGGGCGGGTCTCGCGCGTGACCACCGCGCTGCCCGCCCGCAGGCGCGGCATGCGCAGGCGAGCCGGTGGGCGCTGCGCGGCCAGCAGGACCGCACCGCGCGCGGAGACATAGTCCGGCTCGGGGTCGTAGACGATCGGCAGCCCGATCCGCTGGGCCAGATCGGCGCGCAGCGAGGGATTGCGGGTGCACCCGCCGAGCAGCACCAGCGCGCCCGGCCGCACGCCCGTCTCCTCGACCAGCTGACGCACGAACGACGCCGAATGATGCAGCCCCGCCTCGCACAGCTCGGCCAGGTCGCTGCGGGTCACCACGGCGCGACCGCCGGTGTCCGCGTCGGTCGCCGTCACCACCCTGGCCCGGCTCAGCGACTCGCGATGCGCCCTGGTGGTGCGCGCGTCGGCCAGCACGCCGCCGCGGGCGAGCTGCCAGCGCAACAGCGCGTCGTAACCGTCGCCGCTGAGGACCGTGCTGCGCCTGCTCGCCAGGATCGTGTCGGTGCGGCAATCGGCATGGGTGACAGTGAGACCCGAGCAGCCCAGGTCGTAGAGGATCACCGAATCGCAGTCGGGCAGCATCCCGGTGAAGCGCAGATAGCGCAGCTGCGCCAGCGGTTCGTCGACGATGCCGACCTCGGACCTACCGATCGCCGCCCGGATCGCGTCGGCGTGCGACTCGCTGCGGCAGGTGACCGCCGTCGCGGTGACACACTCGTCGCGCGCCAGTGCCGCGATCCGCATCCGGCGGATCACCGACAACACCGCCTCGTCGACCGAGCCGCCCGCCCTGCGCGGTAGCCGGAGCCGGTCCACCGGGGGCAGATGCGGCTGATCGGAGTGGGTCAGCACGGCGCGGGCACCACCCGCACCCGCCGATACCCCCAGGACCAGCACCATGGGCTACATCGTGGACCAATTTCCGCTAGCTGCCAAGCGGGTCGGCCGGTGATTCGCCGGTCGGTTGCCAGGTCGCGTGGAATGCGAGGTTTTCTGTGTCGGGAACCTCGTAGTCGCCCGCCTCGTGCCGGAACTCGGCGAGCAGGGTCAGCAGGGCGCGGATCCGGTCCGGCGGCAGGCCGGGCTCGGCGAACACCTGGGCGTTGAGGGCCGCGGTCGCCTCGGCCACCGATGTCCTTCCCGCGTCGGTGATTTCGATCAGCGTCGCGCGCCGGTCGCTCGGATGCGGCACCCGGACCACCAGGCCGGCCGCCTCGAGCCGGTCCACGGTATTGGTCACGCTGGTCGGATGCACCTGCAGACGCGCGCTGGCCTTGGCCATGGGCAGCGCGCCGGTCTTGCTGAAACTGAGCAGTTGCAGCAGTTCGTAGCGGGAGAAGGTCAGGCCCGAGGGTTTCAGCGCCTCGTCGACCCTGGCCATGACGATCTGCTGCGCCCGCACCAGCGATGTCACCGCGGCCATTCCGTCGGCCACCGCGCCCCAGCCGTGCCCGGTCCATTGCCGGTGCGCTTCGGCGATCGGGTCATGCGGAAGCGGTCGTGGCCGAGACATGGCATTGATCATCGCATAGGGCCAGGTCGCTGCCGCCCAGTCGGCGCGACGGCATTTCGCTCACGGCGAGCGTAACTCTGGGCAACATCGGTCGAACCGGGCACTCTCTAGGACGAGGCGGGCGTGGCTGAGTGGTTGAGGCAACGGTCTGCAAAGCCGTTTACGCGGGTTCAATTCCCGCCGCTCGCTCTGATCGGAACAGGCGCTCCACCCACCCGGGTGGGGCGCCTATTTCGCGTAGGCCGTCCCGGTGCCCCGCACGGTCAGGCGGACGCGATCACCGCGCGCCGGTGCCGCGATGCCGGTGCGACGGACCGTGACGGTGCCCGCGCCCTCGACGAGGTCGATGGTCAGCAGGACATCGGGCCCGCGGAAGTCGACCTCGGCCACCGTCCCGCTGTGCTCGGCGGTGACGACCTCCGCGGTGAGCTGCTCGGGCCGCAGCATCATGGTGGTCTCGCCGGTGGGGGCGTCGCGCTGGACCGGAACCGGGCCGAGCGCGGATTTGGCGACATCGGCCTCGCAGAGCGCGTCGAGCAGAATGCAGTCGCCGAGGAAGCGGGCGGTGAACAGGTCGGCCGGGTGGTGATAGACCTGCTCGGGCGGGCCCACCTGGGTGAACCGGCCCTCGCGCATGACCGCCACCTGCGCGGCGAAGCTGAGGGCTTCCTCCTGATCGTGGGTGACCAGGATGCTGGTCATGCCCGCGGCGCGCAGGGTGTCGGCGACCGTCTGCCGGGTGGTGGCGCGCAGGCCGGTGTCGAGGGCGCTGAAGGGCTCGTCGAGCAGCATCAGATCGGGCTTGCGGGCCAGCGCCCTGGCCAGCGCCACCCGCTGCTGCTGACCGCCGGAGAGCTGATGCGGTGTGCGATCGGCGTAACCGGGGTCCAGCGACACCATCGCCAGCAGCTCGGCCACGCGGTCGCGGTCGCGGTGGCGGCGCAGTCGCTCGCCCAGGCCGCGCCAGCCGGTGTGCAGGCCGTAGGCGATGTTGTCGGCGACGCTCAGATGCGGGAACAGCGCACCGTCCTGCGCGACGTAGCCGATCCGCCTGCGCTGCGGTGGCAGGAAAACATCCTGGCGCACAACGGTTTCCGTGCCGAGTCGCACGGTGCCGGTATCGGGTGCCTCGAAGCCCGCGATCACCCGGAGCAGGGTCGTCTTGCCGCAGCCCGACGCGCCGACGACCGCCGCGGCGGTGCCGTCGGGGACGTCGAGATCGATGTGGTCGAGCACCCGGGTCGGCCCGAACGTCTTCGACACCGCCTGCACGAGAAGCCGACTCATGCTGTGTCCTTTCGGTCTGCGCGGGCGCCCTCCGTGGTCACGCACGCTGCCGCCTCGCTCATACCCCGGCCGCCTTTCTGGACTGGGTGAACAGCACATAGGTCACCGGGATCGCCGCGACGATCATGATCAGCGCGTACGGTGCGGCGGCTGCGTAGTCGAGTTCGCCCGACAGGCCCCAGAACTGCATGGCCAGCGTGCGAGTCCCGTTGGGCGCCAGCAAGAGTGTCGCGGTGAGCTCGGTGGACACGGCGACGAACACCAGTGCCGCGGCCGAGGCGGCGGCGGGCGCGGTCATCCGCAGGGTCACCCGGAAGAACGTGGCCGAGGCCGACTCGCCCAGCGAGCGCGACACCTCCTCCAGCCCGACCGGCACCTGCGCCAGCCCGGCCCGCACGCTCACCAGTGCGCGGGGCAGGAACATCAGCGCGTAGGCGATGACCACCAGCGTCACCGTCTGATAGAGCGGCGGGGCCCAGCGGATGGTGACCGTCACCAGCGCGAGCGCGATCACGATCCCGGGCAGCGAGCTGGTTATGTAGTTCGCGCCCTCGATCACCCGGGCGAACCGGCTGGTCGAACGCACCGCGATCCACGCGACGGGAAACGCGCACAGCGTGGTGATCAGCGCGGCGGCCGCGGCCAGGCCGATGGTCTGGCCCAGCGCCCGCCCGATCACCTCGGTATCCCACACCGCCGCGCCGCCAAGCCACAGCCAGCGCCCGATCGTCCACAGCGGCACGCCCAGCGCGCCGACGACCACCGCGACCAGCGCGCCGAACAGCGGAATCCGCCACCAGCCCAACATGATCGGGCGCGCCGCGCGCTGGGCGCCGCCGCCGAGCCGGGCGTAGCGCGCGTTGCCACGCAGCAGCGCCTCGCCGCCGAGCAGGGCCAGACAGCACAGGACGAGCACACCGGCCAGCATGCTGCCCGCCGGTCCGGCGAAACTGCTCTGGTACTGCTCGAAGATCGCGGTGGTGAACGTGTCGTACCGCAGCATCACGAACGCGCCGTACTCGGCGAGCAGATGCAGGCCGATCAGGAGCGCGCCGCCCAGGATCGCCAACCGCAACTGCGGGACGACGATGCGCCAGAACACCTCCACCGGACCGGATCCGAGCGCGCGCGCCGACTCCTCGATCGCCGGATCGAGCCTGCGCAGCGTGGCCGCCACGGGCAGGTACACCAGCGGGAAGTACGACATCGTGGCGACGACGACCGCCGCCGACAGTCCGTACATCGACGGGAACACACTCACCCAGCCGTAGCTGTTGACGAACGCGGGCACCGCCAGCGGCGCGACCAGCACCGGACCCCACCACGCCCGGCCCGGTACATCGGTGCGCTCGACCAGCCAGGCCAGCCCGACCCCGAGCGCCACACACACCGGCACCGTCCACACCACCAAAGCGATGGTGTTGGTGAGCAATTCGCCGACCCGGGGCCGGAACACCAGCTCGGCGGCCGCGCGCAGGCCGGTGTCGAACAGCACCGAGACGATGTAGCCCAGCGGGATGAACGTCGCCGCCGTCAGCGCCAGCGCGACGAGCGTGACGAACACCCCGGGCCTGCCGACCCGGGGTGTTGTCGTCGATGCGGTCCGCAGGGCCACCTACAGCAGTCCCGCCTCGGTCATCAGCTGGGTGACCTTCTTCGAATCGAGCTTGCTCGGATCGATCGCGGGCGCCTGCAGGTCGGCCAGCGGCGGCAGCGCGGGGTTGGCGGCGACATCGCTCGCCACCGGGTACTCCATCGAGGTGCCGTCGCGCAGGATCTCCTGGCCCCGCTTGCCGGTGATGTAGGCCAGGAACTTCTGCGCGGCCTCCTGCTTCTCGCTCGACTTCAGCACGCCGCCGCCGGACACGCTGACGAAGGCGCCGGGATCCTGGTTCTTGAAGTAGTGCAGCGCGGTATCGGCGCTGCCCTCCTTGGTGTTGGCCTGGTCGCGGTACCAGTAGTAGTGGTAGATCACGCCGCCCTCGGGGTTGCCCGAGTTCACCGCCTTCATGGTCGCGACATTGTTCTGCAGCGAGGTCGCGTTGGCCTTCATGCCCTGCAGCCAGGAGCGGGTGACGTCCTCGCCCTTCAGTGCGAGCAGGCCCGCGACGATCGCCTGGAAATCGGCGCCCGAGGTGCCCGCGCCCCAGCGGCCCTTCCACTGCGGCTGCGCCAGGTCGAGCAGCGAGGCGGGCAGGCCCGCGGTGGGCAGCTTGTCCTTGTTGTAGACGAACACCGTGGCGCGGGCCGCGACGCCGGTCCACTTGCCCGTCGACGGGCGATACCGGTCAGGCACCTGGTCCAGCGTGGCCTTGTCGACGTCGGCGAACAGGCCCGCGTTCTCGACGAGTGCCATGGCCGGGGAGTTCTCGGTGAGGAAGGCGTCGGCGGGGGAGTTGGCGCCCTCGGCGACCAGCTGGTTGCCGAGGGCGGTGTCGCCACCCTGCCGCAGGACGACCTTGATCCCGGTCTCCGCGGTGAACGCCGCGGCCCACTCCTTGGTGAGGGACTCGTGCTGGGCGTTGTAGACGGTGATCTCGTCGGCGTCGCCCGAGGAGGACGAGCACGCGCTGACACCGAGCGCCGCCACCGCGATCGCCATCAGCCCGGCCAGGGGTTTCCAACTTCGCGACGTCATCGGCGTCCTTCCACACAGGATCCCCATCCTGTGATGAGGCTTACCTAAGGAAGATACCCCGCCTGACGTGCGCGGATCGGGTTACCGTTCGGTCAGTGTTTGGTGGCGGGCGCCGAGCAGATCTTCCAGGTGCCGTCTTCCTTCTTCAGGTGCTCCTCGGTGCTGTCCTCGGTGTTGGGCTCCTCGCCCGCGACCGAGAGCGTCAGCTTGCCGACCACCGTCGCCTTGGCGGTATCGCCGGTGATGACGATGTCCTCGACCTTGTCGATGGTCACCGAGACCGTCGCTGAATCGAACTGCTGGCGCTGCTCGGGGGACAGGTTGTCGATCTCGGACCGATCGGCCGCGCAGGCCAGCGCCGCGGCCGCGATGAAACCGTCCGAGTCGAGGGTGTCGTAGAAATCGCGGATCGCGACCTCGATCTTCTTCTCGTCCGAGGCCAGCGGTGTGCGCCCCTGCACCGTCAGCACCACCCCGGTGATCAGCGCGCCGATCACGACCAGCGCGACCACGCCGAGCGCGATGAACAACCCGGTCCGGCTCTTCTTCGGCGGCTGCTGCTGCGGGAACACATCCGGCGATCCCGGCGGCGGTGGTGGTGTCTGTCCCGGCCCGAACCCGGCGTGCGGGTATCCGGGCGGCCCCGAGGGCATTCCGGGCGGCTGCTGCCCGAACGGTGGTTGCTGTCCTTCTGGCGGATTCGTCAAGCCTCGCTCCTGATGTCATCGGGGCGAGGCCCCGAAACCTGTGGAACCGTGCGTGAACAACCTGATTCAAACGAACGAGGCCCCGACCGAACGGACGGGGCCTCGAAATGTGCCCTCGGCAGGATTCGAACCTGCGGCCTTCTGCTCCGGAGGCAGACGCTCTATCCCCTGAGCTACGAGGGCGGGATAGATGCCGGTCGCGGTGAGGCGATCGGGCAGCGACAGCGTATCGCATCGAGTGCGGTGCGCCAAAAACGGTGCCGGACCGGGCGGTTGACCCGGTCCGGCACGCGGGTCAGCTCAGCGGGAGCGGGCTGGCGCCGCGGGCGGCCAGCATGCTCTCCATCAGCTGGGACTCACCCGCCTGGGTCTTCGACATCTGGGCCGCCAGGGTGCGCACCTCGGTGGTGTCGGCGTGCTCGGCCGCGTAGTCGAGCATCGGCACGCCGCCCTGGTGGTGGCGCAGCATGAGCTGCAGGAACAGGGTGTCCATGGCGGCGCCGGTGGACTGCCGCAGCGTGGTCATCTCCTCCTGGCTGGCCATGCCGGGCATCGACGTCATCGGGCCCGACATCGCGTGCTCGGTGGCGGTCGCGCCGCCGTGGCCGTGCGCGCCCGCGCCGTGCCCGGTCATCCAGCCCATGTAGCCGTCCACGTTCTGGTTCGGCTGGCCCCACAGCTGCAACCAGCCCTGCATGCGGCCGATCTGGTTCTGCTGGGTGGTGAGGATGTCGTAGGCGAGCCTGCGCACGTCGTTGTCGGTCGAGCCGATCAGCGCCGCGCCCGCCATGTCGACGGCCTGCGCGTGATGGGCCGACATGTCCTGGCTGAACCCCACGTCGACAGGGCCCGGCGCCGGAGTATCGGCCTCGTTCAGCGGCATCCGCAACAGCACGCCCGCCACGGCGCCGAGCAGCAGCAGGCCGATCGCGCCGAGCACGAGGATCGCCCCGGCCGGGCGGCGGGTGCCCGGTGCGGTGTCCTCCGGCTCGGTGGCGGTGTCGTCGGGGTCGACCGCGCTGTCGGTACCCACTACTGGCCCGCGGGCTGGGTGCCCGGCATCGGGAAGCCCTCGGGCAGACCCGGCAGACCGGCGCCGCCGGGCAGGCCGGCGCCCGCGCCCAGCTCGGACTGGTCCTGGGTCAGGCCCTTGCCGTCCATCGGCACGGCCTCGGGGCCGTACGGCGCCGGATCGAACGGCGGCGGGTTGTTGGCGTCGAAGATCGGGTTCGAGCAGCTCGCGCCGACCTCGGGGTAGGCGTACGGGTTCTCGCGCAGCGCGGAGATGAACTGCTTGATCCGCGCGTCGTCGGCGGAGTCGAGCTTGAGCTGGTGGCCCCACGACTGCAGCGAGATCGGCGCGTCGAGGCCGGGGTACGGCGACATCAGCGAGTACTGCCGGCCCTTGACGAAGTTCGACAGCTTCTCCACGCCCGCCGCGTCGACCTTGTCCGGGTTGTAGGCGATCCAGACCGCGCCGTGCTCGAGCGAGTGGACCGCGTTCTCCATCCGGATCGGCTTGGCGTAGACGGTGCCGGTGCAGTTGGCCCACGCGCCGTCGTGCGGGCCGCCGTAGGCGGGCGCCTTGTCATAGGCGACGCGCTGGGCGGCGGTCACGTGCAGACCGGCCGGGTACTCCTGCTTGACGACGCCGCTGATCTTCGCCGACGGGTCCTGGTTCTCCTTGGTGGGCACCCATTCCTTGAGATCAGTCTGGGCTTCCCGGATCGCGGCCTGGTCGAGGTACTTGGGCACCAGGCTGTAGGCCAGCAGACCGATCAGCGCGACGATCGCGACACCGGCGCCCAGCAGGGCCCATGGCACGTCGCGCTTCTTGTGCGGAAGGTTGCCCTTGCCGGGTTTGCGGGACGGAGACGACTTCCCCGCGGCCCGGACGGCCTTGGCTGATGTGGCGCTGGTCCTGCTCGGCATCGCTCGTTGTGCTCTTTCGACGTGTGGATCGGGACGTTCGTACCGGGCGGTCGTGGTTGCGAGGCGCCCAGCCAATAGGATAGAGACTCGTGACTCCAGCTGACCTTGCAGATCTCCTTCGCACCACCGCCGCGAAGGTGCTTGTCGAACGCGGACTGGACTCGTCGGTCCTGCCCGAGCAGGTCACAGTGGAGCGTCCGCGCAACCCCGAACACGGCGACTATGCCACGAATGTGGCCATGCAGGTGGCCAAGCGGGTGGGAACCAATCCGCGCGAACTCGCGGGCTGGCTGGCCGAGGCGCTCTCGGCGACCGACAGCATCGATGTGGCCGACGTCGCAGGTCCCGGCTTCCTGAACATCCGCCTCGCCGCCTCGGCGCAGGGCGCGATCGTCGCGCAGATCCTGGCCGCGGGCGCGACGTTCGGCACCGGCTCCGCGCTGTCCGGCACCAAGATCAACCTCGAGTTCGTCTCCGCCAACCCGACCGGCCCCGTGCACCTCGGTGGCACCCGCTGGGCCTCGGTCGGTGACGCGCTGGGCCGCATCCTGGCCGCCGAGGGCGCCGACGTGACCAGGGAGTACTACTTCAACGACCACGGCGCGCAGATCGACCGCTTCGCGAAGTCGCTGGTCGCGGCCGCGCTCGGCGAGCCGACCCCCGAGGACGGGTACGCGGGCGAGTACATCTCCGAGATCAGCGCGAGCATCGTCGCCGCGCACCCCGAGGCGCTCACCCTGCCCGCCGACGAGCGGCACGAGCTGTTCCGGCGCGAGGGTGTGCAGCAGATGTTCGCCCAGATCAAGCAGGATCTGCACGACTTCGGCACCGACTTCGACGTGTACTTCAACGAGAGCGAGCTGTTCGCCTCCGGTGCCGTCGAGTCCGCCGTCGAGCAGCTCAAGAACTCGGGCAACCTGTACGAGAAGGACGGCGCCTGGTGGATCGCGTCCACCGAGTACGGCGACGACAAGGACCGCGTCGTCCTCAAGAGCGACGGCAACGCCGCCTACATCGCCGGTGACATCGCCTACTTCCAGAACAAGCGCGCGCGTGGCTTCGACCTGGCCATCTACATGCTCGGCGCCGACCACCACGGCTACATCGGCCGGTTGAAGGCCGCCGCGGCCGCGTTCGGCGACAACCCCGACACCGTCGAGGTGCTGATCGGGCAGATGGTGAACCTGGTCAGGGACGGCCAGGCCGTGAAGATGAGCAAGCGGGCGGGCACCGTGGTGACGCTCAACGACCTGGTCGAGCAGATCGGCGTCGACGCCGCCCGCTACTCGCTGGTGCGCTCCTCGGTGAACTCGAGCATCGACATCGACCTCGACCTGTGGACCAAGGCCAGCAGCGAGAACCCGGTCTACTACGTGCAGTACGCGCACTCGCGGACCAACAGCATTCTCGGCAACGCCGCGAAGTACCCCGAGTTCGCCACCATCGCACCGGATTTCGCGCTGATGACCTCGGCTCGCGAGGGCGATCTGATCCGCACCCTCGGTGATTTCCCGCGCGTGGTCGCCACCGCGGCGGAGACCCGCGAACCGCACCGCGTCGCCCGCTACCTCGAGGAACTGGCCGGGGTCTACCACCCGTTCCAGTCCGACGACGACATGCGCGTGCTGCCCAAGGGCGACGACGCCGTCACCCCCCTCAATGCCGCCCGGCTCGAACTGGTCAAGGCCACCCGTCAGGTGCTGGCCAACGGCCTGGCCCTGCTCGGCGTCAGCGCACCGGAGCGCATGTGACCACCGGCAAGCTTTTCAGGAAGGACGCACCCCGATGAGTGCACACCCGGCCGGTCCCCGGCACGCAGAGATCCCGCACGCCCCGAGCCTGGCCGAGCGCCCGACCGACCCGAGCGAGATGATCGACCTCCCCGCCAACGTGTGGCCGCGCAACGCCACCAGGGGTGAGGACGGCGTCGTCCGCGTCGCCGGCGTGCCGGTCACCGAGCTGGCCCAGCAGTACGGCACCCCGCTGTTCGTCGTCGACGAGGACGACTTCCGCTCCCGCTGCCGCGACATGGTGCGCGCCTTCGGGCCCAACGCCCGCGTGCACTACGCCTCCAAGGCGTTCCTGTGCGGTGAGATCGCGCGCTGGATCCGCGACGAGGGCCTGTCGCTGGACGTCTGCTCCGGTGGCGAGCTGGCCATCGCGCTGCACGCCGGTTTCCCGGCCGAGCGCATCGCGCTGCACGGCAACAACAAGTCGGTGCCCGAGCTGGAGACCGCGGTCGCCGCGGGCGTCGGCCACGTGGTCGTCGACTCGCTCTACGAGATCGAGCGGCTCGAGGCGGTCGCCGGTGCGGCGGGCGTGGTCCAGGACGTGCTGGTCCGGGTCACCGTCGGCGTCGAGGCGCACACCCACGAGTACATCTCCACCGCGCACGAGGACCAGAAGTTCGGCTTCTCGATCGCCGGCGGTGACGCCATGGAGGCGCTGGCCCGGGTCTTCGAGGCCGACAACCTGCGCCTGGTCGGCCTGCACAGCCACATCGGCTCGCAGATCTTCGAGCTCGACGGCTTCGAGATCGCCGCGCGCCGGATGCTCGGCCTGCTCCGCGAGGCCATCGACAAATTCGGTATCGAGCGCACCGCGCAGATCTCCACCCTGGATCTGGGCGGTGGCCTCGGTATCTCGTACCTGCCGAGCGACAACCCGCCGCCGCTGGACGAGTTCGCCGCCAACCTGCGCGGCCTGGTCGCCGCCGAGGCCGCCCGCGCCGGGCTGCCCGAGCCGACCATCGCCGTCGAGCCGGGTCGCGCCATCGCGGGCCCGGGTACCGTCACGCTGTACGAGGTCGGCACCATCAAGGACGTCGAGCTCGACGGCGGCGCGCGCCGCCGCTACGTCAGCGTCGACGGCGGCATGAGCGACAATATCCGTCCCGCGCTGTACCAGGCCGATTACGATTGCCGTCTGGTCTCGCGCTCGTCGGACGCGCACGCTGTCGTCGCGCGCGTGGTCGGAAAGCATTGCGAGAGTGGCGATATCGTCATTCGTGACACCTGGATGCCCGCCGACGCGGGCCCCGGTGACCTGGTTGCCGTCGCGGCGACCGGCGCGTACTGCTATTCGATGTCGAGCCGCTACAACCAGCTCACCCGGCCCGCCGTGGTCGCGGTGCGTGACGGTGTGGCGCGACTGATTCTGCGCCGGGAAACGGTGGCGGACCTGCTCAGCCTGGAGGTGGAAGGATGACCGTGGTGAACAACGGGACCAAGGATTCGGGGCGCCCGCTGGGTGTCGCCGTGCTCGGCATGGGCACCGTGGGTACCGAGGTCGTCCGCGTGCTGCGCGACCACGCCGAGGACCTGCGCTCGCGGGTCGGGGCGCCGCTGGTGCTGCGTGGCGTCGCCGTGCGCGACCTGGGCAAGGACCGCGGTCTGCCCGCCGAACTGCTCACCACCGACGCCGAGGCGCTGGTCGCCCGCGACGACGTCGACCTGGTGGTCGAGGTCATGGGCGGGATCGATCCGGCCCGCGCGCTGATCGGCGCCGCGCTGAGCGGGGGCAAGTCCGTCGTCACCGCCAACAAGGCGCTGCTGGCCGACTACACCGGTGAGCTGGCCGCGGCCGCCGAGCGCAGCCGCGCCGACCTGTACTTCGAGGCCGCCGTCGCCGGCGCGATCCCGGTGGTCCGGCCGCTGATCCAGTCGCTGTCGGGCGACCGGGTGAACCGCGTGGTCGGCATCGTCAACGGCACCACCAACTTCATCCTCTCCGCGATGGACGAGACCGGCGCCGCCTACGACGACGTGCTCGCCGAGGCCACCGACCTGGGCTACGCCGAGGCCGACCCCACCGCCGACGTCGAGGGCTTCGACGCCGCCGCCAAGGCGGCCATCCTGGCCTCGCTGGCCTTCCACACCCGGGTGACCGCGGCCGATGTGTACCGCGAGGGCATCTCCAAGATCACCGCCGAGGACCTGGAGACCGCCTCGGCCGTCGGCTGCACCGTGAAGCTGCTCGCCATCTGCGAGCGGGTCGCGGCGGGTCCGGGCGAGCCCACCTCCGCCGAGGGCGGCAAGGACCGCGTCTCGGTGCGCGTGTACCCGGCGCTCATCCCGCGCAAGCACCCGCTGGCCTCGGTCAACGGCGCGTTCAACGCCGTCGTCGTCGAGGCCGACAACGCCGGTAGGCTGATGTTCTACGGTCAGGGCGCCGGTGGCGCGCCGACCGCCTCGGCCGTGCTCGGCGACCTGGTGATGGCCGCGCGCAACAAGTTCTACGGTGGCCGCGCTCCCGGCGAGTCGGTCTATGCTGAGCTGCCGATCGCGCCGATCGGGGACACCCCCACCCGCTACCACGTGAACCTGCAGGTGGCGGATCGTCCCGGCGTGCTCGCCGCGGTGGCCGACACCTTCGCCAAGCACGGGGTGAGCATCTCCACCGTGCGTCAGCAGGGTCACGGCGACGGCGCCCGGCTCGTGGTCGTCACCCACCATGCGGTGGAGTCCTCGCTGGCCGATACTGTCGCGGCATTGGCGGACATGGATTCCGTCACCTCCGTGACCAGCGTTCTCAGACTGGAAGGCACCGAAGAATCATGAGCACCACTGGCATCGCCCCCCAGCTCGGCGTGCACTCGCGCTGGCCGGGTCTGATCGCGGCTTACCGCGACCGGCTGGCCGGTGCGGCCGATTGGGAGCCGGTCACCCTGTTCGAGGGCGGGACCCCGCTGGTCCCCGCGACGCACCTGTCGGAGCTGACCGGGTGCGAGGTGTACCTCAAGGTCGAGGGTGCCAACCCGACCGGTTCGTTCAAGGACCGCGGTATGACGATGGCGATGACCGACGCGAAGTACCGCGGCCAGAAGGCCGTGTTGTGCGCGTCGACGGGCAATACCTCGGCTTCGGCCGCCGCCTACGCGACCCGCGCGGGTATGGAGTGCGCGGTGCTGATCCCGCAGGGCAAGATCGCGATGGGCAAGCTGGCCCAGGCGGTGATGCTGGGTGCGAAGATCATCCAGGTCGAGGGCAATTTCGACGATTGTCTGGAGCTGGCCCGCAAGGTCACCTCGGATTTCCCCGAGGTCGGTCTGGTGAACTCGGTGAACCCGGCGCGGATCGAGGGCCAGAAGACCGCGTCGTTCGAGATCTGCGATGTGCTGGGCAAGGCGCCCGATGTGCATGTGCTGCCGGTGGGTAACGCGGGCAATATCACCGCTTACTGGCGTGGATACCGGGAGTACCACGCCGATGGTGTCACTTCGGTGCTGCCGCGGATGTTGGGTGTGCAGGCCGCGGGTGCGGCGCCGTTGGTCACCGGCGCGCCGGTGAAGGACCCGGAGACGGTGGCCACCGCGATCCGGATCGGTGCTCCGGCGTCGTGGAACGGGGCGATGGAGGCCAAGGAGCAGTCCGGTGGCGCGTTCCGCGCGGCCACCGATGAGGAGATCTTGGCCGCGTACCGCTTGGTCGCGGCGACCGAGGGTGTCTTCGTCGAGCCGGCGTCGGCGGCGAGTGTGGCGGGTCTGCTGGCCGCTCGTGCGGAGGGCTGGCTGGATTCGGGTCTGACCGTGGTTTGCACGGTGACCGGTAACGGTCTGAAGGACCCCGATAACGCGCTGGCCGGGATGCCCGAGGTCAAGCCGGTCGCTGTCGACCCGGTGGCGATCGCCCACGAACTCGAGCTGGCCTGAGTTGAGCGCACGCGAGAGCAGGCTGATGACGGCCACCCTGCCCGCCGGTCTCGAGGTGACCGTGCGCGTGCCCGCGTCCACGGCCAACCTCGGTCCCGGATTCGATTGCCTGGGAATGGCATTGGGCCTCTACGACGAGATCGTGGTGCGAACCACCGAATCGGGTCTCGAGATCCGGGTCGAGGGTGAGGGCGCCGACGACGTGCCGTGGGGCCCAACGCATCTGGTGGTGCGGGCGATCGAGCGCGGGCTGGAATCGCTCGGCGTCTGGGCCGACGGTCTCGACGTGGTGTGCCGCAACGTGATTCCGCACTCGCGCGGCCTCGGCTCCAGCGCCTCGGCCGTGGTCGGCGGCCTGGCCGCCGGCGCCGGGCTGGCGGCCAAGTTCGATCCGGACCTGCGCCTCGGCGCCGATCAGCTGGTGCAGCTGGCCTCGGAGTTCGAGGGTCATCCCGACAACGCCGCCGCCAGCGTGCTCGGCGGAATCGTCGTGTCGTGGACCGAATCCGATGCCGAGCAGAATCGCGCCTACCGGGCCGTGCGGCTGACCCCGGCCGCGACGCTGCGCCCGGTGGTGCTGATCCCGCAGGAACGCTCGTCCACCGCGCACACCCGCGGGCTGCTGCCCGAGCAGGTGCCGCACGGCGACGCCGCGTTCAATGTGAGCCGGGCGGCGCTGGCCGTCGTCGCGCTCACCGAGCGCCCCGATCTGCTGATGCCCGCCACCGCGGACCGGCTGCATCAGACCCAGCGTGCTCCCGCGCTACCGCTGTCCACCGCCTGGATCGAGCGACTGCGGGCCGCGGGTATTCCGGCCACCGTTTCCGGCGCAGGCCCGACGATCTTGGCGCTCGCGACCGGTGATTTCCCCGCTGACCTGCGCAAACAGGCGGAATCAGACGGCCTGCGGGTGGTCGAACCTGGCATTGCCGACGGCGTCGCGATCGACTGACGGCGTGCCTGCCTTGCCGTTGTTCGCAATTGGCAGCTATTCTGTGCAAGTCCGTACATCGTGCGCATCAGACGCCGGTGCTTCATCAGGGCAATCGCTCCAGCAGGCTCCAGGCTCGAGCCTCCACACCATGGAGGTGCTGCGACGCCGAGAAGCCGCTCAACTGGAATGATCTCTCCTCACCACTGTCTTCTGGTGGCGAAGCCTCCGGTCCGGCGGGGCGGGTAGTACGGCACAGGCGTCCGGTCGGACGCATAATCCGAGCTCGGCACAGGGTGCCGGGTCTACGGAACGAACCCTCGATTCAGCACACGGCATTCGAGGGAAGGAAAGGATTTCCGTGACAGATACGGACCTGCTCGCGACACCCGGGGTGGAATCCAACCCTACGAACTCGGGCGGCCGCGAAAGTGAATCCGGACAGATTTCGAAAATGAGCGAACACACCGACGTCGCACGATCGGGGCTGACTGGAATGCTGTTGCCGCAGTTGCGCGCATTGGCGGGGGAGCTCGGTATCCGAGGCACCTCCGGTATGCGCAAGGGCGATCTCATCGCCGCTATCAAGGAGAATCAGGCCGGAGCGCCTGCGAAGGCGGGTAAGCCCGCCGAGGCCGCCGCCGTGACGGCCGACGCGCCCGCCGCCAAGAGCGAGGCGCCCGCCAAGGCCGAAGCGCCCAAGACCGAGGCGCCCGCGAAGGCCGACAAGCCGGCCAAGGCCGACAAGGCCGAGCCCGCCGAGAAGCAGGCCGCCGCCGTCGTGACCGAGCAGGCCCCGGCCGAGCAGGGGACGGCCGAGTCCAAGACCGCCGAGTCGACCGAGGATTCCGGTCGCGAGGGCGGTCAGCGTGGCCGTGGCAGGCAGCGTCGTGGCCGTGACCAGGCCCGTTCCGGTGGTGGCGAGAACGCCCAGGCCGAGAACCGCGCCGAGGAGACCAAGCAGGCCGACAAGGCCGAGGGCGGCGAGCAGGGCGAGCGCAGGCGTGAGCGTGGCGAGCGCAACGGCGGCGACCGGGGCGAACGCGCCGGTGGCGACCGTGGTGAGCGCAACCAGAACGAGCGCAACCAGAACCAGAACGGCAACGCCGGTAATCGCGGTCCCCGCGACGACCGCGGTGGCGACGACGAGGAAGGCGGCCGCGGTCGCCGGGGTCGCCGGTTCCGTGAGCGTCGTCGTGGTCGTGACCGCGACGGTGGCACCGGTGGTGGCGGCGGCGAGGCCCGCGATTTCGAGATCCGCGAGGACGACGTCCTGCAGCCGGTCGCCGGCATCCTGGACGTCCTCGACAACTACGCGTTCGTGCGGACCTCCGGCTACCTGGCCGGCCCGAACGACGTGTACGTCTCGATGAACCTCGTGCGCAAGAACGGCCTGCGCCGCGGTGACGCGATCACCGGCGCGGTGCGCGCCCCGCGTGACGGCGAGCAGAGCAACCAGCGCCAGAAGTTCGACCCGCTGGTCCGCCTGGACACCGTCAACGGCGGTGAGGTGGAGGCGGCCAAGCGCCGTCCCGACTTCCAGAAGCTCACCCCGCTGTACCCGAATCAGCGGCTGCGCCTGGAGACCACCCAGAACAAGCTGACCACGCGTGTGATCGACCTGATCATGCCGATCGGCAAGGGCCAGCGCGCGCTGATCGTGTCCCCGCCCAAGGCGGGTAAGACCACGATCATGCAGGACATCGCCAACGCGATCTCGGTCAACAACCCCGAGTGCTACCTCATGGTCGTGCTGGTCGACGAGCGTCCCGAAGAGGTCACCGACATGCAGCGTTCGGTGAAGGGTGAGGTCATCGCCTCCACCTTCGACCGGCCGCCGGCCGACCACACCTCGGTCGCCGAGCTCGCCATCGAGCGGGCCAAGCGCCTGGTGGAGATGGGCAAAGACGTTGTGGTGCTGCTCGACTCGATCACCCGATTGGGCCGTGCGTACAACAACTCCTCGCCCGCCTCGGGCCGCATCCTCTCCGGTGGTGTCGACTCGACCGCGCTGTACCCGCCCAAGCGGTTCCTCGGCGCGGCGCGCAACATCGAGAACGGTGGCTCGCTCACCATCATCGCCACGGCGATGGTCGAGACCGGCTCCACCGGTGACACGGTGATCTTCGAGGAGTTCAAGGGCACCGGCAACGCCGAGCTCAAGCTCGATCGCAAGATCGCCGAGCGGCGCGTGTTCCCCGCGGTGGACATCAACCCGTCCAGCACCCGCCACGACGAGCTGCTGATGTCGCCCGACGAGATGGCCGTGGTGCACAAGCTGCGCCGGGTGCTCTCGGGCCTGGACTCGCACCAGGCGATCGATCTGCTGATGGATCGGCTGCGCAAGTCCAAGAACAACCTCGAGTTCCTGATGACGGTCTCCAAGACCGCACCGGGCGCGCTCGACGAGTGACGCGACGGGGGCCCCGCTTCGGCGGGGCCCCCGCTGCGTTTCCCGGCCAGGAACAAACCGGGGGCCGGGGGTGTTTTCGGAGGGTGCGGCCAGGTCTGGCATACTGGATCGCTGTGTGTCTGCGAGTTCGCAGACATCCCGCCTAGTCGGTTCCGGTTCACGTATCCCGCGCTCCAGCGGTGTACGACCCGGCGACCATTATCGAGAGGACGCCCATGAAGGCAGGAATCCACCCCACGTATGTCGACACCACCGTCGTGTGTGGTTGCGGCAACACCTTCCAGACTCGCTCCACCAAGGAGTCCGGCCAGATCACCGTCGAGGTCTGCTCGCAGTGCCACCCGTTCTACACCGGCAAGCAGAAGATCCTCGACACCGGCGGCCGCGTCGCTCGCTTCGAGGCTCGCTACGGCAAGCGCGCGGGCAAGAAGGCCGACGCCAGCTAGTTGCCTCACCCGACGCCCGGTTCTGCTTTCGCAGGCCGGGCGTCGGTGGTTTCTCGCCCGACCCGATCCCGCCCGCACCGCACATAAGGAAGCACACGTGACGCAGCCGTCCGCCATCGACGACATTCTGGCCGAGTACGCAGGCCTGGAGACGCAGCTGGCCGATCCGTCGTTGCACAACGACGCGGGCGCGGCCCGGCGGGTGGGTAAGCGGTTCGCCGAGCTGGCGCCGGTGATGTCGACCTACCGCAAGCTCGAGTCGGTGCGCGACGATCTCGAGGCCGCCCGTGAGCTGGCCGCCGACGACGCCGCGTTCGCCGCCGAGGTGCCCGGCCTGGAGACCCAGCTGGTGGAGCTCGAGCAGGCGCTGGCCGATCTGCTCGCCCCGCGCGACCCGCACGACGGCGACGACGTGGTGCTCGAGGTGAAGTCCGGCGAGGGCGGCGAGGAATCGGCGCTGTTCGCCGCCGACCTGGCCCGCATGTACATCCGCTACGCCGAGCGGCACGGCTGGAAGGTGGAGACGCTCGACGTCACCTATTCCGACCTGGGCGGCTACAAGGACGCGACGCTGTCGATCAAGAGCAAGGACGCGGCCCGCGACGGCGTGTGGTCGCGCTTCAAGTTCGAGGGCGGCGTGCACCGGGTGCAGCGGGTGCCGGTGACCGAATCGCAGGGCCGCATCCACACCTCCGCCGCCGGCGTGCTGATCTACCCCGAGCCCGACGAGGTCGAGCAGGTGCAGATCGACGAGACCGACCTGCGCATCGACGTCTACCGGTCCTCCGGCAAGGGCGGCCAGGGCGTCAACACCACCGACTCCGCGGTCCGCATCACCCACCTGCCCTCCGGCATCGTGGTGACCTGCCAGAACGAGCGCTCGCAGCTGCAGAACAAGGCGCGTGCGATGCAGGTGCTCGCCGCCCGCCTGCAGGCGCTGGCCGAGGAACAGGCCGAGCAGGAGGCCGCGGCCGGTCGGGCCAGCCAGATCCGCACGGTCGACCGCTCCGAGCGCATCCGCACCTACAACTTCCCGGAGAACCGGATCGCCGATCACCGCATCGGCTTCAAGGCGCACAACCTCGACGCCGTCCTCGACGGTGACATGGACGCGCTGCTCGACGCGCTCGGCAAGGCCGACCGCGACGCCCGCATGGCCGCCGAATAACCGGCATGAGCGCTCAGCGCCCGGCTCGGGCAACCCGCGTCACCACGGAGGACGCTCGCGCATGCCGGACCACGCGGTGACCGAACGGGTCCGGCTGCGTCCGCTGATCGTCGAGGCCGCCGGGCGGCTGGCCGCGGCGGGCGTGGCCTCGCCCCTGCCGGATGCGGAGCACCTGGCCGCGCACGTGCTCGGGGTCGACCGGATGCGGCTGGCGCTGCACCCGATGATCGAGCCCGCCGAAGCCGCCCGCTTCGCCGAGCTGGTCGACCGGCGGGCCGCGCGAATCCCGCTGCAGCACTTGACCGGAACGGCCGCGATGGGCGAGATCGACCTCGCCGTCGGGCCCGGCGTCTTCGTGCCACGCCCGGAGACCGAGCTGCTGTTCGCCTGGGCGCTGGCCCGGCTGGAGACGCTGCCGCACGACCACGCGCCGATCGTCGTCGACCTGTGCACCGGGTCGGGCGCGCTGGCCCTGGCCATCGCGCACGCCCGTCCCGACGCGCAGGTGCACGCCGTCGAACTCGATCCCGACGCGCTGACCTGGGCCCGCCGCAATGCCGACGATCGCATGGCCGACGGCGACACCCCGATCACCCTGCACGCCGACGACGTCACCGACCCGGCGCTGCTCACCGACCTGTCCGGTCGCGTCGACCTGGTGGTGTCGAACCCGCCCTACATTCCCGAGGCCGCGGTCCTCGACCCCGAGGTCGCCGACCACGATCCGCACCGCGCACTCTTCGGTGGCCCGGACGGCCTCGACGTCATCCGCGCGATGGTCCCCACCATCGCCCGCCTGCTGCGTCCCGGCGGCGGCACCGCGATCGAACACGACGACACCAACGGCGGGGGCGTCGCGGCCGCGCTGTCGGCGGCCGGTCTGGTCGACGTCGTCGAGCATCCGGACCTCGCGGGCAAGCCCCGCTTCGTCGTCGCTGCGGCGCCCAGCAAACCCTGACGCGCCGGCATACGGTCGCGCCCCCGCCTCGCGCTCCGCGACCCGGCGGTACCAGCACATTCTCAGCATTCCGCGAACGCGCTGGTCGCGCGGCCGTGCCGAGTCACCCGCCGGACCCTCGGAAAGTCCCCGCGCAGGTGAACGGTGACGCGGGAGCTAGACTCTTGCCGCACACCGAAGACCGGCGAGAATCGTGGGACCCCGACACCTTGCCGCACCCCGATGACGGCGAGACCCGGGGCAGCGGCGGAAACATTGTCGCCCACCCGAAGACCGGCAGAATCGCGGAGAGGCGAATGTAGCGTGAGTACCGTCTACGACTGTGCTGAATCGGCGTCTCGGGCCGCGGGCCTCACCGCCGCCACCAGCGCGCTGAAATCCGGTCGGCTGGTCGTGATGCCCACCGATACGCTGTACGGCCTCGCGGCCGACGCGTTCGATTCCGACGCGGTGGGCTCGCTGCTGGCGGCCAAGCGCCGCGGTCGCGACATGCCCGTCCCGGTGCTCGTCGGGTCGTGGCACACCATCGATGGACTGGTGTTCTCGGTGCGCCCGCAGGCGCGCGAGCTGATCCGGGCGTTCTGGCCGGGTGCGCTGAGCCTGGTCGTGCAGGCCGCGCCCTCGCTGGCCTGGGACCTGGGCGATACCCGCGGCACGGTGATGCTGCGGATGCCCCTGCATCCGGTGGCGCTGGAACTGCTGCGTGAGGTCGGCCCGCTGGCCGTGTCGAGCGCCAATGTGTCGGGGCAGCCCCCGGCCAGCACCGTCGAGCAGGCGCGCGAGCAGCTGGGTTCGCTGGCGAGTGTGTATCTCGACGGTGGCCCGGCCGAGCACGCGCTGGCCTCCACGATCGTCGATCTGACCGCGGATCAGCCGCGGGTGTTGCGGGAAGGTGCGGTGGCGGTGGCCGATATCGCGGAGGTCCTCGGCATGGCGCCGGATGCCCTGAGCAGCCCCGCGCAGCGGTGATCGCACGCATCCGATGAGCACGGTCGTTCCCCTGCGCGAGCTGGTGCTCGTGCTGCTCGTCTCCGCCACGGTGACCTTCCTGGCCACCGGCGGCATCCGGGTGCTCGCCATCGCGTTCGGCGCGGTCGCGATTCCGCGTGAGCGCGATGTGCACGTGACGCCGATTCCGCGGATGGGCGGTGTCGGCATGTATGTCGGCGTGGTCGCCGCGGTCTTGTTCGCACACCAATTGCCCGCGCTGCGGCGCGGTTTCGATTACGCGCCCGATATTCCGGCGGTGCTGGTCGCGGCGACCATCATCGTGCTGGTCGGCATCGTCGACGACCGCTGGGGCCTGGACGCGCTCACCAAATTCGCCGGGCAGGTGACCGCCGCCGGCGTGATGGCCGTGATGGGCCTGAGCTGGTACGTGATCTACGACCCGTTCAACGACACCACCGTCGTCCTCGACGCGCTGCAGGGCGGCCTGGTGACGGTGGGCATCACCGTCACCCTGGTGAACGCGATGAACTTCGTCGACGGCCTGGACGGCCTCGCCGCCGGCCTCGGTTTGATCTGCGCGGGCGCCGTTTTCGTGTTCTCCGTCGGTTTGCTCTACGACCAGGGCGGTTCGGTCGACACCTATCCGCCCGCGTTGCTGGCCGCCGCGCTGGCCGGCGCGTGCCTCGGATTTCTGCCGCACAATTTCTCGCCGGCCCGAATCTTCATGGGCGATTCCGGCTCGATGATGATCGGATTGATGCTGGCCGCGGTTTCCACCGGCGCCTCCGGCCGAATTCCGCTGCAGGGCTACGGCCCGCGCGACATTGTGGGTTTGCTCTCGCCGCTGTTGCTGGTGGGCGCGGTGATGTTCATTCCGGTGCTCGATCTGTTGCTGGCGATCGTGCGCCGCGTGCGCGCCGGGGTGAGTTTCTCCACACCGGACAAAATGCATCTTCATCACCGATTGCTACAGATCGGACATTCTCAGCGACGCGTTGTGCTGTTGATCTATTTGTGGGTCGGCGTGCTCGCCTTCGGCGCGGTGGGTACCTCGCTGATGGATCGGCGGCTGGTGGTGCTGCTGGTGGCGGGTGGATTGGTGTTCGCCCTGGTAGTGACCGCGATCCCATCGATGCGCCGGGTGGAGTCGGCCAACCACTGAGAAGTGGCCGAAGGTAAAGTACCGGCCGTGAGCTTTACTCCGAACCCCGTGCCAGGCCCCGACGCCCCCCTGCGCACCGCGCTGCGCTACGGCCTGATCGGGCTCGGTGTCCTCGTGGTCGTCTCGGTGGCGATCGGCACCGCGGTGGCCGGGATGCCGGGCCTGTGGGGCGCGCTGCTCGGCGCGGCCATCGGTGGCGGGTTCATCCTCACCACCGTGGTGGCCGTGCTGCTCGGCGCCAAGCTGCCGCCGAGCACGGCGGGCCTGGTCATGCTGGTCAGCTGGGTCGGCAAGCTGCTGATCGCACTGGTGATCGTCGGTGTGCTCAACCAGTTCGACTTCTACAGCAGGCCCACGCTGTTCTTCACCGTGGTCGGCGCCCTGCTGATCGTGCTCGGCGCCGAGACGTACGGCGTTGTGAGCGTGAAGGTTCCGTATGTCACGACACGCGCGGGAGACGACGAAACGGCTTCCGAGCAGGAATAATCCCACCCAGCTACACACTGTCGTAGATAGCTTGGTAAAGTGTTGGTAAGCAAGCACCCAAGCTGGAGGCGCTGCCCAGGATGACTCGGGGCAATGCCTCGGGTTACCAGGGGGGATCGCCAAGATCCTGCCCGGTGCCGCTATGCTTACTGCCGATCCGGGTGGAATGTGCCCGGTTGAAGCATGTCGACGATGTCGCCGACGCCCGAACAGAAGCCGATACGCGTTACACCGTACGAGCAACTGTCGAATTTCGAGCCGACCAGAGTCGACCCCATTGATCGTCAATGTCCGATCGAACCGCGGGAATGACCGTCGTACCCGCGGCCCGAACACGGGAGAGAACGCTGAGCGTCATCACTTTGGCGGCGGGCGAGTTCCACGCGCCATCGCTGTCCGACTTCTTCCCTCCAGCAGTGCTGTTCGAGGGTACGCCGTTCGAACTCGACCGCCTGATGCTGATCCGGCTGCTGATGACCGCCGTTGTGGTGCTCGTCTTCGTGCTGGCTTTCCGCTCGCCGAAGATCGTGCCGCGCGGCCTGCAGAACGTGATGGAAACCGCGGTGGTTTTCGTCAAGGAGCAGATCGCCGACGAGGTACTCGGCAAGGAAACCGGTAAGCGGTTCCTCCCGCTGATCGCGACGATCTTCTTCACGGTTCTGTTCCTGAACTTCTCCAGCATTGTTCCGTTCCTGAACATCTCGTCGAATGCACGAGTCGGCATGCCGCTGGTGCTGGCGGCGATCGCCTACATCGCGTTCAACTACGTGGGTATCCGCAAGTACGGCTTCTTCAAGTACATGCGGTCGAGCATCGTCGTTCCCGATGTGCCGCCCGCGCTGCACGTGCTGCTGATCCCGATCGAGTTCGTCTCGACCTTCATCCTGCGGCCGTTCACGCTGACCGTCCGACTCATGGCCAACATGCTGGCGGGCCACATCATGCTGGTGCTGTTCTTCAGCGCCACCTGGTTCTTCCTCTTCGATGCCACCGCGTGGATGAAGGTCTTCACGCCCTTCTCGCTGCTGGCAGGCATCGGCTTCACGCTGTTCGAGCTGCTGGTCATCTTCCTGCAGGCGTATGTCTTCGCCCTGCTGACCGCGGTGTACATCAGCCTCGCGCAGCACGCCGCCGACCACTGACCTGAATCCACACCAGTACTGCCAAACCTGCTACACACGCCGACCGGCGGGTGAGCAACAGAAAGGGAAAGAAGACTCATGAGCCTCGCTTACCTGGCCCAGGAAGCCGCGACCACCGAGAGCACCTTCAAGGGCTTCGGCGCCATCGGCTACGGTCTCGCCGCGATCGGCCCCGGCATCGGCGTGGGTATCGTCGTCGGTAAGGCCATCGAGGGCTTCGCCCGTCAGCCCGAGCTGGCCGGCCAGATCCGGACCAACATGTTCCTCGGTATCGCGTTCACCGAGGCCCTGGCGCTGATCGGCCTCGTCGCCGGCTTCATCTTCTGATTCCGATGCGCGAACTCATCACGCTCGCTGCCGAAGGGGGAGAGGATGTGAATCCTCTCATTCCCGAAACGTACGACATCGTCTGGTCGATCGTCTGCGTCGCCATCATCGGCGTGCTCTTCTGGAAATACGTGATCCCGCGTGTGACCAAGACACTCGATGAGCGTGCCGACAAGATCGAAGGCGGTATCGCCAGGGCCGCAGCCGCTCAGGAAGAGGCACAGCAGACGCTGCAGCAGTACCAGCAGCAGCTTGCCGACGCCCGGCTCGAGGCCGCACGTATCCGCGAGGATGCGCGCACCCAGGGTCAGCAGATCCTCGCGCAGATGCGCGCGGACGCCCAGGCCGAAAGCGACCGTATCGTCGCCGCCGGTCACTCCCAGCTGGAAGCCCAGCGCCAGCAGATCCTGACCGAGCTGCGCTCCGAGGTCGGCCGCACGGCTGTCGACCTGGCCGAGAAGATCATCGGCCAGTCTGTCTCGGACGAGGCCAAGCAGGCGGCGTCGATCGACAAGTTCCTCAGCGAACTCGACGACACCACCGCCATCGGGGCCGGAAGGTAACGACGCGAAAGTGAGAAGCATGTACGCAGCGAGCCGCGAGGCCAGCTCCCGGTCTCGGGAGGCGCTTCGGGCCGCTCTGACCGGAAGCGAAACTGTTGCGGCCACAACGGGGTCGGAACTGTTCGCCGTTGTCGCCGTGCTGGACGACCAGCGTTCGCTGCGTGTGGCGCTCGCGGACGTGTCGGTGCCGGGTTCGGCGCGCGCTGAACTCAGTGAGCGGATCTTCGGCGGCAAGGTCAGCGCTGCCACGCAGGCAGTGCTGACCACCGCGGTGGCCCAGAACTGGTCGCGCACCCGCGATCTGGTCGACACCCTGGTGCTGCTCGGGCAGGAGGCTCTGCTGGAGTCCGCTGCCGACGGCGGCCGGCTGGAAGCGGTGGAGGACGAGCTGTTCCGGCTCGGTCGCATCATCGCCGACAACCCGGAGCTGGAGCAGGCACTGTCCGACCAGGGCAAGCCTGCCGCGGCGCGGCGGGTGCTGATCGAGCGGCTGCTGACCGGCAAGGCCGAGCCGATCACCCTGACGCTGGCCGAGCAGGCGGTGACCCGACTGCGGACCAACAACATCGGCGTCGCCTTCGGCGCCCTGTCCGATCTGGCGGCGGCCCGTCGTGACCAGATCGTCGCCCACGCGCATGCCGCGGTCGAACTGTCGGATCAGCAGAAGGAGAAGCTCTCGGCTTCCCTGCAGCGGATCTACGGCAAGGCGGTCACCGTGCACGTGCAGGTCGACCCGACGCTGCTGAGCGGCGTCGTCGTGCGCGTCGGAGACGACGTCATCGACGGCAGCGCCACCGGCCGACTGGAGAAGCTGCGCCGGGCGCTGTCCTGATCAGGAAGCCCCACCGCAGTCATCTCCAACCCCCGACATTCGAGACCACAGCGAGAGCAGGAACAACATGGCGGAGCTGACGATCTCCTCCGACGAGATCCGTAGCGCGATCGAGAGCTACACCCAGAGCTACACCCCGGAAACCTCCATCGAAGAAGTCGGCCTCGTGACCGACACCGGCGACGGCATCGCGCACGTCAGCGGTCTGCCTTCGGCGATGGCCAACGAGCTGCTCGAGTTCCCGGGCGGCGTCCTGGGCGTCGCGCTGAACCTCGAGGACACCGAGATCGGTGCCGTCATCCTCGGCGAGTACGCCTCGCTGGAAGAGGGCCAGCAGGTCCGCCGCACCGGCGACGTGCTGTCGGTTCCCGTCGGTGACAAGTTCCTCGGTCGCGTCGTCAACCCGCTCGGCCAGGCCATCGACGGCCTGGGCGAGATCGAGGCCGACGACCGCCGCGTGCTGGAGCTGCAGGCCGCGACCGTGCTGGAGCGTCAGCCGGTCGAGGAGCCGCTGGCCACCGGTATCACCGCGATCGACGCGCTGACCGCCATCGGCCGCGGCCAGCGTCAGCTGATCATCGGCGACCGTAAGACCGGCAAGACCGCCGTCGCCGTCGACGCGATCCTGAACCAGAAGGCGAACTGGGAGTCGGGCGACCCCAGCAAGCAGGTGCGCTGCATCTACGTCGCGATCGGTCAGAAGGGCTCCACCATCGCGGGCGTCAAGACCGCGCTCGAGGAGCACGGCGCGATGGAGTACACCACCATCGTCGCGGCCCCGGCCTCCGACTCCGCCGGCTTCAAGTGGCTGGCCCCCTACACCGGCTCGGCCATCGGCCAGCACTGGATGTACCAGGGCAAGCACGTCCTGATCGTGTTCGACGACCTGACCAAGCAGGCCGAGGCGTACCGCGCCATCTCGCTGCTGCTGCGTCGTCCGCCGGGCCGCGAGGCGTACCCCGGTGACGTCTTCTACCTGCACTCCCGTCTGCTGGAGCGTTGCGCGAAGCTGTCCGACGAGATGGGCGGCGGCTCGATGACCGGTCTGCCGATCATCGAGACCAAGGCCAACGACGTCTCGGCGTTCATCCCGACCAACGTCATCTCCATCACCGACGGCCAGGTCTTCCTCGAGTCCGACCTGTTCAACAAGGGCGTCCGCCCGGCGATCAACGTCGGTACCTCGGTCTCCCGTGTCGGTGGCGCCGCCCAGACCAAGGCCATGAAGAAGGTCGCCGGTTCGCTGCGTCTGGAAATGGCGCAGTACCGCGAGCTGGAGGCGTTCTCCGCCTTCGCCTCCGACCTGGATGCCGCCTCGCTGGCGCAGCTGGAGCGCGGTGCCCGCTGGGTGGAGCTGCTCAAGCAGAACCAGTACTCCCCGGTCGCCGTCGAGGATCAGGTCGTCTCGATCTACCTGGTCGACGCCGGCTACTACGACTCGGTGCCGGTCGGCGACGTGCGTCGCTTCACCGCCGAGCTGCTGGAGCACCTGCACAGCGCGACCCAGTCGTCCTTCGACGCGCTCGAGGGTGGCCGCAAGCCGCTCGACGGCGAGGCCGCCGACGCGATCAAGTCGGAGACCGACAAGTTCAAGGAGGGCTTCCTGGCCTCCGACGGCAGCCGTGTCGTGAACGAGGCCGCGGCCGGCGATCTGGACCACGAAGAGGTCGAGTCGCTGTCGGTCACCCGCAAGCACGTCGACAAGTAAGCCGGGCAGGACTGATGTCGGCAATTACCGATCTGGCGAATGAAGGGAGTGTGAACCGCTAGTGGCAAGTTTGCGCGAATTGCGCTCCCGCATTCGTGGTGTGAATTCGATCAAGAAGATCACCAAGGCTCAGGAACTGATCGCGACCTCGCGAATTTCCAAGGCCCAGGCCAGGGTCGCGGCGGCCAAGCCGTACGCCGAGGAGATCACCAAGGTCCTCGGCGAGCTCGCGAGCGCTTCGAAGAACCTGTCGCACCCGCTGCTGACCGAGCGTCCCAACGCTCGTCGGGCCGCTGTTCTGGTGATCACCAGCGACAGCGGTATGTGCGGTGGCTACAACTCGAACGTGCTCAAGCGCGCCGAGGAGCTCATGACCACCCTGCGTGGCGACGGCAAGGAGCCGGTGCTGTACGTGATGGGCAACAAGGGCCTCACGTACTACAAGTTCCGCAACCGTCCCTTCCAGGCGTCGTGGACCGGCTTCTCCCAGCAGCCGAAGTACACCGACGCGTCGGCCGCGTGCCAGCACCTGGTCGAGGCGTTCATGGCCGGCTCCGACAGCGAGGTGCCCTCGCTGGACGGCCAGGGCACCATCGCGGGCGTCGACGAACTGCACATCGTGTACACCAAGTTCGTCTCGATGCTGACCCAGAACCCGGAGGTGCGCCGCCTGGCGCCGATCCAGGTGAGCTTCGTGGACGAGAAGTTCGAGCTCGGCGAGGACATCGTCTCGGATTCGCCGAACGCGGTGGTCACGGCGCAGTACGAATTCGAGCCGGACGCCGATGTGCTGCTGGGCGCGCTGCTGCCCAAGTACGTCAACACGCGTATCTACGCATCGTTGCTCGAGGCAGCGGCATCCGAGTCCGCGGCTCGGCGCACCGCAATGAAGGCGGCGACCGATAACGCCAACGAGCTGGCCAGTGTGCTCCAGCGCGAGGCGAACTCGGTGCGTCAGGCCCAGATCACGCAGGAAATCAGCGAAATCGTCGGCGGCGTGAACGCGCTGGCGTCGAGCTCGGACCGCGACTAGAAGCGCAGGAAGAGAACCAATCTAATGACCGCAGCTGTCACTCAGGACAACGCGAGCAAGGCGGGCGCAACCGCCGGCCGCGTCGTCCGTGTCATCGGCCCCGTCGTGGACGTCGAGTTCCCGCGTGGCGCCATCCCCGAGCTGTTCAACGCTCTCAACGCCGACATCAAGCTCGCGTCGGTGGCCAAGACCCTGACCCTCGAGGTCGCCCAGCACCTCGGTGACAACATCGTGCGCACCATCTCGATGCAGCCCACCGACGGTCTGGTCCGTGGCGCCACCGTCACCGACTCGGGCAAGCCGATCTCGGTGCCCGTCGGCGACATCGTCAAGGGCCACGTGTTCAACGCCCTCGGCGACTGCCTCGACTCGCCCGGCCTCGGCCGCGACGGCGAGCAGTGGGGCATCCACCGCAAGCCCCCGAGCTTCGACCAGCTCGAGGGTAAGACCGAGATGCTGGAGACCGGCGTCAAGGTCATCGACCTGCTGACCCCGTACGTCAAGGGCGGCAAGATCGGTCTGTTCGGTGGTGCCGGTGTCGGCAAGACCGTTCTGATCCAGGAGATGATCACCCGTATCGCTCGCGAGTTCTCCGGCACCTCGGTGTTCGCGGGCGTCGGTGAGCGTACCCGTGAGGGCACCGACCTCCACCTGGAAATGGAAGAGATGGGCGTCCTCCAGGACACCGCCCTCGTCTTCGGCCAGATGGACGAGCCGCCGGGCACGCGTATGCGCGTGGCCCTGTCCGCGCTGACCATGGCGGAGTACTTCCGCGATGTCCAGCACCAGGACGTGCTGCTCTTCATCGACAACATCTTCCGTTTCACCCAGGCCGGTTCCGAGGTCTCGACCCTGCTGGGTCGTATGCCCTCCGCCGTGGGTTACCAGCCGACGCTGGCGGACGAGATGGGTGAGCTCCAGGAGCGCATCACCTCGACCCGTGGTCGCTCGATCACCTCGCTGCAGGCGATCTACGTCCCCGCCGACGACTACACCGACCCGGCGCCGGCGACCACCTTCGCCCACCTGGACGCGACGACCGAGCTCTCCCGCCCGATCTCGCAGAAGGGCATCTACCCGGCCGTCGACCCGCTGACCTCGACCTCTCGTATCCTCGAGGCTTCGATCGTCGGCGACCGTCACTTCCGGGTGGCCAACGAGGTCAAGCGGATCCTGCAGAAGTACAAGGAACTGCAGGACATCATCGCCATCCTCGGTATGGACGAGCTCTCCGAAGAGGACAAGGTCCTCGTCGGCCGCGCCCGTCGTCTGGAGAAGTTCCTCGGCCAGAACTTCATCGTGGCCGAGAAGTTCACCGGTCAGCCGGGCTCGGTCGTGCCGCTGGAGCAGACCATCGACGACTTCGATCGCGTCTGCAAGGGCGAGTTCGACCACTTCCCGGAGCAGGCGTTCAACTCCTGCGGTGGTCTCGACGACGTCGAGGCCGCTGCGAAGAAGATCGCCGGGAAGTAGTCCACCATGGCGGAAATGACAGTTGATCTCGTCGCCGTCGAACGCAAGCTCTGGTCCGGCCAGGCGACGTTCGTCAGCGCGCAGACCACCGAAGGTCAGATCGGCATCATGGCGGGCCACGAGCCGCTGCTGGGTCAGCTCGTCGAGGGCGGCACGGTGACCATCGTGTCGACCGACGGCGATCGGATCGTGGCCGCGGTGCACGGCGGCTTCTTCTCGGTCACCGCCGACACCGTGCGGGTGCTGGCCGAGTCCGCGGAACTCGCGGGTGAGGTCGACGTCGACGCGGCACGCAAGGTGCTGGCCGACGCGAGCGCCACCGAGGTGGAGCTGCGCGTGGCGCAGGGCCAGGTGCGCGCGGTCGAGGCGACCGTGACTGCCTGATCTGTTCCCCGAACACCACACTGTCGGCGACGAACTCCGGTTCGTCGCCGACAGTGCTGTTTCGGCGGTAATTCCGATCCCGCCGAAGTGGCCGACGACGGGCGTGATTGAATGGCGACGGGGGTGTCTTCGACACCAGCTGAGCGAAAGGGCGTACGGCATTGCAAACCGGGATGGTTCTGCTGATCATTCTGGTGCTGACGCTCGTGTTCGTAGCAGGTGCATCGACCTACCGGCTGGTGATGCTGCGCCGGGGCGGCACGGCCGCGCTGCTGCGGGTATTGCCCGCGCGCGGCGGCCAGGGCTGGCGGCACGGTCTCATCCGCTACGACGAGGATCGCCTCGTCTTCTTCAAATTGACCAGCCTCAAGTTCGGTCCGGACAGCACCGTGCACCGGCAGGGCCTCGAGATCGTCGAACGCCGCGCGCCCCAGGGCGACGAATTCGACATCATGAGCGAGGACATCGTGGTGGTAGCCGTCACCGATCCGCACAACAGCTTCGAGCTAGCGCTCGACCGCGGATCGATGGCGGCTTTTCTGTCCTGGATGGAGTCCCGTCCGTCCGATCGCGCGCGCCGCACCCGAGGAGGCCAGCCGTGAGCGTCCACCTCACCCGGATCTACACCCGCACCGGTGACGACGGCACCACCGGCCTGAGCGATTTCTCCCGGGTACCCAAGACCGATCCCCGCCTGGTCGCCTACGCCGACTGCGACGAGGCCAACGCGGCGCTCGGCGTGGCCGTCGCGCTCGGCGCGCCCGAACCCGAGGTGCTCGCGGTCTTGCGCCAGGTCCAGAACGATCTGTTCGACGCGGGCGCCGACCTGTCGACGCCGGTCGTCGCCGAGCCGAAGTACCCGCCGCTGCGCATCACCCAGCCCTACATCGATCGGCTGGAGAAGTGGTGTGACGAGTTCAACGAGGGTCTGGCACCGCTGAATTCGTTCATCCTGCCCGGCGGCACGCCGATTGCCGCACTGTTGCACACGGCACGCACCGTGGTGCGACGCGCCGAGCGGTCGGCGTGGGCCGCGGTCGAGGCACACCCCGACGACACCAGCGTGTTGCCGGCCAAATACCTCAATCGCCTGTCGGACCTGCTGTTCATCCTGAGCCGCGCGACCAATCCCGAGGGCGACGTGCTGTGGCAGCCGGGCGGCGGAGCCGAGCGCTGAAAGCGACTCGGTGGCGCCAGGATCGGTCGGTTTGGCGTCGGGGGGCGTGTCGCCGGGCAACGGTCGATAAGCTGGCGGGGTGAGCGAACGGTTTCTGGTCTCCGGCGGTAATCAGCTCGTCGGCGAGGTCGCGGTCGGCGGCGCGAAGAACAGCGTGCTGAAGCTGATGGCCGCCGCTTTGCTGGCCGAGGGTACGACCACCATCACCAACTGCCCGGACATCCTCGATGTCCCGCTGATGGCCGAGGTGCTGCGTGGCCTCGGCTGCGACGTGACGATCTCCGACGACGAGAGCGGGGACCGCTCGGTCTGCACGATCGTCACCCCGCCGGAGCCCAAGTACCACGCCGACTTCCCGGCGGTGACCCAGTTCCGCGCCTCGGTGTGTGTGCTCGGTCCGCTGATGGCGCGCTGTAAGCGCGCGGTCGTCGCGCTGCCCGGCGGTGACGCGATCGGCTCGCGTCCGCTGGACATGCACCAGCAGGGCCTGCGCCTGCTCGGCGCGACCAGCGAGATCGAGCACGGTTGCGTCGTGGCCCGTGCCGACGAGCTGCAGGGCGCGCGCATCCGCCTCGACTTCCCGTCCGTCGGCGCGACCGAGAACATCCTGATGGCCGCGGTGCTGGCCGAGGGGGAGACGGTCATCGACAACGCGGCGCGCGAGCCCGACATCGTCGACCTGTGCAACATGCTGGTGCAGATGGGCGCGCGGATCGAGGGCGCCGGTTCCTCGGTGCTCACCGTGCAGGGCGTGAAGAGCCTGTCGCCGACCACCCACCGCGTGATCGGTGACCGCATCGTCGCCGCCACCTGGGGTATCGCCGCGGCGATGACCACCGGCGATGTCCGGGTCACCGGGGTCAACCCGAAGCACCTGGCCCTGGTGCTGGACAAGCTGCGCTCGGCAGGCGCGCGGATCTCCTACGAGCCCAACGGTTTCCGCGTCGTACAGCCGGAGCGCCCGCGCGCGGTGAACTTCGCGACGCTGCCGTTCCCCGGTTTCCCGACCGACCTGCAGCCGATGGCCATCGGCCTGGCCGCCATCGCCGACGGCACGTCGATGATCACCGAGAACGTCTTCGAGGCGCGGTTCCGCTTCGTCGAGGAGATGATCCGGCTCGGCGCCGATGCCCGTACCGATGGTCATCACGCGGTGGTCCGCGGTATCCCGCGGCTGTCCAGCGCGCCGGTCTGGTCCTCCGACATCCGCGCCGGCGCCGGTCTCGTACTGGCCGGTCTGGTCGCCGACGGTGTCACCGAAGTGCACGATGTCTTCCACATCGACCGCGGCTACCCGAAGTTCGTCGAGCAGATGCAGGCGCTGGGTGGCCGGGTCGAGCGCGTCGATACGCCGAAATAGCCTGTCTGACCAGGCGATTTGACTTCGCGTTCGTCGGTGCGTAACTTTATTCGAGTCAGAGCGACGCGGTGACGCAGAGCGCCTGATTATCATCTAGCCAGACTCACTCCTTCCGAATTTGCTTCGGTTGGGTTGGCTGCGCTAGGTTGGAACAGTTGCCCTGCTGAAGCCCCTACGAAATGTTGTGGGTGGATGCTTGTGCGTGTGTTCTTTGAGAACTCAATAGTGTGTCGATGAATGTCAGTGCCGATATTATTATTGGTTCCGGCCTCTCATACCCCCCGGTTGACGAGGTCGGACATTTTGAATGTCAGCAAACTTTTGCTGGTGTTCGGCATTGCTAG
>NZ_JBFAHQ010000007.1:208594-259747 GCF_040654235.1 Nocardia sp. NPDC050718 | reverse complement strand
GCCCGGTCCCATTCCGAACCCGGAAGCTAAGGCCACCTGCGCCGATGGTACTGCACTCGACAGGGTGTGGGAGAGTAGGACACCGCCGGAACATCATTGCGAAAGGCCCTCCAACTTCGGTTGGAGGGCCTTTTTGCGTTCCCGGTCAGGTGCCGTAACCTGTGCTGCCGGTTGACAACTCGCACGTCCGATCTCCACACTAGCGGGAGGGCGTGGGCCTGAGGCGGACGTCGCTGCGAGCTGACCGAGCTGTGTTCACACCACGCACCAGGGGAAGGTCAATGGCTGTCTTCATCAGCTACCACAGCAGCAAGCGGTCCGTCGTCGAACACATCGCCGGCTACTTTCAGCGTCGGGGGATTACCACATGGTGGGCGCCACGGGACATCCCGCCGGGTTCGAAGTGGGACGAGGCGATCTCGGTCGCCATCAGAGACGCCTCGGCGCTGGTTCTCTTGTTCTGTGCCGGTGCCGATTCGAGCGTCCACGTCAAGCGTGAGGTCCTGCTCGCCGATCGCGCCAAGATCCCGATCTACTGGGTGCGCCTGGAGCAGGTGGAGCCGGACAAACTCGGCTACTTCCTCTCGCCGACCCAGTGGGTGGATTGGCTGGACAGGCGCGATGGCACGCTGGAGGGCTTGGTCGCGGACCTCCTGAATCCCGCGGTCGGCGGCCGCGGCCTCGATCGAGACCAGGGGGCTCGGCAGGACTTACCAGCGAAGGTGACGGGCTGGCCGGCAGGTGTCGTGGCCTTCGACAACGAGGCTCAGGCGGCTGAAGCCGCCGCGCACACCTACTTTCGGGCAGCCAACCAGATGCCGCACCGCAGCGTCGTCCTGCCGACCGGCCGCGCCGGGACCCAGCTGTTCAACGCCATGCTGCGCATCGCCGACGACTATCACCCGCTGCCGTTCGGTTCCGCGCCGATCCTCTCCGACACCGAGACCTTCGGGGTGTTCGACCGGCACGATTCCTCACGTACCCGGCACGTCCTCGAAACCCTGGTCGAGCCATTGGCAGACCGCGGCCTCGGTCCCGCAGCCAAACAGCTTCAGCTGCTGTCGGGACAGATCAATCAGAACTCCGACCCGCTGCAATCCACCCGGCGCATGCTGCGCATGTACCCACCTGCGGTGCATGGCATTTCGATCTCTCCGGATGGAGAGGTGCTCGGCTACGAGGTCGGCGCGTACACCGAGCCGGATGACATCGCCGGCGACGGATGCCGGATCGTCGAGCTGAGCGAACACGGACGGCGCTACATCGACCCGAACCAACCGTCACGGTCCGTGATCACCATCGGCCTGGCGGCGGCCATCGAATGCTCGGCCTTGATGATCCTCGCGTTCGACCGAAGCAAGTCACGCATCATCCACCAGATGTCACACTTCCCGGCGACCGCGGGAGTGCCCGCGACACTGCTTCGGCGCAACGCCGGCGCGGTGATCGTCACGACCAGGCGCATCGCCGAGGAAGCCGAACTCGACAACGTCCACTATCCGATCTCGGCCAAGGCAGGTAGCGAATGGATCTTCGGCAAGTGTTTGTGAGACCGACTCCCACCGTGGCGGTAGTCGGGATGGCCACCATCGACTACCTCTATGTCCTGGACAGCCACCCGGCCGAGGACAGCGAGAACCCGGTGCGCCAGCACGAGGTGGTGATCGGAGGTCCGGCTGGGCGTGGCGCGATCGCGGCCGCACGGTTGGGCGGTGAGGGAGTCACCCTGTCGGCGATGTGCGGGACCGGCGTCCACGCCGACGTGCTGCGACGGGAACTGGACGCCGAACCGCTGACGACGAATCTGTCCGTGCGGCAACAGGAGAGCCAGCATTCGGCGGTGATCGTCACGGCCGATCGCGGCACCCGCACGACGATCTGGACCCCGCAGCCGCGTGCGGACGAGGAGTTCATCGACGCCTTGCCCACCGTGCTCGAAGGGGCTGACGCGGCTTTGCTCGACTGCACTGACCAGGCGTTGAGCAAGGCGGCGATCGCCCGGTGCCGCGAGTTGGGCGTTCCGGTCGTGATCGACACGGGCGGCTACAAGCAGTCCAGCGAAGACCTGCTGGCCGGTGTCGAATTCATCGTCTCGCCCGAGAAGTTCTTCACCGGAAGGCACCCGGGCGAACCTCTGGAACGCAGCATGGCGAAGGTACACGAGGACTTCCAGCCGAAGGTTCTCGTCGCCACCCAAGCCGCCAGTGGCGGCGTCTATCTCGACGAGGCCGGCTCGCACCGCTACCGCGGATTCCCCGTGGAGACCAAGGACTCCTGCGGCGCCGGCGACACCTTCCACGGCGCACTCGCATGGGCGGTGGCGGCGGGCGCCGACACGGCGACCGCACTGGATATCGCGTCATGGGCGGCCGCGCAGAAGTGCGCGGTCTTCGGAAATGGCGGGATCCCGGATCGTCGTCAGCTGGAACGATTCCTGGAGGAGTCGATCGGGGGATAGCGCCAGGTAGCTACTGGGTGTGCGAGGCCCGCCACAAGGTGTGCTCGCGACTGATCGCTTCCTCGGCATCGGCGACCGCCGACGACCACTCCTGCTCGGTATGGTCGCGCTCGAGCATGTCCCGGATCGTGCTCAGCTCGTGCGCGGCCACCGAGTAGGCGACCGCGGTGGTCGTGTGCTGCCGGGCGGACGACCACGCGGCGAGGCCGGCGATCGTCGCGGCGACAATGCCCGCCAGGTCGAAGTCGACAGCACCCAGCGCCTTCGCCAAGGCCGCCGAGATCCCGACGATCTCGAAGCTCAGCGAGACGAACCCGAACTGATTGGCCCGCCGGTAGTGGTACTCCGCCTTGGTCGCGTACCAGTGCTGCTGCTCGAGCACCCGCGCCTCGTTGTAGACAGCGCGGCGCTGACCCAACGGGAGCTGCCGCACCTCGCGCATCCGGTCGCTGATGGTCCGGCCGGTCGGTGGCGGAAAGTTCAGCGAACGCAGCGGACGCTGCAAGCGCCGCACCCGGTCGACGAGCAGCTGATCGGCAGCCGCTGCCGGCATACCGCTCGGGAACGGCGAACCGCCAACCATGTACTTCCAGGTGAGTGTCTTCACCGACTCGGCTAGTGCGCGTCCCTCGTACCAATCCTGATCGGGACGGTCACGCAGCTGCCAGACGTTCAGCGCGAGCATCGTCACGAACGCCACGGTCGTGACGATGGCGGCGGCATCGATACCGTGCGAGCCCACGCGAATGGTGAACGCGGCGAACACAGCCGCGACGACGGCCAGGACCAGCCGCGCACCATGAGCGCGCAGGAACTGGAACTGCCCCCGCAGCGAGGCAGAATCGGCAGATTGGTACAGAGCGGGATAGTCCTCGGTGGAGAACACGAACCCGTCCGCATGGCCCCCAGACACCCAACGAGAGTAGCAGTGATGGCCAGACCAGATCCGAGATACGTTCGACCACTGGCCATTTCACGGGTCTTTCTGCCTTCATCGAAGGCCGAGATACGATCTGGCGTAGGTGGTCTCGTCATCCACCGTGATCACGTCGCAGGTTCGGACAAGAACGATCGGCATCTCGGCGCCGAGATGCCCAGGTGGGGAGTGAAGGCCGCTTCGCTGCCGGTTCGCAGGACAACAGTGATCAGCTGGGTGATCGGATCGGGGGTTCGTGGGGTGAACACGATGGTTTTCGCTAGGTCGTAGCCGTATCGCTTGGCCAGCGAGCGCATTTGGATCTCGTCCCAGGTCTGGGCCGTGGAGATATCGGATCGGAGGTATGCGATGGCGGTGGGTTTCATTAGGCAAGGACCGATCGTGGGATATCGAGCATGGCCTTACCGCTGGGTGTCGTCGTGTAGGCGCTCCCGCAGGTCGACAGCTCCCACGCCGGGCGGTGGGTGGTTCGGCGGAGGAGCCCATTGAGGTGGAGTGTGCGCAGTGCTCGTCGGGTTCGGCGGAGAGACATGGAGGTGCACGCGGCGATCTGGTGGTCTGTGAGTTGTCCGCCTGGTTGCAGGATGCGGAGAACGAGTGCTTGAGCGACTAGCGCGGTCATCGTGTGGCTCCTCTCGTACGCAGCGGATCACGAGCCTGAAACAGGCTGGCCTGCATAGCGCGTCACGAATTTGTCGGTTACGGCGCTTGCCAGCGCGCCTCCAAACTGGAATCCGCGTGTCTTGACGTTGAACCGAAGCTATGCGTCAGCGGAGGGCATCTGAACTGCGTGGAGGACGTTTCGGCGGACATTTCAAAGGTCCTGTGCGTCCCGGAAATGCGGCGTAGGGTTCGGTCATGACCCAGCGGTTGGAATCGGCGATGCTGCGCGCGAGGCTGGACTCGTCCGCGTTGGCGGCTGCTGTGGGTGTTGACGCGAAGACCGTCAACCGCTGGTTGGCAGGTCGTGTTCCGCACCGGCGGACGCGGGCGGTCGTCGCGCGGATCCTGGACGAGCCGGAAGACCTGCTGTGGCCGCAGACGAGGCCTGATCTCGCACCGGGGGCGTCAGCCACGGCCGAGGTGCAAGTGGCCTACGCACACAGAGCCGATATCCCCAATGACCTGTGGACCTCGCTCCTCCTCGGCGCCAACGAGCAGATCGACATCGTCGGCTACGCCTACCCGTTCGTGATGGAACTGTTGCCAGACGCGGCGGATGTCCTCGCGACGAAGTGCCGCGAGGGAACTCGCATCAGGCTGGCATTCGCTGACCCCGATTGCCCGCACGTCGCTGAGCGTGACGCGTTGGAGCAGATGAACGGAACCCTCGCCGGCCGAATCCGCAACGCGCTGAACATGGTGGGGAAGTTGGCGGACACCCCGGGATGCGAGATCCTCCTACACGCCAGTCATCTCTACAACTCGGTCTTCCGGTTCGACGACGAGATGATCGTGACGCCATATCTGTTCCGAGCCCGCGGTTATCAGCACCCAGCGCTGCACCTGCGGAAGCTATCCCCTCATGGAATATTCTCCTCGTTCGCCGAGCAGTTCGAACAGATCTGGGGTTCGGCGACCCCCTACCCACAAGGACTTTCGCATGGGCTCACGGCGTGACTACTACAGGGACCCGAACGCGCCGAAGGCGAACAGTCTGGTCCCTGGTGGTTCGGTGCTTGTGGTGGACAGTGCGGGTCGAATTTTGATGCAGCGCAGGGGTGATTCCGGCAATTGGTCTCTGCCTGGCGGTGTGATGGAGATTGGCGAGACGCTTGAGGAGTGTGCAGTTCGGGAGACAAAGGAGGAGACCGGCCTCGACATCGAGATTACCGGGCTGTTGGGGATCTACACGGATCCGAGCCATGTCATCGAGTATTCCGACGGAGAAGTACGACAGGAGTTCGCGGTCACATACTACGGCCGGGTGACCGGCGGAGTTCTACGCGTCAGTAACGAATCGACCGAGGTTCGATTTATCAGAATAAAGGAGATGTCGGAACTGCCGATCCATCCCACAGTCAGGCTGCGGCTCGAGCATTACGCCGATCAGAGGGATACGCCGTACCTGGGGTAACGCCATAAGCGTGGGCTTCGGCAGAGCGAATTGACGATACCGCAGCGGCTATTTCGCCCGTGCGAGTGAGACCCAAAGCTGGGTCATCCTGTTGTTCTGGCCGCCCAGTGGTGAGATTCCTCATCGTTGGGTGATCACGCAACGGGAATCACCCCCGCAGTCGGGACTGCTGCATGGATAGGTGACATCTGACCTGCACGCCGAATGAGTTCCAACTCCGGTTGCTAACCGGCAGCCGTCCCGAAAGGCTGACCAACGTGCCACGCGCCTATCCCACGGAGTTTCGGACCCGGGCCATCGCTCTGGTCCGGGCGGGCAAGTCAATCGCGAGAGGATCCAATGCCTCTGGCGCGACGAGGGATTACGAGTGCCGCAGCGACACCGCCGAAAGCGCCTGGGCACCTCCACCACCACGAGGACGGAGGCAAACGCACCCACCGGGTGTGGGCAGTTGACCACCAATTCGATGCCACCGACGACGGACGCCCAGTCAAGATCGTCTCCATCGTCGATGAGCACACCCGCGAACGCTTGGGCGGGCTGGCGGAACGGTCTATCACCGCCGACAGACTCATCGACGAACTGGACCGGATGCGGCCACCCCGCCGCGCCGCGTTGCGACAACGGCCAGAATTCGCGTACCGAGCGATGGTCGACTGGGCGGCCGAACGGGTCGGGCTGACGTTCGTACCGCCCGGTCAACCCCGGCGCAACGGCTACATTGAATCGTTCAACGTCCGCCTGCGCGAGAATGCCTCAACATCAACAGCTTGTGTTCGTCGACTCTAGCTCGCATTGTGATCAGCGACTGGAAGGACGAATACAACCACCGCCGAAGACATTCCGCCCTGGGCTACAACACCCCAGCTGGATACCTGCATCCACCAATAACAAGCTCTCTCACACGGTGGACCGACTACCGGGGTCCCATCACTGCGACTTCGACTGTTGTGTGACACCCAGGGTCACGCGGTGACCTCCTCACTTCCGGTACGACACGCGCTCGGAGCTCGGGCTGCTCCGCTGGTCGGGCCTACACCACGTTTATTGGGCGCAACCGTCGATAAATGGCAACAAGCAGGGCTTTCACGGCGTGGACTTGGGTGGTGTCGGTGACAGACTGTTGGTTCCCACTTGGCGATCACGTCGTCGTTGGAATGGGTGGTTGTGGTGGAGGGTGGTTTGTAGGTGACTTCAGCGAACCCGTCACGTTGCCGGACTCGCAGTGATCGCCGCGTCTAACTCTTGACCTCCATCTCGCCAAGAGCGGGAGATTAAGCGTATGAACACGGAAGAACCCGGTCACACAAGTAAACGTTCGGTAAGATTGCAGGAAGGGGGCCAGCGACGTCTCCGCGTGAGGAGACCTGCAGCGTGAGCGAACCATGGTTGTCAGCTCATGACGTCGCCGCTCACCTCGGTGTCACGAATGACACCGTCTACGCCTGGATTGCCCACCGTGCGATGCCTGCCCACAAGGTCGGCCGGCTCTGGATGTTCCAGGCCAGCGAGGTCGACGCGTGGGTCCGCCGGGGAGGCCCAGAGAATCCGGATTGACGAGCCGCGCCGGAACCGACGATAGAAAGGTCGGTGGTCTCGGATAGCCTCATCTACTGCCCAAGAACAGGAAGGAGGCCCTGTGGCCGTGACCCACCGCCCAGGATCGCGCTATGCCTTGTCGTTCACCAGCGGCGGCCTCTTGGCACGCGAGGGCGAGGTAGTCGCTGAGGTGTATCTATCCTGCCGTTCCTGGGACGAAGCTCGCACCCGCGTCGTGAGGGGTAACCGGCTGCAGGCCCGCACATCCTCATCGAGCACCCGGGTCACCCGCGAGACTGTTCAACGACTCTCCGTGTTGAGCGACGGTGAGCTTGAACTGCTCACCGATGCAAGTCCCACCGAGCAGCGTCATCTCATGTGGGTTGCGGCTTGCCGTCGCTACGACTTCATCGGCGACTTTGCCGAAGAAGTTCTCCGCGAACGCTTCCTGTTGATGACTCCCACACTCAGCGCTGAGGACTTCGAACGCTTCCTGACCGGCAAGAGCCTGTGGCACCCGGAACTCGACGAGCTGAAACCTTCAACCAGTCAGAAGCTCCGCCAGACCCTCTTCCGGATGCTCCACGAGGCGGGACTACGCACCACGAGCGGGGATATCATCCCTGCGGTGCTCTCTGCGCGTGTCGTCGAGGTGCTCGGCCACAGGACCCCTAGTGACATCCGATTCTTCCCGACCACGACGCCGATCTACCAGTTCAACCACGAGGTGCAGCGATGAGAACCGCCCAGCGGGATCGCGTCAGCGACGAGAAGCACGTCTACGACGTGCTGCGTAGTGAACGGTTCCTCAAGATGGAAGGCCTGTCCAAGGAAGTCCCGTTTTTCATCTACCACTTCCCGCCCTCCTGGGCACTCGACGTCGAAGACATGCGTGACCGTGTGCAGACGAAGCTTCAGAGCGACGACGGTCTCAGCGTCGTGGATATCAATCTCTACGACCTCGCCGTGAGGCTGTTGCAGGACCGCGGTGTCTGGGAGCGCGTCCTTGACCTCGAGCCGACTATGGACAAGTCGGAGTTCCGTGAGGTGTTGCAGGGCATGCTCGACCCGCACGATCACCTCGCACCCGCCATCCGGGCACGGCTCGATGAACAGCCCAGCGACATCGTCTTCCTCACCGGCATCGGTGAGGTGTTCCCGTTTATCCGCACTCACACGGTATTGGAGAACCTGCAAAGCGTCGTGGTCGGGCGTCCGATGCTTACCTGGTTCCCGGGGACCTACGAGTTCACGCAGACAGCCGGTCACCAACTGCGCGCACTGAACCTCAGCGGCAGCGACAGCTACTACCGGGCCAAGGACATTTTGGAGCAAGAAGCATGAGCGTGAGCATGATCAACGAGATCTTTGGTAAGCGGATTGACCGACCGATCGAGGGTGTCATCAAGGCCGATGACACCTCCCAGCTCGCCACCGAGGTCGAAGAGTACGTGCTCACGAACGAGGCCGCCAAGGGTGTGGAACATGTGCTGGAGGCCTACACCAACTACACGAACGCCAACGGCGTGTGGATTTCCGGCTTCTTTGGCTCCGGCAAATCACACCTGTTGAAGATGCTCGCCCACCTGCTCGGTGACATCGACGGCCACGAGTATTCACGAGCCCAGGTCTCGGAACAGTTCCGGGCCAAGGCCGATGACGCGTTCCTGCCTGCCCTGATTGATAAGGCCGATCGGATCGCGGCCAAGAGTCTGTTGTTCAACATCGATCAGAAGGCGACGCTGATCTCGAAGGACCAGAACGAGGCCTTGCTCAAGGTTTTCGTGAAGATCTTCGACGAGTCCCGCGGCTACTACGGCAATCAAGGGCACATCGCCCGTTTCGAACGCGACTTAGACTCCCGCGGTCAGTACTCCGCGTTCAAGGCTGCCTTCGAGCGCCTCGCAGGGATTCCATGGTCACAGGGCCGCGAACAGTCTGCTTTGGAAACTGGGAACATCGACAAGGCCTTCGCCGAGGTCAACCACGTCGAGAGCCCTGGCATCATCCGCCAGTACAGCCAGAACTACAAGGTCTCGATCGAGGACTTCGCCGACGAGGTCGCCGCTTGGCTGGGCCAGCAACCCGAGGGCTACCGGCTGAACTTTTTCGTCGACGAGGTCGGCCAGTTCATCGGCACCAACACCCAGCTCATGCTGAATCTCCAGACCATCGCAGAGTCTCTTGCCACGAAATGCAAGGGGAGGGCATGGATCTTCGTCACGTCACAAGAGGACATGGAGAAGGTCGGCGGAGACCGCACCAAGCAGCAGGCCAACGACTTTTCCAAGATTCAGGCACGGTTCAAGAACCGGCTCAAGCTCACCAGCCAGGACGTCGAGGAGGTCATCCGCAAGCGACTGCTCGCCAAGACCGAATTCGCCACCGGTGAGGTTGCGGCGATCTACGGCGCCGAGCACGCGAACTTCAAGACGTTGTTCGACTTCGTCGAGGGACGTCACTACCCGAACTACCGGGACGAGTCGCACTTCGTTGGCACCTATCCATTCGTGAGCTATCAGTTCCCACTGTTCCAGTCCGCGATCGAAGGCATTAGCGACCACGACATCTTTGAAGGTCGCAACAGCTCTGTTGGTGAGCGCTCCATGCTCGGCGTTGTTCAGCAGGTCGCCACCGATCTGGCCGACAAGCCCTTGGGGACGCTCGCTTCCTTCGACCAGATGTTCGAGGGCATCCGCGCCTCACTGAAGTCCGCAAACCAGCGGGCCATCAACGACGCAGAGCGTAGCCCCTCGCTGCCTCCACTGGCCGTCAGGCTGCTGAAGGGCCTGTTCCTTGTCAAGTACGTGGACACCTTCAAAGCCACCGCCCGCAACCTCACCGTGCTCGTCTACGACCACTTCGGTACGGACCTCACCCAGCTGAGCAAGGACGTCAACGCGGCTCTCAATGCGTTGGAGGCGCAGACCTATGTCCAGCGCAACGGCGACTTGTACGACTATCTGACCAACGAGGAGCAGAAGATTGAGCAGGAGATCAAGAGCGTCGACATCGACAACTCCGAGGTTTCCGGAAAACTCAACAAGTTGCTCGCCGAGTCCGTGGTCAAGCTGACCAAGACTGCCTACAAGAACGGGCAGAACTTCCCCTTCGGATACAAACTCGATGGCACCCCGTATGGCAAGCAGTACGAGCTATCGATCCATTTCACCAGCCCTGAAACCGAGTTCAGTCTGGAGCAGATCAAGGCTCACAGCGCCGGTCTCGACGAACTGCGCGTTGTTCTCCCGGCCGAGGCCAACCGCATCCTTGGCGACCTGCGCCTGCTGTTGAAGACAGAGAAGTATGTCAAGCGTGCCCAGGGATCGAGCCGCACGGCAATTGAGCAAATGATTCTGCAAGCGAAAGGCACACAGAACGCGGAACGTGAAAAGGAGATCGTCGAGCGGCTGCGTACCGCGGTCGGCAACTCGACGCTGATTCACAACGCCGGCGTGCTGGACGTCAGCTCGTCTGACGCGCAGGTCCGTATCAACGATGGCTTCCATCGGGTCATCGCCGCGACCTACACGAATCTCCGGATGCTCGCCGGCAAGACCTTCAACGAGCAGAGCCTGAGCGGATTCGTGAACCCCGCAGGTGACGCCTTGTTCGAGCAGGCCGCCAGCATCCTGGACGTTCCTGGCGGAGACGTGCTCGGTCACCTGGAGATGCGCAGCAAGCGCCACGAGCAGGTCACCATGCGACAGCTCATCGATCGTTATTCGGCGAAGCCGTTCGGCTGGGATCAATGGTCGGTCGCCGCGGTAATCGCATACCTTGCCGGGCAGTCGAAGATCGAGATCCAACTGAACGGGAAGGTCCTGGCCCGTACCGAGATCACTGGTGTGCTGCGGAACACCCAGAGCTACTCGGCGATGGTCGTCGCGCCGCAGCGTGTGTTCGATCCCAAGATCGTGAACGCATTCCGCAAGTTCATCGTGGCGTTCACCGACGACGGTGGGATCACCAAGGACCCGTTGGAACTTGCGCGGGTCGGCAAAGAGCGCTTGGAAGCCAAACTCGCCGAGCTGAAGACCCTGCGTACAGCTTCACGGTTCGCGTTCGTCGATCAGCTGGACGAGCCGATTCAGATGCTCGCCGACCTGAGCGCGCACAAGGCGGATTGGTTCATCACCGACTTCCGTGACGCCGATGACCTGCTTGATGCGAAAGACAACGTGATCGACCCGATCAAGGCCTTCTTGAACGGCAGCCAGCGCGCCATATTCGAAAACGCTCTGGCCTTCATGCAGAAAAACCAGTCCAACATCGGCAATCTGCCCGTCGGCGCTACAGACGTCGTCGCGTTCGCGCTGGAAGACGCACAAATCTTCCGCGGCAACAAGACCCAGCAGCTCGGTGTTGCGGTGAACGAACTGGAACAGCAGCTGCACAACCTGATCGACGCTGAACGTATCGCCGCTACCGACGAGATCAACGACTACTGGTGCCAAGTGCCACAAAGTCAGGCCTACGCTGACTCAACCGACACCGCACAGCAATCGGTGACGCGTAAAGTGCAGGTGGTGCGCGACCGGGTGCAGCAGGAGACACAGATTCCGGCGATCAGGAACCTTGCATTGCACTTCGCCGACACGATCTACCCGGAGATTATCGACGAGCTGGAAGCCGCCAAGTCCGCGCCGGTTCCGAACACCGAACCGAACCCGCAGCCCGGCACCGACCCAGCCCCGACGCCCGCTCCTGGACCGGTCAAGCAGACCGTATCGATCAAGAAACTGGCGCTGCCGGGCAATGGTCAGGTCCTCGAAACCGCGGACGACGTCGACGCCTACCTCAACAAGCTGCGCGCGACGCTTCTCGCCACGATCAACGACAACAAGCGCATCACGCTCTGAGGAAGACAAGCACATATGGATACTAAGTCCCTGGAGCGGTTTGCCACCCAGGCCCGCCGGGAATTGCTCACCGCGGTTGAGGCTCGGACTTCGGCGGTGCTCGCTGCCGGTTCGGTCGCACGGAGCGAGCGCAGCGAGCCCGTGAAGCGACTCGAAAGGGATATAGCCAAGCACGGCCAGAAGAACGTGATCGACAAGATCGCCTACACGTGGTTCAACCGACTGATCGCACTGCGCTACATGGATGCCCGCGGTTACACGAGCGCCGGAATCGTCTCACCAGCAGCAGGACATCACCACGGCCAGCCGGAGATCCTCGCCGACGCCAAGCGGGGACACCTCGATTCCGACGTGATCGCCGACGGCCAATCGGCCTCCGCGATAATGGGGTTGCTCGACGGGACCCGTCGCAGCACGGACGCCGAGGGGGAGGCCTACGCGCTGCTCTTGACCGCATACTGCCGGTACTGGAACAAGGCCATGCCCTTCATGTTCGAACGCGAAGGCGATTACACCGAGCTACTCGTTCCGTCAGGACTCCTCGCCGATGGAGCCATCGTGTCACGTGCTTGCGAGGTCCTGACAGAGGAGGTCTGCGAGGATGTCGAGGTCATAGGCTGGCTATATCAGTTCTACATCTCCGAGCGGAAGCAAGAAGTTTTCGACGGGTTCAGCGCGAAGGGCGAGGCAAGGAAGCTTGCGGGGCCGGACGAGATCCCCGCAGCCACACAGCTCTTCACACCACACTGGATTGTTCGCTATCTGGTTGAGAACTCGCTCGGCCGACTGTGGATGCTCAACCATCCGACCTCGGGCCTCGTTGACAGGATGGATTACTATCTCGCCCCGGTCGACGAAGTAGCCGACTTCCTTGAGATCAACGGCCCCGAAGAGCTGACGGTGATCGACCCGGCCTGCGGGTCGGGACATATGCTCACCTACGCATTCGACCTGCTCTACGCAATCTACGAAGAACGAGGGATCGCGCCCGCGGAAATCCCGAGCCTAATCCTTGCCCACAACCTTCACGGCACCGAGATCGATCCTCGCGCAGGATCTCTGGCTGCGTTCGCGCTCACCATGAAGGCACGCGACAAGGACCGACGCTTCTTCACTCGTTCGCAGGTGAAGCCTAAGATCTGCGTAATCGAACCGATCTCGTTCGGACCCGATGAACTGGATTTCCTTGTGACCAAGGATGGCAACCGTCACGCGGAGGAAGCGTTCTGGAATCAGTTCAGTGATGCCGACAGACTCGGTGCACTGATTCAACCGGACCCCGACGAAACTCGGCGCGCCGAAGTCGAATTGGCCGCGCTCGACAGCGAAGGTGACATCTTCCACTGGCGAACTCTCGAATCGGCCAACAAGGCTATCAAGCAGGCAAAGATCCTCAGTTCCGAGTACGCGATTGCAGTTGCGAACCCGCCCTACATGGGCAGCAAGAACATGGACTCGATGCTTACGAGCTATGCCAAAGATCGGTATCCGGACGCGAAGTCCGACTTGATGACGATGTTCATGAAGCGCTCTAATGAACTGACGAGACATGGTGGGTGGTGGGGTATGATCAATCTGCCCTCGTGGATGTCTTTATCTTCATTCGAAGACCTTCGTGGATGGCTCCTTCAAAGCGTATCGATTGACACGATGTTGCACTTTGGGCGAGGGGTATTTGGATCCGATTTCGGCTCGGTCGGATTTGTGATCGAGAATCGGAAGCCGTCCCGTGGAAGGCGTGGCATCTACCGAAGGCTCTTCGAGAAGCATGTTGACGTGCGCTCGAACGAGAAAATCGAAGCGCTTTTCCGTGCCCCTTCATACCAGCGATTTTATGTGGAACAGGACGCGCTCGTCGGAATGCCTGGATCTCCGATCGCATACTGGCTCTCCGACGCGATGCGTGCCGCTTTTGCGAAGGGGAGACCGCTGAAGGAAGTCGCTGATTCAAGGCAAGGGCTTTCAACTGGTGACAATGACATGTTCGTCAGGAGCTGGTGGGAAGTCAGTGCGTCGCGGAGCGCTCTCACAGTTGGCTCCCGAGAGGAGGCCGCCGAGTCTGCGGCGCGCTGGTACCCATACAACAAGGGGGGCGAGTTCCGAAAGTGGTGGGGGAACCAGGAGCATCTGGTGAACTGGGAAGGCGACGGGAAGGCGGTTCGATCGTTTGGTATGGAAAATGGTGGTCGAGTCAGGTCTGCTGTTCGGAACGCAGATTACTACTTCCGTAATTCCGTGTCCTGGAGCAATGTAAGTTCAGGCGCCCCTGCATTTCGGCAGTACCCCAAGGGGTTTATTGCTTCAGCTAGCACTGGCGATGGCGTCTTTCCTGGTAATTCTCGCGAACTGGACAGAATTGTTGGAGTCTTGAACTCGTCGTCGGTTCAAGCCATGCTTGCGGCAACCGCGCCTACCGTGACGTTCAATGTCGGCACGATTAGTCTGGTTCCGATGCCAATTTCCGATCTTCACCTGGAGGGGATTTCCGCTGTAGTCGTCGACCTTGTTGCTACTGCACGTCGTGATTGGGATGACTTTGAGACTTCGTGGGGTTTCACTGCGCCATCATGGCTCGATAGGTCCTCCGGATGTGTGGTGCGACTACGGGAGCGGGCGACGGCATCGTCGTCCCAGTGGGCGGCGGAGTCTAGGGAACAGAAGTCCCGCGAATCAGAGAATAACTGTGTTGTTGCAGCGGCATATGGTTTGCAGGATGAAGTCCCCATTGAAGTGTCGCTACACCGGATCTCGCTAGCCCGCAACGTTGAGTTCAGGTATGGATCCGGCAAGTCTGCCGCAGAGTATGAAGCTCTAGAACGAGCTGACCTTGCTGCTGAACTGATCTCATACGCCGTCGGCTGCATGTTCGGGCGCTACAGCCTCGACAAGCCGGGCCTGATCCTGGCTGACCAGGGCGCGACGCTTCAGGACTATCTCGCGAAGGTGCCGTCGCCCACGTTCCTGCCGGATGCTGACAATGTGATCCCGTTCGTCGATGACGGTCGGTTCGAGGACGACATCGTGGAGCGCTTCCGCCAGTTCCTGCGTACCTCGTTCGGTGAGGAGCACTTCGAGGAGAACCTGCATTTCGTCGAGGAATCACTTGGCGTGAAGAATATTCGAGATTACTTCATTGCGAAGTCGAATCCATCGGGCAAGAGCATCGCGAAATCAAGGTTCTATGACGACCATGTGCAGCGCTACAAGAAGCGTCCGATCTACTGGATGTTCTCTTCGCCCAAGGGGTCGTTCAATGCGCTGGTCTACATGCACCGATACAACCCCTCGACGGTGTCGACGGTGCTGAATGAGTACCTGCGGGAATACCGAGCCAAGCTTGAGGTCGTGCTCCAGGGGGCGGAGGAAGCGGCCGCTGGTGGCGCCTCGGCAAAGGAACAGAAGAAGGCTGATCTTCTGCGTGCGATTCTAGCGGAGTTGCGTGATTACGAACACGACGTCCTGTACCCGTTGGACATCCACCGGGTAGAGATCGACCTCGACGACGGCGTGAAGGTGAATTACCCGAAGTTCTACCCAGCTTTGAGAAACATCACAGGTCTGGAGGCATCAGATGGGTGACTTGGAGTCCGTTGGTGCACGGCGCGCGGCGCACCTATTCGGGAGGAACTCGGCGCTGATCGAGCAGACTCGCATTGTCGTCGATACCCAGGCGAATGCGGATTTGTCGCAGACGAACTGGGAGATCAGTCCTCTCATCGACACAGCGGTGCTCCAGGACCAGCGAGCCGGGTACCTTCGGGAGGCTCTGGCGACCCGGGTTGTGCGCCGCGAACTCGGCCGCGATGACAGAGACGACGAATGAGCGAAACGCCGACAATCTTCGACTACCTGGCAAGTCGCTTCGCCGAGCAACGCATCGTCGTGTGGCATGACCCAGACGGCGGTTACGAAGCTGACCTTGAGAGCCACGTACCGGGGGGTATCACCGTGCTTCGCATCGAGGACAACGAATTCGCCGCTAAGCATCGTGTGCTCCGCGAGGACACGATGACTCAGTTCGTGCTCTACCGCTGCAGAGCCGTGGCGGAAGGAGTGGGTAACTGGCTGCTCGACATCGAGTTGGCCTATGGTCCGGTGTTCACGGCAGATCGTGATGCGCTCATACGCGCTGGCCTGGGGCTGGCCTTGCCTGGCGCTGACGCGCTTATCGCCGAGCACGCCTCATTCTTCGCTGATGCCACGTTGGTCGACAAGTTGAAGGCGCTGCTCGCGCCGAGCGACGACCTCGTGACGGTCCAGGCGAAGATGTGCGCTGTCGCGATCGGTCAAAAGGAACATAGCTTCTCCGAGCTCACGCGCACTCTGCTGGTCCAGCAGTCGGCCGGTAGCTCGGCCGGTTTCGACGCCATGTCAGAGTACGGGCTTGCCGACTTTCACTGGAGCGGCGCAAAGCATATCTATGGGTACAGTTCCGAATCGCCGACAGTACCCGGCTTCATTCTGTGGATGTTCCAGCGAGCCCACGATGGCTTCGACGTCACCTCGTCCAACGGCGCCCGCAACCTCGCGATCGACTTCCGTAGCTTCCGGGACTCCAAACGTAGCGCTCACGCGATCAAGGTGCTTGCCCGCAAGACCGAGAATGATCTCGGATATCAGGAGCAAGTCGCCGAGATCCCGTGGGATGCACTCACCGACGCTGACATTTTCGATGCCGCTGAACGGGAGACTATCCGACGTCTGGTCGACGGGATCGTCAACCAGACGATGCCGCAACGCGATGTTCTCGACGCCATCAGCACCCGCCGTCGCGACAGCTTCTGGTTCGAGGACTACGCCACCCTCTACGAGGCACTAGCGGCCGCCGCTGAGCTTTTCCCCGCGATTCGTACCGGCCGAGTGGATTTCACCAGCTTCGACGAGGGGATCACGCGTTACCGAGACGAGCTGTTCCGGATCGATCAGCTATACCGCCAGTTCACTCACGCTTACCTGACGGCCGAATTCAAGCAGCCGCTCGACGAGCTGGCGGACCGGGTCGAGGCCGCCTACGTCACGAACTTCCTCGCCCCTCTCGGCATCAGCTGGCAGCAGCAAGTCGACGCGGTTGAGCAGTGGCGCACACTTGCTGTGACCTCTCAGTCTTCGTTCTACGAGCAGTATGTCGCGAAGCTCACCAAGGGCGGTCACAAGAAGGCTGTCGTCGTGATCTCTGATGCGATGCGTTTCGAGGTTGCTGAGGAGCTGACCTCGAAGATCCGTGGTGAGAACAAGTTCGAGGCCAAGATCGAGGCATTGCTGGGCGTGCTACCCAGCTATACGCAGCTGGGCATGGCAGCGCTCTTACCGCACAAGATGCTGGCGCATTCGCCGACCGGTGATCCGGTTCTGGTCGACGGTCTGAAGTCCGATGGTTCGGCGAACCGCAACAAGATTCTCAACGCGGTGGGCGGCGTGGCTATCCAGGCGAAGGACTTCGTGGAGATGAAGCCTGCCGACCGGCGAGACCTGTATTCATCCCACCAGGTGCTCTACGTCTACCACGATACGATCGACGCCACAGGAGACAGCGCGAAGTCGGAACACCGGACCTTCTCGGCAGTGGCAGAAGCACTCGATCAGCTGGTCGACATTGTGAAGAAGCTCGCCAACGCGAACGCTACGAACATCTTTGTCACCGCGGACCACGGGTTCCTCTATCAGCGGTCCACACTGGCGCCCCAGTTCAACCTCACGGTCAAGCCGCAAGGTGATCAGATCGTGGCGGAGAAGCGCCGTTACGTGCTCGGCCGTGGCCTGAAGAAGGACTCTGGGCTCCGGATCTTTCAACCGGAGCAGCTGGGGCTGGCCAGCGATCTCGAGGTGCAGATCCCGAATTCGATCCACCGGATCGTCAAGCCAGGTGCCGGTTTCCAATTTGTGCACGGGGGAGCATCCCTCCAGGAGATAGTGGTGCCGGTCGTCTCGATTAACAAGCGACGCTCCAACACGGTCGAGCCGCTCAATGTCGACATCCACCCTGAGTCGGACAAGATCACAACGGGTCAGATTGTCGTCAAGCTCTACCAGTCGATGAAGGTCGAACCGCAGCGCCCTGCACGACGGTTGCGTGCTGGGCTCTACTTCGGGGACCAGCTGATCTCAAACGAACAGGAGATGATGTTCGACTCGGAAAGCGACCAGGGGCGTGACCGGTTTCAGAGCGTGCGGCTCCTGCTGAGCAAGGACGCGGACGACGCTAACAACCAGAGTGTGGAATTCCGCCTGTTGGAGCCGATCGAAGGCACCGACCAGTGGAAGAAGTACAAGAGCGTGCCGTACTTCATCAAACGCTCCTTCACAACAGACTTCGACTTCTAAAGGAGCGATGATGAGCGAGAACATCGACCTGACCCAGGCCGCGCCCATCGAGGAAATTCTGGAAGACGAGGCGCCGAAAGCAACAGGGCAGCCCAGCAATCTGGATCGCACGATCAACGCGCACTTCGCCGGCGCCGTGGTCCGCAAGGACCTGGTCAAGGCGGTCAAGGGAAACGCGATAGTGCCCTCGTACGTGTTGGAGTACTTGCTCGGTCAGTACGCGGCCTCTGACGATGAGGCCACGATCCAGGCAGGCATCGACAAGGTGCGAGACATCCTAGCGCAACACTACGTGCACCGCAATGAGTCCGAACTGGTCAAGTCGCGCATTCGGGAAAAGGGCCGCTTCCGGATCATCGACAAGGTGAGCGTCACCCTCAACGAGAAGGACGACGTCTACCAGGCCTCTTTCGCCAATCTCGGAATCAGCGGAGTTCTAGTCGACCCGAGTACCGTGAACGCCAATCAGAAGCTGCTGGTCAGTGGTGTGTGGTGCCTGTGTGACATCGAGTACTTCCACAGCGACGACGTCCGTGCCGTGCCGTGGATTCTCGGCAGCTTGAAGCCGATCCAGATGTCGAATTTCGACTATCAGAACTACTTGTCTGCGCGTGCGAAGTTCACCACGGATGAGTGGATTGATCTGCTGATCCAGTCGATCGGCTTCAACCCGGAAAAGTTCGGCCGTCGTGCCAAGCTTCTCCAGCTCGTCCGCCTGATCCCGTTCGTCGAGCGCAACTACAACCTCGTTGAACTCGGACCGAAAGGAACAGGCAAGTCGCACATCTACTCGGAGTTCTCGCCCCACGGCATGCTGATCTCCGGCGGCGAGATCACCGTGCCCAAGCTGTTCGTCAACAACGCCAACGGCCGCCTAGGGCTTGTCGGCTACTGGGATGTGGTTGCCTTCGACGAGTTCGCGGGCAAGAAGAAGCGCACCGACAAGGCGCTCGTCGACATCATGAAGAACTACATGGCGAACAAGTCGTTCTCCCGTGGTGTCGAGACCCTGGGCGCGGAGGCATCGATGGTGTACGTGGGCAACACCGCGCACACCGTGCCGTACATGCTCAAGCACTCCGACCTCTTCGACGAGCTGCCCGAGAGCTACCACGACTCGGCCTACCTCGACCGCCTGCACTTCTACATCCCCGGCTGGGAATTCGACACGATCCGCGGCGACATGTTCTCCACGGGATATGGATTCGTCGTCGACTATATCGCCGAGGTGCTCAAGTCGATGCGGGACCGCGACTACTCCGACCGCTACAAGCAGTATTTCACGCTCGGTTCAGACATCTCGACTCGCGACCGCGACAGCATCCACAAGACTTTCTCCGGCCTGATGAAGCTGCTCTACCCGCACGAGCAAGTCAGAGCTGAGGAGATCGAGGAGATCCTGCGCTTCGCGATCGAGGGGCGCAAGCGTGTGAAGGACCAGATCGTGCGAATCGACGACACCATGGCCGCGGTGAACTTCGGTTACCAGCGTTTGGCCGGCGAATGGACGGCCGTCACCACGCTGGAGGAAGACGAGTACCCGGGGCACTACCATCGTGGTCGACCGAGTACTGGGAGCGTCGATGACGAAACTGCCGAGCTGGCTGTGCCAGCATCACGCCGGGCTACATCGGAGTCCTCGGCTACGGCCAAGGAGGAGCTGTTCCAAGGACAGCGGGACTTCGTCGAGAACCAGCGCGGAGTCTCCTACGACACCCTTCTCATGCCGTACCTGCGTGGTGCGACAGAGATCGAGTTGCACGATCCGTACATCCGGATGAGTCACCAGGGCCGGAACCTGGTCGAGTTGCTGGCGTTGATCGCTTCAGCGAAGGATCCCGCTGACGAGGTGTTTTTCAAGCTGTTTACCCTGCTCGACGATGATCCCGGGTATCAGAAGAAGCAGTTGCAAATGCTCAGCCAGATCGTTCAGGGAGCCGCTCAGCAGGGGATTAATGTGGATGTGGCTAAGGACCCCGGCGGTCATGACCGCTGGCTCCGCACTGACAACGGATGGCGCATCAACCTCGGTCGTGGTCTGGACATCTTCCAGAAGCAAGAAGGCGGCTGGTTTGACTTCGGCAGTACCCGCCAGGAGTTCCGCCAGGTTCGTGCGTTCGGCGTGACGTACATCCGAGATGACAGCTGATATGGGGTTGCTGCATGAGTAGTTGACAGTGTCACCTATGCCTGAGACCCCTTCTGGCCTCGGCGTAACCCGTATAGGTTTGTGATCAGTGGGCCTTGTGTTCAAATCTGGTGCTGCCACGACGAGTCCTGTTGCAGTGCAGGTTGTTTTGCCGTGGCAGCACCGTGGATTGTGGACGACCGAAGGTGGGCGGTGATCGAGTAATTGCTGCCGGTCGCAGCGCCGCGAAGGCTGAGTCCGGTACGGATGAACGATCTGCTTGTCCTGCACGAAACTTTCAGCGCTGATCATTCGGCATCGGTTGGCAGGTCTGCCTGAAGGTCCCAGCAACTGCGCGGATGGCAGTGGCCGACCGAAGTCTGGTCAGGTGGACAGGGCGTCGGCGATGTCGCTGTGTCCGCAGCGGGCTGCTTGGGGTGCGAGGAGAGTGCGGAGTCTGGGAGGGAGGTCGGAGTTGATGGCCGCCAAGGACTTCCACATTTCTGGGTCGGTGGTCGTGAACGAAGTGACCAGGGACTCGAGGTCGTCGAAGTCGGCGAGGTGGGTGAGTGAGCGGGCTCGGGTGGTGGGGTCCTGGCGGAGGACGATGCGGATCAGGGTGGTGGTGGCGCCTGCGGCGGGGGCCGCGGTGAGGGCGGCGTGGAAGTCGGGGGTGGAGAGGGTGGCGATGATGGTGGCGAGGTGGTCGTGGGTGTGGGGCGGGAGGATGTCGACGAGGGGGAGGGCCGCGGACCAGAGGTTGTGGGCGGCGGCCGTGGTGACGGCGGCGGACAGGGTGTCCGGGCGGTGCATGACGGGGAGGGTGGCGAAGCGGCGGCGGGCGGGTTCGTCGAGGGCCAGGGCAACCGGGATGAGGATGTCCCAGTGATCGTTCGTGTGGGCCTGTTCGATGAGCGCGGTGAGGGCGTCGTCCGGCTCCGCGGAGATTCGGGCGGCGACGATGTGGAGCTGGGTGGGGGTCAGGTGCTCGGCAACGGGGAGTAGGTCGAGCCAGAGGTCCTGGGTGAGGGCGAGGTCGGTGATGCCGGTCAGGACGGTGGGGTCGTGCATGAGTGGGCGTTCGGCAAGGCGTTGCAGGGCAGTGGGTTCCATGCCTGCGGCTACGGGGAGGAGGGTGTCCCAGGCGTTGAGGTCCGTCACTGCGGTGAGGAGGGCGTCGAGGATTTCGGGGCCCTGGTCTGCGACGACATTGCCCAGGTGGGAGCGCTCGGCGGGGCCGAGGAGGTCCAGGAGGGCGATGGCTTCGGGCCATTGGTTTTCGGCGGCTGTCGCGCGGATCATGCCGGGGATGCGGTCGGTGACGATGGTGAGGAGGCGGTCGGCGGCGTCGGTGTTCTCGAGGTAGTAGCCGACGTGGAGGAGGTCGATGTCGGCGGCGTGGGGGAGGGCGGCGCGCAGGACCTGGTCGGGGACGGCGCCGGCCAGGCGGCCCATGGTGAGGTAGTCGCCGCGGGTGATCAGTTCGCGGGTGGTGGCGGCGGCCATGCGGTCGGGAACCTCGGCGATGAGGGCGGTGGCGCGGCGGGGGTCGAGGGTGACGGTGGCGTCGGCGAGGAAGGTGGGGGAGAGGGCGCCGGCGATGGCTACGGCGCGGGCGGGGTCGACCGAGCCGGCGATCGCGGCGGCCAGGACGGGGCCGAAAGCGGCTTCGGTGATCTTGGCGGCGATCGGGGCGGGGATAAGTTTGGCGGCGGCGCCGATGCGCTGCATGCGGCGGGATTCGCGGTCGGCGATGGTGGTGGTGATCTGGTCGCGGAATCGGCGCAGGGCCGCGGGTGGGAGATCGGCCAAGAAGTTGAGGTCGGCGCCGTCTCGGCGGTCGAGCACGCGGGCGAGTTTGGCGATCTCGGCGGTGCTGTGGTGAGTCGTGGTCACAGTCCGAGCACCTTCTTCACGGCGGGGCGGGCGAGGCGGGGGATCAGGCGCATGCCGGAGTTGACGGCGTCGTCGAGGGCGTCGCGGCGGCTGTCGAAGGCGGCGCGGACGTAGGTGTCGAGGAGGGTCAGTTGCTCGGGGGTGAGGCTCGCGAACTCCGGGGGCGGTGGGGCGCCGAGTGTCGCGGTGAGTTGAGCCAGGGCATCCGGCACGGACCTTCTCCTTCGCTGCGGTGATCGGCAGATCGTACTGCCGGTACGAATTGCGATACTGCCGGTCCGGAAGGTCAATGTAAAGCGAGGCTGACTGGGTGGTGACGCTGGTCACGCCTGGCAAACCTGGTGTTTATCGGGTCGAATCGAGACCCGGCCTCCCGTTCGTACTTGCGGTACGTGTACGGTGTGACGGGTGACCAGACCGAGCCGCCGACCGCCGCCGGTGGGCCGGGATGCCATCGTCGACGCCGCGATCCGGGTGCTCGATCGGGATGGGCCGCGGGTCAGCATGGACTCCTTCGCCGCCGAGGCGGGGATCACCAAGCCGCGGTTGTATCGCCAGTTCGCCGACAAGAGCGATCTCTACACGGCCATCGGCAACCGGTTCGCCGATACCGCTTTCGCCGCGACCGGCACCGATCTGACGCTGCTGCTTCAGCCGCCTCGAGAGGCGATCGCGCGGGCCCTCGGAGATTACGCCGTCGGGATTCTCGACCATCCGAATGTGTTCCGGTTTCTGGCGCAGGCGCATGCCGGGACGAGTGGGGACGGGGCGACCGGGCAATACGACCTCAGTAGCGCTGTCGCGGACCGGTTCACGAAAAGAGCGCGGGCGGTGGCGGATTCGATTCCGCTCGACGCGGAGGGGATCGAGTATCTGGCGCGGGCGATTGTCGGGGTGATGATCGCGCTCACCGATCTGTGGTTGAGCGAGGACGAACCGGATTCGGGTGAATTCGTTCGGCGGGTGGGGGAATTGGTGTGGGGGATGATCGATGCGTTTTTGCGGGGGCGTGGGGTGGAGGCGGCGCCTGATGTGCCGATCTTCGTCACCCTGGCGGCGTTGAACGCGGAGCCGGAGTAGCGGCAGTTCACGGAAATTCGATTGGGGTGCTGCAGGCTACGGTCTCCGGTCCGATGGTCGGGACGTCGTACAAGGGCTCGCCGTCGACGTCGCGGGGATCTTGATCGGCTGTCGACGAAAAACCCAGACAGAACGAGATCGGATGGTGAGGGGTGAGTGGTGGCAGGTATTCCGCCGCCGACGGTCCTTCTGGGTGGATCACGCGCATGGGCAAGGGAACGTGGATGGTGTCGGTGAGGGTGGATCCGGGTTTGATCCGGGACGCCAGTGGGGGCGGTAGTGGCATCGACCTGGGTACGACACAGTTCGGCGATCGGTACCGGAATTGTCGTTGGCTGATCTCGACGACATCGTCGGAGCGGGGTACGACGAAATGCCTTTCGCGAGGTGCGGCCGCGCCGGTGTCCTGCTGGATTCGGTTGATCGCGTAGACGGGAGTAGTTCGGTTGTTGGTGGCGGTGTAGCGGATGATCAGTTCCGTGGGGGTTGTCGCGAAGTCCACGGTCAGCCCCAGCTTTTCGTCCCACTGCGCCGCAGCAGGTTCGCACCACTGATCGCGGTACTCGTCGGTCTGGATGACCGGAGGTTGTGGTGAGGTGCTCGGGATTGCGGGGTATTGCGCGGCCGAGTCATCGGGTTCCTGAGCGCATCCAGCGAGGACGATGATCGACGATACGAAGAGAACGCATCGTAGGTTCATGGGAGTTACCGGTCACTTCCCGGGTGCGTAGTGTTCTCGGCGGGGAATCCCCAGTTCGTCTCGCAAGGCATTCTCTGTCAGCGCGGCGGGATGTTCGCTCTCGTCGGCGACCTGTTCCGGTGTGCTGGGGTCGTTGTCGTGGTCGATAGTCAGGCCCACGGCGACCCGTTCGCGTTCGAACATGCCTTCGCCGGTCGGTGAGTACTGGTTCGGGTACCGGCGGTCGACCGCGTCGGTGCCGGTATAGACATCGGTGGTCGGCCGCATTGTGCCGTGCGTTTCGTCGTAGGCGTGCGCGGCTTCGTGGTAGAGGGTCGTGATCGGTGGGTGGTTGTCGTAGGGCGTTCCAGCATACGTGGGGCTGACCTCGGAGAACGATGTGCCGCGGGGGTTGTAGGTGATCGTCGAGGAAGTGCCCGCACCCGGCTTTCCGTCGGCTCCGAGATCGGCTGCGGCAGGATCGGTCGCTTTGGCGGAATCCGTGCCGGCCTCCCCTTCGATGATCGTGACGCTGTGCGGGGTCTCGCCCAGGCTCGCGAGCATCTGCTGCCCGGTCGGTGAGGAACGCATGAACTCCAGGTCGGCCCGTACTCGTTCCTGGAATTCCGGTGAACCGGTGACGGTGACATTGTCGGGAATATCGCTGAGCACCACGTTCACGACGTTGTTGGTGCCGTTCTGGTCGGCCGCCGAGACGGAATCCTCACCGTCCTGCGCGTAGATGGTGTCGTTGCCGCCGTCGTTGCCGACCGAATCGGTGCCGGCGCCGGTGTAGACCTTGTCGTCACCGCCGCCCGACTGCAATCGATCGTTGCCGAGCCCGCCGGACACGGTGTCGTTGCCGAATCCGCCGAAGACGGTGTCGTCACCAGCCGAGCCTTCGACGTAGTCGTTGCCGTCGCCGCCGAAGAGGGTGTCGTTGCCGTCGCCACCGTAGATGACGTCATCGCCCGTGCCGCCGCCGAGGATGTCATCGCCGGCGGCACCGTTGATGTAGTCCTTGCCGCCGCCGCCCTGGATCTTGTCGTTGCCCGCGCCGCCTTCGAGTTTCAACCCGACCTGCGTGCCCGCGTCGACGGAGATCGTGTCGTTGCCGCCTTCGGCGAAAATCGTGATGTTCTGGGCTTGCTGGCCTTCGAACTTGTACTCCTTGCCGTTCACCGTCACGGTGACGACGTGGGTTTGGGGGTCTTCGTGGACGTCGACATCGTCGTCGCCGTCGCCTGTCTTGATCACCACGGTCTTGCCGGTGGTGAGGACGACGGGTTGCCCGGCTGGATCGATGCCGCCGCCCAATTCCGTGGCAGCGGTTCGCAGTGCCGCGGCGGCGGTCTGGTCGTCGGTGGTCGCGTCGGCGACAATGGCTGCCACGGTCGCGACGATGTCCGATTGCACTGTTGTGCGGCGGGCGCGTTCGGACTCGGACAGGTCGGTGTCTCGTCCGTCGCGTTTCCAGCTGTCCGTCACCGAGCCGTCTGCGGCGATCTCGAATCCTTCTGTCGTCGCCCAGGTTTCGAGGTCGGTGGCTCGTGTTCGGAGTCGATCCATCGTGTCGGCACGGTTGATCGCGACCTGGGTGAGTGGCTCGACGATTCCGGCGATTCGACCTAGTTCGGTCTTGGACGTCAGCAGATTCTGTTGCGCGGCGTTCTTCGTCGCGCCGGTCCAACCGGTGAAGGCGGACGCACGATCGATGTACCCCTCGAAATCGCGGACTGATTGGGTGCGGCGGGACAAGGCACGGACCGCGTTCATCAGTGTGTCGGAATTCCAGGAGGTCACGTCGGCCCAGGTCGCCATCAGATGCCCGCCTGCGCTGTGAGGGCTGCCGCTGTCGAGCCGTCGGCCGCGGCGAGTGACTCGATACTCGCCGTGACGGCCTCGGAGAAACCGGTCAGTGCGGTCAGCACCGCGGTTCCGACGGTATCGAACGCGGTGCCGAGAGTCGTCGCGGCGGTCGCCGATTCACCGCCCCACCCCTGCTCGGCGCCGAGCATCTCGGTGGACAGCGAGTTCCAGTCGTAGCGAACTGTCTCGACCTCGGTGCCGAGCCGCTGGATGGTCGAAACCAATTCCGCGACAGGCAGGTCCAGATTTTCGGTACCGCTCATGATTCCCCCTTGCTGGAAGGCTAGTGAGGGAGCGGGTTGGGGTCAACGGTTCGGAACGGGTGGTTGGCAGTCCGTACGGACTACGCCTCCCTCGCCAGAGCTGCGGCGACTTCGTCGAGGCCGCAGGCGCGGGCCTGGACGACCAGGAGTTTGCGCATGCGGTCCGGGAGTTCGCCGCTGATGGCGACGAGGGTTTCCCAGGCGGTGTGGTCGCCGCCGCCGAGGAGTTCGACGAGGGAGTCGAGTTCGGGGAGGCCGTCGAGGAGGGTGAGGACGCGGGTTCGGGGTTCGCCTTCGACGATCAGGGCCAGGGGGAGCATGGTGGGGGCTTCGGGGCTGGCCAGGATGATCAGGTCGCGGAGGGCGGGGTCGGGTTCGGCGAGGACGCGGGTCGCGATGCAGCGCTGTTGGGCGGGGTCGAGGTGGCGGACCAGGGGGAGGAGGTCGAGCCAGAGGCCCTGGGCCAGGGAGATGTCGGAGACTCGTTGCAGGGTGGCGGGTTCGTGCATGACGGGGCGTTGGGCCAGGCGTTGGAGGCCGGTGATGGCCATGCCCGCGGCGACGGGGAGGAGGGCGTCCCAGGCGTCGAGCTGGTTGACGGCGGTGAGGAGGCCGTCGAGGATCTCGTCGTCTTGTTCGGCGACGATGTCGGCCATGCGGGCGCGTTCCTCGGGGCCGATGATGTCGAGGAGGGAGATGGCGTCGGCCCATTTCTCCTCCGCGTACATGGCGGTGACCATGCCGGGGACGCGGTCGGTGACCATGTTCAGCAGGCGTTCGGCCTGGGAGCTGTCCTCGAGGTGGAGGCCGACCTGGAGGATGTCGCTGTCGGCGGCTTGCGGGAGGGCGGCGAACAGGATGGAGTCGGGCATGGCGCCGGCCAGGCGGCCCATGGTCAGGTAGTCGCCGCGGGCGATGAGCTCTCGCGCGACCTCGGCGGCCATCGCGTCGGGGACGCGGGCGATGACTTCGGCGGCGCGTTTCGGGTCGAGCAGGACCGTCGCGTCGGCGAGGAACTTGGGGGACAGGGATTCGGCGATGCCGACCGCGCGGGCGGGCTCGACGGCGCCGGCGACCGCGGCGGCCAGGGCCGGGCCGAGTGCCTTCTCGGCGACCAGTGCGGCGATCGGCTTCGGGACGAGTTTCACGGCGGCGGCGACGCGCTGCATGCGCAGGACATCACGGCCGGACATCTCATCGCTGACCTGGTCCCGGTACGCCTTGATGGCCGAAGGGGGTTGCGTCTTCAGGTAATCCAGTTCGGCTGGGTCGACGCCGAGGACGCGGGCCAGCTTGGCGATCTCGGCGATCGTGTGTCGCACGCTGCTCATAGTCCTAGGACCTTTCGGACGGCGGGGCGGGCCAGGCGGGGGATCAGGTGCATGCCCGCTCCGAGGGCGTCGTCCATGGCGGCCTTGCGGGCGGCCAGTGCCGATTCGGTGAGGTTGTGGAGGTGGGTGAGGTCGGCGACGTCGAGGGTCGCGAAGTCCGCCGGGGGAGGGGCTCCGAGGGTCGCGGTCAGCTGGTCGAGGCGGTCCGGCACCGGGGGGCTCCTTCGATAGTGTTGTGGCAGTGGCGATTACACGATAGCGGTGGGGAACCGCTGCCGCTTCTTCGGCGAGCGGGCATCGCCGGGTACTCGGCGTTCGATTGCGACGGTGGGGCACGCTACGAACCGCCATTCGGGATCAGTCGGGATTCGTCCGCGCACGGGGCGGAGCAGGTACAGCTAGCGGAAACCGATGATGTCGAGAGTGGCGCCGCCGATCTCTTCGTTGTTCTGGCACACGACCAGGACGGCGGACGGGACGGTGGTCAGTGTCGGTTGGGTGCGGTTGGGACGGCAGGTGCTCGCGACCGGAATCGTGGTGGGGGGAAGCAGGGTTCGGCGGTCCCACACCGACAGCGTCGGCGGGGAGTCGAAGTCCAGATCGACGATCTCGTCGGTGAGGAACCCGACGGTGGAGCTCGGGGCGAGGCTCGGCACCATGCCGGGGATTCGTCGGGCGGGAGCGCCGTCGGTCGTCGTCATGGCCGCGTAGCTGCTGTAACGCGGGCCTTCGGGGTCCTTCAAACCGAGTATGACCTCGGTGCCGAGGGGATCGGCCGCGAATGGACTACCTGTTGTGTGGACCAGCGCGGTGGTGAGTTTGCCGGGGTGGTCGACGAGAACGTAGATACTGTGTTCGTCTTCGGGTTGCCGCCAGTCGACCAACACGGTGTTCGAGAGCAGGGATAGGTAGGGGCGGTTGCTCGTGTGGAGGTCGCGGCTTCCGGCCAATGCTCCGGTACTCGGGTCGATCGCGAGGATCCGCCACAGCGAGTCGGTGCACCGGATCACTCGGTAGACCGCGTTGGCCGCGACCAAGGTGTCACCTTCCCTGGGCGTGCAGTCGGACTGGACGGGGACCGACCACCGGCGTTCCGCGGTGCGAGCGTCGTATCCGGTCACCGCCGTTCGCGAGACGAGGAGTACCTCTTTCGACGTGGCGGATTCAATCAGGCTGCTCGCACGGTGGCGATGGTCGGCAGCGAAGTCGTTGTCCTCGTTGGAGTTCCACAGGATGCGGCCGGTCACGGCGTCGAAGGCGAAGACGATCGTCTCGCCGCCGCCGTACCACCGGCTGATCAGAACCGACCCGTCGGCAGTGGTGAACGGTGACTCGCGTTCGGGGGACAGCGCTCGGTGGCCGGACTGCGACCGGCGCAGATAATGCCAGCGTGGTTCGCCGGTCGCGCCGTCGAACGCGCGCAGGCCGTCGATGCTCACCACCACGAATCCGGTTCCCGCGGCGATGACCTTGCGGCCCGTGGCTTCCTGTCGTTCGTTGATCGGGGGTAATTGGAGTCGGAAGGCTTCGGTACCCAGACGGCTGGGAACAGGGCCGATCGGAGTTGGGGCGACAGTCAGGTGATCGATGTTGGCGCTGTCGTCGCCCGCGCGCACCGCGGTGATGCCCACAGCTGCCGAGACCGCCAGCCCGGCGGCGATCGCAGTCGCGAGGATACGGCGGCTGAGGGTTCTGGCCAGGCCCATGTGGATGGTGAGCAGCAGTGTGAGGATCGCGCCGGCACCTACCAAGAACGTCGCGCCGACCGCGGTAGGTAGCTGGTCGAAGTAGCGCTGCTCCGCGCGGATTACCGAGTAGCTGCTGGGCAGATGCATCCTCCAGGACATTCCGATGAGGAAAACGATCGCTAGCTCGGTGGCGCCGCTGACGCGAAGCTCCCAGGTGTGCTGGTTGTTCCACAGATCGATCGTGCGTCGTCGGCCGGCGAACCACGCGGCGACGACGATGGCGAGCACAACGGCACCGAGCACGCTGGAGATAGCGGCGAACTGCGCGGGCTGGGCCAGGGTGCTGCTCACCGCGCGGGTGGTGGCACCGAACCAGCTGTAGAGGCCGAGCAGGACACCGCCGGCGAGCAAGCCGGTGCCGATCGCGGCGGCTATCGCGCGGGCTCGGGGAAAGCGGCCGAGGGGGCGTTCCAGGGTGGGGAGCGAGGTGGGTGGATCGTCGACGGTGGTGCGTGCTTGTTCGGCGCTGGTGCTTTCCCCCACGGAACTGTCCCCTCGTCTGTTCGTTCGGCCGTGAGCGGCACGGCCGGGAACAGCGTATGCGGTCTGGATGACCGGCGCTGATCGCCCGATGCCCGCCCACCGAACTCGGCTACGCTGGAGGGGGAACGAGGGGAGCGGCCATGTCCGAGCAGCACGAAGGTGATCCGCGAGCGCGCTGGCGGGAGCTGCCGCCGGAGCCTACCGAGCTCATCGAGGAGACGACGGTCGAGACCAGGGCCGCCGATCTGGGGGTTCCCGCCGTTGATCTCACCGAGGAGTTCGTGCGCAAGTACGGGCTGTAAAGCCGATGCCGATCGCGCGCCGGCACGAGTCGGTGTGCTGAAATCGGACTACCTCCAACGTGATTGGCGCTGCGCCGGGAGGACGCGGCGATGTTCCGGGCGTCCGCCGATCGCTACAAGGCGGCGATGCTCGCCGAGTACTCCGGATACGACCCCCGGGTCCGCAACGAGCTGCTCGAATCGCTCATCACCGACTATGGGACGGAACTCGATCGGCTCATCGAGGCGGCGGTGCGTCATCGGTCGCCGCAGCATCCCGGGCCCGGGGTGATCGCTGGGGCTCCCGCCGCGCCTCGGGCGTCATCGGTACTGGCGCAGCGGTTCACGCGGCTGGTGGGGCGGATCGGGTGGAAGCGGAAGGCCCAGGGTGAGCGGTAAACCGAAGGGCGGGAAGCGGTCTGGGCCGTGGAAGGCGACTATGCGGTCGATGCCGGAGGCGGTCGCGGTGAGGACTTGGATGGAGTGCGCTTCGCCGTTCATGTAAACGGCGAAGGCGGGTTGGCCGTTCGCGGCGGTGGGGATCATGCGGACGGTGCTCGCGATGGACGGGCACTGGGTGGCGATCAGGTCCAGGATGCGGGCGCGGCCGCGGAACCAGTCGGGGATCGGGGGCATTTCCCAGACGGCCTCGGACTTCAGCAGGGTGGCGAGGGTGGCCATGTCGGCGGATTCGAAGGCGGTGGCCCAGCGGTCGAGGATCGCGCGGGTGGCGGGGTCGTCGGGTTCGGTGATGTGGTCGGCGTCGGTGGTGTGGGCGGCGAGGGTGGCGTGGGCGCGTTGCAGGGTGCTGTTGATCGCGGTCGGGGTGGTGTCGAGGAGGTCGGCCACCTCGGTCGCCTTCCAGTGCAGGACATCTCGCAGGATCAGGACGGCGCGCTGGCGGGGCGGCAAGGTCTGCCAGATCGCGATCAGGGCCAGGCGGGTGGCGTGGCGGGTGGCGACGATCGCGGCGGGGTCGGTGGATTCGGGTTCGATGAGGATGTCCGGGATGGGTTGTAGCCAGGGGACGGTGTCGGCGTCGCCGCGCAGCTGGTCGGGGTGGTCGGCGGGGCCGGTGAGCCCGGAGGGGAGGACGCGGCGGCTGCTGTGCTCGAGTGCGTTGAGGCAGGCGTTGGTGGCGATGCGGTAGAGCCAGGTGCGCAGGGACGCGCGGCCCTCGAAGTCGGCGTAGCCGCGCCAGGCGCGCAGCAAGGTCTCCTGGACCAGGTCCTCGGCGTCGTCGAGGGAGCCGAGCATGCGGTAGCAGTGGGCAAGGAGTTCGCGGCGGTAGGGCAGGGTGCGGGTCGCGAACTCGTCGGTCTGGGTCATTCGCCGTCCTTCCGGGCACAGGGGTCCCCTGCTAGTACTGACCGTCTGTCCGGCGAGAAGTCATCGGTGTGCGCGCGATGAGTTTGTCGCGGTGTCCGGTCGGTATGTGTGTGGGCTCGATCGACCGGAAGGACACCCCATGGAGATACCGACAGTGTCGAAGGCTACGCAGCGCTGGGTGCTCGCGCTGGGAGCCGTCGCTTCGATGATGGCGGCGCTGGACACCCTGGTGGTGGCGACCGCGCTGGGCACGCTGCGCGAGGATTTCGGCGCCTCGCTGGCGACCTTGGAATGGACCGTCAACGGCTACAACCTGAGCTTCGCGGTGCTGTTGATCACCGCGGCGGTGCTCGGGGACAGGTTCGGGCGGCGGCGGATGTTCGCGGTCGGGCTCGCGATCTTCGTCGCCGGATCGGCGGCGTGCGCGGTCGCGGGGTCGGCCGGGGTGCTGATCGCGGCGCGGGTCGTGCAGGGCGCGGGGGCGGCGCTGATCATGAGTTTGGCGTTGGCCTTGGTGACCGCGGCGTTCGCGCCCGAGCGGCGGGGTGGGGCGATCGGGGTGCTGGAAGGGGTGACCGGGTTGGCGGTCGCGTGTGGGCCGCTGGTCGGCGGGGCGGTCGCGGAGGGGTTGTCGTGGCAGTGGATCTTCTGGGTGAACGTGCCGCTCGGGCTGCTGGCGATTCCGCTGGTGCTGGTGCGGATTCCGGAGAGTTTCGGGCCGGACACCGCGGTCGACGGTGTCGGGTTGGGGCTGGTCACCGGTGGTGCGCTGGGCGTGGTGTGGGGGCTGGTGCGCGGCAATCTCGTGGGCTGGACCGACCCGGAGATCCTGCTGACGCTGGGTGGCGGCATCGTCGCGCTGATCGGCTTCGGGGTGTGGGAGGCACGGACGCGCACACCGATGTTCCCGGTCCGGATGTTCACGTCCCGGGGCTTCGCGGCCGGGAACGCGGCGATCTTCCTGACCTTCGCGGCGCTGTTCGGCGCGGTGTTCTTCTTCGCGCAGTTCCTGCAGATGGTGTTCCACTACGGGCCGCTGGGCGCGGGGCTGCGATTGCTGCCGTGGACCTTGACCCTGTTCTTCTGCGCGCCGCTGGCCGGGGTCCTGGCCGATCGGATCGGGGAGCGTCCGCTGATGACCGTGGGACTGACCCTCCAGGCGATCGGTCTGGGCTGGATCGCGATCGTCGCCGACCCCGCGATGGCCTACACCGCGATGATCGCGCCGCTGGTGGTGGCGGGAATCGGGGTGTCCATGGCGATTCCGACGGCGCAGAGCGCGGTGGTCGGGGCGGTCGAGCACGGCGCGATCGGGAAGGCGGCGGGCGCCAACAGCATGATGCGGGAACTCGGCGGGGTGTTCGGGATCGCCGTGGTGGTGGCGGTTTTCGCCGGATTCGGTGGGTACGGGTCGGCGGGGGAGTTCGTCGACGGGTTCGGTCCGGCGATCGCGGTGGGCGCGGCGTTGTCGTTGCTCGGTGCCGTCGTGGCGCTGGCGCTACCGGGTCGCCGGGCGCGGACGGCCGACGGCGCGGCGGCGGCGATGGTTCCGGTGTGAGCCGCGATCGCCGCGCGGGGATCTATCCGCCGGCGACGGCCGGGATGATCATCAGTTCGGTGTTCGTGGTCAGCGGGGTGTCGACGCCGTTCAAGGTGCGGCATTCGTCGCCGTCCACATAGAAATTGACGTAGCGACGCAGGGTCCCGCGCTCGTCGCGCAGGCGGCGTTCCAGGGCGGGGGACCGGTCGCGGAGAGTGTCGAGGACCTCGCGCAGGGTGGGGGCGTCGATGTCGAGTTCGTGCGCGCCGTTCGCGTAGGGGCGCAGGGCGGAGGGGAGCAGAACGCGGGCCATGGGTCAGCCGATGACGGCGGCGCGCACGCACAGGACGTCGGGGAGTTTGTCCGCGACCAGGTGCCAGTGGTCGCCTTCGTCGGGGCTGCAGTAGACCTCGCCGTTGCGGGTGCCGAAGTAGATGCCGGTGGGGTCGGCGTCGTCGGCGGTCATCGCGTCGCGCATGACGGCGGCCCAGAACGGCACCGTCGGAAGACCTTCCGTGCGCGCGGACCAAGTCCGGCCGCCGTCGTCGCTGCGGTAGACCGCGCAGGTGGCGTCGGGTGGGAAGCGGAAGCGGTCCATGTCGGCGACGAGCGGGAAGGTGTAGACGACGCCGGGACGGCGGGGGTGGGCCACGATCGGGAAGCCGAAGTTCGACGGCGGGAGGTCGGCGTCGATGGACTGCCAGGTGGTGCCGTCGTCGGTGCTGCGGAACACGCCGCCGTGATTCTGGAGGTAGAGGGTGCTGGGGGTTTCGGCGTCGCGGACGACCTTGTGCACGCACTGGCCCCATTCGGGCAGCTCGCCGGGCATGAAGTCGGCGGTGACGCCCTTGTTGGTCGGTGTCCAGGAGGCGCCGCCGTCGGCGGTCTGGTAGACGCCGCCGGTCGACATGGCCACGGCCAGGCGCCGGGTGTCGGTGGGATGCGGGAGGACGGTGTGCAGCGCCAGCCCGCCGCCGCCCGGCTCCCACTGCGGCCGGTGCGGGTGGTCCCACAGGCCTCTGACCAGCGTGAAAGTCCTTCCGCCGTCGGTGGAACGGAACAGGGCCGACGGTTCGACGCCCGCGTAGACCACCTCCGGCTCGGCCTCGGTGGCCGGTGTGATCTGCCAGACGCCTTGAAGTGCGGCGTCGGTGTCGTCGGGGAAGGCCAGTGGGGCGTCGTCGGGTTCGGTCCAGGTCGCGCCGAGATCGTCGCTGGCCACCAGCGTCGGACCGAAGTGGCTGTTGAGGACACCGGCCAGCAGGCGCGGCGGTGTGCGGCGCGTGTCGATGGCCAGGGCTTTCACATCGGCGACCGGGAACTGGGGCGGGCTCACCGTCCAGCTCACCCGGTTGTCCGAGCTGCGGGCCAGGAACAATCCCTTGCGCGTTCCGATTCCGAGAAGTACGTCCATCGCCGACCTCCAGGTCGTCAGCACCGACGCGGATGAAAATGAGCGTACTCCGCGGTGACGTAAGGGCCGCATGATCACGTTTCGTGAGGGATACTGGTCCGATCGTGCGCAACCCGCCGCACGAGCGTGACTTTTTCGCGACCATTTCGTAATCTGGCAGTGACCTTGTTCTCGACAGTAGCTGGTGATTGATAAAGTGCCTGGTCAACATCGCACCCCCGCTCCTCCGACGGGGCGCATGTCGTTGGCTGTGTGCAGCCTCGCAGCAACGGTTCCCGGCATGCTCTGGATGGCGTTCCGGCCGGGCGGGACCGAGGTGCAGCAGGTCGCGGCCGTCGTGCCGCACACCCCGTCCGCCGTCGAGGTCGACGTCCTGCCCGCGCTGACCCACGACGAGCCGACCATCGCGCCGGCTCCGGTCGCGGCCGACGACGAATCGGCGACGCTGTCCGCCTCGAAGCTCAAGTACCTGTGCTCGACGGAGTGGAAGGGCACCCAGCCCCACGTCGCGCAGGTCAGCCACATGGTGCAGAAGATGTTCGGGCTCTCCGACATCGGCGGCGCCCACGGACGATTCGACGGTGACCACGGCGCCGGCCTCGCGCTCGACATCATGACCTCGAACCCCGCGCAGGGTGATGCGATCGCCGCGTTCGTGCTGGCCAACAAGGCGCGCTTCGGCGTCACCTACGTGATCTGGCAGCAGCAGTTCAACGACGGCGGCGGCTGGTCGTACATGGAGGACCGGGGCAGCCCGACCCAGAACCACTACGACCACGTGCACGTGTCGTTCTCCTCGTACGGCGCGGCCAACCTCACCTGCTGATCTCCGGCACCGAAGTACCGGAGACCAGCCGCGGTCACTTGCCGATCGGCGCGCCGAACAGCCCGGCGAGGGTCTCGCCGACGATCGCCACCCATTCCGGCCAGGTGCGCTGATCGAGGGTCATGGTGCCGACATCGGTGAGCGTGCACCCGGACTCGACCGGCACGCCGGCGAAGCGGTCGCGCATCCACATCATCACGCTGGGGACCGCGATCGGTTCCAGTGAGAGATGCTCGCTGAGATGGTCACGGGTGTAGGTGATCCGGGCGGCGGGGTCCTGGCAGTAGGTGCCGTAGAGGGTGTTGACCGGGCCGACCGGGACCAGCCAATCCATGTTCGCCTGGTAGAGGAACACGGGCATGGTCGGCGTGGATTTGCCCATGCGGGTGCGGTCGAGGACCTTCTTCGCCTCCGGGGATTCGAGCGGGTCGCCGGGGGTGTTCAGCAGGCCCTTGATGTTCATGAAGGGGAATGACAGCGCCTGGTAGGTGACGCACATGCGATCCTTCGCGTCGAGCAGTGTCTGTGCGAGCGGGGTGCCGGTGCGGCGCAGGAAGGCGGCGAATTCCGGTTCCTCGTGGGCCAGTCCGATGATGCCGGCGAACACGACGCCCGAGGCCGCGTTGTTGTTGGCGAGGTTCACCAGCGCGCCGAGGTCGGCGTCGGTGCCGCCGGAGGCCGCGCCGACGATATTCAGCTCGGGCGCGTAGGTGGCGGCCAGTTCGGCGGCGTGCATGGTCGGGACCGAGCCGCCCGAGTAGCCCATCATGCCGACCTTCGTCGCCGCGCCGTCCAGGCCGAGCGGGCCGAAGTTCTCCGCGGCGCGGATGCCGTCGAGGGCGATGCGACCGGCGAGCGGGCCGTGGGCGAAGGCGGAATTGGGGCCCTGGTGGTCGGGAACGACGACGGCCCAGCCCTGCTGGAGCGCGACCTGCACCTCGAGGAAGGAGATCGAGGCCACCGACTGACCGGTGAGCTGGCCGGGAATCGACCACTGCTGCACCGCGTAGGAGGAGGCGCAGTACTGGCCGGTCGAGTCCTCGGCCATGTGGTAGGAGAGCAGGTTGCGGGTGCCGGGCGCGACCTCGCCGCGCGGCTTCAGCACGGTGGCCACCGACGCGATCGGCTGGTCGTAGCTGTTGCTGGAGCGGTAGGAGACCTGCCAGGCGTCGACATTGACCGGGAGCAGGGAGAAGTTGGCGACGCGGACCTCGCGCGCGGCGATGATCTCACCCGGCTGCTTGGTGGCGATCACCTCGGCCGGTGGGCGGTAGAACCCGTCGAATTCCGGGATCGCCGGGGCGCTGAGGAACGGCGGGGCCGGCTGCACCGGACCGTCGTAGGGATCGGCGAATGCCGGTGTGCCGCTGAGGATCAGCAGCGTGCCGAGCGCGGCGGCGCCCACCGTGGCGCAGCGGCGGAGCAGGCCGGTCCGCGTTCTGTCGTCGGATCTTCTTCGCGTACCGGGCACGCGGCACCCCTTCGTTCAGTTTAGACGCCATCGTCTAAATTGTGCCGCACGTTACAGCGTGCCGGAGCCGTTCGGCAAGAGGGTCAGGGCAGGGTGAGGGCGACCAGGAAGCGGGTGAGGACTTCGACCAGATCGTCGAATCCGGTGCGCGGCTCGGTGCTGCTCCACTGGTGCACCAGCGCCATCAGCGCGCCGATGAATCCGGTTGCCGCCGTGCGATATCCGCCGACGGGGGTGAAGTCCTTGCCGAGCGCGAGGCGCAATTCGGTGGCGAAGAAGTCGGCCCAGACCTCGCGCTGTTCGATCCGGTGCCGCTCGAACTCGTCGCTCACGCCGACGCACTCGACGAACGAGACGCGCGCGCGGTGGACATCGGAGCCGACCGACTCCGCGTAGGCGCGCATGGCGGCCCGCGCCCGGGTGACGAAATCGTCGGCGGCGGTGTCGGCGACCGCCGCGGCGACGGCCTGGCGCGCGTCGACCTGCACCGCGTCGTACACCGCGAGCAGCAGTTCCTCGCGATTGGCGAAGTGCTCGTAGAACTGGGCGCGGGCGAGTCCGGCGGCCTTGCAGATGCTGGTGATGGAGCTGTTGCGGTAGCCGGCGTCACCGAAGACGGCGAGTCCGGCGAGCAGGAATCGGTCGCGCCGCTGGGCTCGCCGGTCGTCGACGCGGCTGCTCGCGCGGGAAGAACTGGGGACCGTCACCGCCGTCAGGGTAGTGCGACGTCTCCTGGGCGGGTGATCAGCGTGTGGCTTTCCTGAGAGTCAACCGTTCATTTAGGCATATCCCCACGCGATCGGGGCCGCGCTCCTACGGTGAGAGTGGCTCAGTTCTGTCGAGAGGAATGTGGACATGGGACGGTTGGCGGGCAAGGTCGCGGTGATCAGCGGCGGAGCGCGGGGAATGGGCGCGGCACACGCGCGCCGGTTCGTCGCGGAGGGCGCGTCGGTGGTACTCGGTGACGTGCTCGACGACGAGGGTGCCCTCGTCGCCAAGGAACTCGGCGACGCCGCGATCTACCGGCACCTGGACGTGCGCGAGCCCGAGCAGTGGGCCGCGGTCGTGGCGGCGGCGGTCGAGACCTTCGGCGGGCTGCACGTGCTGGTGAACAACGCGGGGATCGTCAACGGGAACCTGCTCGTCGACTTCGCGCTGGAGGAGTGGCAGCGGATCATCGACATCAACCTGACCGGGACCTTCCTCGGCATGCAGGCGGCGGTGCCGGCGATGACCAGCGGCGGATCGATCGTGAACATCTCCTCGGTCGAGGGGATGCGCGGTAGCCCGGGCCTGCACGGCTACACGGCGACGAAGTTCGCGGTGCGCGGGCTCACCAAGTCGGCGGCGCTGGAACTGGCGGCGCAGGGAATCCGGGTGAATTCGGTGCATCCCGGTCTGATCAGCACGCCGATGACCGAGGGAATTCCGGCGGACTTCCTGCAGATTCCGGTGAAGCGGGCGGCCGAGCCGGACGAGGTGTCGGCGCTGGTCGCGTACCTGGCGTCGGAGGAGTCGTCGTATTCCACCGGTGCGGAGTTCGTCGTCGACGGTGGGCTCACGGTCGGGGTGCCGCACAAGAGTTTCTGAGTGGCATCGTGTCGGCGGAACCCCGCGGTTCCGCCGACCGGCACCGCGATCAGCTCAGGCGGCGGATGTCGCCGCGGACGCGGTAGAAGCCGCCGCGGGCGGATTCGGTGACGGCGTCGACGACGTAGCGGGTGCCCGCCTGGCGGATGTCGCGGGGGAACTGGACGTTCCAGCCGCGTTCGTAGCCGGGGCTGACGACGTGCACGCGCAGCGAGCCGCCGTGCTCGACGCATTCGACGACGATGCCGGTGCCCGCGTCGGCGGTGACCTCGAGGGTGCTGGAGGCGGTGACCGCCGAGATCTCGGGGGCCTTGACCGAGACGGTGCTGGGGAGCACGCCCTGGTCGGCGTCGCGGACGGCGGATTCGCTCACGTCGAGGCAGGCCAGCGCGCCGGACGTGGTGACCAGGTACAGCTTCTCGTCGTGGTACTGCATGGAGTACGCCGAACCGCAGCCGGTGGCCAGCTTCCACAGGCGGGTGCCGGTGGCGTCGAAGCAGTAGACCGAGGAGTGCGAGTCGCCGGCGAAGACGTAGCGGCCGTCGGGGGAGGCGGCGCAGGAGAAGACGGCGGCGTCGCACTGGTAGGCGCGGGTGGTGACGCCCTGCTTGGTGATCTCCTCGACGCGGTTGGCCGAGGTGCCCGCGTAGACGTCGGAGGTCTCCTGCCAGCCGAACAGGACCGAGCCGTTGGTCGGCGAATGCCATTGGGTGGCACCGGTTTCCAGGTGGTACTTGGTGACACCGGCGCTGTGGCCGTGGTAGACGCCGGTCGGGTCGAGGCGCACCATCCAGCCGGAGGAGCCGGTGCTGCGGGCCGACCACAGGGATTCCTCCTCGTGGTCGATGACGGTCAGCCCGCCCGCGGCGTCGGAGGCGGCGAGGATGCCGTCGTGGATGTCGAGCCAGTAGACGTCGGTGGCCGAGACGTCGTAGGCGGCGCGCGGGACCTTGCCCGACAGGTCGTAGACCCGGCCGTCGTCGCAGCCCGCGTAGATCCAGAAGTCGTCGGCCACCAGGCATTTCACGCCGTCGGGCAGCTGGTAGCGGTTGGTCACCACGCCGTCGGGGGTGAGGGTGTAGACCTCGCCGTTCTCGTTGCCGACCCAGCAGCGCTGCTCGTCGACGAAGATGCCGAACGCGGCCGCGCCGGAGTCGAAGCGCCACAGGACCGGAGCGCTCTTGGCGGTCGAGCGCTGGCTGGTGATCACCCGTCGCGTCACCGCGCGGCGCTGCCGCCCGCCCATCACCGCGGGCGCGTACCCCTTGCGGACCTTCTCGCCGATCTTCTTCTGTGCGGCTGACTTCGCCTTCTCCGCCGTGGCGAACGAGCTCGCCTTGGACTGACCCTGTTCCCCGATCCGGCCGAAGCGGATGTTGACCTGGGTGCCGGTGACGATCACCTCGTAGAACTTGTGCGAGGAACCGGTGTCGTCGGACAGTTCCAGGTAGGTGGTTTCGGCGGTCGTCATGGATCCTCGCTGAGCTCGTGCGTCTTTCGAACGAGCGAAAAGTAGCAAGGCACACCGACATCGCGGACACCCTCCGTGGATCCCGCGCGTTGACGCGGGTCACGGGGTGAACCGGGAGTCAGCTTCGTCGTCCCCGTGCGGGAGGTCGGACCGGTGTCAGCGGGACAATCGGCGACGCGTCCGATGTCGCCGACGCGGACTGGCCGAGTGCGACGACGACGGCGGCCCGGTTCAGTTCATCGCGAAGGCGAGGGTCCTCGACCTGAGCCAGGAGAATCTGGGCGTTCAGGAAGGCACGGTCGGCCCGCAAGGACTGCTCGACTTGCTCTGCCTGTCGCGCCAGGTGGGCGCGGGCCTTGCTCGCACGGGTGGTGATGACGCCACCGAATGTGGTCAGTAGGAGGCTGATAGTCGACACCGTCGCCGATGTCGCCACGCCGGGTGCGCCGGAATGCACGTCGTAGAGTGTGACGGCGGCGCTGGCCAGCATCATCACCGCGGTGGCGATGGTGAAGTACAAAGCCACGTGAAAAGTCTTGCTGGACTGGGTCAGCGCTTGGCACCGGAACTGCTCGAGGAACTGGCGGCTCTCGCTGGGAGCGTACGTGGCCGACTCGTCGACACTGTCTCGGACGACGTCGCCCACGGGCAGCGGTGACGCCGGAACGAACACGGTCGGAGCTGGACGATACCGGGCAGCCTGATCCCAGGCCCGCTTCCAGGGCTCGGCATCGGCGGCACCCATGGCACAGACCAGTCGGACGAAATCGAGCTTGGGCAGCGCTATCTCGCCGCCGCCCAGCAGCATCTGGATCAACGCGAAGGAGACGCCGGAGGTCGCGGCGATCTCCGCGGGGTCGGTCGGGGTGCCCTCGTGCAGCAGTCGCACCGCGAAGCCGAGCTCGGCGGGGCCCCTGACGGCATCGAGCATGAGTGAAAGGAGTTCTGCACGAAAAGGTTCCGAGCAGATGGCGGATTCGGCGGAGGTGCGGCCTGCATCGTTGTGATGCACCGGGTTGGACCTTTCTGTCGAGAGATCACCACGAGGCACTACCGCGGAGCCGATACCACACGTGTTCGATTGATCGAACACAGCCCAACCGATATCGTCGACACGGCAGTACTTCGTCGTGGATAGCTGAACACCGAGCACGCCGCCGCGAACTGCCATCACCCGTGTTCCGCCCCCTTGCCCGGGGCGGAACACGGCCATCGTCCTCGTGCCGAATTCCCCTCGGGGAAGATTCGATTGCTGGTCGCAACGCCGCAGTCCAGAACTGTAGCGCGCCGCTCCGACAAGATCACGAGTCAATAACTAGTGTGTTCCAGATCGGGTTCGATGCGAGCTTCCTCGCTCGGTGAAGCGAAGCGCAGGTGGCGGCCCGCGAAGGTTGTGAAGATCGAGGGAATCAAGATCAAAGTTCCTACCTGGTATGTAATCAATGTCACACTTGCACTACGGTGTTGGGTGGTCGATGGTGCGACCAGCTCGAGCGAATGACCTGTCAATCACGGCTGAAATGTAAATCACGCGCGCTTTGCTCACGGTAGGGTTAGCTGTGTCAAGGCTTTCTTGACGTGTGTCATGTCGGGGATGCGACGGGGAGGTTCGGTGTGGATAAGCCCTCCGACGAGCAGATTGCGAAGGTGGCGTCCGAGCTGAATCTGATTTTCGTGGCGCAGTGCGATCGGTTGGCTCGGGCGCTGCTCTCGGAATCCGGTGCGGCTGATTTCGCGTCGCCAGAACAGGTCTCGGAGCTGGAACTCACCAAGCTCCGGATTCGGCACCGCGCCAACGTCGCTGATCTCAGTGCAGCCGTGGCGGCCGCACGTATCGCGGGCGCGACCTGGGCGCAGGTGGGGCAGGCGGTCGGGTCGTCGCGACAGGCTGCGTTCGAGCGTTGGAACAAGGCGGTCAAAGCGTACGAGAACGCGACACGTGAGGGGGATCAGATCGCCGAGGACGTGCTCGACAAATACGACCCGTTCGGGATGAAGCTCTCGCCCACTGTTGCCCAGTTCCTCTCGGTCGACAGGGATTCCGCGGTCGACCGAGATTGACGCCGTCACATGCCCGCGACGTCGAGCAGCGGTGGGGGATAGACGGCGTGGGAGATCTCGGCGCGCCAAGGGCGGTGGATGGTGGGGCCGGGGAGGTGGGCTAGTTCGGGGAGCCAGGTGCGGGTGTAGGTGCCGTCGGGGTCGTAGCGGTCGGCTTGGCGGAGGGGGTTGAGGGTGCGGTTGGGGCGGGTGTCGGTGCCGGTGCCCGCGGCCCACTGCCAGTTGAGCTGGTTGTTGGCGAGGTCGGCGTCGACGAGCCAGTGCAGGAAGTGGGCGGCGCCGATGCGCCAGTCCAGGCGCAGGGATTTGGCGAAGAAGGAGGCGGTGATCAGGCGGGCGCGGCCGGGGAGCCAGCCGTCGGTGACGAGCTGGCGCATGGCGGCGTCGATGATCGGGTAGCCGGTGCGGCCTTGTTTCCAGGCGGTGACGGCGTCGGGGTCGGTGCGCACGGCGAACGGGCCGGGGCGGTAGCTGGTCCAGGCGGTGTCGGGGCGGGCCGAGAGGAGCTGGTGGTGGAAGTCGCGCCAGGCGAGCTGGCGGGCGAAGGCGTGGCCGCCCGGGTCGGACAGGTCGGTGCGGTGCACGATCTCGACGGGGGACAGGCAGCCGAAGTGTAGGTGCGGGGAGAGGTGGGAGGTGGCGTCGGCGGCGAGGTCGTCGTTGCGGTCGGCGTAGTCCGCGATCGGGCCCGCGAGCCACTTGCGCAGCAGGACCCGGCCGCTGATCTCGCCGCCGCGCGGGCAGTTCGGGGACGGGTCGCCGGTCGACAGGTCTCCGGGTGTCGGCAGGGGATCACTTGCCACGTCGGGCACCGACAGGTTGCGCGGAGTGCCGAGCGGGTGGCGCTGGTGGGCGTCGACCCAGCGCCGGAAATACGGTGTGAACACGGCGTAGTGGTCGCGGCCGGTGGCGGGGGTGAGGACGGCGGGGTCGGCGGCGGTGACGACCGCGCTGTGGGTGCGCACCACGCAGTCGGTCCCGGCGAGGCGCTCGCGCAGGGCCCGTTCGCGACGGGTGGAGTAGGCGCTGACGTCCTCGGCGAGATGCACCGCGCCCGCACCGGTCTCGGCGACGAGGCGGGCGAGTTCCTCGGTCACCTCGCCGTGGCGCACCACGAGTCTGCCGCCGATGCCGCGCAGGCGTTCGTCGAGTTCGGCCAGGGCGGAGGCGAGGAAGACGGCGCGATTGGGTGGGCAGCGGTCCGGGACGATGCGGTCGTCGACGACGAAGACCGGGATCACGGCGTCGCTCTCGCGGTGCGCGGCGGTGAGGACCGGGTTGTCGGCGGTGCGCAGGGCGCGGGTGAACAGCGCGATCGCGACGCTCATCGGGCGCACAGCGGGGTGATGTCGGAGCGGCCGCCGGTGGTCGGGGTGGTCAGGTAGATACAGGTGTTCTGGCCCGCGGCCACGATCGCGGCGTCGATGTCGTTCCAGGTGGCGGCGTCGACCGCGGGGGTGCGGGACAGCACGAAGCCGGACAGACGGCTGGGGTCGGTGACGACCGCCCAGGAGTAGTCCGGGCCGAGCGCGGTGACGATGTAGTTGGGGGCGCCGGTGCGCTGATCCTGGCCGGGCACGCCGGGGAAGGAGACGTGCAGCTGGGCGTTGGTGACGGGATCGGTCACCGTCGCGGTGCCCCGGATCTCGGCGGTGCCGCCCGACCAGGTGCGGCAGCGGTTGTAGACGCCGACGTCGCCGGCGTCGTCGAGGGTGTAGGTGGCGGTGGTGTCACCGGCGCAGTCGAGGCTGAACGGGGCCGGGATCGCGGCCAGCTGATGCCAGACGCCCAGATATCGCTCGACGTCGAGTGACGGCACGGGCGCCGGGGGCGCGGCGGAGGCGGCGGCCGGGACCAGCGCCACGGCGGCCGCCGCCGCGCAGGCGAGTAGCGGAACGGAGGAACGGGCGATGCGCACGGGAACTCCTCGGATCGTTGGTACTGACAGACTATCAATAAACGATGCATAATTGATTCATCCGGCGAGAGGAGTTCCCGATGAAACGGGAGTGGCCGTTCCGTCTGCTCGGTCTGGCGACCGCCGCCTATGGCGTGAGTGTGGCCGCACGCCCGGAGGTGCTGTTGCGGCCGTGTGGATGGGAGTCGGATCGGGCGGGCAGTCGGGCGCTGGCCCGGATGGTCGGGTGCCGGGACGCGATCTCCGGCGCGGCCATGGTGCTGGCGCCGGACGCCCGCGTCGCGCGCGCCGCCGCGGGGGTGCGCATCGCGGCCGACCTCGCCGACGCGCTGGTCCTGGGCGCGGCGGTCGAACCACGCCTGCGCCGGACCGCGATCGCGGTGCCGCTGGTCTGGGGCCTGTTCGGGGCGGTGAGCACGGCGCTGGCCTGGCCGCCGCGACCCGCCGCCACACGGCCGTGACACGCGGGCGCGGTGGCATCGGTCAGAATAGGACGATGCCCGCCGGTTCCGCCCCTGTCTCCGACGCGGCCGGGTACACAGTGCGCGCGGTCGCGGATCGTCTCGGCATCCCGACCGCCACCCTGCGCAGCTGGAATCGCCGCTACGCCATCGGGCCCGCGCAAGACCGTCCCGGCCGGCACCGGCTCTACACCGAAGCCGATATCGCCCTGCTCGAGCGCATGGTGACGCTGATCCGCGACGGCGCGAGCCCGGCCGGCGCCGCGGCGGCCGCGCGGGGGCCCGCGGTACTCGCGGGCAACCGTGCCGAGCTGATCGATGCCGCGTTCGCGCTGGATTCCTCGATCTCGGTCGACCTGGTCGAGGCGCATGTGCGCGCCTTCGGGGTGATCCGCACCTGGGACGAGCTGTGCCGCCCGGCCTTCGCCGACATCGTGGCGCGTCAGGGTGTGGGGGAGAACTGCATCGATGTCGAGCATCTGCTGTCGTGGTCGATCGCGGCGGTGATGCAGCGGGTGCAGACCGCGCCGGTGGTCGCCGACCGGACCGTCGTCCTCGCCTGCACCGGCGGGGAGACCCATTCGCTGCCGCTGGAAGTGCTGCGCGCGGCACTGGCCGAGCAGGGCGTCGGCGCCCGGATGCTGGGCGCCGATGTGCCGACGATCGCGCTGGTCGGCGCGCTGGCCCGACCCGCCGGACCCACCTCGTTGCTGCTGTGGTCGCAGCGGGAATCGACGGCGCTGACCTCGGCCGTGCTGGCCGGTCTCGACGCGGGCGCGCGGGTCTGCGTCGGCGGCCCCGGCTGGGACGTGGCGCTGCTGCCGCCGTCGGTCGCGCGGATCGCCTCGCTCGCTGGCGCGGTCGAGGCGTTGCGCTGACGGCTGGCCGCCGCGCATCAAACGATGCATAATTGATTCAAATCGGGTGGATCGGCCGCCCGTAGTCCGGGGACGACCGGAGGAATCGCATGCACGCATCGAATGGGCAACGCCGGGTAGCGGTGATCGGCAGCGGAGTCGCGGGGCTCACGGCCGCCTGGGTGCTCGCCCGCTCGGCCGAGGTCACGCTCTACGAGGCGCAGGGCCGTCTCGGCGGGCACGCCGACACGCACCGCGTGGTCGCGGGCAACGGCGAAACCCTCGGCGTGGACACCGGATTCATCGTGCACAACGACCGCACCTACCCGACGCTGCGGCGGCTGTTCGGCGAACTCGGCATCGTCACCGGGGAGACCGACATGAGCCTTTCGGTGCGCTGTGACGGCTGCGGTCTCGAATACGCCGGGGCGCGCGGGCTGCCGGGACTGTTCCCGCGCCCCGGGCAGCTGGTCCGGGGCCGGTATCTGCGGCTGCTCGCCGAGGTGCCGCGATTCCACCGCCTGGCCCGCGCCGAACTCGCCACGAGCGCGGCGACCGAACGCACGGTGGCCGAATTCCTGGCCGACGGCGGATTCTCCACCTACTTCCGCACCCACTTCCTGGCGCCGCTCATCGCGGCGGTCTGGTCCTGCGATCCGCGCACCGCGCTGCGCTACCCGGCCCGCTACCTGTTCACCTTCCTCGACCATCACGGCATGCTGACGGTGTTCGGCTCACCCACCTGGCGCACGGTCACCGGCGGATCGGCGACCTATGTCGCCGCGGTCGCCGAGCGCCTGCACCGGGTCCAAGTCGCCACCCCGGTCCGGGCACTGCATCGGCATCCGGACGGGGTCACCGTCCGCACCGCCGACGACGGTGTCGACGACTTCGACGCCGCGGTCGTCGCGACCCATCCCCACGAGGCCCTGGCCCTGCTCGCCGAACCGACCGCCGCCGAACGCGGCATCCTCGCGGCGATGCCCTACTCGGTGAATCACACCGTCCTGCACACCGATTCCCGCCTGCTGCCGCGCGCTCCCGGCGCCCGTGCGTCCTGGAACTACCGCCTGCCCGCCTGCGCCGCCGAGCCCGACCGCGTCCTGGTCACCTACGACCTCACCAGGCTCCAGCGCCTCGACGACACCGGCGACCGGCGCTTCCTGGTGACCCTGGGCGACGGCGACCGCATCGATCCCGGCGCGGTGCTCGAGACCATGACCTACGAACACCCGCTCTACACTCCGGAATCGGTGGCCGCCCGCGCTCGGACAGGCGAACTCGGCTGTGCCCGAACGGCCTTCGCGGGCGCCTACCACGGGTGGGGATTCCACGAGGACGGCGCGCTGTCGGGCCTGCGCGCCGCCGAGCGGCTCGGCGGACGCTGGACGGGACCGGTACCCGAGCTGGTGGCGGCCACATGAGCGCCCGCCTGATCCGCACCGACATCCGGCACACCCGGCTGGCGCCGATCCGGCACACCTTCCGCTATCGCGGGCACAGCTGGCTGGTCGATCTGGACCACATGCCCCGATTTCCGTGGTGGCTGCGGCCGTTCGCGGGTTTCGACGCGGGCGACCACCTGGGCGAACGCGGTGGATCACTGCGCGCCGCCGTCGACAGGTACCTGGCCACCGAGGACATCGACCTGCGGGGTGGGCGAGTGCTCATGCTGGCAGGCGCGCGCGCCTTCGGGTACGTCTTCGATCCGCTGACGCTGTACTGGTGCCGCGACCACACCGGCGCGCCGGTGTGCGTGATCGCCGAGGTGCGCAACACCTACGGCGGCGCGCACCGCTACCTGCTGCGGCCCGACGACGACGGTCGCGCCCGGGTCGGCAAGGAGTTCTACGTCTCGCCGTTCAACCCGGTGGCGGGGGAGTACCGGCTGCGCGTGCCCGAGCCGGATGCGGCGCTGCGGGTGTCGATCACCCTGGTGACCGACCGGCCGATCTTCGCCGCCACCGTCGTGGGCCGCTGCGTGCCCGCCACCACCGGCGCGATCCTGCGCGCCGTGCTGACCGATCCGATCCCGCCGCTGCTCGTGGCCGCGCGTATCCGCTGGCAGGGCGTGCGGCTCTGGGCGCGGGGACTGCCTGTCGTGCCGCGTCCGGTGGCCGTGCCCGAGGAGGCGCTCCGATGACGACCGTGGACACCACCGCGAATCCCGCTGTGCCGGAGCATGATCGGTGGGACCTGGCCGTGCCGCGCGGGCTGCGGGCGTGTGTGTCGGCGATGGCGGTCGATCCGCTGGTGCGCCGCCTGACCCGGCGGCTGCCGCTGGCGGTGCGCTATCCCGACGGCACCGTCGTCGGCGCGCCCACCGGGGTGCCGTGCCTGGTGCTGCACCGGCCCGGCGACTTCGCCGCCCGGGTCGGCGCGGCCGGGCTCATCGGTTTCGGTGAGTCGTACATGGCAGGCGACTGGGACGCGCCCGATCTCGTCGGCGTGCTGACCGTGCTCGCCGCCCACATCGACGAGCTGGTGCCACGGTCGCTGGCCCGGCTGCGCCGCCTCTACGTCGCCGGACATCCGGCCGCCGAACGCAATTCCGAGGCCAACACGCGCGGCAACATCGCCCGGCACTACGACCTGTCCAACGACTTCTTCGGGCTGTTCCTCGACGAGACCATGACCTATTCGGCCGCGCTGTTCGCCGATCCGGCCGCCGATCTCGCCACCGCCCAGCGCGCCAAGATCGACCGCCTGCTCGACCGCGCGCACGTGCGCTCCGGCACCCGGCTGCTCGAAATCGGCACCGGCTGGGGTGAACTCGCGGTCCGGGCGGCCGCGCGCGGCGCACGCGTGCACACCGTGACGCTGTCGACCGAACAGCGGACGGCGGCGCTGGAACGGGTGGCGGCGGCCGGACTGACGGAGCGGGTGCGGGTCGACCTGCTCGACTACCGCAGCGTGCGCGGCACCTACGACGCCGTGGTCTCGGTGGAGATGATCGAGGCGGTCGGCTACGAGTACCTCGACACCTATTTCGCGACCATCGGCCGGGTGCTCGCGCCGGGCGGCCGGGCCGCGATCCAGGCCATCACCATGCCGCACGAGCGCATGCTCGCCACCCGGCACACCTACACCTGGATTCAGAAGTACATCTTCCCCGGTGGATTCCTGCCGTCGGTGCGGGCGATCGAGGCATCCGTCGCGCGGGCGACGGATCTGTGTGTGCGCGAGGAGTTCTCGATGGGCGCGCAGTACGCACGGACCCTGCGGATGTGGCGGGAACGGTTCGAGAACGCGCGGACGGAGGTCGGCGGGCTCGGGTTCGACGAGACGTTCGTGCGGATGTGGCGGTTGTATCTGGCGTACTCGGAGGCGGGCTTCCGGTCGGGGTATCTCGACGTCGGGCAGTTCGTCCTCGCGCGGGGGTGAGTCAGCGACCGAGCAGGTGACGCAGCGTCTGTTCGAGGTCGGGGCCGCGGAAGATGTGGCCCGCCGCGGCCAATCGGGCCGGGGATACTCGCTGACTCGCCGCGGCCAGCTCCCGCGCGCCCTGCTCGCCCAGCAGCAGCGCCGGGCCGAACGACGGGACCGGGAGCAGGGCGGGCCGGTGCAGGACCCGGGCCAGCACCTCGGTGTAGTCGCTGTTGCGGACCGGATCGGGGGCGACCGCGTTGACCGGGCCGACGAGCGAATCATCCCAGAGCGCACGGTGATAGATGTCGAGCAGATCGTCGAGACCGATCCAGGACAGCCACTGGGTGCCGTCGCCGATCCGGCCGCCCAGACCCGCCGTGAACAGGGGGCGCAGCAGCCGCAGTGTTCCGCCGGTGGGTGATTGGACGATGCCGGTGCGGACCTGCACCACGCGGCCGCCGGCGGCCGCGCTCGCCGCCTCCCAGCCGGTCACCACCTCGGCGAGGAAACCGTCACCGGGATCGGCTGTCTCGGTGAGGATCTCGTCGCCCCGGTCGTAGCCGTAATAGCCGATGGCGGAAGCGGAGACGAAGGTGCCGACGCCGCAGCGGGCCGCGGTCTCGGCAAGCGCCTGGGTCGGGCCGATCCGGCTGTCGGCGATGGCGCGGCGGTGCGCCTCGGTGAACCGGCCCGCGATCGGCGCGCCCGCCAGGTGCACCACCGCGTCGACGCCGTCGAGCAGGTCCGGCGCGGGATCGGCCGGGTCCCAGCGGCGTTCGGCGGGACCGGACGGCGCGTGGCGCACGAGCCGGACGACCTGATGACCGCCGGTCGACAGGAACGCGCACAGCGCCGTGCCGACCATGCCGGTCGCGCCGCTGACCGCGATGGTGCGCGCGGTGAAACCCGCCTCGGCGGCGCGCCGGTGGGCGGCGAGGTCGTCGGCGAGCTGGCGGTAGCGGTAGTCGAACATCGGGCGCAGCAGACGGGCGGGGAGTGGGGTGTCGACGTGGTCGGCCACGCGGGTGTGGGTGTCGTCGACGGCGGTGAAGTCGTGGGTGTGCCGCCACGGCAGCAGGCGGCCGACCGGTGCGGAGGCCAGGCCCTCGACCGCGGTCGCGTCGGCGAAACGGTGGGGCGGGTCGTAGGCGGCCGGATCGTGTCGCGCGACCCAGCGCAGGCCGCCCGGCAGACCGAGCACGGCGGCGCCCCGGGCCAAATCGTCGGACTCGCTGAGCAGCCGGACCGGCTGCCAGGGCGGCGCCAGGCGGGTGAACGCGCCGGGCCGGGCGAACCAGGCGAAGACCTCGTCGCGGGGTGCGGAGACAACCATCGAACAGTCGATGCCCATCACTCGACTCTAGCCCCGATCCGCCATCGATGAAACGTTTGTGCATCGTTTCTCGCGGTATTCTGGGAGAGTGAGCACGAACAGTGGGAAAAACGATGCGAACTTCGAGCCGTCGTTCGTCGACGCGTCGCTGGACCGGACCGTGCTTCCCGGCTATAGCAGGCTCGGGATCGCGCTGCGACGGCGCACTTGGCCGGAACCCGACCCTTCGCCCGACGCGCTGCGCGGGCGGCGAGCCGTGGTCACCGGGGCCAACAGCGGCATCGGGCTGGCCGTCGCGGACGGATTGGCGGAGCTGGGAGCCTCGGTCGTGCTGGCCGTTCGGAGCCCGCGGCGCGGCGAGGACGCGGCGGCCGGACTGCGCCGACGGCATCCGGGGATCACGGTGACGGTGGTGGAATGCGATGTCGCCGAACCCGATTCGGTGCGGCGCTGCGCCGCCGAACTCGGCGAGACCCCGATCGACGTCCTGGTGCACAACGCGGGCGTGCTCCCGGCACAGCGACAGGAGACGAGCACCGGGCACGAACTCACCTTCGCCACCCACGTGCTCGGGCCGCTGCTGCTGACCGAGCTGGTCCGTCCCCTGCTGGCGGCCGCGCACGGGGCTCGGGTGGTGCTGATGTCCTCCGGCGGGATGTACGCCCAGCCACTGATGACCGACGACCCCGACTACCGGCGCGGCGAATACCGGGGCGCGCGGGCTTACGCGCGCACCAAACGGATGCAGGTCGCGCTCACGCCCCTGCTGGCCGCCGAGCTCGCCGACGAGCGGACGTGGGTGCACGCCGTGCACCCCGGCTGGGTCGACACCCCCGGCATCGCCGACGCGCTGCCCCGATTCCGCCGCGTCACCCGGCCGCTGCTGCGCACTCCGGCCGAGGGCGCCGACACCGCGATCTGGCTCGCCGCCACCGCACGGCCGGTGCCCTCGGGCCGGTTCTGGCACGACCGCCGGATCCGCCCGCTGCACCTGCGGCGCGGCACCCGCTACACCGAGGCCGAGGCCGCCGCGCTGTGGCGGGACTGCCGGGCCATGATCGGCGTGCCGGAGTCCACCTGACCGACACGGTGAAGGGCGGCGGTTCCACGGAACCGCCGCCCTTCCTATCAGATCGATCAGCCGAAATGGCAGACGTAGTGCAGGGTCTCGACGACCTCGATGTCGAAGGCGCTGTTGCCGGGAACCGAGAACGACTCGCCACCACGGAAGACCTTCGGCTCGGTCTCGCCGGGCAGGGTCACCTTCGCCTCACCCTCGATGAGCTCCATGATCTCCGGGGCGCCGGTGGTGAAGGTCAGGGTGGCGGGCAGGATCACGCCGACGGACTTCGAGGTGCCGTCGGGCAGCTCGATGTTGTGGCTGACGCACTTGCCGTCGAAATAGACATTGGCCTTCTTGACGACGGAGACGTTCTCGAACTTCGACATGGGTCCTTCCGGGGGTGAGGGGACCCTTAGTCTACTGGCGGGGGGGGGCGGGCCCCCCCCCCCCCCCCCCCCCGCAGACACCACTAACTCCGCGGAGCGGGCGACGGTCATA
>NZ_JBFAHQ010000007.1:70646-208584 GCF_040654235.1 Nocardia sp. NPDC050718 | reverse complement strand
GGCGGCCAGTGGGTTCTGGACTGTCGCGCTGCTCGGCGACGATACGAGGATGGCTCACCGAGCCCTGCCCCGACCAGGTCAGCTGCCGTAGCGGGCCAGGACCGAGCTGGCTTCCTGGGAGGCGGTGCCTTCCTGGGCCAGATGGGCCATCGCCTCGGGGATCTCGCGGCCGTGATGGGCCATGGCCTGCGCGTAGAGGCGGCCGGCGCGGTAGGAGGACCGGACCAGCGGGCCCGCCATCACGCCGGCGAAACCGAGTTCCTCGGCGACCTTGGAGTGCTCGACGAACTCCTCCGGCTTCACCCAGCGGTCGACCGGGTGGTGACGCGGCGACGGGCGCAGGTACTGGGTGATGGTCAGGATGTCGCAGCCCGCCTCGTGCAGGTCACGCATCGCGGCGGTGACCTCCTCCGGGGTCTCGCCCATGCCGAGGATGAGGTTGGACTTGGTGACCAGACCGGCCTCGCGGGCCGCGGTGATCACCGCCAGCGAGCGCTCGTAGCGGAAGGCGGGGCGGATGCGCTTGAAGATGCGCGGCACCGTCTCCAGGTTGTGCGCCAGCACCTCGGGGCGGGTCGAGAAGACCTCGGCGAGCTGATCGGGGTCGGCGTTGAAGTCGGGGATGAGCAGCTCGACGCCGGTGCCCGGGTTGAGCGCCTTGATGGCGCGCACGGTCTCGGCGTAGAGCCAGGCGCCACCGTCGTCGAGGTCGTCGCGCGCGACGCCGGTGATGGTGGAGTAGCGCAGGCCCATGGCCTGGACGCTCTCGGCGACGCGGCGGGGCTCGTCGCGGTCGAGGGCGGCGGGCTTGCCGGTGTCGATCTGGCAGAAGTCGCAGCGGCGGGTGCACTGCTCACCGCCGATGAGGAAGGTGGCCTCGCGGTCCTCCCAGCATTCGAAGATGTTGGGGCAGCCCGCTTCCTCGCAGACCGTGTGCAGACCCTCGCGCTTCACCAGGCCCTTGAGCTCGGTGTACTCCGGGCCCATGGTGGCGCGGGTGCGAATCCACTTGGGTTTGCGCTCGATCGGGGTCTCCGCGTTGCGCGCTTCGATGCGCAGCAGTTTGCGTCCGGCGGGGGCAGAGGCGTCGACGGAGGTCACCGGACCGACTCTACGCTCGGGGCGACGACAGTCGCGGCGCCGGTGGTGCGATCAATGTCATGCTGCTGAACGGGAATTTCGCCGTCGAGGGCGGCAACGATCGCGGCCGCGACGAGCGGCTTGATCTCGGTGACGGTGACCTCGCGGCCCAGCTCGCGGGTCAGCGAGGTGACCCCGGCGTCCTTGATGCCGCACGGCACGATCGCCTGGAAGCCGTCGAGGGCGGAGTTGCAGTTCAGCGAGATGCCGTGCAGGGCGACGCCGCGCTGCACGCGCACGCCGATGGCGGCGATCTTGCGCTCGGCCAGCCACTCGGTGGCGGGCAGCCACACGCCCGAGCGGCCCTCGACCCGGCCGCACTCGATCCCGAGGCCGGACACGACCTGGATCAGGGCCTCCTCCAGCCTGCGCACGTACTGCACGACGTCGACCGGCTCGGCCAGGCGGACGATCGGGTAGCCGACCAGCTGGCCGGGACCGTGCCAGGTGATCTTGCCGCCGCGGTCGACCTGCACCACCGGGCTGCCGTCGATCGGCAGGTCCTCGGTCTCGGTGCGGCGGCCCGCGGTGTAGACGGACGGATGCTCGAGCAGGAGCAGCCGGTCGGCGCCTTCGCCTGCGGCGCGCTCGTCGGCGATCTGCCGTTGCAGCTCCCAGGCGGCGGTGTATTCGATGAGTCCGAGATCCTCGACCACGATCGGGGTCGAATCGAATCGAGCGGACGCGGTGGGGCGCGTGTCGTTCACGGCCCTGACGTTACGCCCACGGGCCACCGGGGGTGAAGACCGGTCGGGACGTCGTGATCCGGTTCGCTCGCCGATGGCTCCGGGTGCGCCGGAGCCGGACGGTCGGCTGGTCAGACGTCCAGCGGGAAGGTGCGCTGCATCAGCGTCAGGTCCATCCAGCGGCCGAACTTGTGGCCGACTTCGGGCAGCTCGCCGACGGTCCGGAAACCGAAGCGCTCGTGCAGGGCGATGGACCCGGTGTTGCTGGATTCGATGGCGGCGATCATGGCGTGCACGCGGCCGGAATCGGTGGCGCGGGCGACGAGTTCGGTGAGCAGCGCGCTGGCGACGCCGCGGCGCTGGAAGCGCTCGTCGACGTAGACGGAGTTCTCGACCGAGAAGCGGTAGCCGGTCTTGGGCCGCCACTGGCCGTAGGAGGCGTACCCGGCGACCTCGCCGTCGATCTCGGCGACCAGGATCGGCATGCCCGCGGCGGTGCGATCGGCGAACCAGGTGAGCCGGTCGTCGAGGTCGACCTCGTCGGTGTCCCAGATCGCGGTCGAGGACGCGATATTGGTGTTGTGGATCGTGAGGACGGCGGGGAGGTCGGCCTTGTCGGCGTCACGGATGAACATCACTGACCTCCGGGGCGACCGACGGCGGCGGCGAGCGCGGCGCCGATCGTGGGGTGCTGGAAGGTGTAGCCCGCCTGCTCCAGCGCGGCGGGAATCGCGCGCGGGCCGCGCAGGATGGCCTCGTCGGCGAGTTCGCCGACCAGGGCGCGCAGGGCGACACCGGGGACGATGAGCGGGGTGGGCCGGTGCAGGGCCCGGCCGAGCGCGCGGCTGAACTCCGCGTTGGTGACCGGGGCCGGGCCCGCGGCATTGATCGGGCCGGACACCTCGGGGTGGGTGAGCGCGAAGACGATCGCGCCGACCTCGTCGTCGAGGGAGACCCACGGGGTGTACTGGCGGCCGCTGCCGAGGCGACCGCCCAGGCCGAGCCAGTACAGCGGTTGCAGCATGCTGAGCATGCCGCCGTTGCGGGCCAGGACCACGGCGCTGCGGACCAGGACGGTGCGCACGCCCGCAGAGCTGGCCGGCTCGGTCGCGGCTTCCCAGTCGCGGCACAGGGTCGCGAGGAAACCGGTTCCGGCGGGGGAGGTCTCGTCGACCACCGCGTCGCCGGTGTCGCCGCCGTAGTAGTGCGCGCCGCTGGCGTTGACCAGCGTCGGCACTCCGGCGGCGGCGACCGCCGTGGCCAGGACATCGGTGGGGGTGATCCGGCTGTCGCGCAGCGACTGCTTGTAACCGCCGTTCCAGCGGCGCGCGCCGATGCTCGCGCCGCACAGGTTCACCACCGCGTCGGCCCCGCGCAACGCCCGCTCGTCGAGCTGGGCGCGCGCGGGTTCCCACGCGAATTCGTCCGGTGCCGCGGGAGCGCGGCGCACCAATCGCGACACCTCGTGCCCGTCGCGGCGCAGAGCCGCGACGAGCGCCGTCCCGATCAGCCCGGACGAACCGGCGATCACCACCTTCATCTTCGGCCGAATTCCTCGACTACAGACCCAGATCGGCCTCGAACGCTGCCTCTTCCAACCGGTGCCGGATGGTGGTGAGGAAGCGGCCCGCGTCGGCGCCGTCGATGAGCCGGTGATCGTAGGTCAGCGGCAGGTACACCATCGAGCGCACGCCGATCGACTCGCTACCGGTCTCGTCGGTCACCACCACCGGGCGCTTGACGATCGCGCCGGTGCCGAGCATGGCCGCCTGCGGCGGGACCAGGATCGGGGTGTCGAACAGCGCGCCCTCGGAGCCGATGTTGGTGATGGTGAAGGTGCCGCCGGACAGCTCGTCCGGCTTCAGGCCACCGGTGCGGGCGCGGTTGGCGATGTCGGCGATCGCGCGGGCCAGCCCGGCCAGCGACAGGTCGCTGGCGTTGTGGATGACCGGCGAGAGCAGACCCTGCTCGGTGTCGACCGCGATACCCAGGTGCACCGACGCGTGGTAGGTGATCTCCTTGGTGTCCTCGTTGTAGGAGGCGTTCACGTTCGGGTGCACACCGAGGGCCTCGACGACGGCCTTCGCGAAGAACGGCAGGTACGTCAGGTTGACGCCCTCGCGCGCCTTGAACGAGGCCTTGGCGAGCTGACGCAGATGCGCGATCTTGGTGACGTCGGCCTCGTGGACCTGGGTCAGCTGCGCGGTGGTCTGCAGCGATTCGCGCGTCTTGGTGGCGGTGATCTGCCGGATCCGGCTCGCCTTCTGCGTGGTGCCGACCAGACCGGCCAGCTTCGGCGCGGTGGCCTGCTTGGCCGGGGCGGCGGGCGCGGCGGCGACGGCCGGAGCCGCGGCGGGCGCGGGCGCGGGCGCCTTCTTGGCCTCGGCCGCGGCGAGCACATCCTGCTTGCGGATGCGGCCGCCGACACCGGAACCGGTGAGCGACGCCAGGTCGACGTTGTTCTCCTCGGCCAGCTTGCGCACCAGCGGGGTCACGTACGGCGAGCTGCCGTTGGCGGTGACCGCCGGGGCAGGAGCCGACGCGGCCGGAGCCGGGGCGGGCGCGGGGGCCGGGGCAGGCGCCGGAGCGGGGGCAGGTGCCGGTGCCGGGGCAGGTGCCGGTGCCGGGGCGGGAGCCGCCGCGGCGGGCGCGGGGGCCGGAGCAGGCGCGGGAGCCGGTGCCGGGGCGGGCGCCGGAGCGGCCGCGGGCGCACCGCTGCCGATCACACCCAGCTGACCACCGACGGCGATGATGTCGTCTTCCTGCGCCGAGATCTCCAGCAGCGTGCCGGCGACCGGGGACGGGATCTCGGTGTCGACCTTGTCGGTGGACACCTCGAGCAGCGGCTCGTCGACGGCGACGGTGTCACCGACGGCCTTGAGCCAGCGGGTCACGGTGCCCTCGGTGACCGACTCGCCCAGCTCGGGCATCTTCACGGGCGTACCGGAAGCGGCGGCGGGGGCGGCGGCGGGGGCGGCGGCGGGCGCGGGAGCCGGGGCCGGGGCGGGAGCCGCGGCGGCGGGGGCAGGCGCGGGGGCCGGAGCCGGAGCGGGTTCGGCAGGCGCGGCAGCAGGCGCGGGCGCGGCGGCAGCGGCTTCGCCCGCCTCGCTGATCACACCGAGCTCACCGCCGACCTCGACGATGTCGTCTTCCTGGGCGACGATCTTCGACAGCACACCGGCGGTGGGCGACGGGATCTCGGTGTCGACTTTGTCGGTGGAGACTTCGAGCAGCGGTTCGTCGACCTCGACCGTGTCTCCTTCCTGCTTCAGCCACCTGGTCACCGTTCCCTCGGTGACGCTCTCACCAAGAGCCGGCATCTGGACGGAGAAGGCCATGTCCTCTGTCTCCTCTGACTGTTAGACGGGTAATACAACAGTGCTTCGACCCCGGCAGACACCCGTCGCGGGTCGCGGCGTACGTCCACCCCACCGCGAGAGCGAGGCGTCCGGGAATCGTCGGTTTCTTGTTCCGGCAACCATCCTTGCACTCGCCCGCCGACGACGTAGCGCAGGGCGGCATTCCGGGCAGAGCTGGCACCATGGAATGTACGGCGGTGAGCAGATTTCCGTCGGAGCGCAGGAGGTTGTTACCGGTGGGTTTGCTGGATCGTTTCCGCGGTGCGCGCGGCCGGAGCAGGACAGTCGCTCGTGACAGCGCGTCGGAGATCGCCGCGCTCGCCGACTGGGCGCGGGCCCGCCGTGGCGTCGAGGCGTTCATCGAACCGAAAACCGCTGTGACCGATGTCACAGCGGTGCTGGTGGCCGCGGACGGCGAATGGACCCGCCGCATCGTCGGCGAACGCGGCGCGCGGCGACTGGCGGGCGCGCTGAAGATCCCGGTCTACGACGTCAACCGCACCGGCTATCCGCAGCGCATGCGCGACTACGACGCCCGCCGCCGCATCGAGCAGCGGCGGGCCCGCGAGCAGGAGTAGTCGACTACTCCGCGCCGATCTCCTCGATCACCGTGATCAGGGTGCGCACCGGGACACCGGTGCCGCCCTTGCCGATGTAGCCGAACGGCCCGCCGGTGTTGTACGCCGGACCCGCGACATCCAGGTGCGCCCACTGCACGCCCTCGGGCACGAACTCCTTGAGGAACAGTGCGGCCGAGAGCATTCCGCCCCACCGGTGCGGGGCGACATTGGCCAGGTCGGCGACCTTGGAGTTGAGATCGGCGCGCAGTTCGGCGGGCAGTGGCATCGCCCAGCCGTGCTCGCCGACCGACCGCGAGGCGGCGGCGACGCGGTCGCGGAACTCCTCGGTGCCCATCACGCCGGGCGTGCGGGTGCCGAGCGCGACCATCTGGGCGCCGGTCAGGGTGGCGACGTCGATCAGGTAGTCGGGCTCGTCCTCGGCGGCGCGCACGATCGCGTCGGCCAGGATGAGCCTGCCCTCGGCATCGGTGTTGAGCACCTCGACGGTGGTGCCGCCGTACTGGGTGAGCACATCGCCGGGGCGCTGCGCGGTAGCCGAGGGCATGTTCTCGGCCATCGGGACGGTCGCGGTGACGGTGACCGGCAGCCCGAGCCGGGCGGCCAGCAGGGTGGTCGCGATGACCGCCGCGGCGCCCGCCATGTCGGAGGTCATGTTCTCCATGTTGGCGGCGGGCTTGATCGAGATGCCGCCGGTGTCGAAGGTGATGCCCTTGCCGACCAGCGCGATCTTCTTGGGGCCGCCCGCGTAGGTGATGCGCACCAGGCGCGGCGGCCGCGCGGAGCCCTGGCCGACGCCGACGATGCCGCCGTAGCCGCCCGCGGCGAGCGCGTCCTCGTCGAGCACCTCGACCTCGAGCCCGGCCGCCTCGGCGAGCACGCGGGCCCGCTCGGCGAACTCGGCCGGGTACAGCGCGCTCGGCGGGGTGTTGACGAAATCCCGCGCGGTCGCGACGGCCTCGGCGACGAGCTGGGCGCGCAGCAGTTCCAGGACGCCGAATTCGGGCTCGGGAACCAGCAGTTCGACGCGCAGCACCGGCTGCTCGTCCGGCTTCGGCGCGCTCTTGGCCGACTTGAAGGTGGTGAAGGTGTACGCGCCGAGGTAGAAGCCCTCCGCCGCGGCGGCCAGGTCGACGCCCGAGAGGGTGGTCGCGACGAGCTCGGTGCCGCTGAGCGCGCGCCCGGCCACGCCCGCGCTGCGGCGGACCTGCTCGGCGTCGACCTTGTCGGCCGCGCCGAGGCCGACCGCGAGCACGCTGGTCACCTCGGCCAGCGCCGCGGGGGCGGGCACCCGGGTGAGTTCCTCGGGCTTGCCCTTCGCACCGACCGCGCCCAGGGCATCGAGCAGCTCCGCGCGAACCTCGGCGGTGAGCACGTCGCCGAACAGGTCGGCGGGGACGATGGCCGGTCCGTTCTCCGAGGAGGTCAGGCCGATCACCAGTACATCGGTGTCCGGGCTGATGGTTTCGGTGCGTGCCAATTCCGGTCCGAGTGAACGATCTGCAACAGCGGTCATCGCCCCAGATTATGCGGTCGGTGCCGAGTGCCGCACCGCGACGCCGTCGAGCAGCAGTCCGACACCGGCGGTGAGCAGTTCGTCGAAGGAGAGGTCGGGTCCGTGCGGCTCGGCGGCGAACATCCGGTGCAGCACCGGGCGGACGCGCGGGTCGAGGAGTTCGGCGAGTTCGGCGCGCACCGGGTCGGCGAACGCGGTCGCGCCTGCGCCGATCCGGTCGCCGCGATCGGTGCTCCACATCAGGGCCAGACCCTGGACCAGGCCGGAGTAGGCGAGGTAGATCGTGAGCATCTCGGCGCTGGTCAGATCGAGGTCGTCGAGTGCGGTGAAGGCGCGTTCCAGGGAGTCGAGCAGGGCCGGACCCAGCGGCGGTCGGGTGCGCGCGAGCACGGTGAGCACCCACGGATGCCGTCGATAGAGCCGCCACTCCGCGTCGGCCTCGGCCGCCAGGGTCGCGCGCCAGTCCGGGGCGGGCGCGGGCTCGGGTGCCCGCGCGAGGGCCAGTTCCGTCATCGCCGCCAGCAGGGCCTCGCGGTCGGGGAAGTGGCGGTACAGCGCGGCGGTCGCGACGCCGAGTTCCCCGGCCAGGCGGCGCATGGTGAGGCCGTCGAGCCCGTCCCGGTCGGCGAGCGCGATCGCCGTGGTGGCGATGTGCACCGGGGACAGCCGGGTCGGCCGGGGGCGGCGCACCGGCGGGCGCCGGTCCCGGCGCGCCCGATAGGCCCGGCCCTGACAGGACCGCGAGCAATAGCGGCGCGCCCGGCCGCGGTCGGCCTGCTCCACCTCGCGTCCACACTGCACGCACAGCGTTGATTTCCGCACACCAACCAGTGTGACGAAATCCTCGTAACTGTGCTGGCGCACTCCTAGGTTGGCGACTACGCACGCTGTTCACACGAAGGAGAGACCGATGCATGCCCACGTCAGACAGGCAATGCCCGACGAGCTCACCGAGGTCGCCGACGCCTTCGTCGCGGCCAGTCTGGACGAGGTCGTCTCGGCGTGGATCCGGGCGGGCGACCCGGAGATCGAGCAGGCCTATCGCACCACGTTCGGACCGCAGTTCGTCGCCAAGGCCATGGCCGAGGACGAGGTGTGGGTCGCGGGCGACGGTCGCGACATCTGGGCGGTGTCGCTGTGGCAGACCGTCACCTCCGCCGACCGGCTCGCCGCCGAAGCCGACGAAGCGCGTGCGCTACTGAAGGCCGCGCCCGATGTCGTCTCGTTCCAGCGGATGGCGGCGGTCTCGAGCCTGGTCGCCGCCGCGCATCCCCGGGAATTCCCGCACCGCTACCTGCACGTCATCGTCACCGTGCCGGAGCACCGGGGCAAAGGCGCCGGCGGCGCGATCCTGGCCGACCGCCTCGCCGCCTTCGCCGACGCGGGCGAAACGGCGTTCCTGGAGGCCAGCACGGTCCGGTCGTCGCGCCTCTACGCCCGCCACGGCTTCGCGCACGAGGGCGACCCGATCCAACTGCCCGACGGCGGACCGACCCTGCTGCCGATGTGGCACCGTGGCTGACCCGCGCTGTCGCGCGCCGTGGCCGACTCGCGCCAGCTCCCGCGGCGGCTGACCCGCGCCGTGCCGCGCGGCGGCTGACCCGCCCCGTCCCGCATTGCGCCGATCTCCGTGGCGGATCGCCGCTGGAGGAAGGACAGGAGGTCGCGCGGTCGTCCGGCGGCGGGCAAACACCGGCTTCCCCGGGTCACGGGGGCGGATTCTCGGTGTGACCCGCACGGCAATCCGGTGGTGAATACTGGCAAACACTGGACAACACTGGAACCACTGCCTACGCTCACGCTCGTGACGGACACGGCCGAGGAGCTGGAGGCGCGCATCGCCGACCTCCGCGGCGAGGTGCGCCGTGCCGCCGCGTCCGGTGACCGCGCCACCGCCCGTCAGCTGCGCGCGGAACTGCGCAAAGCCGAATCCGCCTGGGACTCGGTCGTCCTCGGCTCCATCCCGGAACCCGCCGCCGCGCCGGAGCGGGCCGACGCGCCCGCCGTGCCGGTGCGCGAGCACGTGCACCGCGCGCTGACGCTGCTTTCGGTGCCGTCCTCACCCAAACTCGTCCTCGCCGTGCACGAGGCGTTCTTCTCCGGCGAACTGCTGCCCGCCCGGCTGACCAGCCTGCGCCGCGACGAGGAACGCTCGTTCCGCTCGGCGCCGTACGCGCGTCCGTACTACGTCTGCGCGGCGCTCACGACGGATCTGCTGGCGCCGGCGCGGGGGCTGATGGCGGTCAGTTCGTGGCCGCTGGAAGGCCGGATGGTGGGGCCGTTGAGCCCGCGCGTCGACCTGTTGACCTCGGCGATCCGCCTGGCCGGCCATCTGTCGGCGCAGCCCGCCACGACCCCGGCGGGTCAGCGCGTTCTGTGGCGGCTCGCCGTGTCGATACCGGGAGTGTCGGGAGCTCCGGACACACTGGACCCGGCGGAGGTGATCGAGGCCGCGCGGCGCGAGCTGGCGGTGCACGCGGACGAGGACGCGCGGCAACGACTCTCGGCCGCGCGCCGGGCGGCCGAGCAGCTGGCCGATCCGGCCGCACAACTATTCGGTGTTCGGCTCGGGGTGGCCGACCGGCGACGAATCGAGGTGAAATGAGCACTCTCGCAGCACAGCTGGACCAGTTGCGCGGCGCGGCGCCCGCGACCAGGCACAATGCCCGCACCATCGCCGCGCTCACGGCCAATCCCGGGTGCGCCCGGCGCGCCCTGCTCGACGCGGCCGCGGTGGACAAGACCGTGATCGCCCAATCGCTCGGTTTCCCACCACAGTTCGGTCAGTCGCAATTCGCCATCACGCGTGGCAATGCCTTCGAGTCGATGGTGAAGGCCAACGGGTGCGCCGAACTGCTGGCCCTGCTGCGCGACACGCTGGGCCTCACCATCCCCGAGGTCGCCTACCACGACCTGAACTCCGTCGGCGAGAACACCGGCAACGCCGTGCGGTACCAGCGCACCAGGCAGCTGCTGAAGTCGACGATCGCCGCGGGCGACGGCACCCTGTTCGACCACCCGATGCTGCGCCTCGACATCGCGGGCGCCACCGCCTACCTGGAGCCCGACGTGGTCGCCGTGCAGGTCGACGGCAAGTTCCACGTCGTGGAGATCAAGGCGTTCCCGGTGATCGACGGGCAGGCCGACCCGGCCCAGGTCGCGGCGGCCGCGCGCCAGTCCGCCGTCTACGTGATCGCGTTGCGCGAGTTGATGACCGAGATCGGCGAGTCACCGGAGCTGGTCTCGCACAACACGATCCTGGTGTGCGCGAAGGACTTCACCAACCGGCCCACCGCCGCCCTGGTCGACCTGCGCAAGCAGCTCGCGGTCGTCTCCCGGCAGCTGACCCGGCTCACCGCCATCCCCGACCTGCTCGAGCTGCTGCCGCCCGAGGCCACCTTCGCACCGGGGGAGGACCTGGAGAAGACGATCGCGGCCATCCCCGCCCGCTACGCGCCCGAGTGCATGTCGAGCTGCGAGCTCGCCTTCGCCTGCCGCGACGAGGCCAGGACCTGCGGTTCGGTCGACGCGCTCGGCCGCGGCGTGTGCGACGAGGTCGGCGGCATCGAGAACCTGCACACCGTCCTCGGCCTGGCCGACGGGACGCTGCAACCGGGACCCGAGCACGCCGACATCACCGCCATGCTGCGCACCGCGCACCGGTTGCGGCTGGAGATCGCGGGATGAGTGTGCTGTCGGCCCTCGCCAAGGCCGAGGCGGTCCGCGCGGGCCGAGCGCAGCCCACCGCGGCGGTGCGGCACCTGCACCTGGCCGAGCGGCCGCTGGTGGCGGTGCCGCTGCGGCTGGCCGGTGAGGCGGCGGCGCCGCTGGCGATCATGATCGGCACCGCGCGCGGCGACCAGGACGTGCTGATCGTGCCGCAGCCACGCGACCGGGTGCTGCGCCTGCGGTTCATCGAGCAGCTGGCCGATGTGGTGCTGCCCTATCTCGCGTCGTTCCTGGCCGAGAGCGAGGAACTCACCAGCAAGGCGGGCGAGACCTACACCCGCTGCCTCGACGCGCCCCAGATCTGGACGCCCAACGAGGGCGGGGTGAACTTCCTCAAGCTGCTGGGCCGTTCGGTCCGCTTCCACCGCACCGACGGCGACAACCCGGTGCCCGTCTCGATTCCACTGCTCGGCCGCTGGCTGACCTGGTTCGGCGACCGCGCCGAACATCCCGGATCGGCGGTACTCCCCGCGCTGACCTCGGCGCTCTCGGCGCACTGGGCGACCGGCCAATCCGCCCTGGAGGACGGCAATCTCGCTGCCCTGCTCGGCTGGATCGACCCGCCGCCGGGCCGCACCGGCGCCGAGGCCGCGGCCATCGCCGAGGACCCCCTGCAGTCCCCACCCGCGGGCCCGGCCACCGATCCCGGCTTCGACAACGAGGAACTCGCGCCGCTGATCGCCGCCTACAACGCCGCCACGGACGAGAACGCGCGCGCCGTCGCCGCCGAACGGCTCGAGCGCTCGCTGCGCGGCCAGCTCGAACCCACCTGGCAGTTGATGTGGCGGGCGCTCGACCTGCTGCGCGCGCTGCCGCCGGGCGCCAGCGTGGCGAACCGGTGGACCGACGATCGCGGCGCCTTCTCGTATTTCGCGGCCGAGGTGGCCGAGGGCACCCCACAGGCGCGGCGTGATCCCGCCGTGCGCGCGGTGCGCAGGCTGCTCGAACGCGAGCGGGCGCTGGAGGCGTTGCAGGCCCAGTGCGCCTTCGACGATCCACTGCGCATGCTCGAGCACCGGGTCACCGGGGCGGCGTTCCGCGGCACCGTCGTGCACAGTGAACCGGATCGCGTCGACCGCTCGGGCGCGCGCCCGAAACTGCGCCCACACATCCACATCCGCACCACCGATCCGTTCCTCGCGGTCGTCGGCGAGGAACTGACGTGCGTGGAGCGGCCGAAGCAGAGCGGGGTCGTCGTCGAGATCGACGGCGACGGCATGGTGCTCGAACTCTCGGGCGGGATGGGCCGCAAGCTCGTCGCCGAACCCGGCTCGGTGCCCGCCGACGGTGAGGCCCTCGGGTTCGCGCGATTCTCGCCGACGCCGTTCAACGGTCAGCTGAATCTGCCCGCCCGCGAGGACACCCCCTGGACGCACGGCGGTCCGCCGCCGGAATGGGCGCCGCCCACCGACGACGAAGGGGAGGAGCTGCAATGACCACACCGGACGAGGCCGTCGCGAACATTCTCACCGACCTGCGCGACGCGAGCCATCGCGCCATCGTCGTCGACTCGCCGCCCGGCGCGGGCAAATCCACGCTGGTCGTGCGGGCCGCCCGCCAGCTCGCCGAGGACGACGATCAGCGGATGATCGTGGCCCAGACCAACGAGCAGGTCGACGACCTCATCGACCGCCTCGCCGGGGCCGATCCGGCGATGCGCATCGGCCGCCTCTCCAGCACCGCGTATGTGACCAGCGAGCGGGTCGACCAGCACGCGAACGTCCGCGTCGCGACCAAGCCCGCCGACCTGGCCGATCGCACGATCGTCATCGGGACCGCCGCCAAGTGGGCCACCATCACCGACGGCAGCTGGTCGCACGCGATCATCGACGAGGCGTACCAGATGCGCTCGGACATGTTGTTGCGCATCGCGAATCGGTTCGATCGCGGGCTGTTCGTCGGCGATCCCGGGCAGCTCGATCCGTTCGCCACCGTCGAGACCGCGCGCTGGGCGGGGCTCACCTGGGACCCCACGATGAGCGCGGTGAGCGTGATGCTGGCCAACAACGACAACATCCCGATCCACCGGCTGCCGGTGTCGTGGCGGCTGCCCGCCACGGCGGCGCCGGTCGTCTCGCGGGCCTTCTACCCGTTCACCGGCTTCGAATCCGGCACCGGATTCGGCGACCGCAGCATGGATTTCACGACGCGCGGCCTCGGTGGACCGATCGATGCGGTGCTCGAGGAAGCGGCCGCGACGGGCTGGGGCTGGTACGAACTGCCCGCCCGGCACACCCTGCGCACCGATCGCGAGGCGGTGCACGCCCTGGCCGCGATCGCCGCCCGGCTGATCGAGCGCGGCGCCACCGCGCATTCGGAATCGGGCAGCCACCCGGTCACCGTCGACCGCGTCGCCATCGGCACCGCCCACCGCGACCAGGCCGACGCCGTGCGCACCGCCCTGCGCGGCACCGCCGCCGAACCGGTCACCGTCGACACCGCCAACCGGCTCCAGGGCCGCGAATACGACGTCACCCTGGTGCTGCACCCGCTCTCGGGCCGCCGCGACGCGAGCGCCTTCCACCTCGAGGCGGGCCGTCTGTGCGTGCTCGCCTCCCGGCACCGCCACGCCTGCATCCTGGTCGGCCGGGCGGGCATCCCCGAACTCCTCGACGCCCATCCCTCGGCCGAGCCGGTCCACCTCGGCGTGCCGGTGAAGTTCCCCGACGGCTGGGAGGCGAATCAGTCCGTGCTGAGCCACCTGACCCGGCATCGGGTGCGGGCGGGAACACTGAACTAGCGCCGTCGCGCCAGTCACCGCGTGGTCTCCGCCGACCGGGCGCCGGAGACCACGATGAGCGGGAGGATCACGATGAATGCCGCGGCGGCGAGCCAATCCGTCTCCCCGGTCACCAGTGCGAACCCCGCGACACCCACCGCGGCCAGCAACAGCCACACCGAACCCGCGCAGACCAGGACCCGGCCCGCTCGTCTGCGCAACATCAGCGCGACACCGCCGACGATCGACAGCGCGGCAGGGGGAACGGTCGCCACCACCGCTGACAGCGACAGCCGGAAGTCCTCGTCATAGGTCATCGCCGACCCGACGTAGGAGGTGTCGGTCGGCTGCATCCGCAGCAGGTGCCCGAACATCGACAGGCCGATGAATCCGAAGATCAGTCCCATCACGAGGCTGATCACGGCCACGGCTTTCGCGCTGCCCCCGGATACCTCGGCCGCGGGCGCCGATCGCGGTGTGCGCGAACCGACTGCCGCCGCCGACTGGACCGACGGCGCAGGGAAGATGTTGTACAGCAGCGCATCCCGTGCAGCGGCGGCGAACTCCCCACAACCGCCGAAGCGCTCCGCTCGCCGCTTGGCCATCGCCCGCGCGAGCACGGCGTCGAGAGCGGGCGCCAGCCCGGCCCGCGCGGTGCTCAACCGCGGCACCGGCGCGGACAGGTGACCGGCGATCACCTGGGCCGGATTGGTGGCCGGAAACGGTGGCTGCCCCGCCAGCACCGCGTACAGCGTGCAGGCGAGCGAGTACTGATCGGACCGGTGATCGACCACTTCGCCCGCCAGCTGTTCGGGGGAGGCGTAGGCCAGGGTGGCGGTGAACGTGCCCGTGACGGTCAGCTTGGTGCCGGAGTCGACGAGCCGGGCGATGCCGAAATCGGTGAGCACGGCGCGGGAATCAGCGGTGCCGGGCGCAGCCACCAGGATGTTGGCCGGCTTCACGTCGCGATGCAGTACCCCCTGGCCGTGCGCGTAGTCCAGCGCCGCGGCCGTCTCGGCGATGTATCGCAGGATCAGGTCCGGCGGGGTGCTCGGGTCGAGCCGGGTGGCGTCGACGCCCTCGATCAACGGCATCGAGATCCACAGTCGCCCGTGGTCGGCACCCCGGTCGAAGATGCCGACGATCCCGGGGTGTTCGAGCCCGGCGACGATGGCGGCTTCCTGTTCGAAGCGGCCGCGCACCTCGGGATCGGCCGATACCGCCGGATCGAGGACCTTCAACGCCACGCTGCGCGGCAGCCGGGGATGCCGGGCGCGATAGACCGTTCCCATGCCACCGCGCCCGAGCACGCTCTCGATGCGGTATCCGGCGAATGTCTCGTCGACGGCTGTCACCGATCCCCCTTGTTCGCGCCATGTCGTGACCACGCAGCATAGGCTCGTCGCGCCGCGCGCTGGGATCACGTGACGGTTCACCCTGGGTAAGCTGCGAGTTTGCTTGACGGGGACGGATTTTCGGGGTCCGCGCAAACCGCGCGCGGGTGAGGACGGTCGGTTAGTCTCTGCGCGAAGACAAGCGTGCCGGGTCGTCTGTTTCGCGGGTGCGGGCACGCAGCGGAGCGCCGGGGCGGCTCCGGGAGCGGAAAGTTTCGGTGTGAAGAACTGGCGTAGCTCGTTGCTCGGGAAGTCGTGGTCGGGCGGGCGCGGTGTTCGCGGCCGGGTGAGCGTACGGATCCGGCTCCTATCCATCGTGCTGATCTCCAGCGTGTTCCTGCTGGTCACCGGTGGTGGCGCGGCGGTGTACCTGGTGGACTCGGCGCGCGAATCGACCGAATGGGCCGAGCTGGCAGGCAGTACCACCGGGCCCGCGATCCTGATGGTGTCGGCGTTCCAGGAGGAACGCAGGCTGTCGCTGCTGCGGCTGGCCGGTGACCCGCCGTCCACGCCCGCGCTGATCACCGCCCGCCAGCGGTCCGACGAGGCGCTCGCGGCGGTGATGGCCAAGGGCGACGCCGCGCGCGAGCTCAATCTGGACGGTTCGGCCGAGGACATCGAGGGCTACAACAAGCTCTTCGCCATGGTGCCGACGGTGCGCGGCGGCGTCGACGCGCTCCAGATCCCGCCGGAACAGGTGTTCACCTTCTTCTCCCAGGTGATCGGCACCATCGTCGCCGCGTCCGTGCTGGCGGCCCGGGTGGCGCCGGACGCGAACATCGGCATCGAACTGGGGTACGGCGTCGAGCAATTGCGTGCCGCCGAGGCGCTCTCGCAGGCCGACACCCTCGGCTCGGTGGCGTTGACCAACGGCCGGATGTCGGCCGCCGAGCTGGCCGACTTCAGCCGCCGGGTCGGCGAGTTCCGTGGCGAGGTGGCCTATTCGGCCACGGTGCTGAAGGGCACCCGGCTCGCGCAGCTCGGCGCGATCACCGCGAGCACGGACTGGCAGCAGGTCACCGCGATGCAGGACGCGCTGGTGACGCGCGGTCCCGTGAGCAACGATCGCGGCGACGCGACACTGCCGCTGAGCCTGGCGGGCTGGCAGGACGCCACCCGGCACGTGAACCTCGCCCTGCAGCAGCTGTGGGAGGACCAGAGCGGAGACGCCCACGTCATCGCCCGTCAGCAGGGCGAGACCGACACCCGCAACGCGCTGGTCGGCGGGGCGCTGGTCGCGCTGCTCGCGGTGGGCGCCTTCCTGGTGGCGCTCGTCCTGGCCAATCGGTTCATCGGCCGCATGCGGCGGCTGCGCCACGACACCCTGGAACTGGCCGACGAGCGGATGCCCGACCTCATGCGCAGGCTCGCGGCGGGCGAGCAGGTCGAGGCGCGCGCGGAGACCTCCCGGCTCGACTTCGGCTCCGACGAACTCGGCCAGGTCGCGGCCGCGTTCAACCGGGCGCACCTGGCCGCGGTGTCGGCGGCGATCGCCGAAGCCCAGACCAGGGCGGGCATCAATACCGTCTTCCTCAATATCGCCCACCGCAGCCAGGTGGTCGTGCACCGCCAGCTCGCCCTGCTCGACCGCGCCGAACGCGACGAGAGCAACGCCGATCAGCTCGAATTGCTGTTCCAGCTCGACCATCTCGCCACCCGCACCCGGCGCAACGCCGAGAACCTCATCATCCTCGGCGGCGAGCAGCCGGGCAGGCGCTGGCGCAATCCGGTCGCGCTGCTGGAGCTGGTCCGCGGCGCCATCGCGGAGAGCATGGACTACACCCGGATCCAGACCAAGCAGCTGCCCGAGGTGCGCATCGCGAGTCACGCGGTCGCCGACGTCATCCACCTGCTCGCGGAACTGATGGACAACGCGACGGCGTTCTCGCCGCCGGAAGCGCACGTGGTGGTGTCCGGGGTCGTGGTCGGGCGCGGCATCGCGGTGGAGATCATCGACCAGGGTCTCGGCATGCCGGAAGCCGATCTCGCCGAGCGCAACGCGATGCTGGCCGACCCACCCGAATTCAGCGTGACGACACTGTCGGGCAGCTCCCGGCTCGGCCTGTTCGTCGTCGCGAAACTGGCGAGCAGGCACAACATCTCGGTGCGGCTGTCGGAATCGATCTACGGCGGGGTGCGCGCGATCGTGCTGATCCCCTCGGCGCTGGCCGAGGCCATCGACCAGTCCGCGCCGATCTCCGGCCAGTTCCCCGTCGTCACCCCGCGCGCATGAGCGACGAGCGCGAGCACTGGTACGAGGAGGATGCCGGTCCGATCGTGCGCCTCTACGCGGTGACCCGCGGACGCGGGCGAACCGAGCGTGACGAACTCGACCTGACGACCCTGCTGGTCGACGCGGGCGCCGGCACGCGACTGCGGCGCACCGAACCCGAGTACGCCGCGATCGTCGACCTGTGCCGGACCCCGATGGCGGTGGCCGAGGTGTCGGCGCACCTGGGGCTGCCGCTGAACCTGGCGAAGGTGCTGATCACCGATCTGATCGAGGAGGGCAGGCTGATCGCGCGCGCCCCGCAGCACCGCGCGGTCGGCAATGCCGACCTCGGGGTGCTGCGGGCCGTTCTCGCGGGGATCCGCCGGGTCGACGGCTAGGTGAGCCTGGCCGCCAGCCGCTTGGCGTTCATGTAGCCGATCGCCTCGATGGTCACCATCGGGTTCACCCCCGGTGCGGTGGGGAAGCTGGACCCGTCGGCCACGACGATATTGTCCACGTCCCAGGTGACGCCGTCCGGATTGGTCGCCGACAGCTCCGCGCTGCCGCCCATCCGGGCCGAGCCCATGATGTGCAGGGCGCCCAGCGAACACCGGCCCGGCCCGTAGCCCGCCTTCTTGCAGGCGGCGTCGAACTCCGCGAGCGAGCCGCGTACACCCGGCTCGAACGAGATGCCCGCCTGATGACCGGAGTAGATGCGTTGCGCCCCTGCGGCTTCCAGGACCGAGGCCGCGCCGACGATGCCGGTGTGCAGGTGGTTGGCGTCGTAGTCGGAGAGCCGGTACTTCACCACGGCCTCGCCGCTGCCGTCGATCGAGACGGTGCCGGGATCGCGGTCGCGGGTGATCACGCCGATCGAGTTGGTGCGCGCGAAGTCGAGCATGGTGTCGCGGTGCGCGGCCGCCCCGCGCCAGCTCATGAACCCGGTCGCCAGGCCGGGATGGATCGGTCCGGTCTCGTAGATGACGCCGTAGCCGTTGCCGTCGAGATCGGCGTGGTGCCTGCTGATCCGGGCCTGGAGCGCGCCTTCCCAGGGCCGGATCTCCTCCTCGAACACCCCGAAGACCGCGGCGGCCGGATGCAGGCGCAGGTGCTTGCCGATGTTCTTGTTGCGCAGGCCCGACCGCTGCAACAGCGCCGGGGTCTGGATGGCGCCCGCCGCGACGACCACCGCGCGGGCCCGCACGGTGATCTCGACGCCGTCGGAGGTGCGCGCCGAGACCGATTCCGCCCGACCGGCTTTCACCGTGATCGTGCGGACGTCCGCATCGACCACCAGGCGCGCGCCGTGCCCGGCGGCATCGTGGAGCCAGGTCTTGGTGACCGACTGCTTGGCGCCGAGCCTGCACCCGTAGCCGCACCGCCCGCATTCGACCGCGGCGTCGCAGGCGTCGCCGACATTGCGCGGCAGGGTGTCGACGTCCCAGCCGAGCGCCTTGGCGCCGCGTTCGAGGATGCCGTCGCGGGCCGAGAGCGGCGACCGGCCGCTGGTCACCCCGATCCGGCGCTGCACCGTGTCGAGCGCGTCACCGAACTCGTCGTCGGCGAACTGCGGAACACCCGATTCGGCCCATTCCTTGCGGACGTTGTCGGGCGTGGGTAGCGAGGTGCTCCAGTTGACGACGGTGCCGCCGCCGAGACAGGACCCCGCCACCAGCGTGATCTGCCCCTCCGCCGAGGCGGGCGGGCCCGAGGCGTACAGGCTGGTCAGCGCGTCGAGCTCGCCGTTGCCGAAATCCTTGTCGTCGTAGTAGTTCCCGCGTTCCAGGACCACCACGTCGAGGCCCGCCTCGGCCAGTACCGCGGCCGCCGCGCCGCCGCCCGCGCCGGAACCGACCACCACGACATCGCAGTCGAGGGTGGTCGCTTCGGTGAATCGCTGGGGCGTGAGCGCGGGGGCCGGAGCGTCCGCCAGCGGTCCGGTCGGCGCCGGATAGCCGATCCGCTCCCACAGCGGGTTGACCCCGGTCGGGCCGGGAGTCACGTTGTAGGCCAGCAGCGACGCCTGCTTGAGCGCCTGGAACACCGCGCGCGCCGGGGCCAGCCCGGAATCGGCCAGCCGCAGCAGCGCGGCCTCCCTGCGCTCCTGCGACAGCGACGAGAACCGGCGGAAGCCACTCCCGGTCAGCAGGCCGAAGGCGCGGGAATCCCACAGCCCCAACAACATTCCCAGCTGCTTCTGATCCGCTTCCCGTGGGTTGCGGCCCAGGATCCGGAAGATCGTATCGACCGTGCCGAGCGCGGTCGCCGGTGGTAGTCCGAGCTCGTCGCCCGGGAGGAATGTGTCACAGATCAGGCCGAGCGCCGCGCGCTGTTCGGCTGTTGGTTCCATACGGAAACCACCCCTTCTCACTCTGGGGTGATTTGTATCACGGGTGTTGCGGGCGTGCTCGGTGTCAACGGGTTTCGGGCCGGGTGGCGCGCACCCGGCCCGATCGGCGGCTACCGGCGGCCGGTGGCGACCGTGAACTGCACCGTCTTCAGCGTCGGTGTCGACAGTTCGACATCGGCGGTGGCGACCGTCTTCGCCGTGCCGGGGGAGGCCGTCAGCTGGTAGCGGCCGGGCTGCAGGCCGCGGAAGCTGACCTGGCCGTCGGCGCCGGTCGACAGGTGCCGGTGGATGGTGTCGCCGCAGGCGTCGAAGCCGGTCAGGACCACCTTGCCGCCCGCGACCGGGGCGCGGGTGGATTCGTCGAGCAGGACGGCGTCGATCTGGCCGGTGGCCGCCGGGTCGGGCGAGCGTAGTGCTAGGTCGTTTTGTCGCGATTGTCCGGCTTCGCAGGTCGTGGCCTGCTCGACGGTGTCGGTGCTACCGGGATGGGCTCCCGCGCTGGTCACCGCGCCCGCTGTGAGAGCGGCTGCGGCCAATCCGATCATCGAATACCGGGCAACGACGCTACGTGGCATTTCGCCGACTTCCTCCTGTTTCCTGGGTGACGCTGGGGCACACACGGATGTTCCTGAGGTATCGCTCGCGCGGCGAGCTTACTGGCGGGAATTCCGGGCCCGTCGGGGGAGTTCCATAGAGGCGGTTGTGGCCGTTCTGTGCGACCGTGGAGCTCTACGAAGGAGGACGCGTGACCGAAACCCGTAAGGCGATTCTGGCCGGTGGATGCTTCTGGGGCATGCAGGATCTGATCCGCCGTCAACCGGGCGTGCTGTCGACCAGGGTCGGCTACACCGGTGGCAGCAACGATCACCCCACCTACCGCAACCACCCCGGCCATGCCGAGGCCGTCGAGATCGAATACGACCCGGCGCGGACCGACTACCGGGCCCTGCTCGAGTTCCTGTTCCAGATCCACGACCCCACCACCAGGGACCGGCAGGGCAACGACATCGGCTCGAGCTACCGCTCGGCGATCTTCTACCTCGACGAGGATCAGCGCCGCACGGCGATCGACACCATCGCCGACGTCGACGCCTCGGGCCTGTGGCCGGGCAAGGTCGTCACCGAGGTGACCCCCGCGAGCACCTTCTGGGACGCCGAGCCCGAACACCAGGACTACCTGATCCGCTACCCCGACGGCTACACCTGCCACTTCCCCCGCCCCGGCTGGAAGCTGCCCAAGCGGGCGACCGCCGAGAAGTAGGGGCCCGGTGCCGGATCGGCCGCGGATGATTCAGGCGTGGACGATGATCGGCGCCACGACCGTCCTGCCGATCCTGCGGACGACGTCCGGGTCGGTGAGATCGAAGCGGCGCGGTGGGGTGAGATAGCTCAGCGTGAGGCGCAGCAGGGCGTCGGCCTTCATCTCGGGGTCGCCGCCCGGCACGCGCCCGGCCTCCTGCGCCTCGATGATCTGCGCGGTGATGAACCGATGGGCGATCTCGAGCACCGACGGCTCGCCCTGTGCGAGAACCGCCGCCATATCGGCGGCGTGGTGCGGTTCGGCGTCGGCCGCGATCACGGTCGTGCCGAACCGCATGCAGGCGGTGAAGGTTTCCACGATGCGGTCGGCGGGCTCGGCGACGGCGAGGAAGATGCGCCCGACCTCGGCGAGCAGCGCGTGGACGGCGGCGCGAATCGCGCGAGCGAAGAGGTCGTCCTTGTTGCCGTAGCGACGGAACAGGGTCGCGCGGCTCACGCCCGCCGCCGCCGCGATGTCGTCCATGGTCGCCGCGCGGGTGCCGCGCCGGGCGAGCACGCCGATCGCCGCGCTGAGGATCGGCAGCTCGGCGGCGTCGGGTTCGGTCCCGAGACCATCGAGCGCGCGCTCGAACAGTGCGGACAGCGGGGCTGCGGGCCGGGTCACGCCCCTATCCTTGCAGTGAGACTATTAGGTGCTGTAATAGTCTCAGGGGAGGAAAGGGGGCGCGATGAGCGCGGAGATCACCCATCACCCGGCACCGCTCGGTCCGGATTCGGTCGCCTGGCAGGTGTTCGGCGACCTGACCTTCCCGCTGGGCGCCGGGCATCGGTTGCTCATCGACGTCATGCATCCGATCGTCGCCGCGGGGGTGCGGCAGTACTCGGTGTTCGAGTCCGATCCGTACGGCCGGGCCCAGCGCACGCTGGAGCTGATCATGGGCGTGGTGTACGGCGGGGAGCAGGCGCTCGCCACGGCGGCCCGGCTGCGGGAACTGCATCGCGGGTTCACCGGCCGTGCGGCCGACGGCACGCGCTGGAGCGCCTTACAGCCGGAGGCCTTCCACTGGGTGCACGCCAGCATCGTCCACGGTGTCTGGGTGCAGCAGCGGCTGCTCGGCCGGGGCTGGCGCCCGGGCGAGATCGAGCGGTTCTACCGGGAGATGTGCCAGGTCGGCACCCTCTACGGGGTCCGCGACAAGGACATGCCCGCCGACTGGGCCGCGTTCGTCGACTGGTTCGACGCGATGATCGAGCAGCGCGCCGAACGCAACGACATCACCGACCGGGTGCTGGCGCTGATCGCGGCGCCCACCCCGCCGCCGATCCCGGTGCTGTCCACGGCGCCGGTGTGGAACCGCACCGGGCGCCCGCTGGTCGGGAAGGTCAACGCGCTGGTCACCGCCGGGCTGCTGGACCCGAAGATCCGCGGAATGCTCGGCATCGAGTGGACACCGGCGCGACAGCGCGCCTTCGACCGCCTGGCCGCGCTCTCGCGGGCGGTCCTGCCCCGGTTGCCGAGGCGGGCCCGGCTGGTGCCACCCGCCTACGCCGCGATCCGGCGGGCGCGCGGGTGAATCTCACCGGACGACCCGTCGACGTCCACGCACCCGACGGCACTCGGCTGCACACTCGCGTCTTCGGCGCCCCCGACGCGCCACCGATCGTGCTCGTGCACGGCGTGCTGTGCCGAATCGAATTCTGGCAGCAGCAGATCGAGGAACTCGCCGAGCACTTCCGGGTGATCGCCTTCGACCTGCGCGGACACGGTGCCAGCGCGGCCCCGCGCGTGCGGCACTATCGCCTCGACGATCTGGCCGGTGATCTCGACGCCGTCCTGGACGCCACGCTGAGCGACGGGGAGACCGCCGTGCTGGCCGGTCATTCCCTGGGCGGGATCGCGATCCTGGCCTGGGCGCGGCGATTCCCCGCGCACGTCGCCGCACGCGCCGCCGCCGTGGCGCTGATCAACACCACCCCGGGCGATGTCCTGCGGCACGTCGACTTCCTGCCGTTCCCGGAGCGCTATGAGCCGATCCGGTGGTGGCTGGCTCGTCTCGGAGCGCGGATGACCCGGATGCCGACGCCGCGGCGGATCCCGTTCCGGCACCGGCTGGTGGCCCGGCTCGCGGTCGGCCCGGGCGCACCGGCGGCGATCGCCCACAGGGTCGCCGAGCTGGCGACGACGACCAGCGCGCGTGGTCGCCGTGGGTACGGGGTGATGCTGGTCGAACTGACCGAGACGATCGACGTCGCCGGGCTGTCCGTCCCGGCTCTGGTGATCGCCTCGACCCACGATCGGATCACCCCGCCGGGCCGATCCGTCGACATGGCAGGCGCGCTGCCGCACCTGGTCGACCTGGTCGAGCTCGCCGGTGGTCATTCGCTTCCGCTCGAGCAGCCCGCCTATATCAGCGCCGCGCTGGCGGCGCTGCGCCGCGCGACCGACAGCCTGACCGAATCACCCGCTCTGCCGGTTTCGGTGGAGGAAAACCGCATGTAGAGCGGGTCGTGTGAAATGATCGGCCATGTCGGCGTGACCGTGGCGCCGGATCGGAAGACTCATATCGGCGGTTTCGGCCGTCGCACAAGGTGAGGGGATGCGATTCGGATGACGTATGGACAGCAGCAACCCGGGTATCCACCGGCGGGGCCGAAACTCGGTGTCGGCGACGCCATCGGTTACGGGTGGGACAAATTCAAGAACAACGCGGTCGTGTGGATCGCGATCGTGCTGATCGCGTTCGTCATCCAGGTGGCGATCAACTTCCTGTTCGGCCTGGGGAACACGACCGATACCGACGCCGACGGTGGCATCAGCATCGGTTTCGGTATCTGGCAGTTCATCGGCACCGTGGTCAGCGCCATCATCGGCTATTTGATCTCGGCCGCATTCGTGCGCGGCGCGCTGCACGAAACCGACGGGCGGAAACCGGGATTCGGTGATTTCTTCCAGTTCACCAATGTCGGCGCGGTCATCCTGGCCGGCATTCTGGTCGGTCTGGCGACCGGTATCGGTTTCGTGCTGTGCATTCTGCCGGGTCTGGTGGTCGCGTTCTTCACCTGGTGGACGATGCAGTTCGTGATCGATCGGAACCAGGACGCGGTGACGGCGATCAAATCGAGTTTCTCGGCGATATCCGGTAATGCCGGACCGCTGCTGCTGCTGACGCTGGCGCTGTTCGGCATCAATATCGTCGGCGCGCTGCTGTGCGGCCTCGGTCTGCTGGTGACGATCCCGCTGACGATCATCGCCTCGACCTACGCGTACCGGGTGGTGACCGGCGGTCCGGTCGTCGGTGGGGCGACGGCCGTCGCCGATCCCGGTTACCCGCAGCAGTACGGCGGGCCCGCAGGGGGATTCGGTCAGCCGGGTCAGCCCGGCTACCCCGAACAGCCCGGCTACCCCGGTCAGCCCGGTTACCCGGGTCAGCCCGGTCAGCCCGGTTACGGTGGCCCTGCGCAGGGTGGTCAGCCCGGTTACGGTGGCCCGGCCCAAGGTGGTCAGCCCGGCTATGGCGGTCCGGCCCAGGGTGGTCAGCCTGGCTACGGTGGCCCTGCGCAGGGTGGTCAGCCCGGCTATGGCGGTCCGGCCGAAGGCGGTCAGCCGGGCTACGGCACCGGCCCGGGCTACGGCACTCCGGGTGGCCCCGAAGGCGGTCCCGACCTGGGCAAGCCGGGCGAGGGCCCCAGCAGTCCCGATATCGACCGCTGACCCCGAACACGAAGGGGGCGTGCGATGCGACCGCATCGCGCGCCCCCTTTTTTCGTACCTACTCGCAGCCGATGCCGTCGCCGTCACGGTCGAGGCCGTACTCGTCGGGTCCGATCACCTGCACGCGCCCGGTGTAGACCGGCCCGTTCCCGCTGCCGCCTTCGCAGTCGACATCGCTGACGATCGGTAGGCACGGGGAGTAGGACTTGTGGCAGTTGCCCGACGGCTGGGCGGTGGCCACAGCGGGCGTGACGATCGCGAACGCGAAGGCCGCGACGGCGGCCGATCCCAGGGTGACGGCGAATTTCATGGTGCTCCGTTCAGTTGTCCAGCGCCGCACAGTTTTCCACCTGCGGGCGATTTGCCGGAAATCTGCGGATCGGTACCTGCGGGTAATCTCGGGGTCTCAGGGCGAGGGAGGCCGGAATGCGGGGGAAGTGGCGGGCGTGGTCGTGGCGGCGGCGCGGCGCGGTGCTCGCGCTGGTGCTGCTGCTCGTGGTGTCGTTGCCGGTCGCGGGCGTGGTGACGGCATTGCTGGCGCACAACATCGGCGAGCAGTCCGAGCAGGCACGGACCAGGGGCAAGGACGCGTTCTGGCTCGGCCACGCGTGGGTGGACGGGCGCAGGACCGACGCCGACGTCGATCAGCTGGTGAAGTTGCTGGCGGGTACCGAGATCCGGGATCTGTACGTGCACACCGGCCCGCTCGAGCACGACGGGAGCCTGCGCGACGAGCTGGCGCCCAGGGCGCGCTGGTTCGTCGACGCCGTGCACGCGAAGCTACCGGGGATCCGGGTGCAGTCCTGGCTCGGTGACATCGTGCGGCCCGAGTTCGACGGGCTGGACGTGGAATCGGCGCCGTCGCGCGAGCGCGTGGTCGCCTCGGCGCAACGGGTGCTGGACTACGGCTTCGACGGCATCCACTACGACCTGGAGCCGATCCGGTCCGGCTCACCGGGTTTCCTCGCGCTGCTCGACGCGACCAGAGCGGTGACCTCCGCCGCGCGAGTGCCGCTGTCGGTGTCGGCGCCCGTCATCGATCCGCTGCCGGGCCTGCACGCGGTGGGTATCGCGCTCGTCGACCACGGGAAGTGGTGGAGCCAAGCCTATTTCGCCGAGGTCGCGCGCCGCGTCGATCAGGTGGCGGTGATGTCGTACGACACCGCGATGCCCACGCAGGCGCTCTACAGCGGATACCTCGCCCAGCAGACCGAACTGGCCGCGGAAGTCACTCCGTCCGAGGTCGACCTGCTGATGGGCGCGCCCGCATTCTGGGCCGACGATCCCGGCCACGACGGATCCTCGGAGACGGTCGCCGCCGCGATCCGCGGCATCCGCCTGGGCCTCACCCGAACCGACGTCGGCCGCCCCAACTTCGGCGTGGCCCTGTACGTGGATTTCGCCGCCAGACCCCAGGATTGGATCGACTACCGCCAGGGCTGGTGCCGCCTGCCCGAGTGACGCGGCTGTCCCGATCGGTCAGGCCGCGGTCCGGCTCAGCCACGGATGGTCGGGATGGACCATTTCCAGCCACGCGGACAGGCGGGCGCGGCGTTCCTCGGAGAGCAGGGGGAGGGCGCGGTGGAAGTCGGCGTCGTCCTTGGGGCGGTTGGCTTTTGCCTTGAACAGCAGGACTACTTCGGGGATGAGGTAGGGGATGCCGGTGGGGGTGGTGCGGATCAGGTCGGGGTAGGGGAGGGTGATCGTCGGGTCGCGGCGGCAGATCCAGGTGTCGCCGTCGTGGGGTTCGCGGAAGACGTCGAGGTGGAACGCGCCGGTGTAGGGGTCGCGGAGCCAGGTCTGGTGCAGGTCCTCGCGGTGGGCGGCGCGGGCGTAGGGCCAGAGGTGGCCGTCGCCGACGATGTCCCACTCGTATTCGGGGAAGGCGGCGGCGATCTCGGGGAAATCCGCTCGGGGGACGGTGATCTCGATGTCCTCGTGGGCGCGGGAGATCCCGCCCGCGAACAGGTCGACGGCCCAGCCGCCGGCGACGGCCCAGGGCACGGGGCAGGACGCGAGACGGGCGGCGACGACGCTCGGGGTCCACGGGTCCCAGCGGCGGGTGGCTTCGGTGTCGGTGATCGGACGGGCGCCGTCCGGTGAGCTCATCGACCCATCATGTCCACAGGTGCGGGTACCCGCGCAAGGCTGTTGTGGCCGATGGTGATCGAGGTGAGACGGGTTCGTGAGGAAATCAGCGGCGGCGGTCGGTGAGCCAGGCCAGCGGGCGCCGATGGTGCGGCCGCGCCCGGTTCTCCCAGCGCGGGTTGTCCTCGTCGCGCCGGTAGACCGGGATGCGGCCCGCGACGGTGAAACGCAGATCGCGTGCCGTGCCGACGACTTCACCGTCGGCGGCCACCGGGACGGGGAAGTGCAGGGCGATCGACAGCTCGTGCATCTGCCGTTCGCCGTAGACCCGGCTGTGCCCGATCGCGGCCAGCATCAGCGCGATGACGGCCCTGGTGCGGGAGAAGCGGACGTCGGCACGCAGCCAGCGGACGTCGAGCAGGCCCTCGTCGAGCCGGGAGCGGAAGGCGGGGACGGCCCCGTGCGGGTGATACGGACCGTTGCCGACGAACAGGAACCACAGATCGTGCCAGCGGTCGTCGATCCGGATGCGGGTCGGCTCGGCCCGGCGCAGCATGACGATCAGCGCCGCCGCGAACGCGGGCCACTTGCCCCAGCGGTCCTCCCACTTCTCGCGCAGGCGGACCAGATCGGGGTAGGCGCCGACGCTGGCCGTGTTGATCAGGTAGTGGGTGCGCGGACCGTCGGCGGTCTCGAATTCCACTGCGGCGATATCGACTTCGACCGCCTCACCCGCGCCGGTCGCGTCCACGACCTCGCGCAGGTCGTAGACGCCGAGGTCGCGGGCGAAGTGATTGAGCGTGCCCGCCGGGACGACGACGAGCGGCAGCTTGTTGCGCAGGGCGACGGCCGCCGCGGCGGCGATGGTGCCGTCACCGCCCGCCGCGCCCACGGCGACGATCGACGAGTCGATGGCTTCCTGGAGCAGCTCGACGGCGTCGCGGCCGGGCTCGGTGTGCAGCAGGGTGGCCGCGGGCAGTGCCTCGGCGATATCGGCGGTGGGGTCGTAAGTGGAGTCGCCGGAGCGCGGATTGATCAGCAGCAGCAGACCTTTGCCGTCGACCAGCACGGGCACGTCGCGCACCACGTGCGCCTCGGCTTCGTCGGATTCGCGGATCGGCCACCAGCGGCGGGTGGCCAGCGCGACGCCGGTGCCGACCGCTGCGCCGACGAGCACGTCGGACGGCCAGTGCGCGCCGGTGTGGACGCGCGAGTAGGCGACGGCCGCGGCCACCGGCGCGACGGCGAGCGCGGTCCGCGGGCTCTCCAGGGCGACCGCGGTGGCGAAGGCCGCCGCGTTGGCGCTGTGCCCCGACGGGAACGACGACGACACCGGCGCGTCGATCAGGCGCCTGCCGTGCGGCATGAGCTCGGCCGGTGGCCTGCGGCGCGGGATCAGCGACTTCAGCACCAGATTCACCACGAAGCTCGACCCGGCCAGCGCGATCACCCCGCGCATGGCGGCCCGCCGGGGCTGGCCGGGCTTCAGCGCCAGCACCGCCGCCGTGGCCAGCCACAGGCCGCCGGTATTGGCCGACTTGGTCAGCCGCAGCATGCCGCGGTCCACCGGGGACTCCGGGATCCTGGACACCGTCTGGCTCAGCGTCCGGTCCATCCGGGAGACTCTGCGGAACCTGCGGCCGGGCATCTCACTCACGGCCACGACCTTACCGCCGTTGCCCGGCATCGGCTTTCGCCGAAGCCGGAGCCGACCGCCCCGATCGCGACGCCGGGACCGGCGCGGATGCCGGTGCTCGCGCCCGTGCGCGGAGGTTCGCGCGGTTCCGGCCGGGACCGATAAGCTCTCGCCCATGACCGACAACGCGCTGCTCGAGGGCCCCATCCACTCTGTTCACGTCGAGCTCGGAGCCACCTTCGCGCCGTTCGGCGGGTGGGAGATGCCCGTGCAGTACGGCGGCACCGTCGGCGAGCACACCGCCGTGCGCACCACGGTCGGGCTGTTCGATGTCAGCCACCTCGGCAAGGCGACGGTCGCGGGCCCGGGCGCGGCGGCGTTCGTGAACTCGGCGCTGACCAACGACCTGGCCCGGATCCGCCCCGGCAAGGCCCAGTACACGCTGTGCTGCGCGGCCGACGGCGGCGTGATCGACGATCTGATCGCCTACTACGTCAGCGACGACGAGGTGTTCCTCGTGCCCAACGCCGCGAACACCGCGGCCGTCGTCGCCGAACTGCGCAAGGTGGCGCCCGAGGGCGTCACCGTCACCGACGAACACCGCGACTACGCGGTCTTCGCCGTGCAGGGCCCCAAGTCGACCGAGGTACTGGCCGCGCTCGGCCTGCCCACCGACATGGAGTACATGGCCTACGCCGACGCCGATTGGGACGGCCGCCCGGTGCGGGTCTGCCGGACCGGCTACACCGGCGAGCACGGCTTCGAACTGCTGCCCCGCTGGGCCGACGCCGAGGCCGTGTTCCGCGCCCTCACCGCGCAGGTCGTCGCGGCGGGCGGACAGCCGGCCGGGCTGGGCGCGCGCGACACCCTGCGCACCGAGATGGGCTACCCGCTGCACGGCCACGAACTGTCCCTCGACATCACCCCGAACCAGGCCCGCACCGGCTGGGCCGTCGGCTGGAAGAAGCCGGAGTTCTGGGGCAAGGCGGCGCTGGAGCAGGAGAAGGCCGACGGCCCGCGCCGCACTCTGATGGGGCTGAAGGCGCTCGATCGCGGCGTGCTGCGGCAGGGCCAGACCGTGCTGCGCGACGGCGAGCCGGTCGGGGAGACCACCTCGGGGACGTTCTCGCCGTCGCTGAAGGTCGGCATCGCGCTGGCCCTGCTCGACACCACCGCGAAGCTGGAGCCCGGCGACGAGGTGGAGGTCGACGTGCGCGGGCGCAGGCTGCGCTGCGAGGTGGTCAAGCCGCCGTTCGTCGACACCAAAACCAAGTAATTCCGCGCAATGGATAGGATCGCATCATGACAGTCGCTGCACAGTTCACTCGTATTCCGCATCCGGCGCCCGTTTCGGCGCAGCAGCGGGAAGAGGTACTGGCGGCCCCCGGTTTCGGGCGGTTCTTCACCGATCACATGGTGTCGATCGACTACGCCGACGGCGCGTGGGGCAACGCGCGCGTCGAGCCCTACGGCCCGCTCTCGATGGACCCGGCGACCATGGTGTTCCACTACGGGCAGGCGATCTTCGAAGGACTCAAGGCCTACCGGCAGCCCGACGGCAGCATCGCCACCTTCCGGATCGACGCCAACGCGGCGCGCTTCCGTCGCTCGGCCGCCCGGATGGCGATGGCCGAACTGCCGGAGGAGCTGTTCGTCGAGTCCGTGCGTCAGCTGCTCGACGTGGACGCCGACTGGGTGCCCGCCGCCGGCGGCGAGGACTCGCTGTACCTGCGTCCGTTCATGTTCTCCACCGAGGCGGGGCTGGGCGTCAAGCCCGCGGCGGCCTACAAGTACCTGCTGCTGGCCTCGCCGGCGGGCGCGTACTTCCCGCGCGGGGTGAAGCCGGTGCGGGTGTGGCTGTCCACCGAGTACGTGCGCGCGGCTCCCGGCGGCACCGGCGAGGCGAAGGTGGCGGGCAACTACGCCGCCTCGCTGCTGGCCCAGGCGCAGGCCACCGAGAAGGGCTGCGACCAGGTCGTGTGGCTCGACGCCTGCGAGCGCCGCTACGTCGAGGAGATGGGCACCAACAACCTGTTCTTCGTCTACGGCACCGGTTCCGAGGCCCGCCTGGTGACCCCGGAGCTGTCCGGCTCGCTGCTGCCCGGCATCACCCGCGACTCGCTGCTCACCCTGGCCGCCGACTCCGGCTACCCGGTCGAGGAGCGCAAGGTCTCGGTCGAGGAATGGCGTAAGGGCGCCGAATCCGGCGAGATCAGCGAGGTCTTCGCGTGCGGAACCGCCGCCGTGATCACCCCGGTCGGCTGGGTGCGCTCGGCCGACGGCGAGTTCAGCATCGGCGGCGGTGAGCCCGGCGAGGTGACCATGGCGCTGCGCGACACGCTGACCGGCATCCAGCGCGGTACCTTCGCCGACACCCACGGGTGGATGCGCACGGTCTAGGCACTCTCGACATACAAGGAGCGGGTCCCCGAGGGGACCCGCTCTTTTGTTCTGCCGGTCAGCCCGGCATCAACGCTTGCCACTGCTGGAGGGTCTGCGGGCGCAGGACGTAGTTGTTGTCGCGGATCGAGGACAGCTCGGCGCTGGGCTCCTCGGAGTACCAGTGGCCGGGGTAGACGACCGGGTTGCCGTCGAGGGCGGCCAGGTGGCGCAGGCTGCGGAACATCTCGTCGGAGTCGCCGCCGGGGAAGTCGGTGCGGCCGCAGCCGTCGACGAACAGGGTGTCGCCGGAGATCAGGCGGCCGTCGAACAGGAAACACTGGCTGCCCGGGGTGTGGCCGGGGGTGTGCAGTAATTCGATCTCGAGCGCGCCGACCTTCACCTTGTCGCCGTTGTCGTGGCCGGTCAGCTCGCTCGGGGCGATCCCGGTGGTCTGGGCGACCCAGTCCAGTTCGTGCTTGTTCACATGCACCGCGACGCTGGTCTTCTCCAGCAGCTCACGCACGCCGCCGAGGGTGAAGCCGAGCATGGTGCCGCCGACATGGTCGGGGTGGTGGTGGGTGGCGAGGACGCCGGTGACGGTCATGCCGTCGGCGGTCGCGACGTCGACCAGGTCCGATGCCTGGTAGGCGGGATCGATCACGACGGTCTCGCCGGTCTCCCGGTCGCCGATCAGATACGCGAAATTGCGCATCTGCGTGGCGATCGGATCGCCGACGGCGTAATCCCGGCCGGACAGCAGCTGGCGGAAGTAGAGGCGCTCGGAAGACATGTCAACACTGTATTGCCACCGGTGTGCTGGGGGAGCACCCGAGTACCGATGAGCGGACGGTCTGTGCGACCACACAACGGCCGCCGCCCCGAGGTTGTGACCAATGTAGGTTTCACATCCTCGGGCACTGGACTAACCCACGAGCGAGAACCCAACGGCCGCAAGTGAAACAGTGATCTCGACGACAGCGCCGAGCACATCGCCGGACAGCCCGCCGAAGCGGCGGACGCAATGCCGGGTGAGCGGGACCGTCAGCGCGAGCACCGCGACGGCCACCAGCGGGCCGAGCCAGAGGTTGGCTGGGACCGCGAACACCGACACCGCGACCGCCAGGATCGGCCAGCTCAGCACCGGCGCGAGCGGCTGGGTACCCGCTACCAGCGTGCCGAAGCCGGAGTCGGGTGCCGCCGCGATGCCGCGACGGCAGGCGAGCACGACCGCGACCCGGCCCAGGGCCACGGCCAGCACGATCGCGAACCACCGGTGCTCGTCGGCCAGTGCGGCGAAGGCGACGGCCTGAATCGCGATGGCGAAGATCAGCGCCGCCACCCCGAACGGTCCCGCGCCGCCGGACTTCATGATCTGCCTGGCCCGCTCGGGCGGGCCGTAGCTGCCCAGGCCGTCGACGGTGTCGGCGAGCCCGTCCAGATGCATGCCCCGGGTGAGCAGGGCCAGCAGCCCGACGGTGAGCAGACCGGCCAGCAGCGTGGTGAGCCCGGCCGCCACCGACAGGCGCATCGCCGCGGCGGCCAGCCCGCCGAGCAGCAGGCCGACCAGCGGGGCGAGCGCGATGGCGTGCCCCGCCGCGCGGCGGTCGACGGTGTCCGGCCCGGTGATCGGAAGGACGGTGAGCCAGGAGACGGCCAGGCGCACGCTGTTCACGATGTGCCGAGCGGCCGGAGCGAACGGGTGGCCGCCGGGAGTCCGGCTCGGCGATCGCCCGGCGCGCCGGTGCGAGTCGCGAGCCGGTACCCAGCGCGATGGCACGACCGGCTCGGCAGGGACGCCGTCGACGCCGGGTTCACTTGCTCAGGTCGACGGAGTCCGGCTCGTCGGCGGTGCTGACGCCCGCGTCGGCGAAGGTCGACATCTCCGCGAGGGTGGCGACGGCGGCGCGCAGGATCGGCAGCGCGGTGAGCGCCCCCGAACCCTCGCCGAGGCGCATGTCCAGATCCACCAGCGGCTCCAGGCGCAGGTGCTTCAGCGCCAGGTCGTGGGCGGGTTCGGTGGAGCGGTGCCCGGGCAGCCACCATTCCTTGGCGCCCGCGGCGAGGTCCTCGGCGACCAGGGCGGCCGCGGTGACGACGACACCGTCGAGCACGACCGGCGTCCGGCGGTTCGCGGCCTGGGCCAGGAACCCGGCCATGGCGGCGAAGTCGGCGCCCGCGGCGACCCGCAGCAGGTCGACCGGATCGGTGGCGACCGGCCGGGCCCGGCGCATGCCGTCGCGGATGGCGGCGACCTTGCGGATCCAGCCCGCGTCGTCGACGCCGGTGCCGCGGCCGACGGCGGCGACCGGCTCGGTGCCGGTCAGGGTGGCGATCAGGACGGTGGCCGGGGTGGTGTTGCCGATGCCCATGTCACCGGCGATCAGCAGGTCGGCGCCCGCGTCGATCTCCTGGTCGGCGATCGCGCGGCCCGCGGCCAGGGCGGCGGCGACCTCGTCGTCGGTGAGCGCGTCTTCGCGGTCGATCGCGCCGCTGCCGCGGCGCACCTTGTGCTGGGACACCGACGGATCGGTGTCACCGGCGACGGCGATGTCGGCCACCCGGACCGTGGCCCCCGCGACGGCGGCGAGCGCGTTGACGGCGGCACCGCCCGCCAGGAAGTTCGCCACCATCTGCGCGGTGACCTCGCTCGGATACGCCGAGACGCCGTGCTGGGCGACGCCGTGATCCCCGGCGAACACCACGACCCTGGCCCGCTCGAACTGCCGGGGCGGGCACACGCCCTGGCAGGCCGCGATCCAGTTGCCGAGGGTCTCGAGCCGTCCCAGCGATCCGGCCGGTTTCGTGAGCTGCGTCTGACGCTGCTCGGCCGCCGCGCGGACCTGCGCGTCCGGGGCCGCGACCGGTCCGAATCCGTGTGTCACTTGCAAGCCTTTCGACAGGGGTGCCGGGTGTTCGACGCTCATCTTGCCCGGATCACGGTGTGTCGCGCCGACCGACCCGGCTCATTTCAGCCGGACCGGCAGCCCGGCCACGATCAGGAACGCCTCGTCGCAGACCCGCGCCAGGTGCTGGTTGAGCGTGCCGATCTCGTCGCGGAACAGCCGGCCCGAGCGGGTCGCCGGGATGACACCCATCCCGACCTCGGGCGACACGATCACCAGCCGCTGCCGGTAGGACGCCACGGCCGCGACGAGCGCGTCGCAGTCGGGGGCGACGGTGCCGCGCGGTGCGTCCCAGGCGGCGCGGGCGTCGAGGCGGGCGGTGAGCCAGGTGCCGATGTCGTCGAGCAGCGTCGCGGGCGCGGCGGTGGTGAGAACCGTTGCGGGATCGGCGTTCTCGACGGTCGTCCAGTGCGCGGGCCGTCGGTCGCGGTGCCCGGCGATCCGGGCGGCGAAGTCCGCGTCGGCCGGATCGAGCACGGCCGTGGCCAGGTAGCGCACCGTGTCCGCGTCGGCCAGCAGGTTCTCGGCGAAGGCGGACTTGCCGGAGCGGGCGCCGCCGAGGACGAGGGTGCGGACGGGCGCGGCGCTGGCTGACATGCCAGCACGGTAGCAATCAGTGGGCGCCGAGCGCGTCGAGGATCAGTGGGCGGGCGGTGGTGATCGACTGCTGCCAGTACGGCCAGGTGTGGGTGCCGGTGCCGAAATCGACCCGCGCAGCCACGCCGAGCGCGGCGGCGCGTTCGCGGAAGACACTGGCCGCGATCAGCGCGAACGCCTCGATGCCCGCCGCGTTGATCGTGTTGCCGACGCCGTTGGACATGTCCAGCGGGCCGGGGACGCCGTTGCCCGCGGTGACGTAGATCGGCAGCCCGCGCAGCCGCTCGACCTGGACGGTGGCGTCGTTGCGGCTCCACGCGGGATCGCCCGCGGCGCCCCACATGTCGTCGATGTTGTACCCGCCCTCGTCGAGCATGGCGGCGCGCATGGCCTGGTCCCACATCGGGGAGGCGGGGTTGAGGAAGCCGGAGAACGCTCCGGCGAAGCGGAACTGGTCGCGATGATGGGCGGCCAGGGTCAGCGCGGCATTGCCGCCCATGGAGACCCCGACGATCCCGTTGTTCGTGCGCGAGACGCCGTAGCCGGCCAGGAAATCGGGGAGCTCGCGGGTGAGGAAGGTTTCCCATTTGTAGGTCGTGGCTTGCCGATTGGTGCTGCTCGGGCGGTACCAATCGGTGTAGAAGCTGGAGTGCCCGCCGACCGGGAACACCAATGTCACGTCGTCACCGGCGAATCGGCGCAGCACATCGGTGTCGGTGGTCCACTGGCTGTGATCGGCGGGCGCGCGCAGCCCGTCGAGCAGATACAGCGCCGAACTGCCGCCCCGCGCGGCCCACTGCACCTGTACCCGGACCGGTCCCATGCTCGACGGCACCACCAGCTCTTCGAAACCCCCTGCGGGAGCGCGCGTCACCGGCGCGGTGCGCGGTCCGGCGGCGGCCGTGGCCGTGCCGATCGACGACAGGACCACGGCCGCCGTGACGACCGCGAGCGCTCTTCTCAACACCGACCAAGCTGACCAGCCGCACGATCCCGGGGTCAAGCCGATTCCGCAGGTCGACGACTGCGCGGTGCCCGGGACTGTGCGGCCTCACAGCCGCCGGATCAGCCGGTCCGGCGGGCCGAGTGATACGGGCGGCAGCCGGTGATGGTCCGGCCGTCGTCGCTGAATTCGAGGAATACCCGCCAGAGTTGACGCACCCGATGATCGGCCCACAGCCCCCGGGTCGGGGTGATGCGGTAGAACACCTGCTGGCCCTCGTCGGGGAGTTTGACGTTGTCGTAGAGGGACAGGTCGGCCAGCCACGGGAACTGCTCGAAGCTCAGGGTGACCGCCCGCTGGATCTCGGCGGGATCGGTGACCAGGGTCGCCCGGCCCTGGATCTGCACCGAGCGGATCTCGCCGCGCCCGGCGAACCCGCCGGGCGGCAGATGGCTCACGACATAGCCGACATTCGGATTGTGCTGCATCTGCGCGTGTTTGCGATTGAACTGGAAGGTGTGCATGTAGGCGATGAGGCCGTCGGCGGCGATGTGCATGGCGGAGGTCGACGGTGCGCCGTCGGCGTCGACGGTGGCCAGCGCGGCGAGTTCCTCCGTGCGGAGCAGGTCGGTGATGGCGTCCTGGACGGCGGCGACATCGGGTTCGTCGCGGCTCACGGCGCACCGATCCCGAGATCGGCCAGCACGGCGAGGGCGGCGGCCCTGGCCCCGCCGGTGACGCCCTGGCCGGGATGGGTGGACGGCCCGACGAGGTAGAACCCCTCGGCGGGCAGCCGGTAGCCCATGTTCGGCAGCGGCCGGAAGCCCATGAACTGGAACAGCTGGCAGCCGAAGTGGCCGGGATCGCCGTCCACCCACGCCTCGTTGTAGCGGGCCATGTCGAGCGGGCTGTGCACCACCCGGGCCAGGACCTGGTCGGGGCCGATATTGGTGGTCATCGCCGCGAAGGTGGCGAAGACCTCGTCGAAGATCTCCTCCTTGCGGCTGTCCCACTCGCCCTCGGCCAGCTCCATCGGGGCGTAGCCGAGCAGGTAGAGCGTGTGATGGGGAGCGGGCGCCCTGGTCGGGTCCCAGCGGGTGGCGGCCGAGATCGTCGGGATGGTGTGCACCGGCTCGCCGTATTTGAGCTGGTCGAAGGTGCGCAACAGGTCGGGCAGGTCCAGCGCGACCTCCTGGAAGCCGGCGTCGGTGACCTCGGGCCCGGCATGGAACTCGGGCGCCTCGCTCAGTACCAGGTGACCGGCGACGAGGCGGAAGCTCGCCGGCTTGATCCGGTCGACCTTGCGTTCCCACTCGGCGCCGAAGCGGTGCTCGACCAGCGCGGGCAGCTGCTTGATGTTGAGGTCGGCCAGCACGGCGCGGCGCGCGGTGTACTCGCTGCCGTCGGCGCAGCGCACCCCGGTGACGCGGTCGCCGTCGAAGCGGAACCGCTCGACCTTCGCGCCGGTCCGGACGCTGCCGCCGTACTCGCGCAGCGCCGCGGCCAGCGCGTCGGACAGCGACTGCGAGCCGCCGACCGCGAAGCCCATCCCGTAGCGGTGGATGAACGGCACCATCAGCAGCAGGAACGCGCCGGTGCCGCCCTCGTCCGGCGCGATCAGCAGCTCCGAGACCCACCGGCACAGCGCCGCTTTGACTTTCGGATGCTCGAACCATTCGTGGCAGACGTCGAGATAGCTCATCATCAGCACCCGCATCGTCTCCTGCCCGATCTCGGACTGCTCCAGCTGCGCGAACAGCGCGCCCAGCGGTGCGGGTGGGGTGAACATCGCGGGCAGCAGCTGGTCGAGCAGCGGGCTGGCGAATTCGTAGAACCGCACGTAGTTCTCGGCGTCGGCGGGGGAGATCCGCGCGATCGTCTCGGCGGTCTTGTGCACGTCGTGGTGGAAGGCGATGTAGTCGCCGTCGGGGAACACCACCGACATGCTGGGGTCGGGGTAGACGTAGCTCAGGCCGTGCCGGGCGAGCAGGCCCAGTTCGTCGTCGCGGATCATCGGGTTGCCGTGGATGAAGATGTGCGCGGCGGCGTGCAGGTCGTGCCGGTGCCCCGGCAGGGTCACCGCCTCGCTGACGACGCCGCCGCCGATCTCCGGCTTCGCCTCCAGCACAACGACATCCAGACCGGCCTTGGCGAGGTAGGCGGCCGCGGTCAGGCCGTTGTGGCCTGCCCCGACCACGATCACATCGTGTTCAGGCATGCTGGGCCCCCAGTCCGAAGCCGCCGTCGATGTCCCAGATCGAGCCGGTGACGAAACCGGCCCCGGCGGAGTCGAGCAGGGTGAGCACCGGCGCGGCCACCTCGTCGGCGGTCGCGATGCGCTTGATCACGTTCGTGGCGACGACGCCTTGCTCGAGCCCGGGAATCGCCGCGGCGCCCGCCCGGAAGCCAGGCGTCTCGGTGATCCCGGCGCACACGCCGTTGACCCGGATTCCCATCGGGCCCAGCTCACTCGCCCACGTCGGCACCAGATATTGCAGGGCCGCCTTGGTGGCGCCGTAGACGCCGGTGCCCGGCCCCGGCTTGCGGCCGATGGACGACGAGATCACCGCGATCGCGGCCCCGGACTGCTTGGCCAGCGCCGGTGCCGCCGCGGCGACCGTGGCGATGGTGCCGCGCAGGTTGACATCGATGACGCGGTTCACCTCGTCCATGGGCTGGGCGAACACCACCCCGGGAATCAGGATCCCGGCATTGCACACCAGCAGGTCCAGCCCGCCGAATTGCCGCTCGGCGTGGTCGACGGCCCGGTGCGCGGTCGCCGGGTCGGCGATGTCGCCGCTGATCCACGCCGCGGCGGGGCCGAGCGCGCCGGCGGCCTCGGCCAGCGCCTTCTCCCGGCGCCCGGTGAGCACCACCTGCGCGCCCTCGGCGACCAGTGCCGCCGCGATCGCGTAGCCGATGCCTTCGCTCGATCCGGTGATCAGAGCGGTCCTACTGTCGAATCGCATGGTTCTCCTGTGCTGAGCCGGTCCGGCGCCACTGCACGACGCGGCCGTTGTCGGGGGAGGTTCGGAGGGTGAGCAGGCCGTCGGCCAGCTCGGCGAGGCGGACTTGTTCCGCGCCGACCCAGTCGGCGCGCGAGCTGACCAGGATGTGGTGGCGCAGCACGCCGTCGTCGATGCGCCAGCGGCCCGCGTAGCCCATGTAGCCGGGCTCGCCCGGACCGGTGCGCATCATGGCGACCGAGAGATGGCCGCACGCGGTATAGGTCAGGAAGCCGGCGGGTTCGGGGCCGAGCGGGCCCGCGATCGGCGCGCCGCCCGCGTCGGTGTCGTGGAAGGACGCCAGCCGCCAGGTGCCGATCAGGTCGGCGGAGCTGGGCACGGTCTACCGCCAGCCGCGGGGGTCGCGAAATCTGCTGTAGGGCAGCTCGGCCGGCCGCGCCGAGAGCGGCTCGTCCGGCTCGTCACCGGCCAGGAAGGCGACGGCGACGGCCGCGATCACGTCTTCGCTCAACTCGAACCCGGCCTCGGCCGGCGCTGCGTACTCGGACATCGGTGTGCTCCTGAACTACTGGGGTGGGTTGCCGTGTTTGCGGACGGGGGGTTCGGCGTGCTTGGCGCGCAACATGATCAGCGATCGGATGAGGACCGCCCTGGTGTCGGCCGGGTCGATCACGTCGTCGACCAGGCCGCGCTCGGCCGCGTAATAGGGGTGCATGAGCTCGCGCGCGTAGCGGGCGACGAGCTCGGCTCTGGCCGCGGCGGGATCGTCGGCGGCGGCGATCTGCTTGCGGAAGACCACGTTCGCCGCGCCCTGGGCGCCCATCACCGCGATCTCGTTGGTCGGCCAGGCCAGGGCCAGATCGGCGCCGACACTGCGTGAATCCAGCACGATGTAGGCGCCGCCGTAGGCCTTGCGCAGCACGATCGAGATCCGCGGCACGGTCGCGTTGCAGTACGCGTAGAGCAGCTTGGCGCCGTGCCGGATGATGCCGCCGTGCTCCTGCCCGACCCCGGGCAGGAACCCGGGGACATCGAGCAGGGTGATCAGCGGGATGTTCATCGCGTCGCACATCTGGACGAACCGCGCGGCCTTCTCGCTGGCGGCGATGTCGAGCGTGCCCGCCAGGCACTGCGGCTGGTTGGCCACGAAACCGACGGTGTGGCCGTCCATCCGCGCCAGCGCGATGACGACATTGGCCGCCCAGCGCTCCTGGATCTCCAGATACGCGCCGTCGTCGGCGATCTCGGCGATCACCGCGCGGACGTCGTAGGGCGTGGTCCCGGTCTCGGGGACGAGCTCGGCCAGCGCCGGGCAGCGCCGCTCGACCGGGTCGTCGGTCGGCACCACCGGGGGCAGCTCCCGGTTGTTCTGCGGCAGGAACGACAGCAGGTAGCGGACATCGGCCAGGCAGCTCGCCTCGTCGTCGTGCACGAAGTGCGCGACCCCCGAGCGTTCGGCGTGCACGTCGGCACCGCCGAGGCCGTCGCGGGTCACCGTCTCCCCGGTGACGGCGGTGACGACATCGGGACCGGTGATGAACATCTGCGCGGTGCCGCGCACCATCAGCACGAAATCGGTCAGCGCGGGCGAGTAGGCGGCCCCGCCCGCACACGGCCCGAGCATGACGCTGATCTGCGGAATGACCCCCGAGGCCGCGGTATTGCGCCGGAAGATGCCGCCGTAACCCGCCAGCGCGGCGACCCCCTCCTGGATCCGCGCGCCCGCTCCGTCGTTCAGCGAGACCAGCGGCGCGCCCGCGCTGATCGCCAGATCCATCACCTTGTGGATCTTCTCGGCGTGCGCTTCGCCGAGGGCGCCGCCGAAGATCCGGAAGTCGTGGGCGTAGACGAACACGATCCGCCCGTCCACGGTGCCCCAGCCCGCGACCACCCCGTCGGTGTAGGGCCTGCTGTGCTCGAGGCCGAACCCGGTGGCCCGATGCCTGCGCAACGGCTCGAGTTCGGTGAACGAATCCGGATCGAGCAACAGCGCGAGGCGTTCGCGCGCGGTGAGTTTCCCCCTGGCGTGCTGTCGCTCGGTGGCGGTGGGATCCGGGCCGGTCGCGGCCAGCTCCTTGCGTAGGCGCAGTTCGTCGAGCCGGGGGATGTCGCCGTCGCCGGCGGGCAGGAACGGGAGCGTGTATTCCTCGGTCACAGCGGTGTCCTCTCTCCGTCAGGCCGCGGCCCGGTCGAGCAGGCAGGTTTCGAAGAAGGCCAGCGCGCTGGTGTGATACGCGCGGGCCGCCCAGCCCAGGCTGATGTTGTGGCCGGCGCGCGGCACCCTGGTCAGGCCGCGTCGGGGCGCCCCGCGCAGCATCGCGACCAGGTCGGCGAGCGCGGCGTCGTCGGTGCGCCACCACCGTTCCTGCTCGGCGAAGCTGAACCGCACCGGGATCCGGATGCGATCGGCCAGCTCGGCGAAGGTCTGCGGCCAGGCCGCCGCGTCGACCAGTTCCTGGATCGGCGGCGAGTCGACCGTCGCGCCCGCCCGGGCGAAGGTGCCGGGCGGGTAGAGCTGCAGGTCGCCCCAATTGCGTTGCCAGGCCTTCGATTCCAGCGAGTCCTCGGCGTAGAGGTGACCGCAGCCGGAGACGTCGACACCGAGGAAGGTGGTGTCGTCGGTGGCCAGGGTGAGGGCCAGCTTCCCGCCGAAGGAGTGCCCGAGCAGGAAGACGCCGGCCCCGATCTCGTTGCCCGCGGTGAAATCGGCCAGCCCCGCGCGGATCGTCTCGGCCTGCTCGGCCAGCGACTGCCCGTCCGGCAGGGCGTCGGCGGAGTCGCCGTAGCCGGGCCGGTCCAGCGCCAGTACCGCGTAGCCGAGCCGGGTGGCGGTGCTGAGCAGCGAGACGTCCGGATGGGCGCGCCCGTGGAAGTAGCCCGCCGACATCCCCGCCCCGTGCAGGGCGAGGACGGTCGCCCTCGGCAGGGCCAGGGCGGGCGTGCTGAGCAGCCCGGACAGCGGAATCCCGGCCGCGTCCACGGTGATCCGGTGCACGCCGGGGGTCAGGACCGCCGAGCGCGCCTCGGCGGAGCTCATGACCGGTCCTCGGCGAAGGTCTTCGCGTGCCGCAGCGTCGCCAGGCTGTTGGTGCTCAGCGCCCGCTGCACGTACGCCCGCGCGGCGGCGACATCGGCGTCGGGACCGAGCACGGCGGCGATGTTGTCGGTGTTGAGCACCACGCTGTGCTGGGACGACACCGCAACGCCGTCGGCGTGCGGCCGCACGGTCCAGTAGCCGGTGTGCAGCGTCATCAGCGCGGGCATGGTGATCTGCTTGTAGGCGATCGTGTGGTGCGGCAGGACGATCCGGTACGACATGGTGCGGTGCTGGGAACCGTCCACCGCCACGGTGTCCATCGCCAGCGACTGCATGCCGGGCCCCGGCTCGATCAGCTCGACCCCGGCCACGTGCGGCAGCCGCTCCGGCCACAGATGCGCGTCGCTGATGAACCCGAACACGTCCTCGGCGGTGCCGGCGACCGCCACCGTGTCCTCGAACGAGAACGCGGCGTCGGCGCCCGCGTCGCCGAGCTCGATGCTGCGTTTGAGCGCGGCCAGCTCGGTGCGCGAATTGCGGTCGACCACCTGATCGATCCAGCCGAGCTGATCGGCCGAGACCGCCTCGTAGTCGTGCAGCAGCCGCACGTGGCTGTAGTTCTCGGTGAGGGTGTCGACGATCCAGGTGCCGCCCATCGCCGCGATCGGCGGGCTGCTGACCTCCTGCCGGAAGTCGATGCGCCGGTGCTCGGGATCGAGCACCCGCCGCGACACCCAGTGCTTGACGCTGTCGGCCGCGGTGGCCCAGATCCGGATGCGCTGGTCGCGCTCGTCGTTGTCCAGGTAGTCGGCGAAGATGGTGGGCGGGAACAACTGCGGCCAGTTCTGCACGTCGGCCAGCAGGCGGTAGACGGTGTCGGCGGGCGCCGCGATCTCGATCGAGTGCTCGGCGCGGCCGGTGCCGGAGGTGGTCATGATCGTTGCCTCTCAGTAGTTCCCGAGTCCGCCGCAGACGTTCATCGCCTGGGCGGTGATCGACGCGGCGGTGTCGGAGGCCAGGTAGCCGACCAGGCCGGCCACCTCCTCCGGGGTGCAGTAGCGGCCGAGCGGGATCTTGGCGGTGAACTTCGTCATCACCGCGTCCTCCGAGGTCTGCTGCAGCGCGGCGTAGTTGCGCCGGACCTGCTGGGCCATCGGCGTTTCCACATAGCCGGGGCACACCGCGTTGACGGTGATCCCGGTCGGCGCGAGCTCGTTGCCCAGGGCCTTGGTGAAGCCGACGACGCCGTGCTTGGACGCCGAGTACGGCGCGCCGAGGACCACCCCCTGCTTGCCCGCGGTGGAGGCGATGTTGATGATCCGGCCGCGGCTGCGGTGCCGCATCCCGCCGGTGTTGAGCACCTCGCGCGTCATCCGGAAGACGCTGTTGAGGTTGGTGTCGATGACGTTGTCCCAGATCTCGTCGAGCAGATCGGCGGTGACCCCGCCACCGCTGATGCCCGCGTTGTTGACCAGCACGTCGACCGGGCCGAACCGGGTGGTGGCGGCCTCCACGAACTTGCGCACCGAGTCCCCGGAGCGCACGTCGACGGCGCTGCCCGCCACCTCGAGACCGGCTTCGTGCAGCTGCTTGACGGTGGTGGTGACGTTCTCGGCGGTCCGGGCGCCGAGGTAGACCCGGTGCCCGTTCGCGGCGAGCAGCCGGGCGACGGCCAGCCCGATCCCGCTGGTCGCGCCGGTGACCACTGCGTGCGATTGCGACATGACGACTCCTGCTCAGGGGGTGCGGACGGGGACGAGGGCGTTCACCGCGGCCAGGAAGGCGCGCGGCGTGGTGGCTTCGATGACGGTCGAATCGTCGAGCGTCACCCCGAATTCGCGTTCGACGCGGCTTGCGGTCTCGAGCATCGCGAGCGAGTCGTAGCCGAGGTCGTCGAAGGTCAGGTCGAGGATGCCCGTGTCCAGGTCGACGTTCTCGGGCTCGCCGGAGCCTTCGAGCAGGATCCGGGTCAGGTCGTCGAGGGTGAATGTCATGGGAGTGCCCTTCCTTCGGGAGCGGTGAGAACCATGGCGGCGTTGAAGCCGCCGTAGCCGCGGGCCAGGACGAGTGCGGCACGCATCGTCGCGTGCCGCGCCCCTCCGACCACCAGGTCCAGCGGTGTGCCGGAGTTTTGTGCGACGTTGATGGTCGGCGGGATCGTGCCCGCCTCGATGGCGAGCAGCGCGGTGGCGACGTCGAGCGGTCCCGCGCCGGAATACAGCCGTCCGGTCATGGTTTTCGGCGCCGTGACCGGGACGCCGCGGTGGCCGAAGACGGCGGTGATCGCCTCGGCCTCGATCCGGTCGGGCTCGGGCAGGCCCGCGGCGTCGGCGAACACCACGTCGATGTCGTCCGGGCCGAGCCCGGCGTCGGCGAGCGCGCGCTCGATCGCGGCGCGCAGGCCGGGCTCGCGCCCGGTGTGCGGGGCCGGGTCGAAGGTGGCCGCGTACCCGGCGATCTCGCCGTAGCTGCGGGCCCCGCGCGCCGAGGCCGCGTCGGCGGATTCGAGGATCAGGATCGCTCCGCCCTCACCGGGGACGTGCCCGGCGGCCCGCTCGTCGAACGGGAGGTAGGCGGCGGCGGGGTCGGTGCCGGTGTGCAACTGCCCGCTGGTCCACAGCGCCGCCCAGCCCCACGGGCACAGCGTGGCGTCCATCGCGCCCGACACCATCAGCGCGGTCCCGCGCCGAATCTGCCTGCGGGCGTGCGCGATCGCGTCGAGCCCGCCCGCCTGGTCGCTGACCACCACGCCGCTGGGCCCTTTCATCCCGTGCCGAATGGAGATCTGCCCGCTGTTGACCGCGTAGAACCAGGCGAAGGACTGGTAGGCGCTGACGAAGCCGCTGCCCTTGCTCCACAGATTGCCGAGTTCCTTCTGGGCGAACTCGAAGCCGCCCGAGGACGCGGCGGTCAGCACACCCATGTCGAAGTCGGCCAGCGCGGCGGTGTCGACCCCGGCGTCGGCCAGGGCCCACTCCGCGGCGACCAGGGCCAGCCGGGTCACCTGATCGGTCTGCGGCAGTAGCCGATTCGGCAGGTGCGCCTTGGGATCGAAGTCGTCGATCTCGCCCGCCAGGGTGGCCGGATAGCCCGCCGGGTCGAACCGGGTGAGCCGGCCGATACCGCTGTGGCCCGCCCGCACCGCGTCCCAATACGGGCGCGTGCCAAGGCCGTTCGGCGCGGTGATGCCGAGGCCGGTGACGACGGTCCTGGTGTCCTCGCGTACCGCGCCGCTCATGCCGGGTCTCCCGTCGGGGTGGTGAGCACCATGGCGCTCTGGAAGCCGCCGAAACCGCTGCCGACGGTGAGCACCGTGTCGGTGCGGTGCTCACGGGCGGTGAGTGGCACGTAGTCCAGATCGCATTCGGGATCGGGGGTGCGCAGATTCGCCGTCGGCGGCACCACGTCGGCGCCGATCGCCAGCACCGAGGCGGCGATCTCGATGGAGCCGATCGCGCCGAGCGAATGCCCGACCATGGATTTGATCGAGCTCACCGGGGTCGCGTAGGCGTGCGCGCCCAGGCTGCGCTTGAATGCCGCGGTCTCGTGCCGGTCGTTCTGCTTGGTCCCCGAGCCGTGCGCGTTGATGTAGTCGATCGCGTCGCCGGGCAGTCGCGCCTCGCGCAGGGCCACGCGGATGGCCTCGGCCATCTCCACGCCGTCCGGCCGCAGCCCGGTCATGTGATAGGCGTTGGCGCGGGTGGCGTAGCCGGCGATCTCGGCGTAGATGTGCGCGCCGCGCCGCCGGGCGGCCGAGAGTTCCTCGAGCACGAACAGGGCGGCGCCCTCGCCGAGCACGAAGCCGTTGCGCGAGCCGTCGAACGGGCGCGAGGCGGACTCGGGCTCGTCGTGGCGCGGGGTGGTCGCCTTGATGGCGTCGAAGCAGGCCATGGTGATCGGCGAGATCGGCGCGTCCGAGGCGCCGGTGATCATGACGTCCACCGACCCCTCGGCGATGAGCTGGGCGGCGTAGCCGACCGAGTCGAGCCCGGAGGTGCAGCCGGAGGACACCACCGTGGCCGGGCCCTGCGCGCCGACGGCGTGGGCCACCTCGGCGGCGAACGAACCGGGCGACAGATGGTGGTAGAGGTGCTGGTCGGCGTACTTCTGGTCGACCAGGTGCAGCCGTCCGCCGTTGCTGATCACCCGGTAGTCCTGCTCCAGGCGCATGGTCGCGCCGACCGCGCTGCCCAGCGCCACCCCGATCGCGTACGGGTCGATCGCGTCGAGCTCGAGCCCGCTGTCGGCGACGGCGCCGCGCGCGCCGACCACGGCGAACTGCGCCGCCCGATCGAGCCGGTGCACCTCGTGCGGGGTCAGGCCGTGCTGCTCGGGATCGAAGTCGACCTCTGCAGCGACCCGGGACCGGAACTGGTCGGGATCGAAGAAGCTGATCCGCCGGGTGGCGGTGCGGCCCGCGGTGAGCAGTTCCCAGAACTGCTTGGTGCCGACTCCGCCGGGGGCGATCACCTCCATGCCGGTGATGACGACGCGCCGGGTGTTCATCGTGCCTCCCAGTGGTAGAAGCGGTGCGCGACCGCGTCGGCCGGCTTGCGCCAGGTGGCCGGGTCGTATTTGTCGATCAGGGGGTCGAGGTCGTCGCAGATCTGGATGAAGCGCGGGTCGGCCTGCTTCCAGGCCTGCGCGATCACTTCGCCGCCGTCCGGGGTCTCGAAGTCCTGCAGGTGGAAATAGACGCCGCCGCAGGCGAACAACTGCCTGCGCCGGGTGCCCATCCGGTGCGGCACCTCGGTGGTGTCGAAGTCGGCGAACAGCCGGGCGACCCGCGGACGGCGCGCCGGGACGAGCCGGTTCACCACGAGCGTGCTGTACATCGCCGGGTGCACCGGGCCGGGCAGCCAGTGGTAGTACCGCTCGGCCGTCGGCACGGCGGCGTCGAAGACGGTGACCTCGGTGCCGAGATCCGGGCCGTCGGGGATACCGGCCAGCGGTGCGTCGCTGTCGACGACGTGCACGAGCAGGTCGGTGTGATAGTGGAACAGCTGGCGCCGCACGATTTTCGCGTCCGGGGCGGGCGCCGCCGCGTCGTAGTCGGCGTAGGCGGCGGCCAGCCGGTCCCGCGCCGCGGTGGTGGTCGTCCGGGCGACCGTGACTGTCGTATGCATCCGGTGTCGGCTCCTCTGCGTCAGCTGTTCTGGATGCGGCACAGCACGGCGCCGGTGCCGATGCTGCGGCCGATGTCGGTGATCAGGCCGACCACGGTGCCCGCCTTGTGCGCGGTCACCGGCTGCTCCATCTTCATGGCCTCGATCACCGCGATGAGCTGGCCGGAGGTGACCGAATCACCCTCCGCGGCGGCTACTTTCACCAGCGTTCCGGCCATCGGAGCGGTCAGGGAATCGCCGGACGGCGCCGTCGCCGCCGCCCGGGCGACGCGGGCGGCGGGGCGGGTGACGGCCCTGCGGCCGCGCACGGGCAGGGTGACTTCCACGCGCCTGCCCCTGACCTCGAGCACCACCGTCTCGCGCGGCGCCGGGTCCTGGGGCGCCACACCGACACCGTCGAACGGCGCGAGGGTGTTGTCGAAATCGGTCTCGATCCAGCGGGTGTGCACCCGGAACGGCGCGTCGGTGAACGCCGGGTCGGTGACCAGGGCGCGATGCAGCGGCAGCACGGTCGCGATGCCGTCGATGCCGAACTCGTCGAGCGCGCGAGCGGCGCGCTGCAGGGCCTGGGTCCGGTCCTCGCCGGTGACGATGAGCTTGGCCAGCAGCGAATCCCAGTTCGCGCCGACCACGCTGCCCGCCTCGACCCCGGAATCGACCCGGACCCCCGGCCCGCTCGGGGTCCGGTAGCCGGTGATCGTGCCCGGCATCGGCAGGAAGCCGCGCCCGGGGTCCTCGCAGTTGATCCGGAACTCGATCGAGTGACCCCGGCTCGGCGGGTCGGGGTAGTCGAGCAGGCCGCCCGCGGCCAGGCGCAGTTGTTCACGCACCAGGTCGATGCCGGTGACCTCCTCCGAGACCGGGTGCTCGACCTGCAGGCGGGTGTTGACCTCGAGAAACGACAGGGTGCCGTCCGCGCCGACCAGGAACTCACACGTCCCGGCGCCCCGGTAACCGGCCGCGCGCAGGATGGCCTTGGACGCCGTGGCGAGCGCGTCGCGCTGGTCGGGGGACAGAAAGGGCGCCGGCGCCTCCTCGACGAGCTTCTGGTGCCGCCGCTGCAGGGAGCAGTCCCTGGTCGACACCACGACCACGGTGCCTTCGGCATCGGCCAGGCACTGGGTCTCCACATGTCGCGGCGCGTCCAGATAGCGCTCGACGAAGCACTCCCCGCGCCCGAACGCCGCTTCCGCCTCCCGCACCGCCGAGGCGAAGCACTCGGGGATCTCGGCGAGGGTCCGGGCGACCTTCAGGCCGCGACCGCCACCGCCGTGCGCGGCCTTGATCGCGACCGGCAGCCCGTGTTCCTCGGCGAAGCGCACGACCTCCGCGGGATCGGCGACCGGCCCCGGGCTGCCCGGCACGATCGGCGCGCCCGCGGCGACGGCTATCCGGCGGGCGGTCACCTTGTCGCCGAGATCGCGGATCACCGCGGGCGGCGGTCCGATCCAGATCAGCCCGGCGGCCAGCACAGCGGCGGCGAAATCGGCGTTCTCGGAGAGGAATCCGTAGCCGGGATGCACCGCGTCGGCACCCGCGGCCCGCGCCGCGGCGAGCACGGCGTCGATGTTCAGGTAGCTCGTCTGCGCGGTGTCGCCACCGAGTGCGTAGGCTTCGTCCGCGGCGCGGACATGGACGGCGTCGCGATCGGGATCGGCGTACACCGCGACGGCGACGAGGCCGGCGTCCCGGCACGCCCGCGCGATCCGGACGGCGATCTCACCCCGATTGGCGATCAACACTTTTCGCATCGTGTCTCCTGAAAGTTGTTGGCGCTCTTCGGCAATCGTGGACAGCGCAGATCACCACGCGATGAACGGCGATTCCGGGAATCTTCAGGAGCTGTGCCCGGACCCGCCCGATTCCGGCGGATCTCGTCCAATTCCTCCCGGCTCGTTCAGATTCGGCTCCGCCCGGTTGCCCGCGCGTGCCGCCGGCCGTACCATCGCGCGCCGTCGTGCGGCCGGTCGGGCGTTCGCCAGCGGTCGCCAATACATGGCTTGCCATGTATTCTGGCGGTAGCCGCAGATCAATGACGATGGAAGGTGGGAATGGAACCGCTCGAGACGCTACCGATGGATCGGAGCACCTCCCTGGGGTACGTGATCAACCATCTCGCGCGGCTCATGGAACAGGCGCTGCGCGACCGCATCGCCGGGCACGGTGTGGTGCCGGGGCAATTCGCACAACTGCTCGCACTGTACGAGGAGGAGGGGATCTCGCAGCTCCAGCTCTGCGAGAAGGTTCGTATCGACCAGTCGACGATGGCCCACACGCTCAAGCGGATGGAACGTGACGGCCTCATCGAACGCACCGCCGACCCCGAGGACGGCCGGCGGGCGCTGATCTACCTCACCGACCGGTCCCGCCGGCTCCGCACCGCGCTGATCGCGGCCGCTCGGGAGGTGAACGACATCGCGACCGCGGGATTTCCGGATGTTCGCGGGGACGACTTCATCCGCATGGTTCGACAGGCGATCGGCAACCTCGAGGCCGATCGGACCACATGACCATCGAAGAGAGGTAAACCATGCTCTCCCGCATCCATCCCATCGCGGGCACGATCGGATTGCTCACCATCCTCACCTTCTGGACCTCGACAGTGGTGACCGAGCTCAGCGGGTCGAAGGACGCGATCATCGCGGTGAAGCAGGCCATCCCGTGGGCCCTGCCCATCCTGGTCCTCGCGCTCGCCGCCACCGGCGGCACCGGGTTCCGGCTCGGCGGGAAGTCGACGATGCCCGCCATTGTCGCGAAGAAGCGGCGGATGCCGTTCATCGCGGGCAACGGGTTGCTCGTGCTGATCCCGTCGGCGATCACCCTGGCCGTGCTGGCGGGCCGCGACGAGTTCGGGCCGCTGTTCTACAGCGTGCAGGCGCTCGAACTCGTCGCGGGCGCGGTCAATATCGTCCTCATGTCACTCAATATCCGCGACGGCCTGCGCATCACCGGCCGTTTCCGGTCACCGGATCAGGTGACCTCGAACGCTACCGTTGGTAGCGACGAATCTCAGGGATAGAAAATGAACGACACCAGTCTCCGTGCCGAACTCGAAGCCTTGCGCGCGGAAGTCCGGGAATTGCGCGACCATCGAGAAATCGCCGCGCTGTTCGACACCTTTTTCTTCTTCGAAGATCGTAAATCCATGGATGACGCCTGGGCGGAATCCATTTTCACCGACGACGTATTGCTCGAATTGCCGCCCGAGGATTATCGCGGCATCGCGGGCATCGCCGCGCACATGACCTATGTCGTGAATCTCTTCGGTCCGACCCATCACACCACCACCGATTGTCATGCCGATATCGACGGCGACACCGCCGCGGTCCGGCTGAACCTGACCGCGACGCACAAGCACGTCGTCGCGGGGGAGCCGCCGCTGCTGGTCTGGGGCTATCTCGACGCCGACGTCCGGCGGACCGCCGTGGGCTGGCGGATCGCCAGGATGAAGTTCATCAAGGTGCTGCGCACCGGCGAGGCCCCGCCCGGATTCGCCTTCGACGAGAACCTCAACGTGGTCGCGGTGAGCTGACCAGACGGAAGCCGCCGGCTCGATCCGAGCCGGCGGTTTTCGCCGTGCCCGGCTCAGTCCAGCGGCATCAGCTTGAAGCCGACGCCACGCACCGCCACGATCCAATCGCTGGCGCCCAGCTTGGCCCGCAGGCTGCTGACGTGCGTGTCCACGGTGTGCTGCGACCAGGACCCGTCCCAGACCTCGCCCAGGATCTGCTTGCGCGCCACCACGATTCCCGGCCGCCGCGACAGCATCAGCAGCAGGTCGAACTCTTTTCTGGTGAGCGTCAGCTGGCGGCCGTGCAGCGTGGCCTCCCTGGCCGCCGCGTCGATGCGCAAGGCGCCGCAGCGGGTGGCGGGCGGCGCGCTCTCGGCCTGAGGGCAGGCCCGCCGCATGAGCGAATCGATCCGCGCGACGAGTTCCCTGATCCCGAACGGCCTGGCCAGGTAGTCGTCGGCGCCTGCGCGCAGGCCGAGCACGCAGTCCAGTTCGGAATCGCGGTCGGTGACCACGATGATCGGGACCGGGTGGCGGGCCCGGATCGAACGGCAGACCTCGAACCCGTCGTAATCGGGGAGATCGGGGTCGAGCAGGACCAGATCGGCGCGGTCGAACAGTTTCAGCGCCATTCTTCCGGTATCGACGGTGGCGACTTGATGGCCGTAGCGGGGAAGTTCGCTGTCGAGTGTGCCGACGGCATCCGAACCCGCCGCGATGAGAATTCGCCAGGACCGTTCCACCATCATGTGCCGGGGTTCGGGAAAACTGGGCGCGAGGTCGATATCGGTTTCCCGAAGGTCACTGCTACGCATGGCTCGAATACCCCCACCGTCCTGGGCATCGAAATGCCGCACCGACGACCACACTGCTACGGGCGGCCGGTATTTCACCTGTCCTTGTCAGGGTAGCCGACTCTATGTGTTCGCGCACTGTGGCGTTCGGCGCCATTCTTTCGAAAAAGTGCCCGGATCGGTATTCCACAAATCCGATAACGGACGGTCGTTCAAGTCGTGGCGCCGAAGCGGCGGCGATATTCGGTCGGGGCGATACCGACCTGGCGCTGGAAGTGGTGCCGCAGCAGGGCGCCGGAGCCGAAGCCGGACTGGTCGGCGATGCGCTCGAGCGGCATGTCGGTGGCCTCGAGCAGGTGCTTGGCGAACAGGACGCGCTGGGTGGTGAGCCACTTGACCGGGGTGGTGCCGGTCTCGGCGGCGAAGCGGCGGGCGAAGGTCCGGGTGGACATGCTCGACCTGGCCGCCAGCTCGTCGACGGTGTGCGGATGCGCGAGGTTCTCGGCGAGCCAGCTCAGCGTGGCCGACAGGCCCTCGGAGCGGCATTCGGGCACCGGCTGCTCGATGAACTGGCGCTGGCCGCCGTCGCGCTGCGGCGGCACGACCATCCGGCGGGCGATGCCGTTGGCCGCCGCGGTGCCGATCTCGCGGCGCACCAGGTGCAGGCAGGCGTCGATGCCCGCCGCGGTGCCCGCGCTGGTGATCAGGTTGCCCTCGTCGACGAACAGCACGTCCGGGTCGACGGTCGCGGCGGGGAACTGCGCGGCCAGGATGTCGACATAGCGCCAGTGGGTGGTGCACTTGCGCCCGTCCAGCAGCCCGGCCTCCCCGGCCAGGAAGGCGCCGGAGCAGACGGTCAGCACGATCGCGCCCGCGTCCGAGGCCGCGCGGACCGCCTCGACGACCCGCTCGTCGTAGCTGTGGCCGAGGGTGAAGGGGAAGGCGGGGATGGCGACGAGATCGGCGTGCACCAGTTCGTCGAGGCCGTACTCGGGCGTCACCGAGACGCCGGGGGTGGTGGAGCGCAGCGGCTTGCCCGGCGTGGCCCCGCAGACCTTGAAGTCGAAGCCGGGCAGGCCGTCGGCGGTGCGGTCGAGGCCGAAAACCTCACAGACGACGCCGAATTCGAACATGGCGAGCTTGTCGTTGAGGACGACGGACACCGTGGACAGCATCACTCCATGCTATCTGGCCGAATCTTTACGCACAATGACAGAACAGCCACTTTCGGCCGAAAACGGACGAGCGCAAAATTTCTGCCATGGTTACTTTCTTGATCGTCCTCGCCGCCATCATCGGACTCGGCGTTCTCATCGGTCGCGGCACCGCGGGCTCGACCGGCGTCGTCGACCGCGACGTCCAGCGCGTCGAAGCCGAGCTCGCCGCCATCGCCGGCTACGCCACCAACATCCGGCCCGGTCTGCACTGAACGCGCGAATGCCGCCCCACCCGCGGGTGGAACGGCATTCGTGACAGGGGGAGAACTCAGACGGCGTCGCCGGGGCCGACCCGCGGCTTGGGGGCGCGCATCTTGCGGATCTGCGAGGCGCGCACGAAGGCGTACCAGCCCAGCTTGAAGCCGGTGTCGGTGGTGTCGGGGAACCGCTCGATCACCCGGTTGTTCACGATCTTGCCGAGCACGAAGCCCTCGATGATCATGAACACCATCATCACCAGCATCGCCAGCGTCACGATGGTCTGCAGCCCGGGGGCCACGAACATCGACATGATCAGCACCAGCGCCATCGGCATGAACAGGCCGACCAGATTGCGGCGGGCGTCGACCAGATCGCGCACGTAGGCGCGGACCGGGCCCTGATCGCGGGGCAGCAGGTATTTGTCCTCGCCGGCCAGCATCCGGGCGCGGCGATCCTGCACGGCGGCGCGGCGGTCGGCCGCGGCGGCCTTGCGGTCTTCCTTGGAGCCCTTGGCGGCCTTGCGGCGGGCGCGGGCCTCCTTGGCGGTCATCGGGGCGGGCGCGACCGGGCCGCGCCGTTTGCCTTCGGCCTCACGCCTTTTCGGGGTCGGGCGACCCTTGCCCGGGGTGGTGGAAGCGGGTGCGGTGGCGGTCTGTTCGACGTCCGGCACCGAGGGGTCGACGGACTCGTCGATGGTGCTGGACTCGTCGCGACGGAACAATTTCACGTTCACCAGGCTATTCGATGGGCCCGAGCATCGGGAAATGCGGTCCGCTGTCCGGTGCTCGCGGTCTCATCGGCGCCCGGAGTGCGACCTGGGTCACGCCTCGGCGGCGCGTACTGTGGGGTGAACCACCCAGGTCGAATCCACGCTGCGTGGCGGGGGTGGCAAAATAGGAATAGCAGCCGCCGCGATGGTGTTGAAATCAGTCGTGCGCTGTGCACCTGAGGTCCGTTCCGCGGGCCGGCCGACTTAGGAGTGTCCATGACTGTGCAGAACGAGACCGCCACCGAGACCCACGGTGCGACGCTGACCGACGCTGCCGCCGCCAAGGCGAAGGCGCTGCTCGACCAGGAAGGTCGCGACGACCTCGCCCTGCGCATCGCCGTCCAGCCGGGTGGCTGTGCCGGCCTGCGCTACCAGCTCTTCTTCGACGACCGCGTCCTCGACGGTGACATCGTCGTCGAGTTCTCCGGCGTGAAGCTCGCCGTCGACCGCATGAGCGCCCCCTACATCCAGGGCGCCTCGATCGACTTCGTCGACACCATCGAGAAGCAGGGCTTCACGATCGACAACCCGAACGCCACCGGCTCCTGCGCCTGCGGCGACTCGTTCAACTGATCTTTCGCGGCCACGCCACGACACGGTGTGGTTGCGCTGAGGTGAACCACCGGGGGTAGCGGCTTGCTACCGTTGAAGTCCGGGATCTGACGATCCCGGACTTCTTGCTTTCCGCGCCTAGTGTCGAAGGGGCCTCGCCTCGTGTCTGTTGCTGTGTCCGCGTCCATCGCCACCGACCACCTCATGCGTTTTCCCGGTAAGTTCGCCGATGTGCTGCTCGCCGATCAGCTCGATCATGTGTCCCTGAGTTTCCTCGTCGACGACCTGCAGATCCGTCGCGGCGGCGTGGCGGGCAACATCGCCTACGCGATGGGCCTGCTCAAGCAGCGGCCCGTGCTGGTCGGCGCGGTGGGCGCCGACTTCGCCGAGTACCGGCAGTGGCTGGAGTCCAACGGCGTCGACTGCTCGGCCGTGCACATCTCGGACAAGGCGCACACCGCGCGGTTCGTCTGCACCACCGACGAGGCGATGGCGCAGATCGCCTCCTTCTACCCGGGCGCGATGAGCGAGGCGCGCGACATCGATATCGCCGCGATCGCCGGCGCGCACGATGTCGACCTGGTGCTGGTCGGCGCCAACGACCCCGAGGCGATGGTGGCGCACACCCGCCAGGCCAAGGCCCAGGGCATCGCCTACGCCGCCGACCCGTCCCAGCAGCTGGCCCGCCTCGACGGCGAGCAGGCGGCCGAGCTGGTCGACGGCGCCGCCTACCTGTTCACCAACAAGTACGAGTGGGCGCTCCTACAGCAGAAGACCGGGCTGAGCGAAGCGGAGATCACCGCCAAGGTCGGCATCCGGGTGACCACCCTGGGCTCCGAGGGCGTCCTGGTCGTCGACGCCGACGGCACCGAGGTGCGCGTCGGCGTGGTGCCCGAGGTGTCCAAGGTCGACCCGACCGGTGTCGGCGACGGCTTCCGCGCCGGTTTCCTCACCGCCCACCGCGCCGGCCTGAGCCTGGAGCGCTCCGCCCAGCTCGGCTCCCTGATCGCCGTGCTGGTCCTGGAGACCACCGGCACCCAGGAGTGGACGCTCAGCAAGGACGAGGCCGTCGAGCGCCTCACCAAGGCCTACGGCGCCGACGCCGCCGACGAGCTGTCGGTGCTGCTCTAGGCACGCAGAACCGAACGCCCCCTCGATCTTTCGATCGAGGGGGCGTTCGTCTGTCTCAGGGGACTACAACGAGACCGGGTAGACCGGCTCCTGGATCTCCGGCTTGATCCGGTCCTCGACGAAGATGCCGTGCCAGACCATGAAGACCAGCAGGGTCCACAGGCGGCGGCTGTGGTCGGACACACCCGCCTTGTGGTCGCGCAGCATCTGCAGGACGGCCGCCTTGTCGATCAGATGGTCGGTCTGCGACTCGGCGATCTGGGTCTGCGCCCAGTCGTAGAGCTCGGTGCCGCGCAGCCAGTGCCGCAGCGGGACCGGGAAGCCGAGCTTGGCGCGGTTCAGGACGTGGTCGGGGACGATCCCGTCCAGGGCCTGGCGCAGCGCGTACTTCGAGGTCTCCTTGGTGATCTTCTGGTCGTAGGGCAGACCCTGGGCGACCCGCATGACCTCGTTGTCCAGGAACGGCACACGCAGTTCCAGCGAGTTGGCCATGGTCATCTTGTCGGCCTTGACCAGGATGTCGCCGCGCAGCCAGGTGAACAGGTCCAGGTGCTGCATCCGGGCCACCGGGTCCCAGCCCGCGGACTGGGCGTAGATCGGCGCGGTGACGTCCTGGTGGGTCCACTCGGGGCGGAACTCGCGCAGCACCGCGCGCAGCTGCGCGTCGTTGAAGCTGCGGGCGTTGCCGTAGTAGCGGTCTTCCAGGGTGAGCGAGCCGCGCTGCAACAGCGACTTGCCGCGCCTGCCGTCGGGGATCTTGTCGCCGAGCTTGCCGACCAGCTTGCGCAGCCCGGCGGGCAGGTACTCGAACGGCTTGAGCGACAACGGCTCCCGGTAGATGGTGTACCCGCCGAACAGCTCGTCGGCGCCCTCGCCGGAGAGCACCACCTTGACGTGCTTGCGGGCCTCCTTGGCCACGAAGTACAGCGGCACCAGCGCCGGGTCGGCGACCGGGTCGTCGAGGTACCAGACGATCTCGGGGATGGCGGCGGCGAACTCGGCGGGCGAGACCACCTTGACGATGTGGCGCGCGCCGATCAGCTCGGCGCTCTCGGCGGCCACGTCGACCTCGGAGTAGCCCTCGCGCTCGAACCCGGTGGTGAAGGTGATCAGCTTCGGGTTGTGCCGCATGGCCAGCGCCGCGATGGCTGTGGAGTCGATGCCGCCGGACAGGAACGAGCCGACGGTGACATCGGCGCGCATGTGCTTGGCGACGGAGTCCTCGAGCGCGGCCGCGATCTCGGCGTAGCGGGCCTGGGCGGCCCCCTCGGCGAACGGCCGGACCCGGAAGTCGGGACGGAAGTAGCGGGTGGCCTGCGGCGCCTGCCCGACCTTGACGGTGGCGTAGGTGCCGGATTCGAGGCGGCGGATGTTGCGGTGCAGCGACTCGGGCTCGGGCACGTACTGCAGCACGGTGTAGTGCTCGAGCGCGCGCGGGTCCAGCTCGTCGGAGACGCCGAGCGGGCTCAGCAGCTCCAGCACGCTCTTCTTCTCGCTGGCGAAGGCGGTGCCGCCGGGGCCGCTCGCGTAGAACAGCGGCTTGATGCCGAACGGGTCGCGCGCCAGGAACAGCTCCTGGGTCTCGGTGTCCCAGATCGCGAAGGCGAACATGCCGCGCAGCTTGCGCACGGCCTCGGGGCCCCAGAAGTGGAAGGCGGCCACGATCGACTCGCCGTCGCCGTCGGTGGCGAAGATCTTGCCCTCGGGGAACTCGGCGCCGTGCTCGGCGGCCAGCTGCTCGCGCAGTTCGAGGTAGTTGTAGATCTCGCCGTTGAAGGTCATCGCGTAACGCTGCGGATTGTCCGCCGGGCCCCAGCGCAGCGGCTGGTGCGAGTGCTCGATATCGATGATGGAGAGGCGGTTGAAGCCGAAGATCATGTGATCGTCGTGCCAGGTGCCCTTCTCGTCGGGGCCGCGGTGCCGCTGGCAGTGCAGCGCGTCGTACACCTGATCGACCACCTCGGTCGTCGCCGTATCAGCTGTCAGGAATCCGAGCAGTCCGCACACGGTGTCGGCAACCTTCTCTCGTTCGATGATGGGGTGGCCACTACTCGGGCCGAAACGCTGTGTCCGAGTATGCCGCACACCCGCACGACGCGCCGCGCGCAACCCGTCGCAGCACCGTCGCGCACCCGCCGTTGGCGGCAAACCGCAGGTCGCCGCATCCGGTGCGGTCACAGCGGAGTGTCGAACACGACCCCGCGACAAGACAGCGCCCGCTTTGGTCTACGCTGCGTAGTACTCAGGTCCTTCTCAGGTGTGCAGGCGTCACAGCGGCAATACTCGAGGGCGGCCTGAAACGTGCTTGAAAGCGGTGTCGGAACGGGCGGATCGCGGCCCGGACGACGCAATGTGTCGGAATGTGTAGCGACCAGGAAGGCGTGAGCGTGGCGCACAAGGCGAGCGAAGAGATCGGGGCACGACCCGTTCGGGGTCGGCAGGGCCGTATCCTTCGACGGGCCGGGCTGGCGGTGTCCTTGGGGATCACTGCCGTCCTCGTCTCGGGCTGCTCGATCGACAATGTATGGCTGCGGTTCGGCTGGCCCTCGGGCATCACGCCGCAGGCCACCCGGATGCGGGAGCTGTGGACCTGGTCCGTGCTGGCCGCGCTCGCGATGGGCGTGCTGGTCTGGGGTCTGACCTTCTGGACCGTCATCATGCACCGCAAGCGCAAGGACTCCCCGGAGTTCCCGCGCCAGACGGGCTACAACGTGTCGCTGGAGCTGACCTACACGGCGATCCCGTTCGTGATCATCGCGGTGCTGTTCTACTTCACCGTGGTCGTGCAGAACTACGTGCACGAGAAGACGGACAACCCGGATGTCACCGTCGACGTGACCGCGTTCCAGTGGAACTGGAAGTTCGGCTACCGCAACATCAACAATGTCGGCGGGCTGACCTGGAACGGCATCGACTCCGAGCGTGAGCTGGCGAACGAAGAGCAGCTCGCGCAGTACGAGGAGCGCAAGAACGAAGAGGGTCACCCGCAGCCGGGCCCGGTGCACGGCAAGCCGGCCAACGACATCCTCTCGTACCTGCACTACGACAAGGTCGAGACCATCGGTTCCAGCACCGAGATCCCGGTCCTGGTGCTGCCGACCGGCAAGCGCATCGAGTTCCAGCTCGCCGCCGCCGACGTGATCCACGCCTTCTGGGTGCCGGAGTTCATGTTCAAGCGCGACGTGATGCCGAACCCGAAGGAAAACCAGTCCGACAACGTCTTCCAGATCTCCGAGATCGAGAAGGAAGGCGCGTTCGTCGGCCGCTGCGCCGAGATGTGCGGCACCTACCACTCGATGATGAACTTCGAGGTCCGCGCGGTCGCGCCGGAGAAGTACGCCAAGTACATGCAGGCGCGCATCGACGGCAAGACCAACGGCGAGGCGCTCGAGTCGATCGGCGAGTCGCCGGTGGCCACCTCCACGTACCCCTTCAACACCAAGCGTGACAGCAAGAGCGCTTCGGTGAACGAGAGCAAGTGAGGATTCTGATATGAGGATCGAAGCGCGGATCTTCGAACTGCTCACGGCGTTCTTCATCCTGGTGGGCATCGTCTACGGCTTCTTCACCGCGCAGTCGCGCACCGGCATCGAATGGGCCGGTACGACCGCGATCGTGCTGACCGCGGGCCTGTCGCTGATCATCGGCACCTACTTCCGGTTCGTCGCGCGCCGCATCGACCTGCGGCCCGAGGACTACGAGGAGGCCGAGATCGTCGACGGCGCCGGTGACCTGGGCTTCTTCTCGCCCGGCAGCTTCTGGCCGATCACCCTGGCCGCCGCTGGTTCGGTCACCGCGCTGGGCCTGGCGTTCTTCCAGTTCTGGCTGATCGGCCTCGGCGTGGTGCTCGTGCTCGCCGCCGCGGCGGGCCTGGTGTTCGAGTACTACATCGGCGCCGAGAAGCACTGAGCGACAGCTACACAGACACAGCTCCACGAATACACAGGAAAGGCCCCACCGGAATCCGGTGGGGCCTTTCCTGTCGGGCTGTGGGCTAGACGCTGTAGCGCAGCGCCTGCTCCGAGCGGCAGATGTCGTCGATGCCGGAGACGATCTCGCGCAGCTGCTCCGACGGCAGCGCGGAGGGACGCAGGCGGCAGGTGAAGGTGATCAGGCCGTAGTCGGCAGGCGACAGGCCGCGCGCGGCGGCCTCGGCCCGCAGGTACGGGGAGCGCACGCCGTAGGTCATCGCGGAGATGACGGTGAAGCAGCCGGTGCGTTCGCGGTGGGCGGCGAACAGGTCGTGCAGGCCGTAGAAGACCGAGCCGTAGTTGGCCAGCGGGGCGAACACGCCGACCCGGTAGGCCGGGCCGCGCTCCGACGAACTGATGACGGTGTCGGCCAGGTACTCCGCGTCGCGCATGGTGAGCACCTTCGGCGCGAACATCAGCGCGCCCGCCGCGGCGTTGCGCACCGGCATGCCCGCGCGCCCGCCCGCCGCCGAGGCGATGGCGCCCAGCGACTTGCGGGTGCGGGTGCCGACCTCGCGCCGCGCCCGCAGGCCACGGGTGGGGGCGGTGGGGTACAGGCTCGACCACTGGCCGAAGCGCACGGCGCCGAGGGTCACCTGGCCGGTGCCGACCGGGCGGGCCACCTTCAGCGGCGCGGTGTCGACCCAGCGGCCGACCTGCAGCGCCGCGCTGCCGGGGTTGGTGATCTCGGTGGTGGCGTGCTCGACGAAGGAATCGAAATCGAGGAACCGGTCGGCGTCGGTGGTCAGCCAGGTGTGGTCCTTGTCGACCTCGACGACATCGAGGGTCAGCGCGGTGATGATGCCCGCGCGCCCGCCCGCGCCGAGGATGCGGTGGAACCGCTCGGTGTGGTGGCCGCGCCCGCAGGTGCCGATCCGGCCGTCGGGGTCGACGTACTCGAGGTCGACGATCTGATCGATGAACATGCCGTAGCGGTGCGAGGCGGTGCTGACGCCACCGACGGAGGCGAAGCCACCCGCGGTGATGTCGCGATGGTCGCCGACCACCGGCAGGCCGAGACCGTGCGCACCGAGGCGGCGGTCGATCTCGGAGAGCTTGGCACCCGCCTGCACCCGGACCGTCCGCCTGCCCAGGTTGATGTCGAGCACCGAATTCATCTTGCGCAGCGAGAGCACCGCGCGCTGATCGGTCAGGCCATAGGACTCTTCGGTCTGCTCGCCGCCGCGAACCGTCAACCGTTCCGAACGATCGCGCGAATCACGTACAGTGCGAACGACATCCGCGGTGTCCCGGGGGAGATATTCTTCGGAGATGACGGAGTGCGGCGTGCCCATGACCGCATAGCTAACCACAGCTCGGCGATTCTTGCGCACGGTACCTCGGAGCTACTTCCGCGTAGGCGCGAGTCGCTTCGTGAACAGGACTTTCCCGGTCGCGTCGCACAGGTCGACGGTCAGTTCGCCGGAGCGCCCGTCGATGCGGACCTCGCCGAAATGCTGGTACTGCGCGTCCAGCGGCGAGGTGTTCGGCGCGGGCGGCGCGTGCACGAAGACCGCCTCCGGCCCGAAGGTCGGATCGAGCTCGTTCGGGCCGAACGCCCCGGCGTTGAGCGGACCCGAGACGAACTCCCAGAACTCGTCGAAATCGGTGAAGGCGGCGCGCGCCGGCGAATAGTGGTGTGCCGCCGTGTAGTGCACGTCGGCGGTGAGCCAGACGACGTCGGTGACCTTGTTCGCCTTGATCGCCGAGAGCACCCGCGCGATCTCGGTCTCGCGGCCGCTGGGCGCGCCGGGGGCGGCGTTGGCCGGGCCCTCGAAGGCGGTCTTGCCGTCGGGGACGATCAGGCCCAGCGGCAGGTCGGCGGCGACGATCTTCCAGGTGGCCTTCGAATCCCGCAGGCTGTCGCTGAGCCAGCTGGTCTGCGCGGCGCCGAAGATGGCGCCCTGCGCCGCGGTGTTGGCGCCGTTGGCGTCCTTGTAGGCGCGCATGTCCAGGACGAAGACGTCCAGCAGCGGGCCGTAGGAGATCTTGCGGTACAGGCGGCCGTCGACGGCTTCCCTCGGCTCCAACGGCATCCACTCGTGGAAGGCCTGCCAGGCGCGCGTGGCCAGGGTGTCCATGCTGCGCTCGGTGTAGCCCTTGTCGGCGGCCACGGTGCCGCCGGGGTACCAGTTGTTGGTGGTCTCGTGGTCGTCCCACTGGACCACCTGGGCGACGGCGGCGTTGAAGCGGCGGTAGTTGTCGTCGGTGAGGTTGTAGGCGTAGTTGCCGCGGAACTGGTCGAGGGTCTCGGCGGGGGCGTTCTTGGCCTCGGCGGTGATGTTCTTCCAGACCCGGCCGTCGGGCAGGGTGACCGATTCCTTCAGCGCGTTGTCGGCGTAGACGCAGTCGCCGGAGTGCAGGAACAGGTGCGGGTCGCGCGCGGCCATCGTCGCGAAGACCTTCATGCCGCCCAGCTCGGGGTTGATGCCGAAGCCCTGGCCCGCGACATCGCCGGACCACAGCAGGCTGATGTCGGCGGCCGCGGTGGGCGCGGTGCGGAAGACGCCGGTCAGGGTGTCCGAGCTCGCGCCGTCCTCGCCCTCGAGGCGCACCCGGTAGTGCACGACCTGGCCCGCGGGCAGGCCGTTGACGCGCACCCGGCCGGTGCCGTCGGTGGCCGGGGTGAGCAGGGGGCCGGTGAATCGCTTGACGTCGCTGAACTTCTCGGTCGCCGCGGTCTCCACGATCAGCGTCGCGGGGCGGTCCGAGCGCGCCCAGATCAGCGCGCCGTCGCTGCGCGGGTCACCGACGGCGACGCCGTGGGTCAGCGCGGGCCTGGCCGTGACCAGGCCGGGACCGTCGCCGCACGCCGCCAGCGCGGGCGTGGTCGCCAGACCGAGGGCGGTGGCGCGCAGCAGCGTGCGCCGGGACATCGCGAAATCCGAACCTGCCATGGCTGTCACGGTGCATCGCCGGTCGGAACGCCGGGACGCGGGCGTGGCAACGCCACATGAACGGTGTCGTACGGTCGGCTAACGGTCTTGCGTGCCGGGGCGGTCAGACGAGCAGGTCGAGCGGCAGCGGGTAGGCGTCGGCGGTGGTGTTGTCGTCGGTCAGCATCCGGGCGGCGGCGGCCTGCCAGTAGTCGAGCAGCGTGCGGTCACCGGTGCCGCGGCGGATCGGGGCGCTGAAGGCCAGGCCGCGCGCGATCTCGACGGTGAGCAGGGCGATGCGCGGGAAGTCGGGATGGGCGGCGATCTCGGGACCGAACAGCTGGGCGAGCTGGGTGCGCAGCTTGGCGCTGATCCGTTCGACCAGCGGGACGAGGGTGGCGTGCAGCGCGGGGTTGGTGCGCGCGGCGGACCAGAGCTCCATCTCGGCGAGAAAGTCCGGGCCCGAGAACAATTCGCGCACGGCCGCGATGGCGGCGGCGAGCCGGTCGGCGGGCGGGTCGGCGTCGAAGCCGTCGATGATCCGCTGGGCGCGGACGGCGCGGCGCGCGACGAGTTCCTCGATGGTCGCGGTGAGCATGTCCTCGCGGGTGGGGAACTGGAACAGCAGCGAGCCGCGCGAGATGCCGGATTCGGCCTGGACGGCGCGCGTGGTCAGGGCCGTGTAGCCGCCCGCGGTGAGGATGGCGATGGCGGCATCGATGACGGTCGCGCGAGCTCGCTCCCCGCGCGTCGGGCTCGTCACGGTGCTGCCTCCCTCGGTTCCGGTCGGGTCGTGCTCGGTCCACCCTAGCGGTCGGCCGCGCGGGTCCCGGTCGAGAACGAATTTACTAGGACATCTGGACTATAAGCGTGACCGATGGTGAAATGTGTCACTAGTCCACATGGACTACATTGGTCTCGACGAGGAGTCAGATGTTGCTGTCCGAAACCGACGCCCCCACCCCGCGACCCGAACTGCTCTACGACTTCGTCGAACGGTGGGCAGTGCGCACCCCCGACGCCACCGCCGTGTCCTACGGCGAGCGGAGCTGGACCTGGGCGCAGTGGTGGGACCGCATCCGGCGCGCCGCGGGGGGCCTGCGCGCGGCCGGGGTGCGGCCCGCCGACCGCATCGCCTACCTCGGCAAGAACCATCCGGCGTGCCTCGAGCTGACCTTCGCCGCGGCCGCGCTCGGCGCCGCCACCGCGGTGGTGAACTGGCGCCAGGCCGGCGACGAACTGGCCTACGTCCTCGACGACTGCGCGCCGCGGGTGCTGGTCGTCGACGACGAACTGCTGCCCGCGCTGACCGCCATCCGGGACCGGCTGACACCCGGGCTGACGGTGCTCGTGCTCGGCGGCGAGCACGACGAGTACGAATCCTTCCTGGCCGCCGCCACCCCGGTGACCCCCGACCCGGACCTGTCCGACACCGCCGACGCGTTGCTGATCTACAGCTCGGGCACCACCGGACGCCCCAAGGGCGTGGTGCTCGGCCAGCGGGCCCTGGTGGTGCACACCGAGAATATCCAGTCGATCTTCCCGGTCGACTCCGGCGACGTGAACCTGGTCGCGATGCCGATGTTCCACGTCGGCGGAATCTGCTACGCGTTCCTGGGGATTCGGGCGGGCATCGCCAGCATCGTGCTGCGGGAACCGGACGGTCCCTCGCTGCTGGCGGGGCTGGCCGCCGGGGCGACCCACGCCTTCTTCGTCCCGCCGGTCATCGCCAGGCTGCTCGCCGTGGGCGAGCCCGCGATCGGGGCGGTCGCGCGATTGAAGTACCTGGGCTACGGCGCCGCCCCCATGCCGCTGCCGCTGCTGCGCGCGGCGCTGGCGGCCTGGCCGGACCTGGGCTTCGTGCAGGTCTACGGGCAGACCGAGCTGTCCGGGGTGGTCTGCGCGTTGCGGGCGGCCGAGCACCGCGATCCCGACCGGCCCCAACTGCTGCTGTCCGCGGGCCGGGCCTACCCGAACGTCGATGTCCGTGTGGTCGACCTGGTCACCGGCGCCGAGGCACCCGTCGGCGAGCAGGGCGAACTGTGGTTCCGTGGCGCGCAGCGGATGACCGGGTACCTGCACCGCCCGGAGGACACCGCCGCGACCGTCACCACCGACGGCTGGCTGCGCACCGGCGACATCGGCCGCGTCGACGCGGACGGCTACGTCTACATCGAGGACCGGCTCAAGGACATGATCATCACCGGCGGCGAGAACGTCTACGGCCCCGAAGTCGAACGCGTCCTGCTCGATCACCCCGCCGTGATCGACGCCGCGATCATCGGGGTCCCCGACGAGCACTGGGGCGAATCGGTGAAAGCCGTGGTGGTCGCGGACGGTTCGATCGACGGCGCCGCCCTCATCGCCTTCTGCCGGGAGCACCTGGCCGGCTACAAGTGCCCGCGCACCGTCGATTTCACGGCCGAACTCCCGCGCAACGCCAGCGGCAAGATCCTCAAACGCGAACTCCGGCAGCCCTACTGGGACAACCGCGACCGCGCGATCTGACCGGCCGTCCGGACGCGCGCCGCGCTCACAGGCCGACCGCGGCGGCCGTGTCGGGGTACCAGCGGGTGCACTCGGCGCGGAGGGGGACCTCGGTCTGGAGCTGGCACAGGACGGCGACGCCGCCGAGGAAGGAACGCAGGATGGGGGTGTGGCCGGGCGGCATCGTCAACTGGCGCAGCACGTTCGACAGGCGCAGGTCGGTCGCGAGGCGGACCTGTTTGCGCAGCCAGTCGGCGGAGAGCGGGTAGGTGGGCGACAGCAGGGCGTCGCGCACCGGTTGCAGGCGGGCCGCGACGGTGGCGATGTCGAGCTCGCGGCCCGGGGCGACGAAACCGTGGCGGCGAATGGCGACCTCGAGATCGGCGGGGGAGTCGGCGATCACCGCGGCGCCGACATCACCCGCGACATCGAGGAAGGCGGCGGGCCACGGCGTGCACGCGCCGAAGTCGACGACGCCGAGGCGGCCGTCGGGCATGCGCAGGAAGTTGCCCGGGTGCGGGTCGCCGTAGACGAGGCCGGCGCGGGCGGGCGCGGAGAACAGGAAGCGCAGGATCAGTACGCCGAGGCGGTCGAGCTCGGCCGCCTCGCCGCGCACGATCAACCGCGACAGCGGGACACCGTCGAGCCATTCGGTGACCAGCACGTCACCGCGCTGGGCGATCACCCGGCTCAGCACCACGTCGGGATCGTCGGCGAAGGCGGCCGCGAACACCCGCTGATTGGCCGCCTCGCGGGCGTAGTCGAGTTCGGCGTTGATCTCCTCGCACAGCGCCTCGATCACCGGCCGGGTATCCGCGCCGGGCAGCAGCGCGGTGAACAGCGGGGTGGCGCGGCGCAGGGCCTGCAGGTCGGCCAGGACGGCCCGGCGCGCACCGGGATACATCACCTTGACCGCCACCGGGGTGCCGTCGTGCCAGCGGGCGCGGTGCACCTGGCCGACCGAGGCGGCCGCGGAGGCGCGGTCGTCGAATTCCAGGAACAGCGAACGCCAGTCGGGGCCGAGCTGGGCGGCCAGTTCGGTGTGCACGGCGGCGGGCAGCATGGCGGGCGCGGAATCGTGCAGCCGTGCCATCGCCTGGCGGAACGGTTCGGCCAGATCGGGGGCCAGGCCCAGTTCGAGCAGGCCGAGCAGCTGACCCAGTTTCGCGACGCAGCCCTTGAGTTCGCCGAGCACCTGGAACAGATGCTCGGCGGTCCTGGCCCGGATATCGCGGTCGACGTCCTCGGGCGCGCGCCCGATCGCCTTCTTGCCGAACCCGGCGATGCGCCGCCCGGCGTAGGCGACCGGCACCGCGGCCAGCCGGGCGCTGCGCACGACCTTGCCGGTGGGGGGATGGCCGACGCGGGTGTCCGGAGCGGAGCGGGCGAACGGCAGCACCCGGCCCTCGGGGTCGCGACCGACCATGTCCACCTCACTGCCCCGCCGGAATGAGTCGACGCCTACCCGGCGCCGTGTTCCTGTGAGGCTATCAACCGGGTGCGGGGCGCGTCGCGGGTCGGCGCGGGTAGCTCAGCCGAGCGCGCCGAGCCCGTGCAACGTGCGATGGATCTCGGCGGTCCAGTCGTGCTGCGCCAGGCGCGCGTAGTCGACCCAGAAGGTGCCGATGCCGTCGCGATCCTCGTGGAACCAGCCGCCCTCGATATCGGCTTCCAGGACGACGCTCATGCCGTGCTCGGCGGCGACGAAGGTGAGCTCGAGCTGATTCACCCGGGGAAAGTGGTGCGAGCGACCGAACTCGATCTCCTGATAGAACGGCAGCCGCTGCGGCGTGCCCGCGATGGTGCCCGCCTCCACATCGGTGCGGTGCAGCCCGAAACCCATGCGCCGCACGGCATCGAGCACGACGTGCTGGGCGGGCAGTGCCCCGATGCCGAGCGGATCGGTGTCGGTGGCATCGACGGCGCCGTGGATGTCGACCACGGTGCGCAGCGCGACACCGGCGCCCGGCAGGTGCTGACCGTCGAAGAAGGTGATCGGTGTCTCGAGGGGAACCGGTGCGGCGAAGCGCAATTCGGCCACCGTGCCGGCGAGGAGGGTGAACGGACCGGCCACCCCGGCCCGGCCGAAGCCGTGGTCGGTGACGTGTTCCTCGCCGTCGGCGTACTCACGCTCGACGCGGGTGACGAACTCGACGGCCACGTGCCCGATCGACTGGTCGACGCGGCCGCCGCGCAGCCGGACCACTCCCTCGACCACGCCACCCGGTTGCGCACCGGGGGTGAACAATTCGGTTTCCACTTCGGCGCCGCCGACACCGGCCGCGGCCAGCAATTGCTTGAACATGCGAGCAGTCTGGCCGACGGCGCTTACGATCCGCTTGCCGTCGGCCGGTGCTGTGGGTCAGCTCATCGCGGCGCAGGGCGCCGCGGGACGAGTCAGCTGGCGGCGGTGTCGGGGATGCGGGTGGCCTCGAGCTGGCGATCGGTGGGGGCGACGCCCTTCTTGAGGCTGTGCGCGTAGACGTCGACGTATTCCTGGCCGGTGAGACGCATCAGCTCGTACATCACCTCGTCGGTGACGGCGCGCTCGACGAAGCGGTTACCGCTCATCCCCTCGTAGCGGGAGAAGTCCAGCGGCGCACCGAACTTGAGGGTGACCCGCTGCCGACGCCACTTGAACGGTCCGGGCGGGCTCACCTTGTCGGTGCCGATGACGGCGACCGGGATGACCGGGACGCCGGTCTCCAGCGCCAGCCGCGCCATGCCGGTCTTGCCCTTGTACAGGCGACCGTCGGGGGAGCGGGTGCCCTCCGGGTACAGGCCGACCAGCATGCCCTTGTCGAGCAGCTTGCGGGCCGCGTTGAGCGCGTCCTCGGCGGCCGAGGCGCCGCTGCGGTCGATCGGGTACTGGCCGGTGCCGCTGAAGAAGAACTTCTGCAGGCGGCCCTTGAGGCCGGGGGTGGTGAAGTACTCGGCCTTGGCGAGGTAGCTGATCCGGCGCGGGCTCAGCAGCGGCGCGAACAGCCAGTCGGAGAACGAGAGGTGGTTGCCGGCCATGATCGCCGGCCCGTCGGTGGGGACGTTCTCGACGCCCTCGACCACGGGTCGGTTGTATAGGTGCATGAACGGTCCCGGGAAGACGAACTTGAGCAGCCAGTAGAACATGGCGTCCTTTCCTCGGAACCGGGATCGTGGGGTGCAGCCTCGTCGGAAACCGACTTTACCGCTGGTCGCAGGTCACAACCAACCCGAGACGGTAGCCGCATCACAGGGTTGTGACGCTCATCTCCCGCTCCGGCCCGCCACCGGCGTGTCGACCGCGGCCCTGGCCAATTCGGCCGCGCCGATCATGCCCGCCGCCTCGCCGAGCTGGGTGGTGCGCAGGCGGGCAAGGGGCCGGTGCCCGGCGCCGGTGACCGCGCGCGCGTAGTGCTCGCGGGCCTCGTCGAGGAACAGCGGCGCCGAACTGCTCACGCCGCCGGCGATCACCACCAGATCGGGATCGAAGATGTCGCTGACGAAGGCCAGGCCGAGCCCGAGCCAGCGCGCGAAGTCGGCCATCACCCGGACCGCGAGCGGATCGCCGTCCTGGGCGGCGCCCGCCACCCGGCGGCCGGTCAGCGAGCCGGGATCGCGGATGACGTCCCCGGCGAGCACCGAGCGCACCGGATCGGTGGCCAGCAGTTCGATCGCGGTGTCGGCCAGCGCGGTGCCACTGCAGTAGCGCTCCCAGCAGCCGCGTTTGCCGCAGGCGCAGGCCCGGCCCTCCGGCACCACCTGCAGATGCCCGAGTTCGGGCGCGACGCCGTGGCTGCCGCGATAGAGCTTGCCGTCGATGAGCAGGGCGGCGCCGATGCCGGTGCCGATCGCGACCAGGACCACGGTGTGCCCGCCCGCGGCCGCGCCGAAGCGGTACTCGGCCCAGCCCGCGGCGTTCGCGTCGTGCTCCAGGATCACCGGCAGGCCGAGGCGGGCGGTCAGCCGCTGCGCGACCGGGGCGTCCTGCCAGGGCAGGTGCGGCGCGAACCGGACCGTCGAGCGGTCCTCGGAGATGAAACCGGCGACGGCGAGCCCGACCGCGGCGATCGGATGCCTGCGCGCGAGGTCGCGGACCGCGCGGTCGATAGCGTCCTCGAGCGCGCGGGCCGCGTGCGGCGTCGGGGCCTGCACGGAATCGAGCACCTCGCCCTCGGCGTCGACGACCGAGGCGCGGATGTTCGTGCCACCGACATCGATGCCGACGGTGAGCAGGTGTTGACGGTCGATCCCCTGGGTCATCCCCGGATCGTCACCGGAATGTCGACATAACGCGAGCGTGGCGCGCGGGTGGGACGGGATCGGTCGCCGTGGGGACGCTCGGCGTGCTCGGGCTCGGTCGGCGCCTGCGTGGCGAAACGGCCGGTGCCGGATCCGGTGTCGGCCGGGACCTGCGCGGCGGCGCCGGGGCGTGCCGGTGCGCCCTGTGGCCGGGGCGCGGCGAATTCGTCGACCCGGCGGGGGCGCGGGGTGCCGTCGGGACGGGCCGAACCCCAGCGCAGGCGGGAGCGGGTCGCCGTGTCGGCGGGGGATTCGTCCGCGGCCGGGAACGTGTCGCGGGCGTGCGCGGCGGTGCTGTCCGGCGCCGCGCCGGAACCCGGTGCCGCCGTGGTGTCTTCCTGCTGCGCACCCGGGCCGGGCGTGCTGTGACCGGACGCTCCGTCGTGGCTGTCCGCGTCCGGCCGGTCCCCGGTGGCGCCGTCGTGGTGGGCCCACCCGGACTCGTGCGAATCATGGTGTCCGGCGGCGTATTCGGCCCACTCGGGCGGCAGCACCGGCTCCACGGGGACGCCGGCGAGCGCCTCGCGCAGCACCGTCACCATCGAGGTGCCGTGCTCGGCGAGGGCGGCGACCACGTCGTGGTGTTCGCCGCGCATCAGGGCCGCGGCCGCGCAGACCGGGCACCAGGCGCAGCCGCCGAGATCGGCCTGGCCGTCGGCGGCGGTGCGGCGCAGCACGGGTTCGACTCTGGCCAGCAGCACTTCGGCCAGCAGCCGCAGCTCCTCGGTGAACTCGGCAAAGCCGTCGGGGTGGTGGCCGCGGCGGTCGGACTGGGAGTCACTGCTCATCTGCGGTGGCCTTCGTGTAGTTCGGATCGGCGGGCCAGACCTGCGGATCGGGCCGGAAGCGGACCACCAGATGACCGTCGTCGAGCTCGGCGCCCGCCACCGTGCAGCGTTGCAGCACCGGCGCGAGCCGGACGCGTGTGCGTACCCCGTCGGCTCCCACGATCAGATCGTCCTCCACTCGGCCCAGCCGCAAGGTGCCGGGATCGACCACCGGCAGCCGCATCCGCATCGCGTACACGGAGTCGACACCGGAGCCGGACTCCCATCGAACCATCGGTTCGCCCGAATGCGCGCTCTGAGCGTGCGGGCCGGGCAGCGTGTCGACCGCGTAGGAGAACGCCGACAGCGCGCTCAGCCCCACCGGTTCGGCGCCCGCGTGCTGGGCGATCAGGATCGGGACGTCGGTGAGCTGCTCGTGCAGCCGCGCCACCACCTCGAGCTGCTCGGCGCGGCGGTTCAGGTACCAGTGCACGGCCGGATGGGCGCTCTCGCCGGGCGAGGGCACCGGCGGCAGCACCTTGTTCACCACCACCGCGTCCAGCCGCAGGCCCAGCAGCGCGGCCGCCGACCGCACGCGCCGGGACTCGGCGACGGCCACCTGCTCGGGACCGGTGATCAGCCGGGCGCCGGTGCGGGTGCGGTCGGCGAGCAGGTCGCGGACCCCGCCCACCGCGGTGACGATCCGCTCGACCGTGGCCGCCAGCACCGCCTTGCGCAGGTCGGGGCCGATCGCGCTCATCGAGCGGGCGTGCCGCGGCCAGAGCCGTTCGAGATAGGTGAGCAGCGTGTCCGGCGCGGTGACCAGGCGCAGCATGTCGGCCGAGGGCGGGCAGTCGACGACGATGACGTCCCAGTCGTCCTCTTCGGTGTACTGGGCGATCTCCACCAGCATCAGCAGTTCCTGCACGCCCGGCAGCCCGGTCAGCTCGGCCGGGTCGATCGCGGTCAGGTCGACGCCGTGGTCGTGGCCGCCGCCCTTGGCCAGCATCCGCACGACATCGCGGAACCGGTCCTCGAGCAGCGCGAGGGAATCGATCTCGATCACCTCGAGCCCGGGCGCCACCCTGGCCACCCCGGCGACGGTGCCCGGATCGTGCGGGAAGCGGAAGCCGAGCGCGTCACCGAGCGAATGCGCCTGGTCCAGCGAGGCGATCAGCACCCGCTGCCCGGCGCGGGCGTAGGCCATGGCCGTCGCGCAGGCCAGAGTCGTCTTGCCGACCCCGCCCTTACCGACGAACAGTTCGACGCGGGTACCGCCCGGGGCGCTCAGCCCTCGACCCGCTTCTTCAGTTCCTTCAAGGCCGTATCGGTGATCACCTTCTCGGCCTTCCGCTTGAACATGCCGATCATCGGGATGTTCAAGTCGACGGTCAGCTCGTAGACGACCTCGGTGCTGCCGTCGGGCCGGTCGCGCAGTTCGTAGCTGCCGTCCTGAGCCTTCTGCAGGTCACCGCTGAGCAGCCGCCAGCTCACCGCGTGGCCGTCGGCGCGCCAGGTGTAGGCCAGCACGTAGGTGTCCTTGACGACGCCGGCGTCCAGCACGAACCGGGCGGTCGCCGCCCGCCCTGCGGCGTCGGTGTCGAGCACCTCGACCGATTGCGCGGCCGCCACCCATTCCGGATAGGACGCCAGGTCCGCGATGACGGCCATCACCTGCTGCGACGGCGCCTCGATGACGATCGATCTCTGGGTCCGGTCGGCCATGGCGGACAACGGTTCCTTTCGTGCGGGACGAGCAGTCGGGGCCTACGGCGTCAGGACGCCGCGGCGGCCGCCGGCGCGACGCCCGCGGGTCGACCGGCCTCGAGCCGTGCCTTCAATTCGAACGACATGTGCTTGCCCGCCACCCGGCGGGCCCGGTTCGCCGCGGCCAGCGCGCGCGGCGTCATCGGCTTGGCCGCGGTGGGCTCGGCATGCAGGAAGTAGTGCAGGATGGCGCCCTCGGGGACGGCCTCCAGCCATACCTCCATGGTCCCGTCCAGCGGGCCCGCCACCGTCCAGCGGATGCCCTTGTCGCCGCGATCCTCCCGGACGTCGAGACGGAGATCGGGCCACCAGCGGCGCCAGTTGTTCGTGGCGCTCAGCACGTCGGCGATCGCGGCGGGCGGCGCCGCGAGAAAGGTCTGATCTGCGACCTGGATACTGCTCACCTCGCTGAGCGTAGTGGACGCCACACCGGACGCGGCCGGGGTGTCACCGCAGCAGCTGCCGCAGCCGGGCGCCCTGGCGGTCCCAGTGCCAGTTCTCCTCCACCCACACGCGGCCCGCGGCGCCCATGGCGGCCGCCTTGTCGCGGTCGGTGAGCAGCTCGACGAGGGCGTCGCTGATCTGCTCGGCGGAGCGTCCGTGCACCACCAGCCCGGTCTCGCCCTCGCGGACGGTCTCGGGCGCGCCGCCGGAGCTGCCCGCCACCACCGGCACGCCGGTGGCCGAGGCCTCCAGGTAGACGATCCCGAGGCCTTCGACGTCCAGCCCGGCGCCGCGGGTGCGGCACGGCATCGCGAAGACGTCGGCGATGGTGTGGTGGGCGGCCAGCTCGCCCGAGGGCACGCGGCCGGTGAACACCACGGAATCGGAGACCCCGAGCGCCTCGGCCAGCCCGCGCAGCCGGATCTCGTAGGGGCCGCCGCCCGCGATCACCAGGACCGCGCCGTCGACGCGTTCGCGGATCTCGCTCATCGCCACGATCAGCATGTCCTGGCCCTTGCGCGGGACCAGCCGCGACAGGCACAGCACGGTCGGCCGGTCACCGAGGCCGTAGCGGGCGCGCAGTTCGGCGCGCGCGCCCGGGTCGGGCCGGAACTCGGCCGGGTCGACGCCCGGCGGCAGGTACTCCAGCGCGGCGCGCGGCCCGAAGGCCGAGGCGAACCGGCCCCGGGTGTACTTGCTGACGTAGGTGACGACGTCGGTGTTCTCGCCGATCGAGCGCAGCACCTGCCGCGCGCCGGGCAGCATCGACCAGCCGACCTCGTGGCCGTGGGTGCTGGCCAGGATGCGTTCGGCGCCGGCGCGGCGCAGCATCGGCGCCATCGCGGCCAGCGGCGCGGCCGCGCCGAACCACACGGTGTCGCAGCCGTGTTCGCGCAGCAGGTTGCCCGCGCGCTTGAGCACGCCGGGCGTCGGCAGCATGAGCGTCGTCGGATGCCGAACCACGCGGAACTTCTGCGCGGCGTCGAACTTCTCGTGGCTGTCACCGCGCCAGCGCGGCGCGTAGACGACCAGGTCGTCCGGCGGCAGCTGATCGGCCAGCGCGTTGAGATAGGACTGGATGCCACCCGGCCGAGGCGGGAAATCATTGGTAACCAGCAGAGTTCGGGCCATAAGTGAACAACCTAATAGGTCAGCGTCACGATGTGACTCGGCGAGGGGGCGGTCGGGAGGCGGTCGGTGGTCAGACGGCGCGGCCCCGTAACCAGGCGCGCCAGCCGTCGAGCAGGTCGGCGCGAGAGGCGCCGAGCACGGCGGCGAAGGCCGCGTCCTGGGCCGCGGCGGACTGCGGGCCGGTGGCGAGCTTCTTGTACAGCGTTTTGAGGGCGGCCGGGCCGTAGCGGTCGGCGAGGAAGGCGCACGCGCTCCAGGCCGATTCGTAGGCGTAGGGGGCGTCGGTGCCGGTGAAGTCGGCGTCGCCGATCAGCTCGGTGGGCAGGGTGCCCGCGCGCAGGCGGGTGGTGAGCGTCGGCGCGATCTGGGAGAACGTGGTGGCCCCCGCGCGCTGGGCGACGTATTCGGCGTAGCCCTCGACCAGCCACAGCGGCGCGCCGTCGGCGGTGGCCGCCCTGGTCGCGACGTGGGTGAGTTCGTGGCGCAGCAGGGTCGCCATGCCCTCGTCGCCGACCCGGCGGCGGGCGTCGGGGTTGAACACGATCCGCTGGTCGGTCGGCCGGGTGCCGGGCGCGTAGGAGCCGGTGAGCGAGACCGCGGCAACGTCGGCGCCGGTGGCGGCGCCCGCCGCCCTGGTCAGCGCGGTGAACTCGGTGGGCGTGCCGGCGACGACGAGCACCGGCGCGCGATTCCAGTCGGTGCCCCAGGCGGCGCTCACGTCGGCGATCGCCGGGGCGAGCTGTTTCTCCAGGACGTCGATATCAGCACGGTGGCCGGAATGGGCGACCACGAGCGCGTCGGCCTCGCCGCCCGCGGCGACCCGGCGCACCAGGATCGGCCCGAACGGCTGGAGTTCGCGGCGCACGGGGGTCAGCCGGGGGTCGTCGATGCCCACGGTGGTGTCGAGCACCTCGGCCTCGTCGGTGGCCAGTTGCAGCGGACCGGCGTTGCGCGGTACCAGGATCAGTGCGACGCACGCCCCGGTCAACAGGGTGACCGAGGCGAGCGTGAGCGCGAATTCGAGGCGGCCGTTGGCCGAGAACCAGGAGCGTAGGCCGGACGCGCGGCGGGACGGATCGGTCACCGCCGGCTCAGTATCGCCGGGCCGAGTGGAACGGGGTGGTGTTGATCGGCGCGACGGCGACCGGGACACCGAAGGTGGAGGCGTGCACCATCATGCCGTTGCCCGCGTAGATCCCGACGTGCGAGATCTCGGGGTAGAACAGCACGACGTCGCCGGGCTGCAGGTCGTCCTTGGCCACCGGGGTGCCGTAGTTCGCCTGCTGGGAGCTGGTGCGCGGGACGTTCTTGCCGACCTGCTTGAAGGCCCACTGCACCAGGCCGGAGCAGTCGAACTGGTCGGGGCCGGTGGCGCCCCAGACGTACGGGTCGCCGATGCGGGTCAGGGCGGCGGCCAGCGCGCTGGTTCCGCTGCCGGGGACCAGGCCCTGCAGCAGGGAGTCGCGATCGAAGCCGGGCGGGAAGGGCGAACCGGCCAGCGTCGACTTGTCCTTGGCCGAGAGCGCGCCCCAGGCCTCGACGACCTGGGTGGTGGCCACGGTGAGATCGGTGCGCTTGCGGTCGACGTCGGCGCGCACGGCCTCGGCGGCCGCGGTCGCGGCGCGGGCGGTGTCGGCGGCCGCGCGGGTGACCGATTCGGCGGCGGTGGCCGCGTCGGCGGCCTTCTTGAACTGGCGCACGCTGTCGGCGGTCTGCTGCGCGAGCACGTCCAGCGTGGACATCTTGTCCAGCAGCTGCTGCGGTGAATTGCTCGACAGCACCGCGAACATGCGATCGGTGCGCGCGCCGGTGTACATGGCGATCGCGGTGCGATCGATCATCGGCTGGAACTTGCGGACCTCGGCGCGGGCGGCGACGGCGACGGCGGTGCTGGCGGCCAGCTTGTCGTCGGCCTCGCGCTGGACGGCCCATTTGGCGTCGAGATCGGACTGCGCGTCGAGCGAGGCCTGGTTGAGGGCCTCGGCCTGCCGGGAGAGGTCGATCATCCGGGCGATCGCGTCGCCCGCGGTCGTCGGCAGGGCGATCGGATCGGCGAGGGCGGGGCCCGCGGCATAGGTGGCGCACACCAGGATCGCGGCGGACATGGCTCCGGCGATGCCACGCGCGACGCGTGGGTTCCGGTGGTGGTCAGTCACAGTGCGCCGTGCCCCGTTCTCTCGATGTCCGCCGATGCAGCGCCTTTACCCGAACCGGACCCTCTCGTCCGCTGAGAAGGTCTCGATCAGGTTACGGAACCGCGTGTGCCCGTGTCCAGTAGGCCACGGAGGGGTCACGGTGCGCCCTTCCCCGCGAACGACGCACCGTACCCGTCGATCAGAAGCGGCGAGCGCCCGCGAACGGCATCGAGGAGACCGAGGCGACGTGCACCGGGCTGCCCGAGGTGGCCGCGTGCACGACATTGCCGTCGCCCGCGTACAGGCCGGAGTGGCCGCCGCCGTAGAACGACACCAGGTCGCCGGGACGCAGGTCCTCGAAGGCCACCGGGGTGCCAGCGCCGAGCTGGGCGCCGCTGGTGCGCGGCAGCTCCATGCCCGCCTGGCGGTAGGCCCACTGGACCAGGCCCGAGCAGTCGAAGGCGTCCGGGCCCGCGGCACCGTAGACGTAGGGGGACCCGACCTTGCTCAGCGCGGCATCGAGGGCGATGTCGGCGGCGGTGGCGCGCGGCGCGGTGAAGGTCTGCGGGACCGACGGGGTCTCGATGCCGGGGATACCCTGCGGCAGCGGGATCTCGTTGGGCACCTCGAAGGTGCCGATACCGGGGACAGTGACCGGCGTCGCCGACGCGGGAGCGGCCGGCAGGAGGAACGCGCCGATGGTGGCAGCGCCGACGGCTCCGGCGGCAACGGCTCGCTGCGCCTGACGCTTGACGGTGTTGGTCGCCATGATGCGGGTACTTCCAATCTGCCCCACGACGCCGGGTCCGTATGACGCGGCGGGCTTCATCCCGTTGAACCGTTCGTGGCCGAGGGGACTCCGTGAGGTCTCGAAAAGGTTACGAAGGCATCACGGTGGTTTGTAAAGTCGGACATCGGTCCGAAAGGCAATTCGGGAGATTCACCCGAACATTCCGTGCGAGCTGCGTCACACCAATCACGAAACGATAACGCCAGGTCGGCTCCGAGGAGCTTCCCGGTCGCTACCCGGCGCGTCGCGGACGGCTTCTTCGCGGCCTATTGGTCTACCTCTGGGGGTGAATCCCCAGGTCGTCTCCGCGCGTCGACTCATGAACCGGTCGGTCGCCCAGTCGTGCCCGCGGGCGGCGTGCCGGGCGCTCCGGCGGCCGTCGAGCGGTAATCGGTCTTACCCGATGGAATTCGGTCCAGTCATGTGATCTTCGGCAAACTGTGAGCCCGGTCTCATTCGGGTCTGCTCGGGGTCATTTTGTTCGCATCGGAACGAAAGTCTCGCGGCGAATTGCCGGGGGCGAGTGGGACGGTGGGCCCGGGTAGCGGAGGTCCCGGTAGGCGGGACTGGAGGTTTCCGGTTCCGCGAAACCTGGTGCGGCGGTTAGGGTACGGCCGAATGTTCGCAGTTCGAAGGGGGCGCGGGTGGCCGACGACCAGGTATTGACCGATTTGCTCACGATGGTGGAGCGCAGCCCGGAGGTGCTCGCGCTGCGCGTGTGCGTCATCGAGCTGTATCTCGACCGCGGCCGCTACGCCGACGCGCTGGCCCACTGTGGCGTGGCCCTCGGCCACCATCCGGGAAACGCGCAGGTCCTGGCCTTGATGACGCGCTGCACGACCGCACTGTCCGGCGGCTCGCCCGCGCCGGTGGCCACACCGGCACCCGCGGCAGCTCCGGTCGCCGGTGCCGCGGCCGACTACGACTGGGCCGCCGCGGAGAACCAGGTCGGCGACATCATCGAACCGGCCTTCGTCGACACCCCCACCGAGTACGTCACCGACGACGACGCCGCCACCGTCGAGCGCCCGACCCGGCGACTGGCCGATGTCGGCGGCATGGACGAGGTGAAGCGGCAGCTGGACCTGACCCTGCTCGCCCCGCTGCGCAACCCGGAACTGGCCAAGGCCTTCGGCACCTCGGCGCGCGGCGGCCTGCTGCTCTACGGCCCGCCCGGCTGCGGCAAGACCTTCCTCGCCTCGGCCGTCGCCGGCGAGCTCGGCGCCAATTTCTATCCGATCGAGATCACCGACATCCTCGACATCTACACCGGCGCCAGCGAGCGCAATGTGCACAGCATCTTCGAGATGGCCCGGCGCAACGCGCCCTGCGTGCTGTTCCTGGACGAGGTCGACGCGCTCGGGCACAAGCGCAGCCAGATGCACGGTTCCTCGACCATGCGCACCGTGGTCAACCAGCTGCTCACCGAGCTGGATTCGGCCACCCACAGCAACGAGGGCGTCTTCGTGCTCGGCGCGACCAACCATCCGTGGGACGTCGACGTCGCCCTGCGCAGGCCGGGCCGGTTCGACCGGATGATCTTCGTCGGCCTGCCCGACGCGGCGGCGCGGCGCGCGATCCTGCACTACAACCTGCGCGATCGCCCGGTGGCGGGCATCGACCTGACCGCGCTGGCCGCGCGGACCGACGGACTGTCCGGCGCCGACCTCGCCCACGTCTGCACCTCGGCGACCCAGCTGGCGATGGCCGACTCGATGCGCTCCGGTGAGGTGCGCCCGATCGGCATGGCCGATATCCAGGAGGCGCTGGCGCAGATCCGGCCGAGCACCGGCGCCTGGTTCGAATCCGCCCGCAATGTGGTCGAATTCGCCAACGGCGACGGCAGCTATGACGAGTTGGCGCTGTATCTGAAGCGGATGAAGCAGCGCTGACGCCCGCGCCGATGAGCGAACACCATCTCGACCGCGCCGCCGCCCTGATCGACCTCGGCCGCTTCGAGGCCGCCAGGGCGGAGCTGGCGCCCCTGCTGGCCGCCGAGCCCGACAACGGCGACGCCCACGCCCAGCTGGCCTATTCCTGGCTGCGCTCCGGTGACACCGCCACCGCCGCCGAGTCCGCGCGCACGGCGCTGCGCCTGGACCCGGAGAACGTCTTCGCGTGGAAACTGCTGGCCCTGAGCGAGCACGGGCTCCTCGGCGAGCTCTACGAATCCGACCGGCCCGCCGCCCTCGCGCACGAGGACGCGGCGACGCGGGCGGCGTCGCGGTGCGTCGAACTGGATCCCTGGTCGGCCGAATGTCATCGGATCCTGGCGACCGTCGTGGTCCATCGCGACCGCAAGGCCGCCATGGCCGCCATCGACACCGCGGTCGAGCTCGAGCCGGCGAACGCGGTCCTGCACGTGGTGCGCGGCCGGGTGCTCTGGCAGGGCGCCAAGGTGGCCTCCCAACGGGCCGCGGCGGGCCGGGCCGCGCTCGCGGAGGCGCTGCGGCTGGACCCGGACAATGTCGAGGCGTTGTTCCTGCTCGGCAGCCACGCCGTGCAGCGGCGGCGCTGGGCCGAGGCCGAGACGTGGTTGCGCCGGGCGGCCGAGCTCGATCCGTCCTACGCGCCGGAGGTGCGTGAGCTGCTGGCGCGGATTCCCGATCCGGCGGCGGACCGCGCGTCCTCGCCGGAGCGGGAATCGTCGACCTCGCCGCCCGCTCCGGCGCTCGCGGCGGCGGCATACCCACCGATGCCGCCTGATCCCGCGTGGCGCCAGGAATACCTGGGTGCGCGCGGTTCCGGCGGCGGCGCCGGTGGGTGGGCGGTGATCGGCGTCGTGGTCCTGCTCGTGATCCTGGCCGCGCTGGGTGCCACGACCGAGAACCCCGATTCCCCGTCGACCGGTCCGGCCTCGCGCACGCTGCCCTCGTACTACCGGCCGCCGTCGTATATCCCGCTGCCGCGCACCTTTCCGCAGTTCCCGGCGGATCGCCTGCCGACCGGATACCCCTGGCCGACCACGCGCCCCCGCGTCACCCTGCCGCCGAACTGGGTGCCGCCGACGGGCAACTGAGTTCGGCACGGCGAGCATGTCGGACCCCCGTCCTACGCTCTCGCCGTGCCCGATCCCGTTCCGCTCCCGGCTGCCGCGCGTCAGCTGGCCTTCGACGAACTCGACACACCGCTGTACGACACCACCTTCGTCGTCGTCGACCTGGAAACGACCGGGACCAGCCCGGACGGGGACTCGATCACCGAGATCGGGGCGGTGAAGGTGCGCGGGGGAGAAGTGCTGGGGGAGTTCGCGACCCTGGTGAATCCGGGGTTCGCGATCCCGCCCGCGATCGTGCAGATCACCGGGATCACCACCGCCATGGTGTACGAGGCGCCGCGGATCGAGGCGGTGCTGCCGGGTTTCCTCGAATTCGCGGCGGGCGCGGTCCTGGTGGCGCACAACGCCCGCTTCGACACCGCGTTCCTCAAGGCCGCCGCCGCCCGGCAGGACATCGCCTGGCCGAATCCGCAGGTGCTGTGCACGGTCAAGCTCGCGCGGCGGGTGCTGACCCGCGACGAGGCGCCCTCGGCGCGGCTCGGCGTGCTCGCGCAGATCCTGGGCGCGTCGACCACGCCGACGCACCGCGCTCTCGACGACGCCCGCGCCACGGTCGACGTGCTGCACGCGCTGATCGGCCGGGTCGGTAACCAGGGCGTGCACAGCCTGACCGAGCTGCTCGACTATCTGCCCGGCGTGACCGGGACCCAGCGCGCCAAGCGCACCTTCGCGGGCGATCTGCCGTCCGCGCCGGGTGTCTATCTGTTCCGTGGACCGTCCGACGAAGTCCTCTATATAGGGACCGCGGTCAACCTGCGCCGTCGCGTCCGTACCTACTTCACCGGTTCGGAGACCCGTGGCCGGATGAAAGAGATGGTGGCCCTGGCGATCCGGGTCGACCACGTGGTGTGCGCGCACGGACTGGAGGCGGGGGTGCGCGAGCTGCGGCTGCTGGCCGCGCACGCGCCGCCCTACAACCGCCGCTCGAAGTTCCCCCGGCGCGGCTGGTGGCTCACCCTCAGCGACGAGGCCTTCCCCCGGCTCACCGCGGTGCGGACGCCGACGCGAACGGCGGTGGGGCCGTTCGGTTCCCGCACCGACGCCGTCGACGTGGCCCTGACGATCGCCGAGTTCGCCGGGCTGCGGACCTGCGCGACCCGCCTCACCCGCACGGCCCGGCACACCTGCCCGCCCGCGGTGGTCGGCGGCTGCCCGGCCGCGCGCCCCGACGACCTGGACGTCACCGGCTACGCCCCGGCCGTCGACGCGGTCCGCGAGCTGCTCACCGGCCGCTCCGACGCGGTGCTGCGGGACATGCTCGATCGCATCGAAACCCATTCCACCGCAGAGCATTTCGAGGCAGCCGCCCGATTGCGGGATCGCACCGCCGCCGTCGTCACCATGCTGCACCGCACCCAGCGCCTCGCCGCCCTGGCCCGGCTCGCGGAACTGATCGTCGCCCTGCCCGACGGCGCGGGCGGCTGGGAGTTCTCGGTGATCCGCTACGGCCGCCTCGCCGCCGCGGGCACCGCGCGGCGCGGCACCCCGCCGATGGCGATCGTCGACCAGATCGTTGCCGCCGCCGAGACGGTCGTCCCCGATCTGGGCGATGCGGTCGACGACATTCCCCCCTTGCGCGGCGCCCCGCCCGAGGAGGTCGGCGTCATCGCCCGCTGGCTGGGCAAGCCCGGCGCCCGCATCGTCCGCACCAGCGACGGCTACCACGAACCACTGCACGGCGCGGCCCGCTGGAAGGGCTGGGCCGAGCTGGCCCGCACCGCCGCCACCACCCTCAGCCCGGAGGAGCGCTACCTGGCCGAACGGTGACCGCGCGCCCGGAGGATCATGGAAGCGCCTGTCACATCCGGTGGCGGCGGGAGAAAGGGCGAAGGCGCGAATGTTCGTGAAGGTGTGCGGCCTGACCACCGAGGAGCAGATCGACTGGGCCGTCGAACTGGGGTACTCCGCGATCGGCGTCATGGTCACGCCCAAGAGCAAGCGCTACCGCACGCCCGCGCAGGCCCGCGCCCTGGCCGACTACGCGCGCGGCCGGATCACCACCTTCGCGGTGGCCCTGACGGCGGCCGAGGTCGCCGAGGTGGCCGACGCCTTCGACGTCGTGCAGCTCTACCAGTGGGCCGACCTGCCGAACCTGGCGTTCTGCTCGTCCAACCCGCCCGCACCCGAGCAGACCAGCGAATACTTCTTCTACGACGCCAGCGCCGGCTCCGGGATCTTCGAGGAGTTCCCCGACTGGGTGCGCGCGCTGCCCGGCAAGGTCGTGCTGGCGGGCGGGCTCGACGCCGACAATGTCGCCGACACCATCGCCCGGCACCGCCCCTACGGCGTCGACGTGTCCAGTTCGGTGGAATCGGCGCCCGGCGTGAAGAGCCTGGACCTGATGCGCAGGTTCAAAGCGGCCACCGAGCGACCCGAAGTTCTAGGCTGATCCCATGATTACCGCGATCGTGCTGATCCAGGCCGAGAACTCTCGTATCCCCGAGACCGCGCAGGCCCTCGCCGACACCGCAGGCGTCGCCGAGGTGTACTCCTGCGCCGGTGACGTCGATCTGATCGCGATCGTGCGGGTGCGCGATCACGAGCGCATCGCCGAGGTGGTCACCAGCGGCATCGACAAGGTGCCCGGCGTGGTGCGCACCACCACGCACATCGCCTTCAAGTCGTACTCCAGCGCCGACGTGGAAGCCGGATTCTCGCTGGGGGAGTGAGGCTTTCGCTCGCTCAGGCCTCGTCGAGAACCTGGGTGAGCTCGGCCCAGCTCTGCAGCAGCTTCGCCGCCGCGCCGCTGTCCACCGCGGCGGCGGCGCGCTCGAGCCCGCCGGTCAGGGCGGCGTCCAGATCCAGGTCGACGTCGCCCACGCCGCGCGAGAGGTCGTAGGCCACGATCGCCGCGGCCGAGTTGAGCAGCACCGCGTCGCGCACCGCGCCCGGCGTGCCCGCGAACATCTCGCGCGCGATGCCCGCGTTGACCACGGCGTCACCGCCGCGCAGCGCGTCCAGCTCGACGCGCGGGATCCCGAGCCGGGTCGGATCGAGCACGGTCTGCCGGATCCGTCCGCCGCTGACCACCCACACATCGGTGACGTCGGACGTCGTGATCTCGTCGAGCCCGTCGCGCCCGCGCACCACCAGGGCACTGGCGCCACGCTCGGCGAACACTCCCGCGATGACCGGGGCCAGGTCGACGAACGCGCAGCCGATCAGCCCCGCGCGCGGCTGGGCGGGGTTGGTGAGCGGGCCGAGCACGTTGAACACGGTCGGGATGCCGATCTCCTTGCGCGCCGGACCGGCGAAGCGCAGCCCCGAGTGGAACAGCGGCGCGAAACAGAAGCCGATCCCGGCCTCGCGCACCGACCGCGCCACCGACTCCGGGCCCAGCGCCAGCTTCACGCCCAGCGCCTCGAGCACGTCGGCGCCACCGGCCTTGGACGACGCGGCCCGGTTGCCGTGCTTGACCACCGGCACCCCGGCGGCCGCGACGACCACCGAGGACATGGTGGAGATGTTGACCGACCCGGAGCGGTCGCCGCCGGTGCCGACGATGTCGACCGCGTCGCCGTCGACATGCACCAGGCGGGCGTGCCCGAGCATGCCCGCGACCATGCCCGCCAGCTCGGTGGGGGTGGGGCCCTTGATCTTCATGGCGACACCGAAGGCCGCGATCTGGGCCGCGGTGGCGTTGTCGGTGAAGATCTCGTCGATCACCCAGGTGGTGTCGTCCGCGGCCAGGTCGCCGCCGTCGGCGAGGGTTCCGAGCACCTGGGGCCAGCTGCGCACGCTCATCTGCTCCGCATCTCCGTTCGACATCGCCATCGCGCAACTCTGATCGGGCGCGGCGGGGTAGCGCAAGCCTATTGCGCCGTTGGCAGAGTTTACGGCGCGGGACGGGGTGGTTGCAGCGCGTCCCAGCCGTCGGCGACGCCGTCGTGGCGCTGCGCGAGCCCGGCCATCCTGGATCGCTCCTGCGAACAGGTCAGCGGATCGAGGCGCTGCACCCGCTGCAGGACCACCGGCACCAGTTCGTCCACGGCGGTGTCCACGGCCTCGGCGCGCGTGTAGCCGTCGTATCCGGCGATCTCGGCGGCCGCGTCGATCCGGTCCGCGGGCAGGCGCAGATGGTGGCGCAGCACGGCGTCGGCGTCGCGGTCGAGGTCACCGGCGCGGTCCAGCGCCGCCGAGCAGGCCTCGGCGTCGTCGAAGCTCGACGCGACCACGACCAGATCGGTCCGCGCCGGGTCGAGCGACTCGCTCTGTCCGCCGAACAACCGCCGCCACATCCGCACCACGGCCATCGCCGCCTCCTCGTCTCAGGTTATCCACATCCAACGCTGTCACAATCGGTTGTCACGTGATCGTCGCCAACACGCCGACAGAGGTCGTAGACCCCCTCTGTGCGTGGGTTTTCCGACTCCCACGACAAACTTTCGTACCCGGGTACAGCTGTCGTACTACGAAGAGTCATACTTACCCCGTGACGACCGCAGTAGGCACCCCAGGATCGGCCATTACTCAGCGTGTGCATTCGCTGAACCGGCCCAACATGGTCAGCGTCGGAACCATCATCTGGCTGTCGAGCGAGCTGATGTTCTTCGCCGGCCTCTTCGCCATGTACTTCGTTGCGCGCGCGCAGGCGCACGGCAACTGGCCCCCGGAGCCGACCGAGCTCAATATGACGCTCGCCGTCCCGGTGACGGCCGTGCTGGTCGCTTCGTCGTTCACCTGCCAGATGGGTGTGTTCGCCGCGGAGAAGGGCGACGTGTTCGGCCTGCGCCGCTGGTACGTGATCACCCTGCTGATGGGCGCGTTCTTCGTCTTCGGCCAGGGCTACGAGTACTACCACCTCGTGCACGAGGGCACCACCATCTCCGGCAGCTCGTACGGCTCGGTCTTCTACATCACCACCGGCTTCCACGGTCTGCACGTGATCGGCGGTCTGATCGCCTTCGTGTTCCTGCTGATCCGCACCAAGATGAGCAAGTTCACGCCCGCGCAGGCCACCGCCGCGATCGTGGTGTCCTACTACTGGCACTTCGTCGACATCGTCTGGATCGGGCTGTTCGCCACGATCTACTTCGTCCGCTAGGCGCGGGCGCACAGCATTTGCACAAGTCGGTTCCGTCTACTCCAAAGGGACACAGATGAGTTCATCTCCCCCGTCGGCCCCCGAGCCCGCCGGCCCTGACAACGGTCAGGCCACCAAGGCGCGTAAGCAGCGTCGCGTTCGCCGTCGTATCGCGGGTGGCCTCGCGTTGCTGGTTGGTCTGGTCGGAGCCGGCTTCCTCGCCGCGGCGCTCACCCCCGCGCCCCAGGTCGCCACCGCGCACGAGGACCAGTCCGCGCTGATCCGCGAGGGCAAGCAGCTCTACGAGACCTCGTGCATCACCTGCCACGGCGCGAACCTGCAGGGTGTCGAGGACCGCGGCCCCAGCCTGATCGGCGTCGGCGAGGCCGCCGTCTACTTCCAGGTGTCCTCCGGCCGCATGCCGATGGTGCGCAACGAGGCCCAGGCCATGCGCAAGCCCGAGAAGTTCGACGCGCATCAGACCGACGCGCTCGGCGCGTTCGTCGCCGCCAACGGCGGTGGCCCCTCGGTGATCCGCGACGCCAACGGTGAGATCGCGCAGGAATCGCTGCGTGGCGACGACATCGCCCGTGGTTCGGAGCTGTTCCGCATGAACTGCGCCTCCTGCCACAACTTCACCGCCCGCGGTGGCGCGCTGTCCGGCGGCAAGTTCGCCCCGCCGCTGGCCGAGGCCAACGAGCAGCAGATCTACGACGCCATGATCACCGGCCCGCAGAACATGCCGAAGTTCTCCGACCGGCAGCTGACGCCGGAGGAGAAGCGCGACATCGTCGCCTACGTCAAGAACGCCGCGGAAGAGAAGTCGCCCGGCGGCTGGGACCTCGGCGGTTTCGGCCCGGCGACCGAAGGTCTGGCGATCTGGGTTATCGGCATCACCGCCGTGGTGGGTGCCGCGATGTGGATCGGATCTCGCACATGAGTGGACAGGAGCACAACGACATGGGTCGGGAACCGACCGAAGCCGAACTGGACGCGATGACGCGTGACGAGCTGGTCGAGCTCGGTACCGCGCGCGACGGCGTCGATGTCGCGTACCGCGGCGAGCGCTGGCCGGTGCCCGGCACCCGCGCGGAGAAGCGCGCCGAGCGCGCGGTCACCTTCTGGTTCGCCATCTCGGGTCTGGCCGCCGCCGCGCTGATCGGCGTCTTCCTGTTCTGGCCGTGGGAGTGGAAGGGCTACGGCGACGAGGGCCATGCCGCCTACTCGCTGTTCACCCCGCTGGTCGGTCTGACCTTCGGCATCTCGGTGCTGGTCATCGGTATCGCGGTCGTGCTGATCCGCAAGCGGTTCATCCCCGCCGAGATCTCGATCCAGCAGCGCCACGACGGCCCGTCCGACGAGGTCGAGCGGCGCACCCTGGCGGCCGAGCTGCAGGACGCGCTCGACACCTCCACCCTGGGTCGCCGCAAGATGATGCTCGGTACCGCGGGCGCCGGCGTCGGCGTGCTGGGTATCGGCGCGCTGCTGGTGTTCGTCGGCGGCATGGTGAAGAACCCGTGGGCCAAGGGCGACAAGTCGCCGCTGTGGGTCTCGGGCTGGACCCCGGACTACCCGGGCGAGACCATCTACATCCGCCGCGACACCGGTCGTCCGCAGGATGTCGTGCTGGTGCGCCCGGAGGATCTGGACGCGGGCGCCATGGAGACCGTCTTCCCGTGGAAGGAGAAGTGGCGCGGCAACGAGCACGAGACGCTGCAGTCGCTGCGCGGCATCCGTAACTCGGTCATGCTGATCCGTCTGCGCACCGCGGACGCGGAGAAGGCGATCAAGCGCAAGGGCCAGGAGAGCTTCAACTACGGCGACTACTTCGCCTACTCGAAGATCTGCACCCACCTGGGCTGCCCCACCTCGCTGTTCGAGCAGCAGACCAACCGCATCCTGTGCCCCTGCCACCAGTCGCAGTTCTCGGCGACCGAGTGGGGTAAGCCGGTCTTCGGTCCGGCCGCCCGCGCGCTCCCGCAGCTGCCGATCACCGTCAACTCCGAGGGCTTCCTGGTCGCCAACGGCGACTTCATCGAGCCGCTCGGCCCGGCCTTCTGGGAGCGTCGTTCATGAGCACTCTGGTGGCGAACCAAGCCAACGAGATGGACGAGCGGTATCGCGCCGCCGCGTTCATGAAGCGGTCGATCAACAAGGTCTTCCCGACCCACTGGTCGTTCCTGCTCGGTGAGATCGCGCTGTACGCGTTCATCATCCTGCTGCTGTCGGGTGTCTACCTGACCCTGTACTTCGACCCGTCGATGGCGCACGTCACCTACGACGGCGCCTACCAGCCGCTGCGCGGCGTCGGCATGTCGCGGGCCTACGAGACCGCGCTCAACATCTCCTTCGAGGTGCGCGGCGGTCTGTTCGTCCGGCAGATCCACCACTGGGCGGCCCTGCTGTTCGCGGCGTCGATCATCATCCACCTGTTCCGCATCTTCTTCACCGGCGCGTTCCGCAAGCCGCGTGAGGCGAACTGGGTGATCGGCTCGCTGCTGCTGATCCTGGCGATGTTCGAGGGCTTCTTCGGCTACTCGCTGCCCGACGACCTGCTCTCGGGCACCGGCCTCCGTGCCGCGTTCTCGGGTATCACCATCGGTGTCCCGGTCGTCGGTACCTGGCTGCACTGGCTGATGTTCGGCGGCGACTTCCCCGGCGACATCATCATCCCGCGCCTCTACATCGCGCACGTGCTGCTGCTGCCCGGCATCATCCTGGCGCTGATCGGCGCGCACGTCGCGCTGGTCTGGTACCAGAAGCACACCCAGTTCCCCGGCCCCGGCCGGACCGAGAACAACGTGGTCGGCGCGCGCATCGTGCCGGTGTTCGCCGCGGACCAGGGCGCGTTCTTCGCGTTCACCCTCGGCATCGTCGGCATCATGGGCGGCATCCTGCAGATCAACCCGATCTGGAACCTGGGTCCGTACAACCCGTCCCAGGTCTCGGCGGGTTCACAGCCCGACTTCTACATGATGTGGACCGACGGCATGGCGCGTCTGATGCCGCCGTGGGAGCTCTACCTGGGTCGCTACACGATCCCGGCGGTGTTCTGGGTCGCCCTCGTCATGGGCCTGGTGTTCACCCTGCTGATCGCCTACCCGTGGATCGAGAAGCGTCTCACCGGCGACACCACCGCGCACCACAACCTGCTGCAGCGTCCGCGCGACGTGCCGGTGCGTACCGCCATCGGTGCCATGGCCATCGCGTTCTACGTGGTGCTCACGCTGTCGTGTGTCAACGACATCATCGCGCTGAAGTTCGACATCTCGCTGAACGCGACCACCTGGATCGGTCGTATCGGCGTGCTGCTGCTGCCGCCGCTGGCCTACTTCGTGGCCTACCGGTTCTGCATCGGCCTGCAGCGCGGTGACCGCGCGGTGCTCGAGCACGGCATCGAGACCGGTGTCATCAAGCGCCTGCCGCACGGTGAGTACATCGAGGTGCACCAGCCGCTGGGCCCGGTCGACGACCACGGCCACGCGATCCCGCTGGAGTACCAGGGCGCCCCGGTGCCCAAGAAGATGAACAAGCTGGGTTCGGCCGGCAAGCCGGGCACGGGTAGCTTCCTGCGCCCCGACCCGACGGCCGAGTCGGACGCCTACTTCGCGAACGAGCACGCCGAGGAGCACAAGATGCTCACGGCCCTCGCCGAGGAGCAGGCCCGCGCCCACGGTGACGAGCCGCACGGTCACTGACCGCGCACCACGCACACGGGAAAGGCCCCGAGTCGACACGACTCGGGGCCTTTCCCGTTGTCCGGCAGCTCAGAGCCGCGGGGTGCGCCGGTAGGCCTCGATCGCCTCGAACTTGGCGAGGTTGTGCCTGGCGTCGGCCAGCGCGTCGTGCGCGTCGTCGGGGATCGGCGGCAGGTCGGGGCTGCCGTGCGCGGCCCAGTGCTGGCGCAGCTCGTTGGTGAAGCGCGGCATGCCCTTGGGCAGCGCGGTCATGTCACCCCAGAGCTGGCACAGCGCGACGTGGTCGTAGGCCGAGACCCAGGCCCACAGCTCCGGCTGCACGCTGGGGCGGGGCAGGAAGAACTTGAACAGGTCGTCACGGATCTGTTCCCTGGTGCGATACAGCGGCGATCCCGCGGGCGGCAACTTCGGCAGCACATGTTTGCGCACCCACGGACCGGCCCGTCCCGCGTCGAATTCGGTGGAGACCGCGTAGTACTCGCGACCGTCCTCGCAGACGACGCCGATCGAGATCAGATCGATCGTGGTGCCGTCCTCGATGAATTCCGAGTCGTAGAAATATCGCAGGGAGATCGCCTCTTCGTGCCGGTGGGCGGCCGAGCCCGTCCGGGGAGGACGACGCGGTCCGTGACCCACGATGGGTCGGGAGAAACCCTATGACGATGGTTCGGGCGCGCGACGAACGGGTAGCCGGTACGCCGGATATTCGCCCGGCGGCGAAAGCCGTATTCTGATCTGGTGACCTGGACCGTCGACGTACCCATTGACCGCCTGCCGGAACTGCCGCCGCTGCCCTCGGAGCTGCGTAGCCGACTCGACGCCGCCCTGGCCCGGCCCGCGCTGCAGCAGCCGTCCTGGGACGCCGACGAGGCCGCGACGATGCGCACCGTGCTGGAGAGCGTGCCGCCGATCTGCCTGCCCGCCGAGGTGGAGGAGCTCAAGACCCAGCTCGCCGCCGTCGCGCGCGGCGAGGCCTTCCTCATGCAGGGCGGTGACTGCGCGGAGACCTTCGCCGACAACACCGAGCCGCACATCCGCGGCAACATCCGCACCCTGCTGCAGATGGCCGTCGTGCTCACCTACGGCGCGAGCCTGCCGGTGGTGAAGGTGGCGCGCATCGCCGGGCAGTACGCCAAGCCGCGCTCCTCCGATGTCGACTCGCTCGGCCTGAAGTCCTACCGCGGCGACATGGTCAACTCCCTGGTCGCCGACGAGGCGCTGCGCCGCCACGATCCCTCGCGCCTGGTCCGCGCGTACGCCAACGCCAGCGCCGCGATGAACCTGGTCCGCGCGCTGACCACCGCGGGCATGGCCGACCTGCACCAGGTGCACGACTGGAACCGTGACTTCGTCGCCCAGTCGCCCGCGGGCGCCCGCTACGAGGCACTGGCCGAGGAGATCGACCGCGGCCTGCGCTTCATGACCGCCTGTCAGGTGAACGACCCGAGCCTGAAGTCGGCCCGCATCTACGCCTCGCACGAGGCGCTGGTGCTCGACTACGAGCGCGCGATGCTGCGGCTGAGCGAGTCCGAGACCGGTGAGCCGCTGCTCTACGACCTCTCGGCGCACTTCCTGTGGATCGGCGAGCGCACCCGTCAGCTCGACGGCGCGCACATCGCGCTGGCCGAGCTGCTGGCCAACCCGATCGGCCTCAAGATCGGCCCGACCACCACGCCCGATCAGGCGGTGGAGTACGTCGAGCGGCTCGACCCGCACAACGAGCCCGGCCGGCTCACCCTGGTCGCCCGGATGGGCAACGGCAAGGTGCGCGACGTGCTGCCGCCCATCATCGAGAAGGTGCAGGCCACCGGTCACCAGGTGATCTGGCAGTGCGACCCGATGCACGGCAACACCCACGAGTCGTCCACCGGCTTCAAGACCCGCCACTTCGACCGCATCGTCGACGAGGTGCAGGGCTTCTTCGAGGTGCACCACGCGCTGGGCACCCACCCCGGCGGCCTGCACATCGAGCTGACAGGCGAGAACGTCACCGAGTGCCTGGGCGGCGCGCAGGACATCTCCGACCTCGACCTCGAGGACCGCTACGAGACCGCCTGCGACCCGCGCCTGAACACCCAGCAGTCGCTGGAGCTGTCGTTCCTGGTCGCCGAGATGCTGCGCTGAGTGTCAGGACGAGCCCGGGGCGGTCAGCGATGACCGCGCCCGGGCTTCTCTTTGTCCTTGTCCGGGGCCGGATCCCTTCAAGGCAGGGCGGTGAGCGTCACGACGCTGCCCGCCTCCACATTCGAGTTGAAGCCCGGCACCTGGCCGATCACCAGTGAGCTGTCGGAGTCGGTGATGGACTTGACCTCCACCCGCAGGCCCAGCTGCTGGAGCTTGCTGCGGGCGTTGCCGACGGTCTGACCCATCACATTGGGCACCTTCACCGCGTTCGACACGATCAGCGTGACGCTGTCGCCGGACTGCAGGGTGGTGCCGACGGCCGGGTCGGTGCCGATCGCCTTGTCGCCCTCTACGCTCTTGTCGTACTGCACGCGGGTCTCGCGCACGGTCAGCCCGGCGCTGGTCAGTGCCCTGGCCGCCTCCTCGGCGGTCTTGCCGCGCACGTCCGGCACATTGACCGGCTGCGAGCCCTTGCTGCGGTACACCTTCACCTGGGCGCCCATCGGCAGGACGGTGCCCGGGGCGGGCTCCACCTTGGCCACCGAACCCTTCGGCGCGGTGCTGGGCGCTTCGCCGCTGTCGATCGGCTGCAAACCGGCGTCGCGGATCGCCTGGTTGGTGGTGCTGATCTGGTCGCCGGGCTTGATGTCGGGCACGCGCGGCTTGCCGTTGGAGATCAGCACCGCGACGGTGGAGTTCTTGGTGACCCGCGAACCGGCCGACGGATCGGTGCCGACCACCCCGCCCACCGGGATGGTGTCGGAGGACTTGTTGCGCAGCACCGTCTCGAAGCCCGCCTCCTGCAGCACCGCGACAGCGCGCTCGGAGTCCATGCCCGCGATCGGCGGCACGGCGGTGTAGCGGCCCACCCCGAGCCACCAGCCGCCGATGCCGACCAGCAGGGTCAGCGCGGTGACGATCGCCGCCCAGACCACGCCGGTCCGGCGCGAGGTGTTCTCGGTGGACGCGAACGGGTTGTGCTGCGGCGCGGGGGAGTGCGCGGACTGGTAGTCGTCAGGGCGCGGCCGGGGCGCGGTGACCACCCGGGTGTGCTGTGGCTGGGCGTGCGGCATCGGATGCGCGGCAACGGGATTCGGGGTGAGTGGACGCTCGCCGGGGTGGTGCGCGTCGCCGGTGCGGTAGCTCTCGCTGAGGTGCTCGGCCGAATCGCGGGGCGCGGGCACCCGGTACGGCGGCAGGTTCAGCTCCATGGCGATCATCTGCAGCTGCGCGGCCATCTCGTTGGCGTCGGCGTAGCGGCGTTCGGGATCGCGGGAGGTGGCCTTGGCGACCAGCGCGTCGAGTTCCGGCGGCACGCCACCGATGAACTGGCTCGGCGGCGGCACGTCGTTCTCGACCCGCTGATAGGCGACCGAGAGCGAGTTGTCGCCGGTGAACGGCACCCGGCCGGTGAGCAGCTCGAAGATCAGGATGCCGAAGGAGTACACATCGCTGCGGGCGTCGGCGGTGCCGGTGGTGACCTGCTCGGGCGCCAGGTAGGCGGCGGTGCCGAGGATGACGCTGGCCGAGGTGGTGTTGGCGGCGGCGACGGCGCGGACCAGGCCGAAGTCGGCGATCTTCACCTCGCCGGCGTCGGAGATCAGCACGTTCTCCGGCTTGATGTCGCGGTGCACCAGCCCGGCGTCGTGGGCGGTGCCGATGGCGCGCAGCACCGGCTCGGCGACGGCGCGCACCGCGTGCGGCGGCATCGGGCCGCGCTCGCGCAGCAGCTCGCGCAGGGTGCCGCCCTCGACCAGCTCCATGATCAGGAACGGGTACTCGCCGTCGACACCCTGGTCGTACACGGCCACCAGCGAGGGATGCTTGAGCTTGGCCACCGCCCGCGCCTCGAATTCGAAGCGGGTGAGGAACTGGGGGTCGCCGGCGAACTTCGGATCCATCACCTTGATCGCCACCGGACGATCCAGCCGGGTGTCGGTGCCCCGGAACACCATCGACATTCCGCCGCGAGCGATCGGCGCATCGATCCGATAGCGCCCTTCCAGCATCTGGCCGATCAAGTGATGTCCTCCGGCTTTCACAAACTTCGCACCCCTCGCGACACTGCGACAAGCGACCAGGCCACCGTGTGCGGCCCCCACGATCGTAACCGGGTCATGATGGCATGCCAGCCGATGCGCGCGAGGTCGCACGTACTACGGTTGTGCGGGTGAGTGCCTTCCCTTGCAGCGACGATGTGCTGCCCGACACCGAAACCATCGTCTCGCTCCCCGAGGCCGCCGACATACTCGGTGTTCCGGTCACCGCCGTGCACCAGCTGCTGCGTGACCACCAGCTCCTCGCGATCCGCCGCAACGGTGTCGCAGGCATTCCCTCCCGCTTCTTCGACGACAACGACGAGATCGTCCGGATGCTGCCCGGCCTCATCACCGTGATGCGCGACGGCAAGTACACCGACGAGGACATCCTGCGCTGGATCTACACCGAGGACGACTCGCTGCCCGGCCGCCCCGTCGACGCCCTGCACGGTCCGCTGGCCCGCGAGGTCGTCCGCCGCGCCGCCGCCGAGCCCTTCTGATCCCGCGGTCCTAGCGGCGCCCGGTCGCCTGCTCGTGTGCCCGGCGCCAGGCGGACGAGCGCAGCAGCCGCAGGCCGTTGAGGCCGACGATGACGGTCGAACCCTCGTGCCCGAGGACGCCGAGCGGCAGCGGCAGGTGCCCGATCAGGTCCCACAGGACCAGGACGCCGAGGAAGCCTGCCGCGATGGCCAGGTTGGCCAGCACCACCCGGCGTGCGCGCCGCGACAGCGCGATCACGGTGGGGATGGTGGTCAGTTCGTCGCGGACGACGATGGCGTCGGCGGTCTGCACCGTCAGGTCCGAGCCCGCGCCGCCCATCGCGATCCCCACGTGCGCGGCGGCCAGGGCGGGCGCGTCGTTGATCCCGTCACCCACCATGGTCACCCGGGACCCGTCGGCGGCCAGCTCGCGCACCGCCGTGACCTTGTCGTGCGGCAGCAACCCGGCCCGCACCGCACCGATGCCGAGCTGCCGGGCGAGCCGGTCCGCGGTGGCGTGATTGTCGCCGGTCAGCAGGACCGGCGCCCCGCCGGTGGACGCGGTGAGCGCGGCGACGGTGTCCGCCGCCTCGGGGCGGACCTGATCGGTGAAGCCGAGCACCGCCACCGGTTCGTCGTCGCGCAGCACGACCACCGCCGTGTGGCCACGGGACTGCGTCATCGCGACGATGTCCGCGGCGGTCGACGGTGGCGGCTTGACGGCATCGTGGCCGGCGGGTGCCGCCGCGGCGCGGGGATCGCCGTCGGCGAGCACGGCCGGTGAGCTCACGCGCACGAGGCTGCCGTCGACCAGCCCGGACACGCCGCGGCCGGGGTAGGCGGTGAAGTCGCGGACGGCCGGGAAGACCAGCCCGCGCTGTCTGGCGGCGCGCACGATCGCCGCGGCCAGCGGATGTTCGCTCGGGTGCTCGACCGCGGCGGCCAGTCGCAGGACCTGCTCCTCGGTGACCGCGCTGCCCGGCAGCGGCTGGATCGCCACCAGCTCCGGGGTGCCGCGGGTGAGGGTGCCGGTCTTGTCGAAGGCGACGACGGTCGTCGCGCCCAGCTGCTCCATCACCACCGCCGACTTCACCAGCACGCCGTGGCGGCCCGCGGTGGCGATGGCGGCCAGCAGCGGCGGCATGGTGGCCAGAACCACCGCGCACGGTGAGGCCACGATCATGAAGGTCATGGCGCGCAGCAGCGAATCCCGCAGCGCCGCACCGAGGATCAGCGGAACGGTGAACACGGCGAGGGTGGCGACGACCATGCCGATCGAATAGCGCTGCTCGATCTTCTCGATGAACAGCTGGGTCCTGGCCTTGGTGCGGCCCGCCTCCTCGACCAGCGCCGCGATCCGGGCGACCACCGAGTCCGCGGCCCGGCGCTCGACCCGGACCAGCAGCGCGCCGGTGCCGTTGAGCGTCCCGGCGAACACCTCGTCGCCGGTGGCCTTGTCGATCGGCAACGGTTCGCCGGTGATGGTGGCCTGGTCGACCTCGCTCGCCCCGTCGACGACCCGTCCGTCGGCGGCGATCCGGTCGCCCGGGCGGACCAGGATCACGTCACCGACCGCGAGATCGGCGGCGGCGACGGTCTGTTCGCCGTCGTCGGTGAGCCGGGTCGCGGTCTCGGGGGCGAGGGTGAGCAGGCCGCGGACCGAGTCCTCGGTGCGGGTGGTCGCCAGCGCTTCGAGCGCGCCCGAGGTGGCGAAGATGACGATGAGCAACGCCCCGTCCACGACCTGACCGATCGCCGCCGCCCCGAGCGCGGCCGCCACCATGAGCAGGTCGACGTCGAGGGTCTTGTCCCGCAACGCTTTCAGGCCCTCGAGTCCCGGTTCCCAGCCGCCGACGAGGTAGCAGGCCAGCAGCAGTGCCCACCACAGCCAGGCCGGTCCGCCGGTCAGCTTCGCGGTCAGGCCGAGCGCGAACAGCGCGATCGCCGCGGCCGCCCAGCGCATCTCGGGAATCGCGAACAGTCCGGTCCGCGCGGTCGATCCGCGCGCGGCGGTGACGGCGGGACGGGGCGGTGTGGCGGTGGACGAGACCACGGGGGCACCTCCGAGGCGGGGTAGCAGGGGACCCGAGAATAACAGATCATATGAAGAGATATTCATGTGCTAGGGTCCGCTAAACTCCACGCCATGGGACACGGTGTGGAAAGCGATCGGCCGGTGACCAGGCTGGACGCCGCGGCCGCCGCGCACGTCGCGACCACCCTGCAGGCGCTGGCCACCCCGAGCAGACTGCTGATTCTGTCCGAGCTACGCCAGGGCCCGCGCCCGGTCACCGAGCTCGCCGAGGCGGTGGGGATGGAGCAGTCCGCCGTCTCGCATCAGCTGCGGCTGCTGCGCAACCTGGGCCTGGTCACCGGGACCCGCGCCGGGCGCAGCATCGTCTACAGCCTCTACGACCAGCACGTCGCTCAGCTGCTCGACGAGGCCGTCTATCACAGCGAGCACCTGCGGCTCGGCCTCGCCGAGCGTCCCGAGATCGCGGGCTGAGCGGCGCGCGTCCGCCCGGGCGCGGAACCCTGTGTCGCGTGGGCAGACGCGATCCGGTGCGCACCCGACAAGCGTTCCACGGGCCGGTGCGGGTTCGCCAGGTCGCGGGCTCGTCGCCCGGATCAGCGTCGGACGGTGGCGAATCCCTTGGCGGCGAACAGGATTCGGCGATGAGTGGGCACCGTTGCCCGCCGGTCGAATACCTGGAAATCCGCCGCCTCGATGCGGTCGAGGATCTCGGCGTAGAGGACGGCCGCGGTACGGATCGCCGGGCGAACCCGTGGCTCGAGCAAGTCGACGCCCGGCTCGGCGCGGCGGTAGATGTCGCGATTGACCGCGATCAGATACGCCAGCGCCCGGCGCAGCGGCTGATCGACGCGACCTCGGGCGCGGCACGCGCGCAGGTGGGCTTCGTCGACGCCGAACGCGGCCAGTTCCTCGGTCGGCAGGTAGATCCGGTCGCGGTCGAGATCCTCGGCGACATCGCGCAGGAAGTTGGTGAGCTGGAACGCCTCGCCCAGCGCGGCGGCGGCCGGTTCCGCGTCGGCGACCGGGACGACCGTGCCGAGCACCGGCAGCAGTTGCAGACCGATGGCGGCCGCGGAACCGCGCATGTACGCGCGCAACTCGGTCATGGTGGCGTAGCGGGTGCGGTGGCCCGCGGTGCCCGGCACGTCCATGCGCATGGCGTCGAGGAACGTCCAGAAGTGGGTGTGCGCGATGTCGTAGCGGCCGATGGTGTCGGCGGCGGCGGTGAGGATCTGGCGGCGGCGCGGGTCGCCGCTGTCGATCTCGCCGTGTTCGAGGGCGAGGCGGAGCTGCTTCTCCACCAAGTCGAGGTGCTGGGCCGGGCTGATCGCGGCGGGGCCGTCCGGCGCCGCGACGAACGCGCCGTCGCGTGGGTCGAGCACGCGGGCCGGGTCGTCGGCGTGGTCGACGATGTCGTCCACCATGCGGGCGAAGGCGTAGAGCGCGTGCACCGCTCGTCGTCGCGGTGGGGTGAGCAGGGTGGTCGCCAGGTAGTACGTGCGACCGTGCTCGGCGGCGATGCGGCGGCAGCTCGCGTACGCCGCGTCGAGCGAGTCCACGGTGGCGTCGGGTCCGGTGGTCGGCGTGTTCTCGCCGGCCGAGCGGGTGGGACGCGCCGCCGGGTCGGCGGCAGCACCCGGACGCTGACGACTCATGCCCGGACGGTGGGCGCCGGTTCCCTGATGGCCCGGCGGGAACTGGCCGAGCGCAGGTGCAACGGGTCGACGTGGCGCAGCGACAGCGCGGCGACGACGGCGGCGAAGGTGGCCAGCGCGACGTGCCAGAAGTTGTACAGCCCGATCGACCCGTCCGGCTGGAACACCAGCATCAGCCAGGTGCACAACCCGACCAGCCACTGCAGCGTCACCGTCGACAGCGCGAAACCGGCGGCCAGCGCCAGCGGCCACGAGTAGTACCAGGGCAGCGCGGCGGGGGAGAGCAGCACGATCGCGACGAACGCGATCACGATGCCGAGCACGGCCTCGCGCTCGGAGTGCCGGAACCGCCACCAGATGGCGACCAGCAGGGCCACCAGGGCGAACTTGCAGAGTTCCCTGGTCACGCTGAGCACCGAGTCCAGCCGCAGCGGGGTCACCCAGGTGACCATGTGCGCCAGGATCGTCGGCAGCGAGAGCCAGTTGATGATCTTGTTCGAGCCCTGCAGCGCGGTGACCCAGCCGAACCCGACCCCCGCGATCGCCGAGGCGGCGCCGAACACCAGCGCGAACACGCCGACGCCGATACCGGCGATCTTGGCGAAGACGAACAGTGGGTGCGGCATGTCCGCCGACGGGCGGGCCGCGTCGGGATGCTTCTGGTCCTCGGACACTTCCGGATCGGTGACGCCCCGCTCGGCGGCGCGGCGTTCCTTCTCGTGCAGGATCCAGATCCACACCAGGAACGGCAGCGCGACGCCCGCGGTGGCCTTGATCGCGACGCCGATGGCGACCACGACGATGCCGGCCACATGGTGGCGCTCGAGTACCAGCGCGATGCCTGCGCACATCAGCCCAACCATCAGCATCTCGTTGTGCACGCCGCCGATCAGGTGCACCAGCACGAGCGGGTTGAGCACCGCCAGCCACAGCGCCACGGTGGGCTTACCGCCCAGGTGCTTGGTCAGGTACGGCACCGCCCACATCATCAGCGCCAGGCCGGGCAGCATGACGATCCGCAGCGCGATGGTGCCCGCGATGACGTTGTCGCCGGTGATCATGGTGAGCACGCGGCCGATGAGCAGGAACATCGGGCCGTACGGCGCGGTCGTTGTGGTCCAGACCGGGCTCACGTTGTCCAGCAGCACACCGGGATTGGCGACGGGACCCACCTGGTAGGGGTCGAAACCGTCGCGCAACAGCGCGCCCTGGGCGAGATAGGAGTAGGCGTCGCGGCTGAACATCGGCGCCGCGAACAGCAGCGGCGTGATCCAGATGCCGACGATGGCCCGCAGCTCGTTCAGCGTGACCTGCGCGCCGTCCTTGCCGAGGGTGTTGCGGCCCAGCCGAACCCACGCCGTGATCATCATCAGCACACCGAGCCAGATGACGATCGTCGAGAGCGCGTAGCCGTGGCCGAACCGCAGCCAGGACAGGTGCAGCGCCTCGAGCAGCGGGTCGCGCTTGCGCACCGCGCCCGCGCCGAAACCGCCGAAGGTGATCATCACCGCGCCGAAGAAGCCCATGACGGCCGCGTGACCTTCGGGACTGCGGACGAAGTCGCCCGCGGTCCGTAGCCGGGACCGGACGCCGGGATCGGTCCCGGTGGGCATGTGGCGCTGCGGCTCGAGGGTGCGCGTGGTGTCCATGGGGCCTACGGTCGTCTCAGGGGGCGGCATGTTCGGTCGGTCCCCCCGGATGGTCGGCGGTCGCAACCGCGAGCTGATAAGTCGGCCGTCAGTTTACGGCTTCACCTTGGAACACTAGCCCGGTGGTCGGTGGCGTTGCGCGTCCGGCTGCCGGTGATTCGTACCGCGGCCAGCTTGCCCGACAGCAACGTGGTGGGTACACCCACCCCCGGAGTGGTGCCGCAACCTGCGAGAACGACGTTGTCCACGCCCCTTGGCAGGTTGCGCGGCCGGAACGGACCGGTCTGGCGGAACAGGTGGGCCACCGAGAACGGTGTGCCCGCGATCATGCCCCGCGCCGCCCAGGTGACCGGGGTGTCGACGTGGTCGATCCGGAAATGCTCGGCGATGCCGGTGTAGCCGCGCCGCTCCAGCTCCGCCAGCAGCTCGCGCAGATAGGCGGGGGCGAGGCGGTCCCAGTCCAGCGGCGCGGCGTCCAGATTGGGGCACGGCGCGAGCAGCGAGAACGGTTCGTGCCTGCCGTCGGCCCGGTCGACGTAGAGCCCGGGATCGGTCAGCGCGGGCCTGGTCAGCAGCAGCGACGGGTCGCTCATCACCCGGCCGCGGCCGCGGCGCGCGGAGATCTCGGTGAAGGTCGTGGCCCAGGCGGCGCCGAAATCGATCGTGTGATGCGCCTGCACCGGCCACCGCGCGGCGACCTCGGCGGGCACGGTGCCATGCGCGACCACGGCCGACGGCGACGCCCGCAGCCCGCGTCGATACCGCAGACCGAACCGGGGCAGCGACCCGAGATCGGCGGTCAGCACGACGGCGTCGCAGGCGACAGCGCGGCCGTCGGCGGTGCGCACCGCCGATGCGCGGCGGCGGCCTGCGCGAGACCGGGGACGCCCGGTGCTCGAGTCCGGAGACCGTTCGGGCGACGACCCGGCGCCGGTCGTGTAGTCGACGCCGACGACCTCGGCCCCGAGCACGAGATTGCCGCCCGCCGCGGTGAACGCGTCGGCGAGCGCGTTGGTGATGGCGCGCATGCCGCCCTCGGGGAAGTAGACGCCGAGGCAGGTATCCATGTTGGGGATCGCGCCGTAGAGCGCCAGCGCCTTGTCCGGCACCGTGCCCGCGTAGAGCGCCTGGAAGGTGAACAGCCGGGCCAGCCGCTCGTCCCGCAGATAGGACCGCACCCGCGGCCCCAGCTTGCCGAAGCCGCCGAGGCGGGCGAGCGTGGTCAGCCCGGCCCGTGCGGACGCGCTGCGCACCAGGTCCAGCGGCGAATCGAAGTTCGCGTCCATGAACTCGGTGTATTCGGCGTCGTAGATCCGCCCCAGCCAGCCGCGCAGCCGCCGGTAGTTGCGGGCCTCGGCCGGTCCGCAGGTCGCGGCCACCTCGGCGGCCATCGCCTCGGCGTCGTCGAAGACGCGGATGTCGGTGCCGTCGGCGTAGCGCGCGTGATAGGCGGGCGCGAGGCGGTGGATGCGCAGGCCCACGTCTTCCCGCGTCTGCCCGACCGCGGCCAGCGCCTCGTCGATCAGCTCCGGCAGCGTGAGCACGGTGGCCCCGTTGTCGATCTCGTAGTCGCCGAACCGGTAGCGCCCGACCCGGCCGCCCGGATGATCGGCCCGTTCGAGCACGGTCACCTCGCGGCCAGCGCCGCGCAGATGCAGCGCGGCGGCCAGCCCGGCCAGCCCCGCGCCGACCACGACGACATGATTCGTCTGTCCCACAACGCTTCTCATCGCGGGCTCAGGCGGTGCGGCGGGTGGCGGCCAGCGCCATGTCGTGCAGTAACCGCTTGGCCTGCGCGGTGGCGCTGCTCGTGGCCACCGCGCGCAGGCCGGTGTCGGTGAGCTCGGTGATCCGGCGCTCGACCTCGTCGACCGCGCCGAGCTCGGTGAGCAGCGCGCGCAGCCGGTCGACCGCCGCGTCGTCGAGATCGGTGCCGAGCCCGGTGCGGATCAGGGCCGCGGGCTCCGGCTCCGCGCGCCGCAGCGCCTCCGCGATGAGCACGGTGCGCTTGCCCTCGCGCAGGTCGTCGCCGGACGGCTTGCCGGTGACGGCGGGGTCGCCGAACACGCCGAGCAGGTCGTCGCGCAGCTGGAAGGCGATGCCGACGTCGGTGCCGTAGGTGCGCAGCGCCGCCACCAGGGCGTCGTCGGCGCCGGCCAGCGCGGCGCCCAGGTGCAGCGGGCGCTCGATGGTGTACGCGGCGGTCTTGTACCGGTTGATCCGCAGCGCGGCCTCCACCGATTCGTCGCCGCCCGCCTCGCCGTTGATGTCGAGCAGTTGCCCGCCCAGCACCTCGGTGCGCATCCGCGCCCAGACCGGGGCGAACCTGGCCAGCGCGGCGGGGGCGAGCCCGGCCTCGTGCACCAGGTCGTCTGCCCAGGCCAGGGCGAGATCGCCGATCAGGATGGCGACGGCCCGGCCGTACTCGGCGCCGTCGCCGGGCCAGCCCGCCGCGCGATGCCGGTCCTCGAACTCGATGTGCACGGTCGGGTAGCCGCGCCGGGTCTGCGAGGAATCGATGATGTCGTCGTGCACCAGCGCGCACGCCTGCACCAGTTCCAGCGCCGCGCAGGCGGTGAGCACCGCGGCCGCGTCCGGTCCGGCCGGATCGCCGCCGGCGCCCAGCCAGCCGGTCCAGGCGAAGCCCGGCCGGGTGCGCTTACCGCCCCGGATGACGAACTGTTCCAGCGCCAGGGCGGCGTCGACGAAGACCGGCCCGAGCGGCTCGACGATCTCGCGCCGCGAGGCGAAGAAATCGGCAAGCACCTGCTCGACCGCGGCGACGAACGCGGGCGTGCCCGGCGTGAGCGTGGCGAGATCGACCGTCTCCGACGTGTCGGCGACGGACCGGGACAGCGGGGTACCGATTCCGGCGGACAGGGTGGCCTCCAGGTGCGGGAGTGGGCGAGCGGATGGACGCCGATCGCACGCGGCGGCGCGATCACCGGGGTTCTGTCGCAGAATACGCGGGTGGCGCGGGGGTGTCGTCGGCGCACAGGGCCGCTGCGACCGACCCCACACCCGGCGTTTCGGCGGCGTCTGAGTGGCGCGCAGGCCACGTTCAGCGGACTTGACGGTCGAGCGGCTGGTCCGTGCCCGATTTCGGGTGGCCGCGGCCGTCGATTCCCGGTCGGCGCCGCGGCGTCGGGGCGCACCACTACACTGAACCGGTGACATTCGACGATGGACGGGGACGTTCGACCCCTGATCGACCCGCCCGGAAGCAGTCGATCGTCTCGAACACCCCCTCGGTGGTGCAGAGCCTGCGTGCCCACTCGGGCAGCGGCGTGCCCTTCTCCGTGGAGTTCAACCCGCCCCGCGACGCGGCGGGCGAGGCCCGGCTGTGGCGCGCGGTCCGCGAGTTCGAGTGCATGCACCCGGCCTATGTGTCGATGACCTACGGCGCAGGCGGCTCCACCAAGGACCGCACCGTGCGGATCACCGGTGAGCTGGCCACCGAGACCACGCTGCTCCCCGTCGCCCACCTCACCGCCGTCGGGCACAGCATCGACGAGCTGCGCGCGCTGGTCGGCTCCTACGCCGACTCCGGCATCCGCAACCTGCTCGTCCTGCGCGGCGACCCCCCGGGCGATCCGCTCGGCGAGTGGCGCAAGCATCCCGAGGGCGTCGAGTACGCCGAGGAACTGGTCCGCATCGTGCGCGACCTGGGTGATTTCCACGTCGGTGTCGCCTCGTTCCCGCAGGGGCACCACCGCTCGCCCGACCTCGACCACGACACCCGGCAGCTGGCCGCGAAACTGCGTGCGGGTGCGGAGTATTCGATCACCCAGATGTTCTTCGACGTCGAGCACTACTTGCGGCTGCGCGACCGGGTGGTGGCGATGGACCCGGTCGAGGGCGCCAAGCCGATCATCCCCGAGCTGATGCCGATCACCTCGCTGCGCACCGTGCAGCGTGCCGAGGAGCTGTGCGGTCGTCCGCTCGAGCCGTCGGTGCTGGCCCGGCTGACCCGCGCCGCGGGCACCGGCCCGGAGGAGGACAAGGCGGCCGTGCGCGCCGAGGGCATCCAGATCGCCACCGAGATGGCCCAGCGCCTGATCGACGAGGGCGCCCCCTGCCTGCACTTCATCACCCTGAACTTCGCGAAGGCGACCAGCGAGGTCCTCACCAACCTCGGCTACGGCGTGACGGCGGCCCCGCTCAGCGCGTGAGCGTCAGCTCGGTCCATACCCGCTCCCAGTTCCTGGTCATCGCCGGATAGACGATCAGGTACCGGAACGGCTTGATGAAGGCCATGTAGGCGCGCCCGAACCATCCGTTCGGTTTCACCAGCACCGCCATCTGCAGGTGGTAGCCGGGCCCGTCGTCGTCGGGCACCCACCCCAGGTGCATCACCCCGTGCATGGTGCCGTTGGCGATCTCGGCGGCGTATTCGTCGTCGAGGGTGTACAGGCTGGTGAACGGGCTGTCCGCGTCCTCGGGACGGGGCGTCTCCCGCAGGTCGGCGGGCAGCCGATCCCGCAGCGAGGCCACCCGCGTGCCCGTGCCCGCCGCCTCCCGATCCCACCCGAACACCTCACCGAGCTTCCAGCGGATCCTGAACAACACCCCGGTGACGCCGGACGACTCGGAGGCCCGTGCCGCCTGCAACGCCCGCAGCAATGCCGGAAAATCCCCGGCCCGCCCGCCCGGCGTCCGAAACCGCCACACATCCTCGACCTCGAAATCCGGCGTGATCCCGTGAATGCGCCACGCCCGCCCGCTGTGCGCCACTGTCGGAACTCGCATGAGAACCCTCTCTCCGTACGGATGCGTATGGAAAGAGCGTACCCCTGTTGTACGCCTGCGTATAGATCCGATCCGGGCAGCGGTGGAGTGTCGGCGCGTGCGGGCCGCGGACACGTTCGTGTCCGAGTCGACACGACTCCGGGCAATTCGTACAGCAACGGCGCGGCACACCAGACTCGCCGAACGCTGTTGGCGCATCACGGAATTCGTGACCTAGGGTGCCCGGCATGCCCAGTTACCTGCACGAAGGTGTCCTGGAATTGTTCCGCGCGGATCTCACCTTGGCCGCCACCCTCATCGCCGATGTCTGCGATGTCCCCGTTCCTGGCTACACCGGAGCGACCACCGAGCAATGCGACTTCTCCGATATCGGCCCCAAGGAGTTCCGTGGCGATCTCGCGCTGAGTCTGCACGACGCCGACGGTGTGGCCGTCCTCGGCATCTGCGTCGAGGTCCAGCTCTCGGAGAAGCCGCACAAGCAATGGAGCTGGCCGGTCTACCTGACCACCCTGCGCGCCCGATTGCGCTGTCCCGTAGTGCTTCTGGTCGTCGTGCCCAACACCCGCGTGGCCGCCTGGGCGGGCGCACCGATCGATATCGGCCACCCGGGTTTCGCCCTGCGCCCCCTCGTCGTCGGCCCGGACCGCGTGCCGCTGGTGACCGACCCCATGGAGGCCGCGTCCTCCCCGGAACGCGCCGTCCTCTCGGCCATGGCGCACGGCAACGGACCCCACTCCGACGAGGTCTTCACCGCCCTCCTCGTCGGCCTGACGAAGACCGACGACGAACGTGCGCGGATGTACCATGACCTGGTCGATGAGGTGTTGTCCGAGGCGGCCAGCCGACGGTTGGAGGAATTGATGACGATGACCTACGAATACCAGGGCCGGATCGCCCGCAAGTACGTCGAGCAGGGCCGACAAGAAGCCCGCGAGGAAACCACAGCCGCCAATATCCTCACCATCCTCCGTACCCGTCGAATCGCGGTCTCCGATGCGCAGCGAGCGCGGATCGAGGGTTGCCGAGACCTGGCTCAGCTCGATACCTGGCTGACCCGCGCGATCGACGCCGCCACGACCGCGGACATCCTCGACTGATCGCAGTCCCCTCCGATGCACGTCGTTCCGTGACACGAGGAGTGGTGACGATCGACTACGAGGATGAAGACTGGCTGTCCCGCGAGTGCGGTACAGCCAGGCGAATGGAAGCCCAGGCCGAAGGGTTCGCGCAAGGTGCTGCCGAAGCCACCGCGGACAGTGTGATCACTGTGCTCACGGTGCGTCGACTCGCTGTTTTCGAGGCGCAGCGAGCTCGGATCGAGCAGTGCCGAGATCTGATTCAGCTCGACCGGTGGCTGCGTCGTGCGCTCGAGATCGAATCCGCTGCCGAGATCTTCGACTGAGCGCACGCGCTCGGGGGTGCGGGCGGGCATCGAGACACCCCGGTTTGGTCAGGTGGTTGCGTTGCCACATGTTTCGCGGGCGTTGGAAGGTGGGCCGCAGCGTGTCGCGATCCCACCTTCCAACGGACTCAGGCCGCGCGGGCGGGGCGAAGGCCCCAGGCGTCGGCCAGGAGGCGGTGGGACTCCAGGCGGTCGTGGTGGTGGTGGGTGATGGTGGTGACCAGGAGTTCGGTGGCGTCGGTGAGGGTGGCGAGGGCCTGGAGGCGTTCGGTGACGGTGTCGGGGGTGCCGACGATCTGGGCGGCCAGGCGGTCCTCGACGAGGCGGAGCTGGTCGGGGGTGAGCGGGGCGGCGGTGTCGGGGTCGAGGTATTCGCTCGCGCCGGAACCGCTGCGGATGCTGTGCACCCAGTGGCCGTAGGTCCCGGCGTGGTGGCGGGCGGTGGCCTCGTCGGCGGCGACGACCACGTCGGCCGAGACGATCACGTGCGGTTCGGCGAGGGTGGCCGAGGGCCGGAAGGCCGCCCGGTACGCCTCGACCGCGTCCAGCGCGGTACCGGGAGCGACGTGGTAGGCCGCGGCGAACGGCAGCCCGAGGCGACCCGCCAGTTCGGCGCTCTCCCCGGCCGTGCTGCCGAACAACCACAGCTCCACCTCGGCGCCCTCACCCGGAACGGCGTGCAGCGCAACATCGTTGGAGCCGACGTAGCTGCCCGCCAGCAGCGCGCGCACCTCGCCGACCTGCTCGGGAAAAGCCTGCGCCTCCGCGCCCGGCTGCTGCAGTGCCGCGAGCGAGGCGATGAACTTGGACCGGTCGGTGATCCCGCGCGGATCGAACGGCGGCGGCACCACCACCCCGTCACGGATCTCGGTGCGCCCGACGAGGGCGTCGAGCACCGGCCGGCCGCCCTTGGTGGTCGAGACCTCGGCACCGAACTGACTGCGCCGATGCCCGGACCGGCCCAGCCCCAGATCCAGCCGGCCCGGGGCCACCGCGTCGACGGTGCCGAACGCCTCGACGATCGAGGCGGAGGTGTGGTGGCCCACCTGCACCGCGCCGGTGCCGACCCGGATGCGCGAGGTGGCGGCGGCGACGAGGCCGAGCAGGGTCAGCGACGACGAACTGGCCACCGACACGAAGTGGTGCTCGGCCAGCCAATACCGGTGGTAGCCCCACTGTTCGGCCCGCCGGGCCAGATCGAGGGTGTTGCGCACGGCCTGCGCGGCGGAGGACCCGGCGCTGATCGGCGAGAGGTCGAGGATCGACAGCGGAACGGTCACAGCGTCGGATCCTGTTCTCCCGCTTCGATCGCCACCCGCAGCCGGTTCTCGGCCGGCGCGACCGGGCATGTCGCGTAGTCGGTGAAGGCGCACGGCAGGTTGACCGCCCGGTTGAAGTCCAGCGTCACGATGCCGTCGGCCTCGACCGCCCCGATCGCCAGCGACCGCGCCGCCGGGTAGGTGGTGACGCCGCTGGTGGCGTCGGTGAACAGCACTTTCAGATCCGCGGGCGTGCCGAAGGCGACGAGCGTCTCGGTGGTGTCGCCGATCCGGAATTCGACGATGCCCGCGGCACGGTGGTGGTGCTCGAGCCCGTCGACGACCGCGCCGGTGGTGACGGTGCGCGCGGTGTCGAACGCGGTGAACCGTCCGGTGACGACCCAGCGCGGATCGGCGGCGTAGGCGGGGACCCCGGTGAACGCGGCCAGCGTCGGCGCGGCCGGGTCGTGCACCCGCACCGCGAACTGCCCGGAGCGGCGGATCACCTCGAAGACCCGCTCCTCGTTGAACACACTCAGTCCGGGCGCGCCCTCGGCGGGGACCAGGATCTGCACGCCGCCGATCCGCTCACCGTCGACATCGAGCCGGTCGGCGGGCTGGGCGGTGATGAACACCTTCTCGTCGGTCACCCACCAGGTGCCGGGCAGGCCGTCGATGCGGGCGGGGCTGTCGGTGAGCCAGTGCAGGCCGGCCAGGCTGAGCCAGCCCAGCGGGTCGCGCAGGCCGTCCTCGCGGGCATCGTGCCAGCGGTGCCAGTCGTCGGTGAACGTGGTTGCGGTGCTGGTGGTATCGACGGTGATCGTCATGACGCGCGTGCTCCTTCGGCGACGGTGGGGTGATGGGGATGACGCAGACCGAGGTGGTCGCGCAGCGTGGTGCCCTGGTACTCGGTGCGGAAACTGCCGCGTTCCTGCAGTTCCGGCACCACCCGGTCGACGAATTCGTCGAGCCCGGCGGGCGTGAGGTGCGGGACGAGGATGAAGCCGTCGGCCGCGTCGGACTGCACGTAGTGGTCGATCTGCTCGGCGACCTGGACCGGGGTGCCGATGAACTGCTGCCGCGCGGTGACCTCGATGATCAGTTCGCGGATGCTCAGGTTCCCGGCCTCGGCCTGCGCGCGCCACGCCTTCGCCACGGCCAGTGGATCTTTCGCGTGCCGCACCCGGCCGCGGGTGATCTCGGTCGTCGTGTCGGGCTCGAGGTCGGGCAGCGGGCCGTCGGGGTCGTAGCCGGAAAGGTCACGGCCCCACACCTGTTCGAGGAAGGCGAGGGCGGTCTGCGGGCTCACCTGCTGGTAGCGGATGTGCCTGGCCCGCTCGTGCGCCTCGGCCTCGGTGTCGCCGAGCACGAACGTCGCCGCCGGGAAGACCAGCAGTTCGTCGTGGGAGCGGCCGTATTTCGCCAGTCTGCCCTTGATGTCGGCGTAGAACGCCTGCCCGGCCTCGAGGGTGCCGTGCACGGTGAAGATGGCGTCGGCGGCCTCGGCGCCGAACTCGCGGCCCTCGTCGGAATCGCCCGCCTGCAACAGCACCGGATGCCCCTGCGGGCTCGGCGGCAGCACGAACGGCGCCTCGAGGTCGAACTGGCTGCTGCGCACGGCCGTGGCGGGCACGTCGTCGGCGAAGACGCCACGCTCCCGGTCGATCACCAGCGCGTCGGCGGGCCAGCTGTCCCACAGTGTCTTGGTCGCCTGAACCACCTCGGCGGCGCGGCGGTAGCGGTCGCGGTGCTCCAGATAGCCGCCGCGCCGGAAGTTCTCGCCGGTGAACGCGTCGGAGGAGGTGACGACGTTCCAGGCGGCGCGTCCGCCGGAGAGGTGATCGAGCGAGGCGAACTGCTTGGCCAGCTCGAACGGCTCGTTGTAGGTGCTGTTGATGGTGCCCGCGAGCCCGAGCTTCTCGGTGACCGCGGCGACCGCGTTGAGCACGGTCAGCGTGTCCGGCCTGCCCACCACGTCGAGATCGTGGATGCGGCCGCGGTGTTCGCGCAGCCGCAGGCCCTCGGCGAGGAAGAAGAAGTCGAACAGACCGCGTTCGGCGGTGCGGGCCAGGTGCTCGAAGGACGCGAAATCGACCTGCGACCTCGACGCCGGATCGGCCCAGACGGTGGTGTTGTTGACGCCGGGGAAGTGCGCGGCGAGGTGGACTTGCTTGCGTGGCTTCGTGCTCACAGCGCGGCTCCCTGCGTGCTCTGGGCGTAGCGACTGGTCGGGCGGGGGAGTCCGAGGCGCTCGCGCAGCGTGGGGCGCCGAGCTGTCGCGGTGGCCTCGGGATCGACCGCACCGGCGCCGGATCCGATCGGGCGGAGTGCGGTCAGGGTGGCGTGCAGCGCCAGTGGGCGCAGGACGACGCCGTCGGCGATGTCGTCGGCGGCGATCGCGGCGAGCAGGTCGCGCAGCTCGGCCGCGGTGCCCACCTGCCGCAGGCCGGACGGGTCGCCGGTCGTGCCCGCCCATCGGTCCAGCTCGTCGACCTCGGCACGGGCGAGCTCGGCCGAATCGGCCAGGTGCACCGGCAGATCCAGCAGGACGCGCACCGTGTCGGGATCACGGCCCGCCGCGGCGACGGCGGCGCGCAGGGCGACGCGGCGGTCGGCGGCCGTCGCCGTATCGGGCGCGCTGATCCGGAGCAGGTCGGCGCGCCGGACCGCGACATCGGTGGCCGCGGTCTCGTCGGCGCGCACCGTGACCAGGGGCTGGCCCTGCGGCGAGCGCGGGGTGATCGACGGGCCCTTGACTGAGAAGTGGTCACCGGCGAAGTCGATGTAGTGCAGGCGATCCCGGTCGATGAACCGGCCGGTGGGGACGTCGCGGATCTCGGCGTCGTCCTCCCAGCTGTCCCACAGCCGGGTCACCACCTCGACCGCGTCGTCGGCCTCGTGCCACAGGTCGGCCGCGTCCTGGACCAGCTTGCGGCCGAACGCCTTCGCCTCGGTGGCGGTGGTCGAGACACCGACTTCCCAGCCGGCCCGGCCCAGGCTCGCGAAATCGAGCGCGGCGATCGCCTTGGACACGTGGAACGGTTCGGTGTGGGTGACCGGCGCCTGCGGGATCAGCCCGATCCGGTGGGTGCGCGGCGCGACGCGGGCGGCGATGGCGACGGCGTCGAGCCTGCCGCGGGTCACCGCGGTGCCGCCGTCCTGCAGGCCGAACGCGTCGGGCAGGAACACGGCGTCGGCGCCGAGCTGTTCGGCACGCGTCACCACCTCGATCCAGTAGCCCGCCGTGAACAGGTCCTCGGCACGCGAGTCCGCGCGTCGCCAGGACGCGGGATGCGTTCCGGTGCCCGCGGTCTCGATACCGAGGAACAGGGCGTTCTCGCTCATCGGGTGAGGTCCTTTCCGTCGAGAGGGTCGATCCGCACGCCCGGCGTGGGGATCGCGGCGAGCAGTTCGCGCGTGTAGTCGTGCCGCGGATCGGTGAACAAGGTGGCGGTCGGGCCCGTCTCGACGATGCGACCGTGCCGCATCACCGCCACCCGATCGCTGATCTGCCGGACGACGGCCAGATCGTGGGAGATGAACAGATAGCCGAGCGCGAGTTCCTGCTGCAGCCCGTCGAGCAGGTCGAGGATCTGCGCCTGCACCGAGGCGTCCAGCGCCGAGACCGGCTCGTCGAGCACCAGCAGGTCCGGCCGCAGGGCCAGGGCGCGGGCGATGGCGACGCGCTGGCGCTGGCCACCGGACAGTTCGGCGGGCCTGCGCGCGGTGAACTCGCCCGACAGCGCGACCTGGTCGAGCAGTTCGCCCACCCGGCGGGCGCGCGCGGCGCGGTCGCCGACGCCGTAGGCGTGCAGCGGTTCGGCGATGATGTCGCCGACCTGCCAGCGCGGATCCAGCGACGAGTACGGGTTCTGGTACACCACCTGGAAGCGCCTGCGCAGCTCGCGCAGCCTGCGCCTGCGCGCGCTGGTGAGGTCGTGCCCGTCGAAGGTCACGGTGCCGCTGTCGGGTTCGGTCAGCCGCAGCGCGATTCGCGCGGTGGTGGACTTGCCCGAGCCGGATTCGCCGACCAGCGCGAGTGTCTCGCCCCGGTCGAGGGTGAACTCGACATCGTCGACCGCGGTGACATCGGCCGCGTGGAACCGCTTGTGCAGGGCCCGCACCGACAGCAGCGGCGAGTCGGCTCTGGTGCGCGGCGGCCGGAATTCGGCGGGCGCGAGCGCGGGGGAGGCGGCCAGCAGCCGGCGCGTGTACGGGTGCTGCGGATGGGTGAGAACCTGTGCCGCCGGGCCGGATTCGACCACCTCGCCCCTTTCGAGCACCACCAGCCGATCGGCCCGCTCGGCGGCGACGGCCAGATCATGGGTGATCAGCAGCACGGCCGTGCCGCGGGCGGCGATCCGTTCGGCCAGCCGGTCCAGCACCTGCCGGGCCACCGTCGCGTCCAGCGCGCTGGTGGGTTCGTCGGCGATGATCAGCTCCGGACCGCAGGCCAGCGCGATGGCGATCAGCACCCGCTGGCGCTGGCCGCCGGACAGCTCGTGCGGATACTGCCGGGCGCGCAGCTCGGGGCGGTCGAGGCCGACTTCCGTGAGCAGGTCCAGGGCCCGCAACCGGGCGCCGCGCCGATCGGCCAGCCGATGCACCAGCAGTGCCTCGGCCACCTGATCGCCCACGCGCAGGACCGGATTCAGCGAGAGACCTGGGTCCTGGGGCACCAGCCCGACCCGGGCGCCGCGCAGGCGTCGCAGGGCCTTCTCGTCGCTGGGGTCGACCGGCTCACCGGCGAACTCGATCCCGCCGGAGACGTAGCGCGCGGATTCGCCGAGCAGGCCGATCACCGCGTGCGCCAGGGTGGACTTGCCCGAGCCGGATTCCCCGACCAGCGCCACCACCTCGCCGCGGCCGACCTCGATCGAGGCGCCGCGCAGGGCGTCGACCGGGCCGGAACTCGCGCGGTACGCGATGCGCAACTCGTCGACCCGCAGGAGGGGACCGGTCGGTGTCGCGGAAGCGTCCGTTGTGGTGTGCGTGGCCGCCGATTCGCTCATCGGGTCTCCGCCTTTCCGACATATCGGCCGAGGCGCTGTGCCGAGAGCACGACCGCGACGATGACCAGACCCGGCAGCGTCGTCAGCCACCACGCCGAGGCGAGGAAGTTGCGACCCTCCGAGATCAGCGAACCCCATTCGGGGGTGGGTGGTTTGGTGCCGTAGCCGAGGAAGCTCAGCGAGGACACCGCCAGTACGGCCATGCCGAATTCCACGGCCGCCAGCGCCAGCACCGGCTGGAACGCATTGGGCAGCACGTGCTTGGCGAGCACCGCGTACCAGCGCACCCCGGACGCGTGTGCCGCCTCCACGTACGGCGCGTGCCGCACCCGCAGCACCTCCGAGCGCATCAGCCTGGCGAAGTTCGCGATGAGCGAGATGCCGACGGCCAGCGCGACATTGCGGGTGCCGAAGCCCAGCGCGGTCACCAGCGCCAGGGACAGCAGCAGCGCGGGGATCGAGAGCAGCACGTCGACGACCCGCATGATCGCGGTGTCGACGATCCCGCCCGCCGCGCCGGAGAGCAGCCCCAGCAGCGAGCCGACCACCAGGGCGATGCCGACGGCGGTCAGGGTCGCGGTGAGCGAGAGCCCGGCGCCGTGCACCATCCGGGTGTAGAGGTCGCGGCCGAGATTGTCGGTGCCGAACCAGTGCGCCGCGCTGGGCGCCTGGAACTTCTCGGCGGGCACGCCGGTCAGCGGGTCGCCGGGCGCGAACACCGACGGCGCCACCGCCCAGCCGATCGCGACGGCGAGCACGAGGACCGCGAGCGCCAGGCCCAGATGTCCACGGACCCAGCGCGCGAGCTCGGCGGCCCGTCGCGTCCACGCGGTGCTGTCGTCGGCCGTGCCGGGCCGCTCGGCGACCGAGCCACGGCGCACGAGGATGTCAACCATGGGTGTTCCCTTCGGTCTCGGTGGGGTCAGGCACTGTGCGCCGCCTTCGCGGCGACGTCGGCCTCGGTGTCGGGGAGCGCGCCGGAACGGGCCTTGGCACGCCTGCTCCCGGCGCCGGTGATGCGCGGATCGAGCAGGGGATAGAGCAGATCGACCGTCAGATTCACCACGACGAAGATCAGCGCCGAGAGCAGCACAACGCCCTGCACCACCGGGATGTCCTGATTGAGCACGGCGGTCTGGGTCAGCCTGCCCACCCCCGCGCGGGCGAACACCGACTCCACCACCACCGAGCCGGCCAGCATGGTGCCGACCAGCACGCCGGCGATGGTGAACGCGGGAACGGCGGCGAGCCGGGCGACGTGGCGCCGCTGCACCCACCAGCGCGACGCGCCCTTGGCCAGCGCCACCTCGGTGAACGGCTGCCGCCAGGTCTGCTGCAAGCCGGCCGCGAGGACCTGGGTGATCACCGCGCCGATCGGCAGCGCCAGGGTCAGCGCGGGCAGCAGGGTGCCGCGCAGCCCGGTCCCACCGAACGCCGGGAACCAGTGCAGCCGGAAGGAGAACAGCTGCAACAGGATCAGGCCGGTCCAGAACGTCGGCACCGACACACCCAGTGGCGGCAGCGCGCTGAGCGTGTTGCGCAGCCACGGACGACGGGTGTAGGTGGCGGCGAAGGCCAGCACCACGCCGCCGAGGGTGGCGAACAGCAGAGCCAGCGCCGCCAAGCCGAGGGTGGCGGGCAGCACGTCGAGCAGGGCGTCGGTGACCGGCTGCCCGGTGCTGATGGACCGGCCGAGATCACCGGTCACCGCGTTGCCCAGCGCCGTCACGTACTGCTCCCACAGGGGCTTGTCCAGCCCGTAGCGGGCCTGCAGTTCCGCGATCGCCGCCTTGTCGACGGCGCTGCCGGGGCCGCCGCCGTCGGCGGCCATCGACACCGGGTCGGCGGGCAGCAGATACAGCACGACGAAGGAGATGGTGAACGCCGCCCACATCACCCAGATCGCCTGCAGCACGCGCGAACCCACATAGCGGCCCATGGCTAGCGCCCGCTCAGCCAGGTGTCGAAGAACTGCAGCCGGGCCGAGGCCTCGAACTTCAGGTCCTGGGTGTTCGCGGCCGCGCCGATCGCCTGCGACAGCTCGACGGTCGGGACGTAGAGGCCGTTGTCGAGGATCTGCTGCTGCGCGGTCTTGATCAGCGCGGCGCGGGCCGCGGGATCGTTGGTGGCGAGCTGCTTGTCCAGGGTCTCGTCCAGCGCCGGGATCGGACCGCGCGCGTTGAGGTTGCGGCCGGTGAGCGAGAACGAGGTGCGCAGGATGTCGCCGTCGGCGCGGGTGGAGTTGCCGTAGAAGGAGTCGTAGTCCTTGGAGTTCATCTTGGCGGTGCTCTCCGGGCCGGAGACCAGATCGAGCTTCAGCTCCACGCCCACCTGGCGCAGCTGCTGCTGCACCAGCTCGAGGATCGCCTGGTTGCCCGCGAAGACCTGGCTGAAGGTCACCGAGAAGCTCAGGCGCTCACCGTTCTTCGCGCGGATGCCGTCGGCCCCGGGCGTCCAGCCCGCCTGGTCCAGGATCGACTTGGCCTTGGCCGGATCGTTGGGCAGCTTGGCCGAGAGATCGGCGTAGGCGGGGGTCGCCGAGGCCAGCGACGAGGTCGCGAACTTGAACTGCGGGCCGAGCACGGTGTCGACGAGCTGCTGGCGATCCAACGCGGGCAGCAGCGCCTGGCGCACCGCCGGGTCGCGCAGGGGTCCGCGATTCACGTTGAGCTGCAAACCGAACGGCGTGCCGGGGTTCGAGGTGGACAGGATCCGGCCGCCGACTGCCTCGATCTGCGGCGCGTCCTGGGGCAGCGCGTCGCTGATCGCGTCGAGCTGGCCGGAGACCAGACTGCCGGTGCGCACGCCGGACTCGGGGACGACGGTGAATTCGATCCGGTCCAGGTAGGCCTCGCCCTGATGCCCGAACACCGCCGAGCCCCAGCGGTATCCGGCCCGCTTGGCCAGGGTCACCGAGACGTCCTGCTTGTAGGCCGCGTAGGTGAACGGGCCGCTGCCGATGTTGTCGCCGGCGCACCGGGCCTCGGCCGGTTTGGCATTGGTCGCCTGGGCCAGGATGCCGAGCTGCGGGGTCGAGGACGCCTGCAGGAACTGGGCATTGGGCTGGCTGAACTCGACCCGGGCGGTGAGCTTGTCGACCGCGGTCGTGCCGACGTAGTTGGTCAGGTAGCTCGCACCGAGCGGCGCCTTCGCGCCACCGAGCTTGATGATCGCGTCGAAGGTGTCGCGCACCGAATCCGCGGTCAGCGGGGTGCCGTCACTGAACGTGACGCCGTCGGCGAGCTTGAAGGTGAACACCTTGGCGTCGGGGCTGACCTCCCAGCTCTGGGCCAGCCACGGCGTGATCGCGCCGGTCTCGGGGTCCTGATCGGTGAGCGAGTCGACGATCTGGCGGGCGACATAGATGGTCTGGTTCGACCCGGCCTGGGCCGGATCCGAGCACGACGGCGCCTGGGACAGCCCATAGCGCAGGGTGCCGCCGGGCTGGGGCGGACCGGCCTGCCCACCCGAGCCGCCGGTGTCGCTGCCGCACGCGACCACGGAGGTGGCGACAGCCAGGACGCCGGCGACGGCGGCGAGACGATGACGGGGACCGATCACGGGGTGACTCCAGGAAATTCGCGGCCTGCGGCCAGGGGATTGAGGGGAAGACGGCGGCGCGGTTCGGGCGCCACCTCGGCCTGGAACAGCGCGAGGCTGCTCAGGTAGTCGGAGTCGGTCACGGGGACGATGCCGGTGATCGGGTCGGGGACCCGCACTGCAGAATCGCCACTGTTGCTCCTCCATCGAACCCGGCGGAAGCACCCACACCCGGAACGGGCGGGTTGCTGCGACGTCGTGGAGCCAGGTCTCTCGGTCGCTCTGGATGGTTGTGACCGGCCACAGGGGCCGGTACCGAATCAGCATGTGGCACTGCCGCGATACTTCACAACGGTAAGGATCAGTGTGAGCGCAGAGCTTGGAACCGGGACGGCGCTGGTGCACACTGTCCGCGACGCGCCGACGAATCGGTGCGCCTCACCTGCGGGGATTCCGCCGGATACCGGCGTAGCGTCGGATGTCTCCGCGTCGATGAGGAGTGCGTCGTGACCGAGCCGCGTCGTTGCACCACCCTGACCACGCTGGCGGCCTGCGCCGCCGCGCTGCTGCTGGCCGCGCCCACCGCGGCGGCCGCGCCCGCGACGGTAACCAGGGATGCGCCCGCCGTACGGACCGCGGGCCCCGGCGACCTGCTCGGCGCGTACCGGACCGTCGTCGACACACTCGAAACGCTGGGCATCCAGCCGTTCCTCTACCCGACGGTCGCCGCGAACTGCGGCGGCGACGGCCTCGGCCTCGTGCCCGCCGTCGCGGGCGCGGTGCCCGGACCGTGGCCCGCCAACAGCGTGCAGGTCCCCGGCCTCGACCTCACCGCCGTGAAGTCGGGGCAGACGATGTTCACTTTCCTGCCCTACGGCCTGTCGCCGGACACCGCCGCCACCGCGACCTCCGGTATGCAGGTGGCCTGGCTCAACATCAGCACCGGCCGCGGCGGGATGGCCTCGATGGGCTCGATCGCCGACGTGGTGCGCGCCCTGGTCCCGCCCGAGGTCCCGGTCGAACTGCGCCCGATCGCCGAGACCGCCATCCGCGACTTCCTCTTCGCCGCCATCCCCGTCGGCGGCGTCCGCGCGGTCCCGGTCGACACCGGCCGCGGCACCGTCCTGGCCGCCGTCTTCGGCACCACCGACAATGCGGGCCGCTCCTGCTTCTTCTTCCCGACCATCGGCATCACCGAGGTCCCCTGAGCCGCGTCACCGGTCAGGAACGAAGAAGCGCCGATCGGTGGTGTGCGCCTACCGTTCTCGGCATGGACAGCAGCACTGCGACGATCGCAGTCATCGGAACGGGTCGGGTCGGTACGGCGGTGGGGACGGCGCTCGCCGCGGCGGGACGGCGGGTCGTCTACGGGTCGCGCACGCCGGGTGACGGGCGGGTCGGGGTCGCCGAGGCACTCGCCGAGAGCACGGTCGTGCTGGTCGCGATTCCGGCCGAGGCCGTCGACGGTCTCGCCCGCGAACACGCGGCCGCGCTCGACGGCAAGCTGGTGCTCGACGCCACCAACGGTTTCGGCGCCGGACCGGCCAACGCGGCAGCCACCTTCGCCGAGCACGCGCCGACGGCCAGATACGCGCGGGCGTTCAACAGCCTGGGCGCGGAGGCCTTCGCCGACCCGACGTTCGACGGTGCGCCCGCGGACCTGTTCTATTCGTGTGCGGCCGCGGACCGCGCGGCGGTCGAGGATCTGGTCGTCGCGGTCGGGCTGCGGCCGGTCTTCGTCGGCGAAGGCAATCACGAGGTCGTCGACGGCGTGATGCGGCTGTGGCTGACCCTGGCGATGGGGCAGGGGAGGGGCCGCGAGTTCGCGTTCCGGATCGTCGACCGCTGAGCTCAGGCCTGCTGTGCGCTGACGGTCTCCGGGGCGACGAGGGGGCGCTGCTTCCAGCGCAGAGTGCCGGTGCGGTGGCGGTAGTGCGAGCGGGTCCACAGCGCGAGGTAGTGCGCTACGCCCAGCGGGTGGGCGATCGCGGAGGTGAGGTCGGTGCGGGTGGGGGCACGGCGGGTCTCGGTGGCGCGGGCGGCGAGGCGGCCCGCCACGGCGGCGAGGTAGCCGAGCAGCCCGGCGCGGCGGACCCGGCCGCGGGCACACAGTGCCGCCAGTGGGGGAATCCAGTAGGCCAGGGCCGCCAGGGCGCCCACCGCGGCGCCCGTGTCGACCCGGCCGCCGTAGGCCGACCACAGCCAGCGGGTGTAGCCGTCGGTGAGTTCGGCCGCGCCGGTGTACATCCGGGTGCGCGCGCTGGGTCCCGCCGCGACCAGGGCGGTGCGATGCCCGGCCCGGCGCAGCGCCCTGGCCAGGTCGAGATCCTCGGTGGCGCTGGCGGCGACGGCCGCGTGCCCGCCACCGGCACGATAGGCCGCGGCGTCCACGGCGAGGAACTGCCCGCACGCGACCGCGGTCGACGGGCGCAGACTGTGATTGGCCGGACCGACCGGCAGCGTCGACGCCCACGCCCACGCCAGCAGCGGCTGGACCAGACGCTCGGTGGTCGAGGCCGACTCCTGCACCGGCCAGGCCGACACCAGACCGGCTCCGCGCCTGCGCAATTCGGTGACCGATGCGGCGACGGCGGACGGGGCGAGCCGGACGTCGGCGTCGACGAAGACCAGGGCCGCCGCGTCGGTGCGGGCGGCGAGCCGGGCGCAGGCGGCGGCCTTGCCGGTCCAGCCGGGCGCCGGGTGGGCGGCCGAGCGCAGCACGGTGAACCGGTCGTCACCGCCGACCGCGGCCAGGGCGGCCTCGTAGGTGCGGTCGGTGGAGGCGTCGTCGAGGATCAGCACGCGCAGCCGGGGGACGCCGGTCTGGGCGCGCAGGTCGCCGATGAGTTCGGGCAGGCGCTCGGCTTCGTCGCGGGCGGGCACACAGACCGTCACCGGTTCGATCACGCCGGCCACCCGGCGCGGCAGGCTGCGCAACGTGACCAGGTTGTAGGCGGCGGTGGTCGCGCCCAGCGCGGCGAGACCGGTGCCCGCCCAGGTCAGGTAGCGGCCCGCCGCGCCCATGTCAGCGGCCCAGCCTGCGGCCGGCGATGTCGCGCCAGATCTCCTGCGGTGAGAAACCACCGCGCGGCGCGTTCGGCGGGCCGGGGTTGCGGTCGCGGAAGGCCAGCCCGGCGATGAGCGCGGCGACGGCGAGGGTGATGCCGCCGACGATGCCCGCCCAGCCCGCGAACGAGCGGGTGTTCGGGTCGGCGTACTTCACCTCGGCGCGCAGGGTCGAGGTCTCGCCGGCGGGCAGCTTCCAGGACACGGTGTTGTCGCCCTCGCGGGTGCCGTTGGTCTTGGCGACGCGCGCCGGGAAGGCGATGGAGAACTGCACGTCCGAGCCCTGCGGCGGCACCGACTCCAGGTCGACGCGGCCCTTGAGGCTCACCAGATCGCCGGTGCGCTGGAACTCGAGGGTGAACATGCCCTGGGTCTGATCCGACAGGCCGCCGAGCTGGCCGACCTCGCCGAAGGTCAGATCGTCGAAGAACACCTGGGTGCCGACGAAGCCGTCCTGGTTGTAGTTCTCGATGCGCACCTTGGCGGCCAGCTGGTCCGGTGCCTTGAGCTGCGGGCCCTTGTCGGTGGGGCCGGTCGGCACCACCGCGGCGACGATGCGCCCCGACACCCGGTCGTTGGACGACACGCCCATCGACACCTGCACCCGCAGGCACCCGGCCAGCGCGGGCACCAGCAGCGCCAGCAGGACGGCGACCGCGGCGACGCGCCGCGCGGGCACGCGACGACGTGGCGACGGAGTGGGCATGTCGGCGACGAGACTCGGCTGCACGGGTGACATCGTGCCAGGCCCGGGCCCGAGAACCCACACGACGGGCCCACCGGGTCGCGCGCATCCGCGCCGAACAGGCATTTCCCGCCGGATTCGGGTACTCCGCCGACTCAGCGCGCGCGGTCGCGGGACAGGTCCCGCGCACGCAGCAGCAGCGGGACGCCGAGCGGCGCGAGCCCGGCGAGACCCCAGCAGGCGGAGGCGGGCAGGCCGAGGAACACCGCGTGGGCGAGGCCCGAGCCGAGCCAGGTCCAGACGAACACCGCCACCGGCACCGCCACCGACGGGTCGTGCGCGGGCGGCACCCGGCGGTCGAGCACGGTCAGCAGCACCGCCATCAGCGTGGCGACCAGCGCCCAGCCGAGGTAGTTGGTGTACGGGATCTGGGGGAGACCGGGCAGCCCGGCATCGGTGACCGCCCAGGTCCACTGACCGTCGGCCACCATCTGCGGATCGAGGAACAGATCCCAGCCGACCGCCCCGACCACGAAGAGCCCGGCTCGGCCCGCCGCGCCGCGCACGAGCACCCCCGCGACGATCCAGATCGGATAGAGCCCGCCGGTCCAGGCCAGCGGGACCACCAGCGGCACCTCGGCGAGCGCGGGTCCGATCCGGTCGACGGCATAGGCGTAGGCGCCGAACGGGAACCCGGTGGCTGTCCCGACGATCTCGGCGGTGAGCCCGAGCCCGGAGACGATGACGAAGAACCCGGCGGCCCAGCGCCCGCCCCGCGTCGTCGCCGCGTGCGCGAGCGCGGTCGCCGCCGACAGCGCGACGACGACGATCGTGATCCGGTCACGGATCACGCCCGCGCTCAACGGATACGCGATCTGGACCAGGACCAGCAGGATCGCCGTGGCGGTCGGCAGCGCCCGCGCGGGCTCGGCCCGCAACCATCGACCGAACACCGCCGCGCCCTGTCCGAGCCGGTCGACGAGCTGGTGGCCCCGGGTGCCGATCATCGGTGTCGCTTGTCGGTCACGAGGGACGACGGTGCCGCGCCGCGCGCCGCGAGTCCGGCCCTCATCGCCCGCGCGACAGCGAGAACCGGCGGATCCGGCGATCGCCGAGCACGAGCCGCGCCGCGCTGCGCCCACTGGCACCGGAGACGCCGCCGCCGGGATGGGTCGACGCGCCCGTCAGATACAGCCCGGGCGCCCCCGGCACCCGCTGCCCCGACAACTCCGGCAGCGGCCGCCACAGCATCATCTGATCCAGCGACATCTCCACGTGCATGACATTGCCGCCGCGCAAACCCATCTCGCGCTCCAGATCGACGGGTGTCTGCACGAACCGCTGCCGCACCGACGACGCGAAGCCGGGCGCGTACCGCTCGACCTCCGCGACGATCCGGTCGGCCTCGTGTTCGGCGTGGTCGGCCCAGTCGCTGCCGTCGGCGAGCGCGTACGGATGCCACTGCGCCCACAGCGACAGCTGGTGCTCGCCGGGCGGCGCGATGGTGGGGTCGAGCGCGCTGAAGCTCATCGCCAGCACCACCGGTCGTGGCGGCAGGTCACCACCGGCCGCGGCACCGTGCGCGCGCCGCAGCTGATTCCGGTCCGAGACGAGGAACTGCAGGCCGCGGGCGGATTCGGCGGTCGTGGCGCCGGGATAGTCGGGGAGCCGGTCGGTGGCCAGGCGCACCACCATGCCGATGCCGGGGCCCACCCGGATGCGGCGCTGCCAGTCGTCCAGGGTGTCCGCGTCGAAGTCGCCCGCGCGCAGCAGCTCCAGGGTCGCCAGGATGTGCGAACCCGCGATCACGGTGTCGGCGCGCAGATTCCGGCCCGCGGCGGTGGTGACCCGCCAGCCGTCGCCCGTGCGGCGCAGGGCGGTGACGGCGTCGCCGGTGTGCAGCTCGCCGCCGTCGGCGCGCAGCCGGGCGATCAGGGCCGTGCTGAGCGCCCCACTTCCCCCCACGGCCCGGCCGGGCGGCAACGTGTGCATGAGCGCGGCGAAACCGGCCATCGGCGCCGAGCCGGGTTCCGACATCGGCGGGCCCGACTGCGCGCCGAACCAGGCCAGTGACGCCTTGAGGCGTTCGTCGTCGAACCAGTAGTCCAGCAGCGCGTCCCCGGTCTGCAGGAACTCCCGGGACAGGGCGCTGCCGCCCGCGCGCGCGTCCAGCCCCCAGAACGAGCGCACGAGCCTGCCCGGCGTCGGCGGACCGCCGAACGCGCGCATCACCCGCGCGCTGCGCTCGCCCCACACCCCGACGAAGCGGCGGTAGGCGTCGGCGTCGCGCGCGCCGCAGGCCGCGGCGATCGAGGCGCAGGTCTGGTCGAGATCGCGATGGAAGACGATCGGCGGGCGCACGCCGTCCGACGGCGTGAAACCCCAGGGATCGCAGTCGATGTAGCGCAGCCCGAACCGGTCGAGTTCGAGCTCCTCGATGATCCCGGTGTGCCGGATCATGATGTGCGCCGAGGACCCGCGATCCACCAGGTGGCCGGGGAACCGCTCGACCGTCGAGACCGCGCCGCCGGGCACCTCGTCGCGTTCGAGCACCTGCACCCGCTGTCCGGCCCTGGCCAGGTAGCAGGCCGCGACCAGCGCGTTGTGCCCGGAACCGACGACGACCGTCGTGCCTGCCGTCCTCACGCGCCGGACGCGGGCAGCGGCAGCCGCCGTCCCAGGATGGCGAACGGCCTGGTGTCGCCCGCGAACACGAAATTGCGGATCACGTCGGTGAATCCGGCCCGCCGGTACAGCCGCCAGGCCCGGTTGTCCTCCTCGGGCACCTCGGGCGTCGACAACAGCACCGCGGCCTCGGTGCGGTCGGCCAGCAGCCGCTCGAGCAGCGTCGAGCCGATCCCGCGGCCCTGCGCGGCCGGATGCACGTGCAACTCGGTGAGTTCGAAGTAGTCGGCGAGCAGTTCGCGGGCCGCGGCCTCGGGCCAGCCGCAGCGGCGCATCCCGGTGTGCACCTGCTGATGCCACCACTGCCGCGGCGCGCCGCTGTAGCCGTAGGCGATCGCGAGGATCGGGGCGGTGCGCAGGTCGACGGCGCCGGAGTCGTCCGGCAGCACGGCGGCCACGGCACGCCAGCCCGCCCGGGTGGTGTGCTCGGTCCACATCGGGGCGCGGTGATGCTCGGTGCCGCGTGGATAGTCCATGGCGGCGACATACACCGACAGGGCGTCGTGCAGGCGCGCGCGCAGGGCGGCGACGCTGAGGTCGACGACGACGGGTGCGGGGGTGTGATTCGGCTTGACGGCTGTCATGGCTCTCGTCGATGGCGCGCTGGCGCGGAAGTTGTCGGTGGGTGTCCCTATATTCAATCTCAATTCAAACGTTCGAATGCTTGTTCGATCTGTGCGAGGGGCGAAAGGGGCAGCAGATGGCTGGTCGCAACGATGGTCGGGAGCACGCGGGGCACGACGGTCGCGCGGGCGGGCTGCTACGTCAGGCCGACGCCCTGCTCACCGATTCGGCCTGGGAACACGACCCGGGTGAGCGGTTCCGCACCGCCTACCTGGCGGCCCTGCGCGGCGCGGGCGCGATGATCGCGCTCACCGGCGCCGATCGGGCGCCCCGGGCGCGCTCGCGCAGCGCCTGGGTGCTGCTGCGGCGCGCGAGTCCCGAGTTCGCGATGTGGGCGGACTACTTCGAGGCGCACTCGCAATTGCGGGCCGATCTGGAGGCCGGGCTGGACCGCGCGGTCACCGACACCCGCGCCGACGAGTTCTGCTCACGGGTGGGCGCATTCCTCTACGACATCGACGATGCGCTGGTCGCCGCCGCCAAGACACGCCCGCAGCCGAGTCGCGACCGGGACATGACCGCTTAGTTATCACCGAGTAGGTGGTACGGCTTCGATCGAACTCGTATCATGGGGAGCAGATAGCCGCCAAGGTCGGCTACCCGTCGCCTACCCGGAGGCGACCAGCCACGCCTAGTGCCGGGGGAGGTACCGTGCCACTCTCCGAGCACGAGCAGCGCATGCTCGAACAAATCGAGAGCGCTCTCTATGCTGAGGATCCGAAGTTCGCCTCGTCCGTCCGCGGCGGACGTCTTCGCTCCACGTCGAGTCGACGCAGACTGCAGGCGGCGGCATTGTTCGCCATCGGCCTGTTCCTGCTCGTCGCCGGCATCGCCGCCCCGTTCAAGCCGGGCGGCTTCCCGATCATCAGCCTCGTCGGATTCATCGCCATGTTCGGTGCCGGCGTGCTGCTCATGATCGGCAACTCGCGCAGGTCCGCTCGGCCGGACTCGACCGAGACCCCCGGCGCGGGCTCCGGCCCCACGGGCGGCTCGACCGGACGCGGCGGTCGTCCGCGCAAGTCCGGCGGCTTCTCCGAGCGGATGGAAGATCGCTTCCGTCGAAGGTTCGAGCAGGAGTAACTCGGCTGTAGCCGAGACATCACGGCATCGAAGGCGGCGCCGCACCCGATCGGGTGTGGCGCCGCCTTCGCCTGTTTCACGGTGGTGGGGCCGCCGGATCGATGGTCAGGGCGGTTCCCCCACTTTCCCCACCGTTCCCCACCGCGCCCCCACAGCCCGCGCCGCCGCTGGTGGCACCTGCGATGTTTGCTGAACGTTGTCGGAACCACGGGTTGCCGACCCGCGCGGGTTGCCCGAACACGCGATAACACCGAATCTCGGTGATAGCTGGCATGACCTGCGGAATTGTGTTGGCGGGGAGCGAGATCACCCGGGGTTTCGATTGAAAGTGGGGGAAAGTGGGGTAATGTGGGTCGCGCACTACAGGAGAGGCCGTACGGCGAGGTGATCCAGTAGGGAGGTGGCCGAGATGTTCCTCGGTACCTACACCCCCCGCCTGGACGACAAAGGGCGACTGACGTTGCCTGCGAAGTTTCGAGACGAACTGGCGGGAGGGTTGATGGTCACCAAAGGTCAAGACCACAGCCTGGCCGTGTACCCGAGGGACGAGTTCACCGCGCTCGCGCGGCGGGCCGCCGCGGCGTCTCGAAGCAACCCGCAGGCAAGGGCTTTCGTCCGAGCGCTGGCGGCGGGCACCGACGAGCAACGTCCGGATGCACAGGGCCGGATCACGCTGTCGCCGGACCATCGACGCTATGCCGATCTCACGCGAGATTGCGTGGTGATCGGTTCGGTCGACTTCCTCGAGATATGGGACAAGCAGGCGTGGGAGTCCTACCTCGCCGAGCACGAGGAGGACTACGCGCAAGCCAGAGACGAGTCGCTGGGCGGGATCTTCTAGCTCGGAGCACGCGAGTGCTGCGAGGCCTCTGCCCGGGCGCGGACCCTGACGTACTTCCCCGACGCCAGGTGCCGCGCCTCGGTCAGAGACCTCGACGCATTCGCCGGTTCCATCGCAAGGGCGGTGGAACGGCTTCATTCAGACCGCAATCTCATTCGAAAAGCACTGTGTGGCAAGGCGACCCGTCTGCGACGCGAGGCAGTATCCCGGGAGGTCGAGGTGAACCATGACACCGAGAACCCCCGTCATGTGCCGGTCCTGCTCGAACGCGCCGACGAACTGCTCGGCCCCGCGCTGAGCGAACCGGGCGCCGTCTACATCGACGCGACGCTCGGCCTCGGCGGCCATGCCGAACACTTCCTGCGCACCTATCCGAACGCGCACCTGGTCGGGCTCGACCGCGACACCACCGCGCTGAAACTGGCGGGCGAGCGGCTCGCGCCCTACGCCGACCGGATCACGTTGGTGCACACCCGCTACGACGGCATCGCCGACGCGCTGAGCCAGGCGGGCCTGCCCGAGATCGCCGCGGTGTCAGCGATTCTGATGGACCTCGGGGTGTCGTCCATGCAGCTCGACGAGGCCGATCGTGGCTTCGCCTACTCCGTCGACGCGCCGCTGGACATGCGGATGGACCCGACCACCGGCCCGACCGCCGCCGACGTGCTCAACACCTACAGTCACGGCGACCTGGCCCGGGTGCTGAAAACCTATGGCGACGAACGGTTCGCGGGCAAGATCGCCTCCGAGGTGCTGCGCAGGCGGGCGGTCAAGCCGTTCACCACCAGCGCCGAGCTGGTCGAGCTGCTCTACGACACCATCCCGGCCGCGGCGCGGCGCACCGGCGGTCATCCGGCCAAGCGCACGTTCCAGGCTCTGCGGGTGGAGGTCAACGGCGAGCTCGATTCGCTGCGCGCGGCGCTGCCCGCGGCGCTCGACTCGCTGCGCGTGGGCGGGCGGATCTGCGTCATGTCGTACCAGTCGCTGGAGGACCGGCTGGTCAAGCAGGAGTTCGCGCCACGGATCGTGTCCAGATCGCCGATGGACCTGCCGGTCGAATTGCCCGGCATGGGACCGGAATTCCGGATGCTGACCCGAGGTGCGGAGAAGGCGACCGAGTCCGAGATCGAGGTCAACCCGCGATCCGCGCCGGTGCGGATGCGCGCGGCCGAACGGATCGCGGAGAGGTCAGGGAGGACACAGGAGGGGACACGATGAGCGTGCGGACGAGCACCGTCGCCGTGCCGGGGCGTACGGCCCGTCGCGTCGAGGCGGCAGAACGGGTGAAATCCGGTGCCGCGCAGCGGGCCTACGCGCGCAAGCGCACCAGGGAGCAGCTGCTCGACGGGATCGAGCTGCCCGAGCGGGCCTCGACGATGGCCGGGCGGATCCCGTTCGTCACCGCCATCATCGGATTGCTCGGCTGCGGCCTGGCGCTGACCCTCCTGCTGACTACGCGCGCCGCCGAGGACAGCTACCAGCTCGGCGACGCCAGGACGGTCAACCGCAAGCTCGCCGACGAGCGGGCCGCGCTCCAGCGTGAGGTCGCCGCCGCCGACTCCGCGCCCGAATTGGCCGCGCGCGCCAGGGAACTGGGCATGATCCCGGCCAAGGACCCGGCCCGGCTGGTGCTCGGCCCCGGCGGTGAGGTGACCGTCATCGGGACGCCGACGCCCGCGCAGGGTGCGCCGGTGCCGCCGCTGAACGGTCCGCCGACCACCACGCCGAACCCCGCGCCGGGCCATGCTCAGGCGCAGGGTGAGCGGGTGGTTCCGGTGCAGCCGGGCGCCTCGACCACTGGTCCGGCCACGCCGAGCGGTACCCCGGCGAACGTGCTCGCCGCGCCCGCGGCTCAGGGCGCGGCGCCCGCCGCGCCGCAGGCCCCGGCCGTCGCGCCGCAGCCCGCCGTCGCTCCGGCGCCTGCTCCGCTGGCCCCGGCCGACGCCGTCCCGCCCGCCGACGCACCCGCACCCGCCGACGGTCCGGCGCCCGCACCCGCCGAAGGTCAGGCACCCGCACCCGCCGAGGGCACGGCGCCCGCACCGATCGCCCCGGTCACCGTGCCTGACCGGGTCGACGTCGCCGCCCCCAACGACCAGGGCGAACCGGTCGCACCGGCCGACTCGCCGCCGCCCGCCCCGGGCGTCGCGGCCGGCCTACCCGGCCGGGTCGCGGGGCCGCCGAGCGAGTCACCGCGGATCGTCGCTCCGGAGGGCGGTCGATGAGGCAGAGCGGGCCCGCGTCGCGACAGCGACGCGGGCCGGTCTCGTCGAGGGCCCGCCGATCGGGGTCGCTCTCGCCGGACCGGCCGATCCGGTTGCGCCTCGGCGTCGGCCGGGTCACCCTGCTGGCGACGCTGGCGGTGGTGGCACTGCAACTGCTCTACATCCAGAGTCTGGCCGCGCCCGCGCTCTCCGCGCAGGCCGCGTCCCAGCGCACCACCAAGGAGACCGAGGCCGCCGTGCGCGGCCCGATCACCGACCGGCACGGCAACCAGCTCGCCTTCACCATCACCGCGAAAGCGCTGACCTTCCAGCCGGTCCGGGTGCGCCAGCAGCTGGCCGACGCCAAGAAGACCAAGCCGAGCGCGCCCGACCCCGAGCAGCGCCTGAAGGACATCGCGAAGTTCGTCCACGAGAAGCTCGGCGCCGGGGCGCCCAAGGAAGAAGAGCTGCTGGACAAGCTGCGCAGCGACAAGACCTTCACCTACCTGGCCCGCAATGTCGATCCGCGGGTGGCCTCGGAGATCCAGGCCAAGTTCCCTGAGGTCGGCGCCGAACGTCAGGACCTGCGCGAATACCCCGGCGGCGCCCTGGCGGCCAATGTGGTGGGCGCGACCGGCTGGGACGGGCACGGCCAGATCGGCCTGGAGTCCGCGCTGGACTCGGTGCTCGCCGGCACCGACGGTTCGCGCACCTACGATCGCGGGTCCGACGGCGCGGTGATCCCCGGCAGCTATCGCGACCAGCAGCCCGCGGTGAACGGCTACGGCGTCGAGCTGACCCTCGACGAGGACATGCAGTACTACGTCCAGCAGCAGGTGCAGCAGGCCAAGCAGCTCTCCGGCGCGTCCTCGGCCTCGGCGGTGGTGCTCGACGCCAAGACCGGCCAGGTGCTGGCGATGGCCAACGACAACACCTTCAATCCCGCACTGGGACCACAGCATTGGGCCTCGGCCGACATGAGCAACCCCTCGGTCGCCGAACCGTTCGAGCCCGGCTCGGTGAACAAGATCGTCACCGCGGCCGCCGCCATCGAGTACGGGCTCACCACGCCCGACGAGGTGCTGCAGGTGCCCGGCTCGATCCGGATGGCGGGGGTCACCGTCAACGACGCGTGGCAGCACGGCACCGCGCCGTACACGACCACCGGCATCTTCGGGAAGTCCTCCAACGTGGGCACTCTCATGCTCGCGCAGCGGGTGGGTGAGGATCGCTTCGCCGACATGGTCGACCGCTTCGGGCTCGGCAAGCGCACCGGGATCGGCCTGCCCGGCGAGAGCCCCGGCCAGGTGCCCGCGCGCGATCAGTGGTCCGGCGGCACCTTCGCGAATCTGCCCATCGGCCAGGGCCTGTCGATGACGACCCTGCAGATGACCGGCATGTACCAGGCCATCGCCAACGACGGCCTGCGCATCCCGCCGCGCATCGTCAAGGCCAGGATCGCCCCCGACGGCACCCGCACCGAGGAACTGCAGCCCGACGGCGTGCGGGTGGTGAGCCCGCAGACCGCGAACACGCTGCGCACCGTCTTCCAGGCGACCGTGCAGAAGGACCCGATGGGCTACCAGATGGGCACCGGCGCCCCGGCCGCCATCGAGGGCTATCAGGTGGCGGGCAAGACCGGCACCGCGCAGAAGGTCGACCCGGGCTGCCGGTGCTATTCGTCCTCGTCGTTCTACATCACCTTCGCCGGGATGGCGCCCGCCGACAACCCCCGCTATGTGATCGGCATGATGCTCGACGCGCCGATCCGCAGCTCCGACGGCAGCGGTGGCGGGTCGGCCGCGCCGCTGTTCCACAGCATCGCCTCCTGGGCGTTGCAGCGTGACCGCGTGCCGCCGTCGCCGGAGCCCAAACGGCTGGTGCTGGAGGCCGGGCTCTAACTCCTCCGCCTAGGCACAACCCGCGTTGTCCATCCGACACCGCGCGTCGGTAACCTGACTGCTCGTCTCGCCCACGCGCTCGATCACTCTCAGAGAGGAGCCTTGTGCCCGCGCAGTCCAGCCCGCACGCGCTCCGGCCCACCACGCCGCCGTCGACGTCGCTGCGGGCCCTGCTGGACCTCACCGGCGCCACGGTGGCGACCCCGGTGACCACCGAACCGACCGTCACCGGCATCGAGCAGCGTTCCAACGCGGTGCGCCCCGGTGACCTGTTCGCCGCGCTGCCCGGCGCGAACGCGCACGGCGCGCGCTTCGCCGCCGACGCCATCGACCGCGGTGCGGTGGCCGTGTACACCGACGCCGCAGGCGCCGCCCTGATCGGCGAGGTCGCCGTGCCGGTCCTGGTGCGCGAGCGGCCGCGCGCCGTGCTCGGTGAGCTCTCGGCCGAGATCTACGGCCACCCGAGCGACCGCCTGCGCATCATCGGCATCACCGGCACCTCCGGCAAGACCACCACCTCGTACCTGGTGGAGGCCGGGCTCGCCGCGGCGGGCCTGTCGACCGGGCTGATCGGCACCATCGAGACCCGCATCGGCGGCAGGCGGGTGCCCAGCGCGCTCACCACCCCCGAGGCGCCGCAGCTGCACGCGATGTTCGCCGCGATGGTCGAGCAGGGCGTGCAGGCGGTCGTGATGGAGGTCTCCAGCCACGCCCTGGCCCTGGGCCGGGTCGACGGCGTGCGCTTCGCCGTCGGCGCCTTCACCAACCTGTCCCAGGACCACCTCGACTTCCACGCCGACTTCGAGGACTACTTCGCCGCCAAACGCAAGCTCTTCGACGCGGATTCGCCGGTCGCCGCGCGCACCGCGGTGATCTGCGTCGACGACGAGTGGGGCACCCGGCTCGCCGGCGATCTCACCGCGCCGGTCACCGTGTCGACCACCGGCCCGGCCACCTGGCAGGTCACCGGTGACGTCGACGCCACCGGCGGCGAGCAGGAGTTCACCGCGGCGGGCCCGGACGGTGAACTGACCGTGCGGCTGCGGCTGCCCGGCCGCTACAACGTCGCCAACGCCCTGCTGGCCGTCGCGACCTGCGCCGCCGCCGGGGTCGATCCGGCCGTCGCCGCGCCCGCGCTGGCCACCGTCGACGTCCCCGGCCGCATGCAGCGGGTCGAGCGCGGCCAGGACTTCCTCGCCGTCGTCGACTACGCGCACAAGCCCGCCGCGGTCGAATCGGTGGTGGCCACCCTGCGCGGTCACCTCACCGAGGCCGGGCACGGCAGGCTGGCCGTCGTCGTCGGCGCCGGTGGCGACCGCGACGCGGCCAAGCGCCCGCTGATGGGCGCGGCCGCCGCGCGCGGCGCCGACCTGCTGATCGTCACCGACGACAATCCCCGCACCGAGGACCCGGCGGCCATCAGGGCCGCCGTGGTGGCCGGTGCGCACGAACTCCCGGCCACCGACCGCGGCGAGATCCGCGAGATCGGTGACCGCGCGGCGGCCATCGCCGCCGCCCTCGCCTGGGCGCGGTCCGGCGACGTGGTGCTCATCGCGGGCAAGGGCCACGAGGCGGGTCAGGAGATCCAGGGCGTCAAGCATCCCTTCGACGACCGCGAGGTGGTCGCGGCGGCGCTGGAAACCCTGCAGACACGACACAGTCCGCAGACGGACTCGGAGGACTTGACGGTTTCATGATCGAGATGACACTGCGGGAGATCGCGGACGTCGTCGGCGGCGAGCTGCACGACGTACCCGACCCTCAGGCACTGGTGACCGGTTCGGTCGAATTCGATTCGCGCCGAATCGGTTCCGGCGATCTGTTCCTCGCGCTGCCGGGCGCCACCTCCGACGGACACGACTACGCCGCCGCCGCGGTGGCCGCGGGCGCGGTCGCCGTGCTGGCGGCCCGGCCGGTCGGCGTGCCCGCGATCGTCGTGGCGCCGGACCGCGGTTCGGTCCCGGCGACCTCGGTCGCGCTGAGCGCCGACGCCGACGGCTCCGGCGCCGCCGTCCTCGCGGCGCTGGCCGAGCTGGCGCGCGCCAGCACCGAGCGGCTGGCCGCGCGCACCGGGCTGACCGTCGTCGGCGTCACCGGGTCCTCCGGCAAGACCTCGACCAAGGACCTGCTGGCCGCCGTGCTGGCGCCGCTGGGTCCGGTCGTCGCCCCGCCCGGGTCGTTCAACAACGAGCTCGGGCACCCCTGGACCGCGCTGCGCGCCGGCCTGGACACCAAATTCCTCGCGCTCGAGCTGTCCGCCCGCGGACCCGGTCACATCGCCGCGCTGGCGCGCATCGCCCCGCCGCGCATCGGCGTCGTGCTCAATGTCGGCACCGCGCACCTCGGTGAGTTCGGCAGCCGCGAGGCCATCGCCCAGACCAAGGGTGAGCTGGTCGAGGCGCTGCCCGCCGAAGGACTGGCCGTGCTCAACGCCGACGACCCGAACGTCGCCGCCATGGCCTCGCGGACGAAGGCGCGCGTGGTGAAGGTCGGTCTGGCCGGTGACGCCGACATCCGCGCCACCGACGTGGTCACCGACGAGCAGGCCCGCGCCCGGTTCACCCTGCACGCGCGCGGCGAGTCCGTGCCGGTGCGGCTGGCCGTGCACGGCGAGCACCAGGTCGGCAACGCGCTGGCCGCGGCCGCCGTCGCGCTGGAGTGCGGTGCCGACCTGGCCACCGTCGCGCAGGCGCTGTCGGGCGCCACCGCGGCCTCGGCGCGCCGGATGGACGTGCGCACCACGGCCGAGGGCGTCACTGTCATCAACGACTCCTACAACGCCAACCCGGACTCGGTGAAGGCCGCGCTCAAGGCGCTGGTCACGCTGGCCAAGGCGGGTGAGGAGCCGCGCCGCAGCTGGGCCGTGCTCGGCGAGATGGGCGAGCTCGGCGACACCTCGGTGATCGAGCACGACGCGATCGGCCGCCTCGCGGTCCGCCTCGACGTCGACCGTTTGATCGTGGTGGGCACCGGACGGCCATCCCGGGGAATGCACCAGGGCGCGGTGATGGAAGGCTCATGGGGCGAGGAGTCGATCCTCGTGCCCGATATCGAGGCGGCGATCGCGCTGCTCGACGACGAGATCGCCGCGGGCGATGTGGTACTGGTCAAGGCGTCGAAGGCGGTGGGCCTGTGGGCCGTCGCCGAGCACCTGACCAGGGCAGGGGAAGGTAGCACGGAGGCGGCTCGATGAGGCAGATTCTTTTCGCGGCGGGGATCGCACTGGCGGTGTCGATCCTGTTGACGCCGTTGCTGATCCGGGTCTTCGCCAGACAGGGCTTCGGCCAGGAGATCCGGGTCGACGGCCCGGCCAGCCACCAGGCCAAGCGCGGCACCCCCACCATGGGTGGCGTCGCCATCCTGATCGGCATGTGGGCCGGTTACCTCGGCTCGCACCTGATCGGCATCGGCTACGACGCCGAGGGCCCGACGGCCTCGGGTCTGCTGGTGCTCGGGCTGACCACCGCGCTCGGCGTGGTCGGCTTCCTCGACGACTTCATCAAGCTGCGCAAGCAGCGCAACCTGGGCCTGTCGGCCGCGGGCAAGTACATCGGCCAGATCGGCGCCGCGGTCCTGTTCGCGGTGCTGGTGCTGCAGTTCCGTGGCCAGAACGGGCTCACCCCGGGCAGCAAGCACATCTCCTATGTGCGCGACATCTCGACGGTGTCGATGGGCGCGATCGTGTTCGTCGTCTTCGTCTGCCTGCTGGTGGTGGCCTGGTCCAACGCGGTCAACCTGACCGACGGCCTGGACGGTCTGGCCGCCGGTTCGATGAGCCTGGTGCTCGGCGCGTACGTGATCATCACCTTCTGGCAGTACCGCAACGCGTGCTCCACCAGCCCCGAGGCCGGCTGCTACGACGTGCGCGACCCGCTGGACCTGGCGCTGGTGTGCGCCGCCGCGGCCGCCGCGTGCATCGGCTTCCTGTGGTGGAACGCCGCGCCCGCCAAGATCTTCATGGGCGACACCGGTTCGCTGGCGCTGGGCGGCATGCTGGCCGGTCTGTCGGTCACCACCCGCACGGAGCTGCTGATGGTCGTCATCGGCGCGCTGTTCGTCGCCGAGGCGGCGTCGGTAGTGTTGCAGGTGGCGGTGTATCGCACCACCCGCAACCGCTTGTTCAAGATGGCGCCGTTCCATCACCACTTCGAATTGAGCAAGTGGGCGGAAACCACGGTGATCATCAGGTTCTGGATCCTGGCCGGCATCGCCGCCGCCGTGGGTCTCGGACTGTTCTACAGCGAATACCTTTCGCAGGTCGGGTGAGGACGAACATGGTCGAACACTCTCCCCGCGCCCTCCGTTCCCCGGGCCCCATGCTCGAATTCCTGCGTGGCCGTGACGTTCTCGTCGCGGGCTGGGGCGTCTCCGGGCGCTCACTGATCGAACCGCTGCGCGATATCGGCGCGCATCCGGTGGTCACCGACAGCGGCGCCAAGGCGCTGGCCGAGGCCGCCGAACTGGGTCTCGAGGTCGCCACCAGCGTCGAGCTGGAGAACGCCGATCTGAGCCGGTTCGCGCTGGTCATCACCAGCCCGGGCTGGCGGCCGGACTCGCCGGTGCTGGTCTCCGCTGTCACCGAGGGCATCCCGGTCTGGGGTGACGTCGAGTTCGCCTGGTGGGTCGACCAGGCCAGGATCTATGGTCCGGTCCGCAAGTGGCTGGTGATCACCGGCACCAACGGCAAGACCACCACCACCAATATGACGCACTCGATCCTGCGTGCCGCCGGCATCGCCAGCGTGGCCTGCGGCAATATCGGCCTGCCGATCCTGGACGCGCTGCGACGCAATCCCGGCCCGCAGGTGCTCGCGGTCGAGCTGTCCTCGTTCCAGCTGCACTGGGCGCCGTCGGTGCGCCCGGAGGCCGGGGTCGTGCTCAATGTCGCCGAGGACCACCTGGATTGGCACGGCGGCCTGGACGCCTACGCCGCCGCCAAGGCGCGCGCGCTGACCGGGCGGGTCGGCGTCGTCGGCCTCGACGATCCGGTGGCGGGCTCGCTGGCGCGCAAGGCCAAGGCCCGGCGTACCGTCGGCTTCCGGATCGGGGTGCCCGCCGACGGCGAACTCGGCGTGGTCGACGGCAAGCTGCTCGACCGCGCGTTCACCAAGGCCGCGATCCTCGCCGAGACCTCCGACATCAGCCCGCAGGGCCCGGCCGGCATCGCGGATGCCCTCGCCGCCTCCGCGCTGACCAGGGCGATCGATGTGGCGCCGCAGTTCGTGAAGGAGGGCCTGGCCGAGCACAAGGTGGGCCCGCACCGCACCGCGTTCGTCCGCGAACTGGGCGGGGTCGACTTCATCGACGACTCCAAGGCCACCAACCCGCACGCCGCGCGCGCCGCGATCCTGGCGCACCCGCACGTGGTCTGGGTGGCGGGCGGCCTGCTCAAGGGCGCGAGCGTCGACGACCTGATCGAGGAGGTGGGCGACCGGCTGGTCGGCGCGGTCCTGTTCGGTGCCGACGCGCCGGTGATCGCCGCCGCATTGGCGCGACACGCACCCGAGGTCCCGGTCATCGAGCTGGATGCGCGAGACGATGCAGGCATGGAGTCGTCGAGATCCCAGCGTGCCGAAGCGGTCATGGGCCGCGCGGTCCGCGCCGCGGCGGGTCTGGCCCGCGCCGGAGACACCGTGTTGCTCGCCCCCGCGGCCGCCTCCCTGGACATGTACGACGACTACACCCACCGCGGACGCTGCTTCGTGGACGCGGTGACGGCACTGGAAGACGGTGACATCGGGCGGGCCCTATGACAGAGACGCGGCGGACCGGCTGGGCGGGGGAGCGCTTCGGCGCTTGGCTGGCCCGTCCGCTCGCGTCCTTTCACCTGATCGTCACCATCGCGACCCTGCTGACCGTGCTCGGCCTGGTCATGGTGCTCTCGGCGTCGAGTGTCGAGGCGTACGCCGGTGGCGGGTCGGCGTACGCGCTGTTCATCCAGCAGGCCATGTTCGCCGCGCTCGGCGCCGTCGCCTTCTACATCGCGCTGCGGCTGCCGCTGCGGCTGCTGCGGCAGTGGTCGTTCCCGATCTTCAGCATCTCGGTGCTGGCGCTGGTGCTGGTACTCATCCCCGGCATCGGCGCCATCCACGGTGGCGCGCGGCGCTGGTTCGACATCGGCCCGCTGTCGATCCAGCCGTCCGAGGTCGTCAAGGTGACGCTGGTGGTGTGGGGCGCGCATCTGCTGGCTTCGCGGCGCGGCGCCCAGCTCAAGGACATCCTGGTGCCGCTGGTGCCCGCCGGTCTGCTGGTGTGCCTGCTGGTGGTGCTGGAACCGAACCTGTCGACCACCATCGCGCTCGGCATCGTGCTGATGGCGCTGCTGTGGTTCGGCGGGCTGCCGGTACGGCTGTTCGTCGGGATCATGGTCACCGGGGTGGTCGCGGCGTCGGTGCTGGCGCTGTCGGCCGGGTATCGCTCCGATCGGGTGCGCGCGTTCTTCAACCCCGGTGACGACCCGCAGGGCGTGAACTATCAGGCGCGCCAGGCCAAGTACTCCCTCGCCGACGGCGGCATCTGGGGCCGCGGCCTCGGCCAGAGCCGCGCGAAGTGGAGCTACCTGCCCAACTCGCACAACGACTTCATCTTCGCCATCATCGGCGAGGAACTCGGATTCCTCGGCTGCATGCTGGTGCTGGCGCTGTTCGCGCTGTTCGTCTACGCGGGCATCCGGATCGCGCTGCGCTCGGTCGACCCGTTCCTGCGGCTGCTCACCGCGACCGCCACCACCTGGATCACCGCGCAGGCGCTGATCAACATCGGCTACGTCGTGGGGCTGCTGCCGGTGACCGGTCTGCAGCTGCCGCTGGTCTCGGCCGGTGGATCCTCGCTGGCCATCACGCTGTTCATGTTCGGCATCATCGCCAGCGCCGCCCGGCACGAACCGGAGGCGGTCTCGGCGCTGCAGGCCGGGCAGGACGGCCGGGTGAGCCGGATGCTGCGGCTGCCGGTGCCCGAGGTGTACACGCCCTTCAAGGCCGACGCACCGCGCAGGCCCGCCCCGAAAGCCAAGGCCGAGCGGCCGCGTCCGGCCGCGCGCCGCGAGAGCCCGGCCCCGCGCCGTCGACGCGCCCCCCAGAGCCGCGGCACCAGTTCGCTACGGTCGACCCGAGCATGGGAACCGACCTATCCGATGCCACACGCGAAAGAACGAGGTAGATCCAAGTGAGTCACCCGCGTCCCGGGTTGTCGGTGATCGTCGCAGGCGGAGGCACCGCAGGCCATATCGAACCCGCGCTCGCCGTCGCCGACGCCCTGCGCGCGCTCGACGCTTCGATCCGGGTGACCGCGCTGGGCACCGAACGCGGTCTGGAGACCAAGCTGGTTCCCGAACGCGGATACCCGCTCGAGCTGATCCCGCCGGTGCCGTTGCCGCGCAAGCCCTCCGCCGACCTGCTGCGCCTGCCCGGCCGGGTGCGCGCCTCGGTGAAGGCGACCAGGGCCGTCATCGACGAGGTGCAGGCCGACGTGATCATCGGCTTCGGCGGCTACGTCGCCCTGCCCGCCTATCTCGCCGCGCGCGGTGGCCTGTTCGGCCGCAAGCGCGCCGTGCCGGTGGTGGTGCACGAGGCCAACGCCAAGGCGGGCATCGCGAACAAGGTCGGCGCCAAACTCGCCGCGAAGGTGCTTGCCGCGGTGCCCGATTCGGGCCTGGCCGACGCCCAGGTCGTCGGCATCCCGGTGCGCGCCTCCATCACCGGTCTGGACCGCGCGGCCCTGCGCGCCGAGGCCCGCGCCCACTTCGGCCTGCCCGCCGAGGGCCCGGTGCTGCTGGTGTTCGGCGGATCGCAGGGCGCGCGCAGCCTCAACGAGGCCGTCTCCGGCGCCGCGCCGCAGCTGGCGGCCGCGGGGATCGCGGTGCTGCACGCGCACGGCCCGAAGAACAGCGTCGAGGTGAGCACCGCCGACGCGGACGCGCCGTATGTCGCCGTGCCGTACCTGTCCCGGATGGATCTGGCTTACGCCGCCGCCGACGCGGTGGTCTGCCGCTCCGGCGCGATGACCGTGGCCGAGGTGTCGGCGGTCGGGCTGCCCGCCTTCTACGTGCCGCTGCCGCACGGCAACGGCGAGCAGGAGTTCAACGCCAGGCCCGTGGTCGCGCAGGGAGGTGGCAGAATTGTCGCCGACGCCGACCTGACCCCGAAATACGTGATCGATGAGGTGATTCCGCTGCTGCTCGACCCCGCTCGACTCGCCGAGATGAGCCGCGCCGCCGCAGGCGCGGGCCATCGCGACGCTGCCGACACGGTGGCCCGGATCGTCACCGAGGTCGCCCGATGAGCGGCGAGGAACTCGCTACGGCGCTGCCGCCCGAACTCGAACGGGTGCACATGGTCGGCATCGGCGGCGCCGGCATGTCCGGCATCGCCCGGATCCTGCTCGCCCGCGGCGGCGCGGTGTCCGGCTCGGACGCGCGCGAGAGCCGCGGCGTGCTGTCGCTGCGGGCACGCGGCGCGCAGGTCCGCATCGGCCACGACGCCGACGCGCTCGACCTGCTGCCCGGCGGCCCGACGGTCGTCGTCACCACCTACGCCGCGATCCCGAAGACCAATCCGGAACTGGTCGAGGCGAATCGGCGCCACATCCCGGTGCTACTGCGCCCGACCGTGCTCGCCGCGCTGATGCGCGGGCACAAGACCCTGCTGGTCTCGGGCACGCACGGCAAGACCTCGACCACCTCGATGCTGATCGTGTCGCTGCAGCACTGCGGCGCCGATCCGTCGTTCGCGGTCGGCGGCGAGCTCAACGAGGCGGGCACCAACGCCCACCACGGCAGCGGTGACATCTTCGTCGCCGAGGCCGACGAGTCCGACGGCTCACTGCTGCAATACGACCCGGACGTCGCCGTGGTCACCAACATCGAATCCGATCACCTGGACTTCTTCGGCACCGACGAGGCCTACATCCAGGTCTTCGACGACTTCGCCGACCGGCTCGCGCCGGGCGGTCTGCTGGTGGTGTGCCTGGACGATCCGGGCTCGCTGGCGCTGGCGCATCGGGTCGCCCCGCGACTGCGTGAGCGCGGTGTGGAGGTCCTCGGCTACGGCTCCGGCGACCTGTCGGCGGCCCCGGTGCCCGTGGGCGCGCGCCTGATCGATTGGCAGCCGCGCGATGTCGGCGGCATCGTCGAGTTCGAGCTGGCGGGGGAGAGCACCCCGCGCACGGTGCGGCTGTCGGTGCCGGGCAGGCACATGGCGCTCAACGCGCTGGCCGCGCTGCTGGCCGCCAGGGCCACGGGCGCCGATATCGACGAGATCGTGCAGGGCCTGGAGGGTTTCGGTGGCGTGCACCGCCGGTTCCAGTTCACCGGCCGGGAGAACGGCGTGCGCGTCTTCGACGACTACGCCCACCATCCCACCGAGGTACGCGCCGTGCTCGAGGCCGCCGCCCAGCTGGTCGCCCAGGAGGCACGCGACGGCGCGCGGACCACGCGCGGCCGGGTGATCGTGGTGTTCCAGCCGCATCTGTACAGCCGCACCGCCACCTTCGCCACCGAGTTCGGCGCCGCGCTGAGCCTGGCCGACGAGGTGGTCGTGCTCGACGTCTACGGCGCGCGCGAGGAGCCGCTGCCCGGCGTCAACGGTGCGCTGGTGGCCCAGGCCGTGACGAGCCCGGTGCACTACCAGCCGGACATGTCGAAGGTGGGCAAGCAGGTCGCCGCGCTCGCGCAGCCCGGCGACGTCGTGATCACCATGGGCGCCGGCGATGTCACCATGCTCGGCAGCCAGATCCTCGACGGCTTGCGCGCCCGGCCGCAACAGGGCGGCCGGTGAGATTGCCGATGCCCGCCGCGCGCGGGTGGCGCGGCTACCGCCTCTGGACGGTGGTCGGTCTCCTCGTGGTGACGGTGCTCGTTGTTCTCGCCTGGTTCACCCCGGTGTTGTCCGTGCGTACCGTGCGCGTCGACGGCTTGGTCGCGGTCTCCGAGGAGGAGGTCCGCGCACGGCTCGAAATCCCGGACGGCCGTTCGATGTTGCGCATCGACACCACCTCGATCGCCCAGCGCGTGGCCGCGATCCCGAAGGTGCGTTCGGTCCGGGTCCAGCGCACGTTCCCCTCCACCGTGCTGGTGAGCGTGGTGGAACGAACACCGGTGCTGTACATCGAATCACCGGACGGCGCGCACCTGATCGACGCCGAGAGCGTCGAATTCGCGATCGAGCCCGCATCGCCGATCGGGGTGCCGAAGCTGCTCACCGAGGGGTCCTTCACCGGGCCCGCGGCGGCAAGGGCCGCGGTGGATGTGCTGGTCACACTGCCACCCGCGCTGTCGGTGCAGGTGGGCGAGGTTGTCGCGCGGTCGATTTCGGACGTCTCGTTGAACCTACGTGACGGTAGGAAGGTAGTGTGGGGCGGCACGGGCGACGGCGAGCGCAAAGCTGCCGTCGTGTTGCCGCTGCTGACCCGTGAGGGGACCGTGTTCGACGTGTCGAGTCCGAATCTGGTCACGGTAAAGTGAGCGACACTCTTTGTGGCACAAGATTCTGGCTCTCGTCTCGGCGCGCCTGCGCCGGGATCGCAGTGGCTGCGAATAGCGTTCCGCAGCAGTCGGATACTTGACATAACGCCAACCCTATGGTTGAGGTTGAGGGTTTAAGATCGAAGGAAGGCGAGAGCCCATGACGCCCCCGCACAACTACCTTGCGGTGATCAAGGTCGTCGGTATCGGCGGCGGCGGCGTGAACGCCGTCAACCGAATGATCGAACAGGGACTCAAGGGAGTCGAGTTCATCGCGGTCAATACCGACGCCCAAGCCCTGCTGATGAGCGATGCCGACGTCAAACTCGATGTCGGCCGCGAGCTGACCCGCGGCCTCGGTGCCGGTGCCGATCCGGAAGTCGGCCGCAAGGCCGCCGAAGACCACAAGGACGAGATCGAAGAGGTGCTCAAGGGCGCCGACATGGTCTTCGTCACCGCGGGCGAGGGCGGTGGCACCGGTACCGGTGGCGCGCCCGTCGTCGCCAGCATCGCCCGGAAGCTGGGCGCGCTGACCATCGGTGTCGTCACCCGGCCGTTCTCGTTCGAGGGCAAGCGCCGTGGCAACCAGGCCGAGGTCGGCATCAACCTGCTGCGCGAGTCCTGCGACACGCTCATCGTCATCCCGAACGACCGGCTGCTGCAGCTGGGCGACGCGGCGGTGAGCCTGATGGACGCGTTCCGCTCGGCCGACGAGGTGCTGCTCAACGGTGTCCAGGGCATCACCGACCTGATCACCACCCCGGGTCTGATCAACGTCGACTTCGCCGACGTCAAGTCCGTCATGTCCGGCGCCGGTTCGGCGCTCATGGGCATCGGCTCGGCGCGCGGTGAGGGCCGGTCGGTGAAGGCTGCGGAGACGGCGATCAACTCGCCGCTGCTCGAGGCGTCGATGGACGGCGCGCACGGCGTGCTGCTCTCGATCGCCGGCGGCTCCGACCTCGGTCTGTTCGAGATCAACGAGGCGGCCTCGCTGGTGCAGGAGGCGGCCCACATCGAGGCCAACATCATCTTCGGTACGGTCATCGACGATTCGCTGGGCGACGAGGTGCGCGTCACCGTCATCGCGGCCGGTTTCGACGGTGGCGGCCCGTCCCGGCGGGCCGCGCCCGAATCGCACACCCGGGTCGGGTCCGGCCCGATCGGTGCCGGTCGGGCGGGCGAGGTCGGCCAGGCGCGCACGAGCGAGGCGCCGGTCCGGGCGACCGAGCCCGCCACCAGCGGGGTGTCGAGCGGGCGCACCAGCGCGCCGAGCTACCGCGACACCGAGCGCTACCGGGAATCGGAGCGGCAGAGGGTCACCGAGCAGGCCATGAACCGCGTCAACAACCCCGACCAGGGCGACGACGGTGACGATGACGACGACATCGAAGTGCCGATCTTCATGCGCCGATAGGCAGAGACAAACGAGAAGCGGGGGGGGGGGACGCCGTGCGGGGGGGGGTGGTGTTTTAGGGGGGGGGGCCGCGGGGGGCGCCGCGGGGAAAAGTGGTGGTGGG